>CAVUBO010000018.1:0-363478 GCA_963739785.1 uncultured Actinomycetota bacterium | reverse complement strand
AGCCGCGGCCCGGTCCAGCTGTCGGCCGCCATGGTTCGACACCCACACCGCAGACGCTCCGGCATCCACGCAGCGCCGGGCGTCGGAGCCGCGGAGCACCCCCTTGACCACGACGGGTAGTCCGGTGGTCTTGCGGAGCCAGTCGATGTCCTGGGGTCCGAGGTCCACTGCCTTCTCGTGGCCGGGCAGGTCGCCGTACCCCTCAGCGAAGTTGGCCCGCAGCCAGCCGGGATCCGCGACGTCCCAGACGGTCTCCCGACCCCCGTCGTACTTGGTGCCGACCACAGGCGTGTCCGCGGTGAGAACCACGGCCGAGGCACCGGCCTCCACGGCGCGGTCGAGGAGCGGCCGGGCGACGAGCCGGTCCGAGGGGACGTAGACCTGGACCCACCAGGCCACGCCTGTCGCGGCGATCTCCTCGAACGTCGTGCCGGCGTTGCTGGAGACGACCATCAGCGTCTCGGTCGCCTTGGCCGCCCTGGCCATGCCGAGCTCACCCTCCGGGTGTGCGGCCCTCTGCATCGTCGTGGGCGCGATGGCGAAGGGCGAGCTGACAGGCGTGCCGAGAAGCTCGGTCGAGCAGTCGACCTCGGTGACGTCTCGGAGCACAGCAGGAAGGAACCTGAACCGCTCCCAGGCCTCGATCGCCTCGGCGGCGCTGACCCCGTCGCGGGCACCTTGCCGGACGTAACGGTGGACCGGCTCGGGCAGGGCCTTGCGCGCGAGCTCCTCGAGGTGCTCGGCCCAGCGCTCCACCCTCGGCCTCCTCAGCCCTCGACGACCTCGACGCCGGCGAGGTGCTTCTTGCCGCGGCGAAGGACCAGCCAGCCTCCACCGACCAGGTCCTCCGGTCCCGGCACGAGGTCAGGATCCTCGACCCGCCGGTTGTTGAGGTAGGCGCCGCCCTCGGCGATCGTCCGCCGGGCGGCGCCCTTGCTCGCCACCAGGCCGGTCTCGACCAGCAGGTCGACGATGCCGGGCATCGCCCTCGCCTCGCTTGACCTGTACCGCACCGGCCTCACGCAGCGCGGCGCCGAGAGTCTCGACGCTGAGCTCGGTCAGCTCGCCGGTGCCGAAGAGCGCAGCGGAGGCGTCCTTGATGCGCTGGGTCTCCTCCGCCCCATGGACGAGGGTCGTGACGTCGTCGGCCAGCGCGCGTTGTGCGGCACGCAGGAACGGCTTCTCGCGCGTCTGCTCCTCGAGGTCCTCGATCTCCTTCCGGGAGCGGAAGGTGTAGTACTTCAGCAGGTCGATGACGTCGCGGTCGTCGGTGTTGAGCCAGAACTGGTAGAAGGCGTACGGCGAGGTCATCGACGCGTCGAGCCACACCGTTCCGGACTCCGTCTTGCCGAACTTCGTCCCGTCGGCCTTGGTCACCAGGGGCGTCGCCAAGGCGTTCACCCGGGCGCCCTCGACCCGCCGGATCAGGTCGACGCCGGCGGTGATGTTGCCCCACTGGTCGCTGCCGCCGGTCTGCAGCGTGACGCCGAAGTCGCGGTGGAGGTTCAGGTAGTCCATGGACTGCAGCAGCACGTAGCTGAACTCGGTGTAGCTGATCCCGACCTCGAGCCGCGACTTCACGACCTCGCGGGCGAGCATCTTGTTCACGGGGAAGTGCTTGCCGATGTCGCGCAGGAACTCGATCGTCGACAGACCGGCGGTCCAGTCGTAGTTGTTCACCACCGAGGCCGCGTTCGAGCCGTCGAAGGACAGGAACCGCTCGAGCTGGGAGCGGACGTTCGCGCTCCACTGCTTGACCGTGTCGAGGCTGTTCATCTGCCTCTCCCCGGTCTCCTTGGGGTCACCGATCATGCCGGTCGCCCCGCCGACGAGACCGTAGGGCTTGTGACCGGCATCCTGGAGACGCCGGAGCGTGAGGATCTGCAGCAGGTTGCCCATGTGCAGGCTCGGCGCCGTGGGGTCGAACCCGCAGTAGATCTTGACCATGCCCTCGGACAGCTCGGCGCGCAGCGCGTCGAGATCGGTCGAGTGCGCGATGAGACCGCGCCACTCGAGCTCGTCGAGGACGTGCGGGTCAGTGGTCACCTCGGTGCCTTTCGTGTTCCAGCGGTACGGCGACCCGTTCGGCCGCCGTGCAAGTGCTGGTCCAAGCCTGCCTCATCACCGCAGCGGCTTCACAACCGGATTACCTCGACGGCTGGTGCGGGTCATCCTGAGGTCCCCCGCAGGAGGCGCCCCCCGGACCCGAAAGACGCATGTGGCAGGAGCACCCTGCTCAGCCGGCTGCCGTGATCAGGCCGTAGTGGCCGTCGTAGCGGATGTAGAGCACCCTGCCTCGGCCGTCCTCGGGGCCGACGTAGAAGACGAACGGCTCGCCGCTCAGCTCCAGCCGGTCCTTCGCCTCGGGGTCCGAGAGGGTCGGCGCAGATCCGACCACCTCGACCAGCGGGGCGCTCTCGCCCTCCACGACCGCCTCCCCACGGATCACGAACCGGCCGTTCCCGTCGCGGTAGACGACCGCGTCCTTGCCGGTCCCGCGATCGGTGAACAGGTAGAAGTCATGGCCGAGCAGACCCATCTCGTACGCCGCCTCGTCGGGTGTCATCGGCTTGAGGGCGAAGGTCTTGCGTCGCACGATCTCCCGCTCCTGCGGCGGCCGGCGGAAGTGGTCCTCCTGCGTCGCCCGCAGGTCGCCGTGCCGCCACTGGCCCTCGGACGCGACCCCGATCCAGCGGTGCCGGGTCCTCTCACGGTCCTGGAACTGCACGAGGTTCTTCTGGAGCTTCTCCTCGAGCAGGTCGACCGCCCCGGTCATGTCGGACGCGAGCGCATGGGCGCGGACCTGCGTGCCGTTGACGTCGAGGGACGCCTCTGCCCGCGCGGGCCGGTCCATGGCCGGGTCCTGCGCCGAGGTGAGCACCACGTGTGCGGCGAGCACCGGGTGGTTGGCGTAGCCGGTGACATGGTCGATCTTCGTGCGGGCGTACTCGGCCGCGCCCTGAGGGACCGGGCCGCGTGACACGATCTCGACGGTGACGACTGGGAACGAAGGTCTACGACTGGCCATCGGTGCCTCCCCTCGTCTCCCCCTCCAGGAGAGCGACGATGTCGTGCGGCAGCACCGCCCGGACCTTGTCGAGCTCCCCGGCGCCGATGTGCCGGCGCAGGACACGCGCAGCCGCCTCGGCGCCGTAGGCAGCCTCGGTCTCACCGGCGAGCTGGCCGTGCTCGGCGACCTTGTCCAGGAAGGACTCGAGGTCGTGGTAGCGCAGCGGCTGTGTGGTCGGCCGCCACCCCTCGTAGAACAGTCCCCGCAGGAACTCGGGCATCTGTGCCCCGAGGTGTGCGGTCTCCGGGACCGGCAGCCGGTCCCGCAGCGTGTGGAGGAACCCTCGAAGCACGCGCAGCGCGTACTTCTGGTCCGCCGGCCTACCAAGCTCCTCTGCGAGCTCGTCGAGCCAGCGGCGCGTCTTCTGGGCGCTCTCCTCGATCAGCGTGACTTCGGTAGTCGACACGTCGTCACCTCCAAGGTCCTCCCCCGCTCTCTCCACGCTAGGCACGGCTAGAGGGAAGGGCACGGGCCGATGGTCCCGGCTTGCCCGACGGGCGGATCCGCGGCCCCTCGCTGCGCTCATCCGGCTGCGTCGAGCCTCAGAAGACCGTCCCGGTCGGCGACGACCGATGTGCCGAAGGAGTGGCAGGCGTCGTCCAGGCTGTTCGCCAGCCAGGTCACGTCCCGGGGTGCGGCTCGCCACAAGCGCATGCAGCGGGACTGGAAGGGAGCCATCGTCAGCTCCTGCAGCTCACCCGTGCCCGGCGCGAGCCGAGCCAGGTAGAGCACTCGCAGGTCGTCGCGGAAGCGCTCGTAGCCGCCGATCCCCTCGTAGTCGTCCACGAGGTCGCCGCACCCGTAGAGGACGAGCCTGCCCCGGTAGACCTCCACCGGCCGCGGGTGGTGCGAGGAGTGCCCGTGGACGACGTGGACCCCCTCGTCGACCAGCCGATGGGCGAAGCGTCGATGCTCTCGTGGGACGTCGTACCCCCAGTTGCCGCCCCAGTGGACCGACACGACGCGCACGTCACCGGGTCGGCCTCCGCGCTGTGTCGCATCGGCGACCATCACCGCGGTCGCGTCCGACAGGTCGGGCAGGAGCGCCACGCCCGGGCGGTGGGCACCGGCCGTCCACGACGCCGGCACGCCGCTCGAGACATGGGCGACCGAGCAGACGACCACCCGACCGGCGGCGCCCTCCACGACCGCAGGCAACCAGGCCTCGGCGGCGTCGAACCCGGCACCCGCCGTCCCCTGGCGCTCGGCCCGTAGCGTCTCGAGCGTCTCGAGCAGGCCGGGCACGCCGTGGTCCAGGACGTGGTTGTTGGCCAGGGTCCACACGTCCACGCCGGCGGCGGTGAGGCAGCCGACGTTGTCCGGGTGCATCCGGTAGTGGACGGCCTTGGCGGGCGCGACCTCCTCGCTCCGGGTCACGCTGGTCTCGAGGTTCATGATGCGGACGGCCGGGCCGACCTCGTCCATGACGGCGAGCGCGTCGCCCCACGGCCAGCTGTCGTCGACGGGTTTCGGTATCGGCCCGTTGGCCTGCTCGGCGAGGTCGACGTAGGAGCGGGCGTCGACGACGTAGTCCTCGTGCAGCCTCGGTGAACCCGGAGCCGGGAGGATCTGGTCGACCCCACGTCCTGTCATGACGTCCCCGGCCAGGATGAGCGCGGTCCCGCTGGCCATGCCCCCAGGCTAGGCCGGTCGGCGACCGCCACTGCGGCTGCAGCGACCGGTGCCGGCTAGCTCTGGTCGGGCAGCCGTTTCGCCGGCCTGTACACGGACACGGTCGGCTCGTCAGCCATCCAGAAGCGCCAGGGATGGTCGGCCGCGTGCCGCAGGCCCACCCGTGGCCCGGTCCTGACCTCGTCCGGTGGGTGGGAGGCGCTGGGGAGGGTCAGGGTCAGTGCTCCCTCGCCGAGGTGGACACCGTTGCAGCTCAGGTCGATGCCCAGCGCCTGGCAGAGACGGGCGGGGCCGCGGGCGAGGTCGCGTCGGGGTCCGTTGCGGCGCCGTGCTCGTGCGAGGTCGAACCCTTCGACGACCTCCCCGGCCCGCAGGAGCACGGCGGAGGCGTGCCCCTCCTCCCCCACGACCACGTTGCAGCAGTAGTGCATGCCGTAGGTGAAGTAGACGTAGAGGTGGCCAGGCGCCCCGAACATGACCTCGTTGCGGGCCGTCTGGCCGCGGTAGGCGTGCGAGCCGGGGTCGTGCTCCCCGGCGTACGCCTCGACCTCCGTGAGACGGACCGCGACCGCACCCTCCTCGGTCTCGTGACGCAGGGTCGCGCCGAGGAGCCTGGGCGCGACCTCGAGGACCGGCCCCGCGAGCTGGTCAGCCAAGCCAGGCACGGTGCTCCGACACTGCTGCGCGAACCTCGTCGAGCTGCTCACCGACACGCTCGAGCGCGGTGCCGCCACGGCCTGAGCGGGAGGCGATGGAGCCTTCCACCGTGAGCACCTCGCGGACGCCGGGAGTGAGGTGCGGCGAGATCTCGGCGAACTGCTCGTCGGAGAGCTGGTCGAGCTCGCAGCCGAGCTCCTCGCAGCGGCGGACGCAGGCACCGGCGAGCTCGTGTGCGACCCGGAAGGGCACGCCCTCGCGCACCAGCCACTCCGCCACGTCGGTGGCGAGCGAGAACCCCTGGGGCGCGAGCTCTGCCATCCGCTCGGTCTGGAACCGCAGGGTCGCGACCATGCCGGTGAAGGCCGGGAGCAGCACCTCCAAGGTGTCGACCGAGTCGAAGACCGGCTCCTTGTCCTCCTGGAGGTCGCGGTTGTACGCCAGCGGCAGCGCCTTCAGCGTCGCCATGAGGCCGGTGAGGTTGCCGACGAGCCGGCCGGCCTTGCCGCGGGCGAGCTCGGCGATGTCGGGGTTCTTCTTCTGCGGCATGATGCTCGACCCGGTGGAGTAGGAGTCGTCGAGCTCCACGAAGCCGAACTCCTTGGTGGCCCACACGATGATCTCCTCGGCCTGCCGGGACACGTCCACGCCGATCATCGCGAGCACGAACGCCAGCTCCGCCACGAAGTCGCGGGCCGCGGTGCCGTCGATGGAGTTGGCGCTCGAGTCGGTGAAGCCGAGCTCGCGGGCCACCTGCTGCGGGTCCAGGCCGAGGGAGGACCCGGCCAGGGCTCCCGAACCGTAGGGCGAGTCGACAGCCACGCGTGCGTCCCAGTCCCGGACCCGCGTGACGTCACGCAGCAGGGGCCAGGCGTGCGCCAGGAGGTGATGGGACACGAGCACCGGCTGCGCGTGCTGGAGGTGGGTCCGCCCCGGCATCGGTGCGCCGAGGTGCCGCTCCGCCTGGTCGGCGAGCGCGTCGACCAGGTCGAGGACCTGCCCGGTGACGGTGCGGGCATGGTCACGCAGGAACGCCTTGAACAGGGTCGCGACCTGGTCGTTGCGGGACCGGCCCGCACGCAGCCGTCCGCCGAGCTCGGGCCCGACCTCCTGGATCAGCAGCCGCTCGAGCGCGCCGTGCACGTCCTCGTCGGACTCCGCGGGCACGGCGTCACCTGAGGCCACCTTGGCGGCCAGTGAGTCGATGCCGGACAGCAGACCCTCGAGGTCGGCGTCGGTCAGCAGCCCGGCCCGGTGCAGCACCCGTGCATGCGCCTTGGACCCGGCCAGGTCGTACGGCGCGAGCCGCCAGTCGAAGTGGGTCGACTTCGACAGGGCCGCGAGCGCGTCCGACGGGCCTCCGGCGAACCGCCCGCCCCACAGGGCGCCGGTGTTGGTCTTCGAGTCTTCGCTCACGTCGTCCTTCCATGCCGCGTCGGACGAGACGGGTGCGGTGCACCGCTCGCGTCAGTCGGTACCGAACTCCATGGCGGCGTGGTCCAGAGCCTCGTCGTCGAGCGCCCCGGGCTCGACGGGGTTCTCGGCGATCTGGTCGGCGCCGCCCGGCTCGAGCGCGCCCAGCAGGTTCCCGTGCTCGACCAGGACGTGCCCCTGGTCCTGCGGCTGGAGCGCGTACATCTCGAGCTTGGAGCGCGAGTCGGCGATGTCGAGGTTGCGCATGGTGAGCTGGCCGATCCGGTCTGTGGGACCGAACGCTGCCGACTCGACGCGTTCCATCGACAGCTTGTCGGGGTGGTAGGAGAAGCCCTGTCCCTGCGTGTCGAGGACCGTGTAGTCCTCGCCGCGGCGCAGCCGGACGGTGACCTCGCCCGTGACGACCGAGGAGACCCAGCGCTGGATCGACTCACGCAGCATCAGCGCCTGCGGGTCCAGCCAGCGGCCTTCGTACAGCAGTCGGCCGAGTCGACGGCCCTCGGCGTGGTAGCTGGCGATGGTGTCCTCGTTGTGGATCGCGTTGAGCAGGCGTTCGTAGGTGATCCACAACAGCGCCATGCCGGGCGCCTCGTAGATGCCGCGGGACTTGGCCTCGATGATCCGGTTCTCGATCTGGTCGGACATCCCGAGCCCGTGGCGCCCGCCGATCGAGTTCACCTCGTGGACGAGCTCGACCGGGTCGTCGTACTCCTTGCCGTTGACGGCGACCGGACGGCCCTGCTCGAACCGGATGGTCACGTCCTCGGGGACGATCTCCACCTCCGGGTCCCAGAACTTCACGCCCATGATCGGCTCGACGGACTCCAGGGAGACGTCGAGGTGCTCGAGGGTCTTGGCCTCGTGCGTGGCGCCCCAGATGTTGGCGTCGGTGGAGTAGGCCTTCTCCTGGCTGTCGCGGTAGGGCAGCCCGCGTTCGGTGAGCCACTGGCTCATCTCGTTACGGCCACCGAGCTCGTGGACGAAGTCCGCGTCGAGCCAGGGCTTGTAGATGCGCAGCAGGGGGTTGGCCAGCAGCCCGTAGCGGTAGAACCGCTCGATGTCGTTGCCCTTGAAGGTCGAGCCGTCACCCCAGATGTCCACGCCGTCCTCGTGCATCGCGCGGACGAGCATCGTGCCCGTCACCGCACGACCGAGCGGGGTGGTGTTGAAGTAGGCGCGGCCTCCGGAGCGGATGTGGAAGGCGCCGCAGGCGATCGCCGCGAAACCCTCCTCCACCAGGGCGTGGCGACAGTCGACGGCGCGTGCGAGCTCGGCACCGTACTGTCCGGCCCGATCCGGCACGCCCGAGATGTCGGGCTCGTCGTACTGGCCGATGTCTGCCGTGTAGGTGCAGGGCACCGCGCCCTTCTCGCGCATCCAGGCCACGGCCACGGAGGTGTCGAGCCCTCCGGAGAAGGCGATGCCGACGCGTTCGCCGACGGGCAGGGAGGTCAGGACCTTGCTCACGTGAGTTCCAATCGATGGTGGTGGGTGGTCAGGGGAAGCGCGACCACCGTCGGGTCTTGGGGGTCAGGGCGCCGACGAGGCGTGGGGGTTCGCCAGGTCCAGCAGCCTCTGGACGATCGCGGCGCCGCCGTGCGGGTCCCGGCTGATCACCAGGACCGTGTCGTCGCCCGCGATCGTGCCGAGGATCGCTGCGATGTCGGCCTTGTCGAACGCCGACGCCAGGAACTGCGCGGCACCCGGCGGTGTTCGGAGCAGGGCCATGTTCGCCGAGGAGTCCGCGGAGACCATCAGCTCGCCGAGGAGGCGGGCCAGCCGGGTCTCTGCCGCCGCGCTGTCGCCGCCGGGCCTCGGTGTCCGGTCGCCGCCTTCGGCAGGAACGGCGTAGACGAGCGCACCGGTCGGGATGCGGACCTTGACCGCGTCGAGCTCGACGAGGTCGCGCGACAGCGTCGCCTGCGTGACGCTGACCCCGGACTCGCCCAGGAGCTCGGCGAGCTCGGTCTGGGAGCGGACCTGGTGCTTGCCGAGCAGATCGGTGATCAGCTGCTGGCGGGCGTTCTTGGTCATGGGCACCCCGCCGGTGCCGTGGGTCCCGTCGGTCATCGCTGCACCTCCCGCTCTTCGAGGAGCCAGGTCATCAGGGCCTTCTGTGCGTGCAGGCGGTTCTCGGCCTCGTCCCACACGACGCTCTGGGGCCCGTCGATCACCTCGGCGGCGATCTCCTTGCCGCGGTAGGCAGGCAGGCAGTGCAGGACCACCGCCTCCGCGGACGCCTTCGCGAGCAGGTCGGGAGTGACGGAGTACGGACGGAAGGGCTCGCTGCGCTGCTCGGCCTCACCCTCCTTGCCCATCGACACCCACGTGTCCGTGGCCACGACGTCGGCTCCCTCGACCGCTGCCACGGGGTCGCCGTCGTAGGCGGCCGACCCGCCCGTCGTCCGCGCGATCTCCTGCGCCCGCGCGAGCACGTCGCCGTCGGGCTCGAAGCCCACGGGGCCGCTCGACCGTGACGTGCATCCCGGCTGTGGCACCACCGAGGAGGTACGAGTGCGCCATGTTCGAGTCGGCGTCACCGAGGAAGGTCAGCCGACGTCCCGCGAGCGCTCCCTGGTGCTCGATGATCGTCAGCAGGTCCGCGAGCACCTGGCACGGGTGGAACGAGTCGGTGAGGGCGTTGACGACGGGAACTCCGGCGTACTCCGCCATCTCCTCCAGGCTCGACTGGTGGAAGGTCCGCCACACGATCGCCGAGGCCTGGCGGCCGAGCACCCGGGCGGTGTCCGCGACCGACTCGCGCTGACCCACCTGGGCGAGGCGTGCGTCGATGACCATCGGGAAGCCACCGAGCTCGGCGATGCCGGAGGTGAACGACGCCTGCGTGCGCAGGGTCGGCTTGTCGAAGAGGATCGCCACCGTCTGCGGTCCGGCCAGCGGACGGGCCTGATACGGGTCGGCCTTCAGCTCGGCGGCGAGCGAGAGGACCGCCGCCTGCTCGGCCGGGGTCAGGTCGTCGTCGCGCAGGAAGTGCCGCGTCATGGCCCCTCCTCGGCGAAAGCCTCGTCGAGGATCTTCGGCCACGCCTCGACGAAGGAGGCGGCCTGCTCATCGGTGAGCACCAGCGGCGGGGCCAGCCGGACCCGGTCGGGCGCGCAGTCGTTGATGATGAAGCCGTGCGCCAGACCCGCGGCGGTGGCCTTGGCGGCAACCGGTGACGCGAGGTCGAGGCCGATGAGGAGGCCGGCCTGGCGGATCTCGGTGACCCGGTCGTCCTTCAGCCCCTCCGCGAGTGCAGCACCCACCTGACGGACGTGCTCGAGGAGGCCGTCCTTCTCGATCGTGTCGATGACGGCGAGGGCCGCGGCGGCGGCGACCGGGTTGCCGCCGAAGGTGGTGCCGTGGTTGCCCGGCTGGAGCAGGTGGCCGTACTCCCCCACCGCGATGCAGGCGCCGATCGGGATACCGCCGGCAAGCCCCTTGGCGAGGGTGACGAGATCGGGCGTGACGCCGCTGGCGGTGTGGGCGAACCAGGCGCCGGTACGGCCCATGCCGGTCTGCACCTCGTCGAACCACAAGAGGGCGCCGTGTGCCTCGGTGATCTCCCGGGCGGCCTGGAGGTAGCCCTCCGGCGGGATGACCACGCCGGCCTCGCCCTGGATCGGCTCGAGCACGACCGCAGCGGTCTCGTCGGTCACGGCCTCGGCCAGCGCCTCGGCGTCGCCGTACGGGACGAAGGTGACGCCCGCGGGCAGCGGCTCGAACGGCTCTCGGTAGGCGGCCTTGGAGGTCAGCGCGAGCGAGCCCATGGTGCGCCCGTGGAAGCTGCCCTCGGTGGCCACGACATGGGTGCGGCCGGTCCTCCGCGTCAGCTTGAACGCGGCCTCGTTGGCCTCGGCACCGGAGTTGGCGAAGAACACCCGCCCCTCGGCGCCGAGCAGCGAGAGCAGCCTCTCGGCCAGGGAGACCTGGGGCTCGGTGGCGAAGAAGTTGGAGACGTGGCCCAGCGTGGAGAGCTGCTCGGTGACCGCGGAGACCAGCGCCGGGTGGGCATGGCCGAGCGCGTTGACCGCGATCCCGCCCAGCAGGTCGAGGTACTCGTTGCCCTCGGCGTCCCAGACGCGTGCGCCCTCACCGCGCACCAGCACCGCCTTGGGCTTGCCGAAGGTGTTCATCAGCGCACCGGCGTAGCGCTCCTGCACGCCGGAGCTGCGTGGTGTCTGGCTGCTCGCTCATCACTTCGCCTTCCTCAGCGCCGTCCGGACCCTCGTGTCCACACCTGGGCAGGACCTGGGTCCCGACGCCCTCGTCGGTGAAGATCTCGAGCAGCACGGCGTGCGGCTCCCGCCCGTCGACGACGGTCGCCCGCGGCACGCCGCCGTTGACCGCGTCGAGGCAGGCCTGCATCTTCGGCACCATCCCGCTGGCGAGGGTCGGCATCAGCTCCGCGAGCGACTCGGGGCTGATCTGGCCGATCACGTCGTCGCTGTCGGGCCAGTCGCGGTAGAGCCCCTCCACGTCGGTGAGCACGAGGAGCTTCTCAGCGCCGAGTGCAGCGGCGAGCGCGCCGGCCGCCGTGTCCGCGTTGACGTTGTGGACGACGCCGTTCTCGTCCGGTGCGACCGACGAGATCACCGGGATGCGCCCTGCCTCGATGAGGTCGCGCACCGCCTCCGGTCGGACGGTGGCCACCTCGCCGACGCGGCCGAGGTCGACCTCCTCGCCGTCCACGACGGTGCTGGTCGCCTTGGCGGTGAACAGCCCGGCGTCCTCACCCGAGAGACCCACCGCGAGCGGCCCGTGCTGGTTGAGCAGCCCGACGAGCTCACGGCCGACCTGGCCGACGAGCACCATCCGCACGACGTCCATCGCCTCGGGCGTGGTCACACGCAGCCCGCCCCGGAACTCCGACTCGATGCCGAGCCGGTCGAGCATCTTGTTGATCTGGGGCCCGCCGCCGTGCACGACGACCGGCCGGAACCCGGCGTAGCGCAGGAAGACGATGTCCTCGGCGAAGGCCCGCTTCAGACCGTCGTCGGTCATCGCGTTTCCGCCGTACTTCACCACGATCGTCTTGCCGTGGTACTTCTTCAGCCACGGCAGCGCCTCGGCGAGCGTCGCCGCCTTCTCGGTGGCCTGCTTCCACTCGTCCGCGCTCTTCGCGACCGCGAGGCTCGACTCTGGGGTCTCGTTCATCGTCATGGTCCTCAGCTGGAGTAGGCGGAGTTCTCGTGGACGTAGGCGTGAGTGAGGTCGTTGGTCCACACGGTGGCCCGGGACCCGCCGGCCTTGAGGTCGATGGTCACCGAGACGTCGCGGGCACTGAGGTCCACGAGGTCGGGCGACTCGGCGGGCTCGGAGCCGCGGCAGACCCAGACGCCGTTCATCGCCACGTCGAGGTCGGCGGGGTCGAAGGCCGCCGAGGTGGTCCCGATCGAGGCGAGCACCCGGCCCCAGTTCGGGTCCTTGCCGAAGACCGCGGCCTTGAACAGGTTGCTGCGCGCGACCGAGCGGCCGACCTCGACCGCCTCGTCCTCGCTGGCGGCGTTGAGGACGGTGATCGCGATCTCGTGGTCGGCGCCCTCGGCGTCCGCGAGGAGCTGCATGGCCAGGTCGGTGCAGGCGCGGGTCAGCGCCTCGGTGAAGTCCTCGACCGTCGGCGTGATCCCCGATGCGCCGCTCGCGAGCAGGGTCACGGTGTCGTTGGTCGACATGCAGCCGTCGGAGTCGAGGCGGTCGAAGCTCACCCTGGTCGCTGCCCGGAGCGCCTGGTCGGCCTCGGCGGGGGTGATCTTCGCGTCGGTGGTGAGTACGACGAGCATGGTGGCGAGCTGCGGGGCGAGCATGCCGGCGCCCTTGGCCATGCCGCCGATCGTCCAGCCGCTCCCCTCGACCGTGACCTGCTTGCTGACCGAGTCGGTCGTCATGATCGCCTCGGCGGCGTCGGCCCCTCCCTCGGCGGACAGGGATGCGGCGCAGGCGTCGACACCGGCGAGGAGCTGGTCCCGGTCGTTCCTGAGCCCGATCAGGCCGGTGGAGCACACGACGACGTCGATCGCGCCGATGCCGAGCGCGTCAGCTGTCTGCTCGGCCACGGCGTGGGTCGTCTGGAAGCCCTCCGAGCCGGTGTAGCAGTTCGCGCCGCCGGAGTTCAGGATCACTGCGCGCACGACGCCGTCCTTGACGACCTCCTGGCTCCACAAGATGGGGTTGGCCTTGCACCTGTTGGCCGTGAACACGGTGGCAGAGGCGTGCTCGGGTCCGTCGTTGACGACGAGCGCCATGTCCTTGGCGCCGGTCGACTTGAGGCCGGCGGCGACGCCGCAGGCCCGGAAGCCCTTGGGGGCGGTGACAGTCATCTTGATCCTTCTGCGGAGGACGGGTCGGTTGGCTGGTCGACGGGTCTGACCTCGTGGCCCGATCGTCGCCACTGGTCGGCGGCGCTCTCGGCCTGCTCGGCCGGCACGAGGATCCAGTCGGTGTCGAAGGTCGAGATCGTGAAGACCGGGATGCCACTCTCGGCGAGCGGCGACAGCAGGGTGCTCAGGACGCCGGTGAGGGCGAGGTCGAGGGGGCCTTCGACGGCGAAAGCCGTGTAGGGCCCCTCCTGGCGGGCCTTTCGTGGCACGCCGGCCCTGCCGCAGACCAGCGAGGTCTCGTCGGCGGTCGCCGTGACCGAGAACAGCGTCCCCGAGACGGCCCAGGACGGGATGTCGGCGCCCGGCCCGAGCCTGACCACAGCCAGCAGCTCGTCGTACCGGAGGAGGGTGTGGCTCACGGCGCGAGTCCCACGGTGCTGAGGCCGGTGGTCTCGGGGAGGCCGAGGGCGAGGTTCATGCACTGGACGGCGGCGCCGCCGGTGCCCTTGGCGAGGTTGTCGACCGCACCGACCGCGACGAGCCGGCCCGCGCCGCCGCCGGCGTCGGTGTCGACGGTGACCTGCACGTGGACTGCGTTGGAGCCCAGGACGGACTTCGTCTGCGGCCACTGCCCCGCGGGCAGCAGGTGCACGAACGGCTCGTCCTTGAAGGCCAGCTCGTACACGGCGTAGGCCTCCTCCGCCGTGACCCCGTCGCGCACGGGTGCGGAGCACGTGGCGAGGATGCCTCGAGGCATCGGGACCAGCAACGGCGTGAAGGAGACGCGGACGTCCTGGTCGGTGAGCCCGCCGAGGTTCTGGGAGATCTCGGGCGTGTGCCGGTGAGCGCCGCCCACGCCGTACGCGCCGGCGGACCCCATCACCTCCGAGCCGAGCAGGTGCGGCTTGGCGGCCTTGCCGGCGCCCGAGGTGCCCGACGCGGCAACCACCACGACGTCGCCCGGGTCGACGATGCCGGCGGCCACTGCGGGGGCCAGCGTGAGGCTGGAGACCGTCGGGTAGCAGCCCGGCACGGCGATGCGCTTCGCCCCCTGCAGCAGCTCACGCTGGCCGCCGAGCTCGGGGAGACCGTAGGGCCAGGAGCCGGCATGCTCGCTGCCGTAGAACTTCTCCCAGTCCTCGGCGTCGGTCAGCCGGAAGTCGGCGCCGCAGTCGATGACCACGCAGTCGTCCGGGAGCGCCTTGGCGATCTCACCGGACTGACCGTGGGGCAGGCCGAGGAAGACCACGTCGTGACCGGAGAGCACCTCGACCGTGGTCTCCTCGAGGACACGGTCTGCCAGCGGCACCAGGTGCGGCTGCAGCTTCCCGAGCAGCTCGCCTGCGTTCGAGCCGCCGGTCAGCGCACCGATCTCCACGGACGGGTGTCCGAGCAGCAGACGGAGGACCTCTCCGCCCGCGTAGCCGCTCGCACCCGCGACGGCGATCCGGTATCTCTTCTGCGGCGTGGTCTCGGTCGACATGCGCATAACCATACAACAGCGTGCATGGTCATGCGAAGGGGGGTCAGGACCGGTGGACAGCTCCGTGACGCTCGACCGCGAGTGCGACCGCGGCCTCGCGTGCCTCTGCCACCTCGGCGTCGGTCAACGTCCGGTCCGGAGCCCGGAAGCGCATGGCGAAGGCCAACGACTTCTTGCCCTCGCCGATCTGCTCACCGGTGTAGACGTCGAAGAGACGCACCGACTCGAGCAGCGGACCGGCGCCTTCTCGCAGAGTGCCCAGGACATCGGCTGCGGAAACCGTGGCGTCGACCACCAGTGCCACGTCCTCCTTGGCGACCGGGTAGGAGGAGAACTCAGGTGCGGCCACGACCGGCACCGCGGCGCGCATCAGCGCATCGAGGTCGACCTCCGCGACCGCGGTCCGTGCCGGTACGCCGTAGGCCTTGCACACGTTCGGGTGGAGCTCGCCGCCGTGGCCGATCACGACGCCGTCGAGCAGGATCTCGGCGCACCGCCCGGGGTGCCAGGGGGCATAGGTCGCGCCCCGCACCTCCACCTCGGCACCGACGTTGCGGGCCAGGCGGCGTACCGCCTCGAGCGCGTCGGCCCACGAGGCCTGCCGCCCCTTGCCCCACCAGCCTGAGGACTCCCGCTCGCCCGCCAGGACGACCGCGACGTGCAGCGGCTGCTCGGGCACCGCGGCCTGCAGTGCCTCCCACTCCTCCTCGGTGGGACGGCGGTCCACCCCGAGGATGGGGGCGGACCCGGCGCCGGGCGTCGGGAGGTAGACCGGTGCCTGCTCGAACAGAGCCACGTCGCCGACTCCGCGACCGACGTTGCGGGCGAGGGTCTTGAGCAGCCCGGGGACGAGGGTCGTGCGCAGCGCCGGCTCCTCCTCCGAGAGCGGGTTCGCGATCCGGACGGTCCGGCGGCGGTCGTCGTCCGCGTCGAGACCGAGGGCGTCCCAGTCGGCCTCACCCACGAACGGGTAGGTGAGCACCTCGACGTACCCGGCGCCGGCGAGCCCGAGACCCGCCCGGCGGCGCAGCCGCTGCTCACGCGTGAGCCCACGACCTGCAGGTGCGGTCGGAAGGACCGATGGCACCTGGTCGTAGCCGACGATCCGGACGACCTCCTCGACCAGGTCGTAGGGGTCGTTGATGTCGGGGCGCCACGACGGCGGCACGACCGTGAGCCGGTCGCCCTCCCCCGCGACGGAGCATCCGACCGCCCGCAGGTGCTCGATGACGGAGTCGGCCCCGACCGGAATTCCCGTGACCTGCTCGGGCAGGCCTGCGGAGATGGTCACGGTGCGCCCCTCCGGGGGCCGGCCGACGTAGGAGACGCCGTCGGTGACGGTGCCGCCGCCGTGTGCGACCAGCAGCTCGGCGACCCGGTCGGCGGCGTAGGCGGGCAGCAGCGGGTCGACACCGCGCTCGAACCGCTTCGACGCCTCCGACGGGAGCTTGTGTCGGCGGGCGGTGCGGAAGATCGACACCGGGTCGAAGTAGGCCGCCTCGATGACGACGTGCGTGGTCGACTCGGACAGCTCGGTCTCCTGGCCGCCCATCACTCCGGCCAGGCCGATCGGCCCACGGTCGTCGGTGATGAGCAGGTCCTCGGGGTCGAGGTCGCGCGTCACGTCGTCGAGCGTGGTGAGCCGCTCGCCCGGGTTGGCCCGGCGTACGACGATCGGACCGGACAGCTTGTCCCCGTCGTAGCCGTGGATCGGCTGGCCGAGCTCGAGCATGACGTAGTTGGTGACGTCCACGGCCAGCGAGATGGGGCGCATCCCGGCGAGCTGGACCCTCCGGGAGAGCCAGCGCGGGGTGGGCGCGGTGGGGTCGAAGCCGGTGACCGTCCTGGTCGCGAACACCGGGCAGCCGTCCTCGGCCTCGACCCGGACCGGGTAGCCCGCGTCGTTCGGCGTCGGGACCTCCCGCACCGCGGGGTCGCGGAAGGGCACGTCGTAGGCGAGCGCCGCCTCCCGGGCGAGTCCTCGCAGGGAGAGCGCGTAGGCGCGGTCGGGGTTGATCTCGAACTCGATGACGTCGTCGCGCAGGTGGAGCAGCTCGATCGCGTCGTCACCGGGCTTGACGGCGGCGTCGGAGTCGAGCCGGGGGTCGAGCACCAGGATGCCGCCGTGGTCCTCGCCGATGCCGAGCTCACGGGTGGAGCAGATCATGCCGTCGGAGACGTGGCCGTAGGTCTTGCGTGCGGAGATCGGGAACGGCCCGGGCAGCACGGAGCCCGGCAGGCACACCACGACGAGGTCGCCCTCGGCGAAGTTGTGCGCGCCGCAGACGATCCCGCGTCCCCCCTCGTCGTCGTTGTGCTCGGGGCCGACGTCCACGCGGCACCAGCGGATGACCTTGCCGTTCTTCTGCGGCTCGTCGTCGAACGAGAGCACGCGAGCGACGACGAGCGGTCCCTCGATGTCGGCCCCAGGGGCCTCGAGGGCCTCGAGCTTGAGGCCCAGGGCGGTCAGCCGGTGGGCCAGGTCCGACGCGGTGACGCCGGCCGGCAGGTCGACGTACTCGCGCAGCCAGGAAAGCGGGGCCCGCATCAGATCTCCATTCCGAAAGGCAGGGTGAACCGGACGTCACCTTCGACGATGTCGCGCATGTCCTCGATGCCGTGACGGAACATCAGGGTGCGCTCGAGGCCCATGCCGAAGGCGAAGCCGGAGTAGGTCTCCGAGTCGATGCCGCAGGCGGTCAGGACGCGCGGGTTCACGACGCCGCAGCCGCCCCACTCGATCCAGCCCTCGCCCTTGCAGGTGCGGCAGTCCTCCACGCTCCGGCGCCTGGCCGCGGCACACGAAGCAGATGAGGTCGACCTCGGCGCTGGGCTCGGTGAAGGGGAAGTACGACGGCCGGAAGCGGGTCGTGATGCCCTCACCGAACATCGCCTCGGCGAAGTGGTCGAGCGTGCCCTTGAGATGGGCCATCGAGATGCCCTTGTCCACCACCAGGCCCTCGACCTGGTGGAAGACCGGCGTGTGCGTCGCGTCGAGCTCGTCGGTGCGGTACACGCGGCCCGGGCAGATGACGTAGATCGGCACGTCCCGGGTCAGCATGGTGCGCGCCTGCACCGGCGAGGTGTGCGTGCGCAGGACCAGCCCGCCGTCGGCCGGCTCGAGCCAGAACGTGTCCTGCATCGTGCGTGCCGGGTGGTCGGCACCCAGGTTGAGCGCGTCGAAGTTCAGCCACTCTGCCTCGACCTCGGGCCCCTCGGCGACCTCCCAGCCCATGGCCACGAAGACGTCGCTGATGCGCTCCTGGACCGTGGTGAGCGGGTGCCGGGCGCCCTGCGGCTCGCGGTCCCAGGGGACGGTGACGTCGACGGCCTCCTCCACGAGGATCCGGGCCTCGTTCTCGGCCTCGAGCACGGTCTGCCTCTCGGCGAGCGCCTTGCTGACCGCGCCGCGCGCCTGGCCGACGCGCATGCCGGCCTCCTTGCGGGCCTGTGGCGGCAGCGCCCCGATCTCCCGGTTCGCCAGAGCCAGCGGGGAGCGCTCTCCGGCGTGGGCGAGCCGCACCTCCTTGAGCTCCTCCAGGCTGGTCGCACGGGCGACGGCCACGAGCGCGGACTCGCGCATCGCGTCGACCTCGTCAGCACGCAACGGCGTGACCTCGACGGGGTCGTAATCGGAGTTCGGGCCCGACATGGCTGCCTTTCACGAATGGAGGTCGGGGTTGAAGAGATCGGGTCTCGACAAGCTCGACCGCCGCAGGGGCGTACTCGAGTTCACGGGTCAGTCTAGGAAGTGGCACCAGCCGCAGGCGAACCGGTTTGCGGCACGGACGAGGGCTCAGTCGGCGCGGCGGTCGTCCTCGGGCCAGATCACGGTGATGCGGGCGCCACCGGAGGGCGCGTCGCCGATCTCCACCGCGCCTCCGTGCGCCGTCACGAGGCCGTGGACGATGTACATGCCGAGCCCGGACCCACCGCGCGTGCCGTGCTTCCAGAACTTGGTGAACACCCGGCTGCGGATCGCGGGGCTGATCCCCTCCCCCTCGTCGTCCACGTGCATGCGCACGCCGGTGAAGGGGTCCCCGTCGCCGAGGGGCTCGAGGGTGATCTGCACGACGCCGTCGCCGTGCCGCACGGCGTTCTCGACGAGGTTCGTGACCACCTGCACGAACTTGTCCGGGTCCGCGAACACGTGGGGCAGGTCGGGGGCGGCGTCGAGGGCGAGCTCTCGGCCCGTGCCGGCCCGCACCGAGGCGAGCACACGCTCCACCGCCTGGGTGAAGTCGATCGAGCGCGGGTAGAGCGAGAGCCGGCCCGTGTCGATCCGCGCCACGTCGAGGAGCTCGGCGATCAGCCTGCTCAGCCGGTCGGCGTCGGAGTTGACGGTGCTCAGCATGAGCTTCTTCTGGTCGTCGTTGAGCCTGTCCCACTTCGTCAGCAAGGTGGCGACGAAACCCTTGACCCCGGTCAGGGGCGAGCGGAGCTCGTGGGCGACGGTCGCGACCAGGTCGGAGCGCTCCCGGTCGAGACGCTCCCGCGCCCGCGAGGTGCGCAGGCAGACGGCGACTCCTGAGGGCGGGCCCTGCCTGGCCTCCCGCTCGATGCGCACGGTGAGCAGGAGCTCGGTGCCGTCGGAGAGGAACCAGGACTGCTCCGGGATGCCGGAGCGCAGCCGGGGCCCGGCATAGGGGTCGACGCTCGAGAACCAGTCGTTGCCGGCCTGGTCCTGGAGCGCCACGACGTCTGAGATGTGCTTGCCGACACCGTCACCGACACGCAGCATCTTGCGCGCGGCGGCATTCATCGCCGTGACCTGGCCGGACTCGTCGGCGAAGACGACCCCGTCCGGGATCGCGTCGAGGGTCACGTTCTCGACGGCTTCTGTGCGGTGCGACACCCGACCAATCTAGACGCTCTGACCACCGGTTGCGACCTATGCCTGCTTCGCGGCCCGGCGATGGGCGCGCGCGGAGGCGTAGAGGCACACCGCCGCGGCTGTTGCGAGGTTCAGGCTCTCGGCCCTGCCGTGTATCGGGATGCGCACCCGGCGGTCGGCGAGCTGCGCCACGTCGTCGGGCAGACCCCAGGCCTCGTTGCCGAACAGCCATGCCGTGGGACGGTCGAGCAGGCCGTCGTCGAGCGCGTCGTCGAGGTCGGTCTCCCCCGCGCCGTCTGCTGCGAGGACCTGGAACCCCCGCCGCTGCAGGTCGGCGACCACCGCGGCGGTGTCGGGCTCGATGGCGAGGCCGAGGTGGAAGAGGCTGCCCACGCTGGCGCGGACCGCCTTGCCGTTGTACGGGTCGACCGAGCTGCCGGTCAGGACGACGGCGGCGGCGCCGGCAGCGTCCGCGCAGCGGATGACGGTGCCGGCGTTGCCGGGGTCGCGGATGTCTGCACAGACCGCGACCAGCGCGGCCTCGCCGCCGGGCTCCGCCGGGAGTACGTCGGACATGGGGCGGTCGAGGAACCGGCAGACCGCGACGAGCCCCTGCGGATGGACGGTCTCGGCCAGGGCCGAGAGCGCGGCGTCGTCGACGAGGTGCCAGCCGATGTCACGAGACTGGGCGCGAGCCCGGATGGCGGGGTGCGACTCGGCTGCCCCGGGGACCGCGAAGACCTCCGCCACACAGCCGGGCAGGTCGAGGGCCTCACGGACCGCCTGGGGTCCTTCGGCGAGGAAGAGCCGGTGCTCGGCCCGGGAGACACGTCTGGCGAGCCTCCTTGCCGCCTTCACCCGTCCGCTCTTCACCGAGAGCAGCGGGGAGTCGGCAGGGAGGCTCGCCATCGACGGTTCTTCTGTGGTCGCCCGGTGGGTCACCGGCAGGCGATCAGGCAGACGCCTCGGCCTTGGCCGCGTTGACGTCGGCCGGCATGTTGGCCTTGGCCAGCTCCACCAGCGAGGTGAAGGTAGCGGCGTCGTTGACGGCCATGTCGGCGAGGATCTTGCGGTCGACCTCGACACCGGCGGCCTTGAGGCCCTGGATGAACCGGTTGTAGGTCATGCCGTTGGCGCGGGCGGCGGCGTTGATGCGCTGGATCCACAGCTTGCGGAACTCGCCCTTCTTGGCGCGACGGTCACGGTAGCTGTAGACCAGCGAGTGGGTGACCTGCTCCTTGGCCTTGCGGTAGAGGCGCGAGCGCTGACCGCGGTAGCCGGACGCGCGCTCGAGGGTTACCCGGCGCTTCTTCTGGGCGTTGACCGCCCGCTTGACGCGTGCCACTTCTTAACTCCTTGATGCTTGCAACGTTGGGGGCTCGGCGAGGTGACCGGCAGGTCACTTGCCGAGCAGCTTCTTGACCTTCTTGACGTCCGCCTTGGCGACGTCCTCGGTGCCGGCGAGACGGCGGGTGAGGGTCGACGGCTTGTGCTCGAGCAGGTGGCGACGGCCGGCCTTCTGCCGACGCAGCTTGCCCGAGCCGGTCACCTTGAAGCGCTTGCTCGCACCGGAGTGCGTCTTCATCTTCGGCATTGCTTGTCCTTCTCGGTTGGGCCCGTCCGTGCGGGCGGGCCGGGTGTCACATGTCTGGGTCGAGGCTCTCCGAGCGGCGGCGCGGCTTCTTCGGCTCGGTCGCGCTCTCGGTTGCCCCGGCGGAGCGCTCGGCGTGCTCGGCGGCCTTCTCGGCCTCGCGCTCGGCGGCCTTCTCGGCCTTCTCGGCCTTGACCTCCGCCTTCGCCTCGGACTTCTTCTTGTGGGGGCCGAGCACCATGATCATGTTGCGGCCGTCCTGCTTGGGCGCCGACTCGACGAAGCCGAGGTCGGTCACGTCCTCCGCGAGACGCTGCAACAGCCGGAAGCCGAGCTCGGGACGGTGCTGCTCACGACCGCGGAACATGATCGTGATCTTCACCTTGTCGCCCTGGCGAAGGAAGCGCACCACGTGACCCTTCTTGGTCTCGTAGTCGTGCGCGTCGATCTTCGGCCGGAGCTTCATCTCCTTGATGACCACGTTCGTCTGGTTACGACGGGCTTCGCGTGCCTTCTGCGCGTTCTCGTACTTGAACTTGCCGTAGTCCATGAGCTTGCAGACGGGCGGACGCGCCGTCGGGGCCACCTCGACGAGGTCGAGGTCGGCTTCCTGCGCGAGCCTGAGGGCGTCGTCGATGCGGACGATGCCGACGGTCTCGCCGTTCGGGCCGACGAGCCGGACCTCGGGCACCCGGATCCGGTCGTTGATGCGCAGCTCTGTGCTGATGGGTCCTCCTGGGGTGAGTCTTCGGTGGCTGACCTGTCAGGCGGCGAACCATCATGGCTGGGCATGAAAAAAGGCCTCCGCTCGACATACAAGCGGAAGCCAGCCTCGACACGTTGCCGGAGGCACGGCGGTCACCGTGACACCAGGCACTGTGCCTGGCGAGAAGCTCGGTGACCACGGACATCGTCCGTGAGGCCGAACCTCTCGCGACCGGACCCGACGACTGTTCGTCGATGCGGGTGGGAGATTGTTCTCCGCTTGTCTGATCTCAGAGCTGATCAACCATCTGCACGCTCCGGTTGTTCCCATCCGGGGCCCACAGACAGCCGATCGCCGAGATCGGTCGCGTCAAGGGTAGCAAGAGAGTGCTGGTGAGCGCACATCGGAACCGCCGTGACACCCTTGGGCTCATGACCGAGCCCCTGCCCGATGCCCTTGCCGCCGGGAGTGAGCCATCCTCGCGCGACATCGCCGATGTCCCGGCCCTCGAGATCGTCTCCACCGCGGCACTGCACCTGATGAGCTCCGCCGCCGTCAACCTCGGCCTTGCCGAGGACCTCCCCGACCACGTCGACCTCGACGAGGCACGGACCCTGATCGAGGCGCTCGCCGGCCTGGTCACGGCGTCGGCTCCCCGACTGGGCCACCACCACGCCGCGCCGCTGCGCGACGGCCTTCGCAGCCTCCAGCTCGCCTTCCGAGAGGCCTCGGAGGTCGAGGACGCCCCTGGAGAAGGCCCGGGCGAGAAGCTCACCGGCCCGGTGCGTCCCCAGCGTCGCTGAGCCGCGCCCAGGCCCACCGGCCACCGGCCTCCACGAGTCGGTAGCCCTCCGCGAGCGAACGCAGGTCCTCGCCCTCGACAACCAGGAGCGCGGGGCCGGCGACGTCCACCAGGAGCGCGGCCGCATCGTCCTGCAGGGCAGCCTGGGCCGCCTGTCGTGCCGTGACCGGCACCGGCCGCGCCTCGGGGTTCCAGCGATGCAGAGGCTCGCTGCCGGTGAAGGCGAGCAGCGCGAGGCGTCCGTCCTTGCCGCGCATGAGCACGGTCGCCATGTCCGAGGTCTTGTCGTGCGCGAGGCCCTGCTCGTCGTACTCCACCTCGCCGAGCACGGCCACGACCGGCACGAGGAGCCGGCCGTCCTGCAGCACTGCCAGCGTCTGGTGGTGCAGATGCTCCGGGTCGGTCGCGTACGCGGACATGGCGGCGGCCACCTCGGGTGCCACGGCTCCGTCGTCCCCGGCGAAACCCGGGTCGGGGATGGTGCGCATCCCGACAGTCTGCCAAGGAGACCCCGCCTCGGTGCCCGCGGGTGTGACAGGCTGGTGGTGTGGGTTCGTTCGACACCATCACCTGGCAGGCACTGACTCTCATCCTGACCCTGGCGGGTCTGGTCGGCACCGTGCTGTTCTGGCGCCTCCGCGGGCCGGTCGCCGGCCTCCGCATGCTTGCGGTGGCGATGCTTCCCGCGGCCGCGTACCTCACCGGCACCATGCGACTGATCTGGGAGATCGGTGACGCGATGGTGTCGTGGGCGCTGCGTCTGACCTTCAGCCCGACCATGTGGCTCGGCGTGTCCATCGCCGTCGTCGCCGTGGCAGTCTTCTCGGTGGCCGGCATGCTCGGCCGTCGTGGCGTGGGTCGCCCGGCCCGGGCGCACGAGGAGGCGCTGCCCGGCACCGTCTCCCGACAGCCCGCGAAGCCGCCGCGTACGTCGAAGGAGCCGAAGCCCTCTTCGAAGGCCGGGGCTCAGTCCGGCGACGACGACATGTCCGACATCGAGGAGATCCTCAAGAGGCACGGCATCACGTGAGCCACCCCTCGCTCGAGGAGGAGACCGGCCGTGAGCCGTGGCGACGGCTGGTCGCCCGGGTCGCTGAGCTGGTCGTCCGCGAGACGTCGGCGAGGCCGGTCACGCTCGGCGACGGCCGCCTGGTGTGCGTGGACGGCCCGGCCGGGTCGGGGAAGTCCACGCTGGGCCGGGCGGTGCAGGAGGCGGCCTCTGCCGCCGGCACGTCGGACCTGGTCCACCTCGACGACCTCCTCGACGGCTGGAGCGGCCTGGACCGCGTCAGCGAGACCCTGGAACGAGACGTCCTGACCCCGCTCAGCCAGGGGCTGCCCGGGCGGTACCGCCGCTACGACTGGCACCGGGAACGATTCGCCGAGGAGCTCGTCGTGGAGCCCGTCGACCTGCTGGTGGTCGAAGGGGTGGGTTCCGGCGCCTCGTCGTACTCCTCCTGGATCACCACGCTGGTGTGGGTCGAGGCGCCCGCGGACGTGCGCATGCACCGGGGTGTCGCCCGCGACGGCGAGACCCTGCTGCCCCAGTGGGTCCGCTGGATGGCCGACGAGGCAGCGCTGTTCGCCCGGGAGCGCACACGGGAGCGCGCCGACGTGCGCGTCGACGGCACCGGCGAGTCGGACCCGGCCGCCGTGCTCCCCTGACCGCAACCCGGGTCACAGGTCACGAGGCTGGGCGAGATCGCCCCGTCACGAGCCCGTCAACGCCGGCGGCTGCCTGCTCCCGCGCCGCCCGAGGAGAAGATGATCGAGAGACCGAGCACGTATCCGAAGTCGTACCAGTTGCCGTTGTTCTGCACCTCGTAGACGTTCACGTCGTCGGTGAACAACGAGATGATGAACGTGACGGGGACGATGAGGCCCTGCCACAGCCCCAGCCAGAAGCCGGCCGGGTCCTTGCCGGCGTCGACGGCAGGGTTCACTCCCGCCGCGCACGAGGACAGGACGAGGACCGCAAGCACCAGAGCTCCGGCGAGCAGCAAGGTCCGTCTCACTCCGGTCCACCTCCCCCTGTCGGTGCTCACGCCGAGCTCACCGGCAGCGCACGTGACTCCACGGTGCCCATGTTCGGCCACCCGGAACAGGGCCCTAGGTCATGACAAGGGTGACCCGTCCGGGTCGAGCGTCATCGCGTAGTCGGTGAACCTCGTCTCCACCTCGAAGCCTGCGCGCTGGTAGATCCCCAGCGCGCCCGTCGGGTTCTCGGAGTCGACGTCGAGCGAGGCCTCGTCGAAGCCGGCGTTGCGGTACTCGTGAAGAGCGTGCGCGAGCAGCGTCCCGGCCAGGCCGCGGCCACGGTTCTCCCGACGGGTGCCGACCTTGCCCACGTAGGCCTCCCGCCTGCCGGTCATCTGGAAGTACGCGTCGTACTCGTTGGTCTGCACGTAGGCCACGACCTCCTCGGGGTTGTGGGGGTCGACGACGACGAAGCTGAGGTCCGGGCGGAAGTTGCGGCTGTCGGTGACCCACTGCTTCCACATCGAGTCCGACCACGGCGTGAAGTTCGGGTGGTCCACGAAGGCGGCGTTGTGGGCTGCGTGCATGGCTGCGGCGAAGGAGTCGTCGTACCTCCGCAGCTCCAACCCGTCGGGAACCATCGACGTCGTCCGGGGCAGGTCGGAGAGGTCGGCGCGCATGACGAAGCTCCAGCGCTCCGGCCCCAGACCGATGTCGGCCATCAGGCGCGCCTGGGCGGCGTTGTCCGCCAGGCCGCGCAAGGTCAGCAGCGCCTCGAGGTCGGGATGCCGGTCGTGGTGCGCCTCGAGCGCTCGCGACCGCATCGCCGTGGCGAGCGCCGTCCCGATCCCCCGGCCGCGATGGTCGGGACGGACCCCGCCGTCGAGGTGGATCTTGTGGAGCTCGCTCGCCCCCGATCGGGGGTAGACGCTGTAGTACCCGACCAGGTCCTCCCCGACGAACGCACCGACGATGTCCTTGCCGAGCTCGATGTCGGGGTTGGCCATCTCCTCGGCGAGGTCGGCCTCGTTGTAGTGCTCACCGGTCCGGTCGACCTGCTCGATCTCGGCGAGCAGGCGGTTCCAGGCGGGGATGTCGGCCGTGTCCAGGCCACGCAGTGTGATGTCCACGCGACGAGACTAGGGACCTCCCCGCCCGGTCCGCATCCCGATTACGACGCAGGCGGGACGTAGCCGGTCGGTTCGTCGCCGAGGTCGATGATCGCCGCGACCGGCCCACCGCCGTCCGGACCCTGGTGCGCGGCGGACACCGACACGAAGACCGCCGGGTCGCCGGTCACCGCAGCGGTGACCCCACCGACGCAGGACTTGATCTGCCGGTGCCAGTGCACGTCCGAGTCGTCGAGCATCGCGTTGCGCCGACCGTGGACGTTGCCGTCCTGGCTGACCTCGCACTTGAGGAAGACGTTCACCAGCCGTCCCTGGAGGTCCCTCCAGTGCGGGCGGTCCGGGAGATCGAGTCCGGCGTCCTTGATCGCCGCCCAGATCCCGTCCTGGTCGAGCGCGTCGCGCATCACCGAGTGACCGATCCGGTAGCGGCCGCCGACACCCCGGGCGTTCCCGACCACGACGACCTGCGCCTGGTCGAGCTCGACGCCGCTGGAGCACGAGGCCACGCTGGAGTACAGCGAGCGGTCGTGCATGACCTGCTCGTTCGTCGGCATCTCGATCTCCCCGAGGGCAACTGCGATGCCGAGCGCGGTGCAGCCGTTGGAGAGGTCCATCGACTCGTGGGTGTGCTCGGTCCACACGCTCTTGCCACGGCTCTTGGCGTCGCGAATGGTGTGGATCGTCAGCAGCGGGGTCTTCGTCTGCACGTAGTGCACGTCGGCGGGGTCGGTGATGCCGGCTCGCTCCATCGCCTCCTTCACCGCGTCGGCGACCTTGCGCACCATCTCGACGCGGCCGATCTCCTCGGGGAGCAGCTGCTCGCTCATCGCGAAACCGACCGTGAGGCGCGGCTCGTCGGTGGCCGGCGCCTGGTCGGCGGGCACGGTGGCGAAGACCGTCGCGTGCGGGCTGATGACGCCGTCCGTGCCGCCGGACCAGACGATCGGGACCTGCTTGACCTCTTCGGGCCTGCGGCTGCCCTTCTCGACGAGCACCTCGCGGAAGGCCCGGTCGGCGATGATCCGGGTGTAGTCGTTGACCCCGCCGTTGCCCTCGGTCTTGCCGATCACCGCGATGACCCGGTCGGCCTCGAGCACGCCCTTGTCGATGAGCTCGGCGAGGCCGCTCGCGTCGGACACGTTGAGGATGGGGACCTTGCGGACCTCGATGGGTTCTGGCATGTGTGACAACCTTTCTGAATCGTCTGCTCTGGAGACTTCTCTGAACTGCCGTCCCGGCGGCCCGGCTTCGCTCGGCGGCCGTGCGTGACCACTCACCCGGGCACCACGACCGTCCCCGTGGACCCGTCGACGGCCTCGGTGATCTGGTCCAGCGTGGTGATCACGGCGTAGCGACCGCCCTTCTCCACGAACCGGCACGCCGCGTCGACCTTGGGGCCCATGGAGCCGCTCGCGAAGTGGCCTCCGGCCGCGAGCGACCGCAGCTCTCGCACGGTGACTCGCTCGATCGGCCTGGCGTCCGGAGTGCCGTAGTGGAGCACCGCGTTCGGCACGTCGGTCGCGACGACGAGCACGTCGGCGCCGAGGGACCGGGCCAGGAGTGCGGCGCCGAGGTCCTTGTCGATGACGGCCTCCACACCGGTGAGCAGGCCGTCCTCCCGGCGTGCGACGGGGATGCCGCCGCCACCGTTGGCGACCACGACGAAGCCTGCCTCGACCAGGGAGGTGATCGCCGGAGCGTCGATGATCTCGAGCGGCTCGGGTGAGGCGACGACGCGCCGCCAGCCCTTCGCCCCACGGTCCTCCCAGATCTCCCCGTGGTCGACGAGCAGCGCGGCCTCCTCCGCGGGCAGGAACCGCCCGATCGGCTTCGTCGGTCGGGTGAACCCAGGGTCCGCCGAGTCCACGAGCGCCCTCGTCACGACCGCGGCCGAGCGCCGCTCGGAGCCCCGTACCGCCAGCGCGGCGTCGAGCGCGTTCATCAGGATGAACCCGAGCGTGGCCTGGGTCTGCGCGCCGCACCAGTCCAGCGGCACCGGCGGTACGACGGCCGCGGCGAGCTCGTTCTTCACCAGCAGGTTCCCCACCTGGGGACCGTTGCCGTGGGTGATGACCATCTCGACGTCCTTGACCACCAGGTCGGCAACCTCCGCCATGGCGACCGTGGCGGCCGCTATCTGGTCCTCCGGCCTCGCACGGCCGTCCGGCGAGGTCATCGCGTTGCCGCCCAGGGCGAGCAGGACCCTCACAGCCAGTCCACCTCCGCCGCTTCGGCTCCGCCCGAGAGGCGGGCGTAGCCGGGCCCACGGTCGAAGAACGGCTCGTCGAGACGTTCAGCCCGCATCCTGTCGCGGAGACGATCGCTGGCTCGGGTGTCGACGACCGGAGCGTCCGGCGTACCGGAGACGACCGTGCCGTAGTCGGCTTCCGCGCTCTGCACGGACACCTTGCCCCAGAGCACGTCGCGGGCGACCTCCTCGTAGGGGCGATCCAGGGGGTCACCCCATCCCCCGCCTCCGGTGGTGCGGATCCGGATCACCTCACCGGCCTGCACCGGCTCGGCGTCGGCGAGCGCGTCGACCTCACGCTCGTTACGGCCACCGGGGTCGATCACCACCTCGAACGGCCTGCCGGCCTTGCCGCCCTTGACGCCCCAGCAGGACAGGATCGAGCGGTCCGCGATCGACATGAAGTGGGCGTCCGCAAGCATCCGGATGTGCTTCTCGTAGCCGAGACCGCCGCGGTAGCGCCCGGCTCCCCCGCTGTCGACGGCGAGCCCCAGACGCTCGACCACGAACGGGAACCGTGACTCCGAGAACTCCGTCGGCAGGTTCCGGGAGTCGGGCACCACGTGGATGGTGTCCTCCCCGTCCGCGTAGTAGCGGCCCCCGGACCCGCCCCCGAGCACCTCCCGCATGAGGTACGGCGCGCCGTCGCGGTCACGGCCGTAGACGCCGGTGTAGCGGATGGTCTCCTGGTCCGCGGGCATCCGTCCGTCGACCGCCTTGGCCACCACCCCGGCGAGCACACCGAGGAGCCGCAGGATGACGAACGTGCGGGCGTTGGTGGGCGCGGGGAACTCCGGGGTGAGCAGGGTGCCCTTGGGCGGGAAGCGCATCTCGATCAGCGGCACGACCCCTTCGTTGACGTCGAGCTCGGCCATCCGCTCCGGTGTGTCCGCGAGGTTGCGCAGGATCGGTGCCAGCCACTTCTTGAGGAAGTTGCCGTCGGCGTAGTCGCCACAGTGGTTGATCGGGCCCTTCGCCTGGGGCGCGGTGCCGTGGAAGTCGATCACGAGCCGTTCCCCGCCGGGGTCGTCGGCGGCGGTCCGGGTCAACGTGATGCGCTGGGTGTGCAGCTGGGGTTCGTCGACCCCGTCGTGCTCCGCGTAGTCCTCCCAGACGTAGGTTCCCTCCGGGATCTTCGACAGGATCTCGCGGCGGAAGGTTGCGGTCGTCTTGTCGAGCACGGCGTCGAAGCAGGCTTCCACGGTCTCCTTGCCGTAGCGCGCGAACAGCTCGCCCATCCGGCGCGCACCCATGAGGCAGGCCGAGCACTCGGCGTCGAGGTCGGCCGCGAGCGAGTCAGGCATCCGGGAGTTGCGGGTCATGATCTTCAGCGCCTGCTCGCACGGGACGCCCTGGTCCCAGAGCTTGATCGGCGGGACCATCAGCCCCTCCTCGAACACGCTGGTCGCGTTGCTCGGCATGGACCCCGGGACCGCCCCGCCGATGTCGTCGTGGTGCCCGAACGCCTGCACGAACGCGACGACCTCCGGTCCGTCGCCGCTGTCGTGGAAGACCGGGGCGGTCACGCAGAGGTCGGGGAGGTGTCCGATGCCGCCCTCGGAGAGGTAGACGTCGTTGTGGAAGAACACGTCCCCCGGCTTCATCGTCTCGATCGGGTAGTCCCGCACTACCGGATGCACCAGGGCGGAGTAGGACCGGCCGGTGAGCTTGCGCAGGTGCCGGTCGTGGATCCCGGCGCGGTAGTCGTGGGCGTCGCGGATCATCGGCGAGCGGCTGGTGCGGCCGATGGCCGTCTCGACCTCGAGCTCGACCGAGGCGAGGTAGCCCTCGACGATCTCGACGAGGACCGGGTCGGGTGCGGTGTCCTGGCCGGTGAGACGGTACGGCGCCCCGGTGCGCTCGTCGTGCCCACGCTGCGCTGGGCTTGTCGCGGGGTCGAGGCCGGTCATGTGCTCGCTCCGTCCTTCGTCCTTGTGATGAGCAGGTTGCCGAACCGGTCCACGCGGGCGATGAAGCCGGGATGCAGCGGCACTGTGGAGCTGAACTCCTCGAGCACCGCGGGCCCCTCGACCACGTCACCCGCGCCGAGCCTCGCCCGGTCGTAGACAGGCGCCTCCACCCAGTCGTCGAAGAAGACCTGTCGCGTGCCCGTGCGCGCCTGACCGGCACCGTCGCCGGCCGCGACCTCCTGGATCTCGGGCTTGCGGATCGGGCCGATCCCCGTGACCCGGAGGTTGACCCACTCGACCTCCTGGCGGGGGTCGTCGCGGAAGTCGTAGCCGTAGAGCGCGAGGTGCTCGTCGTGGAAACGTCTGGCCACCTCGTCGAAGGTCTGCGTCCCGACGTCGCCGTCTGGGACCGGGACGCGCACCTCGTAGGCCTGCCCGAAGTACCGGACGTCGGCGGTGCGCTCGAACACCCGCTCGCCGGCCGGGAAACCCTCCCGCGCGAGCGCGGCGTCCGCCCTGGCCGCGAGGTCGTCGTAGGACCCCTGGACCGTCGCCGGCTCCAGGGCGGAGTGCCGGGCGACGGCCGTCTGGACGTAGTCGTTGCGCACGTCGACGGTCAGCAGGCCGTACGCCGAGAGGTTGCCGGGGTTCGTGGGCACGAGGACGCCCTCGAGCCCGAGGATGTCGACGAGCCGGCACGCGAGCAGCGACCCCGAGCCGCCGAAGGTCACCATCGTGAAGTCGCGCACGTCGAGGCCGCGGTTGACCGTGATCTGGCGCAGCGCGTTGGCCTGGTTCCACGCCGAGATCTCGAGCACGCCGGTTGCACACGCCTCGAGGGACAGGCCGAGCTCCTCGGCGAGCTTGGTCGTCCCCGACGCCGCCGCGTCCCGGTCCAAGGGCACCTCGCCCCCGAGCAGGTGGGGCGGGATCCGGCCGAGCAGGAGGTGCGCGTCGGTGATCGTGGGCTCCGTGCCACCGGTGCGGTAGCAGATCGGCCCCGGGTCCGCTCCCGCCGATCGCGGACCGACCTTGAGCGTTCCCTCGGGTGAGACCCACGCGATGGACCCGCCACCTGCGCCGACCGTGACCACGTCGATCATCGGGATCTTGCTGGGGTAGGCGCCGATGTGCCCCTCCGTGGTGAGGGTCGGCTTGCCGTCGATCACGACGGTGACGTCGGTCGACGTACCGCCGCCGTCGCAGGTGACCACCTGCGGGAATCCGGCTCTCTCCGCGACAACCGCGGCACCGAGCGCGCCCGCGGCAGGGCCGGAGAGGACGGTGGTGATCGGCTGGTGGACGACCTCCTCGGCCGAGAGCACGCCGCCGTTGGACTTCATGACGTAGAACGGCACTGCCTCTCGGCGAGCGAGGCTGTCGAGGTCACCGGTCTCGGCGAGCTCGACGAGCGAGCTCAGGTGGCCGGAGATGTTCTCGACGTAGCGGCGGATGTTCGGCTTCACCGCCGCGTCCACGAGCGTGGTGACGCTGCGTTCGTACTCGCGGTACTCCCTGAGCACCTCGCTGGAGATGGAGACCGTCGCGTTCGGGTGCTCGCGCTGCAGCACCTCGCGCATGGCGCGCTCGTGCTCGTCGTTGGCGTAGGAGTGCAGGAAGCAGACCCCGAGGGTGTCGATGCCCTGGTCGCGGAACCACCGGGCGACGGTGGCTGCGCCCTCCTCGTCGAAGGGCCGGATCTCGGAGCCGTCGACGGCCAGCCGGCCACCCACGGTCTTCACCCGGTGGGCGGGCACGATCCGGTCCGGCTTCACCCAGAAGTAGGAGTTGCCGTAGCCGTCGGGCACCGACTGCCGGGCGATCTCGAGCATGAACTCGTAGCCCTCTGTGGTGATGAAGCCGAGGTTCTCGACCTTGCCCTCGAGCAGCTTGTTGGTGGCCACGGTCGTGCCGTGGCTCACCGCGCTGATCGACTCCCCGCCGAGGTCGAGCGCGCCGAGGACCTTGTGCACGCCTGTCATGAACCCCCTGGCGGGGTCGTCGGGGGTGGACGGCGTCTTGGTCGTCGCCATCTCGCCGGAGTCCTCGTCGACGGCGACCACGTCGGTGAAGGTGCCACCGGTGTCGATGCCGATCCGGATCCTTCTCGTGGTGGGACTCGTCGTCATGCCTGCTCCTGCCTGATCTGCGGGCGACGTTCTCCTGCGCGGTTGGCCTGCTCGAAGCCGTGGGCGATCTCCAGCAGCCGTCGTTCCTGGTTGGGCGCCGCCACCAGCTGGACGCCCACCGGCCAGCCCTCGGGCGTGAAGCCGGCGGGCACCGAGATCGCAGGACAACCGGTCACGGTGACGAAGTACGCCGAGCGCATCCAGTCCAGGTAGGTCGCCTGCGGCTCGCCGTTGATGGACGACGGGTACTCTTCCTCGGCGCTGAACGGCGGCACCTGGCTCACCGGCATGAGCAGCACGTCGTAGCTCTCGAAGAAGACCCTGATGCGCTCGGCCAGACGGGTTCGCAGCTCGTAGGCCCGGGCGACGTCGGCTCCGGAGAGATCGGCTCCTGCCCTGATGTTGTCCGCCAAGGACGGCTTGAACGCCTCGGGCCGGCTCCGGAGCATCGCGCCGAAGCGGTTCTGGAAGTGCCACGCACGCAGCGTCCGGAAGATCTCCTCCGCCCCGGTCATGTCGGGATGTGCCTCGTGGACGTCGGCGCCGCACGCGAGGAGGAGCTCGGCCTGGTCGCGCACGACAGCCGCCACCGCATGGTCGACACCGAACGACCCTCCGAGGTCGACCGACAACGCGACACGCACACCCTCGAGCCGGCCGTCGAGTGGCGGCGCGAACACGCTCCCCGGCGTCTCGAGCGACATCGGGGCACGCGTGCTCGGCCCGGCGACGGCCGAGAGGAGCAGTGCGAGGTCCTCGACGCTGCGTGCCATGGGCCCGCCGACCGAGGTCAGCTCCCAGGCATTGGTCGTCGGCCACGTCGGGACCCGGCCCACGCTCGGTCGCAGCCCCACGACGTTGCAGAAGGAGGCGGGGTTGCGCAGCGACCCGCCCATGTCGCTCCCGTCGGCCAGCGGGACCATGCCGCTCGCGAGCGCCGCCGCCGCACCGCCGCTCGACCCGCCGGCCGACCGGTCGAGGGCGTAGGGGTTGCGGGTGGTGCCGAACAGCTTGTTGAAGGTGTGTGATCCGGCGGCCCACTCGGGGACGTTCGTCTTGCCGAGAACCACCACGCCCGCCGCGCGGATGCGCTCGACGATGAGGTCGTCGCGGCGGGACACGTGGTCGGCTCGCAGCGGGGAGCCGAACGTGGTCGGCCACCCGGCGACCTCGTGGGTGTCCTTGAAGGCGAAGGGCAGTCCGTGCAGAGGGCCGGGAGTCCGTCCTGAAGCAAGGGCCTCGTCAGCGGCTGCCGCCTGCTCCCTTGCCCGCTCCGGGTCGAGGTTGACGATCGCGTTGACGGCCGGGTTCGTCTCCTCGATCCGGTCGAGGTGCAGCTCCAGCAGCTCGCGCGCGGACACGTCCCCGGCCGCCACCGCGGCAGTCATGTCCCGGGCGCTGCTGTAGACGTCGATGTCTGTCACGTCCGTTGTCCCCTTCGAGACGTCATACGTTCCGGTCGCCCTGGCGACCGGGTTGTATGACGTCCCGGGGGCGTCGCCCCGCGATCCATGCACCGACCAGGACGCCCGCGAGGGCGGAGCCGGCACCTGCGAGGACCCCCATGAGGAAGCCCGGCCCGGACGGGGGCGCGGCGGCTTGCGGCGCGGTGAACACCTGACCGACCTGCGGAGCCGGCGACACCGCTGCCGGCCCGCCCGGGACGGCCTGCGGGCCTGCGACGCCGGCGCCGGCCGCGACCTCGGGTCGAGCCGGGATGCCGGCGATCAGGCTGTCGACGTTGCCGAAGAACTCGTCGGCCATCTTCCGCGAGACTCCGGTCAGCATGCGCTGGCCGACCCCGCCGATCATCCCGCCCACGACCGCGTCCGCGTCGTAGGAGAGCGAGGTGCCGCCGTCCGGGCCGTCGCTGAGCAACACGAGCACCTCGGCGCCGATCGTGCCGGGCGTGCCCGCCCCCTGTGCGTGCATGCGGAACGACGCGGGCTCCTCGTGGTCGGTCAGGTGCACCTCCCCGTCGTACACCCCCTTGATGGAGCCGACCCCCGCGCTGACCGTCATCTTGTAGGAGTCAGCCCCGAGCGCCTCGAGACGCTGGCAGCCGGGGATGGCCTGCACCAGGACGGCAGGGTCGTTGAGCGCGCGCCACACGTCCTGACGTGGGGCCTGCAGGACTGACGTGCCGGAGACCTTCATGGTGTCTGACCCTCTCGGTGTCGGAGGCGGAGGTGGAAGAGCTCGCTCGGAGATATCGGCATGCTGCGGATGGGGAAGCCCTCGGCGTCCTCGATGGCCGACGCGATCGCGGCGGACCCGGGGATCACCCCTGCCTCCCCCGCGCCCTTGACCCCGAGCGGGTTCAGCGGCGACGGCGTCTCGAGGTGGTCGATCTCGACGGTGGGCACCTCGGAGGCGTAGGGCATGAGGAAGTCCATGTACGACGCGTTGAGGAGCTGTCCGTTCGGGTGGTACACCATGCGCTCGTAGAGCGCGCCGCCGACGCCTTGGGCCACCCCGCCGTGGATCTGTCCCTCGATGATCATCGGGTTGATGATCGTGCCGCAGTCGTGCACCACGCAGTAGCGCAGGATCTTGACCTCCGCCGTCAGCGGGTCGGTCTCCACCACGACCGCGTGCATGCCGTTGGCGAACGTCGACCGGATCGGCGAGTAGAAGTCGCTTCCCTCCAGGCCCGGCGAGTCCCCGGGATCCACCGGCGGGCGTGTGGGATCGGCCGCGGACGCGAACTGCGTGGCCCGCTGGGCGGCCTCGTCGAAGGCGTAGCGCAAGGGGTTGGACAGGACCGCGACCGCGCCGAGGTCGATGGCCGCCGACGCGTCCGGCGTCCCCTTGACCCGGACACTGCCGTCGACGATCTCGAGGTCGTCCTCGGAGGCCTCGAGAGCCTGGGCAGCGATCTTGAGCGCCTTCGCCCGGACCTTGCGGGCGGTGAGGGCCACGGCGCTTCCGCTCATCACCGCCGTGCGCGAGGCGAACGTGCCGACGGCGTACTTGAAGCGGCGGGTGTCGCCGGTGGTCACCCGGATCCGCTCGAACGGGACGCCCAGCTCGTCGGCCACGATCTGGGCGAGCATCGTCTGGTGTCCCTGGCCCTGGCTCGTCAGCCCGGTGGAGACCACGACCGTCCCGTCGGTCTCGACACGTACGTGGCCGCCCTCGTAGGGCCCCACCCCGGTCCCCTCGACGTAGCAGGCCAGGCCGATGCCGACCGTGCGTCCCTCCGCCCGCGCCTGCTCGCGGTAGGCCTCGAACTCGTCCCAGCCCACCAGCTTCTTCAGCTTCTCGAGCGAGGCCGGGAAGTCGCCGGAGTCGTACACGAGGTCGCGGCCGTCCTGGAAGACCAGTCCCTGGTCGTAGGGCATCTCCTCCGGCCGGATGAAGTTGCGCTCGCGGACCACGGCCCGGTCGAGGCCGAGGTCGTCGGCGATCGCGTCCATGGTGCGCTCCATGACGAAGCAGCCCTGGGGCCGTCCCGCGCCGCGGTACGGCGTGACGATCACGGTGTTGGTGTAGAGGCTCGCGAACTCGACCCGGTAGACCCCGGGCTTGTACGGCCCGAGCAGCTGGGTGGAGGTGATGATCGGGACGATGAGGCCGTAGGGCGTGTAGGCGCCGTTGTCGTGCCAGAACCTCACCGACAGGCCGAGCAGCCGGCCCTCGTCGTCGTACCCGACCCTCACGTGGTGCAGCTGACCGCGCTCGTGCGCGCTGGAGACGAAGTGCTCGCGGCGGTCCTCGACCCACTTGACCGGATGGTCCAGACGGACTGCCGCCCACGGGACGAGAACCTCCTCGGGCCACGGGTGCACGATCTTCACGCCGAACCCGCCGCCGACGTCGGGGGTGACCACCTCGACCCGGTCGACCGGAAGGCCGAGCTTGGCCGCCACCGCCTGCCGGACGCTGGTGGAGGTCTGGGTCGAGGTGTGCAAGAGCAGGGATCGGTCGTCGGCGTCCCACTGCGCGAGGACGCCCTTGCCCTCCATCGGCATGGAGGCGCTGCGCTCGATGGCGAGGTCGAGCTCGAGCCTGTGCGGTGCGGCGTCGACAGCCGCGTCGGCGTCCCCGGTCTCCTGGACCATGAGCGCCGCGACGTTGCCGGGGACGTCCTCGTGCACGAGGTTCTCCGCCGCCCGGGCGACCTCGACACCGACCACGGCGGGAAGGAAGTCGTACGCCACGACGATCCGCGCGGCGGCGTCCTCGGCGATGTAGCGGTTCTCCGCGACGACCATCACGATCGCCTCGCCGACGTGGTTCACCTCCTCCTTGGCCAGGGCGTACGGCGTCCGGCCATGCGTCAGGGTCGGGTGCGGGATCAGCAGCGGCAGGGGCTCAGCCATCCGTCCGCCGCTGTCGGCCTCGAGGTCCTCGTAGGTGTAGATCGCGACGAGCCCGTCGACGTCGAGGGCGTCGCTGACGTCGATGTCGGTGATGCGGGCGTGCGCGTGAGGGCTGCGCACGAAGGCCACCTCGTAGGCGTCGTGGCCGAGGTCGTCGAGGTAGCGGCCGTTGCCGGTGACCAGCCGCGGGTCCTCGCTGCGCGGGATGCGGGCCCCGAACATCTTGGTGGTCATTCGCCGGCCCCGTCGGTCGAGCCCGTCGCTCCGGTCGAGCCTGTCGAGACCCGGAGCTCGGCGGCCCGCTGCACCGCGGCGACGATGTTCTGGTAGCCCGTGCACCGGCACAGGTTCCCGGAGATCGCCTCGCGCGCCTCCTCGGCCGTGGGGGCGGGGTTCTCGTCGAGGTAGGCGGTGATGGTCGTGATGAAGCCCGGGGTGCAGAAGCCGCACTGGAGCGCGTGACAGTCCTGGAACGCCTGCTGGACCGCACCCATCGTCCCGCCCTCGGCACAGCAGCCCTCCACCGTGGTGATCTCGGCGCCCTCGAGCGACACCGCGAACACCAGGCAGGAGCGGATCGGCCGCCCGTCGACGAGGACCGTGCACGCCCCGCACACGCCGTGCTCGCAGCCGACGTGCGTGCCGGTCAGCCGGAGGTCGTGCCGAAGCGCGTCCGACAGGAGCCTCCGGGCCGGGACGTCGAGGTGGTGTGGGGTGCCGTTGACCGTGAAGGACACCCGGACGAGGGTCTCGCTGCCCATCACGCGACCCGCTCGCCGCGGCGGGCAGCCACGGCTGCCTCGTGCGCCTCGTCGAGGACTCTCGCGGTGAGGACGTGGGCCAGATGACGGCGGTACTCGGCGGTGGCGTGGATGTCGTCCTCCGGGTCGATGTGTGCGTCTACGAGCTCGCGAACGTCCGCCTGCGAGAAGCCGCCCCCGCTGCCGCTGACAGCCTGGGCCAGGTCGACCAGGACGGGTCCCGGCCCGGTGCTGATGAGGGCCACCTTCGCCGAGATGACGGCGCGGTCCGCGTCGACGGTCACGACAGCGCCCACCCCGCACATCGCGTAGTCGCCCTGCCGCCTGGCCAGCTCGCGGAAGGCCGAGCCGCTGCCGTACGGCGGACGCCGGAAGGTCGCCGCGACCGCCAGCTCGTCGTCCGCCGCCGCCGACTCCATGGGGCCGAGGAAGAAGTCCGGAGCCGCGACGGTGCGGGTCCCGCGAGTGCTGCGCAGCTCGACGGACCCGTCGAGAAGCATGAGCACCGCGGGCATCTCGGCAGCCGGGTCCGCGTGGACGAGGCTGCCCACCGTCGTACCACGGTTGCGGATCGTGGGATGCGCGACGTGGACCAGCCCCTGGCGGAGCAGGGGTACGGCGGCGTGGGCCGCGTCGTGAAGCTCGACGATCCGGTGGCGTGCGGTCGCACCGACCCGCACCTCGTTCTCGTCGACCTCGACGCTGTCGAGGGTCGGGAGGTGGTTGATGTCGATGAGGTCGCTCGGCGCGGCCAACCTCATCGACATCAACGGCACCAGGCTCTGGCCGCCCGCGAGGACCTTCCCCGTGTCCCCCAGCGCCGCCAGCATCTCGACCGCCTCGTCGACGGTGCTCGGGCGGTGGTAGGTGAACGGGGAAGGCTTCACGGGTCTCTTTCGGCTGGGGAGGGACTACGAGTCGCGGCGCGGCTCGCGCTCGTGTGGAGGGATCTCCTCGTCCTCCTGCACGCCCGCACGCTCCACCACGATCAGGCTGGTGTCCTCCCTCAGGTCCGGGGGAGCCACGGCACGTGCCAGGTGGTAGCCGACGAGAGTGACGATCGTGCCGAGCGCGATACCGGAGAGCACGAAGTTGTCTGTGATCTGGAGCGAGGTGTCGCCGATCGCGATGATGATCCCGGCGGCGGTCGGGACCAGGTTGACGGGGTTGGCGAAGTCGACCCGGTTCTCCTTCCAGATCTTTGCGCCGAGCAGACCGATCATGCCGTACAGCACCACCGTGATGCCGCCGAGGACACCGCCCGGCGTGGCCGCGACGACCGCGCCGAACTTCGGCGAGAGACCGAAGATGATCGCGACGCCCGCGGCGACGAAGTAGGCAGCAGTGGAGTACACCCTTGTGGCGGCCATGACCCCGATGTTCTCGGCGTAGGTGGTGGTGGGCGAGCCACCGACCGCGCTGGCGAGCATGGTGCCGACACCGTCGGCGCCGATCGCCTTACCCATGACCGGGTCCAGGTCGCGGTCGGTCATCTCGGCGACCGCCTTGACGTGGCCTGTGTTCTCCGCGATCAGCGCGATCACTGCAGGCAGCACGAGCAGCACGAACCCGATCGAGAAGCTCGGCATGTGCCAGCCGACAGCGTCGAGGTTGCCCTGGAGCGTCTGGTTGCCGGTCAGGCCGTCAGGGGTGTGCGGCGGGAAGCCGAACCAGTCGGCGGCCTTCACGCTCGCCCAGCTGATCCGGTCATGCGGCTCGACCTTCTGGGTGGCGGAGTTCAGGGAGTCGATCTGGCCGAAGATCCGGTCGAACAACCAGGAGATCACCGAGCCGAAGATCAGCCCGAGGAAGATCGCGATGCGACCCATGAAGCCGCGGGCGCCGACAGCCACGACGATCACGAAGGTCATCGTGAGCAGCGCGACCCACTGGTCCTGCGGCCAGTAGATGTCGGCGACGACAGGGGCGAGGTTGAACCCGATCAGCATCACGACCGCACCGGTGACGACCGGCGGCAGCACCGCGTGGAGCACACGGGTGCCGGCGAAGTGAATCGCGACGCCGACGAGCGCCAACACGGCCCCTGCGATGAGGATCGCGCCCGTGACGTCCTGCGGTCCGCCCTCCTGCGTGTAGATCGCGGTGGCACCACCGACGAACGAGGCGGAGGTGCCCAGGTAGCTCGGCACCTTGCCCTGGACGATGAGCAGGAAGCAGATGGTGGCGATGCCGCTCATCATGATCGCGAGCTGTGGGCTCAGCCCCATGATGATCGGGAAGACGAAAGTCGCGCCGAACATGGCGACGACGTGCTGCGCTCCCAGACCGGCTGTCCTCCCCCAGGACAGACGCTCATCCGGGGCTACTGCGGCCCCGATGGGCGGCGTCTTGCCGCCATACACGACTTTCCACGAAAACATCGACATGCAGGCCTCCTGGCCAACACGCACCGGTCTCGGGAGACCGATGCACCGGGCGGCCCTATGGACGTGGGCCAGTGTCACTGTGCACCAGGCACCGAGAGAGATGCATCACACTCGCTGCAAAACAGATGCCGAATCAGCAGCTGTTCCTTGGTAGGAAGTTGCCAACCGACTCAGGTGCTTCTCATGCTCACGATCCGCAGCGCCAGTGCGAGGTCGAGTCGCAGGTGCGGATCCGTGGTGAACGGACCGACGAGCCGCTCGAGCTTCCCCATCCGGTAGCGCAGGGTGTTGTAGTGGAAGTGCAGCCTGCGGGCGGTCTCCGCGACGTTGAGGTTCGTGTCGAGGAGCACCTGCAGGGTGTGGCGAAGGTCGGCTGCCTCCTCCGACGTACCGCCGAGCTCGCCGAGCGTCTCCTCGACGAAGCTGTCGAGTTCTGCTGAGTCCTCGATCAGGCTGAGTAGACGGAAGACGCCTAGGTCGTCGAAGTACGTCACGGCCTTCGGTCCGTGCAGCTGACGGCCGACCTTCAGGGCCTTGCGGCCCTGCTCGTACGCCGCAGGAAGCCCCTCGACGTGGCCCACGGGGCGGCTGATCCCGGTGGCGAACGGCCGGCGCCCTCCCCCGCCGTCGCCGGCCACACCGGTGAGCACGGCGTCGACCACCTCGGTCACACCCGCACCTGCCGGCAGAGGAAGGAGGGCGACGACCTCCGAGGCGAACCCGACCACGGGAGCGCTGGGGTCCTGCTTCGCGACCACGCTCAGCCATGCCGCACCGAAACGCTCGACCTCGAGCGGGCCTTCGTAGCCGAGCGTCATCGGCGGGGCGTTCTCGGTCTCGAGCGCCGCCACGACGACCACCATCGGTCGCGCCATGTCCCAGCCAAGCGCTCGTGCGTGACCCAGCACGTCGTCGGGGGTCCCTGCCCGTCCCGAGAGGACGTCTCGCAGGAAGTCGCCGCGGTACTTGCTCTCCACGGCGGTGATCGCGATCTCCTTGGTGAGCGAGACCGCCGCCACCGTCGCGGCGCGGTCGAGGACGGTGAGGTCGGCCCCGGCCAGGACGCGCTCGGGATGGAAGACGACGAGCCGGCCGTGGTCGATCCGGCCGCCCTTGATCGCGGCCACGGCATGCGATCCGGACAGTCCGTCGACCCGGTGGACCCCGACCGTGGACACCTCGGTGCGGAACCGGCCGCTGGGATGGAAGACAACCGAGGCTCGGACCATGGAGCGGTGCTCCGCGTCGCCCGCCTCGCTCAGCACCCGACCGTCCGCCGTGGTGATCATGGCGACGCCGGCGAAGAGCTCGCTCACGCTGGCCGCCACCTCGGCCACGCCGCCGCCGGCGAGCACCGTCTCGACGAGCTGGCGCTGCACCTCCTCACTCCGCTCGAGCACCGACGCGCGCTCGCTCACGACGTTGGTGAACACCTGGGTGAGGACCTCGTCGAAGCCCACGCTGTCGGGCACCACGACCAGCGGCAGCCCACGCCGGTCCGCCTCGGCGAGCATGTCCGCGGGCAGGGTCTCCAGGTAGCGGTGCAGCTTCACGGCCAGCGCGGACACGCCACGGTCGTCGAGGTCGGCGACCAGTGCAGCCAGACCGGTGCCGGCCTCACGGAGGGGGTAGCCGGTCGTCAGCAGGAGCGCCTCGGGACGGACCCAGGCGAGGATGTCGGGGACCTCCATCACGTTCGCCCGCCGGACCAGGCGTTCGAGACCGCGCTCGCCCGCCACGACCTCGGCCCCCGAGAACGCGGGGAGGGTGAGCATCCTGGCGACGCTCATCGGCTGGAGCACCGGCTCCGTGCGAGGGCCGGGCCCCGCCCCTGACGCGTCAAGCGCCCCGGGCGTTGGCAACTCCAGGGCAGTCAGGCCCTGATCGTTGGCAACTTTCTCCATGCACCGGACGCTACCCGAATCCCTATCGTCGGAGGGTGCCTTCACGCGAGATCCGCTGCGCCGCTTCGTCGCTGCTCATGACCCTCCTGGACGGACCCGAGAGGCACCTCGAGGAGGCGGCACGGACGAGGGTCAGCGTGCACTACGAGACCGGGGACGCGCGCGTCCCGGTGCTCACGGTCTCCACGCCCTTCGCCGTACGACTTCCGGCGGCTCTCGTGACCTCGACCCTCCCCTCGCCTGGCCCTGCCTTCGTGGGCCTGGGCCGGCTCGGCCAGCGGTCGGCGGCCTGGCGGGTGAGCCGGTGGTGGCGACCTCAGCGGCCGGCCGGGCTGGTCCCGCCCCGTGACGACCTCTCCCCGCTGTTCCCGTGCACCGAACGGGCCGCCGGAGTGCCGGCCATCTCCCCGTCGTACGCCGGGCTCCGTCCCTCGGCTCTCCTCGGACGCGGGCCTGGCCTCACCCCTGCGGGGGACGACGTGCTCGCGGGAGCGCTGGTGGCCGCACACGCGACGAACGACCCACGGTTCCCGCTCTGGCGCTCCCTCACGCTGGAGGCACTGGGTGCCGCCCGGACGACCGCGGTCTCCCGCGCCCTGCTCCGCCACGCGTGTGACGGCTATGCCGCACCGGAGCTCGCCGACTTCGTGACGTCGGTCTGCCAAGGTCAGGACGTGAAGAGAACCAGGCTGAGGCTTCTCGCCGTGGGCCACGTGTCCGGGGCGGCCCTGATGACCGGGGCGCTGCACTGCCTCACCACACAACGGCTCGAAGGAGCAGCGTGAGCAAGACACTCCAGGTCCGCCGCGGCAGCTACGTCGACTCGGTCACCTTGATGCAGGTGAGCCGCCGGGTCTCCTCGTCTCCGGGGGTCAAGGCCGCGCTGGTGGCCATGGCAACCGATCTCAACCTCGATCTCGCCTCGTCGATGGGGTTCGACCTGCCCGAACGCACGGCCCCGAGCGAGATGCTCGTCGCGGTCGAGGCCACCGACGACGAGGCGCTCACCGCGGCGCTGGCCGTGGTCGAGACGGCACTACGTGAAGCGGCGACGCCCGCGCAGACCTCGTTCGGCGCGGCTCCCCCGCCGCTGACGGTCGGCGCCGCCGCACGGAGAGGTGCCGCGACGGTCGCGCTGGTCTCGACTCCCGGCGAGTACGCCTTCGCCGACGCCGTCGACGCCGTCGACGCCGGCCTGCACACGATGGTCTTCAGCGACAACATGCCGCTGGCTCAGGAGATCGCCTTGAAGAGGTACGCCGAGGAGGCGGGTGTTCTCGTGATGGGCCCCGACTGCGGCACCGCCGTCGTCGGCGGAGTGGGGCTCGGCTTCGCCAACGTGGTCCGCCCAGGGCCGGTCGGCATCGTCGCCGCGTCGGGCACCGGGGCACAGCACCTGATGACGCTGCTCGACCACTGTGGTGTGGGGATCAGCCACTGCCTCGGCGTCGGTGGACGCGACCTGTCGGCAGACGTCGGCGGCGCCTCGACGTCACGGGCGCTGGAGCTGCTCGCAGCCGACGAGACGACAGAGATCATCGTCGTCGTGTCCAAGCCCCCGGACGCCGAGGTGGCCACGCACCTGGAGCGGCAGGCCGGCACCCTGGGCAAGCCGATGCTCTTCGCGCTCCTCGGGCCGGGCCGGCCGGACCTCTCCGCGGCCGCCGAGCGCGTCGTCACTGCAGCCGGAGGGGTCTGGCACGAGCCGACCGCGATCACGGGTGCTGTCGGGGGCGGCAGACCGGGCGGGTTCCTGCGTGGCCTGTTCGCCGGCGGCACGCTCTGTCACGAGGCCATGCTGCTGACCTCGGCGCAGGTCGGACCGGTCGCCTCGAACGTCCCGCTCCCCGACGGCCGGCGTCTCGACGAGCGACTGCAGTCGGACGGTCACACGATGATCGACTTCGGCGACGACCAGCTCACCCGCGGTCGCCCGCACCCGATGATCGACGGCTCCCTGCGGGTCGAGCGGCTCGTTGCCGAGGTCGAGGACCCCACCACCGGGGTGCTGCTCGTCGACGTGGTGCTCGGTCTGGGAGCCGCCGCGGACCCGGCCGGCGAGCTCGCGCCCGCGATCTCCGCCGCGACCGCCGCCGGCGTCCCCGTGGTCGCGGTGGTGGTCGGAACCAAGGACGACCCGCAGGGGCTCGGGAGGCAGATGGACACGCTTCGTGGCGCGGGCGCCTGGGTCTTCGGGTCCAACGCCAGGGCTGCGCGCACGGCCATGGCTCTTCTCACCGGTCAGGAGAACCTCGCATGAAGCCGCTCACCGCACCGGAGTCGGTCGTCACCGCCGGAGCCTCACTCCTCGCCGACGCCTTGGACGAACAGGGTGTCGAGACCCTCCGTGTCGACTGGCGCCCGCCGGTCGAGGGGACGGCGCCGGCCGTCGCGGCCGTGATGGGCGACCCCCGACGCAGGGCGGCGAACGACCTGGCCCTCGAGCGGATGCTCGCTGCCGAGGCGGCTCTGGTCGACGTACGACCAGCCTCCGACGCGCTGGGCCTCGAGCGTGGTGAGTTCCTCCACGCGGGCCCGCCGGTCGACTGGGAGCGTGCGTCCGGACCCTTGCGGGGCGCCCTGATCGGGGCCGTGCTGCTCGAGGGTCTCGCGACCACGCCCGACGAGGCCGAGCGGATGCTCGCCCGAGGTGAGGGGCTGCGCTGGGAGCCGTGCCACCACCGGGGCGCCGTGGGACCGATGGCGGGGGTCGTCTCGCCGTCGATGTGGATGTTCGAGCTGCGCGACCCCGTGCACGGGACCACGTCCTGGTGCTCGTTGAACGAGGGGCTCGGGAAGGTGCTCCGCTACGGCGCCTACAGCAGCGAGGTCATCGACCGGCTCAGGTGGATGAACGCCGTCCTCGGCCCGCTGCTGCAGCACGCGGCACGTGCCGGCGAGCCCATCGACATCAAGTCGATCATCTCCCAGATGATCCAGATGGGCGACGAGGGCCACAACCGCAACCGTGCGGGCACGCTGATGTTCCTCCGCGACGTGCTCCCCGCCATGATCGAGTCGGGACGGCCGAGCGCCGAGGTGGCGGAGGCGGTCCGCTTCGTCTCGGGCAACGACCACTTCTTCCTCAACCTCGTCATGCCCGCGTGCAAGCTCCAGACCGCTGCGGCGGCGGGGATCGAGGGCTCGACCGTGGTCACGGTGATGGCACGCAACGGAACCGACTTCGGCATCCAGACCTCCGGCACGGGAAGCCGGTGGTTCACCGCGCCCGCGAACACCCCCGAGGGCCTGTTCCTCGGCAGCTACGGACCCGAGGACGCCAACCCTGACATCGGCGACTCCGCGATCACCGAGACCGCAGGCATCGGTGGACTGGCCATGGCGACCGCGCCGGCGATCGTCCGCTTCGTCGGCGGAAGCGTGCCGGACGCGCTCGCCACCACCCGCCGGATGTACGACATCACGGTGGGCGAGAACCCCGCGTTCGCGATCCCGGTCCTGGAGTTCCGCGGCTCACCGACCGGGGTCGACGTGGCCTCGGTCGTGAGGACCGGTGTGCTCCCCCAGATCAACACGGGAATGGCGGGTCGCGTGCCCGGGACCGGCCAGGTCGGCGCCGGGCTCGTCACGCCGCCGCTGGCCTGCTTCACCCAGGCGATCGAGGCGCTTGCCGACCGCGTCCCTGACGCCTAGCCGGGCTGCGGGCCGGAGCGCTCCGCCAGGATGCTGCGCAGTCGCTTCACCTGGGTGACCGCTCGGTTGCCGTCGGAGCCCTGGATGCCCATCGCGGAGGCGGTCGAGCCGTCCGAGAGGTCGAGGATCGCCCAGGGTGCGCCCGCTCGCAGGCTCACCCCGGCGATCTCATTCCAGGGGTACAAGCGGGTGCGGTAGCCGTTCACGACCTGGAGCCCCTCGACCCGGGCGTCGAGACGGCACCGGGCCATGGCGTGTCCCGCGATGGCTGCGACGAGCCCGAAGCCCAGCAGGGTCAGCCGCTGCAGAAAGGTGAACTTCTCCCGGGTGCTCTCCGGGAACGCGAACCACACCACTGCGCACACCAGCACCAGCATCACGCCGAGCGCGATGACCGCGAGCCGCACACCGAGCGGACGGAACGTCACCGGCAGGATCGTGCCGGTCTGTCCGTCAGAGCCGGCAGGCATGGATGTCCGTCACGAGGATGCCGCGCGCGCCGATCTCCCACAGCTCGTCCATCAGCCGCTGCGCCCCGTCACGCGGCACCATCGACCGGACGGCGACCCAGCCCTCACGGTGGAGGGCGGAGATCGTCGGGCTCTCGATGCCGGGGGTGAGCGCCACGGCCTTCTCGACCCGCTCGGTGCGGATGTCGTAGTCCATCATCACGTAGGACCGCGCGACCAGGACACCCTGGAGCCGTCGCTGGAAGATCTCGAGGCCGGCAGGCAGCTGGGCACCGGCCCGGGTGATCAGCACGGACTCGGACTCCAAGATGGTGTCGAGCACGACCTCGAGGCCGGCCTGGCGCAGCGTGGAGCCGGTCTCCACCACGTCGGCGATCACGTCGGCCACGCCGAGCTGGATGCTGGTCTCCACGGCACCGTCGAGGCGCGTCACGGTGGCGTCGATGCCGCGCTCCTCGAGGAACCGGCGGACGACCCCGTCGTACGACGTCGCGATCCGCTTGCCCTGCAGGTCCTCGACGGTCGTCACGGTGCCCGGACGGGCGGCGAAGCGGAAGCGCGACCGCCCGAACCCGAGGGTCAGCACCTCCTCGGCCTTGGCCCCGGAGTCCAGCAGGAGGTCGCGGCCGGTGATGCCGATGTCGAGGGTCCCCTCGCCGACGTAGAGCGCGATGTCGCGGGGCCTGAGGTAGAAGAACTCGACGTCGTTGTCGGCGTCGATGAGCGTGAGCTCCTTGGAGTCGCTGCGCTGGCGGTAGCCGGCCTCACGGAGCATCTCCGACGCCGACTGCGACAGCGAGCCCTTGTTGGGGATCGCCACCCGCAGGGTGCTCGACGAAGACGGGGTTTCGGACATGTCTGGCCTCCCGGTGTCGGTCATGACCGGCTCACAGGTGTGCGTAGACGTCGTCGAGCGTGAGACCGCTCGCGATCATCAGGACCTGGGCGTGGTACAGCAGCTGGCTGATCTCCTCGGCGGCGCGCTCCGGCCCCTCGTGCTCGGCGGCCATCCAGGACTCGGCGGCCTCCTCGACCAGCTTCTTGCCGATCGCATGGACGCCTGCGTCGAGTGCCTGGACTGTGCCGGATCCGGTCGGGCGGGTCTGGGCCTTCTCCGTGAGCTCGGCCCAGAGCTCGTCGAACGTCTTCATCGAGGTGCTCTCCGTGAGGGTCACGCCGCAACCCGCGGTGCACGGGAGGGCAGCACCAAGCCTACGGCGTACGACGACCCGCCCGGCCGGGCCCACTGCGACACGAGACGCCGGTCACGCCACCGGCTCGCCGAGGGGCGCGACCTCGTGGGCCGGCCTGCGCGAGGGCAGCCACCGCACGAGCCGTGCCGTCTCCTCGTCCGACCCGTACACCAGCAGCGCCAGGAACACCCCGTACACCGGCAGGTGGCCGACGAGCTCGGTCTGTCCGAACAGCGCCAGGGTCGCGTTGAACGGCACCATCGCCACCAGCACGGCCACCTGCGGCAGCGCGCCGGAGAGCACGAGCAGGCCGAAGAGCAGCTCGACCGCGCCCGCGACGGCGACGAACGTGGTGGGCGCCAGGTCGACCCCGACGAGGCCGAAGACGTCGAGCGTCGGGTACTCCGCGAGCGTGCGCGTGGCCATCGCCGGGTTCGTGAACTTCTCCGAGAAGGCGAGCGACACCAGCGCGACGCCCACACCGAGCCGCAGGACGAACAACGCGGCGCGCAGCTGGTCAGCCCCGCCGTCGACCCGGCCGTGTGCGTCCTCCCCAGGAGGCAGGACGACGAGGAAGGCCGCGACCGCCGCGAGGTTGGCGCACTCGAGGAGCGAGACCGGCCCCGCGAACAGCGCGAGTGCCGGGCCGAGGGCGAGCGTCAGGGCGGCCGCCGGGCGGATCCGGAAGCCGGTCACGAGCCAGACGCCCAGGGCCGCCTCGGCGAGAAGCAGGAGCGTCCCCGCGACGCCGTCGAGCCCGTCCACCGACGGGGTCACGAAGGCACCCGACGCGGCGAGCGCGAGCAGAGTGACGCCCAGGTGGATCCCGAGGATGCGAGGCACCCACGGCACCAGCCTGCCCAACGGGCTGAGGACGGCGAGCTCCGGCGAGGGCAGACGCAGCGCCGCCCAGCGCCAGGCCACGGTGACGACCACCATGACGAGGGTCAGCGTCAGCGGCAGCGGTGAGAGGAAGAAGGACCAGTCGTTGCCGGGAGTCTGCTCGACGAACCAGCGCTCGTGCAGGAAGGGGCCGGCCAGGGAAGGGATCACAGGGGTGCCTCTGTCGTGGGTGCGGTCGGGGCGCCGTCCGGTCGGACGACGCCCCCCACCCTGCTGCCTGGGCCCTGCCCTCCGCAGCGGCCGGCCGGCACGTGTTCCCCGGGACCTACGTCCCTTTTGTCCTCAGCGCCCCACCCTCGACCAACCAGCCCGCGCCGTCAGGTCGCGTAGCCGCGGCGGATGTCGCGCAGGGTGGTCGCGGTCTGCAGCGCCGCGGCGGTCGCCTCGTACCCCTTGTCCTCGCGCGAGCCCTCCAGCCCGGCGCGGTCGAGGGCCTGCTCGTCGGTGTCGCAGGTCAGCAGGCCGAAGCCGACCGCCACGCCGTGGTCGAGAGCGACCCGGTTGAGACCGTCGGTGGCGGCCGAGCAGACGTACTCGAAGTGCGGCGTGCCACCGCGGATGACGACCCCGAGGGCGACGACCGCCTCGTAGCCCTTCTCGGCGAGGGCAGCAGCCACCACGGGAAGCTCGAAGGAGCCGGGCACACGGATCACGGTGGCCGCCTCGACCTTGTGGTCGTCGAGCGCCCGTCGGGCCCCGGCGAGCAGACCGTCCATGACCCGGTCGTGCCAGCTCGCGGCGACGACCGCGACCCGCAGGTCGTGGCAGTCCACCGGCGTGACGTCCGGTGAGCCCTCGCCGCTCATGCGGAGGCCCCGGAGCGGTGCGGACGTCGTGGGGTGCTCATGCCAGCTCTCCTTCGGTGTGCACGGCGAGGTGGGGTAGGTCGTGCCCCATCCGGTCCCGCTTGGTCAGCAGGTACGCCAGGTTGTGGTCGTTGGGATGCGGAGTGAGCCGAACCCGCTCGGTGACGGCGACGCCGTACTCCTCGAGGCCGGTCGTCTTCGCGGGGTTGTTCGTCAGGAGCCGTACCGACTTCACACCGAGGTCGCGCAGGATCTGCGTGGCGGTGCCGTAGTGGCGGGCATCGGCGGGCAGCCCGAGGTCGAGGTTCGCGTCCACGGTGTCCCGGCCCCCGTCCTGGAGCTGGTAGGCCTGGAGCTTCGCGACCAGCCCGATCCCGCGTCCTTCGTGCCCGCGGAGGTACACCACGACCCCGCGGCCCTCCTCGACGATCCGCCCGAGCGCCTCCTCGAGCTGAGGTCCGCAGTCGCACCGGTGCGACCCGAAGACGTCCCCGGTCAGGCACTCGGAGTGCACCCGGGTCAGCACGTCGGTGCCGTCACCGAGGTCGCCGTGGACGAGCGCGATGTGCTCGGAGTCGTCGATGGTGATCTTGTAGCCGAAGGCGTTGAAGTCCCCGTGCGCCGTGGGGAGGCGGGTCTCGGCCACGCGCGCGACATGGGTCTCGTGGCGCCGCCGGTAGTGGATCAGGTCCTCGATCGAGATCATCTTCAGGCCGTGCTCGTCGGCGAAGTCGCGAAGCTCCTGGCCGCGCTTCATCGTGCCGTCGTCGTTGACGATCTCCGAGATCACGCCGGCCGGGGAGAGCCCGGCGAGGCGCGCCAGGTCGACCGCCGCCTCGGTGTGACCGGGACGCACGAGCACTCCGCCCTCCTGGTAGCGCAGCGGGAAGACGTGCCCGGGCTGGGTGACCTCGAACGGCTCGGTCGCCGAGTCGTTGAGCACCCGGACGGTGCGCGAGCGGTCGGCGGCGGAGATCCCCGTGGTCACCCCGTCGCGGGCGTCGACGGACACGGTGTACGCCGTACGGTGCCGGTCGCGGTTGTGGGGCGTCATCAGCGGGATGCCGAGCCGGTCGAGCGTCTCGGCGGTCATCGGCGCGCAGATCACGCCCGAGGAGTAGCGGATCGTGAACGCCATCAGCTCAGGGGTGGACTTGCCGGCCGCGAAGACGAGGTCGCCCTCGTTCTCACGGTCCTCGTCGTCGACCACGACCACGGCCTTGCCTGCCGCGATGTCGGCGATCGCCTCCTCCACGGAGTCGAGGCGGACATTGGGTGCGCCGCTCATGCGGCCACCTCCTCAGGTACGTCGGTTTCATCGGTGTCGAGTGCGCGACGCACGCGCACCCACGTCAAGAAGCCCCAGGCGCACAACGCGCCGTAGACCAGGTAGAGCACGGCGGACGGGTAGTAGCCGGCCTGCAGCAGCAACGGCACACCCACCACGTCGACCGCGATCCAGATCAGCCAGAACTCGATCCACCCGCGGGCCATGCCGTAGGTCGCCAGGATCGAGCCGGTGAGGATCCAGGCGTCCGGCAGCGGCCCCCAGGACCCGAGCCATGCCAGGACCACGTAGAAGCCCGCGGTGCCGACGGCTGCCAGCACGGCCAGCTGCGCCCAGCCGCGCGGCCCCGCCCAGACGGGTGTGATCGCTGCGCCGTCGTCGCTGTCCCCGGCCTGACGGCCCTGTCGCCAGCGCCACCACCCGTAGGCGGAGACCGCGAGGAAGAACACCTGGCGGCCGGCCTGGCCCCACATGTCGTTCACCTGCGGCTTGTCGAGGATGCCGCCGACGAAGACCGTGAACAGCACCAGGTTCCCGGCGATGCCGACCGGCCACGCCCAGACCCTGCGCCGCATGCCGCCGACCGCGCTCGCCAGGCCGAAGCCGTTGCCGACGACCTCGCGCACCAGGATCGCCGACGAGCCGATGCCGATGCTGCCCTCGAGCAGCCAGTCCAGGATGTTCACGGCCGGTCCTCCGAGGCACCGGCGCCGGCGCCGAGCAGCCGCTCCACGTACTTGGCGATCACGTCCACCTCGAGGTTCACCGGGTCGCCGGGCTGCTTGAACCCCAGCGTGGTGCGGGCGAGTGTCTCTGGGATCAGCGAGACGGTGAAGCTCTCGTTCTCGACGTCCACCACGGTCAGCGAGATGCCGTCCACGGTGATCGAGCCCTTGGCGACGAGATACCGGGCGATGTCCGCGGGCAGGCTGATCTCGACGACCTCCCAGTGCTCGCTGGGGTTGCGAGCGAGCACCGTGCCGGTGCCGTCGACGTGGCCCTGCACGATGTGGCCGCCGAGCCTCGTCTGCGGGGTGACCGCGCGCTCGAGGTTCACCCTGTCACCGGATGCGAGTGCGCCCAGCGACGTCTTGTCGAGGGTCTCCCGCATGACGTCTGCCGTGAACGTCTCCTGGTCCCGCTCGGCGACGGTGAGGCAGCAGCCGTTGACCGCGATCGAGTCTCCGAGACCCGCGTCGAGTGTGACGTGGGGTCCGCGCACGATCAGGCGTACCGCGTCGCCCTGGTCCACGAGCGCCTCCACGACGCCGAGCTCCTCGACGATTCCGGTGAACATCAGTGCTCCTTGCTGGTGGTCGGGGTGAGGACGAACCGCGCGTTGGCCTCGTTGCCCTCGCCGATGACACTTATGTCGACGACGTCGAACCGGACGGCGTCGGCGATCGTGGTGACGCCCAGGTCGGCGACCGCGTTGAGGCCGGCGCCGAGCAGCATGGGTGCGACGTAGGCGACGACCTCGTCGACCAGTCCTGCCTTGAGGAACGCCGCCCCGAGCGTGGGCCCGCCTTCGAGGAAGACGTGCCGGCGATCACGTTCGAACAGCTCGGCGAGTGCCGTCGCCGGGTCACGGGTGGGGAGTACGACGGTCTCGGCGACGTCGTTCAGGATCCTCCGGTCGGCCGGGATCTCGCGGAGCCCCATCACGGCTCGCAGCGGCTGCTGCGGGAGGGGGTGGTTGTCCGCGTCGCGGACGGTCAGCTCGGGGTCGTCGACGAGGACCGTCCCGGTGCCGGCGAGGATCACGTCGGCGAGGCCGCGGAGGCGATGGGTGTCGGTCCTCGAGGCGGCCGAGCTCACCCAGCGGCTCGTGCCGTCGGCGGCGGCGCTGCGACCGTCGAGGGTGGCCGCGAACTTCCACGTCACGAACGGTCTGCCCTGCTCCACGGCGAACGTCCAGAACCGGTTCACCACACGGGCCTCGTCGGCCAGCAGCCCGTGCTCCACGTCGATGCCCTCTGCGCGCAGCGTCTCGGCGCCACCCGCCGCGAGGGGGTTCGGGTCGGTCTGCGCGTAGACCACGCGTGCGACCCCGGCCACGACCAGCGCCTGCGAGCAGGGTCCGGTGCGGCCGGTGTGGTTGCACGGCTCGAGGGTCACCACGGCCGTCGTACCCCTGGCGCGGTCACCGGCCCGGTTCAGCGCGTCGATCTCCGCGTGCGGCGTCCCGGCTCCGCGGTGGTACCCCTCGGCCACGGTCCCGCCTGCGGCGTCGAGGAGAACACAGCCAACCCGCGGGTTGGGGCCGAGGGGAGCTCCCGGCGTCTGTGCGAGCTCGAGGGCACGCGTCATCGCACGTGTCTCAGCGGGACTGAACGTCACCGATGGCCCCTCTCGTCCGTGCGCGGACTCCGGGGCAGAGAAACGGCTGTCGTCGTCGCGTGTGGCCGGGGTCGCCCGGGTCACGGCGTACGGCGGACAGCTGCGTGCGCTTCCCATCCGGACTTTCACCGTCGGTCCAGGAGTTCCACCTGGTCAACCGGCCGCTGGATGCGGACGGGTCGCGGACTTTAACCGCCGGTTCGGAATTACACCGACCCCAGAGCACGCGAGCTCTTCACTCGTCAGGGATCAGGGTGCCACATCCGGCGCCACCATGGTGTGTGACCTCCCCCACCGGGACGCGCGCGCCCCATCGGGCGGATTACCAAGGTATGCAGGCAAACTGTCGCTCCCCACGGTGAAATCACCATGGGAAGCGGTCGAATGCCGTGGGAGGAGCCGGTCAGAGGCAGGACGCGGCAGTCGCGGCGGCGCGCAGCTTCTCGATCATCTCGTTGGGCTCATCCGCCCGGAACACCGCCGAGCCCGCGACGAAGACGTCAGCCCCCGCCTCGGCACACCGCTCGATGGTCTCGAGCGACACGCCCCCGTCGACCTGGAGCCACATCTCGAGTCCGTGCTTGTCCATGAGCCGGCGCGTACGCCGGATCTTCGGCACGCACATGTCGAGGAACGCCTGACCGCCGAAGCCGGGCTCCACGGTCATCACGAGCAGCATGTCGAGCTCGGGCAGCAGGTCCTCGTACGGCTCGATCGGGGTCGCAGGTCGTAGGCCCATGCCGGCTTTCGCGCCCTTCGCGCGAAGCTCCCGCGCCAGCCGGACCGGTGCCGTGGCGGCCTCCACGTGGAAGGTCACCGACGACGCACCCGCCTCGACGTACCCGGGAGCCCAGCGGTCGGGGTCCTCGATCATCAGGTGGCAGTCGAGAGGCGTGTCGGTGGCCTTCGCCAGCGCCTCGACGACCGGCAGCCCGAGCGTCAGGTTCGGGACGAAGTGGTTGTCCATGACGTCGACGTGGAGCCAGTCGGCGTTGGAGACGCGCTTGGCCTCGGAGGCGAGGTTGGCGAAGTCGGAGGCGAGCATGCTCGGCGAGATCTGGATACCCATGGCGTGAGGAATCCTAAGCGTCGGGATCTGCCGGCGGCTCCGCGCCCTCTCGCTCGTCGCGCTCGGCCCACTCCAGGAGCGGGCTCAGGTCGAACACAGCGTCGTCCATGCCACCGTGCAGGTCACCGAGCTCGGCGTACCGCTTCGGGACGGTGGCGATGGTCAGCTCGCGCGGCTCGACGCTGTCGACCTCGTCCCACCGGATCGGTGTGGACACCGTCGCCTCGGGGTTGCCACGCACGGAGTAGGCGCTCGCGATCGTGTGGTCGCGCGCGTTCTGGTTGTAGTCGACGAAGAGCGTCGAGGGGTCGCGGTCCTTGCGCCACCACGTGGTGGTGACCAGGTCGGGCGCCCGCCGCTCGACCTCGCGCGCGAACGCGAGTGCTGCACGTCGTACGTCGGCGAAACCCCACTCCGGCTCGATCCGGACGTAGACGTGCAAGCCGTTGCCGCCGGAGGTCTTGGGCCAGCCGACGGCGCCGAGCTCGTCGAGGACCTCGTGGGCCACGTGGGCGACCCTCCGGACGGTGTCGAACGGGCAGTCCGGCATCGGGTCGAGGTCGATGCGCCACTCGTCCGGCTTCTCGGTGTCCGCCCGACGTGAGTTCCAGGGGTGGAACTCCACGGTCGACATCTGCACAGCCCAGATGACGCTCGCCAGCTCGGTGACGCACAGCTCGTCGGCGTGGCGGTTGTAGCGCGGGAACGTGACGCGCACCGTCTCGAGCCAGGGCGGCGCGCCATGGGGGATCCGCTTCTGGTGCACCTTCTCCCCCGCCACACCCTCCGGGAAGCGGTGAAGCATGCAAGGCCGCTCGCGGAGTGCGTTGACGATCCCGTCACCGACCGCGAGGTAGTACTCGACGAGGTCGAGCTTGGTCTCCCCACGCGCAGGAAAGTACACACGGTCGGGGTTAGAGATCCGTACGACGCGGTCGTCGACCTCGACCTCGACGGCGGGCGACCCGGTGGACTTCGCGGCCATGGCGCCGACGTTACCGGTGCGGACCCCTCCGGAGCAGTGCGAAGAACATCGCGTCGGTGCCTTGCCGGTGTGGCCAGAGCTGGACCGTCCCGGGCAGGCGAGCCTGCTCGGCACGCAGCTCGGGGACGCCCCCGAAGAGCGGCGCCGCGTCCTCGAGCGTCGCGTCGGGCCGCTCGGCGAGAACCCGGCGCACGACCTCGGCGGTCTCGGCGAGGGCCGGCGAGCAGGTGACGTAGGCGACCACTCCCCCGGGCCGCACTGCGTCGATCGCCGAGCGCAGAAGCCTTTCCTGCAGCGGGACCAGGCCGGCGAGGTCTCCGGGAGTACGGCGCCAGCGCGACTCGGGTCGACGGCGCAGGGCGCCCAGCCCGGAGCAGGGCGCGTCGACGAGCACCCGGTCGAAGGAGGCCGGGGCCCAGGCCGGTGCCGCGCCGTCCGCGGTGATGACTCCGGCGAGTCCTGCTGAGGCGGCTGTCGTAGCACGCTTCACCAGGCCCGAGCGATGGGGCTGCCGCTCCGACGCCAGCACCTGTGCCCCTCGCTGAGCCGCGAGCGCGGCCAGCAGCGCGGACTTCCCGCCCGGGCCGGCACACATGTCGAGCCACAGCGCATCGCGACCCTCCACCTCGGCTCCGGCGAGCGCCGAGGCCACGATCTGCGAGCCCTCGTCCTGCACTCCCGCGCGCCCTTCGGCCACGGCCGGCACGGCACCGGGGTCGCCGGAGGTGAGCTCCACGGCGTAGGGCGACATGACCGACGCCGTGCCTCCGGCTGCGACCAGCTCCTCGACCGTGGACAGGCCGGGGCGCGCCACGAGCGTGACCTTGGGCGCCGCGTTGTCGGCAGCGAGCAGCTCTTCGAGCTCGTTCGTCCCACCGAGTGCCTCGGCGAGAGTCTCGACCACCCAGCGCGGGTGCGAGTAGGCCACCGAGGCGAACCCGGTGGGGTCGGTGGCGGGGTCGGGCGCCACCCGACGCACCCAGCCGGACATGTCGTGTGCCGAGACCTTTCGGAGCACTGCGTTCACGAAGCCGGCCGGCCCGTGACCGACCCGCTGACGGACCAGCTCGACGGTCGTGGAGACGGCCGCGTGGGTCGGAACCCGCATCGCGAGGATCTGGTGGGCTCCGAGCCTGAGCGCGTCGAGCACCGCCGGGTCGACCTTCGACAACGGGCGGCTCGCGCAGGCGGCGATGACCGGGTCGTACGCGCCCTGACGCCTGATCGTGCCCGAGACCAGCTCTGTGGCGAAGGCTGCATCGCGTCCGGTGACGCCGCGCTCGCGCAGCATCGAGGCGAGCAGCAGGTTCGTGTAGGCGTCCTGCTCGCGTACCGCGACCAGGACGTCGTAGGCGAGCAGCCGGGCGGCGTCGACCTTCGAGGATCGCGGGCGCCCCGGCCGTGGCCGGCCTGCGCGCGCGGGTCGCCGGGGGTCAGCCACCGAGTGTCTCGCCGGAGTCCAGCCGGACTCCGCGCGCCCAGTCGGCCGCCTGCATCTGCTTCTTGCCGAACGCCTTGACCTCGCCGAGCTGGACGGGGTCGGTCGCAGTGCCGACGAAGACGGCCTTCTTGGTGACCTCGAGCACGCCGGGCTCGAGCCGGTCGCGGCCCTCGGTGAGCGCGACCGGGCCGATCTTCATCCGCTCACCGGCGTACCTCGACCAGGCACCGGGCCCGGGGGTGCAGGCACGGATCCTGCGGTCGACGGCCACCGCCGGCTCGCTCCAGTCGACCTCCGCGTCCTCCACCAGGATCTTCGGGGCGAAGCTCACGCCCTCGTCCGGCTGCTCCCGCGCCTCGAGCGAACCGTCCTCGATCCCGTCGAGGGTCGCGACCAGCAGACCCGCGCCGCTGTGCGCGAGCCTGGTCAGCAGGTCGCCCGCGCTGTCGGTGGGGCGGACGGTCTCGGTGACCACACCGAACGTCGGGCCGGCGTCCAGCGCCTTCACGATGCGGAAGGTGGTGGCACCGGTGATCTCGTCACCGGCCCAGATCGCGTGCTGGACCGGGGCAGCCCCGCGCCAGGCGGGCAGCAGCGAGAAGTGCAGGTTCACCCAGCCGTGCTTGGGGATGTCGAGCGCGCTCTGGGGCAGGAGCGCACCGTAGGCGACGACGGGGCAGCAGTCGGGGCTCAGCTCCGCGAGCTGTGCCTGGAAGTCCGGGTCCTTCGGGTGCTCTGGCTTGAGGACCGGCACACCGAGCTCCGCTGCCCGCTGCGCCACCGGAGAGGCCACGAGCTTCCGGCCGCGCCCCGCGGGGGCGTCGGGCCGGGTCACGACGCCGACCAGCTCGTGCGAGCTCTCCGCGATCGCCTCGAGAGCGGGCACGGCGACCTCGGGGGTGCCCGCGAACACGACCCGCATCAGAGCCCGAACCCCTTCATCGCGTGCGGGGAGACCTTGACCGACGGGGGTGCCTCCCCGAACCACTCCGCTTCCCGGATCGCCTTCATCGCAAGCTTCCGGGTCTCACGGTCGAGCCGGTCGATGAAGAGCACCCCGTCGAGGTGGTCGGTCTCGTGCTGGATCGCCCGTGCGAGCAGCTCGGAGCCCTCGACGGTCACCGGGTCGCCGTACATGTTCCAGCCCTTCGCGACAACCGACATCGCCCGCTTGCAGTCGAACGTCAGCTCCGGCAGCGACAGGCAGCCCTCCGGACCGTCCTGCTCGTCCTCCGACAGCGACAGGTCCGGGTTGATCAGATGGCCGAGCTCGCCGTCGACGTGCCAGGTGAACACCCGCAGCCCCACACCGATCTGCGGCGCCGCCAGGCCTGCCCCCGGGGCGTCCCGCATGGTGTCGGTGAGATCCTCGACGAGGCGGCGCAGCTCCTTGTCGAAGTCGACGACCTCGACGGCGGGGGTGGTCAGCACCGGGTCTCCGAAGAGGCGGATCGGCTGGACAGCCAACATGGGCTCCTATGGCTTCATCGGCAACGGGACCGCTGTGGTCCGGGCGACTGCCCAGTCTACGGACCCGTCACCCGAGGCTGACCGGGTCCACCTGGACCCGCACCGGCTCGAGCTTCTTCGCGTCACGCACGCCCTGCATCTCCACGAGCGCACGCGAGAGCTCCGCGCCGTGAGCGCGGGGCACTCGGACGACGACCCGGACCGGCGGTGCCTCCTCTGCGGCGGGAAGAGGGCCGACGCGCTCCTCGACAGGCACCGGACCGAGCACCTCTGCACCGTCGGGGAGACGAAGCGAGTCCACGACGCCGGTGACCGCTTCCTCGCTCCCGGTGACGGTGGCGAGCCGTGACGCCGGTGGCAGGTGCGCCGACAGCCGGTCGGCGAGCTCGCGCTGGGTGAAGCCGGCGGGGTCCCAGCGCAGGAGCGCCTGGAGGACGGGCTCGGCGCTCTCCCCCACGACGACCGCACGGCCGCCCTCCCCGGCCGGACGGGCCAGCGCAACGGCGTTCATCCATCGGCGCAGCGACTCCTCGGTGGTGCGAAGGTCGGTGCGCGCGAGCATCAGCCACGTGTCGAGAAGGACCACACAGGCGTAACCGCCGTCGGCGACGGGCTCGGCGCCCGGAGTCGCCACGACGAGCGCGGGTCCTGCCGGCACGGTGGCGAGGACGCGGTCCCCCGAGGAGGTCCGCACGGGGACGGACGGGAAGGCACGGCCGATCTCCTCGGCGGTGCGCCGGTCGCCACGGACCGGCGCGCGCAGTCCGCGGCCACCGCACCCGGGACAGGACCAGGCGCGGTCCTCCTCACCACACCAGGTGCAGGTGGGAGGCTGGTGCGCCGCAAAGACCCGCAACGGCCCGGAGCACGCGCGGCAGCGCGCGGGCGCCCGGCAGCGGTCGCAGGCGAGGCTGGTGGCGTATCCGTGGCGAGGCGTCTGCAGCAACACCGGGCCCTGGTCGAGCCCGGCCCGGATCGCGTCGAAGGCGGCCCGGGGCAGCCGGTTGGACCGGGCGAACGGGTCGCGCTCCAGGTCCACGTCGGTGGCCCCGGTGATGATCAGGTGCGCGGCCCGCTCGCGGATCACCTCGCGTGGCGCGGCGATCTCCCTCGCCCAGCCGGTGCGCAGGAGGAACTCCCCTTCCACCGTCCGGGCAAAGCCGCCCACGAGGGCGCCGCACCCCTCCTCGTGCGCACGGAGCAGCAGCACCTCGCGCGTGTGCGGATAAGGGGCACGCGGCTCGGCGTACAGGTCGTCGCCGTCGTCCCACAGCGCCACGAGCCCCAGGTCGTGCACCGGTGCGAACGCGGCCGCTCGCGTGCCCACCACGACGCGGCGTGCGCCTCGGGCGATCGCGAGGAAGGAGCGGTACCGCTCGGCCGGCCCGAGGTCAGCGGTCAGGACGACATGGTGGCCATCGCCGAGAACGGTCCGGAGCGCAGAGTCGACGCGCGTGACGTCACGGTGGTCGGGGACGCACAGCAGCACCCCGCGTCCTGAGGCGTAGGTCGCCGCGGCCGCATGCGCCAGTGCGGTCGGCCAGTCCTCCCCTGGCGTGGCAGACCACACCGCGCGAGGCTCACCACCGTCGCCCAGGTGGTGGATGAAGGCCGCGCCGCCGACGTACGGCGCCCACGCCTTCTCCGCTGCGGACAGGTCCACCGCGGGGGCCGTGGCGGGCTCGGAGGGCTGCTTCTCGACGGTGGCGTGACGCGCCGGCACGGCAAGCCTCAGTACGTCGGAGCGGGTGCCGGCGTAGCGAGCGGCGACCGAGGCGGACAGCCCTGCGATCGCCGGCGACAGCACGGGCTCGGCGCTGACCGCCCGGCGCAAGGGGGCGAGCCGGCCCTGGTGGCTGCTCTCGGTGGCGCGGGCCAGCACGAAGCCGTCGACGTCCTGCCCGGCGAACCGGACCTTGACCCTTGACCCGGGGACTGCGTCGGCGGACATCTTCTCGGGCACGAGATAGTCGAAGGGCCGGTCGAGATGCGCGAGCGGCACGTCGACGAGCACCTGGGCGATCGGGTCCTCGACGGCGGGCTCGAGCGGCGGCTTCTTGGCGGCTTTCTCGTTCTTCTGCCGCGATCGCTGCTTCGCTTGACGAGCGGTGGCCCGGGCGCGCTCGAGATCGGGCATCAGCGCAGGCTGCTCCGCCTGTGCCTCATCTGCCTGCTGGTGCCCTGTTCCGCTCACGTCGGTCATCCTCGCAGGCCGCTCCGACCGCTTTCGACATCAGGGACGTGCCTGTGGACGGGAACGACGAACGGCCGCCGCGCCCCCAAGAGAGGGCGCGGCGGCCGTTGGACGTGTCAGACCCCGGCGGCCTTCTTGAGCAGGTCGACGCGGTCGGTGCGCTCCCAGGTGAACTCGGGGAGCTCGCGACCGAAGTGTCCGTACGCCGCCGTCTTGCCGTAGATCGGCCGGAGCAGGTCGAGGTCGCGGATGATCGCGGCCGGGCGGAGGTCGAACACCTCCTGGACGGCCTTCTGGATCGTGTCGACCGGGACGGTCTCGGTGCCGAAGCAGTCGACGTAGAACCCGACCGGGTGCGCCTTGCCGATCGCGTAGGCGACCTGGACCTCGCAGCGACGGGCCAGGCCGGCCGCCACCACGTTCTTGGCCACCCAGCGCATGGCGTACGCCGCGGAGCGGTCCACCTTCGACGGGTCCTTGCCGGAGAAGGCGCCGCCGCCGTGGCGGGCCATCCCGCCGTAGGTGTCGATGATGATCTTGCGGCCGGTCAGGCCCGCGTCACCCATCGGGCCGCCGATCTCGAACCTGCCGGTGGGGTTGACCAGCAGGCGGTAGCCGTCGGCCGGGATGTCGAACTGCGCGAGGACGTGGTCGACGACGTGCTTCTTGATGTCGGGGGTCAGCATCTGGTCGAGGTGGATGTCCGCGGCGTGCTGCGTGGACACGACGACCGTGTCGACGCGAACCGGGCGGTTCTCCTCGTCGTACTCGATGGTGACCTGAGTCTTGCCGTCAGGACGCAGGTAGGACATGGTGCCGTTCTTGCGCACCTCGGAGAGGCGCTGCGAGAGGCGGTGCGCGATGGTGATCGGGAGCGGCATCAGCTCGGGCGTGTCGTCGCAGGCAAAGCCGAACATGAGGCCCTGGTCCCCCGCGCCCTGTCGGTCGAGCGGGTCCATCGAGTGGTCGTGACGCTCCTCGTAGGCGTCGTCGACGCCCTGGGCGATGTCGACCGACTGCCCGCCGATGGCCACCTGTACGCCGCACGACCAGCCGTCGAAGCCCTTGAGGGACGAGTCGTACCCGATGTCGAGGACCTTCTGGCGCACCAGCTCTGCGATCGGGGCGTACGTCGTCGTGGTGACCTCACCGGCGACGACGACGAGGCCGGTGGTCACGAGGGTCTCCACAGCGACCCGGCTCCTGGGGTCGTCTGTGAGCAAGGCGTCCAGGATCGTGTCGCTGATCTGGTCAGCGATCTTGTCCGGGTGTCCCTCGGTCACCGACTCGGAGGTGAAAAGGCGTCCTGCCACTGGTGTGTCCCCTGTCCGCGTCATCTCACGACGCATCCCTCGGATCGTGCTTCGAGCGTGTGTGGTCCCTGAACGATAACCGGTGCGAGCCCGGGATCTCAGGAAGTCTCGACCAGCGACAACACGTGGTCCCAGATGACGTGCGCCAGCGCCGTCTTCGAGCCGCGAGGCACCGGTGTCGCGGTGCCGTCGGCGGCGAGGAGGACGGCCTCGTTGTCCGCCGCCCCGAAGACCTTGCCGCCGCTGACGTCGTTGACCACGAGGAGGTCGCAGCCCTTCCGGGCCAGCTTGGCGTGAGCGTGCTCGAGCACCGACCCGCCGGCATCACCGGTCTCGGCGGCGAAGCCGACGACGACCGTGCCCGGAGCGGGCCGGTGCCTGGAGATCTCGGAGAGGATGTCGGGGTTCTGCTCGAGCTCGACCACGGGGGCGGACCCGTCGTCTGCCTTCTTGATCTGGACCCGCTCACCGAGCGGGGCCTGAAGTCCGCGGGGCGGCGGCCATCACGACCGCGTCCGCGTTGGCGGCGGAGGCCACGACCGCGTCGCGAAGCTCGGCGGTGGTCTCGACCCGGAGCACCTTCACTCCCGCCGGGTCGGGGAGCGCAACGTTGGCCGCCACCAGGGTGACCTCCGCGCCCCGAGCGACAGCGGTCCGTGCGAGCGCGTAGCCCTGCAGGCCCGAGGACCGGTTGCCGAGGAACCGGACCGGGTCGAGGTACTCGCGTGTCCCGCCGGCGGACACCACCACGCGGAGGCCGGCGAGGTCGCCCGGCTGTGCGGTGCCCGAGCGCCCCAGCACTCCTGTGCAGACCTCGAAGATCTCGCCCGGCTCGGGCAGCCGCCCCTTGCCGGTGTCTGCGCCGGTCAGGCGGCCCTCGGCGGGCTCGATCACCAGCACCCCGCGGCGGCGTAGCGTCTCGACGTTGTCCTGGGTGGCCGGGTGCTCCCACATCTCGGTGTGCATGGCGGGCGCCATGACGACCGGACATCGTGCGGTCAGCAGGGTGTTGGTGAGCAGGTCGTCGGCGAGGCCGTGGGCCGCCTTCGCCATCAGGTCGGCGGTCGCCGGTGCGACCACGACGAGGTCGGCGCTCTGTCCGATGCGGACATGGGGCACCTCGTGGACGCCTGCCCACACGTCGGTCGCGACCGGCCGGCCGGAGAGCGCCGCCCAGGTGGGCGCGCCCACGAACTCGAGTGCCGCCGCCGTGGGGACCACGGTCACGTCGTGACCTGACTCGGTGAACCGCCGCAGCAGCTCACAGGCCTTGTATGCAGCAATGCCGCCACTCACGCCGAGTACGACGTGGGGGCGGCGGCTGCCGTCAACCGGGGACCCGGCCGCGGTCACCCTCAGGCCTCGGCGGTCTCAGCCGTCTCGGCGTCGGGGTCGATGTCCTCGCAGGTGAGCAGGTCCTCGTTGATCTCCCGGAGGGCGATCGAGAGCGGCTTCTCCTGCACGTGGGTGTCGACGAGCGGGCCGACGTACTCGAGCAGGCCCTCACCGAGCTGGGAGTAGTAGGCGTTGATCTGACGCGCGCGCTTGGCGCTGTAGAGCACCAGCTTGTACTTCGAGTCCGTCTTGGTCAGGAGCTCGTCGATGGACGGGTTGGTGATGCCCTCGGCAACGGGCAGGGAGCCAGACACGCTTGTAGGCCTCACAAAGTCAGGGATGGGTCGGGACGTTCTTGATCAAGGCTACCAACTCTTCGCTCGCAGCGTGAACTTCGTGGTTCACGACCGTCACGTCGAACTCCGCCTCGGCGGCCAGCTCCTCACGCGCGGTCTCCAGCCGGCGCTCACGCTCCTCCGGCGTCTCGGTGCCCCGACCGACCAGCCGGCGCACGAGCTCCTCCCACGACGGCGGGGTCAGGAACACGAACAGTGCCTCGGGCATCGACTCCCGCACCTGACGGGCGCCCTGGAGGTCGATCTCGAGCAGCGCGGGGCGTTTCGCCGCCAAGGCCTCCTCCACCGGCTTGCGCGGGGTGCCGTACCTGGCGCCCTTGTGCACCACGGCCCACTCGAGCAGCGCGTCCGTGGCGATCAGCTCGTCGAACTCCTCCTCGCTGACGAACCAGTAGTGGCGCCCGTGCACCTCACCGGGCCTGGGCTTGCGCGTGGTGGCGGAGACCGAGATCCACACCTCGGGGTGGTTCTTGCGGATGTCCGCAGCGACGGTGCCCTTGCCCACCGCGGTCGGCCCGGCCAGCACGGTCAGCCGGCCGCTGCCTCCCGGTCCGGGACGATCCTGCTGGGCGACTGCTCCGGTCACGGCGCTGGTCACTTCGCCGATCCGAACTCACGCTCGAGCGCCGCGATCTGGTTGGCGCCGAGCCCGCGCACCCTGCGGCTCTCGGAGATGTTGAGACGTTCCATCATCTGGCGGGCCCGCACCTTTCCGACGCCGGGCATGGACTGGAGGAGGTCCAGGACGCGCATCTTGGCGATCACCTCGTTCTCCTGCCCCTGCTTGAGAACCTCGACGATCGAGGCACCGGAGTGCTTCAGGCGGTTCTTGACCTCGGCACGCTCCCGGCGCGAGGCCGCGGCCTTGTCCAGGGCGGCCTGGCGCTGCTCGGGCGTGAGTGGCGGAAGGGCCACGGTGAATGTCCTCATCGATCGGCTAGGGAAGCTCATGTGGTGCGAGCACGGACTGTTGAGAAATCTAGTCATGGACGACGGCGACCCGCAATGCGACGTGCGGGGCTCAGCCGCCCCCGGTCCCGAGTCCGAGGTCGACCTTGCAGACGTCCCGTGCGTGCTGCTCGACACCCTCTCCAGCGGCCGTCACCCGCTCCGAGGCGAGCTCGGTGGCGGCGTCCTGGAGCCGCTTCGCCTCCGCCTCGGTCACCCCTTTCGGCGGTGAGTCGGGGTTGTACTCCCCCGGGGTGGTTCCGGCCGCCTCGAACGCCTCCACGAGGCCCTCGAGGGCGAACACGAGGGTGGACCACTCGTCGGAGATGTCGCCCGGCGCCTCGTCACGCAGGTCCCGCCACACGTCGAGGGTGTCCCCCAGGACGTCCTCACCCGGCTCGCCGGAACGCACGGCGAGGTCGGCGAGCGCCTGCTTCTGGTCCTTCAGCTCCGAGCAGTAGCTGTCCGTCTGGCTCGCGCAGCCGTTGAGCGAAGTGACCAGGATCATCCCCGCGAGGATCGGCGCCGCCCGTCGTACGCGCGTCATCCCGAAAGCCCGGCGAGCTCGTGTGCCGTCTTCTGGGCCGCAGCGCGCAGAGCCGCCTTGTCGGGGCCGGCGGAGAGGATCTCGCGCGAGCTGCTGGCCAGTACGTTGCCGGCGGCCTCACCGAAGATCCGGCGTACGTCGGAGGGCGTGCCGCCCTGGGCGCCGAGCCCGGGCACCAGCAACGGCCCGTTGATCGCGAGGTTCTCCCGGGTCTCCCCGATGGTCGCGCCCACGACCGCGCCGACCGAGCCCATCGGCTCCGCGCCGGCGTTGCGGGTCGCGATGGCGTCGAGCACCGTCCCGGCCACGGTCCGCCCGTCCTCGGCCTTGGCGTGCTGCACCTCGGGGCCTTCCGGGTTGGACGTCAGGGCGAGCACGAAGACACCGGCGTCGTTGGCGAGCGCGGTCTCGATCATCGGGTCAAGGGAGCCGAAGCCGAGGAACGGGCTGGCGGTGATCGCGTCGACGGCCAACGGCGAGGTGGGGTCGAGGTAGGCGTCGGCATAGGCCTGTGCGGTGGAGCCGATGTCGCCACGCTTCACGTCGAGCACCACCAGCACCCCCAGGCCCCGGGCCTCGGCGACCACCTTCTCCAGCACCGCGACACCCTTCGAGCCGTGCCGCTCGAAGAAGGCCGACTGCGGCTTCAGCGCGGCGACGCTGCCGGCGAGCGCCTCCACGGCGGTGAGCGAGAAGCGCTCGAGGCCCACCGCGCTGTCGGTCATCCCCCAGGTGTCGAGCAGTGCCGGGTGCGGGTCGATCCCCACGCACAGGGGGCCGTGGGTGTCCATGGCCTCGCGGAGGCGGGCACCGAACGTCATCGAGTCTCTCCTTCAGGTCGATGTGCGTGGCCGACCACATCGGCCACGCACGAGATGTCCCGTCGCTCGAGCTCGTCGCGCAGCTCCTGCACGATCCGCCTCGGGGCTCCGGGGTCGTGCAGGACGGTCGTGCCCAGCTGGACGGCCCGGGCTCCGGCGGCGAGCATCGCGAGGGCGTCGAAGCCGCTCCGCACGCCGCCGCTCCCGACGAGGTGCACGTCGGGGAGCGCCTGGTGTACCTCCCAGAGGCAACGCAGGGCCACGGCGTGCAGTGCCGGCCCGCTGAGCGAGCCCGTCCCGCTGCCCAGAGCGGGACGCAAGGTGGCGGGATCGAGCGTCATCCCCGGCAGACCGTGACCCACGACCACCGCCTCTGCCCCGGCCTTCACCGCGGCGCGCGACACGTCGACGACGTGGTGCACGTAGGGGGCCACCTTCGCCATCACGGGGATGCCCCGGGGCATGTCGCGCCGGACCGCGGCGAGGATCTTGCCCGCCTGGTAGGAGTCCCGTGCCGCCACGGATCCCGGCGGCCAGGCCAGGTTGACCTCGACCGCCGCGACCCCTGGGCTCAGGCCGACCCGCCGGGCGAGCTCGGCCCACTCGCCGAGGTTCCGTCCCGCGATGGAGACCACCGTCCGCACCTGTCGCTGGGCGAACCAGGGCAGCTCGGTCGCGAGGAAACCCTGGAGGCCGTTGCCCTGGAGGCCACTGTCGCTCAGCAGCCCACTGGGTGTCTCCACCGTGCGCGGAGGCGGCCCGCCCGCCCTGGGGTCCAGCGTCACCGAACGGGTGACCACTGCGCCGAGCTCCGAGAGGTCGACATAGGGCTCGAGCTCACGTCCGGTCCCGGTACAACCGGAGGCGACCATCACCGGGTTGGCGAGCGCCAGCTCCCCGACGGTCGTGGTGAGGTCAGCCGCGCTCAAAGCCCCTCCTCCGCCGCCGCGGCGCCCCAGCTGTCCTCGGGGACGGTGCCCAGGTCTGCCCACCGCACCCGGTCCCCCCGGAAGACCGGCCCCTCGACGCAGGCGCGGACCATCCTGGAGACCCCGTCCTCCCCGACGAGGGGCACGACGCAGCTCTGGCAGGCGCCCGTGGCGCACACCCGTCCGGCGTCGACAGCGGTCTGGCTCCAGGCGCCGTGCTGCTCAGCCGCGAGTGCGACCTCGTGCAGCATCGGGGCGGGTCCGGCGGCGTAGACGACGTCGCTTCCGTTACGGCCAAGCACCTCGGGCAGCACCCGCCCGACGGGCCCGCGCATGCCCACGGAGCCGTCGTCGGTGACCACGACCACGGTCTTGGCGGCTCGTTTGGCCTCGAGCGCACCGAACAGCCCTTTCTCGGTCGCGGCACCCAGCACCATGTGCACCGCACAGCCGCGCTCCCGCAGCCGCTCGGCCAGGCTGAACAGCGGCGCGGCGGCGTGGCCGTGCCCCACGAGCGTGCAGGCCACCGCCTCCTTGGGCAGGGCGTACGGCCGCCCCAGAGGACCCACCACGTCGACGGATGCGCCCTGGGTCAGCCCGCCCAGCCACACCTCGCCGGGCTCGGTGACGGGGAAGACCATCTCGACCGTGCTCCGGTACGTACCGGTGGCTCGAGCACGGTAGATCGGGAAGCTGCGCCGAAGGAGGCGGTCGGTCAGCGCTCCGCCTACCGCCACGGCGACGAGGCTCCCGGGGCGGAAGCGTTCGGCGACGCCGGGCGCCACCAGGCTCAGGTGCTGGTAGGCGCCGGCACGCTTGTTGCTCAGCACCTCCCCCTGCGTCTGGACCGGCCCCCGCGCCGCCGTCGTCATCCCGTCGCCCCGGCAGACCCGGCGGCCCCCATTGCGCCGTCGGGGCGTGCGGCGAGCTGACGCTGCACCCGGCAGGGCCACAACGCCCCCTCGTAGATGAACGCGGTGTAGGCCTGGAGAAGCGTCGCCCCCGCATCGAGACGCTCGCGGGCGTCGTCGGCGTCGCCGATGCCACCCACGGAGATCACCGCCATGGCGGGGTCGAGGCGCCCTCGTAGGAGGCGGAGCACGTCGAGCGAGCGCTGTCGAAGCGGTGCGCCGGACAGACCGCCCGCACCGGCCCGCTCCACCGCCTCAGGGGTCGAGACCAGCCCGTCCCGCGAGATCGTGGTGTTGGTCGCCACAACCCCGTCGAGCCCGATGGCGCTCGCGAGGTCCGCCACCGCCAGCACGTCGTCGTCGCTGAGGTCGGGTGCGATCTTCACCAGCAGCGGCACGCGGTGCTCGGTCACGGCGTCGGCCCTGCGTCGTACCGCCTCCAGCAGCGGCTGGAGCTTCTCGACCGCCTGCAGGTCCCGCAGGCCAGGAGTGTTGGGCGAGCTGACGTTGACGACGAGATAGTCGGCGTACGGCGCGAGCAGCCGCGCGCTCTTCTCGTAGTCCCCGATCGCCTGGTCCTCCGGAACGAGCTTGGTCTTGCCGATGTTCACCCCGACGACGACCGGCTTCGCGGTGCCGCGACGTCTCCGGGCCTCGAGGCGGCGGGCCACAGCCTCGGCACCGTCGTTGTTGAAGCCCATGCGGTTGACCACCGCGCGGTCGTCGGGGAGGCGGAAGAGCCGTGGCCGCGGGTTGCCCGGCTGGGCCTCGCCGGTGACGGTGCCGACCTCGACGAACGAGAAGCCGAGCGCGGCGAGGGCGTCGATCCCCTCGGCGTTCTTGTCGAACCCCGCCGCGAGGCCCAGGGGTCCGGGGAAGGTCAGTCCCATCGCCCGGACCTCGGGGCCGCCTGCCCTGAGCGGGAGCCGGGCCACCACCGGTCGACCGGCGCGAAGGAGGCCGAACCCGGTCCGATGGGCGGTCTCCGCGTCCACGTGCCTGAGGGCATGGTCGAAGAGCCAGCGGTAAGCCGTCACAGGCTCACCGCTCCACGTCGGCGCGGACCATCGGCGCCCAGTCCTGGAGCGATCGCACGCCGATGTCCTTGGCGCGAACCGCCTCGATGCCCTGCACCGCCGCGCCGAGCCCCTGGATGGTCGTGATGCACGGGATGTTGGTGAGGATGGCCGCCGTACGGATCTCGTAGCCGTCCATCCGGGGCGAGCCGCCCTTGCTGGTGCCGTGCGGGGTGTTCACCACGAGCTTCACCTCGCCGGAGAGGATCCGGCCGACGATGGTCGGCTCCCCGTCGGGACCCGGCCCCTCGGAGTGTTTGCGCACGACGGTGGTCTCCACGCCGTTGCGGCGCAGGACCTCGGCGGTGCCGGCGGTGGCGAGGATCTCGTAGCCGAGGTCGGCAAGCCGCTTGATCGGGAAGATCATGTGCCGCTTGTCGACGTTGGCGACGCTGACGAAGATCTTGCCGTCGACCGGCAGGTCGCCGTACGCCGCGGTCTGTGCCTTCGCGAACGCGGTGCCGAAGACGGCGTCGAAGCCCATCACCTCGCCGGTCGACCGCATCTCCGGGCCGAGCACTGCGTCGACGGTCTTGCCTTCCACGGTCTTGAACCGGTTGAAGGGCATCACGGCCTCCTTGACCGCGATCGGCGCACCATCGGGCAGGTCGCCGCCGTCGCCCTCGGCCGGGAGCAGCCCTTCGTTGCGCAGCTCGGCGATGCTGGCGCCGAGCATGACCCGCGCGGCCGCCTTCGCCAGGGAGGTGCCGGTCGCCTTGGAGACGAACGGCACCGTTCGCGAGGCCCGCGGGTTGGCCTCGAGGACGTAGACGACGTCGGAGGCCATGGCGAACTGGACGTTGAGCAGCCCGCGAACGCCGACCCCCTTGGCGATCGCCTCGGTCGAGGCGCGGATCCGGTCGACCGTCTCCTGCCCCAGCGTGATCGGCGGAAGCGCGCAGCTCGAGTCGCCGGAGTGGATGCCGGCCTCCTCGATGTGCTCCATCACGCCGCCGAGGAAGAGCTCCTCGCCGTCGTAGAGGGCGTCGACGTCGATCTCCACCGCGTCGTCGAGGAACCGGTCGACCAGCACCGGGTGCTCTGGGTTGATCACGGTGGCGCGCTCGATGTATCCGCGGAGCGCGTCGTCGTCGTACACGATCTCCATGCCGCGCCCGCCCAGGACGTACGACGGCCTCACGAGCACCGGGGTAGCCGATCTCCGCGGCGATCTCGCGCGCCTCGTCGAACGAGGTGGCCATGCCGTGCTTGGGCGCCGGCAGGCCGGCCTGCGCGAGCACCCGTCCGAAGGCGCCTCGCTCCTCGGCGAGGTGGATCGCCTCGGGCGTGGTGCCGACGATGGGGACGCCGGCGTCCTCGAGGCCCTGCGCGAGCCCGAGCGGCGTCTGGCCGCCGAGCTGGCAGATGACCCCGGCGACCGGGCCCGCCTGCTTCTCGGCGTGGACGATCTCCAGCACGTCCTCGAGCGTGAGTGGCTCGAAGTAGAGCCGGTCCGAGGTGTCGTAGTCGGTGGAGACGGTCTCGGGGTTGCAGTTGACCATGATCGTCTCGTAGCCCGCCTCCGACAGCGCGAGGCTGGCGTGCACGCACGAGTAGTCGAACTCGATGCCCTGGCCGATCCGGTTCGGACCCGATCCGAGGATGATCGCGGCCGGCTTCTCCCGCGGCTGGACCTCGCTCTCCTCGTCGTAGGACGAGTAGTGGTACGGCGTGCGCGCGGCGAACTCGGCAGCACAGGTGTCGACGGTCTTGAAGACCGGGCGGATGCCCAGGGCGTGGCGCACACCGCGCACGACGTCCGCGCTGAGGTCGCGGAGCCTGCCGATCTGCAGGTCTGAGAAGCCGTGGCGCTTCGCCCGCCGCAGGACGTCCGCGGTCAGCTCGGGCGCCTCGAGCACCTCCATGGCGACCTCGTTGATGAGGGCGAGCTGGTCGACGAACCAGGGGTCGATCGCCGTCGCCCCGAAGATCTCCTCGGGCGTGGCCCCGGCTCGCAGCGCGTCCATGACCTTCTTGAGCCGGCCGTCGTGCGGCACCCGGATCTCCTCGAGCAGGGCCTCCTTGTCGAGGTCGACCCACTTGTGGCTCCAGTCGAAGACGGCGTCCTTCTTCTCCAGGCTGCGAAGTGCCTTCTGCAACGCCTCGGTGAAGTTGCGCCCGATCGCCATCGCCTCGCCGACCGACTTCATGTGCGTGGTCAGCGTCGGGTCCGCGGCCGGGAACTTCTCGAAGGCGAACCGCGGCACCTTCACCACGACGTAGTCGAGCGTCGGCTCGAAGCTGGCCGGGGTCTCGCGCGTGATGTCGTTGGGGATCTCGTCGAGGGTGTAGCCGATGGCGACCTTCGCGGCGATCTTCGCGATCGGGAAGCCGGTGGCCTTCGACGCCAGCGCGCTGGAGCGGGAGACCCGTGGGTTCATCTCGATCACGACGACCCGGCCGTCCTCGGGGTTGACCGCGAACTGGATGTTGCAGCCCCCGGTGTCGACGCCGACCGACCGGATGATGCCGATGGAGAGGTCGCGCAGGTGCTGGTACTCGCGGTCGGTGAGCGTCATGGCGGGCGCCACCGTGATCGAGTCACCCGTGTGGACGCCCATCGGGTCGAGGTTCTCGATGCTGCAGACGATCACGACGTTGTCGGCCTTGTCGCGCATGACCTCGAGCTCGTACTCCTTCCAGCCGAGGATCGACTCCTCGAGGAGGACCTCGGTGGTGGGGCTCGCCGCGAGGCCCGCCCCCGCGATACGACGCAGATCGTCCTCGTCGTAGGCCATGCCCGAACCCGTGCCTCCCATCGTGAAGGAGGGTCGCACGACCATCGGGTAGCCGAGCTCCGCGGCGGCGCCGAGGCAGTCGTCCATGGAGTGGCAGATCACCGACTTGGCGACCTCTCCCCCGAGGTCCTCGACGATCCGCTTGAACGACGCGCGGTTCTCGCCGCGGTGGATCGCCTCGATGCTGGCGCCGATCAGCTCGACGCCGTACTTGTCGAGGACACCGTTCTCCGCGAGAGCGATCGCGGCGTTGAGCGCGGTCTGTCCGCCGAGTGTGGCGAGCAGGGCGTCAGGGCGCTCCTTGTCGATCACCTTCTCGATGAACTCCGGCGTGATCGGCTCGATGTAGGTCGCGTCGGCGAACTCGGGGTCGGTCATGATCGTTGCAGGGTTGGAGTTCACGAGGATCACCCGCAGCCCCTCGGCCCGCAGCACGCGGCAGGCCTGTGTGCCGGAGTAGTCGAACTCGGCTGCCTGCCCGATGATGATCGGCCCCGAGCCGATCACCAGGACGCTCGCGATGTCGTTGCGCTTGGGCATCAGGCGTTCTTCCCGTCTGTCGAGGCAGTCGTCGTGACCCGAGACGCCATGAGTTCGGTGAAACGGTCGAAGAGGTAGGCCGCATCGTGGGGACCCGCGGCGGCTTCCGGGTGGTACTGGACCGAGAACGCCTTGAGCGCCCCGGAGCCGTCGCGCAGCTCGAGCCCCTCGACGACGTCGTCGTTGAGGCACACGTGGCTGACGCTCGCCTCGCCGTACGGCGTGGTGGTGCTGCCCTGGAGCGGAGCGTCGACCGCGAACCCGTGGTTGTGGGCGGTGACCTCGACCTTGCCGGTCGTGCGGTCCATGACCGGCTGGTTGATGCCTCGGTGGCCGTACTTGAGCTTGAAGGTGCCGAAGCCGAGCGCTCGGCCGAAGAGCTGGTTGCCGAAGCAGATCCCGAAGTAGGGGATCCCGCGTTCGAGGACGCCCTGGAGCACCGCGATCTCGTGCGTGGTCGCGGCCGGGTCCCCGGGACCGTTGGAGAAGAACACGCCGTCGGGCCGGACCGCGAGCACCTCCTCGAGCGAGGACTTGGCCGGCATGACGTGCACCTCGATGCCGCGCTCGGCCATCATCGCCGGGGTCATCGACTTGATGCCGAGGTCGAGCGCCGCCACGGTGAACCGCTTCTCGCCCGAGGCCGGGACCACGTACGCCGCGTCCGTGGAGACGTCCGCGGTGAGGTCCGCGCCGGTCATCTCCGCCGAGTCGAGGACCCGAAGGCGCAGCGCCTCGGGGTCTGCCTCGGTGGTCGAGATGCCCACGCGCATCGCACCGCGCTCGCGCAGGTGCCGGGTCAGAGCCCTGGTGTCCACGCCGGAGATGCCGACCACTCCCTGCTCGCGCAGGTCGTCGTCGAGCGAACGGCGGCTGCGCCAGCTCGACGGGACCCGGGCGGGGTCGCGCACGACATAGCCGCTCACCCAGATCTTGCCGGACTCGGGGTCGTCGTCGTTCATGCCGGTGTTGCCCACGTGCGGCGCGGTCATCACCACGACCTGACGGTGGTACGACGGGTCGGTCAACGTCTCCTGGTAGCCGGACATGCCGGTGGAGAAGACCGCCTCGCCGAAGGTCTCGCCCTCGGCCCCGAAGGACTCGCCCCGGAACGTCCGGCCGTCCTCGAGGACCAGCAGGGCGGGCTTGGACTGCCTCATGCGGTGTGCTCCTTGTTGTCCCTGACCAGCTTGCTGATCGAGCGGATCCATTGGTTGTGGAGGGCCGTGACCCCGGCCTGCTCCTGGACGTCCTTCCCCGCGGGAGGGTCGAGGCGGAAGCCGCTGTCGAGAACGAGCTTCCCGTGCTGCCAGGTCACCACCAGCACCCCGTGCGGCGGGACCACCTTCCCGGCGATGCCCTGGTCGTGGCGCGCGCCTCGCAGCGCTTCGAGCGGGATCCGGAAGCTCCCGCCGACCCGGATGACGTCGAGGCCCTCGGGTGAGAGGTGCAGGCGCACCATGCTGCGCGGGCCCAGCCCCTGCGCGACCACGCGGTCGAGCCAGTCCCCGCTGACCGTCGTACCGAAGTAGCGGCCGGCGGCCTCGAGCTTGGCCCGCGGGAGGTCCGCGACCGCGGGCGCGGCCACGAGCGCGGGCAGGTCGTGCTTGCGCGCCCGCTTGCGCCAGCCGAGCCACATGCCGAGGTAGGCCAGCGCGACCAGCACGAGCAGGATCGTCACGGGCAGCACCCACTCGGGCAGCGTCGGCAAGAGCGGGTTCAGGTTCTCCTCCGCCCGGGTCATGCGAGCTTCCCGTCGAGGACGGTCGGCTTGCCCCGCAGGAACGTGGCGACCACCTTGCCCGGGAGCTCCAGCCCGGCGTAAGGGGTGTTGCGCGAGAGCGAGGCCAGGTCGGAGGGATCGACCACCTGGCTGAACGACGGGTCGTAGAGCACGACGTTCGCGGGCTCACCCTCGGCGAGCGGCCGACCGTGGTCCTCGAGCCGGCCGATCCGGGCAGGCGCGTAGGACATCCGCTCCGCGACGCCGGCCCAGTCGATCAGCCCGGGGTCGACCATCGTCTGCTGCACGATCGACAGCGCGGTCTCGAGGCCGAGCATGCCGAAGGCTGCCGCCTGCCACTCGCAGTCCTTGTCCTCGAACGGGTGCGGCGCGTGGTCGGTGGCGACGATGTCGATGGTCCCGTCGGCGAGCCCGGCCCGCAGCGCCTCGACGTCGGAGGCCGTCCGCAGGGGCGGGTTCACCTTGTAGATCGGGTCGTAGGTCGCGGCGAGCTCGTCGGTGAGAAGGAGGTGGTGAGGGCAGGCCTCCGCCGTGACGTTCCAGCCCTTGCTCTTGGCCCAGCGCACGATCTCCACCGAGCCGGCGGTCGAGACGTGGCACACGTGGAGCCTGGAACCGACGTGCGCTGCAAGAAGGCAGTCACGGGCGATGATCGCCTCCTCGGCGACAGCCGGCCAGCCCTGGAGGCCGAGCCGGCCCGAGAGGTCACCCTCGTTCATCTGCGCGCCCTCGGTCAGCCGCGGCTCCTGGGCGTGCTGGGCCACGACGCCGTCGAAGGCCTTGACGTACTCGAGCGCCCGCCGCATGAGCACCGCGTCCGAGACGCACTTGCCGTCGTCGGAGAACACGCGGACCCGGGCGGCCGAGTCGGCCATCGCCCCGAGCTCGGCCAGTCGCTCGCCGGCCAGGCCCACGGTGACCGCGCCGACCGGGAAGACGTCGCAGTGCCCGGCTTCGCGGCCGAGCCGCCAGACCTGCTCGACCACGCCGGCCGTGTCGGCGACGGGCTCGGTGTTCGCCATGGCGTGCACCGCGGTGAAGCCGCCGAGCGCGGCGGCGCGGGTGCCGGTCTCCACGGTCTCCGCGTCCTCGCGACCCGGCTCACGCAGGTGCGTGTGGAGGTCGACGAGACCCGGGAGCGCGATGAGCCCCTCGGCGTCGACCACGTCTGCGCCCGCGGCAGCGTCGTCGCCGGCCAGGTCGGGGCCGATCCGCCTGATGACGCCGCCGTCGACGAGCAGGTCGGCCGGATCGCCCCCGAGGATGCGGGCTTGCTTGATGAGGTAGCTGCTCACGACTGTGCTCCGTCGCTCTCGGGGGTGGACCGGGCCGGTTCGCCGTCCGGCGTACGCCCGGTGTCGGACTCGTTCCCGCTGAGCAGGAGGTAGAGCACCGCCATCCGGACCGCAACGCCGTTGGTGACCTGCTCCACGATCACCGACCGGTCGGAGTCCGCGACGTCCGCGGTGATCTCCATCCCGCGGATCATCGGCCCGGGGTGCATCACGATCGTGTGGTCCTGGAGCATGCCCATGCGGCGGGCGTCGAGGCCGTAGCGGCGGCTGTACTCGCGCTGGGTCGGGAAGAACGCGGCGTTCATCCGCTCGCGCTGCACGCGCAGCATCATCACCGCGTCGGACTTCGGCAGGACGGCATCGAGGTCGTACGACGTCTCCGCGTCCCAGGTCTCCACGCCCACGGGGAAGAGCGTCGGCGGCGCGACCAGGGTGACCTCGGCGCCGAGGGTGCGCAGCAGCAGCGCGTTGGAGCGGGCCACCCGGCTGTGCAGGACGTCGCCGACGATCGCGATCCTGCGTCCGTCGAGGCTGCCGAGGTGGCGCCACATCGTGAACGCGTCGAGGAGGGCCTGCGTCGGGTGCTCGTGGGTCCCGTCGCCGGCGTTGACGACGCTCGACCGGACCCACCCGGAGTTGGCGAGCAGGTGCGGCGCCCCTGAGGCCCAGTGCCTGATCACGACCGCGTCGGCGCCCATCGCCTCGAGGGTCAGCGCCGTGTCCTTGAGGCTCTCACCCTTGCTGAGGCTCGAGCCCTTGGCAGCGAAGTTGATGACGTCCGCGGAGAGACGCTTCGCGGCTGCCTCGAAGGAGATCCGGGTGCGGGTCGAGTCCTCGAAGAAGAGGTTCACGACCGTGCGGCCGCGGAGGGCCGGCAGCTTCTTGATCGGCCGGTCGGCCAGGGAGCGCAGCTCCTGCGTGGTCTGGAGGATGAGCTCGGCATCGTCTCGGGTGAGGTCACCGGTGCTCAGCAGATGGCGGTTCATGCGCTCTCCTCCTGTCCGGCCGCGACGCCGCCGGAGATGAGTACGGCGTCCGCGTCGTCGAACTCCTCGAGGCGGACCGAGACCTTCTCGACCAGTGACGTGGGGAGGTTCTTGCCCACGAAGTCGGCCCGGATCGGGAGCTCGCGATGGCCGCGGTCGACGAGGACCGCGAGCCGGACCGACCGGGGCCGTCCGAGGTCGTTCAGCGCGTCGAGCGCGGCGCGGATCGTGCGGCCGGAGAAGAGGACGTCGTCGACGAGCACGACGGTCTTGCCGTCGATGCCGCCGGGCGGGATGTCGGTCGGGAGCAGTGTCCGCGCCGGCCGCATCCGCAGGTCGTCGCGGTACATCGTGACGTCGAGCGACCCGACCGGGATCTCGATCCCCTCGACGGCGGCGATCTTCGCGGCGACCCGCTGCGCGAGGGGTACGCCGCGGGTGGGAATGCCGAGCAGCACGAGATCGGCGGCGCCCTTGTTGCGCTCGAGGATCTCGTGGGCGATGCGGGTGAGTGCGCGGGAGATGTCCCGTGCGTCGAGGACGGTGCGTCCGGAGCCTGATGGTGCCGTCGTGTCGGCAGGCATGAGCGAGCCAGACCTCCTTCTCCGCCTCACAGGACGGCTCGTTAAAGGATGTCGAACGTCCCAGAGCCTAGCAGCCGCACCCCTCCCCGTTCGAGGGCTGCGCCGGCGTGCGGACCGCGGAGCCGTGCCGGGTCAGGCCGACAGCGCGGGCTGTTCTTGAGGATGTTGCCGAGGACACCGTTGACGAAGGTCGGCGACTCGTCGGTCGACAGCTCGCGGACCAGGCCGACCGCCTCGCTCACCGCGACCGCGTCCGGCACGTCCTCGACGTACAGGATCTCGTAGACGCCGATCCGCAGCACGTTGCGGTCGACCGCGGGCATCCGCTCGAGGCTCCAGCCCTGGGCGTACGACGCGAGCAGCTCGTCGATCCGGGAGGCGTTCTGCGCCACACCACGCACCAGGGCGACGGTGTACTCGTTGATCGGCGGGTCGCCGGCGACCACCCGCTCGTCGAGGACCACCGACGCGGAGACGCCGCGGGCCTCGCTCTCGAAGAGGATGTCGAGAGCGCGCTTACGTGCCTTGGAACGAGCAGCCATCAGGAGCTGACTCGACCCTGGTAGCTCGCTGTCGCGGGTGTCGACCTTGATCTTCTCGCCGGGGGTGATGAACAGCGGCACCTGGATCTCGTGGCCGGTCTCGAGCCGCGCCGGCTTGGTGCCACCGGTCGAGCGGTCGCCCTGGAGGCCGGGCTCGGTGTACTCGACGAGCAGCTCGACCGAGGCCGGGAGCTCGATGTAGAGGACACGGCCATCGTTCGTCGCGACGATCGCCTCCTGGTTCTCGAGCAGGAAGTTGCTGGCGTCGCCGACGATCTCGGGCGCCACCTCGGTCTGGTCGTAGGTCGAGGTGTCCATGAAGACGTAGGACGTGCCGTCGTTGTAGAGGTACTGCATCGTGCGCTTGTCGACGTTGGCGACCTCGACCTTGACGTCGGCGTTGAAGGTCTTGTCGACCGTCTTGCCCGACTCGATGTTCTTGAGCTTGGTACGCACGACGGCGCCGCCCTTGCCGGGCTTGTGGTGCTGGAACCACACGACGGACCAGAGCTGTCCGTCGAGGTTGAGAACCATGCCGTTCTTGAGGTCGTTGGTGGTGGCCATGCGCGTGAGAACCTGCTCTTCCTCGAGCGATCGGGTGGGTGCAGCCGCCAAGTCTACAGAGGCGTTCGCGCGGCGACCGCCCGGAGGGCGAGTAGGTAGGAGTCGACGCCGAACCCCGCGATCACCCCGGTCGCGACACCGGAGATCACGCTGGTGTGACGGAACTCCTCGCGCGTGTGGGGGTTGGTGATGTGCACCTCGACCAGAGGAGCCGTCAGCTGGGCGCAGGCGTCGCGCAGGGCATAGCTGTAGTGCGTGAACGCCGCAGGGTTGAGCACGACCGGGCAGCCCCGGTCCGCGGCCTCGTGCAGCCAGCCGACCAGCTCGGCCTCCGAGTCGCTCTGACGGACCTCGACCTCCAGGCCGAGCTCGTGACCCGCCTGCGTGCACGCCGCGACCAGGTCGTCGTAGGACGTCGAACCGTAGACCTCGGGCTCGCGTGAGCCGAGACGTCCCAGGTTGGGGCCGTTGAGCACCAGCACCACCATGTCGAGCCTCCTTGTCCTCGGCCGGGTCAGCGCGAGATCTCGGCGTACGCCGCGGTCAGCAGGGCGGGGTCCGGCGCGGTCAGGATCGTGGGACGGGCCAGCCCCTCGAGCACGACGAAGCGCAGCTGGTCGCCTCGGGACTTCTTGTCCACCTTCATCGCCTCGTGGAGCTGGCCCCACACGCCGCCGCGGTAGGTCGTGGGCAGGCCGACGAGCTCGAGCACCGACCGGTGCCGCTCCGCAGTCGCCTCGTCGAGCTTCCCGGCCAGACGTGCCAGCTCGGCGACGTACGTCATCCCGATCGCGACAGCCGCGCCGTGACGGAACTTGTAACGCTCGACTCGCTCGACCGCGTGGCCGAGTGTGTGCCCGTAGTTCAGTGCCTCCCGCCCCGGGTGTCCCGAGGCGCCGCCGGTCTCCTTGAGGTCGTCGACGACGACACCGATCTTGACGTTGATGGAGCGCTCGATCAGCTCGCGCAGCACATCGGTGCCTGCGGTCGTCGCGGCCTCCGGGTTCGTCTCCACCAGCTCCAGGATCGCCGGGTCGGCGATGAAGCCGCACTTGATCACCTCGGCCAGGCCACTGACCAGCTCGTTGCGCGGCAGGGTGTCCAGCGTCGCGAGGTCGCAGAGCACGCCCGAGGGCTCGTGGAAGGCGCCGACGAGGTTCTTGCCCTCGCTGGTGTTCATCCCGGTCTTGCCGCCGACCGCCGCGTCGACCATGCCGAGCAGCGTGGTGGGCATGTGCACGACCTTGACCCCGCGCAGCCAGGTCGCCGCGACGAAGCCGCCCATGTCGGTGGTTGCGCCACCGCCCACGGTGACGACCGCGTCGGAGCGCGTGAACCCGGTCTGGCCGAGGACCTGCCAGCAGAACGAGGCGACCGGCGCGAGCTTGGCCTCCTCGCCGTCGGGGATCTCGATCGCGTGCGCCTCGTAGCCCTGCTCGGCGAGGTCGGTGCGGACCGCCTCGCCTGTGGTCGCGAGAGCGCGGGGGTGGATGACCGCGACCCGCTGGACGCCCTCACCGAGCATCCCAGGCAGCTCGCCGAGCAGGCCGGTGCCCACGACCACGTCGTACGGCGAGGCTCCCCCGACGTGCAGGGTGGACAGGTCGCTCATCGTTCCCTCTCGTTCGTGGTTGCGGCCTCGGCTCGCTCGACCTCGGCCCGGACCTCCTCGGCGACCTCCTCGGCCGTCCGGCCGTCGGTCTCCACGGTCAAGGTGGCGACCTCACGGTAGATCGGCAGCCGCTCGTCGAGCAGCGCCTTGACCCGGGCGCGCACGTTGCCGAGCAGGAGCGGCCGGGCAGTGCCGAGCCCGACTCGCTTGACCGCGTCGGAGAGTCCGACGTGCAAGAAGACGACCGTGTGACCCTTCAAGGCGGCGCGGGTCTCAGGGTCGAGCACGGCGCCGCCACCGAGGGCGAGGACGCCGTCGTGCGCGGCGAGCGCGTCGGCGACCGCGGCGTGCTCGAGGTCGCGGAAGTGCTGCTCGCCCTCGTCGACGAAGATCTCCGAGATCGGACGCCCCTGCTTCTCCTCGACGTCCCGGTCGGTGTCGCGCAGGCTCACGCCCCACGCGGACGCCAGGAGCTCACCGACCGTGGTCTTGCCGGCCCCCATGGCGCCGACGAGGACGACCCGGGGGCGCGTCGTGCTCACACGAACCTCAGGGACGAGAGGTAGGCATCGGCGTTGCGGCGGGTCTCGGCCACCGAGTCGCCGCCGAACTTCTCGAGCACCGCGTCGGCGAGCACGAGCGCGACCATCGCCTCGGCGACGATGCCGGCCGCCGGCACCGCGCAGACGTCGGAGCGCTGGTGGTGCGCGACCGCCTCCTCGCCCGTGGACACGTCGACCGTGCGCAGGGCACGCGGGACCGTGGCGATCGGCTTCATGGCCGCCTTGACCCGCAGGACCTCGCCCGTGGACATGCCGCCCTCGGTGCCGCCGGACCGGCCCGAGGTACGTCGGATGCCCTCCTCGGTGCTCACGATCTCGTCGTGGGCCCTCGAGCCGGGTGTGGCGGCCAGGTCGAACCCGTCACCGACCTCGACGCCCTTGATCGCCTGGATGCCCATGAGCGCACCGGCCAGCTTGGCGTCGAGACGACGGTCCCAGTGCACGTGCGAGCCGAGGCCGGGAGGAAGTCCGTGCACGACGACCTCGACGACGCCGCCGAGCGTGTCGCCGTCCTTGTGTGCCTGGTCGATCTCGGCGACCATCGCCTTGCTCGCGTCGGCGTCGAGGCAGCGCACGGGGTCGGCGTCGAGTCGCTCGACGTCTCCCGGCGCCGGCACCGAGCCCTGGGGAGCCTTCGCCGTACCGATCGCGACGACGTGCGAGACGACGCGGGCGCCCACGGACTGTTCCAGGAACCGCATCGCCACCGCGCCGAGCGCGACACGGGCGGCGGTCTCACGGGCCGAGGCGCGCTCGAGCACCGGCCGGGCCTCGTCGAAGTCGTACTTCTGCATGCCCACCAGGTCCGCGTGACCGGGGCGCGGGCGGGTGAGGGCGGCGTTGCGGGCAAGGCTCTCGAGCTCGACGGGGTCGACGGGGTCGGCCGCCATGACCTTCTCCCACTTGGGCCACTCGCTGTTGCCGATGCGGATCGCGACCGGGCTGCCGATCGTACGGCCGTGGCGCATCCCGCCGATGATCTCGATCTCGTCGGCCTCGAACTTCATCCGCGCCCCGCGGCCGTATCCGAGGCGCCGCCGGGCAAGCGCGTCGGCGATGTCACCCGAGGTCACCTCCACATGGGCAGGCAGACCTTCGAGCACAGCGACGAGGGCGGGTCCGTGAGACTCGCCCGCAGTGAGCCAACGCAGCATGGCGTCAGTGTTTCACGCCGTGGGTGAGCGCAGGTCAGGCGTACCACGCAGCGACACCCGGCCCGGCGAGCACGCCGACGACCGCGCCCACCAGCATGAAGGGGCCGAACGGGTAGGCCTTGCGGTCCACGATCCTCAGCAGGGACAGGAGGAGCCCGCCGACACCACCGATGAGGAAGCCGGCGTAGACCCCGGTCAGGAGCTCGCCCCAGCCCAGGTAGCCGAGCGCGATGCCGAGCAGCCCCGAGAGCCTCACGTCTCCGTAGCCCATGCCTCTGGGGTAGACGAACCAGAGCACGAAGAAGGTGCCGCCCGCCACCAGCCATCCCAACAGCGCTCTGAGCAGCGAGTCCCAGTCACCAGTGGTGACACCGGCCAGGAGCGTGAGGGCGACGACGACGGCGTACGACGGCGCGATCACCTTCGTGGGCAGCAGTCGGGTGCGCCAGTCCACGACGGCCAGCGCCACGCCGACCGGGACGAGATAGGCCCACACCAGGAGCGCCGGGTCCCAGCCGATCCGCATGCCGACCAGGCCGGCAGTGAGGGCTGAGGCGAGCGCGCCCTTCCAGGCGAGGCCCGGCAGCGCCGCGATGGAGTCGTAGCGCTCCTTGGGCTCCTCCGGCTCGACGGCGGGCTCGGCGACGTCGACCTCGTCGCCGGCTTCCTCGTCCGACTCGTGCATCCGGTCGGCGGAGCCCTCTCTGGCTCCGCCCGCCTCGTCGGCCGGGCCCTCGTTCTCCGGTTCGGGCTCCGGGATCCGGCCGATGAGGGCCGGCACGAACCAGCCGAGCACGGCGCCGGCCACCGCCATCATCAAACCGGCCAAAGGTGACCACGCGTCAGCGCTCATGGCAGCCAAGCCTAGACCTGACCTCGCGGCGGGCGAGTGAAGGCGCGACCTACGAGAACGCGCAGGTCAGCCGAGCGCGGCCGACCCGGCCTCGCGCATCGCCTCGAGCGGCGGCTCCGTGACACCGGTCATCAGGGCCACCTGCAGGGCGGCCTGGTGGACGAGCAGGTCGAGGCCCGACACGAGCGCCTGGCCCTCCGCGGCCGCCAGCCTGGCCAGCGGTGTCGGCCAGGGGTCGTAGATCACGTCGAACACGACCGGGGCCGTGCGGGCCACCCGCAGCACCGACTCCACCTGGGCGGCGGCCGGGATGGTGGAGACCACGATCGAGGGCCGCAGCGACTCGGCGGCCCGAGCGGCCTCGCGGAAGGTGAGCACCTCCACCATGGGCCGGGCCGGGTGCCGCCCCGCCGCGTCGAGGGTCTCCTTCACCCGCGACGGGTCACGGACCACCACCCGCACGGACGTACAGCCGAGATCGGCGAGTGCGAGCAGCATCGAGCTCGCGGTAGCTCCGCCGCCGAGGACGACAGCGGTCCGCACCGGGACGTCGGTGCGTTCGCGGATCGCGGCGACGGCTCCCGGGATGTCGGTGTTGTGCCCGATCCGCCGCCCCTGCTCGAGGATGACGGTGTTCGCGGCCCGGGCCTGCGCCGCCCGCTCGGTGAGCTCGTCGAGCAGGGGCACGACGGTCCGCTTCAACGGCATCGTCAACGACAGACCACGCCAGGTCCCGTCGAGGCCGTCGAGGAACGCCGCGAGCTCGTCCTCGCGGACCTCGCGGGCGTCGTACTCCCAGTCGAGGCCGAGCTCGGCGTACGCCGCCCGGTGCAGCACAGGTGAGAGCGAGTGCGCGATCGGGCTGCCGAGGACCGCGCAGCGGGTCGTCACCGCGCGGTCCGCCTCAGCAGTTCGGCGAGGAGGAGCACCACTGGTCGAACTCCTCCTTGTTGCGCAGGTGGTCCTCGTAGGTCTCCGCGAACTTCGTCACCCCGGTGTCGGGGTCGGTCGTCACGAAGTACAGCCAGGGTCCGTCCGCGGGGTTCAGGGCAGCCTCGATCGCCTGCTCCCCCGGTGCCATGATCGGCGTCGGCGGCAGGCCGGAGACCTTGTAGGTGTTGTACTCCGAGTCGCTGTTCCGGGCCTCGTCGCTGGTGCCGACGCCGCCGTCCTTGCCCTCGGCGTAGTGGACGGTCGAGTCGAACTGCAGCGGCATCGGCTCGTCGAGGCGGTTGTAGATGACGCGGCTGACCTTCGGGAAGTCCTTGTCGAACCTCGCCTCGGCCTGCACCAGGCTGGCCACGGTCATCACGTCGTGCGGGCTGACGCCGAGCTTCTTCGCCTCGGCGACGAGGTCGAGGTCCTCCGCGGCCTGCTTGTAACGGTCCACCATCATCGTGAGGATCGAGCGCGGGGTGGCGTTCGGCTGGACCATGTAGGTCGCCGGGAAGAGGTAGCCCTCCGGGCTGCCCTCGGCGTACGCCGGAAGCCCGATCGACGCGGGCCGGCGCAGCACCTTCTCGTACTGCTTCCTGGAGAAGTCGGTGTTCTCCGCGAGGACGTCGACGATCTCCTCGACGGTCAGGCCCTCGCGAAGGGTCACCGCGCTCTGGACCATGTTCTTGGGGTCGAGCAGCACGTCGAGCGCGGACTCGGCCGACATCTGCTTGTGCATCTCGTAGAAGCCGACCTGGATCCCGGTGGATGCGGGGTTCGCCGTGGCCGCGTCGGTGAACGCCTCGACACTCTTGACGACGTCCTGCTCCACAAGGCTGTTGCCGATGTCGCCGGCGCTGTCCCCCGAATGGACCTCGACGACGACCGACCCGGAGCCGCTGCCCGAGTAGTCCGGGGGCGGGGCAAGCCGGTCCTTGAGCAGCGCCACGCCGCGGTCGTAGGCGAAGTACCCACCGCCCAGCAGCACGGCGAGCGCGATCACCACCGCGAGGTATCCGAGCCCGTTGCGCCGCTTGCGCCGGTTCCGGTGGCCCTTGGGCCGCGTGTGCTCCGGTTCGAGGTCCAGTCCGAGATTCGTCACGTGTGTCCTAAGTCGAGGGTCTCCCCTGGCGCAGTCCCCGAGCTGCGTTCGGTGTCGAGCGCATTCTGCAAGATCACGACGGCCGCCGCCTGGTCGACCACGGCTCGCCTCTTCTGTCCCTTCTTACCCTGCCCACGGAGCACCGCCTCGGCCGTCACCGTGGACAGGCGCTCGTCGCACAGGCGAACCGGCACCGGGGCAAGGGTCTCCGCGAGTGCCCGCGCGAACTCACGCACCTTGGCCGCGGCCGGACCTTCCCCGCCTGACAACGAGCGGGGCAGGCCGACCACCACCTCGACGGCGGCCAGGTCGACGACGATCTCCCGGATCCGGGCGAGGTCGCCCGGTCCCCGGCGGACGGTCTCGACCGGCGTGGCCAGCATTCCCGACGGATCGGACTGTGAAACGCCGATCCGGGCGTCGCCGGCGTCGATCCCGACGCGCACACCGCGTCTCACCAGCGGCCACCCCACCGTCGCACGCGCATCGTCACGACCGTTCCGTGACCGTCCGACCCACGGCGTGCTCGACGTCGCGCAGCGCCTGGTCGACGTTGGCGACGTCCGCGCCGCCGCCCTGGGCCACGTCGTCCTTGCCGCCACCGCTGCCACCGAGCGCGGTGGCAGCGACCTTGACGAGCGCGTTGGCGGAGACGCCCCACGAGCGCGCCTCGTCGTTCACGGCCACCACGACGGCCGGCTTTCCGCCGGTGGAGCCGATGATCGTGACCACTCCGGGCACGGCCGCCGGCATCCGGCCGCGGATGTCGAGTGCGAGCTTGCGCACGTCACCGGCGTTCGCGCCGTCCACGCGGTGACCGACGAAGCGGACGCCGTACACGTCGGTGGGGTTCGAGGCCAGCTCTCCGGCCGCTGCGAGCAGCTGTGCCACGCGGACCTTCTCGATCTCCTTCTCCGCAGTGCGGAGCCGCTCCACGAGGTCGTTGACCCGCTCGGGCAGCTGCTCGGGCCGCACCTTGAGCGCATCGGACAGCTGGGCGACCAGCACGTGCTCACGCGCGAGGAACTGATAGGCGTCGGTGCCGACGAGAGCCTCGACCCGGCGTACGCCGGACCCGATCGAGGACTCGCCGAGCAGCTTGATCACACCGAGCTGCCCCGAACGTCCGGCGTGCGTTCCGCCGCAGAGCTCGCGGGCCCAGTCGCCCACGGAGATCACGCGGACCTCGTCGCCGTACTTCTCGCCGAACAGCGCCATCGCGCCCGACTTGCGGGCCTCGTCCTGGCTCATCATCTCAGCGTGCACAGCCAGGTCGGCGAGCACGAGGTCGTTGACGCGTGCCTCCACGTCCGCCATCGCCGAGGCCGGCACGGCGCCGCTCGCGGAGAAGTCGAAGCGGAAGCGGCCCGGGGAGTTCTCGGAGCCGGCCTGGGTCGCGGTGTCGCCCAGCGCCTCGCGGAACGCCTTGTGCACCATGTGGGTGGCGGTGTGCGAGCGGCTGATCGAGCGTCGCCGCTCGATGTCCACGAGCGCCTGCGCCTCCGCGCCGACCCCGATCTCGCCGCTGAGCACCTTCGCCTGGTGCACGATCAGGCCCGTGATCGGTGACTGCACGTCGCGCACCTGCAGGACAGCGCCGCTGGCGAGCTCGATGACGCCCTGGTCGGCGAGCTGGCCACCGCCCTCGGCGTAGAACGGAGTCCGGTCGAGGACCAGCTCGATCTCGTCGCCCTCGCGCGCCGACGGCGACCGATCCGGCGGCGGTGACGATGCCGCGCACCGTCGCCTCGGAGACGACCTCGCGGTAGCCGGTGAACTCCACCGCGGTCCCGATGCTGTCGGCGACCTCCCGGTAGGCACCGACGTCGGCGTGCTTGCCCTTCTTCGCCTTGGCGTCGGCCTTGGCACGGTCCCGCTGCTCGGTCATCAGCCGGCGGAAGCCCTCCTCGTCGACGCTGAGCCCCTGCTCGGCGGCCATCTCGAGAGTCAGGTCGATCGGGAAGCCGTAGGTGTCGTGGAGCGCGAACGCCTTGGTCCCCGGCAGCTGGGTCTGGCCGGTCTGCTTGGCCTGCGTCGCGGCCAGGTCGAAGATGTTCGTGCCCGCCTTCAAGGTGGCGCGGAACGCCTCCTCCTCGGCGTAGGCGATGGTCGAGATCCGCTCCCAGTCCGCCTCGAGATCCGGGTAGGACAGCTTCATCCGGTCGCGGCTGACCGGCAGCAGCTCGGGCAGGACCCGGTCCTCGACACCGAGCAGCCGCATCGACCGGACCGCCCGGCGAAGGAGACGTCGCAGCACGTAGCCGCGGGCCTCGTTGCCGGGGGTGACACCGTCGGAGATCAGCATCATGCCGCTGCGCACGTGGTCGGCGACGACCCGGAAGCGGACGTCGTCACCGTGGTCGGCGCCGTAGCGACGGCCGGAGAGCTCCGACGCCTTCTCGATGACCGGGAAGACCTCGTCGATCTCGTAGAGGTTGTGCTTGCCCTGGAGCAGGTACGCGACACGCTCGAGACCCATACCGGTGTCGATGTTCTTGCTCGGCAGGTCGCCGCGGATGTCGAAGTCCTCCTTGCTGCGCACGTTGCTCAGCTCGGACTGCATGAAGACGAGGTTCCAGATCTCGAGGAACCGGTCCTCGTCGACGACCGGGCCGCCGTCCGGCCCGAACTCGGGCCCGCGGTCGATGTAGATCTCGCTGCACGGGCCGCCCGGCCCGGGCACGCCCATGTGCCAGTAGTTGTCCATGAGACCGCGCCGCTGGATCCGCTCGTTCGGCAGGCCGGCGATCTTGCGCCACAGGTTCGCGGACTCGTCGTCGTCCTGGAAGACCGTCACCCAGACCTTGTCGGGGTCGAAGCCGTAGCCGCCCTCGTCACGCGAGCCGGTGACCAGCTCCCAGGCGTGCTCGATGGCACCTTCCTTGAAGTAGTCCCCGAAGGAGAAGTTGCCGTTCATCTGGAAGAACGTGCCGTGGCGCGTGGTCTTGCCGACCTCCTCGATGTCGAGGGTCCGCACGCACTTCTGCACGCTGACGGCGCGCTTGTACGGCGGCGTCTCCTGCCCGAGGAAGTAGGGCTTGAACGGCACCATGCCGGCGTTGACGAACAGCAGGTTCGGGTCGTCGAGCAACAGCGATGCTGAGGGGACCGCCTGGTGACCGCGCTCCGTGAAGTGCGCGATAAACCGTCGGCGGATCTCCGCGGTGTCCATCAGGTGTTGCCCTTTCTCGTCAGCTGCAGCGGCGCCGCAGGAGCGGCTTCGATCTGGTTGTCTCCATCGAGCCCGAGACCGAGCCGCTCGCGCAACTCGGTTTCGCGGACAGTCATCTCGGTGCGCACCTCGTCGCCGAAGAGCTGGGCGCCGAGAGAGAGTGCACCGAGGCGGTCACGCAGGCCGTCGGGAGTGAAGGCCTCGGCGGTACGGCGCGCCTTGGTGATGGCGTAGGCGCTCGTCGCGGCACCGGCGACGAACCACAGGGTGCGCCTCATGCTCCACCTCCATGGAAATCGAGGGTCACGCCGCCTCCTCGGCGCGTCCGGAACGCGCCTCGGCCAGACGGCTGCGGCGGGCAGCTCGCCTTCGCTCCTTGCGGGCACGCTTGACCTCGCGGCGCATCGCGAACACGATCCGGTTCCGGCTCTCCGCGGACAGCGCCCTCCGGACGCCGTACCCGAAGGCGGCGGCCTTGACCAACGGCTCCCCCACGGTCACCGACATCACGGCGCGGTCGGGCACCTGCGGGAGATCGGCGACCTCCGCGGACTGTTGCCCCGCGGTGGTGATCACGTACTCGACCTGAGGAGGTACGACGTCCGCCGCCCCCTGCGACGTGGCGAGCGCCGAGGAAAGCTCCTCGACCTGCGCGCGGAGCGACTCCACGTCCGCTCTGGCGGACGCAAGGACTTCCTGCTCGCGGGCGCGTGCGCGACGTCCGCCGACCAGGAGTGCGACCGCGACACCGACGAGCACGAGGAGCACGGCGGCGGTTGCGCCCAAGACTGCCCAAAGTGCCGGATTCATAGACGCTGACCCTACCGTGCAGAGGACGAGCGGTTGCCGCGCACCATGGCCCGGATGCGCTCCCATCGCTCCTTGAGACCGCCCTCGGCTCCCAGCGAGGTCGGCTCGTAGTAGACGGCGTCGGCCACGACGTCGGGGGCGTACTGCTGCTCGGCGATCCCGTAGGGCTCGTCGTGGGCGTAGCGGTAGCCCTTGCCGTGTCCGAGCTTCTTCGACCCGCCGTAGTGGGCGTCGCGCAGATGGGCCGGGACAGGGCCGATCCGCCCCGCGCGCACGTCCGCGCTCGCGGCGTCGATCGCCTTGATGACCGCGTTGGACTTCGGAGCCAGCGCAAGGGCGATCGTCGCCTGGGCGAGGTTGAGGCGCGCCTCGGGCATCCCGATCAGCTGGACCGCCTGAGCCGCGGCCACGGCCGTGGTGAGGGCGGTGGGGTCGGCGAGGCCGATGTCCTCGCTGGCGAGGATCACCAGCCGTCGGGCGATGAACCGCGGGTCCTCCCCCGCCTCGACCATCCGTGCCAGGTAGTGCAGGGCGGCGTCGGCGTCGGACCCGCGGACGGACTTGATGAACGCGCTGGTCACGTCGTAGTGCTGGTCGCCCTGCCGGTCGTACCTGACCGCGGCGCGGTCGACGGCGGTCTCGGTGGTGGCGAGGTCGACGACGTCGGCGCCCTTGGCCAGCGCGGCGCCGGCGGCCGCCTCGAGGTAGGTCAGCGCACGGCGGGCGTCGCCTCCGGCCAGCCGGACGAGGTGGTCGGCCGCGTCAGGGCTGAGCTCGACGGTGCCGGCGAGGCCGCGCTCGTCCTTCAGCGCGAGATCCAGCACGCCCCGGATGTCGTCGTCGGTGAGCGGCTCGAGGGTGAGCAGCAGCGACCGGGACAGCAGCGGGGAGATCACCGAGAAGAACGGGTTCTCCGTCGTCGCCGCGACCAGGGTCACCCAGCGGTTCTCGACGCCGGGCAGCAGCGCGTCCTGCTGCGCCTTGGTGAACCGGTGCACCTCGTCGACGAAGAGGACGGTCTCCCGACCGCCTCGCGCGAGCTCGCGTCGCGCGGTGTCGATGGCCGCACGGACCTCCTTGACGCCCGCGGCGACGGCCGAGACCTCGACGAAGCGCCGGTTGGTCTGTCCGGACACGATCGACGCGATCGTGGTCTTGCCGGTGCCCGGCGGGCCCCACAGCAGCAGGGACATCGGCTGGTCGCCCTCGATCAGCCGACGTAACGGTGAACCGGCGGCGAGCAGGTGCTGCTGCCCGACGAGCTCGTCCAGGGTGCGCGGGCGCATCCGGACGGCCAGCGGCGCGCTCGCATGCGTGTTGCCTGCGAGCGTGCCACCGGAGTCGGCGGGACCGGTGTCAGCCGGGGCGCCGGCGTAGTCGAAGAGTCCGTCCACGCCGGACACCCTAGCTCCGGGCTACCGGATCGCCGTGCCGCCGTCGCTCTCGGAGATCCGGTCGCCCATCAGGGTCGCCGAGGTGTGCTTGTGCGTCTCCAGGTCGGTCCAGGTGTCCGCGAAGCCGGGGTTGGCCAGGTCCTCCGCGGACTTCGTCGCGCCAGCGACCGGCGTACCGGTCCTGTCCACACCGAGCGCGCCGAGCGTGATCGGCGACGTGGGCATGGCGCCGTGCTCGCCCGCGAAGTGGCAGGCCACCTTGTGCCTGGCGCCGATCTGCAGCAGCGGCGGCTCGACCTTGGCGCAGATGTCCTGCGCCATCCAGCAGCGCGTCCGGAACCGGCAGCCCGAGGGCGGGTTGACCGGGCTCGGGACGTCGCCCTGCAGCCGGATCCGCTCACGGCGGCCACCGATCGCCGCCTGCTTCACGTCCGGCACCGCCGACAGCAGCGCCTGGGTGTAGGGGTGGTGCGGGCGGTTGTACAGCGTCTCCCGGTCGGCGATCTCGACGACCTTGCCGAGGTACATCACCGCGACCTCGGGGCAGAAGTGGCGCACCACAGCGAGGTCGTGGGCGATGAAGAGGAAGGCGACCCCGAACTCCTTCTGCAGGTCCTGCAGCAGGTTGACGACCTGAGCCTGGATCGACACGTCGAGCGCCGAGACCGGCTCGTCGGCGACGAGCAGCTTGGGCTGGAGCGCGAGCGCGCGGGCGATCCCGATGCGCTGACGCTGGCCGCCCGAGAACTCGCTGGGGTACCGGTTGTAGTGCTCGGGGTTGAGGCCGACGACCTCGAGGAGCTCCTGCACCCGCGTGAGCACCTGCTTCTCGGGCACGACCTTGTGGACGCGCAGGGGCGTGCCGATGATCGACCCGACCGTGTGCCGCGGGTTCAGCGAGCTGTAGGGGTCCTGGAAGATCATCTGGATCTCGCGCCGCAGCGGGAGCATCTGCTTGCTGTTGAGGCCGCTGATCTCCTGGCCCTCGAACTTCATCGACCCCGACGGTGGGGTCGAGCAGGCGCGTGATCAGCCGGCCGGTGGTCGACTTGCCGCAGCCGGACTCGCCCACGAGGCCGAGCGACTGGCCGGGCTGGACCTGGAACGAGACGCCGTCGACCGCCTGCACCTGGGCGACGGTGCGCCGGACCAGGCCCGACGACTTCACCGGGAAGTACTTGCGCAGGTCGGTCACCTCGAGCAGCGGGCCGCCTGTGGAACGTGATCGCCGCCGTAGCGGTCTGGGTCTGCGTCATGGACGTCATCTCCTCGTCACCATGCCCCGTCTGCGCCGTGAACCGACCCGTTGGCCGACCCGTTGGCCGACCCGTTGTACCGATCACCGTCGCCCGCACCGTCGGCCGCCGCCTCGACCGCTGCGGCCGGGTCGACGGCGAGCGTGGGGCGTACGTCGATCTCGTAGATCGTGTCGGGGTCGGGCAGGTGGCAGCGCTTGGTGTGCTCGGCACCGCGGCGTCCGGGCACCAGAGCAGGCAGCTCCGTGCGGCAGAGGTCGCCCGGGACCTTGTTCACGTGAGGGCAGCGCGGGTGGAACGGACAGCCCGACGGCGGGTTGAGCAGGCTCGGCGGGTTGCCCGGGATCGGCACCAGCCGCCCGTCCGTGTCGGCCGAGACGTCGGGCATGCTCGAGAGCAGGCCCCAGGTGTAGGGCATCTCCGGGTGCGTGAGCAGCTCGCGCGTGGGGCCCTTCTCGACAGCGCGACCGCCGTACATCACCAGCACCTCGTCGGCCATCTCGGCGACCACGCCGAGGTCGTGGGTGATGATGATGATCGCGGAGCCGAAGTCGCGCTGGAGCTCCTGCAGCAGGTCGAGGATCTGGGCCTGGACCGTCACGTCGAGGGCCGTCGTCGGCTCGTCGGCGATCAGGAGCTTCGGGTCGTTGACCAGTGCCATCGCGATCATCGCGCGCTGGCGCATGCCGCCGGAGAACTGGTGCGGGAAGTCGTCGACGCGGTTCTTGGCCTGCGGGATGCCGACCCGGTCGAGCATCTCGATCGCCTTGGCCCGGCCGGCCTGCTTGGAGACGTCGTGGTGGATCCGGTAGGCCTCACCGATCTGGCGGCCGATCGAGTAGAACGGGTGCAGCGCGGTGAGCGGGTCCTGGAAGATCATCGCGACGTCGTTGCCGCGCACCTTGCGCATGGCCGACTCCGGATGCGCCGATGATCTCCTTGCCGCCGACGCGGATCGAGCCCGTGATGCGGCTGCGCTTCTCGTCGTGCAGGCCGAGCACGGCCATCGACGAGACGCTCTTGCCGGAGCCGGACTCGCCGACGATGCCCAGGGTCTGCCCCGTCGTGACGGAGTAGGACAGGTCGGTGACGGCCTGCACGAGACCGTCGTGGGTCGGGAACTGGACCGAGAGGTTCTCGACGACGAGGAAGTCCTCGCCGGTCGGGTCGGCGACGCCGGCCTGCTGCTGGTCGGTCAGAAAGCTTGTCATGACATCCTCACGCGGGGGTCCAGGAAGCTGTAGACGATGTCCACGATCAGGTTCGCGACCACGATGAGGACCGCGCTGACGAGGACGGTTGCCAGGATGACCGGGAAGTCCTGAGGTGCCGTGACCGAGTCGAGCGCCCACCACCCGATCCCGTTGATGTTGAAGATCTGCTCGGTGAACACGGTTCCTGCGAGCAGTGTGGCGAAGTCGAGGCCGAAGATCGTCACGATCGGCACGATCGCGGCGCGAAGACCGTGGCGGAACACGACGCGGCTGGACTTCACGCCCTTGGCCGTCGCGGTGCGGATGTAGTCCTCGCTGAGCGTCTCGACCATGGAGCCGCGCGTGAACCGGGCGTACTGCGTCGAGTACGTCACCCCGATGACCAGCCACGGCAGCAGCAGGCCTGCGGCCCAGGCCGCGGGGTTCTCCGTCAGCGGCGTGTAGCCGGTGGCCGGGAAGACGTCCCACTTCAGGGTGAGGAAGATCCAGGCGAGAAGTGCGAAGAGGTAGTACGGGATCGAGGAGACGACCAGGCTGCCGCCGACGAGCAGACGGTCGGCGGAGGTTCCTCGCCAGCGGGCGGCGAGCACGCCGAGCGTCACGCCGAGGACCAGGTAGATGGCGGCGCCGCCGAGCGCGACGGACAGGGTCGCGGGGTACTTCTCGAGAGAGCTCCTTGCGGACCTCTCCGCGGGTTCCGTAGGAGATGCCGAGGCAGGGTGCCTCGCACGTGTACGGCGTGCCCATGTCGATCGTGCGGTCGTGGAACAGACCCCCGACGAAGGCGCCGTACTGCGTGACGACGCTCTTGTCGAGGCCCATCTGCTTCTCGATCGCCGCCAGGCGCTCCGCGGTGCACCTGCCCTGGGCGTCACAGACCGGGCCGGCCGGGTTGCTGGGACCGAGGAAGAACAACGCGAACACGAACATCGACGTCATCACGATGACGAGGAACGACGACATCAGCCGCCGGACGATGAAGCCCGCCATGGGCGTACTACCTACTTCCCGGACTCGGTCGTGGGGCGGGGCCCGCCTGGGACCCCACCCCACGACTCACTGTTGAAGACTCCGGTCAGAGGCGAGCCTCGGACCGGGCTTGTGTCACTGCTGGACCCAGAGGTCCTTCCAGCTGGGCATGCCCAGGGTCGAGTCGACGTTCACGTTCTCGATCTTGGAGCCGTGCGCCATGGCGACACCGCCGTAGCCCAGGACGAAGAGCGGGAAGTACTCGTCAGCGATGAACTTGTCGAGCTCGTTCCACGCCGCAGGCTGCTTGTCGGCGGGCATCATCAGGATCTCTTCGATCTTCTTGTCGACCTCGGGCTCGCTGAACGCCGCGTAGTTGGCGCCGAGGCCCTCCTCGTCGAGGTTGGTCGACTGCAGGACCGGCGGGAACCACGAGCCACCGGACGGCCAGTCCGAGCACCAGCCGGCGCTGCGGACGTTGATCTTCTTGTTGTCCGGGTTCGAGCGCTCCGTGGACAGGTCGGCAACCGTGGTCGCGACAGGGCTGGCCTTGAAGCCGGCAGCCGTGAGCGACTTGGAGACGATGTCCTTGGCCTTGATCGACTGGGCGTCGTCGTTGGCGAACAGCCACTTGATCTCGTAGCCGACGGCGCCGGCCTCCTCCAGGAGCGCCTTGGCCTTCGCGGTGTCGGTCTGGCCGGCCTCGTGACCCTCGAGAGCGTCGTACTCCGTGCGACCCGGGATGCCGGGCGGCATGAGGTTGCTGCCCCAGATACGGGTCACGTTCTCGACGTAGCCGCCGGCGAGCGCGGCGTCCTTGTAGGGGTACGCCCAGGCGAGCGCCTGGCGGACCTTCTTGTCCGTGACCTGGCGGTAGTCAGGCGCCCAGTACGACGTGCAGGGCTGGCCACCGAGGTCGAGCCGGTCGCTGTGCTCTTCCTGGAAGGTCCGGAAGTTCTCGGGGAGGATGTTGTCGTAGGTGATGGTCGTCTGACCCTCACCCTTGTCGGCCAGCATGATCTGGTCGACCTTGGTGCTCGCGGTCTGGAAGTCGAAGACGTACTTCTCGGGGTACGCCGTGCGGCCCGGGTCGGTGTTCGCGTCCCAGTTGGGGTTGCGGACCAGGGTCAGCGACTTCTCGGGGGTGTACTGGTCGAACATGTACGGACCGGTCGCCCACGGGTGCAGACGGTACTTCTCGGGCTGGTCGTTGCCCTCGGGGACCGGGCCCATGGCCGGGAACGCGCCCCAGTAGGGCATGTCCGGGAAGGGCTTGTTCATCTTGATGGTCAGCGTGCTGCCGTCCACCTCGACGCCCGCGTAGTCGGTGCCCGACTTGTAGGGGCCCTTGTACTTGTCACCGTCGAGGAAGTAGTCGTTGCTGTAGGCAGCACCCTCCGGGAACGTCGCCCGGTCGAACGAGCGCAGGATGCCGTAGCGGACGTCGTCGGCCGTGACCTCCTCGCCGTTCTCCCACTTCACGCCGTCACGGATGGTGAACTTCCACTCCGTGAAGTCCTTGTTCGGCGTGCCGAGGTCCGTGGCGAGGTCCGGGACCAGGATCATCTGGTCGGACTTCTCGTCGTACACGTACTGCGTGAGCGACCGGGTGACCAGACCGCTCAGCAGCGACATCGTGTTGAGGTAGTAGGACTCGGTCGGGTCCATGCTGTTGAGGCCGGCGTAGCTGATCACGTTGACCGTGCCGCCCTCGGAGGCGCCCTCGACCTTGACCGGGCCCTGGCGCGTGGCGTCCATGCCGGAGCCGGTGTTGCCGAGCTTCTCCTTGTCGATGCCGGAGGCTTCCCCGCCGCCATTGCCGGTGCCGCCGCCCGAGCCGCCACAGGCAGCAAGAGCAAGCATCCCCACGGCGGTAGCGGCAATGATCGGTTTCTTGAACCGCATTCCTAACCCACCCTTTCCTGGTTGGTTTGTGCAATCCCGCGGTGAGTAGGTCACCGGCGAGTCTTGGGGTCGAAGGCGTCCCGGATCGAGTCGCCTAGGAGGTTGAGCGCCAGGACCAGCACCATGACGGTGATCACCGGCGCCCAGAGGTAGAGCGGGTACTTGCTGAACGCGTCGACCGCGTCGTTGATGGTCTGACCCAGCGACGGGACACCGGTCAGGCCGATGCCGAGGTAGGACAGGCCCGCCTCGGCCGCGACGTAGGCCGGCAGCGAGAGGGAGACCGCCACCACGATCGGTGCGACCAGGTTCGGCAGGAGCTCCTTGAAGAGGATCCGACGCGTCGGGACGCCCATGACCTGCGCGGCCTGGACGAACTCCCGCTCCCGGAGGGAGAGCACCTGCCCCCGGATCAGGCGGGCGAGGCCCATCCATCCGAACACGACCAGCACGGTGACCAGGGCGAAGACCTGTGCCTTCGCGAGCGCGTCGAGATCGGTGGAGAACCGGGAGACGATGATCGGGGCCAGCGCGAGCGCGCCCAGGATGAACGGGAAGGACAGGAACAGGTCGATGACGAAGGAGATGACCCGGTCGAGCCAGCCGCGGGCGAAGCCGGCGACGAGTCCGATCGAGACGCCGATCACCGTGGACAGCACGGTCGCTGCGGTCGCGACGGCCAGCGAGGTCCGCAGACCGTAGAGCAGGCGGGCGAGGTTGTCGACGCCGGTCTGCGGCGCGAGACCGAGGGGGTGCTCCCACGTGAACGGGTAGTACGGCGGCCCCACGGCCGGGTAGCCGTCGTAGGAGAGCACCTCGGTGGGCAGCGGCGCGTTCGGGTCGGTGGTGGTGTAGTAGGTGCCCATCAGCGACGTGATGACCGGCGCGAACAGGCCGAGCAGGATCAGGAGAAGCACGGTCAGCCCCGAGATCATGGCCACCTTGTCGGAGCGCAGCCGCTGGAGCGCGATCCGGCTCGGCGACTTGCCGGCGATGACCTTGTCGGCCCCGCCCCTGGCTTCGAGGTCCTCGCTGAGCTTCTCGAGGTCCGCCGTCGTGGTCATGGATACCCGTTCCTTCGTGGCCTCACGGAAGAGAACCGTGAGGGAAATCACCCCCGGCTGTTACAGCCGAAAGGACTCTAAAACAGGACGAGTCGCACCAAACACGAAACCGGTAACGAATCGGTACCAGAACGGATCCGTTATCCGAACAGCAAAAAGCCGCCCGCACCGGGAATCGAAGGTGCGGGCGGCTCGCTACGGCGGATTCAGTGCCTCGCTGCCGCCTGGCCGTTCGCGGACGGAGTCTCCTCGGCCGCGGTGCCGGCCTGCTCCTTCTTCTCCGGCTTGGCGTCGACACCGGCCTCGGCGCGCTGCTGACGCGTGATCGGGGCCGGCGCGGCGGTGAGCGGGTCGTAGCCGGCGCCGGTCTTCGGGAAGGCGATCACGTCGCGGATCGAGTCCGTGCCGGCGAGCAGGGCGACGATTCGGTCCCAGCCGAACGCGATGCCGCCGTGCGGCGGGGCGCCGTACTTGAAAGCCTCGAGCAGGAAGCCGAACTTCTCGTTCGCCTCCTCCTCGCCGATGCCCATCACCTCGAAGACCCGCTTCTGCATGTCCTCGCGATGGATACGGATGGACCCTCCGCCGATCTCGTTGCCGTTGCAGACGATGTCGTAGGCGTTGGACAGGGCCGCGCTCGGGTCGATGTCGAAGCTGTCCACGTGCTCGGGCTTGGGCGCCGTGAAGGCGTGGTGGACCGCCGTCCAGGCGCCGCTGCCGACCGCGACGTCACCGGCCGCGGTCGCCTCGTCAGCCGGCTCGAACAGCGGCGCGTCCACGACCCAGACGAACTTCCAGGAGGACTCGTCGATCAGGCCCCCACGACGGCCGATCTCGAGGCGGGCGGCTCCGAGCAGCGACCGTGAGTGCTTGCCCGGGCCGGCCGCGAAGAAGATCGCGTCCCCCGGCTTGGCGCCGACGTGCTCGGCGATCCCGGCGCGCTCGGCCTCGCTGATGTTCTTGGCGACCGGTCCCCTGAGCTCGCCGTCCTCGCCGACGAGGAGGTAGGCCAGGCCCTTCGCGCCACGCTGCTTGGCCCACTCCTGCCACGCGTCGAGCTGCTTGCGGGGCTGGTCCGCGCCGCCGGGCATGACGACGGCTCCGACGTACGGCGCCTGGAAGACGCGGAACGGCGTGTCCTGGAAGAACTCGGTGCACTCGACGAGCTCGAGGCCCATGCGGAGATCGGGCTTGTCGGTGCCGAAGCGGCGCAGGGACTCCTCGTAGGTGATGCGCTCGATCGGCGTCTGGATCTCGACGCCGATCAGCGCCCAGAGCGCCCTGAGGATCTCCTCGGACAAGGCGATGACGTCGTCTTGGGAGATGAAGCTCATCTCGATGTCGAGCTGGGTGAACTCCGGCTGCCGGTCGGCGCGGAAGTCCTCGTCGCGGTAGCAGCGGGCGATCTGGTAGTAGCGCTCCAGGCCGGCGACCATCAGCAGCTGCTTGAACAGCTGCGGGCTCTGCGGCAGGGCGTACCAGCTCCCGGGCTGGAGCCGCGCCGGGACCAGGAAGTCGCGCGCGCCCTCCGGCGTGGAACGGGTCAGCGTCGGGGTCTCCACCTCGACGAAGCCGCGGGCGTCGAGCACCTCGCGCGCCGCGCGGTTGACCTGGCTGCGCAGGCGGATCGCGTCACCGGGGGCCTGACGGCGCAGGTCGAGGTAGCGGTACTTGAGCCGGGCCTCCTCCCCCACCGTCACGTGCTCGTCGATGGGGAAGGGCAGCGGCGCCGCGGCGCTGAGCACCTCCACGTCGTTCGCGATGACCTCGATCTCGCCGGTCGGGCAGCTGCGGGTTCGCGTTGCCCTCGGGGCGCAGCGCGACCTTGCCGGTGACCTTCAGGCAGTACTCCGAGCGCAGGTGGTGGGCCACCTCCTCGTCGCGTACGACGACCTGCACCACGCCCGAGGCTTCACGCAGGTCGAGGAAGGCCACGCCGCCGTGGTCCCGGCGCCGGGCCACCCAGCCCGCGAGGGTCACGGTGTCTCCGGCGTGCTCAGCGCGCAGGCTGCCGGCGTCATGGGTGCGGATCACGAGAGCTCCTCAGGAGTGTGCGAGACGATGGTGGGGACGAGATCTTCGGCGGATGGGTTCCAGGCGTCGGGGTCGGCATCGAGCTGCTCGCCGCTGCGGATGTCCTTGACCTGGTCGGGCCCCTCGGCGCCGGGGAACCACACGAACGGGATGCCGCGGCGTTCGGCGTACCTGATCTGCTTGCCGAACTTCTGCGGCGCGGCCGCGACCTCGGTCGGGATGCCTCGGGCCCGCAGTCGCTGGGCGATGCCGTCGGAGAGCGGGCGGCTCTCCTCGTCGGCGAGCGCGACGAGGACCACGGAGGGCACCTTGCGGTCGGAGGTCAGCAGGCCTCGCTGGATGAGCGGGACAAGGCTGCGGGAGACCCCGAAGGAGATCCCGACACCGGGGTAGGTCGTCTTGCCGTCCGAGGCGAGGGCGTCGTACCGCCCGCCCGAGCAGATCGAGCCGAGGCTCTCGAAGCCCTCCATCACGGTCTCGAAGACGGTGCCGGTGTAGTAGTCCAGCCCCCTGGCGATCCGCAGGTCCGCCTCGACGACGAACCGGTCGCTGACGACCGACGTGCAGCCCTCCACCACGGCGGCGAGCTCCGTGAGCCCCTCCTCGAGCAGGTCGTTATCGACGCCCAGGGCGCGCACGCGCTCGATGAAGCTCGCATCGCTGCCACGGATCGCCGCGAGGTCGAGACAGCGCGACGCCTGCTCGTCGTCGAGCCCGGCCTCGTCGACGAGCATCTTGGCGACGACCTCGGGCGGGACCTTGTCGATCTTGTCGATGACCCGCATCACCGCCTCGATGTCGGCGGCGCCGATGCCCTGGTAGAAGCCCTGGATGAGCTTGCGGTTGTTGACCTGGAGGCGCATCGGCGGAAGCGGGAGGTCGACCAGGGCCTCGGCCATGACCCGTGCCACCTCGATGTCGTGGTGGAACGGCAGCACGTCCTTGCCGACGACGTCGATGTCGGCCTGGGTGAACTCGCGGAAACGGCCCTCCTGCGGCCGCTCGCCGCGCCAGGCCTTCTGGATCTGGTAGCGCCGGAAGGGGAACTCGAGCTTCCCGGCGTTCTCGAGGACGTAGCGGGCGAAGGGCACGGTCAGGTCGAAGTGCAGCCCCATCCCGGCGTCGCCCTGCTGGTCGTCGGCCTGGAGGCGGCGCAGGACGTAGACCTCCTTCGAGGTCTCCCCCTTGCGCAGCAGCTGGTCCATCGGCTCGACCGCCCGGGTCTCGACGTTCGCGAAGCCGTGCAGCTCGAAGGTACGCCGGAGCCGGTCGATGACCTGCAGCTCGACGACCCGCTGCTCGGGCAGGAACTCGGGGAACCCGCTGAGCGGGGTCGGCTTGCTCATGTCACAGTCCTCGGGTGTTGCGCAGGACGGCGGGACCGTTCTCCGGGTCGGCGAGATCGCGCCCGGCGAGGTCCAGCAGGTACGGGTTGGTGGCACGCTCACGGCCGATGCTGGTCTGCTCACCGTGCCCGGGAAGCACCACGATGTCGTCGGCGAGAGGCAGGACCTTCGAGGACAGGCTCCGCAGCATCGTCGGGTGGTCGCCACCCGGCAGGTCTGTGCGGCCGATCGACCCGGCGAAGAGCAGGTCGCCCGAGAACATCACCTCGGCGACGTCCTCGGCGTCGTAGGGCGACCGGAAGGTGACCGAGCCGCGGGTGTGACCGGGCGTGTGGTCCACGACGAAGGAGAGACCGGCGAGGTCGAGGGTCTGGCCGTCTCCGAGCTCCGCGACCTTGTCGGGCTCGGCGAACTCGTACTTCCCGCCGAGCAGCATTCCTGCGGTCTCGGGCGACATGCCTGCCATCGGGTCGGACAGCAGGTGTCGGTCCTCGGGGTGGATGAACGCGGTGGCGTCGTAGCTGCCTGCGACCGGCGCGACGCACCACATGTGGTCGATGTGCCCGTGGGTGACCAGGATCGAGACCGGCTTGAGGTTGTGCTCGCGCACGACCTCCGCCACGCCCGCGGCGGCGTCCTTGCCGGGGTCGACCACGACGCACTCCTGACCGGGTGCGGTGGCCACGACGTAGCAGTTCGTCCCCCACGGTCCCGCCGGGAAGCCTGCGATGAACACGGGTGAGAACTCCTGCACGGTCGGGGTGGGTGACCGGTAAACCCTACCTAGCCGCCTCCGGGTGACGGAAACCGCGGGGCGGCGCTCTCCCGCACCCGGTCGCGCTCGTTCCTGCGTCGTTATGGCGTTGTAGTCAGCAAGTCGGTGTTGCCACACGCTCAGGAGACCTAGACTCACGGTGGATCTGACTACGATGCGCGTTCGGTGGCCCGCCACCTCGGACGGCACCTGAAATCGAAGAGGTAACCCGGTGAACGACTCCCAGCCCGGCCAGTCAGCCCAGCAGTGGGGCCGCGTGGCCGAGGACGGCTCGGTATTCGTACGGACGGCGGAAGGCGAGCGGCAGGTCGGGCAGATGCCCGGCGCCACCCCCGAGGAAGCCTTGGCCTTCTACACCAAGCGGTACGACGACCTCGCGTTCGAGGTGCAGCTGCTCGAGCAGCGCGTCTCCGCGGGGACGCTCGCGCCCGACGAGGCGACCTCAGCCGTCGACCAGGTCCACGCCACTCTCCAGGAGGCCCAGGCCGTCGGCGACCTCGCCGGCCTCGACGCCCGGCTCGAGGGCCTGCGCTCCACCATCGAGAAGCAGCGTGAGCAGCGCAAGGCAGAGCGTGCGAAGCGAGTCGCGGAGGCGAAGGCACGCAAGGAGAAGATCGCCGCGGAGGCCGAGACGCTCGCCGAGGGCAACGACTGGCGCAACGGCGCGAACCGGCTGCGCGAGCTCCTCGAGGAGTGGAAGGCACTCCCCCGCATCGACAAGAGCACCGACGACTCCCTGTGGCGCCGGTTCTCCACCGCGCGTACGACGTACACGCGCCGCCGCAAGGCCCACTTCGCCGAGCTGGGCGAGAAGCGCGAGGCCGCCCGGGCGGTCAAGGAGCGGCTGGTCGTCGAGGCCGAGGCGCTCGCCTCCTCGACCGAGTGGGGCCCGACTGCCGGCAAGTACCGCGAGCTCATGCGTCAGTGGAAGGCCGCCGGTCCGGCCCCCAAGAACGTCGACGACCAGCTCTGGAAGCGCTTCCGCGGCGCCCAGGACCAGTTCTTCGGCGCCCGGGACGCCGAGAACGCCAAGCTCGACGCGGAGTTCGCCGCCAACGCGGAGGTCAAGGAGAAGCTCCTCGTCGAGGCCGAGGCGCTCCTGCCCGTCACCGACGTACGCGCCGCCAAGGAGGCCTTCCGCGACATCGCCGAGCGCTGGGACGCCGCCGGCAAGGTCCCGCGCGACCGGATCAAGGACCTCGAGGGCCGCATGCGCAAGGTCGAGCAGGCGATCCGCGGTGTCGAGGACGACGAGTGGAAGCGCTCCAACCCCGAGGCACGGGCCCGTGCGGCCGACACCGTCTCGCAGCTCGAGTCCTCCCTCGAGGAGCTCGAGGCGAAGAAGGCGAAGGCCGAGGCCGCCGGCAACACCAAGAAGGCGGCCGAGCACGCCGCGGCCATCGATGCCCGCCAGGCGTGGCTCGTCGAGGCCAAGAAGGCGCTCGACGACTTCTCCGGCTGACCGGTCGAACAGCCGTTCGCGTCCACATGGACGCGAACTGCGCGAAACGCGCGTTCGCGTGTCGTTCCCGTCCACGCGGACCGGAGCGGCGGCCGGTCACTGCGTGACCCGGTAGGCGTCGAAGACGCCGTCCACGGACCGCACGGCCTTGAGCACGTGCCCGAGGTGCTTCGGGTCACCCATCTCGAACGTGAACCGTGACTTCGCGACCCGGTCCCGGGTGGTGGCAGCGACGCGGCAAGGATGTTGACGTGTACGTCGGACAGCACCTTCGTGATGTCGGAGAGCAGACGTGCCCTGTCGAGGGCCTCGACCTGGATGTTGACCAGGAACATCGACTGCGACGTCGGCGCCCACTCGACGTCGACGAGCCGTTCGGGGTGGGCGTGGAGGTCTTCGCGTTGGTGCAGTCGGCCCGGTGGACCGAGACGCCTGAGCCACGCGTGACGAAGCCGAGGATCTTGTCGCCCGGCACCGGCGTGCAGCACTTGGCGAGCTTGACCCACACGTCGGAGATGCCCTTGACGATGACACCCGCGTCGCCGCCGACGCTCTGCTTGGCGCGGGTGCGCTCGGAGGTGAGGCGCACACCCTCGGCGAGGTCCTCGGCGGCGCCCTCCTCGCCGCCGTACAGGTCGAGGACGCGGCGCACCACGGTCTGGGCGCCGACGTTGCCCTCGCCCACCGCTGCATAGAGGGCGGAGACGTCGGCTAGCCGCATCTCGGCGGCGACGGTGCTCAGGGAGTCGTGGGTGAGGACCCGCTTGAGGGGCTGGCCCTCCTTGCGCATGAGCCGGGCGATCTGCTCCTTGCCGTGCTCGATCGCCTCCTCACGGCGCTCCTTGGTGAACCACTGGCGGATCTTGTTGCGCGCCCGCGGCGACTTGACGTAGGACAGCCAGTCGCGGCTCGGTCCTGCGTTGGGGGCCTTGGAGGTGAACACCTCCACCACGTCACCGTTGTCCAGCGGCGACTCGAGCGGGACGAGCCGGCCGTTCACGCGTGCGCCGATCGTGCGGTGGCCGACCTCGGTGTGGATCGCGTAGGCGAAGTCGACCGGTGTCGACCCGGTCGGCAGCGCGATGACGTCGCCGCGCGGGGTGAAGACGTAGACCTCGGCAGCGTTGATCTCGAAGCGCAGCGACTCCAGGAACTCGCCCGGGTCCTCGGTCTCCTGCTGCCAGTCGAGGAGCTGGCGCACCCATGCCATGTCGGCGTTGCTGGTGCCCTGGGTCATCAGCGACTTGTCGGTGTCGGCGCCCTTGTCCGAGCGCTCCTTGTACTTCCAGTGTGCGGCGACGCCGTACTCGGCGCGGCGGTGCATGTCGAAGGTGCGGATCTGCAGCTCGACCGGCTTGCCCTCCAGGCCGATCACCGTCGTGTGCAGCGACTGGTACATGTTGAACTTCGGCATCGCGACGTAGTCCTTGAACCGCCCGGGCACGGGGTTCCACCGGGAGTGGAGGACGCCGAGGGCGGCGTAGCAGTCGCGGTCGGAGTCGACCAGGATCCGGATGCCGACCAGGTCGTAGATGTCGGAGAACTCGCGGCCCCGCACGATCATCTTCTGGTAGATCGAGTAGTAGTGCTTGGGCCGGCCGGTGACCACGGCCTTGATGCGCGCGTCCTTGAGGTCGTTCTCGACCTGTTCGATGACCCGCGCGAGGAACTGGTCGCGCGAAGGTGCGCGCTCGGCCACGAGTCGCACGATCTCGTCGTAGATCTTGGGGTGCAGGGTCGCGAAGGCGAGGTCCTCGAGCTCCCACTTGAGGGTGTTCATGCCCAGGCGGTGGGCGAGCGGGGCGAAGATCTCGAGCGTCTCGCGGGCCTTGCGCTCCTGGGTGTCCTGCTTGAGGTAGCGCAGCGTGCGCATGTTGTGGAGCCGGTCGGCCAGCTTGATCACGAGCACGCGGATGTCGCGGCTCATCGCCACGATCATCTTGCGGATCGTCTCGGCCTGCGCGGAGTCGCCGTACTTGACCTTGTCGAGCTTGGTGACGCCGTCGACGAGGACCGCCACCTCCTCGCCGAAGTCCGTGGCGAAGCTCCTCCAGGGTGTACGAGGTGTCCTCGACCGTGTCGTGCAGCAGCGCTGCGCACAAGGTGGGCTCGGTCATGCCGATGTCGGCGAGGATGCTCGCCACCGCGAGCGGATGGGTGATGTAGGGGTCGCCGCTCTTACGGGTCTGGGTGCCGTGGGCCTTCTCGGCGACGAGGTAGGCGCGCTCGAGCAGCGCGAGGTCGGCCTTGGGGTGGTTGGTCCGGACAGCGCGGAAGAGTGGCTCGAGGACCGGGTTGCCGGTCTGGGACTTCGTGGTCATCCGGGCGAGGCGCGCACGCATGCGGCGACCCGAGGGGCCGCCCGGAGCAGCTGGTTGCGCCGGTGCCGGGCCGGGGGTGGCCCGCGGAGCGGACGAGGCCGCCTTCGGACTCTGGTCAGCGGGGGCAGGCTGCGTCGCGGCACGACCGGTCACACCTTCGTCGGCCACGGCACACCTCCCGTCCTCGGCTGAATTCCCAGTCTATGCCCGGACACCAGAGCCGCAGCCGCGTCAGATGGTGCGAATCGCCGTGATCGGGACGTCTGCCCGCGGTCTCGCGCCCGGGGAGGAAGGAGAGCTCCATCAAGACGGCGACGCCGTGCACGATGCCGCCGCACGCCTCGACCAGCTGTGCGGTCGCGGCGACCGTGCCGCCGGTGGCGAGCACGTCGTCGACCATCAGCACCCGCTCCCCCGGCCGGATCGAGTCCTGGTGCAGCTCGAGCGTCGCGCTGCCGTACTCGAGGTCGTAGCCGACCGCGTGCGTGTCACCGGGGAGCTTCCCGGCCTTGCGCACCGGCACGAAGCCCGCACCCAGGGCGAGCGCGACGGGCGCGGCGAGGATGAAGCCTCGCGCCTCCATGCCGACGACCTTGTCGACGACGACCTTCCCGTCGGCGTCACGTCCGGCCCGCGCGAGGACCTCGATGACGGCCGAGAGACCGTCGTGGTCGGCGAGGAGCGGCGTGATGTCCTTGAAGACGACGCCCGGCTTCGGGAAGTCCGGAATGTCGCGGATCAGCTCGTCGAGATGCTTGTCGAGGTACTCGTCGTGCCGAGCCGCCTCGCCGTCTCCGCCGGAGGTCACGGCTGTGGTCTCCTCGGGCACTACGGCTGCTCGGGGGTGTCTGTCGGGCGGTCGGTGCCCGGCTCCTCCGGCGGTGTCGTCTCGCCGGGAGACGCCGCAGGCGGCTCCATGACGCGTGCGACGGCCTGACGCGCAACCTTGATCTCCGTGCCCGGGGAGACCGAGAGGGTCAGCGTCTCGTCGCCGACCGAGACCACGGTGCCGAAGATGCCTGACCCGAGCATGACCTCGGCGCCGACCGACACGCTGTTCTGGATCCGCGTCATCTCGTTCTGCCGGCGGCGGGCGGGGCGGATCACCAGCAGCCAGAATGCCAGCACGATGAGCAGGATCGGGAGAATGCTCGCGAAGGTGTCGCTGTTCAAAGGGGCTCCTCAGCCGCGGTTTGGGTTCTCTACCAGGACCGTACGACGGTCGGCGGCCGAGTCTAGTGGCGGAGGTCAGTCGTCGCCGAACAGGTCGGGCTGGCCGGCCCCGAAGCCGAAGGCGGCGTCGGGAGGGACGCTCAGCCCGAGGTGCTCCCAGGCCGCCGGAGTGGCGACCCGACCGCGCGGGGTCCGGGCGAGCATGCCGGTGCGCACGAGGAACGGCTCGGCGACCTCCTCGACGGTCTCGCGCTCCTCGCCCACCGCCACCGCGAGCGTGCTGATGCCGACCGGGCCGCCGCCGAAGCGACGGCACAGGGCGTCGAGCACCGAGCGGTCGAGGCGGTCGAGCCCGGACTGGTCGACCTCGTAGAGGTCGAGGGCGCGGTGCGCCACGTCGAGGGTGACGGTGCCGTCGGCGCGGACCTGGGCGTAGTCGCGCACACGGCGCAGCAGCCGGTTGGCGATCCGCGGCGTCCCCCGGGAGCGTGAGGCGATCTCGGCCGCCCCGTCGCTGGTCAGCTCCACACCGAGCAGCCCTGCGGAGCGGCGCACGATGAGATCGAGGTCTGAGGGGTCGTAGAACTCGAGGTGTGCGGTGAAGCCGAACCTGTCACGCAGCGGGCTGGGCAGGAGGCCGGCCCGCGTCGTGGCGCCCACGAGCGTGAACGGGGGGATCTCGAGCGGGATCGCGGTGGCTCCTGGTCCCTTGCCGATGACGACGTCGACCCGGAAGTCCTCCATCGCCATGTAGAGCATCTCCTCGGCCGGCCGAGACATCCGGTGGATCTCGTCGACGAAGAGCACGTCGTTCTCGTTCATCCCGGACAGGATCGCCGCGAGGTCGCCGGCGTGCGTGATGGCCGGCCCGGAGGTGAGCCGCAGGGGGCTCGACATCTCGGCGGCGATGATCATCGCGAGCGTCGTCTTGCCCAGCCCCGGCGGCCCGGCGAGCAGGACGTGGTCGGGCGGGCTCTGGCGTCCCCGCGCGGCCTCGAGCACCAAGGACAGCTGCTCACGCACCCGCTCCTGGCCGATCACCTCGCTGAGGGAGCGCGGTCGGAGGGCGGCCTCGACGGCCCGCTCGTCCCCCTCGGCCTCGGCCGCCACGAGCGAGCGGCTCTCGGCGTAGGCCGCCTCGGCGGCGTCGTACTCCGTCTCGGTCATCCGCCTGCTGTGGTCTGCCATGCGCTCAGGCCCTGCTCAGCGAACGGAGCGCGGCTCGCAGCAGCGCGGCGACGTCGGGCTGCTGCGTCTCGTCGGCCTGGGGCGCGACGGCGTCGACTGCCTTCTCGGCCTCCTTGGCCGACCAGCCGAGACCCACCAGCCCCGCGTGCACCTGGTCACGCCAGGCGGGAGCAGGGGTGGCGGTCGCGGCCGTGCGTGCGAGGGATGCGCCCGTCGGCGAGCCGACACGGTCCTTGAGCTCCAGCACGATCCGCTGGGCGCCCTTCTGGCCGATGCCGGGGACCCGCGTCAGCGTCTTGATGTCCTCGGTGGTGACGGCGCGGCGCAGGTCGTCGGGCGAGAGCACCGCCAGCATCGCCTGCGCCAGCTTCGGCCCGACGCCACTGGCGGTCAGCAGCATCTCGAACAGCGACTTCTCGTCGTCGTCGAGGAAGCCGAACAGCGTCATCGAGTCCTCGCGGACGATCATGCTGGTCGGAAGCGTCGCCTGCACTCCGGTGCGGAGCTGGGCCAGCGTGTTGGGGGTGCAGTTCAGCTCGAGGCCGACCCCGCCGACCTCGACGACTGCCGAGGTCAACGAGAGGTCCGCGACGGTCCCCCGGACGAATGCGATCACCGTGCTCCCTTCGCGGCAGCGACGGCTGCCTCGATCCTGCTCTGTGCGCTTCCCCGCCAGATGTGACAGATCGCCAGCGCCAGGGCGTCGGCCGCGTCCGCGGGCTTCGGCTGCACTGCCAGCCGCAGCAGACGGGTCACCATCGTCCCGATCTGGTCCTTGGACGCCCGCCCGCTGCCGGTGACCGCGGCCTTCACCTCGCTCGGTGTGTGGAGCGCGACGGGGATACCGCGCTTCGCGGCGGCGACCATGGCGATGCCGCTCGCCTGCGCGGTGCCCATGACCGTGCTGACGTTGTGCTGGCTGAAGACCCGCTCGACCGCCACCGCGTCGGGCTCGTGGACGTCGAGCCACTGCTCGACCTCGGCCTCGATCCGGCACAGCCGCAGCGCGATGTGCATGTCAGCCGGTGTCCGGACGACACCGACGTCGACCATGTGCAAGGGACGTCCGACCGATCCTTCGACCACACCGAGACCGCATCGGGTCAGGCCTGGGTCGATCCCGAGCACACGCACGCGCGGCCCCTTCCTGGTCAGGCGTCGTCCGAACACATGTTCGGACACAACCTAACCGATCGTGCTCGGGCCTCGCCGTACGACACTCCGCGCCCGCGGTACCTCGCCCGGCGCCCGGGACGTGGCAGGGACCCGCATCAGGCGTCGAGCGCCGCCATCACGTCGTCGGGGACGTCGAAGTTGCCGAACACGTTCTGCACGTCGTCGAGGTCCTCGAGCGCCTCGACGAGCCGGAACACCTTGGTCGCCCCGGACTCGTCGACCTCGACGGTCATCGTGGGCACGAACGAGGCCTCGGCCGAGTCGTAGTCGACCCCGGCTGCCTGGAGGGCCGTGCGTACGGCGACCAGGTCGGTGGCCTCGCTGATCACCTCGTAGGACTCGCCGATGTCGTTGACCTCCTCAGCGCCGGCGTCGAGGGTGGCCTCGAGGACGTCGTCCTCCGAGATCTCCTTGCCCTCCTGGTCCTTGGCGACGATCACGACGCCCTTGCGGTTGAACATGTAGGAGACCGAGCCGGGGTCGGCGAGGTTGCCGCCGTTGCGCGAGATGGCGGTGCGCACCTCCATCGCGGCGCGGTTCTTGTTGTCGGTGAGGCACTCGATGAGCAGGGCGACGCCGTTGGGGCCGTAGCCCTCGTACATGATCGTCTGGTACTCGGCACCGCCTGCCTCGGCGCCGGAGCCGCGCTTGACCGCGCGGTCGATGTTGTCGTTCGGGACCGAGGACTTCTTGGCCTTCTGGATCGCGTCGTAGAGCGTCGGGTTGCCGGCCGGGTCTCCGCCGCCCATCCGCGCGGCGACCTCGATGTTCTTGATCAGCTTGGCGAACAGCTTGCCGCGTCGGGCGTCGATGACCGCCTTCTTGTGCTTGGTGGTCGCCCATTTGGAGTGGCCAGACATGAGGGATGCCTCTACTTCCGCTTCGCAGGTATACCGATCGAGGACTCCGGTGACCGGACCATGTCGACGAACAGCGCGTGCATTCTGTGGTCCCCGGTGATCTCGGGATGGAACGACGTGGCGAGGAGGTTCGCCTGTCGGACGGCGACGATCCTACCTAGTGCGGGACCGGACGCCACGCGAGCGACGACCTCGACATCCTGGCCGACCTTCTCGACCCACGGGGCCCGGATGAACATGGCGTGGAAGGGCTCGTCGAGGCCCGTCACGTCGAGCTCGGCCTCGAAGGAGTCGACCTGGCGGCCGAAGGCGTTGCGGCGGACCACGATGTCGAGGCCCCCGATCGTCTCCTGACCCACGGTCCCGTTCTCGATCTGGTCGGCGAGCATGATCATCCCGGCGCAGGTGCCGTACGCCGGCAGGCCGTCGCGGATCGCCTGCTGGAGCGGCTCGAACAGCTCGAAGGTGCGCGCGAGCTTGTACATGGTGGTGGACTCGCCGCCGGGCAGCACGATCCCGTCGAGCGCAGCGAGCTCGGTCGGCCGGCGTACGGCGGCGGTGCGGGCGCCGGCACGCTCGAGCATCGCCCTGTGCTCGCGGACGTCGCCCTGGAGTGCGAGGACACCGACCAGCGGCGCGTCGTGGGATAGGTCAGTCACGGCTCAATGTTACTGAGTGTGTCCTTTGGACCCACCGGCTTCCCTTGACTCCACTCCTTGCTGTGGGGAGTTCTTGGTTGCCTTCCAGCCGCCACCCGGCCTTGCGGGATGGTCTTGTGCTGGTTCCGACCCAGGGCCCCTTCGTGGTGCGGGGTGACGGTCGGCTCTACGGCCCGGCTCATCCGGGCGCGGACTCAGTGCGCTGGTCAGGCGGCCGCGGGTGGCGGCGGTGAAGCAGGAGGTGGCTCGGGATAGCGGGCCAGGTTGATGGCGGCGTTCAGGTCCCGGTCGAGGACCAGCCCGCAGCCGTCGCACCGGTAGACCCGCTCGGCCAGGGTGAGCTCGCGCGTCGATGCTGCCGGCAGCCGGAGCAGGTCTTGGACGAGGGGTACCACCGGTCGGCGACGACCAGTTCGGTGCCGTACCAGGCGGCCTTGTAGGTCAGCTGGCGGCCGAACTCCCCGAACGCGGCATCGGACACCACCCGCGCGAGCCTGCGGTTGCGGAGCATGCCCGCGGCGTGCAGGTCCTCGATGACGACGCTCCGGTGGCCGCGGGCCAGCTCGGTGGTGAGCTGGTGCAGGAAGTGCCGGCGGACGGCGGCGACCCGGGCGTGCATCTTGCCCAAGCGTCGGGCTGCCTTGGCTCGGCCGTGGGACCCACGTTTGGTTCTCGCATAGGCCTGGTTGGCGAGCTTGAGGCGTTCTTGGGCGTGCTGCAGTGGTTTCACCCCCTCGTGTGCCTGCAGCAGGCGTCCGTGCTCGTCGGCGACGACCGCGAGCGTCTTCACCCCGAGGTCCACCCCGACCCGGCCCTGGTAGCGGCCGCTAGCCCAACCGGGGTTGCGGCGTTCGTGGTGGAACGGCGCGGCGACCCCGGTCACCGAGACGACCCACCGACCATGCTGGTAACGGAAGGAGGCGGCGTAGACGTGGAACCGGCCCCGGGTGAGCATCCTCGCCAGCTTCCCGGTGTGCTCGTGCACGCGCACTTCGCCGAGCTTGGGGAACCGCATGCGGCGTGGGCCGGTCGGGCGGACCGGTGCCGGTGCACCTTCCTTGTACTTCGCGCGCAGCCGGAACACCGGTGTGGTCTTGTGCTTGGACTTGAACCGGGGAAACCCGACCGCTTTGCCGGCGCGCTCACCGACGCGGGAGGAGGACCAGCTCGCGAGCGCCTGGGCGGCGTTGACCGAGGCGGTCTCGAACACGTCGGCCGAGACCTCGCTGCGCCAGGCGAGCCCGCGGGTGCCGTCGTCGTTGACGGCCGCGGTGGGGTCCCGACCGTCCTTCCAGGCGTTGATGTGGTTGATGAAGCTGACCTTGGACCACGACAGCGCCGGTGTCAGTCGGTCCTCGGCAATGCCGTAGGTGCGTTCGGCCGCGCGCTGCTCGAGGTTGGCCTTCACCCGGCTGATCTGGTGGTTGAACGCGAGCCGGAACGCGCCGGCGTGCGCGAGCAGTCGCTGGTGCTGGTTTCGGTTGACGTCCAGGGTGAACCGGAACGTGGTCGCCCGGGTCAGCGGCGCACCGGTGTGCGACACCAGCACGGTGTCGGCGGTCTCAGCCCGGGCCTCGGCGACGGTCACGAGGCTGACGATGCCGGGCACCACCGACAATCCACCCCAAACGCGTGGGTCTACATCAGGAACGTCATCACGACGAGCGCCCACACACACGACAGCATGAGCTCCACGGGCGCCGCGGCCGCGGCGCCGATGAGGACCCCGACACCGAGCCGCTCTCGCCCTGTGCGACGCAGCCAGACGCCCGCGGCGGCACTGGTTGCTGCGAGCACGACTCCGGCCGCCAGCATCGCCGGGCTGAACAAGACCTGATTGGCGCCGAGCAGGAACAGCACCGAGCCCGCCGCGTTGACCAGGAGGCAGCAGACGAGGCCCACCGCGGTCGCTCGACGTGGCGACGACTGCCGCCTTGTCGAGAGGGCCGTTGCCCGTTCAGGCTCCAGCGTCATGCTTCCCCCGGTGCTCGTTGAACCATCCGACGCGATGTGCGCGCCGCGACCGCGGTGCGCGGACCGGGCGGCCTGTGCGGACTGGGGGCGGACTGGGCGGCCCGCCACCTGGTCAGGGGGAGGAGACGGGGACGGGACGCTGCCACCAGGCGGTGACCTCGACGCGGCCCTCGTCGAAGTGGGCCGGAAGCCCCTGCCTCTCGAGGGCGGCGACCACCTCGTCGAGCAGCGCGTCACCGGGAGCGACGTTGGCGGTGCTCGCGTGCCACACGTTCACCTCGAGCATGCCCTCGTCGATGGCGTGCCAGACGTCCGGTGGTGTGAACCAGGCGATCCCGCGCGGCGGGTCGGCGCGCCGGCTGTCGAGCAGCTCCTTGGCGGCCCAGTGGTCCTCACAGCCTTGGAGCACGACGATCCCGGCCGCCTCCAGGACGGCGAAGGCCGCCTGGAGCCGGTGGTAGTCGGTCTGCTCGGGCCAGGACCGCGAGTCCTCCCGGAGCTCGTCGCGGAACTCCGCGACCCAAGCCTCGGCCAGGCCGGCCGGGTCCGTGACGTCCCGGAGCTCCGAGGTGATCGCAAGCACCACCTCGTCGTACAGCTCGCGCTCCCCCAGCAGCCCGGACCGCACGGCGGAGCGCACGAACTCACGGACGTGCTGCTCGCCCAGCGCGTCAGCCATGCGAGCCCTACCAGCCGCGCTCGGCAAGGCGGTGCGGCTGCGGGATCTCGTCGACGTTGATGCCGACCATCGCCTCGCCGAGTCCGCGCGACACCTTCGCGAGCACGTCCGGGTCGTCGAAGAAGGTGGTGGCCTTGACGATGGCCTCCGCGCGCTGGGCGGGGTTGCCGGACTTGAAGATGCCCGAGCCGACGAAGACACCCTCGGCGCCGAGCTGCATCATCATCGCCGCGTCGGCGGGGGTGGCGATGCCGCCGGCGGTGAAGAGCACGACGGGCAGCTTGCCCGCCTCGGCGACCTCGCGCACGAGCTCGTACGGCGCCTGGAGCTCCTTCGCCGCGACGTAGAGCTCGTCCTTCGACAGCCCCTGCAGCCGGCGGATCTCGGCGCGGATGGTGCGCATGTGGGTCACGGCGTTCGAGACGTCGCCGGTGCCCGCCTCGCCCTTGGAGCGGATCATGGCGGCGCCCTCGGTGATCCGGCGCAGCGCCTCGCCGAGGTTGGTCGCACCGCACACGAAGGGCACCGTGAACTGCCACTTGTCGATGTGGTTGGCGTAGTCGGCCGGGGTGAGCACCTCGGACTCGTCGATGTAGTCCACCCCGAGGCTCTGCAGGACCTGGGCCTCGACGAAGTGGCCGATCCGGGCCTTGGCCATCACCGGGATCGAGACGGCCTCGATGATGCCGTCGATCATGTCGGGGTCGCTCATGCGCGAGACGCCACCCTGCGCGCGGATGTCGGCCGGGACTCGCTCGAGAGCCATCACGGCGACGGCGCCGGCGTCCTCGGCGATCTTGGCCTGCTCGGCATTGACCACGTCCATGATCACGCCGCCCTTGAGCATCTCTGCCATGCCGCGCTTGACACCGGAGGTGCCGGTCGCTGTGTCGGCCGGGGCCGTCTTGTCGTTTCGGACGTCAGTCACGTGGAACCTTCTTGGTCAGGCAGGGCATGCAGGACCCCGCCGAGAGATCAGGATGCCCCAAGCCTACGACGCCGCACGACGAGCGCAGTCATATGGCTCAATCCACCAACAGCGCCTGCGGCGGCACGTCGTCGAGGTCGACGGTGGCCGGCGTGGCCGCCCGGCCGGCGAGGCGCAGCCAGCGCACACGCCGGCGAGACCTCAGCGCCCGTGCCGATGAGACGACGTCGTTGTGGAAGCGCCGCGCCAGCTCGACCTTGCGGCAGTCCCCCGCGAGCTCGGCCAGCAGCGGGCGCACCTCGGGTGAGGACCGCAGCAACAGGACCTCGTCGGCGTCCGCGAAGACCGCGCGGAGGGCTTTGGAGAGGTCGGACTCCGCGGCCTCCATCTCCTCGGGAGGCGCTGCCCGGGCCGCGTGGGCGGCGTCGACGAGCAGCAGCGAGCGGGCAGGGTCCAGCGCGTTGGAGGTCGCCAGCTCGAGCGCGGTGCCCGAACGGCGAAGCAGCTGGGCCGCGAGCGAGCCCCGCGCCAGCTCGAGCCGGTGGTGCATCCGGTCCAGGCGCTGAGCGGTCCACGACAGCCAGACCACGAGAGCGAGGAGTACGACGGCTGCAAGGACGACCCACAGCCCCTCCATCAGCGTCCCCCCGCTGCCGTGCCGATGACCACGGTCTCGTACACCTGGACGATCTGGGCAGCCACCGAGGCCCAGTCGTAGCGGCGAACGACCTTCGAGGCAGCGTCTCGCTGCTCGTCGCGTCGAGCCCCGTCGCCGAGGATCTCCGTCGCCCGGGCCGTGAGGTCGGCGACGTCCCCGCTGCGGAAGCAGGTGCCGTAGGCCCCGTCGCCGAGCACCCTGCGGAACGCCGGGATGTCGCTGGCGAGCACGGGTGTGCCCGCGGACATCGCCTCGATGAGCACGATGCCGAAGCTCTCGCCGCCCGTGTTGGGCGCGACATAGAGGTCAGCCGTGCGGAGCGCGGAGGCCTTCTCCTCGTCCGACACGGAGCCGAGGAACAGCACGTCGTCGGTGAGACCACCGGGGACGCGGTGCCGCGCGGCGTCGATGTCGCCTCCGCCTACGACGAGCAGCCGAAGGCCCGGGTGCTGGCGGGCGAGCTCAGGGAAGGCCTCGAGCAGCAGGGCGAGACCCTTGCGCGGCTCGTCGATCCGGCCCACGAACGCCAGGGTCGGCCCCGAGCCGCGCCAGTCGTCACGCACCTCGGCGTTCGCGAAGCGGTCGACGTACACGCCGTTGGGGATCACCACAGGCTCGCCGCCGATGTGCTGGACCAGGGTGCTCCGGGCGTACTCCGAGACTGCGATGCGAGCGGTGATCTTCTCAAGCGAGGGGCGCAGGATCGCCGCGGAGGCCGACATCGCCCGCGAACGCACGTTGCTGGTGTGGAAGGTGGCGATGACAGGCCCCTCCGCCATGAACAGCGCCAGCAGGGAGATGCTCGGCGTCGCCGGCTCGTGCAGGTGAAGCACGTCGAAGCGACCCTCGCGCAACCAGCGGCGGACCCGACCCGCGGCGACCGGGCCGAACGAGAGTCGGGCGACCGAGCCGTTGTAGGGCACAGGGACCGACCGTCCGGCCGTCACCACGTACGACGGCAGCAGGGTGTCCCCGTCGCCCGGGGCGAGCACGGAGACCTCGTGCCCGAGGCCGATCAGCGCCTCAGCGAGGTCCTTGACGTGGTTCTGGACTCCCCCGGGCACGTCGAGGGAGTAGGGGCAGACCAGTCCGACACGCACCTCAGCTCCCGTCGCCGGCAGCGCTGGATCGTGCGCCGAGGTCGGCGGTGAAGACGCGCTGCATCATGTGCCAGTCTGCGGGATGGGCCCGGAACGCGTCGGTGAAACGGTCGGCCACGTCCTGCATCATGGCGACGACCCCCTCGTCGCCCTCGGCGACCGGCACCGGGTCGTGGAAGGTGATCACCAGCTCGCGACCCTCGTAGTGGAGTGTCGCCGGGACCAGAGGCGCTCCGGTGCGCAGCGCCAGGGCAGCCGGCCCGCGCGGCATGCGCGCCGCCTCCCCGCACAGCCGCACCTCGACGCCTGACCTGCTCAGGTCCCGGTCGGCGAGGAGCGGGACGAGCCGCCCGCGTGCGATGCTCTCCTCGAGCTTCCCGAAGGTGGCAGGGTCTCCCGCGGGGAGGATCTCCATGCCCAGCGTGGCCCGGTAGGCGACGAACTCGTCGTAGAGCCGCTCGGGCTTCAGTCGTTCCGCGACGGTGGTCAGTGGCATGCCGGTGGCACAGGCCCAGGCGCCCGCCCAGTCCCAGTTGGCCATGTGAGGCAACGGGATGACCACACCCCTGCCCTTGGCGTGGGCGTCGCGCACGACGGCCTCGTTGACCACCCGCGTCCGACGTACGACGTCGTCGACGGGCCACGAGGGCAGACGGAAGGACTCGGTCCAGTAGCGCATGTAGGAGCGCACGGCGTCCTGGGTGAGCCGGTCGAGCGCCGCGTCGTCGAGCTCGGGGCGCACGCGCGCGAGGTTGGCGCGGAGCCGCTGCACGCTCTTGCCGTCGCGGCGGTACAGCTCGTCGGCGACCCGGTAGAACAGCCGTAGCGCAGTCCGCTCGGGCAGCAGCCGGACGAGCCGCCATCCGGAGACGTAGCCCAGTGCGACGGCGTTCTGCGACGCGGCCTCGGCCGCTCGGGCGAGTGCGCTGCGGCTGGACGGCATCAGACTGCGGCTCGTGCCTGACGCCGCACCGTGACGATCCGCTGTACGACGGTCACGGTGCTCGCCACGGCCAGCAGCCACAGCACCACCTGCAGCAGGACCGGCACGTCGAACATGTCACTGAGCCCCGTCGCGACCAGGACCGCGACAAGCCGGTCGGCGCGGGCCGCGATCCCGCCCTTGGCCTGGTAGTCCAGGGACTCCGCGCGCGCACGGGTGTAGGAGGTGAGCGAGCCGGTCACCAGGCAGTAGAGCGTGAGCGCCGTCAGCGTCTCGGACTCCACGTCGAAGGCGAAGTAGAGGAGCAGGCCACCGAAGATCGCGGCGTCCCCCATCCGGTCCAGGGTCGAGTCGAGGAACGCGCCCCACGTCGAGGTCCGGCCCGACATCCGCGCCATGGTGCCGTCGAGGAGGTCTGAGAACACGAAGGCCGTGATCACGAGGACGCCGACGAGCAGCTGGCCCTGCGGGAAGAACCACAGTGCCGCCGCCACGACACCGAGCGTGCCGACGACGGTGACGGCGTCCGGGCTGACGTTGAGACGCAGCAGCAACCGGGCGACCGGAGAGATCAGGTTCGTGAAGAAGGCGCGCAGATGTTCGAACATGGCGAGAGCAGGCTACCGGCTGGGCGAGTCCCGTCCACGGCATCGCACCGCGGCCATCTCCGCCGCGCGGGACGCAGGTCACATCCGGGTGCGGACAGCCGAAGCCGTTCGGCGCTCGTGCCGGCGTGCCGGCGTCAGTGCCAGGCGTCGGCGAGCAGCTTCCGCGTCTGGGTCATCAGCTCCGGCAGTGTGCGGGTCCGGCCGATGATCGGCATGAAGTTCTGGTCCCCCGCCCAGCGTGGAACGACGTGCTGGTGCAGGTGAGCAGCGATCCCCGCCCCCGCGACGGCGCCCTGGTTCATGCCCAGGTTGAACCCGTGGGCCCCGCTGACCGACCGGATCGTGCGCATCGCGGCCTGTGTGAGCGTGGCGATCTCACGGGTCTCGTCATGGGTGAGCTCGGTGTAGTCGGGCACGTGCCGGTAAGGGCACACCATGAGATGACCGGGGCTGTAGGGGTAGAGGTTCAAGACCGCGAAGCTGACCTCGCCACGGTGCACGACGAGGCCCTCCTCGTCCCCGAGCGTGGGGATCCTGCAGAACGGGCACTGGTGACCCGCGGCCGCGTCGGCCGGCTTGTTCTCCCCCCGGATGTAGGCCATCCGGTGTGGCGTCCACAGCCGGTCGAGCTCGTCCGGGACGCCGACACCGTGCTGGTGGAGGACCTCGTCGCTCATCGGCCCGTCAGACCTGGACGCGGCGCTCGATCGCGTCGACCACCCGCGAGATCGCGTCGTCGACGGACACACCGTTGTCCTGGTCGCCGTTGCGGTAGCGGAACGACACCGCGCCGTCCTCGACGTCCCGGTCTCCCGCGATGAGCATGAACGGCACCTTCTGCAGCTGCGCGTTGCGGATCTTCTTCTGCATCCGGTCGTCGGACTCGTCGATCTCGACGCGCACCCCGCGCTCGCGCAGCCGCTCGGCGACCTTGTGCAGGTAGTCGTTGTGACGCTCGGCGATCGGGATCGCCACCACCTGCACCGGCGCGAGCCAGGGAGGGAACGCGCCCGCGTAGTGCTCGGTGAGCACACCCAGGAACCGCTCGATCGAGCCGAACAGCGCTCGGTGGATCATCACGGGGCGCTGTCGCGACCCGTCGGGGGCGGTGTACTCGAGCTGGAACCGCTCGGGAAGGTTGAAGTCGAGCTGGATGGTCGACATCTGCCAGGTCCGGCCGATCGCGTCCCTCGCCTGCACCGAGATCTTCGGGCCGTAGAAGGCCGCGCCGCCCGGGTCCGGCACGAGCTCGAGGCCGGAGGCGGTGGCCACCTCCTCGAGCGTCCGGGTCGCCTCTTCCCAGATCTCGTCGGAACCCACGAACTTCTCGGGGTCCTTCGTGGACAGCTCGAGGTAGAAGTCCTCGAGGCCGTAGTCCTTGAGCAGGCCGAGCACGAACCTGAGCGTCTTGGTCAGCTCGTCGTGCATCTGCTCCCGGGAGCAGTAGATGTGCGCGTCGTCCTGGGTCATGCCCCGGACCCGGGTCAGGCCGTGCACCACCCCGGACTTCTCGTAGCGGTAGACCGACCCGAACTCGAACAGCCGAAGCGGCAGCTCACGGTAGGACCGGCCACGCGACTTGAAGATCAGGCAGTGGAACGGGCAGTTCATCGGCTTGAGGTAGTAGTCCTGCCCCGGCTTGACCACGTTGCCCTCGAGGTCGTGGGTGGCGTCGAGGTGCATCGGGGGGTACATCCCGTCGGCGTACCAGTCGAGGTGGCCGGAGGTCTCGAACAGCTGCCCCTTGGTGATGTGGGGGCTGTAGACGAACTCGTAGCCGAACTCCTCGTGCCGGCGACGCGAGTAGTCCTCCATCTCCTTGCGAAGCACGCCGCCCTTGGGGTGGAAGACCGCGAGCCCCGAGCCGATCTCGTCGGGAAAGCTGAACAGGTCCAGCTCGGCTCCGAGCCGTCTGTGGTCGCGGCGCTGCGCCTCCTCGAGCCGGTGGAGGTGCTCCTCGAGCGCCTCCTTGGACTCCCAGGCGGTGCCGTAGATCCGCTGCAGCTGCTTGTTCTTCTCGTCGCCACGCCAGTACGCCGCGGCGCTCCGCATCAGCTTGAACGCCGGGATCCGCTTGGTGGTGGGCAGGTGCGGCCCGCGGCAGAGGTCCTTCCACGCGAGCGAGCCGTCGCGCTTGAGGTTGTCGTAGATGGTCAGCTCACCGGCGCCCACCTCGACGTTCGCGCCCTCCGCAGCCTCCGCTCCCGCACCCTTGAGGCCGATCAGCTCGAGCTTGTACGGCTCGGCGGCCAGCTCTTCACGTGCAGCGTCGTCGGAGACAGCACGACGTGAGAACTTCTGTCCTTCCTTGACGATCTTGCGCATCCGGGACTCGATCTTCTCGAGGTCCTCGGGCTTGAAGGGCTCGACCACGTCGAAGTCGTAGTAGAAGCCGTCGGTGACCGGCGGGCCGATGCCGAGCTTCGCCTCGGGGAAGATCTCCTGGACGGCCTGCGCCATCACGTGGGCGGTCGAGTGCCGCAGGATGTCTCGCCCGTCGGCCGACTCGATCGCCACCGCCTCGACCTCGTCGCCGTCCTGGAGCTCGTAGGCGAGGTCCTTCAGGCTCCCGGCGACGCGAGCGGCGATGACGGACTGGTCGTCGGCGAACAGCTCCCAGGCCTTCGTGCCCGTCGTCACCGATCGCTCAGCACGCTTGTCTGCGCTGACAACGGTGACCTTGAGATCGGACACGAGATACCCCTTCGTACGTCGGACGTGCGGACGGCTCGATCGTATCTGCCGGGGCGGTGCGACCACCTCCCGGTTTCCCGCCGCCCTGGGAACGCATTCCCGCCCGACCGGGAACTCGGCGTGTCAGCATGACGTCATGCCGCACCTCGATGGTTCGTCTCGCGTACGTGAGGCGGTCGCGTGGGGCGTCTTCGCACTGACCTGCGGGGCGGTGGCAGTGGGTGGCTACCTGGCGTCGCTCACCGAGAACAGCGGCGCCCAGCCGATGGACGCAGTGCTGGCGGTGGCCTTCGCGGGCACCGGCGCACTGATCACCATCCATCGACCGAGGAACGCGCTCGGGCCGCTCGCGTTGTCCATGAGCCTGGCGGGCGCCTCCTTCCTGGCCGACGCCTACGCGTCGTGGGCCGCTGCAGAGGCAGCCCCCGGAGAGGCCGCAGCGGCCTGGGTGGCTCGCTGGTTGTGGGCTCCCCCCGTGGTCGCTCTGGGCACGGTCGTCCTGCAGCTCGTGCCGGACGGCAGACCCGTGTCACCACGCTGGCGGTGGCTCCTGGTGGCGACCGGGTCGTTCATCGGCCTGTTCACCGCCGTGCTCGCGCTGCGGTGGGAGGACGACCTGCCGGCTCCTGCTGCCACGGCGGTGGTCGTCGCCGGAGCCGGCCTCGTCGCTGCCAGCATCGCCTCCCTGGTGGTGCGCTTCCGACGCGCAGTGGGCATCGAACGGCGGCAGCTGACCTGGATCGTGGCCGGCGGCGTCACGACTGTCGCCGCCGTGCTCGGCGACGCCCTCCTCCCGACGCAGGTGGGCGGAGCGGTCGAAGCGGCGGGAGGGCTGGTCCTCCCGATCGCGCTCGGGATCGCAGTGCTGCGCCACGATCTCTACACGATGGACCCTGCGTTGCGGCGCTGGCTGACCTATCTCCTCCTCGCGGGCGCACTCGGCGTGGTGTCGCTGCTCGTGAGCACGGCGGTCGTCGCCCTCGTCGGTCGTGACCGTCCCACCTCCGTCCTGGTCCCGACCGTCGTGATCGTGGTCCTGACCGCGGCGCCGCTCGAGCGTCTGGCCCGCCGAGCGATCGGGCGCCTGCTGTACGGCGAGCGGGGCGACCCATATCTCGTCGTCACCGCCCTCGCGCAGGAGCTGGCTAACGCCTCCGGGCCCGAGGAGACGATCGCCGCGGTCGCCGAGTCGGCCCGACGGGCGGTGGCTTCTCCCTACGCCGAGCTGGAGGTGCGCGGCACCGGGCACACGTCGAGCGTCGGCTCGCCCGTGGCGACAACCCTCCGCCTCCCGGTCACCTTCGACGGCGTCGAGATGGCTGCCCTCGCGCTCGCGCCCCGCACGCCGCAGGAGCCGTTCGACGACCTCGACCTCCGCGTGCTCGCCGACGTCGCCAACCAGGCCGGTCCAGCCGTGGCCGCGGCGTTGCGGACTCTCGAGCTCGGGCGCGCGCGCGAAGAGCTCGTCGTGGCTCGCGAGGAGGAGCGCCGACGGCTCCGGGCAGACCTCCACGACGGGGTGGGCCCGATACTCGCCGGCCTGGCGTTCACCGCGGATGCCGCGTCGACGCAGGTCGAGCCGCAACAAGTCCGGTTGTCCGAGCAGCTCGACTCCGTCAGGGACCAGGCACGCCGCGCCATAGCGAACGTGCGCCGCGTGACCCGCGGTCTACGTCCGGAGTCCCTCGACGAGCTGGGCCTGCCCGGGGCACTCAAGGAGGTCGCCTCACGCCACGCAGGTACGACGGTCTCCATCGACCTGACTGCCGCCGACCCCTGGCCGGACCTGAGCGCCGCCACCGAGGTCGCGGTGCTCCACGTGGTCGAGGAGGCCGTGGTCAACGCGGTCCGCCATGGTCACGCCGACACGGTCAGAGTCTCGTTGGAAGTGGTCGGGGGCGCTCTCGCCGTCCGGGTGGTCGACGACGGTTCTGGACTCCCCGAGGCGCCCGTAGCCGGTGTCGGGACGGAGTCGATGCGTCGACGCGCCGAGGAACTCGGTGGCCGCATGACGGTCGCCCGGGCAGAGAACGCGGGAACCGTGATCGAGATGGTGGTGCCGTTGTGACGGTGAAGGTGATGGTCGTGGACGACCACGCAGTGGTCCGCGACGGTCTCTGTGCGCTTCTGGAGGCGGTCCCCGACGTCGAGGTCGTCGGCGTCGCCGAGGACGGCAGTCGCGCCCTGGTGGTGGCCCGTCAGAGCCGGCCCGACGTCGTACTCATGGACCTCACGATGCCGGTGATGGACGGCGCCGAGGCGACACGCCGCCTCACCAACGGCCGGGACGACGCACCTTCCGTCCTCGTGCTGACGATGTCGGACGACGACGCGTCACTGTTGGCCGCGGTCCGGGCCGGCGCACGGGGATACCTCCTCAAGGACGCGCGCGCGGACGAGGTGCTGGCGGCCATCCGGGCGGTCGCACGCGGCGAGGCGGTGTTCGGCAGCCGGGTCGCACCGGCTGTCCTGAACCTGCTCCAACGTCCACCGGCCCATGCCCCGGCGCCCTTCCCCCAGCTGAGCCGGCGGGACCGTGAGGTCCTCGCCCTCGTCGGTCGCGGGCTCGGCAACCAGGCCATCGCGACCCAGCTCGGCATCAGCACCAAGACGGTCGCCAACTCCGTCTCCTCGCTGCTCACCAAGCTGCCGGCCCGTGACCGTGCGGAAGCTGTCGCAATGGCGCGCGCCGAGGGCCTGGCCTGACCAGGCTCTTCCCGCCGGGCCGGGAAGAGCTCCCGGGAGACCGGGATCCTTCGCCCCTGCCGCTGGGCACCACGCCCGGCAGCGTGGTCATCGCCCGGAAAGGCTCCGGGCACCACGGCTCCAGGAGCAGACATGACCGCCTTCTCGTCCACCTCGCACGACGCCAGGGACGTGCGACGCACCACCTTCGGCGCATACCGGACGATCCCGCTGGCCGCCGCATTGGCCGGGACCACCTTCGCCCTCGCCCAAGGCTTCCTTCCCGAGCAGGCGCAGCCCTTGCACCGGACGTCCGACTTCCTGCTCGAGGCGCTGTTCGCTCTGAGCCTCTTCGCCGGTGCGGCGGCGGCGGCAGCGCTCCCCCGACTCGGCCTTGTGCCCTGGCGCGGGAGGCTCTCGAAGGTGGCCGTGCCCGCGTACGCGGTCGGCCAGGGCCTTGTCGGGGTCGCTGCGACCTGGACGCTCGCCCAGGGCAGGGACGCGCTGGGACCGGTGTTCCTTGCCGGCCTTCTCACCATGCTCGTCGGCGGCGGGCTCGTCGCAGTAGCCGCATTCCGCTCCGGCGTGCTTCCCAGGCCTGTCGCAATCGGCTTCGGCGCAGCCCTGCCCTTGTCGATGGCGATCGGCACCTGGGGGCCCTTGGCGGGAGCTGTGCTGTGGCTGGCAGTGGCATCGGCCTTGCGTCGCCGGTGACAGCTGACACTGCTCGAAAGCGGCGTAACAGAACCGCTCGAAGACACCGATGGCCGGCTCCGGAGGGAGCCGGCCATCGGACTTGTCGTGTGGGCGATACTGGGTTCGAACCAGTGACCTCTTCGGTGTGAACGAAGCGCGCTACCACTGCGCCAATCGCCCCGTGTGGTCGTGCGACCGAAAGATTAGCGCACGAATCCCCGGAGCTCACATTCCGGGTAGGTCGGGGATCCAACCGGCGAGTCCCTGCACCCAGTCCCAGCCGTCGAGGGCGAACCGCGGCCAGTCGTAGGCCGCGATGTAGGCGACGGTCGCCGCCGCCACCACGAGGAACAGCAGTCCGGTGAGCAGAAGCCGCCGGCGCCGGACCTTGGGGTCCATGGCCTCTGCCTTCAGGCGCGCCTCGTGGGCCTTCTCGCGCGCCTTCACGAGCCAGCGGTCGGCCCAGTCGTACTCGGTGGCCAAGATGGCCAGACCCAGAGCGATGCCGACGATCCCGGGCCCGGGGGTGACCATCATCACAACCCCGGCAACCAGGACCAGCGTCCCCAAAGTGGTGACAACCAACTTGGTGGTCACCGACAGAGCCGGGTTAGCGTGCAGCCGCCCGTGGAGTCGTCCGCGACGGCGGGGAGGCCGGTCCTCCGACTCGGGTTGAGAGGACGCCTCGGGCATGGAGGACTCCGTCGACTTGTGGCTCACAGCACCTTCAGGAGTACGTCGGATGAACCGATACCTAGACCAGTGGGACCGAGCCTAGCCGTCGAAGGCAAGGAAGATCCCAGCAAAGTTCTGACCCAAAACCGGACACACCACACCGCATGACGGAGCCCACACAAAAAAAGTTGACGGATGAGGGTTGTTTTCGCGTCACGCGGAAAGCCTGTCTACGTCTCATGGGCGAACCATCTGGGAGGAAGGCGTTCACATGGACTACTCGATGAACACAGCACCGTTGATCGTGTCCCAAACCATCACCCTCGAGCTCATCGACTCCACGGGGGCTGCAACCCCCATCGAGGCGGAGCTGCAGTACGACCCGCGTGACCCTTACGCGGTGACCACGGTCTTCATGACCGGCCGGAGCCAGGTCCGCTGGACCTTCGGCCGCGACCTGTTGACCGCGGGCCTGTACGAGCCCTCGGGTGACGGTGACGTCCACGTCTGGCCCTGCCTCGACGCAGACGGGCACGCGGTGGTGATCATCGAGCTGAGCTCGCCGGACGGTGAGGCCCTCGTGCAGGCCAGGACCGGCGACCTCACGTCGTTCGTCGAACGGATGAGCAAGGCAGTGGCACCCGGCACGGAGTCCGAGTACCTCAACCTCGACGCTGCCATCGCGGCGATCATCGAGGCCGAGTCCGCCTGATCCTTCGTTAGGCTGCCGGTCCGACCAGTGGGGGGCCGAACCGACCCGACGAAGGAGACCGCGTGCTGTTCAGCCACGACATCGAGCACTCGCTCGCCTGCGTCGTGGACCTGGTCAACACCGGCGCGACAGGCGCAGGTGAGGAGCAGCTCGGGGACCTGGCTGACCTGCGGTCCTTCGTCGAACGCCATGAGGTGAGTGAGGTCGGTGCGTTGACGCGCACCGACCTCACTGCTGTCCAGGGGCTACGCCAGCGGATCCGGCCGGTCTTCGCCACGACGAGCGACGCCCAGGCAGCGGAGATGGTCAACGCGCTCGTCGCCGACTCCCCCGTCACGCCACGGCTGACCGACCACGACGGCTACGCCTGGCACATGCACTACTTCGCGCCGGGTGCTTCGCTGGCCGAGCATCTCGCGGTCGACTGCGGCATGGCCCTCGCCCACGTCATCTCGGTCGGGGAGCGGGACCGGCTGCGCACCTGCGAGGCGCCCGACTGCGAACAGGTCCTCGTCGATCTCTCCCGCAACCGCTCCAAGCGCTACTGCGACGCGCGCACCTGCGGGAACCGTATGCACGTGGCCGCATACCGCGAACGCCGCCGCGCCGAGACCTCCTGACCTCACGGGTCGAGGTTCTCGCGCTCCTTCTTCGCCCACACGGCCGCCACCTCCTCGGTGACCGGCCCCGGCGCCTCGAGCTGCCGTGCGTCGCACCGGAGCACTCCCTGGACGTCCCGCGTGGTGGAGACCAGGAAGATCTCGTCTGCGTGCTGGAGTACGTCGACCGGCTCGTCGACCTCGCGGGCGCCGTACCACTCGAGCACCAGCCCCCGGCTGATTCCCGCGAGGCACCCGGAGGCCAGCGTCGGGGTGCGCAGCTCGCCGTCGAGCACGTAGAAGACGTTCGAGCCGGTGCCCTCGCACAGGTTTCCCACCGTGTTCGCGAAGATCGCCTCGCTGGCGCCGTGCTCCGCCGCCCGGGCGAGCGCCATCACGTTCTCGGCATAGGAGGTCGTCTTGAGGCCGGCGAGGGCGCCTCTCTCGTTCCGGGGCCAAGGGACGGTCACGACGCTTGTGGGGCCGTCCCAGCCGCTCATGGTGTCGGCGACGACGACGAGCGTCGGAGGCTTGCTCCCCCGCCCCGAGCCGAGCGGCGACTCGCCACCGGTGAACGTGATCCGGATCCGGCCCAGCCGCAGCTCCTGGTCGCCCACGACCACCGCCACCCCCCGTCGTACCTCGTCCAGGTCGAGGTCGGGCAGCCCGAGACCGCGAGCGGAACGGGCCAGCCGGTCGAGGTGGCGGGTGAGCGCGAACGGCTGGTTGTCGATCACCTTGATCGCCTCGAACACCCCGTCGCCCACGGTGAATCCGTGGTCGGTCACGGAGACCGCAGGGTCCCGGGGATCCTCGAGAAGCCGGCCGTTCACCCATGCGCGCATGCGTCAGAGCCTAGGCCTGCAAGGCGTCCGGACACGCGTGGCGAGCCCCGAATTTGTAGTTCTCCTGATCTCGGCTACAGTTCTTCTCGCACGAACGGCCCGGGCCGAAAAGCCCGGACCGGGAAGTTGCAGGCGGACGTAGCTCAGTTGGTAGAGCGCAACCTTGCCAAGGTTGAGGTCGCGAGTTCGAGCCTCGTCGTCCGCTCGGAGAAGGGTCGCAGGTCCCCTCCTTGGTGGAGTGGCCGAGAGGCGAGGCAACGGACTGCAAATCCGTCTACACGGGTTCAAATCCCGTCTCCACCTCGATTGCTCGAAGCTCCCCGATGTGGGACTTTGGGACATCACGGGCGATTGGCGCAGTGGTAGCGCGCTTCCTTGACACGGAAGAGGTCACTGGTTCAAACCCAGTATCGCCCACCAGCATCACCGCAGGTCAGAGCCCCTCAACCCCCGGGTTGAGGGGCTCCTTCTTTGCCGGAGAACTTGTGACGGAGCACAAGAAGAGCCCTCAGTGCGCGCGACCCCTCTCGGTGACGCTGAGCGACGACAGCGCGTCGCAGTCGCCCATCTGCACCAGCACCTGCAGGGTCCGGCCGCCTTCGTTGAGCAGTCGGCCTCCGCCCACCTCGGCGGGGCGACCGTCGCCGAACTCCGGGTGCGCCGGCGCCAGCATGAAGTCGCCCGGCGGGTCGTAGGAAGACATCCGGATCAGCCGCGGGCGACCTTGATTGTGCGGTTCCGCACCCGAACATCCATCTCGACGAGTAGGAACCAAGCCCGCCGGATGAGGGCGAATCGCTAACCAGAGAGCGCGACGAGGAACGCGAAACCGAGGAAAACGACGATTGGCAGCACTACTGAAAGGATCCCGAGCACGAGGCCCAACACCGCCGACTTGCCGTTGGTCGCGGTTCCTGCTCGAACATTGGAGTAACCAATCGCGCTCAGCGTGATGGCGAGAATCCCGACAGCGGGGTACACCATGGGGATCCAGAACAGGAACAGCCCGGAGACGGCCAGGAGAAGTCCCGCTTGGCCGAACCCATTGCTCACTTGCGGCGGAGGTTGCCTAGTGCTCAGCTCGGTGTGCGGGACGTGCTTCATGGAAAGCCCCTAGTCGGGTCGAGAGCGCCAGATCAGATCCTGCCCACCGTCTGCGGCAGGTAGCCGCCAAAGTAGCGGTGGCCATTGCGTTGCACCGCGGAATGGCGCAGTCCGGCGAGTTTCCGCTAATGCCGCCGGGAGCCGGCTGGAGCCGGCTGACGACGTCCGGCCTAGGCATCCCGCTTCGAGAGCGGGTCGCTGGTGTACTCGGGGTACCAGCCGCGATAGCCGAGGCGGCGCCCCAGCAACGCCAAGGGCCCGAACATCGCTCGCTGCACCCCCGCGGACGGGCGTGCGAGACGCATCTCCTCGTCGTCGCACTGGCCTGCTGCGAGTTGGTAGCTCTACGTCGTCCTTGGCGAGGCCGAAGAAGGTCTCGAAGGACATCTCCTTCGGATGCCTGACGTGTCCGCACGGCGCACCGTCTTCTAGAGAAAGTGTGGCCCAGGCGTCAAGTGTGCTCGCGGCCGGGCCGATAACCGACGGTGAGACCTGTACCCCGACAGATGGGAAACCGCCGTGACCCAGAGCCCAGTCGCCGTGGCCCTCTTCCTGCTGACCGCCTACTACTCGGTGGTCGCCGTCGTGCAGGCTGCTCGATCCAGGAAAGCCGGGCACGTCTTCGTCGGTGCGGCGGTCTTCGCGGGGCTCACCACGGCCACCGCCGTGTGGCCCTGACCCGAACGATCGGCGAGCGGCCAGTCCTCGTGGACTGGCCGCTCGTCGACTCCCCTTGTCAGTTGTAGGTCTTCATCAAGGCCCCGGGGCCGAAGACCGGGCCGACCAGGTAGATGTCGCCGTGCCAGCCGACATCGACACCACCAGGCGTCTTGAGCTGGTTCGGGACGAGCTCGCGGATGGAGGTCTTGGCTCCGTACCCGTCGTGCGGGTCGCGGTGCTTCGAGTACCCGTGCCCGTCGCCGTCGTCGTAACCGTGGCGGTCATCGCCGTACCGGGAGATCTTGAACAGACCACCGATCTCGGAGCCCTTCACCTTCATCTCCATGGCCAGCCAGCTCTTCTTCGACAGCTCGAGGGCGTAGATGCTCCCCCGGGAGTCCGCAGCGAGGTCCGTGATCGAGGTGAGGCCGTCCGCGTACCGGCTGCAGTAACGGTCGTAGGGCTTCGCCGGGTCACACACCGCTCCGACGGAACCTGGCTTGATCCGCCAGACCTGCGACGTACCCGGGGTGGCGGGGAAGCCGCGAAGCTCGCCGACGTACCAGTAGCCGTCGGCGCCGACGGTCACCGAGGTCGCCACCGCCTCGGACGGGACCTTGGTGCCTGCCTTCGGCAGAGGCTTGCCGTCGGGGCCCTTCTTCGGCAGACCCTTGGGCACCGTGACCATGCGCGGCTTCAAGCGGGCGACCGTCTGGATGCTGCCGCCGGACGAGACCCTCAGCAGGTCGTTGTTGGCAGCGTCGGCGACCAGGACGGTCCCGTCGCGCAGCGCCTCGACCCCGAACGGGTTGCTGTCCTCCGGCTTCTTCTCCAGGTCATACGGATCGGTGTCGCGGGCCTGGTACTTCGCGATGTCGGCCACCGCCTTGGCGCTCTTCCAGCCGGGCCTCCACGTGAACAGTGTCGCGGCGCCAGGGGTACCGGGCTCCGCGGCTCCGGTCAGGATGTAGACCTGCCGGTTCGGACCGACGTCGATCGCCGGGGCGAAGTTGGTCTTCACCTGGCCGAGCTTGACGACTCTCGGCGAGCCGTGCCGTCTCTCCACGACGAGGCTGAACGTGCCGTTGGTCTCGGTGACGAGAGTCATTCCGTGACCGAGCGTGGACACCCCCCGCGGTCCGTCGAGTCCCTTGACGACCGTACGAAGGTCGCCGCTGCTGCCGTCGGAGTGTGCGGACGCCGATAGCGCCGGCGTCCCCATCGCCAGCGCTGCGACGGCGCCGGTGGCAATACCGACTTTTGCCCGAGTCCATGTGGTCACGAGATAACCCCCTCCAATGGTGTCGACGCGTGGATACGCGCCCCTTCCACCCAACGCCGTCACCCCGGTTCCCTCAATGACGTCCCTGAGCCATCGACGCTGCGGTGACCGCCCCTCTCAATGACGCGCACGAGCCATCACCGGGTCATGGATGTCCGACATAGGCCACAAGAGGTCGATGCCCGACCTGGCAGGGAGAGACCCTCCGGGTGCGATGGATGTCGGACCCGCCGTTCCCTGGCATGATCGGCGGCATGGCTCCATTGGGCGACAGGCACAACCCCAGGACGTGGCGGACCGACGTCGCCCACCTCGACGGTCTCAACACGGCTGCCGTGGCAGCCGACGCAGCGGGGATCCTGGTCTACTGCAACCCCGCCGGAGAGAACCTCCTGTCCAGCACGCGTGACGAGCTGGTCGGACGGCCCGTGGTCGACCTGCTCCTCCCGGAAGACCACCGCGGCGGTGGACACGAGATCTTCGCCCATGTGCTCACGGGCGCCTCCTGGAGCGGTCGCCTCCCCATGCATGATCCCTCGGGGGCGGTTCGCGCCCTGGATGTCTCCGCGACCCCCCTTCGACGCGAGGGAATGATCGTGGGCGTCCTGTTCGTCCTGGAGGACGCGACCGACGAGCAGGCCGGCCCCGGACGGCACCAACGTGTCGCGGCCCGGCTCGCCCGCCTGGCGAGGGTCACCGCGGAGCTGGTGGCCGCCGAGGACCTGGACAGTGTTACCAAGATCGTGATCACGCAGGCCGCGGACGCTGCGGGGGCCACGGTCGCCACGTTGATGCGCCTCGAGGACGAGGACACTCTGGCCATGGTCGGAGCCCGCGCGGAGGACACGACGATCGCAGAGCGTTGGTCGAGGTTCCCCCTGTCGTTGCCGACCCCCGCCGCGGACAGCATCCGCCTGCGCGAGCCGGTCATCCTGACCGGCCGGGCCGAGATCGCGACCAGGTACCCCGACCTCGAGGCGGCAGCGCCCGGTGAACGCACGGTCGCCGCGCTTCCCTTGCTCGCGGCCGGCCGCCCGATCGGCGTGATCAGCCTGTCCTTTCCCGGCCGTCGCGAGTTCGACAGCGCCGAGCGCGAGTTCCTGCGCCTGCTCGCCGACACCTGTGCGCAGGCCATGGACCGGATCCAGGCACGGGGTGACGCTGCCGAGCGCGCCTACAAGCTCAGGTTCCTCACGGAGGCCTCGGCCGAGCTCTCGAGCAGCCTGGACTACCACACCACGCTACGTAACGTCGCGTGGCTCGGCGTGCCCGAGTTCGCCGACTGGTGCTCGGTCCAGCTGCTCGAGGACGGAGATCTCCGCACGCTTGCCGTGGCCCACATGGACCCGGAGAAGATCGCCTCCGTGGAGGAGTTCCAACGACGGTTCCCGCCGGACCCGAACGCGCCGACAGGTGCGTGGAACGTGGTGCGCACCCGACTCAGCGAGCTGATCCCGGAGATCACCGACGAGATCCTGGTCGCCGCTGTGCCAGACGAGGAGCAGCTCCGGTTCGCCCGCGAGCTGAACCTCCGCAGTGCAGTCTCGGTGCCCCTGATCGCACACGGCAAGGTGCTGGGGGTGATGAGCTGGGTGTCGGCCGACGAGGGCCGGCTGTTCGGACCAGCAGACCTGGCCTTCGCCGAGGACGTCGCTCAACGCGCCGCGGTCGCGATCGACAACTCACAGCTGCACAGCGAGACCCGCGAGGCTGCTGTGCGCCTCCAACGCGCCGTGCTGCCCGACCGGCTGCCCGAGGTTCCCGGATGGCGGTTCGCCTCCTACTACAGCCCGTCGGGCCGGACCGAGGTCGGCGGTGACTTCTACGACGTCCTGCCCGTCGAGGGCGGCGTCGCGCTCTTCGTCGGCGACGTGATGGGTCGAGGGGTGCACGCCGCGGCCGCCATGGCACAGATGCGCGCCGCGATCCGCTCCTACGTCGCACTCGACCCCTCCCCCGAGCGCGTTGTCCGCCGGCTCGACACGATGTTCGAGACCTACGAGTACACCCAGCTCGTGACTCTGGTCTACGTGCTCGCCGACGCCGCGAAGGACGAGCTCCACGTCGTCAACGCCGGCCACCCACCGCCGGTGGTCCTCCGCCCGGACGGGTCCCTCGACACCGTCTCGGAGCCGGTCAGCGCACCCCTCGGCCTCGGACTGGGCAAGCAGGACCGGCGTTCCTTCCGCGTCCCGTTCGGCGATGGCGACACGCTGCTGTTGTACACCGATGGGCTGATCGAGCGGAGGAACGAGGACATCGACGTCGGCCAGATGCGGCTCGCGAGCAGGTGCAGCACGCTCTCGCACGACGACCTGTCGGCCTGTCTCGAGCTCCTCGTAGAGGACGTGCGCGACCACACTCGCGAGGACGACGTCGCGGCCCTGGCCGTCCGGCGGACGACTCTGCGCTGAGACGCCGGCGGAACCGAGCGGCCACGCTTCAGGTCCGGGTCAGGCGCTCTCGTCCACGCACACATCGGGCAGGTCGAACCAGCGCAGGTGCTCGAAGTCGTCCGACAGGGACTGCGGGAGCGCGAAGAGGTCGGCGGGCACGGTCCGGGCCAGGAGCGCGGCGCCCTCCTCGAGGTACGTCGCCAGCTCGGACTCGGGGGCCCGGTCGTCATGCCGCGGGTAGCACATCTCGCCGTCGGGGCTGTAGCTGATCTGTCCCAGCCGCAGGGGCGGCTCGACGGGTCCGCGACGGTGCACCCAGATCCCGCGAGCGACGTCGAACCGGTACTCCCCCAGCATCCGCCATCCGTCGCGAGCCACCAGGCGGACCGCCTCCACGATGTAGTCGAAGACGGTCTCGGAGATGAAGTAGTTGAAGTTGATCCGGACCCACCCCGGCTTGATCCCCTCACACCCGTGGGTGATCTCCCGCTCGAACTCGTGGGAGCGGTCGATGTCGATGCCGAGCAGACGGTGCCCGTACGGCCCGGCGCAGGAGCATCCGCCGCGGGACTGGATCCCGAACAGGTCGTTGAGGAGTGCCACGACGAAGTTGTGGTGAAGGTACTTCCCGCTGGGGGCTCGCACGACGAAGGAGACGATGGAGAGGCGCTCCGCGTCGAGGTTGCCCAGGATCTCGATGCTCGGCTCCTCCTGCCATACGACGAGCGCGCGCCGGAGGTAGTTCTCTTCGTGACTGCGGATCACGTCGATCCCAACAGCTTCCTTGAGCTGGAACACCAGTCCGGCACGGATCGCCTCCACGATCGCCGGGGTGCCGCCCTCCTCACGCTGAGCCGGGTCGGAAAGGTACCGGTGGTCGTCGGAGTTGACGTAGGCGACCGTGCCCCCGCCCGGGACGTCGGGCACCCGGTTCGCGAGGAGCTCACGGCGTACGACGAGGACGCCCGGTGTGCTGGGCCCGCCGATGAACTTGTGGGGGCTCAGGAAGATCGCGTCCTTGTAGGCAGACCCGTCCTGCCCCGCTCCGGCGTACATCTCGATGTCGACGTAGGGCCCGGCCGCGGCGAAGTCCCAGAACGAGAGCGCGCCGTGGCTGTGGAGCAGAGCCGAGATGCCACGGGTGTCGCTGAGAATGCCGGTCACGTTGCTCGCGGCGGAGAACGACCCGATCCGCAGCGGGCGCTCGGAGTGGCGAACCAGCTCGGCCTCGAGCCGCTCGAGGTCGATGTGGCCATCGGCGTCGGAGGGGATCGCCACGACGTCTGCCACCGACTCACGCCACGGCAGCTCGTTCGAGTGGTGCTCGTAGGGCCCGATGAAGACGACCGGCCGCCGTTCCGGCGGGATGGCCTCGGTGAGGTGGTACTCGTCGTCGAGGACGCTGGGGACCCGGAGACCGAGGATGCCGATCAGCTTGTCGATGGCACCGGTGCACCCGGAGCCGGCGAAGATCACCACTGTGTCGTCGTCCCCGCCGACCGCGTCGCGGATGATCGCCCTGGCGTCCTCGCGCAGTCGGGTGGTCTGCAGTCCCGTGCCGCTGGACTCGGTGTGGGTGTTGGCGTAGCGGGGCAGCACCTCGCCGCGGATGAAGTCCTCGAGGAAGGCCAGGGCCCGGCCCGAGGCTGTGTAGTCGGCGTAGGTCACCCGCCTCGGCCCGAAGGGGCCCACCATCACCTGGTCGTCACCGATCACGGCTTCCCTGATCCGGTGCACGAGAGGCGTCTCGACGGGAGCAGCGACATCCATGACCGGAGCATAGTCGCGGCGACCGCGCCGGTATGGGACGAAAGGCCCTTCCGGCGCACTTCTCCTTGCCCGAACCTTGAGGAAGGGAATCCTGCCGAGGAGCCAGCATGAGCACCGACGTCGCGCGCCCGTCCGACACCGGCCGAACGCTGCCGAGATGGAAGAGCGTGCTCGCGGTCGTCGCCCATCCTGACGACGAGTCGTTCGGGCTCGGCGCCGTCGTGGACGCGTTCGTCGCGAGCGGCAGCCGGGTGAGCCTGCTCTGCCTGACCGAGGGTGAGAGGTCCACCATCGGAGCGGGCATCAACCTCGGCCGGATGCGGCGTGACGAGCTCGCCGCCGCTTCCCGGGCGCTCGGGGTGAGCGCCACGGCCGTGCACCACCACCCTGACGGAGACCTCCGTTCGGTCGGCCGCCACGTGCTGGCGGGCGAGGTCGTCGACGAGGTCGGCGCCGTGCAGGCCGAGGGCCTCCTCGTCTTCGACGACTCCGGGGTCACGGGCCACCCCGACCACGTGGCCGCGACCGCTGCGGCCATTCAGGCAGCCGAGGTCCTCGACCTGCCGGTGCTCGCCTGGACGATCCCCTCTTCGGTGGCCGAGCGGCTCAACACCGAGCTGGCGGGCTCGGGGAGCTCACGCTTCCGTGGCCGCCCGCCGCAGGAGATCCACCTGGAGATCGTCGTCGACCGAGCGCACCAGGTCACGGCCAGCCACGCGCACCACACACAGGCGGTGCCCACCAGCCCCTTGTGGCGACGACTCGAGCTGCTCGGCGACACCGAGCACCTGCGGTGGCTGCGCCGTCCGACCCCGGAGTGAGGAGCCGGCTCGGCGCCGGCCAGGTGAGGCTTCGTCAGTCCTCGTCGACCGTCGCGTCTTCCTCGTGCGTGCCCGGCCGTGGCGCCCAGGGCAGCTCCTCGGCAGGACGTACGACGATCAGCTTGTCGCCGCGGGCGAGCTGGGTCACGGCAGGGTCGAAGTAGCGGTGCACCCGGCCGTCGCGGATCACCGCTATCACCTGGTCCGGGAGCTGCTGCGGCTGCCTGCCCACCTCCGGCACGAGCAGGTCGCGCTCGGCGACCTCCAGGCCCTCGCCGTAGGTGAGGAGGTCCTCCATGACCGAGCCGAGGTTCGGGCTCAACGTCGAGAGGCCGAGGAGACGTCCCACGGCGTCTGAGGAGGTGATCACGGAGTTGGCACCGGACTGGCGGACCAGCGGGACGTTGTTCTGCTCCCGGACGGCAGCGACGACGTAGGTGTCGGGGTTGAGCTGGCGCACGTTGAGGGCGCAGAGCACTGTCGAGTCGTCGCGGTTGGTGGTGATGATGACCTGCCGAGCCCGCTGCACGCCCGCACGCCGGAGCACCTCGCGGCGCGTGGCGTCACCGGTGACTACCGCTATCCCGTCGGCATGGGCGTCGCCCAGCGCGCCCTGGCTGGGGTCGACGATGACGATCGACTCCTTCGGTACGCCGTTGTTGACCAGGGTCTCGACCGCGCTGCGACCCTTGGTGCCGTAGCCGATCACGACGACGTGGTCATCCATGTGCTTCCTCCACCGGGCAGTCCGGAACATCTCACGGCCCTGGCTGGCCAGCACCTCGATGGTGGTGCCGATCAGCAGCACCAGGAACGCGATCCTCAGGGGCGTGATGATGAAGACGTTCACCAGCCGCGCCTCAGGTGTGAACGGCGCGATGTCGCCGTAGCCGGTCGTGCTGAGCGTGACCGTCGTGTAGTACAGCGCGTCGACCAGGCCGACCTTGCCGGTGGGGTCGTTGTTGTCGACGTAGCCTGTCCGGTCGAAGTACACGATCAGCACGGTCGCGACCAGCACCCCGATCGCCATGAGCAGCCGTCGGCTGAGCTCCCACCACGGCGAGCGGACGATCGCCGGGAGGCGCACCCGGACGAGGGTCTGGTCCGGCTCGATGACGTCAGGCACGGTCAGAATCTACGGGACGCGTGTTCATGTCTCGTGCACCTAGCGCACCACGTCGCCGTAGATCATCGTGGAGGGGCCGTTCTCGGCGTCTTGTCCCGAGGGGGGCTGGTCGACCACTACCGACACGAACCGGAACTGGTCGCCGGGCTCAGGCAGGACGTCGTCGCCCACGCTGCGCCGCCAGACCCCACAGAGCCCCCCTGCCTCGTCGGCGCCCTCGAGGTCGTTGACCGTCTCTCCGGACAGGCAGATCCGTCCGTCGCTCTGGTCGTAGCTGTCCACGACCGCAGTCGTACGGCTCGGGGAGCTCGGTCCGGCGACGGCACCGAGGAGATAGCCGCCGAGAATGCAGATCGCCCCACCGGCCAGAGCGACCGGGGTCGGGAGGGTGACGTTGCCCATCTGGTCCTGTTCGGTCCCTTCACTGGTCGTGGAAACGGCTCCCCGCGGACCAAGCATTCCACGCAAAGCGCCACGTCAAGCAGGTGGGTCATGAGGACGTGGCGGTGTCAGGGACGGGTGACGAGCACGATGCCCAGGCACATCTCGTCAGTGGTCCCCTCACCCCACACGACGTAGCGCTCGGGCTGGCCGTCGAAGGCGGGCAGCAGGTCTCGCAGCCCCTGGTCGTGCGTGCAGGTGACCTTCAGCCTGTCACCGGGCCGCATCCTCGCGGGTCGCCCGAGCGCACGGGTGCCCTGGTCGTCGAAGTTCCAGACCGGGATGTCGAGCAGCGTCCTCGCCCGCGGTGTGCCCGGGTTCAGGTCGATCCGGATCTTCCTGCCCAGCAGATGCATGTGGCCGGCGACTGCGCGTACCGTCGCGGGGCCCTGGACCTCGCGGGTGCAGGTCTGCGTCGCCCCGGGCCGCGGCCCCTTGCCGTCGCCGCAGAGCAGCTGGAGGCCGGCGACCATCTGTCCGGACCGCATGCCGAACCGGTCCATCACGTCGAGGACGGCGGCATCCCGGTCGCAGAGCGGGCCGCTCGCCCCGGCACGGCACGGCAGCTCGACCGGCGCGGGCAGCAGCATGGTCTCCAGCGGCTGCAGGTCGCGAGCCCCGTCGGCGATGCGAAGCCGCGCGCTGCTGCGGTCGGGATCCGTGCCGGCGAGCAGGTTGTAGTGGACCTGCATGACGATCCGTGAGCCGGCCTCGAGCGGGATCCCGATGTCGCCGTCCAGCACCCGCTCTCCACCGCCGGGCGCCCAGGCACCCAGCCAGGGCGCGTTGTCGAGGCTCCCGCCCATGCGGTCGAGGCCGGAGCCGCCGAAGCAGGTCCAGCCCTGGCCAGGCGTCCGTGCGTCCATGTCCTCAGCTGCGCCGACCTCGCCCGGAGGGACCCGGAAGAGGATGACGTGGTGGACAACGTCCTCGTCGCCGGGGGCGACGTCGACGCCGGTCACGAACGAGTCGGAGCGGTTCCTCGGGTCGAGCAGGAAGCAGCGGTAGTCGTCGGTGCCCCTGCCCGGGGCCGAGGGTGTGTACGCCGCAGGCATCCTCACGTCCACGATCCGCTCTCCGGGCCGCAGCGGTGTCTGCTTCGCGGGTGGGTGGTTCGCGTCGTGCCCATGGCTCGTGGTCGGGGCGTCCGCGGGGGTGGTCACGGGCCTGTCGTCCGGCGTTGCCTGCTCGTTCGAGGAACCGGACGAGCAGGCTCCGAGCAGCAGGGCCGTCGCCGCGACGGCGGTGAACCAGGCTGACGTGATCCGCATCCAGGAAGTCTAGGTCGGCCCGCCGGACAAGGTGGTGCTGTCGCGCAGGCCGACCGAGTCGTGCTCCCAGAACACGTCGGGGTACACCAGGGCGCCGGTCATCCAGGGCTCGTAGGCAGGCAGCTCGACGAACTGGAACGCCGCGGGAGGGATCCGCGTCGAGGGGGACGTGAAGCCGTGCGCCGCCCCTGGGCGGAAGCCGAGCCGCCCGTAGTACGCCGGCGAGCCCTCAAGGAAGACGAGCGGCTCGGGCCGGCCCTGGAGAAGCTCCAGCGTCCGGCGTACCAGCATCGAGCCCACTCCCCTGCCCTGCGCCACCGGGTGGACCGACAGCGGACTGAGCACGAGGACCTCCACCAGGCGGGGTGGCGCGTCGAGCCAGCCGCGGCTGAAGGAGACGTGCCCGAGGATCCTGCCGTCCTCCTCGGCGACGAAGGAGAGGTCGCGCCACGCGCTCGACTCCCGCAGCCCGTCGAGCAGATCCGCGACCGGCTCGTCTCCGAAGGCCGCGGCCACGACGTCACGCGTGGCGGTCCTGTCCGCTGGGGCTTCTGGGCGGATGGTGATCATGCGGCCCCCACTCGCGGGCGTGGGTCGGTGGCGAGGACGCCCATCACCACCACGTCGTGCCACTCGCCCTCCCAGCGCAACGCCTGCCGGCGGACCCCCTCACGCACGAAGCCGGCCTTCTCGTAGGCGCGTTGGGCGCGGGGGTTGTACGAGTAGACGCACAGCTCCACCCGGTGCAGGCCCACGGTCTCGAAGGCGTAGTCCAGCACGAGGGAGGTGGCCTCGGTGCCGTAGCCACGCCCGTACACGTCGGGCCCGGTGAGCCCGATCCGGAAGTTGCAGGACGCCTCGTCGGGGTCGAGCTCGTTGAGCACGACCTCGCCGATGACCCGGTCGGTGTCGAGCGCGATGATCGCGAAGTCGGCGCGGTCGTCGTGGTCCTGCCGCGTCGCCATCCACTCCCGCAGCACGTCGTCGTCGAAGGTCCGGGTGGTCGCCGTCATCCGTCGCCCCTCCGGGTCGTCGAACATCGGGCGCAGCCCTTCGTGGTGCCTGATGCTCAAGGGCTCGAGGCGTACCCGCCGACCGTGGATGACCGGCTGGTCCTTGAAGGCGTGCTCGGTGACCGTCATCGGCTCACTTCCCGTCTCGACGTGGGGTCCGGCGGGCACGTGCCCGCTGTGCCCTCTGTCGTGCGTCCATGCGGAGGACGTTCTCGTCGGCCTCGCGATGAAGTGCCAGCCAGCTCTCGTAGCGTCGCACCGCCAGGTTGCCGCTCTCGAGGGCTGCACGAACGGCGCAGCCGGGCTCCGCCTCGTGGCCGCAGTCGGCGAACCGGCACAGCGCGACGAGCGCCTCGACGTCGGCGAACGTGCTCGCCAGGCCCCCGCGGGTGTCGACCATGCCGACCCCGCGGAGACCGGGTGTGTCCACGACGGCGCCACCACCAGGGAGGAGCACGAGCTCCCGGCGCACGGAGGTGTGCCGGCCGCGGCCGTCCTGCCGGATCTCACGGGTCCCGAGGACCTCGGCACCGACCAGGGCGTTCACCAGGGAGGACTTCCCGTGCCCGGACGCACCCAGCAGCGCCAGGGTGTGCCGGCCGCCGACGAGCTCGCGCAGACGGTCGACGCCCGAACCCGTCACGGTGCTCACGCACACCACCTCCACGCCGGGCGACGCCGCGCCGACGTCGTCGCGCACGAAGTCCGCGTCAGGCACGAGGTCGGCCTTGGTGAGCACCACGACGGGAGTCGATCCGCTCTCCCAGGCCAGCGAGAGCAGCCTCTCCACCCGGGCGAGCACCGGGTCGGGGTGCAGAGCCACGACCACGCCCACGTAGTCGGCGTTCGCACAGAGGACCTGGCCGTGAGACTGCTTGCCCGCTGTCGCACGCACCACCGCGCTGGTGCGTGGCAGCACACGCTCGACCGTGTGCCTGTGGTCTGGCCAGCTGCGCACGACAACCCAGTCCCCTGTGCAGGGCGCGGCCACGGTGTCCTTGGCCACCTCGCCGAGGAGGTCGCCGGCGTACCCGGCTCGCAGCGGACCCCGCTCGGTGATCACCTCCACCAGGCCACGGTCCACGCGCACGACACGGCCGACCTCGGTGTCCGCAGCGGCGGCCCACCGGGCCATCTGCGGCGTGTAGCCGATGGTCTCCAGCACGCTGGGAATCTACGACCGGCGGCCGGGGCGCCGCATCCGATTAACGGGCGGCGTCGTCGGGAGGGTCGGTGGAGTCCGAAGGAATGTCCCCGGTGCCGGGACTGCGCAGCCGGGGAAGCATGGCCGTGAGTCGCAGCCGGCGCACGAGCTCCATGCGAGCCCGCGACGTCTCCGACTCCGGCCACACACGGTCGAAGGCTGCGTTGACCGCCGCGCCGATGAGCACCGCGATGGAGAGCAGGTAGAGCCACAGCAGCGTGGCGATCGGAGCGGCCAGCGGGCCGTAGATCGAGGTGGACTCCCCGGCGGTCTCGGTCAGCACCCAGCGGAGCAGGAACGAGCCGAAGACCCAGAGGACGAGAGTCAAGGTGGCGCCGGGGAGGTTGAACCGCCAGGAGGTCCGCACGGGCACCGATGCGTGGTACAGCGTCGCGAGGAAGCAGATGGAGAGCACCACGACTGCGGGCCAGTACAGCGCGTTGACGAACTCGAACCTGGCCGGGACGAGGCTCTCCACGAGCGTCGGCCCGGCGACGACCAGGGGGATGGTGACCACGCCGGTGACCAGGCCGAGCACGTAGAGGACGAAGGAGAGCATGCGGGTCTTGACGATCCCGCGCTGACCACCGAGCCCGTACATGATGGTGATGGTGTCCACGAAGACGTTGAGGGCCCGCGACCCCGACCACAGGGCGAGCACGAAGCCGATCGAGATCACGTCGTACCGCCCGCCCCGGAAGACGTCGTTGAGCGTGGGCTCGATGATGCTGGTCACGGTGTCCTCGGTGAGAACCCGGGAGGACGCGTCGACCACCGCGACCCTGATCTCGGCGGTGCGCGCCTCGCTGAAGCTCTCGAACACGTAGCCGATGGAGCCTACGAGGGCGAAGATCAGCGGCGGGAGGGAGAGCAGGGCGAAGAAGGCCGCCTCGGCAGCGAGTCCGGTCACCCGGTTGCGGTAGCAGGTGCCGACGGTGGACACGACGAGACGCCACGTGGTGTCACGCACCATCTCCCAGCGGGAAGGTCCGGAGGCTGAGCGGCTCCCCGTCGCCGACGACATGCAACTACCGTAACGACATGGCCATCGATAACCGGGTAGCGACGAACCAGGCTCCGCCGCTCGTCGGGCACAACGTCGTCCTCGCCGATGTGGCGCTGGTGGAGGCCGTGGAACGCCACGCCTCGCGCGAGGTCGTCGAAGGCCTCGTCGAGCTGGGCGCGATGGCGGGCAGCGAGGAGGCCCGGGAGCACGGCGTCCTCGCCAACCGGTTCGAGCCCGAGCTGACCCCGTTCGACCGTTACGGCAACCGGATCGACGAGGTGCGCTTCCACCCTTCGTGGCACTGGCTCATGGAGCGCGCGGTCGGCCACGGTCTCCAGGCCGCGCCGTGGCTGTCGGACTCCCCCCACGCCCACGTACGACGGGCGGCCGGCTTCATGGCGTGGTCGCACACCGAGCCCGGCCACGGCTGCCCCATCTCCATGACCTACGCAGCGGTCCCGGCCCTGCGCGTCGACGACGCGATCGCGAAGGAGTGGACTCCGCTGCTGGCCTCCACCTCCTACGACTTCGGCGTGCGGGCCACCTCCGAGAAGCGCGGTGCCCTCGCCGGCATGGGGATGACCGAGAAGCAGGGCGGCTCCGACGTACGCTCCAACGTCACCGAGGCACGTGCCACGTCGGTGGAGGGCGAGTACACCCTGCACGGCCACAAGTGGTTCACCTCGGCGCCGATGAACGACGTCTTCCTCGTCCTCGCACAGGCACCCGGCGGGCTCACCTGCTTCCTCGTCCCGCGGGTCCTTCCCGACGGCACGCGCAACAGGCTCGACGTCGTACGCCTCAAGGACAAGCTCGGCAACCGCTCCAACGCCTCCTCCGAGCTCGAGTTCCACGGCACCTGGGCGCAGCGGCTGGGCGACGAGGGCCGCGGTGTCCGCACGATCATCGAGATGGTCGCCGCGACCCGTCTCGACTGCGTGCTCGGATCCACGTCGCTGATGCGCCGGGCGGTGTCCGAGGCCTCCTGGCACGTCGCGCACCGCTCGGCCTTCGGCGGGGTGCTCGCCGACAAACCGCTCATGCAGAACGTGATCGCAGACCTCGCGGTGGAGACCGAGGCGGCGACGGCGCTGGCCGTGCGGCTGGCCGCGGCCGTCGACCGCGCCGAGGACCCGCACGAGGCGGCCTTCCGCCGGATCGCACTGCCGCTGTCGAAGTTCTGGGTGTGCAAGCGGACCCCGATGATGGTGGCGGAGGCCTCGGAGTGCCTCGGAGGCAACGGCTACGTCGAGGAGTCGGTGATGCCGATGCTGTTCCGCGAGTCGCCGCTGAACTCGATCTGGGAAGGCTCCGGCAACGTGAACGCGCTCGACGTCCTGCGAGCCCTCTCCCGCGAGCCGGAGGCCCTCAACGCCTGGATCGTGGAGGTGGGCAGGGCCCGCGGTGAGGACGAGCGTCTCGACCGGGCCATCGACGGTGTCCTCGAGCAGCTCGCCGACACCTCGGAGCTCGAGCTCCGCGCGCGGAGGCTGGCGGGGCAGATGGCCGCGACGCTCCAGGGCGCGTTGCTGGTCCAGCACGCACCGGCCGCCGTTGCCGACGCGTTCTGCGCGAGCCGTCTCGGCAACGAGTACGGCGGCACGTTGGGCACGCTCCCTCGCGGCCTCGACCTCAGGTCGATCGTGCAGAGGACGACTCCCCACCCCGAGTGACGCGGTCAGGACCGCCGCGACCCGAGCCGCGACGCGTCCTCCTTGAGCGAGAGCGCCATGCTGCGTGTCCGCTCCCTGATCCGGCGCACCTTGGCGCCCTCGTCCGTGGCCAGGGTCAGGTTCTTGTGGGCGACCAGCAGGTCGTCGTAGGCCGACTCCAGCCGGCGGCGCGCGCGCTCGAGGTAGACGTCGGCCTCGACGACCTTTCGCGGAGGGCCTCTGAACAGCTCGCGCGCCACCGCCGCCCGCATCGCCCCCATGTCCAGCCTGCCGGGGTCGGACTTCCAGTCCGACCACTCCGCGTGGCCGATCACCGACTTGGCGGTCCAGCCGTGGTGGTGACAGACCGCCGCGGCGAGCAGGACCAGGGACCGGCGGGCCTGAGGTGTGGGCGCACTCCTCCCGCTGTAGAACGTCTCCACGCCGTAGAGGACGGTGTTGCCGTCCACTGCCCCGGACGACCCCGTGTGCTCGCGAGGCGTGGGCGGGCTCTCGCCGTACTCCTCCTCGATGACAGCGCGGAGGACCCGTGGGTCTCCGCCGCCCGCGTGGTTTGCGCGGCCGCAGCCGATCAGCCAGATGGTGCCCGTGTCGTCGCAGCCGAACTGGGCCAGGGGGCCGGGCAGGTTCGCGCGGCCGTGGGTGACCACGGCGAGGTCGGTCAGGTCATCCGCGTCGTCGCCGGTGTGGTGGATCATCAAGCCGTGCACCGGCCCCCAGGGACCCCGGTGGTCCCGGTTGCGTGTGCGCCAGCCCTCCACCTGCTCGAAAGGCACCCGCCAGCGCCTGAGCGCGAGCAGCGTCTGCTCGGGGGTCATGGGCAGCGCCATGTCACCTCGCCCTCCGCTTCCTGCCGGAGGCGCTCGGGCCGCTGACCCTCTGCGCGAACTGGATGCCGAAGTAGGCGCTCAAGATGGCGCCGATGGAGCTGGCGACCGCACCGAGCGCCGCCACGCCCGACTCGTCGTTCCAGCGGATCGCAGCGATGACGAACGCCGTCATCAAGCCGATGAGTCCCATGAAGAGCGCCCAGAGACCGGAGCGCAGCGTTCCGTCGTCCGGCGTGGTCCTTCTGTTCCTGTCCCCTGATTCAGACATGCGCGATGGTCCTTTCGCGGTTCACGTGGGGATGTCGAGCAAGACGGAGCGGCGGCCCGCAGACCGGCTCCGTGAGGGGGTGAGTGAGGCTGCGAGCCCGAAAGGCCGCGTCCACTCACTCTTGCGCGTCGGCTATCGAAGCGGCCGACGCCGAGGGGGTTCCGTTCCGGACAGGGTCCGCGCCGGTAGGTCCCCCGTGGCGCTTTTTACTCTGCGTTCTTTACCTAGAGAATGAACGTGTACGGCGTTTGCCGACATCGCCATTGATGCCCATCTTCTGCTAGTCCTTCCCGTTTCGCGTGATGCGCCTTGTTGGCTATCTCAAATGCCTCGAAAGCGACACGAGAGGACATCACGCCGACCTTCGACCACGAAGTCCCCAAAACAGGCGACGTGCACCGGGCCCGCTCGACGTAACGCTCACAGCGTCGGCGTCGCCTGACCCCGACCGCTGAGGGCCTCCCCCAGCGCTCCGGTCGAGGGGGTGGCACGACCATCGGCACGAGTGCCCGCCGAAGAGGCGTGATCGCCAGGCACAAGGCTGCTCTGGTGCTCCTGGTGCTGGCCGGCCTGCTCTTCGCAGCCGTCGCCGGCTGGGCCACCTACGCCAACAGCCGGATCAGCGCGATCCCCCGGATGGACCTCGACCTCGAAGCCGGCTTCGGTGAGGCTCCCGGGCCGGGGGGCTACGAGCGGCCGTCGGCACCGAGCGGGAAGGCAGCAGGCTCGGTGAACATCCTCGTTGCAGGCGTGGACGCCGGTGAGTCGTCCCGGATCGCCCGCGACCTCGAGCGGGGCCGTTGGACGCCCGGGTCGCATCGCAGCGACGTCATCATGGTGCTCCACATCAGCGCCGACCGGCGGCAGGCGTACGTGATCTCGGTGCCCCGGGACAGCTGGGTGCCGATCCCCGGGTACGGGATGAACAAGATCAACGCCGCGCTCTCCTACGGCGGCCCCGCACTCTTCGTGCGCACCGTCGAGGAGTTCACCAGCCTCCGCATGGACCACCTCGCGATCGTCGAGTGGGCAGGGTTCAAGAAGCTGGTCGACGCACTGGGCGGCGTGGCGATCGAGCAGGCCGGTGCCTCGGGCACGGCCACGATGGACGGAGCGGAGGCGCTGGCCTATGTCCGCGAGCGCTACAGCCTGCCGCGTGGTGACCTGGACCGGATCCAGCGCCAGCAGAACCTCGTTCGGGCGCTCTCGCAGCAGCTGGTCTCGCGCGGCGTGCTGCTCAACCCCCTGAAGCTCACCGATGTGCTGCAGGCCGTGACGAGCAGCATCGCCCTCGACGAGGGCTTCTCCGACGCCGAGATCCGCGAGCTGGCGCTCTCCCTGCGCGGCCTGCGCAGCCAGGACGTCACCCAGCTGACGGTGCCGGTCGCGGGTCTCGACCGGATCGAGGGGCAGAGCGTCGTGCTGGTCGACGAGGGCGGGTCCAGGGAGCTCTTCGGTGCCGTGATGGGCGGCGAGCTCGACGAGTACGTCGCCACCCATGAGGTCGACATGCTCCCGGTCGCGACGGACGTCGAGTGAGCCTGGTCCCGCCCACGGACGGCCGGGGCTAGAGCTCCAGGCCCGGGTAGAGGGGGTACTTGTCGAGCATCTCCGCCGACGCCGCCTTGGTCCGCTCGGCAACACCGTCGGCCAGCGCGTAGTTGGCCTTGGACGGCCTGCCGTCCTTGGTCTGCTTCGGCGTGGTGTTGGACAGGACGTCGATCATCAGCTCGGCGACGCGGTCGAACTCGTCGTGGCCGAAACCGCGCGAGGTCAGGGCGGGGGTGCCCAGGCGGATGCCGGAGGTGTACCACGCCCCGTTCGGGTCGGCGGGAACCGAGTTGCGGTTGGTCACCACTCCGGAGTCGAGGAGCGCGGACTCGGCCTGCCGGCCGGTGAGCCCGAAGCCGGTCACGTCGAGCAGGACGAGGTGGTTGTCGGTCCCGCCGGTCACGAGCTTCGCTCCACGCTTGAGGAATCCCTCGGCCAGCGACTGGGCGTTGTCGGCGATGGACTGGGCGTAGGAGGCGAACTCGGGCTGCCGCGCCTCGGCCAGCGCCACCGCCTTCGCAGCCATCACGTGCGAGAGCGGACCACCGAGGACCATGGGGCAGCCGCGGTCCACCGAGGGTGCGTACTCCTCCGTCGCAAGCACGAGTCCGCCCCGCGGCCCGCGCAGGGACTTGTGGGTCGTGGTGGTCACCACGTGGGCGTAGGGGATCGGGTTCTCCTCGCCGGTGAACACCTTGCCCGCGACCAGGCCCGCGAAGTGCGCCATGTCGACCATCAGCGTCGCGCCGACCTCGTCGGCGATCTCACGCATCTTCGCGAAGTTCACGCGACGGGGGTAGGCGGAGTAGCCGGCGATGAGCACGAGGGGCCGGAACTCCCGGGCGGCTTCCGCGACGCGGTCGTAGTCCAGGAGGCCCGTCTCCGGGTCGGTGCCGTAGCTGCGCTGGTGGAACATCTTGCCGGAGATGTTCGGGCGGAAGCCGTGGGTCAGGTGGCCACCCGCGTCGAGGGACATGCCGAGCATGCGCTGGTTGCCGAACTCGTGGCGGAGCTGCTCCCAGTCGGCTTCGGAGAGGTCGTTGACCGACTTCGCGCCGTGCTTCTCGAGGCCGGGCGACTCGATGCGGTGCGCCAGGATCGACCAGAACGCGACCAGGTTCGCGTCGATGCCCGAGTGCGGCTGCGCGTAGGCGTACTCGGCGCCGAAGAGCTCGCGCGCGTGCTCGGCAGCGATGGTCTCCACGGTGTCGACGTTCTGGCAGCCCGCGTAGAAGCGGTGCCCGATCGTGCCCTCGGCGTACTTGTCGCTGAGCCAGTTCCCCATGGTCAACAGCACGGCCGGTGAGGCGTAGTTCTCGCTGGCGATGAGCTTGAGAGAGGAACGCTGGTCGGTGAGCTCGGAGCGGATCGCGTCGGCGATCCTCGGCTCCACCGAGGAGACCACCTCGAGTGCTGACTTGTACGCCGTGCTGGCGGTGGCGGCGAGAGCTCCCCCCGTGGAGGAGGCGGAGATCCTTGCTGGGGTCGGCTCGGTCATAGCCCACAGCGTAGTGACCCCGACCGGAGGGGAGAGCGCCGGTGAGCGTGGCGGGCGTCACAGCCACCCGCTCAACGCCCCGCAAACCTCTCACATCCTGGACATGTGTCTCACTGCATGAGACCAGGGTTTGTGGGATCGAAGTCCGCTCCGTGAGACTCCTCTCCATGATCACTGCAGGTACCGACACGCGCCTCGTGGCTCGCCGCCACGTGGACCTCGGTCGTACCCGCAGCATGATGTGTATGCCCATGTGCGCCGCCTGAACGTATCTCTTGTCAGCCGAGCGCACAGGTCGCCGGCATACACGTCTCGACAACGGCGTCGGGTGGTCGACGATTCTCGTGCGTCTCTCGTCCCCCAGGAACGCATTCATGACCTTCAGCAGCACCACCCCGCCCAGGCCCGCAGGCCCCGGTAAGCCCGTCCCCACCGGCCCCGGGCGCAGCGGGCGTCCGCGCCCCCGCCGCGGTGAGGGCCAGTGGGCGCTCGGCTACCGAGAGCCCCTCAACGCCAACGAGCAGGTCAAGAAGGACGACGACGCGCTCAACGTCCGTGCTCGCATCGAGAACATCTACGCCCACCGCGGCTTCGACTCCATCGACCCCAGCGACCTGCGCGGCCGCTTCCGCTGGTGGGGGCTCTACACCCAGCGCAAGCCCGGCTTCGACGGAGGCAAGACCGGCGCCCTCGAGCCGCACGAGCTCGACGACCGGTTCTTCATGATGCGGGTGCGCACCGACGGCGCGCTGCTCGGGCCCGCCCAGCTGCGCGCCCTCGGCAGCGTCTCCACGCAGTTCGCCCGCGACACGGCCGACATCACCGACCGGCAGAACATCCAGTACCACTGGATCGCCGTCGAGGACGTGCCGTCGATCTGGCAGCGGCTCGAGGCAGTGGGCCTCGAGACGCAGGAGGCCTGCGGGGACTCTCCCAGGCCGTTCCTCGGCTCCCCCGTCGCCGGCGTCGCCGCGGACGAGATCATCGACGGCTCCCCCGCCCTGCAGGAGATCAAGCGCCGTTTCATCGGCAACCCGGCGTTCTCCAACCTCCCGCGCAAGTTCAAGACCGCGGTCACCGGGCATCCCAGCCACGACGTCGCTCCCGAGGTCAACGACGTCGCCTTCGTGGGAACCGTGCACCCCGAGCACGGACCCGGCTTCGACCTGTGGGTCGGCGGCGGGCTCTCCACCAACCCGATGCTGGCGCAGAAGCTCGGCGTGTGGATCCCGCTCGACGAGGTCGCCGACGCCTGGGAGGGCGTGGCCGGGATCTTCCGGGACTACGGCTACCGCCGGCTGCGCTCCCGGGCCCGGCTGAAGTTCCTGGTCGCGGACTGGGGCGTCGAGAAGTTCCGCGAGACCCTGGAGAACGAGTACCTCGGCCGCAGGCTCGTCGACTGCGCCTCCCCTGCCTCCCCCCGGGTCGCCGGCGACCACATCGGCGTGCACCGCCAGAAGGACGGCGCCTACTACATCGGCGCCGCCCCGACCGTCGGCCGCGTGTCCGGAGCGCTGCTGTCCCGCCTCGCCGACGTCGTCGAGGAGTACGGCGCGAGCGGCGTACGCCTCACGGCCTACCAGAAGCTGGTCGTCCTGGGCGTCGCCGAGCAGGACGTCGAGGCCGTCGTCGCCGCGCTGGCCCGGATCGGCCTCTCGGCCCGCCCGAGCAACTGGCGCAAGAACACGATGGCCTGCACCGGCATCGAGTTCTGCAAGCTCGCGATCGTCGACACCAAGGACCGTGCAGCCGCACTCATCGACGAGCTCGAGCGGCGGTTCCCCGACCTGGACACCCCGATCACCGTGAACGTCAACGGCTGCCCCAACGCCTGCGCCCGGACCCAGGTCGCCGACATCGGCCTCAAGGGCCAGCTCGTGCTCGACGAGGACGGCCGCCAGGTCGAGGGCTTCCAGGTCCACCTCGGCGGTGGGCTCGGCCTGGACCCGACGTTCGGCAAGAAGCTGCGCGCCCACAAGGTCACCAGTGCCGGCCTCGACGACTACGTGACGGCCGTCGTACGAGCCTTCCTCGCTGACCGCCTGGACGGGGAGTCGTTCCAGGCCTGGGTCCTGCGCGCCGACGAAGCGCTGCTGCGCGGCGAGGCCGCCCCGGCACTGGAGGCGGTCCAGTGAGCGAGCGCGCCGTACCTTTCCACTGCCCCTACTGCGGCAACGAGGACCTTCGTCCGCACGAGACCGAGACAGGCTCACCACACGGCGCGTGGGAGTGCCGTGCGTGCCTGCGTGCCTTCTCGCTGAAGATGCTGGGCCTGGTCGCCCCTCGTGGAGAGCGAGGCCGGCCATGACCGCGGCGACGACGATGGCGGCGCGACAGGTTCCGCGGCAGCACGACCGCCGGAAGGAGCCAGGAGGAGCTCAAGGACCTCGTCTCCCACATGGGCGCGGAGCTCGAGCTGGCGCCCGCCGAGGTGATCATCGAATGGGCGGTTGCCACGTTCGGCGAGCGGTTCTGCATCACCTCGTCCATGACCGACGCCGTGCTCGCGCACCTGGCGTCCCGCGTGGCTCCTGGTGTGGAGGTGCTCTTCCTCGACACCGGCTACCACTTCGTCGAGACCATCGGCACCCGGGACGCCGTCGAGGCGACGCTGCCGGTCAACCTCCGCACGATCACCCCCGAGCAGACGGTGGCCGAGCAGGACGCTGCCTACGGCAAGGACCTGTTCGCCCGCGACCCGGACCTGTGCTGCGCGCTCCGCAAGGTCGCGCCGCTCGAGAAGAGTCTCGCGCAGTACGACGCCTGGGCCACCGGCCTTCGACGGGCAGAGACCCGTAACCGCGTGATCGCCCCTGTCGTTGGGTGGGACGAGAAGAAGCAGAAGGTCAAGGTCTCCCCTCTCGCGCGATGGAGCGACGAGGACGTGGAGCGCTACATCGACGAGCACGGCGTGCTCGTCAACCCCTTGCAGTACGACGGCTACCCGTCCATCGGCTGCTTCCCCTGCACCCGTCGGGTAGCAACCGGCGAGGACAAGCGCAGCGGCCGATGGGCCGGGAGCGCGAAGACCGAGTGCGGGATCAACGTATGAGCAGCTCATACGCCCGCGCACTGGACCGTGACGACGCACTACCTCTCCTCGAAGGGAGCTCCTGATCATGACCGCACCCGCACTGGTGGCTCTGGCCCACGGCAGCCGCGACCCGCGCTCGGCGGAGACGATCCAGACGCTGGTCGCCGAGGTCCGCAGCATGCGCCCGGACCTGCGGATCGAGCCTGCGTTCCTCGAGCTCTCCAAGCCGTCGTTCTCCACGGTGGTCGACAAGCTCGTGCGCGCCGGCTACGAGGAGATCGTCGTGGTGCCGCTCCTGCTCACCGAGGCCTACCACGCCCGGGTGGACGTGCCCGCCGCGATCGCGGCGGCCGAAGCCAGGCACGAGAAGCTCAAGGTCCGCGCCAGCAGCATCCTCGGTCTCGAGACCGTCTTCCTCGAGGTCCTCGACCGGCGGCTGCGCTCGGCGTTGAAGGAGGCGCGGGTGCGCGAGCTCGACGCGCTCGTCCTCGCGGCCGCCGGCTCCTCCGACCCGCTCGCCAACCAGGCCGTGGCCCGGCTCGCAAGGCTGTGGGGAGCCAAGCACAAGCTGCCGACCGTCGCGGCGTTCGCGTCGGCGGCGCCGCCCGCGACCGGAGAGGCCGTGCGCCAGTTCCGGGCCGAGGGTCGGCGTCACATCGCGGTCGGCTCGATGTTCCTCGCCCCGGGCACGCTGCCGGACCGGGCGGCCGAGCTCGCTCTCGAGGCGGGGGCCGTGGCCGTCTCGGCCCCGCTCGGCGCGGACACCGAGGTGGCACGCACGATCCTCGCCCGCTACGCCGTCGGAGCAGTGGAGCTCGTCCCGGTCTGATCTGACCTCGTGGGGTGGGTAGGCTCTGCCCCATGAGCCAGCACTTCGACCTCCTCGTTCTCGGCGCCGGCCCTGGTGGCTACGTCGCCGCCATCCGCGCCTCCCAGCTCGGCCTCAAGGTCGGCGTCGTGGAGAAGAAGTACTGGGGCGGTGTCTGCCTCAACGTGGGCTGCATCCCCTCGAAGGCGCTGCTGCGCAACGCCGAGCTCGCGCACATCCTCGAGCACGAGAAGGACGTGTTCGGCATCGAGGGCGACGCGACGATGAGCTTCGCCAAGACGCACGCCCGCAGCCGCAGCGTCTCGGACAGCATCGTCAAGGGCGTCCACTTCTTGATGAAGAAGAACAAGATCACCGAGATCAACGGGTGGGGCACGCTCACCGGGGACAAGTCGATCGACGTCGAGGACGACAACGGCAACGTCGAGAGCTACACCTGCGACAACCTGATCATCGCCACCGGCGCGACCACCCGCCTGATCCCCGGCACGTCGCTCTCCGACCGGGTGGTCACCTACGAGGAGCAGATCCTCACCGACGAGCTCCCGGGCAGCATCGTGATCGCGGGTTCCGGCGCGATCGGTGTCGAGTTCGCCTACGTGATGAAGAACTTCGGCGTCGACGTGACCATCGTGGAGTTCCTCGACCGGATGGTGCCCACCGAGGACGCCGAGATCTCCAAGGAGCTGCTCAAGCACTACAAGAAGCTCGGCGTGAACGTGATGCTCTCCACGAAGGTCGAGAGCATCGACGACTCCGGCGACAAGGTGAGCGTCACCGTCTCCAAGGACGGCAAGGAGCAGGTCATCGAGACCGACAAGGTGCTCCAGGCCATCGGCTTCGCCCCTCGGCTCGAGGGCTACGGCCTCGACAACACCGGCGTGAAGACCACCGAGCGCGGCGCGATCGCCGTGGACGAGCGGGGCCGGACGAACATCGACGGCGTCTACGCGATCGGTGACGTCACCGGCAAGCTGATGCTCGCCCACACCGCCGAGGCGATGGGCATCGTCGCCGCCGAGACCATCGCCGGCGCGGACACCATGGAGATCGAGTTCGACATGATCCCGCGGGCGACGTACTGCCAGCCGCAGGTTGCCTCGTTCGGCTACAGCGAGGAGCAGGCCAAGGAGAAGGGGTACGACGTCAAGACCGCGAAGTTCCCGTTCTCGGCCAACGGCAAGGCCAAGGGCCTCGGTGACACCACCGGCTTCGTGAAGATCGTGGCGGACGCGAAGTACAACGAGATCCTCGGCGCCCACCTGATCGGCCCCGACGTCACCGAGCTGCTTCCCGCGCTCACGCTCGCACAGCGATGGGACCTCACCGCCGACGAGGTGGCGCGCAACGTGTTCGCCCACCCGACCCTCAGCGAGGCCGTCAAGGAGGCCATCGAGGGCATCGCAGGACACATGATCCACATGTAGCAGAGCCCCTGCCCCGCGCTAGGTCGGCAACCCTCCCTTCGGGTGGCGTCGCGCACGGCTTTCTGACGTGCGGGCGTCACCCATGTGACCCACGAAGACGGCTCATGCCCGAAACGTGTGGACACAACGGTTCATTGACCCGCTGTCGCACCGAGGGTAGACAGAGAAGTGCGTGCACGCGCCTAAAAACTGCAGCGGCGAGACCGTCTTCGGGCCTCGACACGAGTTCCGTCGCCCCCGGGCAGTGGCTCCGGGCGGACGTCTCGACCCTGCGATCACTCCATCCCTATGGGAGGCAGGCATGCATCGCAACACTTCGGCAGGATCCAAGGGAACCGTGAGACGACGGCTCCTCGTGGGGGTTGTCCTCCCGCTGGTCGCGCTGGTCGCCGCGACACTGGCGACGGCCCCGGCAACCGGCGCCGTGGCCACATCGAGCGCCGCGGCTCGAGCCAGCTGGTCCGGCTGGTCGGAGGTGCCGGGAGACGGACGGACTCCTGACTCCCCCGACGCTGTCAGCTACAAGAGCGCCCACTACCTGTTCGTGCGCGGGACCGACAACAAGATCTACCTCAACCGGCTCAGGCGCGGTGACTGGTCGGGGTGGAGCGAGGTTCCGGGAGGCGGCGCGACCACGTCGGCGCCGACCGCCGTGACCTACAACAACCGCCTGTGGCTGTTGGTTCGCGGCACCGACAACAAGATCTACCGCAACCGGTACAACGGCAACAGGTGGACCGGCTGGGGCGAGATCCCGGGTAACGGCCGCACCACGGCGGGGCCCGGAGCAGCCGTGTACGACGACGCCCTGCGGCTCTACGTGCGCGGGACGGACGACAAGATCTACGCCAACGTGCTCGACGAAGGCTGGTCGGGATGGACCGAGGTGCCGGGGAACGGCCGGACCAACGACGCCCCTGACGCCGCCAACTACGGTGACTACCACTACGTCTTCGTGCGTGGCACCGACAACGCCATCTACCTGAACCGCTACGACGGCAACACGTGGTCCGGCTGGTCCCAGGTGCCAGGTGGCGGAGCGACGCTCTCCGGTCCGAACGCCCTCACCTACAGGCACCGGCTCTACGTGTTCGTCCGCGGTACCGACGACAAGATCTACCTCAACCGGCTCAGGAACTCCTGGTCGGGCTGGAGTGAGGTCTCCGGGAACGGCCGCACCACTGCGGGGCCCGGCTCTGCGGAGTACCGCGGCAAGATCTACCTGTACGTCCGCGGGACAGACAACAAGATCTATCTCAACCGCTGGAGGTGACCCCGGCTCCGGCTGACTCGGAAGCGGCGGCGCGCCACGGTGCGCCGCCGCCTCTGCGCGCGAAACCAGTGCCGGCGGCGTTCGATCTCACGCTTGGAGGAGCGAGCTCGGTCAGGTGACGAGGCGGTCGACGAGATGCTCGAGCTGGCGAGCGGGGTCGGTCGTGAGACCGCCGTGGATCGGCCCGGGCTGTACGACGGTGCTTCGCGGTGCGCTCAGGAAGCCGAACCTCGTGCCCAGCGGCGTCCGACCCGCGGCTCCGGCCGAGTCCTCGCCGCGGGAGACCGCCTCGATCGCGGCGAGCGCCGACCGCACCCCGTCCAGGTCCAGCTCGGGGTCCAGCGCGGCGAGCCGTGCGGCGTCGACGCGACAACGCGCCTCGAGGAACTCGGCCTGCTGGCAGTAGAGCACCACGCCGACGTTCACGAACTCCTCGCGGTCCACGCGCGGCACACAGCGCAGGACGACGTACTGGAAACCCATCCCCGTCATGCCGCGGCCACCCGCGGAAGCCACGACCGGTCGCCGGTGACGCGCGCGAGGAGGAACTCGACGTAGGCCTCGCGCACCGCATCGGTCCCGGCTGCACCGGGAGGAACCTCGACCCAGTCGTCAGGCACCTGCCCGACGACCTCACGCAGCAGGTCGCGCGTGACCCGGGGCGCCATGACGGCGTCGATCTCGCGCACACCGGAGACATGAGCGCCGAGCACGTGGTCCGAGGCGTCGTAGGGCTGCCGCGCGAAGCGCTCGGGACTGCCGATCCCCTGCGCCCAGCTGTGGTGGAAGTACAGGCAGGCGCCGTGGTCGATCGCCCACAGCTCCTTGTGCCAGACCAGCAGGTTGGGGTTGCGCCAGCTCCGGTCGACGTTCGCCGTGAGCGCGTCGAGCCAGATCACCCGGGCCGCGGCCTCGGGGTCGGGCGTGCAACCGGAGTCGAAGCCGAACGAGCCGGGGAGGAAGTCGACGCCCAGGTTGAGTCCCACGCTCGCGCTCAGCAGGTCCTGGACCTCCTCGTCCGCCTCGTACTTCCCGATCGCGGCATCGAGGGAGACCGCGACCAGGTCCGGGGTGTGGATGCCCAGACGCCGAGCCAGCTCACCGACGACGACCTCCGCGACGAGCACCCGCAGGCCCTGTCCGGCCCCTCGGAACTTGCAGACGTAGGTGCCCAGGTCGTCGGCCTCGACGATCCCCGGCAGGGACCCGCCCTCGCGCAGGGGCGCGACGTAGCGGGTCGCGGAGACGGTGGGGATCACGCGGACAACCTACCGGGAGGCGTCCGGCTCAGCCCTCGAACCCTTCCTCGACCAGCCGGCGGCGCTGCTCCTGCACGTCGAAGTCGGCCTCCGGCCAGACGAGACCGAGTCCCTCGAGCGTCTCGAGCAGGACCTGGCCCAACGCCCAGTTGCGGTACCACTTTCGGTCGCTGGGCACGACGAGCCACGGCGCGGCCGCGGTGTTCGTGCGCTCCAGGGCGATCTCGTAGGCCTGCTGGTAGCTCGACCAGTACGCCCGCTCGTCGATGTCTCGGGGGTTGAACTTCCAGTGCTTGGTCGGGTCGTCGAGGCGCGCGAGCAGCCGCTCCTTCTGCTCGTCCGCGGAGATGTGGAGCATGCACTTGACGACCGTCGTACCGCTCTCGACCAGCTCTGCCTCGAACTCGTTGATCGCGTCGTAGCGCCGCTCGATCTCCTCCGTGGGCGCGAGCTCGCGGACCCTGCCGATCAGGACGTCCTCGTAGTGGGAACGGTCGAAGATGCCGACCCTGCCCGCATCGGGGAGCTCCCGCCGGATCCGCCACAAGAAGTCGTGGGCGAGCTCCTCCTCGGTCGGCGGCCCGAACGCCTTGATGTGCACGCCCTGCGGGTCGAACAGCGCCACCGCGTGCCTCATCACGCCGCCCTTGCCTGCGGTGTCCATGCCCTGCAGCACCAGCAGGAGCCGACGGTCACCTCCGGTGCGCCCTTCGGCGAAGAGCATCTCCTGCAGGACCGTCAGCTTCGGCTCCAGCGCCGCGAGCGCCTTCTTGCCCTCGGCCTTGCCGCCCTCGAACCCAGGGGTGGCAGTGGTGTCGTAGGAGACCAGGTTCACCGGTCCCTTCGGAAGGGTCAGGACGTCGGTGAGGCGTTCCGGTGAGCTCATGAGGCGATGATGCCCCACCGGGCCACCGGCATGCCTCGGTTCACTCCGCCAGGCCGGCACCCTCGCGGGCCAGCGCGTCCAGACGGCTGATTGCTCGGTAGTACTTCTTGCGGTAGCCGCCCTCGAGCAGCTCGGGGGCGAACATCTCGTCCATGCTCACGCCGCTCGCCACCACCGGAAGGTCCCGGTCGTACATCCGGTCGGCGAGAACCACGAGCCGCAGCGCGACGCTCTGGTCGCTGACCGTGTGCACGTCCTCGAGGCAGACCAGGCTCACCCCGTCGAGGAGCGATCCGTACTTCGAGGGGTGCACGTTCGCCAGATGCTCGGTCAGGTCGACGAAGACGTCCAGGCTCGCTCCGTCCTGCTCGGCCCGGCGCCGCACCTCCTCGGCAGAGGACGCGTCGGGAGCCTTCGGCAGGCCTCGGTGCCGGTAGTCCTCGCCGTCGATCCGCACCGACTCGAAGGAGTCGGCGAGTCCTTGGATCTCGCGCATGAAGTCGGAGGTCGCGAACCTTCCCTCGCCGAGCTTGCCCGGAAGGGTGTTCGAGGTCGCGGCGAGGCGGACACCCTCTTCCCGCAGGTTGCGGAGCAGCGTGGACACGAGCACCGTGTCGCCCGGGTCGTCGAGCTCGAACTCGTCGACGCAGACGAGTCGGTACGACGACAGCGCGGCCACCGCGTCGTGGAAGCCGAGCGCCCCGACGAGGTGGGTCAGCTCCACGAAGGTCGCGAACAGCTTCGGGCCGGGAGCGGCGTGCCACAGCGACGCGAGAAGGTGCGTCTTCCCGACGCCGTACCCACCGTCGAGGTAGACCCCGCCGGGGCCCGACGGCTCGGCCCTGGACCGCGACAGACCCCACCAGGAGCCCTTCTTCGCCGGGCGGTTCAGGTCCTCGGCGAAGCCCTGCAGCACCTCCACGGCCTCCTTCTGGGAAGGCTGGGAGGGGTCGGGTTCGTACGAGTCGAAGCTGACCTCGGCAGAACCGTGGCGGGGGAACGAGCTCCCCCAGCAGCCGGTCCTTCGACACGTGGGGGTTGCGGGAGGTGAGTCGGATCGGCACGCCTCCAAGCCTACGGTTCGCGGCTACGCTGCCTGACATGCGACTGCCTGTGATGCCGCCGGTGCAACCCATGCTCGCCAAGTCGGTCAAGGGCATCCCCGACCCGGCGAAGTTCGACGGCGGGCTCTCCTTCGAGCCCAAGTGGGACGGCTTCAGGTGCATCGTCTTCCGGGACGGCGACGAGGTCGTGCTGGCCAGCCGGAACACCAAGGAGCTCACCCGGTACTTCCCCGAGGTGGTCGAGGCGGTCAAGCAGTCGCTGCCGGAGCGTTGCGTCGTGGACGGGGAGATCTTCGTCGCCATCGGCGAGCGCCTGGAGTTCGAGCGGCTCCAGGAGCGCATCCATCCGGCCGACTCCCGGGTCAGGATGCTCGCGGAGAAGACCCCGGCGTCGTTCGTCGCGTTCGACCTCCTCGCGATCGACGACGAGTCGCTGATGAACGAGCCGTTCGCGGTCCGACGTACTCGTCTGGAGGAGGCGATGGCCGGCGCGACGGCACCGGTGTACCTGACCCGCACGACGTCCGACGCCGCCGAGGCCGAGGACTGGTTCGCGCACTTCGAAGGCGCCGGGCTCGACGGTGTCGTGGCCAAGCCGATGAGTACGACGTACCAGCCGAACGTGCGCACCATGCTCAAGGTCAAGCACGAGCGCACCGCGGACGTCGTGGTCGCCGGCTACCGCCTGCACAAGACGTCGACGCCGGAGAAGCCGCTGCTCGGCTCGCTCCTGCTCGGGCTGTACGACGACGGCGGGACCCTGCAGCACATCGGGGTGGCGGCGTCGTTCACGGCCAAGCGCCGCGCCGAGCTCGTCGAGGAGCTGGCTCCCCTCGTCGTCGACACGGCCGACCATCCGTGGGGCAGGTGGGCAGAGGCCGAGCACCACAACGTCACCGGGGAGCGCCTTCCCGGAGCGCAGAGCCGTTGGAGCGCGGGCAAGGACCTGTCGTTCGTCCCGCTCGCCCCGGAACGGGTGCTCGAGGTCGGCTACGACCACATGGAGGGCACCCGCTTCCGGCACACGGCGCAGTTCAAGAGGTGGCGCCCCGACCGCGACCCGGCCTCGTGCGGATACGAGCAGCTCGAGGAGCCGGTGTCCTACAACTTGGGTAAGGTCTTGACCACCACATCCTCATGAGCGGAGGGCGAATCCCCGTGACTGCCTCAGGGTCCGAGCCGACCTACAACGTGGTGCTGCTCGTCGAGCAGCCCCTCAGCGACCAGGACGCCCGCCAGGTCAGGGGCCTGCACGAGGAGATGGAGACAGAGGGCGAGCACGTCCGCTACCACCTGCTGCTGCCCGTGGAGGACGCTGCCGCCCGGGTCGAGTCCGCGATGGGATCACTTGCCGCCAGCGAGGTGCTCGCCTCCCCCGCCCTCGTGATGGACGAGTCCGACCTCGAAGACATCCAGCACGAGCTGCTCGAGAGCGCCAGGAACCAGCTGTCGCAGTGCCTGGACCGGCTGGCCGACACCGGTGCGGACGCGGTCGGCGACATCGTCAGCGTCGACCCCATCGACGCGCTCGCCGCGAAGGTGAAGTCCGTCGACGGCCGTGAGGCGATCATCCTCACCCAGCCCCACGTCGTCTCGGAGTTCTTCCACATGGACTGGACCTCCCGGGCCCGCCGCAAGATCGGCGTGCCCGTCCTGCACCTGCTCGAGCACGAGAGCTTCGACGAGCAGGCGGGCGGTGGCGAGGGCGTCACCGGCGTCTGAGGCACCCACCGGAATCCTCGAAGGGCGTTGCACGGTTCTGCATTGCAAGAACCTGCAACGCCGTTTTCACGCTCAGTCCGGGTCCGGGGACGCACGGAGATGCCCGTTTCCGGGACGCAGCCGCGAACCTCTTGATGGAGTGCCGGAGTTGCGACGGATGTCGCAGATCTCCGCGCCGTTGAGCAACCAACGGCGTGCACTCTCCCACCTCACAGGAGGATCTCCGTGAAGCGACGCATCATTGGCGTCCTGGGTGGTGCCACCTCCGCTGCCCTGCTCGCCACCGCGCTGCAGGGCCCCGCGAGCGCAGCACCCCCCACCAACCCCGACAACGCCCGCGAGCAGGCGGCCGGCAGGGGCAAGGCCGACGACCGCCCGGACCGCCTCGAGGCCCGGCGCCGTGAGCTGACCAAGACCGGCGCCGAGATGGTGCTGACCGGCAAGCGCACCGTGCAGGACCGCAACGGCTCGAAGGCCGTGCGCGTGGCCCCGGGTCAGTGGGCGCAGTACGGCCTCCAGAGCAGCGACAAGCTGCTCTCCTTCCTCGTCGAGTTCGACGGCTCCGACGAGGGGCCGCTGCACAACCAGATCGCCGAGCCGGACGGCGCGACGGACAACAGCACGTACTGGAAGTCCGACTTCAACCGCAAGCACTACCTGGACATGTTCTTCAACGGCATGCCCGAGCAGAACGGCGAGTCCTTCAAGAACATCTACGAGGAGATGTCGAGCGGCCGCTACACCGTCGGTGGCGACGTGAGTGACTGGGTCAGGCTCGGCAAGCCCGAGAGCGCCTACGGCGGCGAGTCCCACAAGGAGATGACCTACTTCGTCGACGACACCGCGGAGGCGTGGTACGACGCGCAGATCGCTGCGGGCAAGTCACGTGAAGAGCTCGTCGAGTACCTGAAGGGCTTCGACCAGTGGGACCGCTACGACCACGACGGTGACGGCGACTTCAACGAGCCCGACGGCTACATCGACCACTTCCAGGCGATCCATGCAGGCGAGGGCGAGGAGGCCGGAGCCCCCGAGTGGGCGATCTGGTCGCACCGCTGGGCGGTCAACCAGAACGGCTTCTACTCCGACGGCATCGGACCCGACGGCGCCCACTTCGGTGGCATCGAGATCGGCGACACCGGGCTGTGGATCCGCGACTACACCACCGAGCCCGAGAACGGCGGCCTCGGGGTGTTCGCGCACGAGTACGCCCACGACCTGGGCCTGCCGGACTTCTACGACACCGACGGTGGTGAGAACGGCACCGCCTTCTGGACGCTGATGAGCTCAGGCTCCTGGCTGGGCCACGGGGACGGCGCGATCGGCACCACCCCCAACCACATGGGTCCGTGGGAGAAGTTCCAGCTCGGCTGGCTCGACTACGACGTCGCCCAGACCGGGAAGACCTCGACCCATGACCTCGGGCCGTCGTACCACGCGACGAAGAAGGCTCAGGCCGTCATCGCCGTCCTCCCGAAGAAGACCCGGACCTACGACCTCGGCGCCGCTGCCGAGGGAGCGGACTACTTCTACTCCGGGCGTGGCGACAACCGCACCGCCACGCTGACCAGCCCCACGTTCACCGTGCCCGCAGGCGGCGGCCAGGTCAGCACGCAGGTGAGGTACGACATCGAGAAGGACTGGGACTACGCCTACACCGAGATCACGACCGACGGCGGCACGACCTGGTCCCGGCTCCAGACCAGCGCGTCGTCGACGACCGATCCCAACGGCTCCAACGAGGGCTTCGGCATCACCGGGTCCACCAGTGGCGCCTGGGTCCCGATGACCGCGAGCCTGCCGGCGACCGAAGCAGGAAAGACCGCCCAGCTGCGCTTCCGGATGGTCAACGACGCCGCCGTGAACGAGACCGGCTTCCTCGTCGACGCGATCGACATCGCCGGCGTCTCGGGCACGGGTGCCGAGAACGGTGCCGACGGCTGGACCATGGACGGCTTCAGCATCGCCGACAACGGGCAGGTCCAGCGGCAGTACAGCCACTACTACATCGCGGAGAACCGCACGTACGGCGGCTACGACAGCACTCTGAGGACCGGCCCGTACAACTTCGGCTGGGCGCGCACCGCGCCGAACACGGTCGAGCACTTCCCCTACCAGGACGGCCTGCTGGTCTGGTACTGGGACACCGAGTTCGGCGACAACAACACCAGCGGCCACATGGGTGGCGGCGAGGCGCTGCCCGTCGATGCTCGGGTGAAGTCACTGCGCTGGTCCGACGGGGCGATCGCCCGCAACCGGATCCAGTCCTTCGACGCCACGTTCGGGCTGACGCTCGACCGACCCGATCTCGCTCCACCGCGAGACCGCGAGCGGCATGACGACACTGGCCGTCCCCTCGAGCCCGCGAGTCGCCGTCTTCGACGACAGCGACCCGATGCGCTACTACGACGAGGAGAACCCTGGCCACAGCGCCATCGTGGGTGGCACCGGCACCAGGATCGAGGTCGTCGGCACCACCAAGAGCGGCACGATGCAGGTCGTGGTCCGCTGACCGCGGCCATCCGCTGAGCTGCACGGCAGGGCCGGGGAGATCGCTCTCCCCGGCCCTGTCATCCCCCGACATCCAGGCGGCCGGTGGCAGGATGCTGACCGCCGCCCGCACCCGGGCAAGTCCGCACCCGCGAAGGAGTCGCCATGAAGCGACGTGTTCTCTCAGGCCTGGCCGCCCTCGCGGCCCTTTCGTTCGCTGCACCGGCAGCCGCCATCATCAACGGCGGCCCCGACGGCGAAGGGCACCCGAACGTCGGCGGTCTGCTCGCCTCGGAGGCCTACCCCGACGGCACCTGGACCTACTGCTCCGGCACGCTGATCAGTCCCACGGTGTTCCTGACCGCTGCCCACTGCGAGGAGGGCAACGAGAGCGACCGCGTGCGCGTGACGTTCTCGAGCTCATACACGGAGGGCGACCGGACCTACACGGGCACCTTCGAGGCGGACCAGCGCTACAACCAGAAGCAGAGCAACCCCTACGACCTCGCCGTGGTCGTCCTCGACGAGCCGGTGGAGGGGGTCGTCCCCGCGAAGCTCCCTACCGCCGGCTCGCTCTCGAACCTGCCGGCCGACCAGAGGTTCACCTCAGTGGGGTACGGCGCCTACGAGGTCACGAACGAGCCCGGCGGACGCCAGTTCCTCTACAACGATGTGCGCATGGTCTCGACGGGGACGCTCAACGCGACCAACCCGACCTGGCTCCGACTCTCGCAGAACCGGGCGACCGGCGACGGCGGCACCTGCAACGGCGACTCCGGCGGCCCGAACTTCCTCGGTGACAGCGACACGTTGGCAGGCACGACGATCACCGGGGACTACGTGTGTCGGGCCACCAACGTCGTCTACCGCCTCGACACCGAGTCGGCACGGTCGTTCCTGGCCCAGTACGTCCAGCTGCCCTGACCTGGATTCCCCCGCGGTCAGCCGCCGCCGTGCGGCTACGTCACCTCATGGGCTCCCGGCGCGAGCCCGTAGAACATGCAGTGGGCCTTCCCCGTAGGGACATCCCGCCTGACGCCGTACGGCGCCCGGGGTGACTGCATGTTCTGCGGGCCCGGCAGCCTCAGCCACGACACCGCAGCGTCGCCGACTGTGACGCCCCGGTTTCCGGCCCACCTCGTCAGGCGGCCTCTCTCGAGTGCACCGGGGCGCTGCAGGCACAGGTGTGGACCAGGCCGCTGGCAGGGCAAGGGGGCGTCACAGGTCGGCAGGACCCACAGATGGGCGGTGTCATGGCGCACCAGATGCAGGTCCAGACGTGCACCTGGCACGTGTCGGCCGGAGCCTCTGGGTCACCGGTCGGAGGGTCCACGTCCAGCCGCCAGAGTGCCGCGGCCCCGGTCTGGGGGATCAGCCGCTGCTGCTCGTGGTCCTGTTGCGCCGTCATGCTCCCACCTCGGCTCCGACACGTTCCCCGTGCTCTTAGAACTCCCCGCCGCGTCGCTCATGCAAAACACACGTCTAGACCGTGTGCCGCCTGAGCAAGCGGACCGCGAAGCTCCGGTCGCGGCCTGAACCGTCCCCGCGCGCAGCCCGTTTGGGAAGGAGGTACGCCGCACACGCCGAGGGGCGCGCGGCCCGAACCCGAGGAGGGTCTCATGGTTTCATTCCGGTCACGGTCGATGGCGGCCACGGTCGGCGCTGTCGCCGTCACCGCCGCCGCCGCCGTCACGGCGTCCATCGCCGCATCTCCCGCGAACGGTCGGTCACGGCCATGCGGGCGACACCTATCGCGAGGTCAAGCTCGTAGCCGACACACCCGGCCAGGCGAGGATCACCGATCCGAACCTGGTCAACCCCTGGGGGCTCGCCGAGTCCCCGTCCAGTCCGTTGTGGGTGGCGAACAACGCAACCAGCACGTCGACGCTCTACCAGGGCGCCACGTCAGGGACACCGAGCACGCCCTACGCCGCCACGTCAGGGACACGGCCGCACGCCCTACCAGGGGGCCACATCACCGAAGCAGGTCATGAAGGTGCCGCTGGACGTGAGGATCCCCGGAGGTGGTGACCCCACGGGCGTGGTGTTCAACCCGACCGAGAGGTTCACGCTGTCGACCGGAGGAAAGTCCGGGCCGGCGCTGTTCGTCTTCGCGGGCGAGAACGGGGACATCTCGGCCTGGAACAGGTCCGGGGACCCGACCAAGGCGGTGCTCGTCGCGCACACCGATCACGCCGTCTACAAGGGTCTGACCATCGTCACTGTGGGAGGGAAGCCGTACCTGCTGGTGGCGAACTTCCAACGCAACCGCGTCGACGTCTTCAACGACCACTTCCAGCACGTCTCCGTGCCCCATGCCTTCAGCAGCGAGCACATCCCCGACGGCTACGCCCCGTTCAACATCGCCAACCTCGACGGCCGGGTGTACGTCACCTACGCCAAGCAGGACGCGAAAGGCGAGGACGACGTCGCAGGACCGGGCAACGGCTTCGTCAACGTGTTCGACCAGCGCGGGCACTTCCTGGACTCGCTCCTCCGCAGGGGCGTCCTCGACGCGCCATGGGGCGTGACGATCGCACCCCAGGGCTTCGGGGCTTTCGCGGGGAAGCTGCTGGTCGGCAACTTCGGCGACGGCCGGATCCACGTGGTGGACCAACGCGATGGCCGAGTGATCGCGACGTTGCGTGACAAGGCGCACGAGCCGATCGAGATCGAGGGCCTGTGGGGACTCCTGCCAGGTAACGGAACCGCCGGCGAGCGGTCCGACGTCTGGTTCAGCGCCGGGCCGGACGACGAGTCGCACGGTCTGCTCGGGATCCTGCAGCACCGCTGACAGACTCGGGCAGGACAGAAAGCCACCGGACGGGAGCAGGCGACCTGGCCCGTCCGGAGGCTGCGGCAGCATGGTCCGCGCCGGTGCGTGCTTCCGACGCCGGGACAGGGCAGGGTGACCCCATGTACTTCGTCGGTGTCGACCTCGCGTGGGGCCAGAACAGACCCAGTGGCCTGGCAGTTCTGGATGCCGACGGCCGCCTGCTCCAGGTCTCCTCCGAGACGACCGACCAGGCCATCGTCGCTTCGCTGGCGCCCTACGTCGACAGTGACTCTCTCGTCGCGATCGACGCCCCGCTCGTCGTGCGGAACTCCTCGGGGAACCGGCCGTGCGAGGCGGCGCTCAACCGTGACTTCGCCCGCTTCGACGCCGGGGCACATCCCGCCAACACTGCCAAGCCCGAGCTCGCGGGCGTCCCGCGCGGAGCGCGACTGGCCACCTTGCTGGATCTCGACATGAACCCGAGATCACGTTCACGGCGTCGAGCGATCGAGGTCTACCCACATCCCGCGACCGTGGCTCTGTTCCGACTCGGGCGCACGCTGAAGTACAAGCACAAGACCGGGCGACCACTGTCGCAGCTGCGCTCCGAGCTGTTGCGGCTCACAGACCTCCTCGAAGGGCTCGAGGAGTCTCCCCTGCCACTCCATGTCCACGACAACGAGCAGTGGAAGACGCTGAAGGACCAAGTGCGCTCCGCGGCCCGCAAGAGCGACCTGAGGCGCGCGGAGGACCAGATCGACGCCGTGGTGTGCGCGTACGTCGCGATGTTCGCCGAGCGTCGACCCGCCCTGACCACCACCTACGGTGACTTCGACTCCGGCTACATCGTCACGCCGACGCTCCCCGAGGACCACCGTCCGTCCCCGAGGTCGCCACGACCCCGGGCCGGGCATCCGGTGGCAGGCACGGGCGACAAGGACCCGGCTCGCGAAGCCGTCCGGAGGTACGCCGAGCTGCAGCCGCAGCTTCGTGACGCGACCGACCGGTTCGTCGCCCTGGTCACCACGCTCCTCGACGACGCAGGCATCAACTACCTCAGCGTCACCGGACGCGCCAAGAGCGTTGCGTCCTTCGCCGCCAAGGCCGACCGCAAGATGGCCGGCGAACCCCTCTTCACCGATCCACTCGAGGAGATCACCGACCAGATCGGTGTCCGCGTCATCACCTATCTTCACAGCGATGTCACGGCAGTGGCCGACCTCCTCGGTGATCAGCTGACGGTCCTCGACGACCGGGACATGGGCCTGGAGACGGCCCGCGAGGGCCGCTTCGGCTACGCCAGCAGGCACCTTCTCGTGACCCTTGATACCGCGCGCGGCACCCCCACGGCGTTCGAGGCGCTCGAGAAGTGTCGGGCCCAGGTCCAGGTGCGCACCGTGCTCCAACACGCCTGGGCCGAGTTCGAGCATGCGATCCGCTACAAGGGGACCATCCCCGAGGAGCACGTGCCCGACCTCGACCGGCGGTTCACCCTGGCAGCCGGGCTGCTGGAGCTCGCGGACCGCGAGTTCTCGCTGATCCGGGACCGCCTGGAAGCCTCGGTCTCCGAACAGCCGACCGAGACAGACATCACCGACCCGAGAATCAGCCCCCAGGAGCTCGCGGCTTTCCTCGCCGGCAGGTACACCGGCGCCGGCTGGTCCCGCATCGACCACTACGCCTGGGTGTCCGGCCTCCTGCTCGAGCTGGGCATCACCTCGCTGGACGAGCTCGCCGGGCTCCTCACCTCCGTCGACGACGCGGAGATCAACGAGCGGATGGGCTACCGGTACCCACCAGGTGCGGTGCGACGGCTCGACGACGCGCTGCTCGCGGTCTTCGGGCCTCGCTATCTCGGCCTCCACGGGAACTCCCATCGCGAGACCCTGCTGCGTGCCCGACTGCAGAAGATGCGCACACCCGCCGGGTCCTGATCAGGGGACGTGCGGCCACGCACGCCCACTGGTCGGCCGGCGGTTGACCTCTGCGGGCCCCTCCCGTAGCGTCGACGGCGCCGAGGGCTTTCCGAGTACCGCAACCTGCGTGACCGTTCCCGGTTCTCGACCTGTCACGAGATTCCTCGATCAAGCAGCGGTCCGGCCCTCTCGGGAAATTCAGGTGCGACGCCATGTCGCTAGTCACTTCCTCCTACGACGACGCAGCGTCATCTCCAGGCGCCTTCCCTGATCGCGGCCGCCCGAGGCTGCTCGTCCCGGACCCAACCGATGATCTGCTCGACCGTCGACACCCGTGTCGAGGGCCCTCACGACATCGTCACGGTCTCGGGCGAGCTCGACCTCGCGACCGCGCCACAGCTGAGCGAGGCCATCCGCAGCGTCCTGGTCCCCGGCCGTAGCCACCTCGTCCTCGACCTCGACCAGGTCAGCTTCATCGACTCGACCGGACTGAGCGTCCTCGTCGCGGCCCATCGCAGGGCCATCCGTGAAGGCGGGTCGTTCGGGCTCGTGTGCAACAGCGACCGTTGCATGAGGGTGATGCACATGACCGGCCTCGCTCGCCTGTTCTCGTTCCACGCCTCCGTCGCAGCCGCAACAGCCGCGTCAGCCGCCGGCAGCGACGTACCTCGCGCGGCGAACTGACGAACAGCACTCCCGGAGACAAGGCTGCCCGGTGCACGCCTAGGTCGCGAGCGGCCAGTGCGGGTGCTTCGGTGAGCGGCCCTGGAAGGACAGGATCGCCGGGTTCTGGATGACCCCGTCACGGATCTCGATCGCGCGACGAATGGTCGCGTTCGCGTCCCAGGCGTCACCGCCGCCCATGACCGTGCGGAGGAAGGGAAGCAGCGCCTCGCTGTTCTCCCAGGTGGCGGAGTTCCACAGGTACGACGGGCTGTGGTCGACGGCGTAGTAGAGGACGTTGTCCCCGACGACGAAGGCGGGATCGGCGAACGACGTCGGGCGGGCCCAGCTGAACCCCATGCCCTCGTCGCAGGAGACGTCGACGACGAGGGTGCCGGGCGACAGGGCCGCCAGGTCGTCGTCGGTCAGGAACATGAGGGGCGCGTCCGTGTCCTGCATCACGCAGTTGACGATGATCTCGTGGTCCGCGAGGAAGCCGGCAAGGGGCACCCTGCCACCCTCGGTCACCGCGTGGCTCGACCGTGTCTCCCCGTCGTCGTCGAAGTGCACCATGCGCGCGGAGTGGATCGGCGCGGCCACAGCGGCCACCTGACGGTGGGTGAGCACGTCGACGCCGTGCACGCCCAGGGCGGTCAGCGCCGTGACCGCGCCCCTGGCTGTCGCGCCGAAGCCGATCACCACCGCACGCAGCCGACGGCCGTAGTCGCCGGTCGATCCTGCGATCTGCATGGCGTGCAGCACGGAGCAGTACCCGGCGAGCTCGTTGTTCTCGTGGAACACGTGCAGGTTGAACGAGCCGTCACTGTTCCAGTGGTTCATCGCCTCGAACGCGATCAGCGTGAGCCTCTTGTCGATGGCGACCTGCGTGAGCTCCTCGTCCTGAACACAGTGCGGCCACCCCCAGAGCACCTGCCCCTCGCGCAGCTCGGTGATGTCGGCGAGGACCGGCTTGGGCAACAAGATGACGTCGCACTCGTCGACCAGCTGTTCGCGCGTTCGGAAGCCGGCCGTCCAGCCCTTCAGGTCGTCGTCGGACATGCCGAACTGGTTCCCGAAACCGTGCTCGAGATAGATGTACTCCCGGAGCTCCTGCGGGATGCGTCCGAAGTGGCGAGGGTGCAGCGGAAGCCGGCGTTCGTTCTCCTTGCGCGATCGCGCCATGACGCCGAGGCTCAACGGGCCCACGTGGTTCCCAGCTGCTGCGGCCATCCCGTGCTCCGTCCAGTCGCAAGAAAGCCACCGGGGTCCAAGGAAGGCCTTACCGCCTCAGGCTACGCCTCGACCGGCCCGCTCTCAGGCAGATTCGGTCTTCCTCGCGTCATGCCTCGCCACCTTCGTCCGGGTCGTCGTACTCGTCGTGCCGCTCGTCTTCTCGTTCCTCAGCCTCCCGCGTGAGGTCCCAAGCGCGCCGGTCGACGGCCTCCTGATCCTCGACGTCCTGAAGCTCCTCGCGCGCCCGGTCGACCGCCCAGGCGGGAGGCTGTCGAACGATCGGATGCTCGTTGGGGGTCGACATCATCCAGACCCTTCCGGTGGGAGCGGTGCACTGACTCTCGACATTACCCGCGACCGGTTGTCGAGCATGACCGTCACCGGGTCAGGGCCCATCGGGCTGATCTGGCGCGAACGGCCACTCCTCGAACGACGCGCATCGACCGTCCCCGGCGAACCGGAGAACCCACAGGTCACGCCACTGCGTGTGCAGATGAACGTGCCGCGGGCCGCCGTACTCGACGAACACGCGGATGACCGCGGCTGGTCCGTCGACTGCCACGACCTCGCTCGACATCGTGAACTCCTCGTCGGCGCCGTCGCGCTCGGCCTCCCAGAACGCCGCGATCGAGTCCAGGCCCTCCACGGGCCGCGCCCAGGGCGAGGCAAGGTAGGTCGCGTCGGGCACGAAGAGCTCCGCGAGCGGCTCGGTCCCCGGCGTGCGCCAGGCGCGCTCGTACTCTGCTACCCACTGCTCCACAGCCGCGCGGTCCACTGCCGGTCACCCCTCTTCCCAGTTCTTCGGGTTCTTCTTGCTCGGCTGGACGCGAGGGCGGCTCGCCCGGCATCTTCGGATAGTCCGGCGGGTAGGGCATGTCGCCGAGCCCGGCCTCCTCGTCCCGGGCGTAGAGCTCGAGCAACGGCTCCAGGGAGTAGTGCTCGTCGTCGATGGGCGCCTGCAGGTCGCCGAGCTCGGCGAAGCGGGCCGGCACGGTGTGAAGGTTGAAGGCCCGAGGGTCGATCTCGGGGAGCTCCTCCCACGTCACCGGGGTCGAGACCGGCGCCCCGGGGACGGGGCGCAGGCTGTAGGCGCTCGCGATGGTCCGGTCACGGCTGTTCTGGTTGTAGTCGACGAACACGGACTCGCCGCGCTCCTCCTTCCACCACTTGGTGGTCACCCCCGGGGTACGACGCTCCAGCTCACGGCCGAAGGCGATGGCCGCATGGCGCACGTCGGTGAAGCTCCACCGTGGCTCGATGCGCACGTAGATGTGCACGCCACGGTTGCCGCTGGTCTTCGCGAACCCGCGCATGCCGAGCTCCTCGAGCAGCTCCCGCGCAGCCCCGGCGACCCGCACCGCGTCGGCGAAGCCCGTCCCGGGTTGGGGGTCGAGGTCGATGCGCAGCTCGTCGGGGTGGTCCACGTCGTCACGGCGTACCGGCCACGGGTGGAAGGTCAGCGTCCCCATCTGCGCAGCCCATGCCACGACGGCAGGCTCGGTGGGGCACACCTCGTCCGCGAGACGCCCGGACGGGAACGTGATCGACGCGGTCTCGACGTAGGGCGGAGCGCCCCGCGGGATCCTCTTCTGGAAGAACGCGTCGCCGTGCTCGCCGGACCGGGTGCTCAGCTTGATGCCCTCGTGGACACCCTTCGGCCACCGCTCGAGGGTCGTCGGCCGATGGTCGAGGGCCCGCATGATCCCGGGAGCCACGGCGAGGTAGTACTCCACCACCATCAGCTTCGTCACCGGCGCCGTCGTCTCCGTCGCGGGGTAGATGACCCGGTCGGGGTTGGTGACGCGCAGGCTTCGCCCGCAGGCGTCGATCTCGGTCGCGGGGCTGGCCATGCGCCCAATCTAGGGGCCGGTCACACGACGGGCGAGCGATCGGACAACTTGCCCACGACCTGCTTGGAAAGCGTGAGTAGCGTGGGTCCCATGGGTTACCAGGTCAACAAGAGCGACGACGAGTGGCGCGAGCAGCTCTCCCCTCAGGAGTACGCCGTCCTGCGGAAGGCCGGCACCGAACCGGCTTTCACCGGCGAGTACACCGACACCAAGACCACCGGCGTCTACCGGTGCCGGGCCTGTCAGACCGAGCTGTTCCGCTCCGACACGAAGTTCGAGTCCCACTGCGGCTGGCCCTCCTTCTACGCTCCCTTGGCCGAGGACCGCGTGGAGTACATCGAGGACAGCTCCTTCGGCATGAAGCGGGTGGAGGTGCGCTGCGCCAACTGCGGCTCGCACCTCGGCCACGTGTTCGAGGGTGAGGGCTACGGCACACCGACGGACCAGAGGTACTGCATCAACAGCATCAGTCTCAGCCTCGAGCCCGCCGAGTAGGCGGCACGAAGACGAACGCCCCGATCGCGACAGCGGCCGGGGCGTTCGACGTCCTGAGAAGCTCAGGGCAGGTCGGTGATGAGCTCGGTCGGCGTCCGGCGCCGTCCCGTGTAGAACGGCACCTCCTCGCGCACGTGCCGCCGCGTCTCGGATCCCCGGAGGTGCCGCATCAGGTCGACGATGCGGTAGAGCTCGTCGGCCTCGAAGGCCAGCATCCACTCGTAGTCGCCGAGCGCGAACGAGGAGACCGTGTTCGCCCGGACGTCGGGGTAGTCGCGCGCCATCTTGCCGTGCTCGGCGAGCAGCCGGCGGCGCTCGGCGTCCTCGAGGAGGTACCACTCGTAGGAGCGCACGAAGGGGTAGACACAGACGTACTGCCGGGCCACCTCGTCGGCGAGGAACGCCGGGATGTGGCTCTTGTTGAACTCCGCGGGCCGGTGGAGCGCCATCTGCGACCACACCGGGTCGAGCCTTCGGCCGAACGCGGTGCGGCGGAACCGGTGGTAGGCCTGCTGGAGGTCGTCGGAGCGCTCCGAGTGCCACCAGATCATCAGCTCGGCGTCGGCACGCAGCCCCGAGACGTCGTAGAGACCACGCACACGTACGTCGGAGGCCTCGAGGTCCTCGAAGAGCTTCTCGACCTCGTTGGCCTCGGCGGCCCGGTCGTCGTCACCGATCAGGTCGCGAAGGTGGAACACCGACCACATCGTGTAGCGGATGGCGTCGTTGAGGTCCCGTGCGGCCTTTCCCCGGTTCGGAGCGCGGCCCGGCTCGCTCTGGGTGCTCTGGGCGTTCTCGGTCATGGGGTCATTCTCTCTGGTCGGGCAAGGCGTCGAGCACCTGGGTGACCGCGACCTCGGCGGAGGCGATGCAGGCCGGGACGCCCAGTCCGTCGTACGCCGCGCCGCAGACCGCGAGTGAGCCACCGAGCTTGGCCACGGACAGCCGGACCTGGCGCACGCGGTCGACGTGGCCCACTGCGTACTGAGGAAGGCCTCCGCCCCAGCGCTGCACATGCCAGTCGACGGGGCGTACGGACAGCCCGATCGCGTCGCTGAGGTCCTCGAGCGCGGTCTGGACGAGACGCTCGTCGTCGACCTGGAGCACCTGCTCCTCGCGGTGCCGGCCGATCGAGCAGCGCATCACCAGGAGGTCCTCGCCCTGGTCGGCCGCCTTCCCCGCTTCGGTGACCCAGGCCCACTTGGCGAAGGAGAAGGTCGCTCCCTTGACTGTGCGTCGGTCGACCGGCGGGACGAGAAAGCCCGGAGCCGGTGGTGGTGGGGAACTCGCGACGCCGGAAGGCCATGGTGATGATCGCCATCGAGGCGTACTCCACGTGGGCGAGCTCGAGCGCGGCGTCGGGAGCGACGTCGCTCAGCAACCGGGCCGTCGCCGCGGCCGGGGTCGCGAGGACCACCGCGTCGGCCTGCACCAGCTGGGGGTCGTGCGCCGATCCCACGACGAGGTTCCAGCCGCCGCCGGATCGGTGGGCGAGGTCCCGGACCGTGGCGTCCGTGCGCACCTCGGCTCCAGCGTGGTCCACGACCGCCTGCGGCAGCTGGCCGAGACCTCCGGCGAGCCCCGCGAAGACCGGTACGTCGGAGGGGGCGGACGACGTTGCGGCGGCCGCCGCGCGGAGCATCGACCTGTCACGCTCGAGCAGTGCCACGACCTGGGGCACGGTGGCGCGGGCGGAGAGCTGGCGGGCGTGTCCGGCGTACACCCCGCCGAGCAGGGGCTCCACCAGACGGTCGACGACCTCCTTGCCGAAGCGCTCCTCGATCAGCCAGCCGACGCTGACGTCGCTCTCACCGATCCGGGTCGCCGGCAGCACGGCGTCGAGGGCGGCCCGCGCAAGACCGGCCTTGGAGATCACGCCGCTGTCGGCCAGCGCCCTCGCGTCCACGGGGACGCCCATGAGCGTGCGTGGCATCGGGACCATGGCGCCGCGGGACCACAGGTTGGCCGTGATCGTCTCGGGATGGACCAGCCTGTCGCCGAGGCCCACCTCCCGAGCGAGCGCCGTGGCCTCCGGCCGGCGGTTGAGCATCGACTCTGCGCCCACGTCGACGGTGATGCCGGCCACCTCGGCTCGCGCGAGCTTGCCGCCCACCGACGGCGACCCCTCGAGAACGGTGACGCGGAGATGAGGTGCCTGGCGCCTCAGCGACGCGGCTGCCGCCAGCCCGCTGATCCCGCCTCCCACGACGACGACGTGCAGCGGCTCGACGGGGGCAGGACGTGGGCTCACGACTAACAGATTCCCAAACCGCGCCTCGCATCACCAACTTCGGTGGAACCAGCCCGGGATGGTTCGCGTCACACCTGACGAAGATGCTGCGCCGGACCTAGGAGGAATCATGCGCCCCAGCGAGCGACGACGAGTGGTACGGCCGGCGGTGGCCGGTGCGGCGATGGTCCTGGTCGCTCTGGCGGCCGGCTGCGGCGGAGGCGCCGGCGATGGTGACAGTGAGTCGATGTCCGCAGGAAGTGGCGAGGTGGCAGGCGGCTCGGCCCGATCGGCGCAGGCCCCCGAGCCGGCGGCCGGCGACACCGCGGCCCAGGGGCTCGGCAGAGAGGCCGAGGGCGACCGGTCGGCTCCGGGAGGGGCCAACCGTCCGGCCGTGCAGACCCGCGCCGTCATACGCAAAGGTGAGATCTCGCTGGTGACCAAGGAGATGAACCGCGCCCGTGCCGAGATCGACGACCTCCTCGCGCTTCACGGCGGGTACCTGGCCAGCGAGGACACCACGAACGACCGGGCCGGACGGCCGGAACGCTCGGTTCTGGTCGTGCGCGTGCCGGAACCTGCCTTCGACGCCACGATGAACGAGCTGTCCGACATCGGGCGCACCGAACGCGCCGACCGCAGCTCGGAGGACGTGACGACGCAGGTCATCGACGTCGACACCCGGGTCGCCACGCAGGAAGCGAGCCTCGCCCGGCTCCAGCGGTTCCTGCGTCAGGCCACCAACGTGGACGACATGATCCGCCTCGAGTCGGAGATCGCGACCCGTCAGGCCGAGCTGGAGTCGCTCAAGGCGCAGCAGAAGTACCTGAGCGACCAGACGTCCATGTCGACGGTGACCGTGCGGCTGCGCACCCCTGCTGCTCCCCCGCCACCCCCGGTCGAGGACGAGAGCGGTTTCCTCGCCGGGCTCGAGGACGGCTGGCACGCCCTCAAGACGGTCCTGGTCGGCACCGCGACGGTGACCGGTGCGCTGCTGCCGTTCGCCTTGACACTCGCCCTGCTCGGCGTACCGGCCTGGCTGGTGCTGCGCGCGGCAGCCCGCCGCCGCCAGAACCACGCCGCTCCGCCCGTGGCCCCAGAGCCGAGCTGACCTCCGGCGACACCGCGGTGTCCCGAACCTGCCCTGATGCACCCTCGACATCCGCTGGGCAGCGGCGCAGAGTCGTGATGAGGAGTTTTTTCGGCAAGGGGGTACGTCATGACGAGACTCCGACTTCTGACCGGACTGCTGCTGGCGCCGGTCTTGGCCCTCGGAACCACCGCGGCCGCATCGACGGACTCTCGTTCCGTCCCGCTCCCGACCGACTTCCAGCCGGAGGGCATCGCCGTCGGCACAGGGTCGACGTTCTACGTGGGCTCCTTGAAGGACGGAGACATCTACCGAGGCGACCTGCGAGAGCGGCAAGGGGGACGTCTTCATCGACGTCTCGCGCAGGTCGGCTCTGGGGATGAAGGTGGACGAGGCGCGGCACCGGCTCTTCGTCGCCGGAGGGCCTACCGGGCGCGCCTTCGTGTACGACACGAGCACGGGCCGCACTCTTGCGAAATTCAGGTTCGCACGGCCGGGGAAGACGCTCGTGAACGACGTCGTCATCACCCGGACGGCCGCGTACTTCACCGAGACGCTGGCCCCTCGCCTGTACAAGGTGCCGATCGCGAAGGACGGCTCGTTGGGTCGGCCGCAGACCATTGCGGTGCAGGGACCCGCCTCGGCCACCGGTCGTGGGTTCGGTCTCAACGGCATCGACGCGACCCCCGACGGTCACACCCTGATCGTCGACCACACCGAGCTCGGCGCCCTGTTCACGGTCGATCCCCGCACCGGCCAGAGCCGCCGCATCACCATCCGGAAGGCTGCCCTGAAGGCTGGCACGCTCGACGGCATCCTCCTTGACGGCCAGGACCTCTGGGTCGTCGAGAACTTCGCCAACACCCTGGCGAAGGTGCGGCTGTCGCCGGACCTGAAGCGCGCCAAGGTGACGACGACCGTCAAGGACCCGCTGTTCCGGGTGCCGGCCACCGTGGCCGAGCACGGCTGTGAGCTCGCCCTGGTCAACACGCGCTTCGACCTCGGCCTCCCTCCGCCGTTCGGACCGGGCGCCCCGAAGGGAACCGACTTCGACGTGGTGGTGCTGAAGAAGCCCTGAACCGTGCCGTCGCCGGCGAGGTCAGCGGGCCGATTGCTCGTGGACGAAGTCGGTCAGGCGGGCGAGCTGGTCGGGGTCGGTGGAGGGCATGACGCCGTGCCCGAGGTTGAAGATGTGACCCGGCGCGGCACGTCCGGCCTCGATCACCTCCGCGGCGCGCGAGAGCATCACCTCGGTCGGCGCGAAGACCAGTGACGGGTCGAGGTTGCCCTGGACCGCTCGTCCGCCGACCCGCTCGATGCCGGCCGAGAGCGGCACCCGCCAGTCGACGCCCACGACGTCGGCCCCGGCCTCACCCATCAGGCCGAGCAGCTCGCCGGTGCCTACGCCGAAGTGGATCCGCGGGACGTCCAGGGTCGCGGCGTGGGCCAGCACCTGCGATGAGTAGGGCATGACGTACCGCTGGTAGTCGGCCGGCGCCATCGCGCCCGCCCACGAGTCGAAGAGCTGTACGGCGGAGGCGCCGGCCTCGACCTGCACCTCGAGGTAGGCCGCCGAGATGCCGGCGATCTTGCGCATGAGGGCGTCCCAGAGCTCGGGCGCGCCGAACATCATCGCCTTGGTCTTCGCGTGCTCCTTCGACGGCCCGCCCTCGATGAGGTAGGACGCCACGGTGAAAGGCGCGCCGGCGAAGCCGATCAGCGGTGTCGCACCGAGCTCGGCCACCAGCTGCTGGACCGACTCGGTGATGAAGGGCACGTGGGACCCGTCGAGGTCGGGGATCGCCTCGACGTCCGCGAGCGAGCTCACGGGCTCGGCCACCACCGGCCCGACGCCCGGGACGATGTCGAGGTCCACACCGACGGCCTTCAGCGGCAGCACGATGTCGGAGAAGAAGATCGCCGCGTCGACGCCGTACCGCCTCACCGGCTGAAGGGTGATCTCGACCACAAGCTCGGGCCGCATGCACGACTCCAGCATCGGGACGCCCTCACGGAGCTTGCGGTACTCAGGTAGTGACCGTCCGGCCTGCCGCATGAACCACACCGGGGTGTGAGGCACCTCCTCGCCACGGGCGGCGCGCAGGAAGGCGGAGTCGTGGACGTCGGGGTTGCTTCGTGAGGCAGCTGGCACACCCTCATCCTCGCAGGTCAGGCGGCGAGTCGGACTGCCGGTTGCCGGGATCCGGCTTAGCATGACTTCATGGCCGCACGACAAGAGCCCCGTGTGGAGGCACCCGCGACGCCCGAGGAGTTCCTCGCGGCGGTCGACCGGATGCACGCCGCGCGGCTGCGTCCGGAGATCTTCTGCGAGGAGATGCCCGCGCCGCAGCGCATCGCTCCTTACGCGTCCGCGCTGTCAGCGGACGTCACGGTCGACGGCGAGGACGTCGGCACCGGCCGCATCGTCTTGCTGCACGACCCCGCCGGGAACGACGCCTGGGGCGGCACGTTCCGTTGCGTGGCCTATGCCCGTGCGGAGATCGACCCGGAGATGGCCAACGACGCCCTGCTCGGCGAGGTGGGCTGGTCGTGGCTGACCGAGGCGCTCGACGCGCACGGCGCGGAGCACTCCGCCCCTTCCGGCACGGTCACCAAGGTCTCCTCGGAGAGCTTCGGGACCATGGCCGAGGAGGAGGCGACCGCCCAGCTCGAGATCCGGGCCTCATGGACCCCGGTAGGAGACATCGCCGACCACGTCGAGGCGTGGGGCGAGCTGCTGTGCACGGCATCGGGCCTGCCCCCGGTGCCTGAGGGTGTCGCTCCGCTGCCGAGCCGACGAGGACAGCGCGGCCGCAGCTGATGCCCCCCGAGAAGACCAACAGCACCGAACAGGTCGAGCCCGAGGAGAAGCCTGAGACTCCGCAGGCACCGCTGCTCGAGCTCCGCGACGGGCTTCCTCACGTCGTGGACACCGAGCCCGCGCTGGCCGAGGCGCTGGAGGCGATCCGCTCCGGCAGCGGACCAGTGGCCGTCGACGCCGAACGCGCGTCCGGCTACCGCTACTCCGCCCGCGCCTACCTCATCCAGCTGCGCCGCGAGGGCTCCGGATCGGCGCTCATCGACCCGATCCCTTTCGCAGACATGTCGGGGCTCGACGAGGCGATCGGCGACGCCGAGTGGATCCTCCACGCAGCCACCCAGGACCTGCCCTGCCTCACCGAGCTCGGCATGCGGCCGGCCCGGCTCTTCGACACCGAGCTCGCAGGCCGTCTTCTCGGGTACCCACGGGTCGGCCTGGCAACGCTCGTGGAGACCATCGTCGGCCGCCGGATGCGCAAGGAGCACTCAGCGGTCGACTGGTCCACCCGGCCGCTGCCCGAACCCTGGCTGGAGTACGCCGCCCTCGACGTCGAGGTGCTGATCGAGCTGCGGGACGCTCTCGAGGCCGAGCTCGAGCGGACCGGCAAGGCCGAGTGGGCACGCCAGGAGTTCGAGCACCTGGTGAACGCTGCACCGAACGCCCCACGCCAGGACCCGTGGCGGCGTACCTCGGGCATGCACCGGGCCCGTGGCCGTCGTGCCCTCGCGGCCGTGCGCGAGCTGTGGGAGGCCCGCGACGCCATTGCGGCCCAGCGTGACGTGACTCCGGGCCGGATCATCCCCGACTCCGCGATCGTCGAGGCCGCCAACGCACTCCCCCGCGACCGCGCCAGCCTGCTCGCGCTCAAGGGTTTCAAGGGCCGCGGATCGCAGCGCTACGCCAACCGCTGGGTCGAGGCGTTGCGGGTGGCGCGCACCCTCCCCGACGAGGAGCTTCCGCCGCTCGCCGCCCGGTACGACGGCCCGCCGCCTCCTCGCGCTTGGGCCGACCGTGACCCCGTTGCGGCGGCGCGGCTGAGCACCGCACGCAGCGATCTCGCCGAGCTCGCCAAGGAGCGGAACCTCCCGGTCGAGAACCTTCTGACCCCCGACCTCGTGCGTCGCCTGATGTGGGAGCCGCCGGACGTCGAGGAGCACGAGCTCGCCGACGAGGTGGCCGAGAGGCTGCGGGGGCTCGGCGCACGGGACTGGCAGGTCGGCCTGACCGTGGACATTCTCGTCCGGGCGATCGCCACCGCCGCGGAGAAGGCTGCCGCGGGAGCCGGTCCGGTCGAGACGGTCGCCGTCGCCGACGACGCGACCTAGTCCTCCTCGGGAGCCAGCACCCGCTCCGACGCGGTGTCCATCTCCTCGAGCAGGGAGTCGAGGTCGATCACCGGCGCGTAGAACATCCGGTTCAGCGGCCCCTCGAGCTGCCCGGACAACTGGTCCCACGCCGGATCGGACGGCATGGTCCCCGCCCGTCGCAGGCCCTCGTTGAAGAGGAAGGAGCTCGCGGGCTGCCTCGAGCCCTGGGTGAAGTCGGGCGAGTTCGCGACCTCGAGATTGGAGGGCACGACGTACCCGGTGCGGGCCGTGATCGCGGCTCCCCTGCGCCCCACGGCGAAAGCCACGAGGTCTGCCGCCTCCTCGACGTGCTCGGTGTCGGCCGAGATGCAGTAGCCGGTCATGTCCGCGACGGTCCGGTGCCGGCCGAGGCTCGGCAACGGCATGACGTCGAACCGGAGGTGGCCGGCCTCGCGGAGCTCGGGCGTGAGGGCCCGGGTGCCGAAGATCATCCCGAGCTTGCCGTGCTTGAACCGGCTGACCGCGTCCTGCTTCTCGAGATCTCGGGCGGTAGGCGTGACCTCGGGGTCGCGGACGAGCGCGAGCACCTGCTCGAGTGCCTCCTTCGAGTCGCCGCCGGAGAGCGTGAGGGTGCTCGGGTCCTGCAAGTCGTCGACGATCTCACCGCCCGCCGACCACACGAACGGCGCGAGCGAGGACAGTGACGGCTCCAGGTAGAAGCCGTGCGCGGGGCCGCGGGAAGCCTGGCGTGCCGCGGCGGTGAACGTCTGCCAGTCCCAGCCGTCGAGCGGGTTCGGCGGTGCCTCGTCCTCCTTGCCCAGGCGCTTGAGGTCGACCAGCTTCTTGTTGTAGTACACGACCACCGGCGACACGTCGTGGGGCATGCACTGCAGCGCCGCGTTCGCCGCGAAGGCGGTGAGCCCACCGCGCTGGTAGCCGTCACCGAAGTTGACCCGGCGCGCCTCGAGAAGGCCGTCGACCGGCTGCAGCCGGGTGTCCTCGACGAGCCGGGCGAGGTGGTCGTGGTCCATCAAGAACACGTCGGGTGCATCGCCGCCCTCCACGGCTGAGGCCATGTCCGCGACGTCGTCACGAGGCTCGACCTCGACCTTCACCTCAGGGTGCTCGGCGGTGAACTCGGTGGCCAGGGCGCCGTACGCCTCCAGCATCTCGTCGGGACCGTAGACGCCCAGGGTCAGCGTCACAGGGTCCGCCGACGGCGAGCCCGTGCTCGTGCGGGGCTTGGCCGGCTCGGCTCCGGGAGTCGGGTTCGCGGACGTGCAGCCGGCGACCAGCGCACACAGCAGGGTGCCGCCGAGCAGAGCCTTGAGGCCGCGACCGACTGCCACCTGAACTGCCTCCTGACGCACTGACTCCCGCAACCGGGACGGAACCCGTCACACGGTACCGGCCTTACCCCACCCCGTCGGCGGCGGCGCGGCCCGGCGTGGCGAGCAGCACACTCCGGCCGAGGCGACCTAGGGTTGGAAGGCACGGCGCCCGCACCGCGCCCGACTCGGGAGGACACCCCTCGATGCTGCTCCACCGCACCCGGCTCGCCCTCGGTCTGGGGACCGTCGCGCTCACGCTCGCCCTCGGCGGCTGTGCCGCCGGGCCGGACCCGACGGCCGCGGCACGCGCGGACGAGACGCAGTCGTCCGACCCGGCCACGAAGAAGCCTCGCGCCAAAGCACCGTCCCAGGCCCCGTCCCTGGCTGCGGAGGAGTCCCCGTCGGCGCCCCAGTCCTCCGCGCCGGTCGCTGCCGCATCCGAGACCGCCGCAGCCGGCACCTCCGCAGCCGTGGCGAGGAAGCCCACCGACCGGCTGCTCACCGCCGCGGAGCTACCCGGCCTCACGGATGGGTACACCTGGCAGGAGGTCGCCACCCGGAAGTCGGAGGGCAACCGGCCGTTCGGGACCTGTCACAAGTTCGCGATGACCTCGATCGGAGCCATGCGCGTCGTGGTCCGCGAGTACGAGCCCACCTCCGGCGAGGACACCGCCAGTGCCGGCCACCTCGTCGCGGAGTTCGCCGACGAGCGGACCGCCAGACGTGCACTCGAGGTGCTCAAGTCGTGGCGTGGCCAGTGCGAGGAGGAGCTCGCGGACTACGAGCGCCGGGACGTCGCAGGCCTCCGGAGCGTCGACGCGGAGGGCGCGGACGCCGGGTGGTACATGCTGTTCTACGGCCCGCTGCCCGGCCACAGCGCCCACGAGGGCTACTTCGACGCCCAGGGCCTGACCCGCGTCGGCAAGCGCATCTCGGTGCTCCGGATGCGCACCGTCGACCGCGACGACCGCAAGCCACAGAGCAACCAGCCCATGGTCGACGCGGTGCGCAGGGCCTCGACCAAGCTGGGCTGACGTCAGGAGGCGTCGAGCTTCGCGAGGTCCTCCTCGTCGAGCTCGAGGTCGGCTGCCGCGACCGAGTCCAGCACGGACTCGACCCGGCTCGCGCCCGGGATGGGGATGACCACCGGGGACTTCGCGAGCTCCCAGGCAAGCGCCACCTGCTGAGGTGAGACGCCGTGCTTCGCGGCCACCTCGGCGAACGGCGCGAACCGGTCGCCCAGGTCGCCCGCACGGCTCATTCCGCCGAGCGGGCTCCACGGCAGGAACGCGATGCCCAGCTCGGTGCACAGGTCCAGCTCGGCCTGCGAGCTGCGGAAGCGTGGTGAGAACTCGTTCTGCACCGCCACCAGCCCGTCGCCGAGGATCTGGTGGGCGAGCCTGATCTGTCCGGGGTCGGCGTTCGAGATGCCGGCGCCGACGATCAGGCCGTCGTCGAGCAGCTCCTTGAGGCCGCCGATGGTGTCGGCGTAGTCGACCTCGGGATCGGGCCGGTGGTGCTGGTAGAGCCCGATGGCCTCCACCCCCAGCCGGCGCAGCGACCCCTCGCAAGCCTTGCGGAGGTACTCCGGGCGGCCGTCGAGCGCCCACTCCGTGCCCTCACGGGTGTGGCCACCCTTCGTGGCGACCAGCACCTCCTCGGACCCGGCGCCGTACGACGCCAGGGCACGGGCGATGAGCTCCTCGTTGTGCCCGAAGCTCGCCTCGTCGATCGAGTAGGCGTCCGCGGTGTCGATCAGGGTCACGCCGGCCTCGACCGCGGCGTGGATCGTGCGTATGCCGAGGGCCTCGTCGTTGTGCTCACGCACCGACATCGGCATGCCGCCGAGCCCGATCGCGCCTACTGTCCGGTTTCCGAGTCGTCGCTGCTCCATGCCCCCACCCTAGGCGGCACTCTGGCACCATCAACGCCGTGAGCGACCTCCCATACAACGTGAGCGATCTCCCCGAGGCGCTCGACCGGGCGTGGCAGCGCGGACAGGTCTCGGCCAGGTCACGGGTTGCCCGGCTCCGGTCGAAGGCCTGGCACATCGGACAGGCAGCCGTCGCGGCGGCGGTTGCCTGGCTGGTCGCCAAGGACCTGCTCGGCCATCCCACGCCGTTCTTCGCCCCCATCGCCGCCGTGGTCTGCCTCGGCACCTCCTACGGCCAGCGGCTGCGGCGGGTAGCCGAGGTGACCGTGGGCGTCGCCGTCGGCGTGTTCGTCGCCGACCTGCTCGTGCTGGCGATCGGCACGGGCTGGTGGCAGCTCGCCGTCATCGTCGCCCTGGCGATGTCCACGGCCGTCCTTCTCGACACCGGCGGCCTCCTGGTCACTCAGGCGGCGGTGCAGTCGATCATCGTGGCCACCCTGCTTCCCGAGCCGGGCCAGGCCCTCCTTCGGTGGACCGACGCCCTCGTCGGCGGCGCTGTCGCGCTCCTCGCCGCCGCCGTGGTGCCGAGCGCTCCGCTGCGTCGCCCGCGCGAGAGCGCTGCGGTGGTCGTCCGCAAGATCGCCTCGCTTCTGCGGGCAGCATCAGAGAGCGCTGTGGACGGCGACCTCGAACGAGCGCTCGAGATGCTCGCCAACGCGCGCACCACGGAGCCGCTGATCCGGGAGCTGCAGGCGGCCGCGGACGAGGGCATCTCCGTCGTTGCGTCCTCGCCCTTCCGGCGTCGCCACAAGGGACGGGTACGCCGGATGGCCGAGCTCGTCGAGCCGATCGACCGCGCGATGCGCAACACCCGGGTGCTGGTGCGGCGGGTGGCAGTGGCGAACTACCACGGCGAGCAGCTGCCTCGCGCCTACGCCGTGCTCTGCGCCGACCTCGCCGACGCCACGGACGAGATGGCGGCCGCCCTCGAGCGCGACGAGATGGCATCGGGCGTGCGGGGCACGCTCGTGCGCATCGGCCACGGCACCGCGCAGGTCGAGCGGGTCTCCGACCTCTCGGCGGAGGTCGTCCTCGCCCAGATCCGCTCGATCATCGTCGACCTCCTCCAGATCACCGGTCTGGACGTAGTCGAGGCGACGGACGCGCTGCCGCCCACGAGGTGAGCCGAGCCGTCGTAGGCTGGTCGGCGATGTCCGACACACCCCGCTACCGCCGACCCGCCATGCCGGGTGCCGCGCACTTCCAGGAGATCCCGGCCGGCGACGACCCCGCACTGCGTGCGGAGGTCGCCGACCGCTGCGCGACGCTGCTGGTGCGCGGCGCACGTGACCGTGCCGACGAGGAGGTCGTCGCACGCGTCGTGTCCCTCGCCGACACGGAGGGGCTGGAGACCCTGGCCGACCTGTGGTCCGGCTCCCCCGCGGACTCGCTGGCCGGGTGCCTGTGGCGGCTCTACCTCCTGCGGTCCTGGGTGTACGCCGACCCCGCGGCCGCGGCCGCCGAGTTCGACACCGGACGCCACCACACGCCGGTGCACGAGGTCGTCGCCGGTGTCGTCGACCCGCCCGGACCCGACGAGGTCCGCCAGCTGGTGGACCAGGTCCTGCGCGGAGTGGCGCAGGGTGACTTCGCCGACACGCTCTACCGTGCCGCCGCGTTCGCGCGTGTCGTGTCCGCGGGCCGGGCGCATCGCGAGGAGGACGCGACCCGTTCGACCTACGCCCACGACCTGTCGGCCGCGAAGCTGACCACGATGGCCGAGCAGCTCGAGCACGCCGCTCGCCTGGAGGTCGACGGCCTGCTTTCCTGATCCTCCGATCTGCTGGCCTCTCGAGGTCTGACTTGTACAATTGGGGGCGTGCCGGGCCGCGGCAGCCCCGGGTCCCAAAATAAGCCGCTGCGAGCGGCCACGCGCCGTGAGGCGCTCCCGGTCCGGCACGCACGAAGCGAAGGCCCGCCGTCCTCAGGGACGGCGGGCCTTCGTGTCTCCCGGCATCGCTGACTCTCCGGGTCTGCGTGTCTCGGGGTCACACCGCGTGAGCGGCGATCTCCGCCGCGAGCCGAGCGTTCGCGCGGACGAGCGCAACGTTCGAGGCCAGGCTCACACCGTGCGTCTGCTCGTGGAACCACGCCAGCAGGAACGGCGTCACGTCCTTGCCGCGCACCCCGGCGGCCTCGGCTGCCTCGAGCCCTGACTCGAGCGTGCGCCGGTGCAGGTCGTGGTCCATCTCGTCGGCGGCCGCGATCGGGTTCGCCACCACGATCGCCTGCCTGAGGCCGAGCGCCTCGCGCCCGGACATGGCGGCAGCCACCTCGGCAGGGCCGTCCACCCGCCACGGCACCGGCAGCCCCGTGTCGCGGATGTAGAAGCCGGGGAACGTGTCGGTCCGGAACCCCACGACGGTGACCGACAGCGTCTCGAGGCGTTCCAGCGTCGCCGGCACGTCGAGGATCGACTTCACCCCGGCACACACGACCGTGACCGGCACGGTGGAAAGCGCGGCGAGGTCCGCGGACTCGTCCCAGGTCGCCTGCGCCCCCCGGTGCACCCCGCCGAGGCCCCCGGTGGCGAACACCCGGATGCCGGCCAGGTGGGCGAGGTAGGACGTCGAGGCGACGGTCGTCGCGCCGGTCCGGCCGGTGGCCAGGACCATGCCGAGGTCGCGGATGCTGGTCTTCACCACGTCCTCGTCCTCGGCGACACGCACCAGCTCCTCGTCACCGAGGCCGACCCGGACGACGCCGTCGACGACCGCGATGGTCGCCGGGACCGCACCGGCCCGCCGCACCTCCGCCTCGATGTCGCGGGCGGTCTGCGCGCTCGTCTCGGTGGGCAGCCCGTGGCTGATGATCGTCGATTCCAATGCCACGACGCCGGTGCCCGATGCAATAGCGTCTGAGACCTCTTCGGAGATCCGTAGGGATGAGTCCATCCGCGCATTGTGCCGGAGGGGAAGGAGCTGCAGCCGTGTTGGTCGCGTGTCTCGGCGACATCATGCTCGACGTGATCGTCGACGTGCCCGAGGGGCTCGTGCCCGACGACGACACACCCGCAAGGATCACTTTCGCCGCGGGTGGCCAGGCGGCGAACGTCGCGGGCTGGATCCAGGAGTACGGCGGCCGGGCTCGGCTCTTCGGCCCGCGGGCCGGGAAGGGTCCTGGCCAGTATGTCGACGAGGCCCTCGAGGCCGCGGGGATCGAGGTCCACGGCCCCGTCACTGGCCGCGCCGGCACTGTGGTCTCGGTCGTCTCCCAGGGGGCACGGTCGCTGGCCTCCGACCCGGGCACCTCCAGCTGGCTCGACGAGGTCGCGCCTGGGCCCTGGCTCGACGGCGCCGACTGGCTGTACCTCTCGGGATACGCCCTGTTCCGCGCCCCGCGGCCGGAGACCCTGGTCGACCTTGCGGCCGCCGCCCGCGCAGCCGGCACGTCAGTCGCGGTGGACCTGTCCTCGGCGGCCCTGATCAACGCGTACGGCCCCGGCCGGTTCCGCGAGCTGTGGCAGGCGCTCCGCCCCTCCGTCGTACTCGCCAACGAGCTGGAGTGGGCGGCGACGCAGGGTCCCGGAGCAGGCCAGGGAGCCGCCTTCTCCGGCTTCGGTGCCGGAGGCACGGCCGTCCTCGTGCTGAAGCAGGGCGCGAGGGGCTGCTCCTTCGTGATCGACGGCGTGTCCGACCACCGGCTCCCGGTGCCGGGTCCGATCGTGGACGTCACCGGCGCAGGCGACGCGCTCGGCGCAGGGTTCCTGCTCGGCGGACCGGACCTCGCGATGGAGGTCGCCGCTCGATGTGTGGCGCAGGTCGGCGGCCAGCCCCACACGCTGCTGCCGGAGTCGCCGTGAGCACGAGCGGCGTCCGCGCCGGCGGGGTGAGCATCCCCGAGCACGAGCTGATGTGGCGCTTCAGCAGGTCGAGCGGTCCAGGTGGACAGTCGGTGAACACGACGGACAGCCGCGTCGAGCTGGTCTTCGACCTCGCGGAGTCACCGTCGGTGCCCAAGCACCTGCGCAGCCGGGCGCTGGCGCGGCTCAGCCCTCGTCTGGTCGACGGACGGATCAGCGTGACGGCTTCGGAGTACCGCTCGCAGCATCGCAACCGCGAGGCCGCCCGCACCCGGCTGGCCGAGCTGCTCGAAGGTGCCTTCGCCCCTCCCCCGCCCAAGCGGCGTCCGACCAGGCCCACCCGCGGCTCCAAGGAGCGACGGCTGGCCGGCAAGCGCCGGCGCAGCGACGTCAAGTCCATGCGCCGACGCCCCGACGCGACCTGACCGCACCCCGTCAGAGGAGGACGTCCGCGACGACCCCGGCGTGGTCCGAGGGCCACAGGCCGGACGGCGTCCGCTCCTCCGGGCGGGCACCGACCACCCAGCAGCGCGATACCTCGGCGTCGCGGACCCAGACGTAGTCGATCCGCTCACTGAGTCCGCTCCCGCCGGAGAGGTCCGCGCGATGTCCGCAGGTGAACCCGTCGCCGGCGCCGCCCGCTGAGTCCCAGGCGTCGACGTACTCCGCGGGCATCGCGACGCTCTCCGGCGTGGCGTTGAAGTCGCCCACGACGAGGACCGGAATGCCCGGCTCCCCGACGACCGCGACGAGCTCGTCGCGCTGTGCCTGGCGAACCCGCGCGTCCCAGGCCTCGAGGTGGGAGTTGACGAACCGGAACGGTCGGCCGTCGACCTCCGCGTCGACCCAGCCCCAGCTCCGCGCGATGTCGATGGTCAGACCGGACACGCCCGTGGCGATGTCGAGCGTGCGCGTGAAGTCGCCCGTGCGCTCGCCGGTGACGACGACCCCGCTCGTCCGCCGCACCAGCACGACGTTGTGACCCAGTACCGTCATCGCTGCCTCACCCGGGATCGCGCCGCCGCCCCGGAAGTTCGACGTGCAGGCGTGGACGTCGTAGGCCTCGCCGGCACGTACCAGGGCCGCCAGCAGCTCGTCCAGGAAGTCCAGCCACACCTCCGACCTCGCCGCCCCGCCCGGGCCGTCGACGTTCTGCGACCAGGTGGCGACCTCCTGGAGGCCCACGACGTCCACCCGCTCGCGCACCAGGATCGCCGCGATCGCCGCCGCCCGCGCCGGGAAGTCCGTCGCCAGCAGCTGGTCGAGCACGAGCCGCGCCTGCGCCGCGAACTCCTCGGGGCTGTCCACTCCGAAGATGACGGTCACGTCTGCTCCGAGGTAGAGGTTGTACGTCGCGACGCGGAGCGTGCTCACGACCCGCCCCTCAGCTTGCGCAGGGTGGCCTCGCCGGCGACCTCGCGGACGTACTCGGGGTCCCCGCAGACGACGAGGTGGTCGGTGGCACGCGACATGCCGACGTACAGCCGCTCCCTCGACCTGTCCCGGCTGTCCCCCTCGTTGAGGGCGAGGACGACGGCTCTGCGCTCGAGCCCCTTGAACCCGAGGACATGGCCGTAGAACACCGAGTCCCTGTCCCAGAACGTCGCCCAGTACCCGTCCGGGCCGAGGGTCTCCTGGAGGTGCGTCTGGTAGGGGTGGCGGGACCCGATGGTGAGGAGGGCGACGTCCTCGGGACGCCAGGTGTCGAGCAGGGTGTCGACCTGGTCGTCGGCGACCTCCACCGCCTTCTCGGCCGGGCACTGGACGAAGGCCACCTCAGGGCCGTCGCCGCCGATCGCCCGCATCCGGGTGGTGCCCAGCGACTGGAAGGTCTCGGCGATCTGACGGGTGTTGCGCAGGTTCTGGTCGAGCAGGAGCGTCGGCATCGACACGGGTGCGTCACCGAACCGGGCGAACACGCGCTGGCCCTCGTCGGAGAAGACGTAGATGTTGCCGGTCTCTGGATCCTTCAGGGCCGCCAGCAGCGCGTCCCACCAGCTGTCGGCGAAGTCCTGCACCTCGTCCACGACGACGGCGTCGAACCGCTGCCCCTCCGGCAGGTCGCCGGCCAGGGACGCCATGCGTGCGGGCAGCTCCCGCTCCCAGTAGTCGCTGTCGTTGTCGCCGCGGACCTCGGCCCCCCAGGAGTGGCCGAGGCCGTGGAAGGTGCCGATGTAGGCAGGGGCTGCTTTGCGGGGCAGCCCTTCCGCGCGCCGTTGGAGGAAGGAGGCCAGCCCCCGGGAGTAGCAGAGCAGGGCGACGCGCCTGCCGCTGCGGGACAGCCGCTGTGCCTGCTCCATGGCGAGCCAGGTCTTGCCGCTCCCCGGCCCACCGCGGATCTCGGCCCTCGGCAGCAGCCGGATCGCGTCGAGCAACGCGGCCTGGTCCTGGGTGAGCCGGTCGGCCTCCGCCTCACGATCGCCTGCGAGGGCCAGAAGGTCACGCTGCAGGGGCATCCGGCCGTAGCGCCACTCGTCGATGGTGTCGAGGTCGTCGAGGTCGGCGAGCCGGTAACCGCTCTGCTGCTCCTCCAGGACGCGTCGCAACCTCGGCACGAGGTCGGCCATCTCTGTGCGGTCGGTGATGCGCCAGCGCGGACAGTGCGGCAGGCAGAACTCCTGCTCGACGCTGTCGAAGGGCAGTACGACGGCGTGGCCGAACCTGATCCGCGTCCGGTCCCCCCATCGGGGATGGCGGTACAGCGAGTCGCGGACGGCGTACATCCCCTCTCTCGCCTGCCCGACCGGGTCCACCTCGACGCGACGCCCGTTGCGTTCGATCGTCCAGCGGTCGTCGTCGTACCGGATCGAACGGCCCTTGACCTCGACGGCCACGACCCCGAGGCCGGCGAACCCGACGACGAAGTCCACCTCGTGGTCCTCTCCCCGATGGGTCACCCGCACGTTCGGGAGGCACAGGTCGTCGCGACCGGCCTGCTCGCACAGCGCCCTCCAGACCGCTCTCTCGCTGTCGTTCGTCAGCTCAGGGTTCTCGGCGGGCACACGAGGCATGGCCGACAGTCTCGCCCATCGCGCTTCGACAGGCACGCGTATGGCTAGAGTCGGCGCCATGTCCCGTCTCGGCAAGCTGATCCGCTCGTTCGCCCGCCAGAGCGCCGACCCCCTCCGCACCCCTTCCGGGCAGGTGCAGCCGCCGGCGGGCGAGGCCGGCCTGGTGGAGTACTCCCCCGACCTCGACGGCGAGCCCGACCCGGGCGAGGTCGTGTGGGCCTGGGTGCCCTACGAGGACGACCCGTCGCAGGGCAAGGACCGGCCGGTGCTCGTCATCGGGCGTGATGGTGGCGAGCTGCTGGCACTGATGCTCTCCAGCCAGGACCATGACCTCGACGCCGCTGACGAGGCTCGCTACGGTCGCCACTGGATGGACGTCGGCAGCGGCGCCTGGGACCACGAGGGCCGCCCGAGCGAGGTGCGCCTGGACCGGCTGCTGCGCCTGTCCGAGCAGGGGGTACGCCGAGAGGGGGCCGTGCTGGACAGGGCGACGTTCGACGCCGTGGTCCGCGAGGCGCGCGCCCACCACGACCTCTGAGGTCACCCCGTGGTCACGATCCGTCCCGCTCAGGCGGCTGACGACCCGTTGCTCGCCGTGATCGACGCAGCGACGTGGAGCCCGGCGGTCAGTCCTGCTTCCCGGCCCGAGCCCGGATCGGCGTTCTCCAAGGACCCGAAGCGTCTGGAGGAGGTCCTCGTCGCGGAGGTGGACGGCGTGGTGGCCGGCTACGTGGCCGTGCACCAGACGATGCCACTGCCCTCACACGCTCATGTCCTCGAGATCAACGGGCTGGCGGTAGACCCGCGGCGGCAGGGCCGGGGCGTCGGCCGGGCGCTCGTGGAGTCGGCCAAGCACGAGGCCCTCCGTCGCGGAGGGCGGAAGCTGACGCTGCGAGTCCTCGCACCGAACGCCCCCGCTCGTCGCCTCTACGAGGCATGTGGCTTCACTGTCGAGGGAGTGCTGCACGGCGAGTTCCTCCTCGACGGAGCGCTGACCGACGACATCTTGATGGCGTGCCGACTCGACGGGACCCCGGCCTAGCTCACGCCGCGTCCAGGGCCTTGCGGATCCGTGTGTCGGAGACGGGGTGGGCGGTCCCGAGCTGCTGGGCCCACAGGCTGACCCGCAGCTCCTCGAGCATCCAGCGCACCTTGCGCAGGCCGGCGCTCGGGGGTCGCCCCTCAGGCAGCGCCGCCACCCGGTTGAGGTACGCCTCCTGGACGCTCGCGATCTGGTCCATCAGCAGTCGGTCGCGTCCGACCGAGGCGGGGAGCTTCTCGCGCCGGTGCTGCACGGCGGCGAGGTAGCGCGGGAGCTGTCGCAGCTGGACGGCGCCGACATCCGAGACGAAGCCGCGGTGGACGAGCCTGCCGACCTGCGCCTTCATGTCCGCCAGCGCGGGGAGCATCGGCAGGTCCGCCGACCCGCTGAGGGCCCGGTCGGTCTCCCGCCACACGGTGAGCACCCGGCCGACATCGTGCATGACGGCGCGGGTCCGCTCCTCCAGCTCCTTGCGGACTCGCTCCGCCAGCTGGGTGAAGCCCGGCTCGTCCCACACGAGGCCGTGTGCCTCCACGATCTCGTCGACCGCCGCGGCGACGCAGTCCTCGAGGAGGTCCTGGGTCGACGGGTAGGGCGATGCGGACAGGGTCAGCTTCTCGGCGTTGCTCAGCCCGGCGGCGATCGCTCGCGCCGGAGAGGGCACGGCGAGCACGAGGAGCCGTCTCAGGCCGAGACGCATGGAGGCCTCCTGCTCGGCCTCCGAACCGAAGACTCGCAGTCCGACGGTCGGCGACCCTCCCGGAAGCCGGGCCTCGTCGACCAGCGCCGGGAAGCCACGCACCTCGTGACCCGGCGCGCTGCTGCGTGAAGGTCCGCTCCACCGTCCCGAACGTCCACCGGGTCTGGCCGGTGATGTTCACGCCGCTCGCCTCCGCGGCCTCCGCCATCGCGCGGGCGAACTTCGGTCGCAAAGGTGCCTTCAGTGCCTCCAGGTCCTTGCCCTCCGCGACGACCCTTCCCTTCACGTCGAGGACCCGGAAGGTCGGGCGGAGGTGGCCGGGGACCTTCGACCAGTCCCACGCTTCGCGAGGTACGACGACGCCCGTGGTCGAGCGGAGGAACCTCTCGAGTGCGTCGAGCAGCGGCTCCTCGCCGGGCGACACTGCGTCGAGGAAGGCGCGCGCGTGGTTCGGGGCGGGCACGAAGCTCACCCGCAGCTGCTTGGGCAGCGAGCGGATCAGCGCGACGACGAGCTCCTCGCGAAGGCCGGGGACCTGCCAGGAGAACGCGTCGCCCCCGACCTGGTTCAGCGTCGCCATGGGGAGGTCCACCGTGACCCCGTCGGCGGCGGCTCCCGGCTCGAACTGGTAGCTCAGGGGCAGCACCAGCTCGCCCTCGCGCCACTCGTCGGGGTAGTCGGCCTGGTCGACGTCGGCCACCGACGGGTTGACCAGCATCTCGGGATCGAAGGTGAGCAGGTCCGGCCGGCGCTGTCTCTCCCGCTTCCACCACGAGTCGAAGTGCGCGCCCGACACCACGTCCTTGCCGACCCGGGCGTCGTAGAAGTCGAAGAGCGTGTGCTCGTCGACGAGGATGTCGCGACGCCGCGCCCGGTGCTCGAGCTCCTCGACCTCCTCCAGGAGGGCGCGGTTCTCGTCGAAGAACCTGTGCCGGGTCGTCCACTCGCCGTACACCAGTGCGTGCCTGATGAAGAGCTCGCGCGCGAGGGTCGGGTCGACGGTCCCGTAGGAGACGAGACGGTCGGCGACCAGCGGGACGCCGTACAGGGTCACGCGCTCGTAGGCCATCACCGCCGCCCGCTTCTTGGACCAGTGCGGCTCGGAGTAGCTGCGCTTCACCAGGTGGGACCCGAGCCGCTCGGCCCACTCGGGCTTGATCGCAGCGTTGACGCGGCCCCAGAGACGAGAGGTCTCCACGAGCTCCGCGGCCATCACGAGCTGAGGCTGCTTCTTGAACAGACCGGATCCTGGGAAGATCGCGAACCGCGTGTTGCGGGCGCCGAGGTAGTCGCGGCGGTCGGGGTCGCGCAGGCCGATGTGCGAGAGCAGCCCCGCGAGCAGTGACTGGTGGATCGCGTCGGCGTCGGGGACGTCGGCGGGCCGGCCCACGGTGAGCTTCAGCTGCTTGGCCACCTGGCGCAGCTGCGACTCGAGCTCCTGCCACTCGCGGATCCTCAGGTAGTTGAGGTACTCGCCCTTGCACATCCGCCGGAAGGCGCTCGAGGAGAGCGCCCGCTGCTGCTCGCGGACGTAGCGCCACAGGTTCACCAGGGTCATGAAGTCCGAGGTCTCGTCCCGGAACCTCGCATGCATCTGGTCCGCCTGTGTCCGGAGCTCGGCCGGACGTTCCCGGGGGTCCTGGATGGACAGAGCCGCGGCCACGACGAGCACCTCGCGCAGGCAGCCGAGCCGGTCCGCCTCGACCACCATGCGCGCCAGACGCGGGTCGACCGGGAGCACGACGAGCTGCCGACCGAGCTTCGTGAGCCGGTGCCGCCGCCCGGCGGACGGCCGTCCTCCGTCGGTCGAGCCTGTCGAGACCTCCAGGGCGCCGAGCTCTTCGAGGAGCTGCACCCCCGCCTTCACGTTGCGCTGGTCCGGCGGGTCGACGAAGGGGAACCGCGCGACGTCACCGAGGCCGAGCGCGGTCATCTGCAGGATCACGGAGGCGAGGTTGGTGCGGAGGATCTCGGGGTCCGTGAACTCGGGCCGGCTCTCGAAGTCGTCCTCGGAGTACAGCCGGATGCAGATCCCGGCCTCGACCCGGCCGCAGCGACCCATGCGCTGGTTGGCCGAGGCCTGGCTGATCGGCTCGATCGGCAGCCGCTGCACCTTCGTCCGGAACGAGTACCTCGAGATCCGTGCGAACCCCGCGTCGACGACGTACCGGATGCCCGGCACGGTCAGCGAGGTCTCCGCCACGTTGGTCGACAGCACGACCCGCCGCTTCGTGTGGGACTCGAACACCTTGTGCTGCTCCGCGCTCGAGAGCCGCGCGTACAGGGGCACGACCTCGAACTCGTCGACCGCGCGACGCGGCCGGACCTTGCCGAGGACGTCCGCGGTGTCGCGGATCTCCCGCTCCCCGGGCAGGAACACGAGGATGTCGCCGGGCCCTTCCCCGACGAGCTCCTGGACCGCGTCGACGATCGCCTCGGTCTGGTCGCGGACGACCGTCTCGCCCTCGTCGTCGTCGTACGTCTCCTCGACGAGCGGCCGGTAGCGCGCCTCGACCGGGTAGGTGCGGCCGGAGACCTCCACGATCGGGGCCGGCTTCCCGTCCGCGTCGGCGAAGTGCCGGGCGAACCGCTCCGGGTCGATCGTGGCGGAGGTGATGACCACCTTCAGGTCCGGCCGTCTCGGCAGCAGCTGCTTGAGGTAGCCGATGATGAAGTCGATGTTGAGGCTGCGCTCGTGAGCCTCGTCGATGATCAAGGTGTCGTACGCCGAGAGCATCCGGTCGTGCTGGAGCTCGTTGAGCAAGATGCCGTCGGTCATCAGCTTGACCAGGGTGTCGTTGCTGGAGCGGTCGGTGAACCGGACCTGGTAGCCGACCGCCGTGCCCAGCTCGACGCCGAGCTCCTCCGCGATGCGCTCCGCCACGCTCCTCGCAGCGATACGACGCGGCTGGGTGTGCCCGATGAGGCCGTGGACTCCGCGGCCGAGCTCGAGGCAGATCTTCGGCAGCTGGGTCGTCTTCCCCGACCCGGTCTCGCCGGCGACGATCACGACCTGGTGGTCGCGGATCGCCGCTGAGATGTCGTCTCGCCGCTCCGCGACCGGGAGCTCGGGCGGGTAGTGGACCCGGGGGACGAGCGCCCTGCGCGCCTCGACCTGCTCGGCGCTGAAGCGCCGGCCCCGCGGGCCCGGGCTGCCGCCCTGCCGCCTGCCGTCGTCGGACCGGCGCCTCGGGGGCCGACCTCGACGGCGGCCCTGCGGGGGACGCTCGTGGGAACCGGCCTCAGTCATGACCAGAGCAGTCTAGGCGCGGGGTGTCCACGTCTCCCAAGCGTTATCGACGCATCCGTGGCGGCATGTCGCACCCGGCACGTGACGGAAGCCGCCGCGGGCCACACCGACACGCCCGGCTGTCGCCCTCGGGTTGAGTGTTCGCCCCACGGCGGGCACGGTGGAGGGGACCGACGCACTCAAGCGAAAGGCACGTCAGTGCTCACTCTCACCGAGAACGCCAACCACGTCGTCAAGAGCATCGTGGAGCAGGCAGGCCAGAGCGGCCAGGCAGGACTCCGCATCAGCCAGGACGCGCCGGACAGCCCGGCCCTGCACGTCATGCCGACCGAGGCACCGCAGCCCGGCGACCAGGTCCTCGAGGACGAGGCCGGGGCTCGCGTGTTCCTCGAGGAGACCGCCGCCGAGACCCTCGACGACAAGATCCTCGACGCCCAGGTCGACGAGAGCGGCGGGGTGCAGTTCACCATCGCCGTCCAGCCGGAGGGCTGAGAGCCTCAGCGAAGCGCGGACCGGGTCAGCGGCGGGTAGAGCTCGTCGGCGCCCTCGACGTGGCGGTACAACGCCGCGGGACGGCCCGGTCCGCGTTGAGCGAACCCACCGGTCGCCTCGACGAACCCGGCGCTGGTGACCTTGCGGTGGAAGTTGCCGGCGTCGAGCCCTACTCCCCAGACCACCTCGTAGACCCTTCGCAGGTCGGCGATCGTGAACTGCTCGTCCACGAACGCCGTCGCGAGGGCGGTGTACTCCAGCTTCGCGCGTGCACGCTCCACCCCGTCCGCAAGGATGGTCCGGTGGTCGAAGGCGAGCCGCCCCTGCCCCAGCAGCGCCGACACAGGCTTCCACGCCACCCCCGCCGCATCCGACCCTGCCGCGGGCCGGGCCCCCTGTGGCACGACGGCAAGCCACGCGACGCTCACGATCCGCCCACGAGGGTCACGGCCGGGGTCGCCGTAGGACCCGAGCTGCTCGAGCCTGGTCACCTCCGGTCCGAGCCCCGTCTCCTCCTCGAGCTCGCGTCTCGCGGCGTCGTGCAACCCCTCGTCGGGCTCCACGAAACCTCCCGGGAGCGCCCAGCAGCCCTTGAACGGCTCGCCACCGCGCTCCACCACGAGGGCACACAGCACGTCGTCGCGGATGGTCAGGACGACGACGTCAGCGGTCACGTAGAAGATCGGATGCTCGCTCGTGTAGACCACGGCCCGAGGCTATCTTGACGCTGGCAACCACCCCGCTGTCCACAGAGGCAACAGGCCTTCATAACGGTTTGGCTTCCGGGGGACTCCCACCGTTTGGGACCTCGCATAGCGGGCACCATCCCCTCCGAAAGAGGAGGGAAACCATGGCAACCTTGCTGTTCATCCTTGCGGCCATTCTCGTGATCTGGGGGATCGTCACCCTGGTTCGCGGCGGTGTCCTGATGGGAATCGTCCTGATCGTCGTCGGTCTGCTGGTCGGCCCAGGAGGCGTCAGCATCTTCGGATGACGACGGCACAACCGCGTGACAACTGAAACACCCTTTCCAGACGATGGCCCGGTCGACCGACCGGGCCATCGTTGTTTCCCGGAGGGGCCTCAGGGGCGGACCACCGCCACGGGACAGTAGGCGCGTTCGGCGACACCGCGGCTGACCGAGCCGAGCAGGGTCGTCGCGAGCAGCCTTCTCCCCCGGCTGCCGACGACCACGAGAGAGGCGTCACGCGAGGCTGCGACCAGCTCGCGCACCGGCTCGCCGCGACGGTAGGTCTCGGTGACCGCGACGTCGGGGTACTTCTCGCACAGGCCGGCGACGGTCTCCGCAACGAGTCGCTCCTCCTCATCGCTGAGGTTCACCTTCTCGGCGTAGCTGCGCAGGTCTGCCACAGGGGCGGCCTGCTCCCGCAGGTCCCAGGTGGCGTGGAGCAGGGTCAGCGGCGCCCGCCGCAGCGACGCCATCCGGAAGGCGAGCTCGACGGCGGCCGACGACACCGCGGTGCCGTCCACACCGACCACGACCGGACGCCCGTCCTCCTCCGGCGGCTCGTCGAAGGTCCGCACGACGACGACCGGGCAGTGCGACTCCCGCGCCAGGGTTGCGCTGACCGAACCGAGCAGGGCACTCGCGATCGTCCCGCGACCACGCGCACCGACCACGAGCAAGTCCGCTGTCTCAGACGCCTCGACCAGGACCGTCTCTGCGTGGCCCATCGTCACGACGCTGTCGACGCCGACGGTGGGGTCGCTGAGTCTCGCGTCCCGGACCGCCTCTCGCGCGATCGAGCGCCCGACCGACTTCAGGCCGCTCTCGTTGGCGACGATGTCCTCGAAGTCCTCCATCGCACCCGGGACACCGCAGGCGTGGACGACGATCAGCTCCCTGCCCTCGAGGGCCGCCTGCCTCACCGCCCAGTCGAGGGCGGCCGCAGCCGGCTCCGAGCCGTCGACACCCACGACCACCGATCCGTGCACGACTGACATGTCCATGGCTCAAGGCTTCCCGTCCGGGTGGTGCCGCCCTAGGGCACACCGGCCAACACGTTCGGGACCTTCGGCCCCGTCTCGCGTGCAATCGGGCCAAGAGCAAGGTAGAAATGCGTCATGGCAACCCCCATCCGCGTCTTCCTTCTCGACGACCACGAGGTCGTCCGCCGAGGCCTCCACGACCTCCTCGAGAGCGAGGGCGACATCGAGGTGGTGGGTGAGTCCGGCTCGGTCAAGGAGGCGATCGCCCGGATCCCTGCCCTGCGGCCGGACGTCGCGGTCCTCGACGGACGTCTCCCGGACGGCAGCGGCATCGACGTGTGCCGCGAGGTCCGTTCGATCGACCCGACCATCAAGGCGCTGATCCTCACCAGCTACGACGACGACGAGGCCCTCTTCGCCGCGATCCTCGCGGGCGCCGCCGGCTACGTCCTCAAGCAGATCACCGGCAGCGACCTCATCGACGGCGTGCGCCGGGTGGCCGCGGGCCAGTCGCTGCTCGACCCGACTCTCACCGCCCGCGTCCTCGAGCGCGTCCGCAAGGGCCCCGAGGTGAACGAGGAGCTCGCCGCGCTCACCGAGCAGGAGCGCAAGATCCTCGCGCTCATCGCGGAAGGGCTGACCAACCGGCAGATCGGCGAGCGTCTCTTCCTCGCCGAGAAGACGGTCAAGAACTACGTCTCGAGCATCCTGGCCAAGCTCGGCCTCGAGCGCCGCACCCAGGCCGCGGTCCTGGCCGCGAAGCTCCTGCGCTGACCCCGCCACTGCGTCGGTGAGCCACTCTCCCGGGCTCGAACGCCGCCTCGGCACCGGGGACGCGGCCGCCGCGGTCGTCTGCGTCCTGGTGCTCACCGTGCCGGTCGCTTCACTTCTCGCCGGTCTCCTGGCGCTCGCGGCCGGGGTCCTCTACCGCCTGACGCTCCCCCGGCACGCGGGCAACTAGTCCGTTTCACCGCTGGGACCTTGGACCCTCGAGGTCAGTCCCCTCGGCACTCATGCGGCTCCCCGGCCTGGCCCCACGCTTGAAGCGTCAGGCAAGACCACACGAGAACTCAACAACCGCAAGGAAGGAACCTCGAGATGGCCACCATGCACCACACCCCAGTCCCCGCAGTCGAGGACGTCGTCTACGAACCCGAGGTGATCCGTTCCTCGGCTGCTCGCAAGGCCCTCGCCGCCCTCCGGATCGGCTTCGGACTCACGTTCCTCTGGGCGTTCTTCGACAAGCTGTTCGCGCTCGGCTTCCACACCGGCTGGACCACCAACCCGGATACCGGCGCCGAGAGCCTGAACCGCTTCGGTGACGCGGCCTGGATCAACGGCGGAAGCCCCACCGAAGGGTTCTTGATGTTCGGCGTCCCCGAGGACAACCCGTTCAAGGACTTCTTCAACTCCATGGCCGGCGACGCCTGGGCCGACTGGCTCTTCATGATCGGTCTGCTCGGCATCGGCCTCGCCCTCACCTTCGGGCTCGGGATGAGGATCGCGGCCGCCGCCGGCGCACTCCTCTACATGCTGATGTACACCGCGAGCCTGCCTCTCGAGAACAACCCGGTCATCGACGACCACCTCCTCGGCGCGATCACCGTCATCGTCCTCGCGCTGACTCTCGCCGGCGACACCTGGGGCGCAGGCAAGGCATGGGCGAAGACCCACCTGGTCCGCGAGTACCCCGTCCTCCGGTGACCAGAGGAAACGACCTCAGATGACCATCGAGGCCAAGGCGGCGACGACCGGCGAGTGGGACGTGACCCACAAACCGATCGTCGTCGCCGTCGACGGTTCTGAACGGAACCGCAGCGCCGTTGCCTGGGCAGCACAGGAGGCAGCGGCGCTCGGTTGCGAGATGACGCTGGTCAACGCACTCCCCGACTACGTCATCCCTACGCCCCACTTCTCAGTACACACCCAGGACCAGGAGGTCCTGGACATGCTGGCCGACGTCCGCAGCGAGCTCCGCGACGTGGTGGCCGAGAAGTCGGTGAACACCGAAGCAGTCGCAGGTGACGCCGTCGACGTGCTGCTGCACCAGGCGGACTCCGCAGGGCTCATCGTGGTCGGCAAGCGCGGCCTCGGCGGCTTCGCGCGAGCGATCGTGGGCTCGACCTCCATCGCCCTTGCGGGACGCTCTCCGGTGCCGGTGGCGATCGTGCCCGACAAGTGGGACCAGACCCAGCAGGCCGGCCGCCCGGTCGTGCTCGGCATCGACCTCGACAAGGTCGACGACGAGCCGATCGAGGTCGCCTACCGCAGGGCCAGGCGCCTGGGCGTCCCGGTCGTCGCCGTCCACGGGTGGGAGACCCCGCCGATCTACTCGTGGGACGCCGCCTCGGTCGCCGGAGTCGTGACCGAGCGGGAGCAGGAGGCATCGCGCCGCTTCGACGAGCTCATCGCGGGCTGGCGGAAGCGGTACCCCGACGTCGTCGTGCGTCCCATGCGCGTCCACAAGCATCCTGCGGCAGCGGTCCTCGAGGCCGCGGAGGACGCGCAGGTAGTCGTTCTCGGCCGGCACCCCGCCGGTCTCTTCGGCGGCTTCGCGTTCGGCTCCGTCGCCCGGGCGGTGCTGCACTATGCCGAGACCCCGGTGATCGTGGTGCCCGCCGACGGCGGCAGCGAAGAGGAGTAGCCGCCGGTCACTGACCCCGCAGCGGGACCGTCCACTCCAGGACGGTCCCGTGCGGCTCCTCAGGCCTCAGCCGCAGGGAGCCCCCGTGGTCCGAGGCGCGCCGGCGGGCGTTCCGGAGACCACTCTCGTTTCGCTCTGCAGGGAGGCCCCGGCCGTTGTCGGCCACCCTCAGCATCACCTCGTCGGCGCTGGCCTCGACCTCCACGACGGCGGCGTCCGCCTCCGAGTGCCTTGCCACGTTGGACAGCGCCTCGCGCAGCACTGCAAGCAGCTGCTCCGCGACCTGCTTGGGCACTGCGGTGTCGAGCGGGCCGGAGGTACGGACCATGGGCGTGAACCCGAGCACCGGGACGTACTCCTTCACCAGCCCACGGACGTCGGCCCGCAACGAGAGCTCATGCCCGTGCTGGAGCTCGAAGATCGTCGACCGGATGTCGCGGATGGTCAGGTCGAGGTCGGCCACCGCGCTGTCGATCCGCTCCTGGACCTCCTCGCTCAGCGCGATACGGCGGGCGCCCTGGAGCGCGAGACCGGTCGCGAACAGCCGCTGGATGACCAGGTCGTGCAGGTCCCGCGCGATCCGGTCACGGTCGGAGACCAGCATCAGCTCCTGCCTGTCCGAGATCGCCTGGGCGCGGTCGAGGGCCAGTGAGGCCTGGTCTGCGAACGAGGCGAGCAGCTCGGCCTCGTCGCTCTCCAACGAGCCGCGGCCGGCGTCGAGCACGACGAGGAGGACCCCGTCGGGAGCCAGATGCGCACGCAGGGGGACGAGTACGGCGGTCTGCTCGGCGCCTTGCGGGATGACCACGACCGTGGCCTCCTCCTCGGCACCGGCGATGTGCGTCTCGAGAGCGTGGACCATCGGTGCGAGCTCATCCATGCGCCGCCCGTCCCATGCTGCGACCTCATGGCTGGAGTCCACGGCCCGGCGTACCACCGCCACTGCCGAGGCGCCCGAGACGCGGCGTGCGCCGATCGCGATCTGACGCAGCGCGTCGTCGAGCCGCACCGGCGGCTGCAGGGCGTCGTTGATCTGGGCCGTCGCCTCGAGCCACTGCCGGCGGCGCTCACTCTGCGCGTAGTCGCGCGCGTTCTCGATCACGAAGCCGGCCGCCGAGGCCAGGGCCTCGACCAGCTTCTCGTCGTGGTCGGTGAAGTCTCCCCCACCGGCCTTCTCGGTGAGGTACAGGTTGCCGAAGACCCGACCCCTGATCCGCACCGGGACGCCGAGGAAGCTCTCCATGGGCGGGTGGTTCGGGGGGAAGCCGTAGGACTTGGGGTGCTCCTTGAGGTGCGAGAGCCGGATCGGCTCCGGGTGGTCGATCAGCAGACCGAGGATGCCGTGCCCGCGCGGGAGGTTGCCGATGGCCGCGTGCTCGGCCTCGGTGACGCCGTGGGTGACGAAGTCGACCAGGCCACCACCGTGCCCGATGACGCCGAGCGCGCCGTACTGGGCGCCGGTGATCTGGCACGCCGAGACGACGATCCTGTTCAGGACGCTGAGCATGTCCAGGTCGGAGGAGATGGCCACGACGGCGTCGAGGAGAGCCCGAGCATTGTCGGGTAGCTCGAGGCCGTCCTGGTCTTGTGCTGGCTTCAGGCCCTGGTCGGTCATGCGACCAGCCTAGAGTCACAGCACGCGGCGCACCGGCATCATGCTGGCGTGCGACCAGTCCGCACCGATCCGCCGGCCGGTCAGGTCCCGCCAGGAGAGGCGGATGTAGAGGTGGCGTCGCCCGCCGGCCCACGGCGTCGGGTCCCAGTTGGTACGGATGTCGTTGAGCTCGTCGGGCTCCTCCACGAGGGTGGCCCGGCCGATGGCCACGACGCTCCAGCCCTGGTGCTTGTCGTAGTCGATGTGGTCGATCTCGAAGGCGAGATCGGTGTTCCACCCGTACGTACCGAGCTCGCTGTAGGGCGTCGTACGGAAGACGATCGCGTCGTCGTACATCGCGTAGTTGATCGGCACGATGCGCGGCCCCATGGGCGTGGACAGAGCAACCCGCCCGACGACACCTCCGTGCAGCAGCTCCAGGCACTCGTCGACTGTGAGCTCCACAGGCTCGTTCATCGAACTCCTCCTCATGTCCTCGCGACCGCCGGATTGCCACAGTGGACCGCTCTTACCCTCACCATGATGGAGCGGTGGAGGCGCGAGCAGCACGGGTCGAAGGTCCCGCAGGCTTCGTCCGTTACGCCCTGCTGCGGCCCGCGGCGCACTGGGACGCTGAACCAAGGACAAATTGGTAGGTGACCGCCCGTTGAACGACCGGGACGAGGGCGAGGAGACACGGACATGGTGAGCAGGGAACGGATCGTCGTCGGCGGCGACACGACTCCCTCGGCGACCGCTGCACTCCGGTGGGCGGTCGAGGAGGCGGCGCGGCGCCACCACACCTCCGTGCTGGTGGTGCACGCCTTCGACGTCGACGGACGCGCGGACCTCCCGCTCGAGCGGGACCTGGACAGGTGCCGACGGGACGCGAGGTACCGGACGCAGTCGTGGGTGGTGCAGGTCCTCGGTGACTCAGGCATCGAGGTCCCGGTGCTGGTGCAGACTCCCGACGCCTCTGTGGAGGACGCGCTCGTGGCCTCGGCGGCCAACGCGTCCCTGGTCGTGATCGGAGAGCCGCAGAACGCACGCCGGCACGACCTGGCCGCCAGGCTGTCGGCACGCTGCGCCTGCCCCGTCGTCACCGTCGGCGTGGGACAGACGCCGGCTCTCACGAGCTGAACTCCATGTCGCTCCAGCGCCCGCCCGTCAGCAGCGCCGACCTCGACCTGCCCCAGTTCTTCAGCCAGGGGCCCCGTGTCCTGCGCCGTTCATGGGTGGTCGCCACCACGCTCGGCGAGACGGTCGGCTTCGCCTTCCCGGCGCTCGTGGCAGCCCTCGCCTGGGACCTCCCGCCGCTTCTCGGCGTGCCTCTGATCGTGCTCGCCGGGGTCCTGGAGGGTCTGGTGCTCGGCGCCGCCCAGTCGGTCGTCCTCCGGCGCGAGTTCCTCGGCTTCTCGCGCGCGGCGTGGACGGCCGTCACCGCCGGCGGGGCCGGCGCGGCCTGGCTCCTCGCCATGACCGCGGTCACGTCCGCGCCGGCCTGGTCGGAGTGGTCGCCGTGGCTGACGGCTCCCCTCGGGATCGTCCTCGGGTCGGCCCTCCTGGCATCGATCGGGTTCGCACAGTGGACGGTCCTGCGCCACCACGTGGCGCGGTCCCGGACCTGGGTGCCGGTCAACGCGGCGGCATGGGCTGTCGGGATCGGCGCCTTCATGATCATCAGCACTCCGCTGTGGCACGAAGGTCAGTCGGCCGCGTGGGTCGTCGCGATCGGGCTGCTGGGCGGAGTGGCCATGGCGGTGACCGTCGCCCTCGTGACCGGCCTCTGGCTGGCCAGGCTCGTGGCGCGCCAGCGCAGCAGGTCGTCGACGTCGAGCACACCCGCAGGTGTCCCGGGCCGGGACTGGGCAGCCCTCGGCGAGCCCACGGACGGGTTCGGGGTCTTCGACCCGGCCCTCCTCGAGGATCTCCCCGCTCCCGTGCAGCGATGGATGCGCCACGTCGTCGCACCCGGGGCGGCACTGCTGACGGGCGTGGAGGTGGAGTGGTGCGGCCACCTCCGCCTGGGCCGGTCCTGGCGGAGGTTCTGCTCCCGTCAGCGCGCAACGCTCGACGGCGGCTTCGTCTGGGCTGCCCGTACGCGCGTCGCCGGCCTGCCCGTGACGGGGTTCGACCGCTTCACCGGCGCTGAAGGCGAGATGCGCTGGCGCCTTCTTCGCCACCTCGGACTCGTCGCGGAGTCGGGTGAGGAGGTGGCCCGCAGCTCGGCCGGACGGCACGCCGCGGAGCTGATGGCCGCCGTCCCGACCGTTGCCCTCGACTCGTCGGTGGACTGGGAGCCGGTGGACGAGAACCACGCAGTCGCGCACCTGGTCGTCGGCGGTGAGGAGCAGGCGGTCACCGTGACCATCGACCCGCTCGGTCGCCTCCGTGAGGTCGAGATGGACCGCTGGGGCACACCGCCCGGGTCGCCGTACGGCAGGCACCGCTTCGGAGCGGTGCTCAGCGAGGAGCGCCGCTTCGACGGCTACCTGGTGCCCACCGAGGTGGTCGCGGGCTGGCACATCGGCACCCGGCGCTGGGACGAGGGCACCTTCTTGCGCTACCGCCTGGTGCGCTGCTCCTTCCACTGACCGAGGAGTGCCCCTCGCCTGCCCGTCGCACCCGGCGTCGCCTCCTCAGACGTCCGAGTCGCTTCGCAGAGCCGGCAGCACCTTCTCGCCGTACACCTTGATCATCTCGCGCGTAGTGCGGCCCCATGTTGGCCACGTACACCTCGTCGTACCCGGCGTCGACGTAGGGCGCGAAGGCGTCGACGTGGCGCTCGACGTCAGGGCCGCACACGACGCCGAGTCGGCGGTCATCTCCTTGCGTCACCAGCTGCGAGGCCTGCTCGAAGTGCTGCGGGCTGGGCAGCACCTGGGCCAGCTCGCCGGGCAGCCCGGCGTTGGCCCACAGGCGGTGCGCGTGCGCGACGCCCTCGTCCTCGCTGTCCGCGTAGGCGACCTTCAACCCGGCCTGCGGCGGGCTTGCCGCCCGACTTCTCCTTGAACAGCGCCGAGCAGCTCGGCGTCGGGTGCGGTGTTGATGTAGCCGTCGCCGATCCGGGCGGCGAGCGTCGATGCGCCTTCGGGCCGAAGCCGGAGACGTAGATCGGCGGCGGCTGGTCGGGGAGCGTGTAGATCCGGGCGTGTCGACGGTGTAGTACTCGCCGCCGTACGTGACCGTCTCGCCGGTGAGAGCTGGCGGATCACGTCGACGGCCTCCTCCAGCATCGCGAGCCGTACGTCGGCCGTGGGCCACGCGTCGCCGAGGATGTGCTCGTTGAGCGCCTCGCCGAGCCGACGCCGAGCGTGAACCTCCCGTCGAGCATCACCGCGCTGGTCGCCGCGGCCTGCGCGATCACCGCCGGGTGGGTGCGCACGGTCGGGCAGGTGACCGCCGTGGTCACGGGCAGGTCGCACACCTGGGAGATCGCGCCGATCACCGACCACACGAACGGGCTCTGGCCCTGCTCGTTGTTCCACGGGTGGAAGTGGTCGCTGATCCACAGCGCGTCGAAGCCGGCCTCCTCCGCCGAGGCGGGCCTGCTCGACGAGCTGCTCGGGGGTGTACTCCTCGCAGGAGAGGAAGTAGCCGAAGCGCATGGGTCTCCTCCTTCGTCGACGTCTCCCCTCGGTGTGCCCACCTGGCCCCCCGCGCATGCAGCGGCCCGCTCCGCTGCCCCCGCGCGGCTCGACCGGCCGGCCCGCGCGAGGATGGGTGCATGGTCGAGGTCGAGCGCGGGAGCGTCGAGAAGTTCTTCGCGGACGTTCCGCTGGGGCTCCAGGTGTACGACGTACTGACCCGCCTCGTGGACCGCCTCGGGCCCGCAGGCGTACGGGTCACGAAGAGCCAGGTCGCCTTCCGGCGCCGTACCGGCTTCTGCTGGGTGTGGCTGCCCGGCATGTACCTGTCCCGGCCGGGCGCCGAGGTCGTCGTCTCGCTCGCGCTGCCGCGTGAGGACCAGAGCGCCCGGTGGAAGCAGGTGGTGCGCGTGGCCGGCCGCACTGGATGCACCACCTCGAGGTGCACGACGCCACCGACCTCGACGAGGAGTTCGCCGAGCTGGCTGCGCGAGGCCTACGCGTCGGCGGGCTGAGCCTCGCCCCCGGTCATCGTGGCCGTGAGCACCGCGGGCAGGGCCGCGGCGAGCAGCCGCAGGAGCTCCTCCTTGGACACCTGCCGTTGCTGCACCCAGGCGATGACGGACTCCTCCACCATGGCCGCCCAGCCCTCGGTCAGCAGCCGCGTCGCGGGTGAGTCGCTCAGTCCGAGCTCGCCGATGCTCTCGAAGATCCGCCCGGTGAGGGCACCCCGCGCGTCCTCGTAGATCTCGCGCAGGAACCGGTCACCGCTCGCGGCGCCGCGCACCAGAGACATGAACGGCTCGAAGTTCGTCTCGACGTAGTCGATGTAGGCGCCCAGGCCGGCGGTCAGCCGGGTGAGCGGCGTCGAGCGACGGGTCGGGTGTGGTCAGCGCGAGCATCTCGTCGGTCGCTCGGCGTACGACGGCGCGGTGGAACTCCTGCTTGTTGCGGAAGTAGTGGTAGAGCAGCCCGCGCGAGATCCCGGCCTCCTCGGCCAGCAGGTCGATGGAGAGCTCGTCGAGCGACCGGGTGGTCGAGCAGCTCGATGCCGAGGTCGAGGAGCTGCTCGCGGCGGTCGTCGGGACTCAGCCGGACGCGGGTCTGACTCATGGCGCGGACTCTACTGAATTCGTGTCAACAATGCTATTGACTCCCGTTCAATACCGTCGGTATGGTCCTCGGCCATGGACATCACGACCGCTGCCCCAGACAGCACGGCAGCCCTTCCGAGCCACACCCGGGTGCTGGTGATCGGCGCCGGGTTCGCCGGCCTCGGCCTTGCGATCAAGCTCTCCGAGCAGGGCGAGCAGGACTTCCTCGTCATCGAGCGCGGCCCGGACGTCGGCGGCACCTGGCGCGACAACACCTACCCCGGCGCGGCGTGCGACGTCCCCTCGCAGCTGTACTCCTTCTCTTTCGCCCCGAACCCCGACTGGTCGCGGTCCTTCTCCCCCCAGCCGGAGATCCAGGCCTACCTGCGGAAGGTGGCCCAGGAGTCCACCGTGCTCGACCGGTTCCGCTTCGACACCACCGTCGAGGACGCGGCGTGGGACGACGAGGCGCAGGTCTGGCGGGTCGTGACCTCCGCAGGCACTGTCACCGCGGACCTGCTGGTCTCGGCGGCCGGAGCGCTCTCGGACCCGAAGATGCCCGACATCGACGGGATCGAGACCTTCCAGGGCGAGGTGTTCCACTCCGCCCGCTGGAACCACGACTTCGACCTGACCCGGCAAGCGCGTCGCCGTCATCGGCACCGGCGCCTCGTCGATCCAGATCGTCCCCGAGATCGCCAAGAAGGTCGCCCGCCTCGACGTCTACCAGCGCACCGCCCCCTGGGTGATGCCGCGGCGCGACCGGCCCTACTCCGGCCTCGAACGGCTCGCCTTCCGCCACGTCCCGGCGGTCCAGAAGCTCTACCGCACCGCGATCTACTGGGGCCGCGAGACGTTCGTGCCGGGCTTCACGGTGAACCCGAAGCTCGCCGCGCCCGGCCAAGAAGCTGTCGCTCGCCAACATCGAGAAGGGCATCTCCGACCCCGTCCTGCGCGAGAAGGTCACGCCCACCTTCGAGATCGGCTGCAAGCGGATCCTGATCTCCAACGACTGGTACCCCGCCCTCGACCGCGACAACGTCGACCTGGTCACCGACGGCATCGAGAAGGTCACCGGCAACGCGGTCGTCACCCGGGACGGCGTGGAGCGTGAGGTCGACGCGCTCGTGGTCGCCACCGGCTTCCACACCACCGATCTGCCGATCGCCGACCACATCACCGGCCGCGACGGCGAGACGCTCGCGCAGCTGTGGGAGCGCGAGGGCATGTCGGCGTACAAGGGCGCGACGGTCCACGGCTTCCCGAACCTGTTCTTCATCGTCGGGCCCGAACACCGGCCTCGGCCACTCGAGCATGGTCTTCATGATCGAGTCGCAGATCGCCTACGTCCTCGACGCGCTGCGGACGATGGACGCCGCAGAGCATCAGCGCGCTGGAGCCGAAGCCGCACGGCGCAGGAGCGCTGGAACCGCGACATCCAGCGCCGGATGAAGCGCACCGTCTGGAGCGCCGGCGGCTGCTCGAGCTGGTACCTCGACTCCCACGGCCGCAACGTCACGCTCTGGCCGCGCACCACGTTCAAGTTCCGTCAGCTCACCCGCCAGTTCGACGTCGAGCAGTACGTCGTCGCAGCAGCTCGACCCGGCACGATCCACGACGACCACGAAGGTGGGGCAGACCGCATGAGGACATTCGACGGCAAGGTGGCCGTGATCACCGGCGCTGGTTCGGGCATCGGCCGCGCCCTGGCGCTCGACCTCGCCGCTCGGGGCGCCGTCCTGGCGCTCTCCGACAAGGACGAGGTCGGTCTGCTCGAGACGGCGGAGCGCGCGTCGGCCCGCCACGCCCGCAAGGTGCACACCGAGAAGCTCGACGTGAGCGACCGCGCCGCGATGGCCGGCTACGCCGCGTCGGTGGCCGCCGGACCTCGGCCGGGTCAACGCGGTGTTCAACAACGCCGGCATCGCCCTCCACGGCGACTTCGAGGAGACGCCCTACGAAGAGTTCGAGCGGATCATGGACGTCAACTTCTGGGGCGTCGTGCACGGCTCCAAGGAGTTCCTCCCCCACCTCATCGCGAGCGGCGACGGCCATCTGGTCAACATCTCCAGCCTCTTCGGCCTGATGGGCATGCCTGCGCAGACCGCCTACAACGCCTCGAAGTTCGGCGTACGCGGCTTCACCGAGGCGCTGCGCATGGAGATGCTGATCGCCCAGCACCCGGTGCAGGTCTCCTGCGTGCACCCGGGCGGCATCAAGACCGCGATCGCCCGCAACTGCCGGACCACCGCGCAGCCACGACCAGCAGAGCGTCGCCGCGCTGTTCGACAAGAAGCTCGCCAAGACCACCGCCGAGAAGGCCGCCGAGGTCATCGTCGACGGCGTGCTGCGCAACCGGCCGCGCATCGTCGTCGGCAACGACGCGAAGTTCCTCGACGGCTACGTCCGGCTCGTCGGCTCCCGCTACCAGGGCACGGTCGCCAAGGTCGCCTCCCGGATCGCGCCCAAGGCTCGCTGAGCGGGACTTCCCACGGCAAACTGTCCGCTTCCCACGGCAAGATCACCATGGGAAGCGACAGTTCCCCTGCATACCTTGGTAATCGTCCCGGGGGTGCGGAACGGGCCACAGAGGCGTTAGGCGCGGCTCCCCGCGGGGTACCCGGTGTGACATGTCGAAGCAAGCCAGCGCGCTCGAGCGTGAGTACCCCGGGGCCGCCGCCGAGAAGCCCAAGGAGATCCCGGCCAAGGGATGGCTCCAGGTCACCAAGCGGGCCTGGGCGGAGTCGAAGGTCGACCAGGTGCCCGCTGCTCGCCGCGGGCGTCGCCTTCTACTCGTTCCTCTCGCTCTTCCCCGCCATGATCGCCGCGGTGACGATCTACGGCCTCGTCGCCTGCCCCGGAGACGGTGGCCAAGCAGACGAAGGCCATCTCCGACGCGCTGCCCGCGGACGCGGCCTCGATCATCACCGAGCAGATGGAGGCGATCGCCTCCCAGCCCCAGCAGTCGCTCGGCCTCGGCCTGATCATCGCGCTGGCGCTTGCGCTGTGGAGCGCCTCGGGCGGTGTGGGCAACATCGTCACGGCGATCAACGTGGCCTACGACGAGGAGGAGACCCGCGGCTTCGTCAAGCGCAAGCTCGCTCGCGCTCGGCTTCACCCTCGGCGCCATCTTGTTCGTGGTCGTCGCCGTCACCCTCATCGCGGTCGTACCCTCGCTGCTCGACGCCTTCGTCCCCGACGGGGCGCTGCACGTGCTCATCAACGTCGCCCGCTGGCTCGGCCTCCTGGTCGCCGTCGCGATCGCGCTCGCGGTGCTCTACCGCTACGCCCCCGACCGGGACAACCCGAGGTTCTCGCTGGGTCTCGGTCGGTGCCGCCGTCGCCACGGTCATCTGGCTGGTCGCCTCGGTCGGCTTCTCGCTGTACGTCGACAACTTCGGCAGCTACAGCAAGACCTACGGCGCACTCGCCGGCGTGGCCGTGCTGATGCTGTGGTTGTGGCTCACCGCGTTCATCGTCCTGCTCGGCGCAGAGATCAACGCCGAGGCCGAGCAGCAGACGGTCAAGGACACCACGGTCGGCGAGCCGAGGCCGCTCGGCGAGCGCGACGCGGTGAAGGCCGACAACCTCCCGCACGAGGTGCCCACGGAGAAGAAGCAAGGCTGACGCAGGCCTCACGACAGACGACGAGCGCCGCCCTCCTCCCAGGGGCGGCGCTCGTAGGCTGTCACGGTGAAGATCCCCGACGGCCAGCGTGGTGAAACGTGGTCTGTACCGGGCGTTCCTAGGATGTGCCCGTGACGAGCACGCGCATGGTCTTCACGAAGTGGGGTGGCCTGCCGCACTGGGAGTACGACGCCTTCCGCCTCGGTGAGGACGAGCACGGCACGTGGCTCGGCATCCCCACGGGAACCCTCGTCGGGCGCCCGAGGCGCGGTTCCACACTCGATGAGGACCAGGTGGTCCTCGTGCCGGACGCCGGCTTCGTGGCGACCTTCTTCGCCGCTGGCGGTCGGTACACCGTGCGACGTGTACGTCGACATCACCACCGTGCCCGTCCTGGACGGGACGACTCGTCTCCGCCGTCGACCTCGACCTCGACGTCCTGAGCGGGTGGACCGGCCGCGTGTGGGTCGACGACGAGGACGAGTTCGCCGACCACCGGGTGCGGTTCGGCTACCCGAGCGACGTCGTCGGCGCACGCGACCCGCACCTGCGAGGAGGTCCGCCGGGCGGTCGAGCGGGCGCGAGGCTCCCTTCGACCCCGCCACCGCGGATCGGTGGCTCGGGCAGGTCGACGAGCGCGATGATGTCCAGATGAGCAACCTCGTCATCGCGCGACGGGTCGTCGTGCACGGCCGCGTGCAGGGCGTGTTCTTCCGCGACTCGTGCCGTCACCAGGCCGAGCGCTCCCGAGTCGCGGGCTGGGTCCGCAACGAGCCCGACGGCACGGTCGGCGGCCTGTTCGAGGGGCCGGCCCCGCCGTGGAGGCGATGGTCGCGTGGTGCCACGAAGGCCCTCGCCACGCCCGCGTCGTGCGGGTCGAGGTCGTCGAGACCGGCCCGACCGGGTCCACCGCCTTCGACGTACTCGGTTGACCGGATGGCACTCGCGGTCTGCCTGCTCTTCGACCCCCACAGCGAGCACGCGATCCGGCGGCTCTGGCACCGGCTCGAGGACCTCGGCGTGCCGACCCTGCTGACACACACGCACGGGCAGCACGTGCCGCACCTGTCGTACGCCGTGCTCCGCACCTTCGACGTCGCCAAGGTCGCCGACGCCGTCGACCTGCTGCCGGACGAGGGCCCGATGACCTTGCACTTCGACGCGATCGGGATGTTCCGGCGCAGCCGGACCTGGCTGGTGCCGTCGGTGACCTCCGACATCGCCCGTCGTCAGGAGCGGGTCGTGGAGGCCGCGGAGTCGACCGGGGCCGACCTGCACCAGCACTACCGGCCCGGGGTGTGGGTGCCGCACTGCACGCTTGCCCCTCGCACGACCCTCGAACGACTGCCCACCGTCGCCTCAGCGGTCTTCGACGTGCTGCCGCTGTCGACGACCGCCGACCGGGCCGCGCTCATCGACACGAGCACCGGCCGGCAGTACCCCCTCGCGACGCTGCCCTGACTCAGGCCGCCGGGCTGCTTCTGGCGCTTCACCGCGCGAGCCCGGATCGGTCCGACCAGACGTGGACCGGCGAGTCGGTCCTCGAGTCGGCGCACCTCCCGCTTGAGCGGCTGTGCGACGTACTCCCCGAGGATGACCCCCGAGGCGATCGAGATCGCGACCGCCGCGGCCGTGGCGAGCGCGACGACGCCGGACCTGTCGCCGGCCGACATCAAGGACAGACCTCGGTAGATCGACAGACCGGGCAGCATCGGCACCACGGCCGGGACCACGACCACCAGGGGCGGCACCCTGCACCCGGCCGGCGACGGAGTAGCTGACCACGCCGATCATCACCGACGCGCACGCCGAGGCCCAGGCGGGGCCGGCGTCGTTCACGTAGAGCAGGTACCAGATCGACTCGCCCACCGCGGCGATCGCGGCGATGGGCAGCAGGGAGCGCAGCGGCGCGTAGGACGCGAACGCGAAGGCCGCCGCGCAGAGGCCGGCGCCGAAGGTCATCACGGGCAGGGCCTGCCAGCCGGCCGCCCCGGGTCGAGCCGGGTCAGCTCCACACCGAGCATCGTGCCGACGGTGAGGCCACCGCTGACCCCCGCGATGATCCCGGCGGTCGCCAGCAGCGCCTCGAGCAGCCGGGCGCCCGCGGTGATGTAGAAGCCGGTGAGCGCGTCCTGGATCGCGCCCATGAAGCCGATCCCTGCCAGCAGCATGATGATGCTCGCGGTGACCACCATCGACGGGTCGACGTCGAGGTCGGTGGCCGCCGTGCCCACCGCGCAACAACGTCGCGAGCAGACCACCGGCGACCTGCTGGTAGAACGTGGGCAGCCGGCGGCGGGACATCGACTCTTTGGAGCACGTCGATGCCGACGGCAGCGAGGAAGGCGATGGCGATCACGATCAGGTCGCCGCCCAGGAGCAGGCCGACCCCCAGGCCGACCATCCCGTAGCCCACCGTGACCGCCCACCGTGGCAGCCTGTGCCCCGACGAGACGATCTGCGCAAGCCGCGACCTGGCCTCGTCACGGTCGATCTTCCCCTTGAGCACGTCGAGGATGATCCCGTTGACCCGGGTCAGGTCCTCGTAGTCGATGTCGCGGTGGCGCACGTTGCGCACCTGGATCAGCGCGGGCTCGTCGAAGCTGGTCTGGTAGCTCATCGACAGCGCGGTGAACGTGACATCGACGTCGGCGTTGCGCAGGCCCAGACCGTGGGCCATCGAGAGCATGGTCGCGGTGACGTCCGCGGCGCCGGCGCCGTTGGACAGCAGCAGCTCCCCGATCCGCAGGCAGAGGTCGAGGGTCTTGTAGATCTCTCTCGTCTCCGGCACGCACCCAATCTTCGCGCCTGGCCTGCGCGACTCTCCACCTAGGGGCCCGCCCGACGGGGGTGTGCTTGGTCACGCGCCGCGGCCAGGACCGCCCGGGTGGGCCATTGCCTACCTAACGCCGTTAGGAAATCCTCGTTCCATGAGCCCTGCCCCGGTCACCGACCGACGCCGACGCCGGCACGACCAGACCCTCGACGAGGTGGTGGAGCACGCGCTGGCGGTCATGGCCGAGAGCGGCGCCGCCGGCTTGAGCCTCGGCGAGGTGGCGAGGCGGATGGGCATGCGCACGCCGTCGCTGTACGTCTACTTCCCGTCGAAGGCTGCCCTCTACGACGAGGTCTTCGCCCGGGGGTGGCGTGCGTTCGAGGAGGCCATGCAGGAGTACGGCGGCGCGCTCCCCTCCGGCACGACGCTGCGCGAGTGGCTGGTGGGTGCGATGACACGCAGCCTGCACTGGGCGTCGGCCCATCCGGCGTACTCCCAGCTCATGTTCTGGCGGCCGGTCCCCCGGTGGGAGCCGTCGCCAGGGTCCTACACGGCCGCGGTCGCGGTCCGGTCGCTGAACCTCCGCGCGTTCGAGGACCTGAGGGCGACCGGTCACCTCCGCGCGGACATCGACGTCGAGGAGGCCGCGGACATCTGGGCGCTGATGGTCTCCGGGCTGATCAGCCAGCGCCTGTCGAACGAGCCAGGCGTCCCCGTCGCGTCGGGCCGCATGGCGAGCCTCGTCACACCGCTCGTCTCCTCCTTCGTCGTCCACTACGGATCGAGGCCATCCTCATGACCAGCACACTCACGCCTCCGACACCCGACCGAGCCCACGCCGTGGCGGTCGGCGAGCTCGACGCCTTCCTCGCCCTGGTCCGCGACCTCGACCCGGCCGAGTGGCAAGCGCCCACCGACTGCACGCGCTGGACCGTGCGCGACGTCGTCGCCCATGTCGCGGGCGCGCTCGACGAGGGCGCCCGCCTGCGCGCCCAGCTCCGCCGCATCGCGCTCGCCCCTCGGCGCCTACCGCGACCTGAGCCGCCTCGACGCGATCAACCAGATGCAGGTCGACGATCGCCGGGACGCCACCACCGGCGGGCTCGTCGCCGAGTCGCCTCCCTCGGCCCGAAGGCTGCCAGAGCCCGCCGGCGGATGCCCCGTCCCCTGCGCGCGCTACCGATCCCCTCCGGTTTCGGGCTGCCTCCGGGATCCACCTTCGGCTACCTCGTCGACGTCATCTACCCACGCGACCTGTGGATGCACCGCATCGACATCGCCCGGGCGTCGGGACGCGAGCTGTCCCCGACCACGACCGAGGCGGATGTCGTGGCGCAGGTCGTCCGCGACCTTGCCGAGACCTGGGAGGGCCCCGCGACCACGCTCAGCCTGACCGGGAACGGCGCAGGAACCTGGACGCTCGGGACCGGCGCGTCGCAGGCCTCGCTCGTCGCCGACGCCGTGGAGGTCTGCCGGATGCTGTCCGGTCGCCCTGCCTCTCCATCCGTCAGCCTCACCGGTGACCCCGAGGCCGAGCGCCGGCTCGCCGCGAGCCGCGTCAGCTTCTGACGCGGCTCCGCCCGGGACTCGATCCGGTCACACTCTGAACAGCCCGGAGGCCTCCGTGCCCGTCCGGCCGTTAGCCTCTACTGCGTGCCTCCACGTCCTCACCGCCGCCCTCTGAGCGTGCTCGCGATCACCCTGCTGGCCCTCCTCCCGCTGCCGGCGGCCCAGGCTGCACTGGCCCCGACCCCCGGGTCGGCGGTCGTCGAGCGACTCGGTGATCCGGGACCGGGGCAACGGCGGCTACGACGTGAAGCACTACGACATCGACCTGCGCTGGCGGGCAGGCTCCCGGAGCATCGCCGCGACCACGGCCGTGCGCGCCACCGCGACCAAGAGCCTCTCGGCCTTCAACCTGGAGCTCCAGGGGCTGAACGTACGCTCCATCAAGGTCGACGGCGTCCGGGCCAAGTGGTCCCGCAACGGCTTCGAGCTCACCGTGAAGCCCGCCGTCGCGATCCCCGACGGAACCACCTTCAAGACGACCGTCGTGTACGACGGGAAGCCCGCGCCCTACCGCCACAAGCAGCTCGGTCGCATCGGCTGGATCCCGACCAAGGACGGCGCCACCGCGCTGTCCGAGCCGTTCGGGTCCGAGACGTGGTTCCCGGTCAACAGCACCATCCGGCGACAAGGCGACCTACACCATCTCGGTCGACGTGCCCAACCACCTCAAGGCGGCCTCGAACGGCCGGCTGGTGCGACGTGCGGTCGGAAGACAGCGCACCGTGTGGCACTGGAGGGAGAACCGCCCCATGGCGTCGTACCTCCCGACCGTCTCCATCGGGCGCTACCGGATGTACCGGGCGAAGACCGCCTCCGGGATCCCGCTGGTCTCCTTCGTCGACGCGACGCTGGGCAAGGAGCGTCGCGCCCGCCGGGACCTCAGCAGCATCGTCGACTTCATGCAGCAGCGGTTCGGCCAGTACCCGTTCGCGACCTCCGGGCTGATCATCGACAAGATCAACGTCGACTACGCCCTCGAGACCCAGAGCCGGCCGGTGATCCCGGACTACGCGCCCGCCTACATGATCGCCCACGAGATCGCGCACCAGTGGTTCGGCAACTCCGTCACCCCGACGGACTGGAGCGACATCTGGCTCAACGAGGGCTTCGCCACCTACACCGAGTGGCTCTACGACGCCTGGCGCTACGACACACCGAAGACCCCGCACCGGCAGTTCCGCTTCCTGTACCGGACCTACGGCGCCAAGTCCTCGTTCTGGAAGACCCCCCCGGGCGACCCGGGCTCGGTCGAGCAAGCTGTTCGCCACGCCGGTCTACGACCGTGGCGCGATGACGCTCCAGGTGCTCCGCGAGCGGGTGGGCGACAAGGCGTTCTTCAAGATCCTGCGCCGATGGACTGCACAGAACGCCCACGCCTCGGTCACCACCAAGGACTTCCGCGCACTCGCCGAGCGCGTGTCCGGCAAGCAGCTCGACCGTCTGTTCCGGGAGTGGCTCTACGTGCCCGAGAAGCCCCGCGGCTACTGACCGGCCCCGGCGCTCACCGGGCACCCGGGCTCACCGGGCTCACCGGGCTCCGGTGAACCCCTCGTTGGTCGTCCCGGCGAGGCGCTGGGCCAGGTAGATCGGGATGATCGACAGCACCACCAGCACGGCCGCGACCACGTTGACCACCGGTGTCTGGTTCGGGCGGAACATGTTGTTGAAGATCCACAGGGGCAGCGTCTGCTGCTGAGCCCCGGCGGTGAACGTGGTGACGACGATCTCGTCGAAGGAGAGGCCGAACGCGAGCAGCCCTCCCGCGAGCAGCGCCGAGCGGAGCATCGGGAAGGTCACCCGGCGAAACGTGGTGAACCTGCCCGCGCCGAGGTCCATCGACGCCTCCTCGAGGTTGCCCCCGAGCCGGCGGAGCCGGGCCTGCACGTTGTTGAACACCGTGACGATGCAGAAGGTCGCGTGCGCGACGACGATGGTGAGAAAGCCGAGCTCCCAGCCGAGGATCGTGCGGAAGGCGTTGTTGAGGGCGATTCCCGTGACGATGCCGGGCAGGGCGATCGGCAGGATGATCAGCAGCGAGACGGAGCTGCGCCCGAAGAAGCGGTACCGGGAGAGCGCCATCGCTGCCATCGTCCCCAGCGTGAGGGCCACCAGCGTCGCCAGCGCGGCCACCTCGACACTCACGAGCAGCGCGTTGCGAACTCCCGTGGCGCCGGCGGCGACGTTCCACCAGTGCAGGGTCAGGTCGGTCGGCGGCCAGGCGAACGAGGCGCTGGCGTTGAAGGAGTTGAGCACGATGAGCGCGAGCGGCGTGTAGACGACCGCCAGTGCCAGGATCGTGAAGCCGACGAGCGCGATACGCATGCCGCGAGAGAGGGTCATAGGTTCTCCAGTGCCCCGGTCCGTCGTACGGCCGCGAGGTAGACCAGCATGACAACCACCGGGATGGTGGCCACCGCGGCCGCGAACGGGAGGTTGTTCGCGGCACCGACGTTGTCGTAGACCACGTTCCCCAGAAGCTGGTTCGCGCCACCGACGATCTTCACCGCGATGTAGTCGCCCAGGGACAGGGAGAAGGTGAAGATCGAGCCTGCCACCACCGCCGGGAATGCCATCGGGAGCACCACCCGTCGCAGGGTGTGCCCGGGGGCCGCGCCGAGGTCGGACGACGCCTCGAGCAGGGAGTTCGGCAACCGCTCCAGCCCCGCGAAGATCGGGAGGACCATGTAGGGCAGCCAGAGATAGGCCAGCACGATGATCGTGGCGGTCATCCCGTAGCCGGGCGACTGGAGGCCGAACGGCGCCCCCAGCCAGTCGATCAGCCCGTTCTCGGAGAGCATCCCGCGCCAGGCGTAGGCCTTGACGAGGTACGACGCCCACAGTGGCATCAGCACCGCGATGACGAGGAGCCGCTGCACCCGCACGGAGGCCACCTTGGCCATGTAGAAGGCGATCGGGAACGCGAGCACCGCGTCGACGACCGTGACCAGAGCCGCGATCGCCAAGGTGCGGAAGGTGATGGTGCGGTACACCTCCAGGGTGAACAGGTCGCGGAAGTTGTCGAGCGTCCAGGTCCGCTCGATCTCGCCGGTGAAGCTGTTCTGCCCCCAGAGCGAGGTCAGGAACAACGCCGCCAGGGCTCCGAGGTAGGCCACTCCCAGCCACAGCATGGGCGGGGTCAGCAGCAGCCCGAGCCGGAGCCCCGGACGGCGATGCATGAAGTGGGACAAGGTCAGCCCTTGACCTCGGTCCAGGCCTGGGTCCACTCCCCGTAGTCGGTGCACTTGACGTCCGTGCGGCCGTCGAGACACTGCTCGATCGGCGTGGTCCAGTACCAGATCTTGTCGGAGTAGGCCTTGTCGTCAGCGTGGTAGGTGTCGCAGAACGTCGGGTCCGAGGTGAAGTCGCAGGCCTTCGCGTTGGCGGGCGCCTCACCGTAGTTCTCGGTCAGCTGCGCCTGAACCTCCGGGCTGGTGACGTAGTCCATCCACATGTAGGCGCAGTTGGGGTTCTTGGCGTCGGCGCCGACCATCCAGGTGTCCGACCAGCCGGTCGACCCCTCGTCAGGCAGGATCGCCTCCACCTTGACCTTGTCAGACTGGGCGAGGCCGACGATGAACTGCCAGGTCGTGCCGATCACGGTGTCGCCGCTGGTGAACCCCTGCACCTGCTTGAGGTAGTCCGACCAGTACTCCGAGATGTTCTGCCGTTGGGTCTTCAGGACGTCGACGGCCGCCTGCAGCTGGTCCTGGTCGAGGGCGTAGGGGTTCTCGATCCCGAGGTCGGGCTGGGTGTTCATCAGGTACAGCGCCGCGTCGGCGATGTAGATCGGCGAGTCGTAGGCGGTGACCTGACCGGCGTAGGGCGGGTCCTTCTCGAAGACCGAGCTCCAGCTGGTCGGGGCCGGCTTCACCTTGTCGGTCCGCCACATCAGCACGTTCGCGCCCCAGCCATGCGGGATGCCGTACATCTGGCCGTCGACGGAGTTCCAGTCGCGGTCCTTGAGCCAGGGCTGGATGTCCGCGTAGCTCTTCACGAGGTCGGTGTTGACCGGGGCCACGTCTCCGGCTGCGACCATGCGCAGGGACGCGTCACCGGAGGCGGAGACGACGTCGTACTCCCCGGTCTTCATCAAGGTCACGGCCTCGTCGGAGGTGCCGAAGTACTTGACGTTCGCCTGGCAGCCGGTGTCCTTCTCGAACGGGGTGACCCAGTCGATCTTGGGGTCGGTGCTGCCGTCCTCGGCGTAGCCGGGCCAGGCCAGGATGTTCACCGCACCCTCACCGTCGCCGAGCGACTTCTGCATGGGTACGTCGGGCGGGGTGAACTGACCCCCGGCCGCCGGCGAGGCGCCACCGCCGTCGCCGCCGTCGTCGGACGTGCCACATGCGGCAAGGGCGAGGCCCAGGGCGCAGGCACCGGCGAGTGCTGTCATCTTGTTCATGGGTTCTCCTCAGTGGACGTGTCCCCAGGGGTGTCTTCTGATGAAGGTTCCTGACCCCCGAGGGTCACGACGTTCGCGCGCTGCCAGGTCAGGAGCACGTCCTCACCGCGGTGGGCCAGCGCATGGTCGATCGAGCTCTCCAGGTTCTGCTGGAGGACTGTGAGGTGACCGCCGACGTCGAGGTCGACGACCGAGTGCGTCGCGGAGCCGAGGTAGACGACCTCGCGGACGGTGCCCTTGGCCGAGCACTCCTCACCGCCTGACCTCGGCGCCTCCGTCACCTCTCCCGCGTCGCGCAGCCGGATCTTCTCGGGCCGGATGCTGAAGGTCCCCTGCTCGCCGATGAGCTGCTCGGCGACCTGCCCCTCGAGCAGGTTCGAGGTCCCGACGAAGCCGGCCACGAAGCTGGTCGCCGGCCGCTCGTAGAGCTCGAAGGGCGTGGCGACCTGCTCGATGACGCCGTTGTTGAAGACCGCGATGCGGTCGCTCATCGTCAGCGCCTCCTCCTGGTCGTGGGTCACGAACACGAAGGTGATGCCGACCTCACGCTGGAGCTCCTTCAGCTCGATCTGCATCTCTCGACGCAGCTTGAGGTCCAGCGCGCCGAGCGGCTCGTCGAGCAGGAGGACCTTGGGCCGGTTCACGAGCGCCCGGGCGAGGGCGACGCGCTGCCGCTGTCCTCCCGAGAGCTCGTGGGGCCGGCGGTCGCCGTACCCGCCGAGGCGCACCGTGTCGAGGGCGGCGAGCGTCCGCTGCCGCCGCTGGTCGCGAGCGACCCGCTTGACCCGGAGGCCGTACTCGACGTTCTCGAGGACGCTCATGTGCGGGAAGAGCGCATAGTCCTGGAAGACCGTGTTCACGTCGCGGGAGAAGGGTGGCTCGCGGGTGACGTCCCGGCCGCCGAGCACGACGGAGCCGGCAGTGGGGCTCTCGAAGCCGGCGATCATCCTCAAGACCGTGGTCTTGCCAGACCCCGAGGGGCCGAGCATGGAGAAGAACTCGCCGTCGGCGATGTCGAGGTCGATACCGGCGACCGCGGTCACCGGCCCGAACGACTTACGAAGGTCCCGGAGCGAGACCGCTGGTGCCCCGGGTACCTCACCCTCAGGCAGGGACGACATAGCCGCAGTATCCCATCGCGTAGACAACGGATCTCAAGGTTTGCCGCCGTCTTTTCGACCGGAACCTTGTCTATAATCGGCCTAGACGACGCATTTCGAACTAGAACAGAGTCTAGAAAGATCGACGTGAGGATGTCCAGCCCGCCCGAAGGATGAGATCCACCCCCGAACCGGCACGGCCGGCCGCCCGGCGACTGCCTCGGCCGTCCGCGTCAGATGGGCACGGGAGCCGATGCGAGTGCACGGCGTACGTCGAGGCATCGCCGCGCGTCCAACGGGTGGCCCGATTCCTCGAAGATCCGGGCGGCCCTCTCCAGCATCGCCTCGAAGTCCGCGACCGCGCCCTCGGCGAGCGCGAGGTGCGCCCGGGCCTCGAGCACGGCCGCGTCCCATGCGCTGCCGTCCCACCGGGCCGCGGACTCCTCCGCGACCGCCAGGTGGCGTCGAGCACCCTCCACGTCCGCAGCGTCAGCGCACGCGATGCTCGCCGGAACGGCCAGCATGATCGCGCAGAACGGGCACCGGTCCTCCTCCCCCATGATGTCCTCTGCCTTGTCCACGATGACCCGTGCCGTCCACGGGTCGGGCGCCGCGGCGATCATGGTCCCGTAGATCCGCTGGAGGAGGTGCATGCTCATGATCGACCAGCGGGCCAGAGGGAGAGCGCGCTCGAGAAGCCGTTGCGCCTCCTCCCTGTTCCCTCGTGCGAGCTCCACCTCGGCCAGACGTTGCAGGCTGTGCGCCTCCCCCGCGGGCGCGTCGGCATCGCGGTGCAGCTCCAGCGCCTCGCGGAGCTCTCGCTCGGCGAGGTCCAGGTCCCCCTTCAACAAGGCGGCCTCACCGATGAGCGCGGTCGCGAAGGCGACTCCGCGCAGGGCACCGAAGTGCGAGGCACGTCGCCGAAGGCCCTCGGCCTGCTCGATCACCTCGCCGTAGGGCACCGGGCCGTAGAGGACGTACTCCGCCACGCACAGGTGTGCGTCGAAGACACTGGTGGCCAGCCGTTCCCGGCCCTGGGTGTGACGCAGCTCGAGCCGGAACCTCTCGAACCACTCACCGCGCTGGTGTGCGATCAGGCCCTGGAGGGCGACGAGGTCGACGTACTGCCAAGGGTCGTCCGGGCCCTGCAACATCTGACGGGCTGCGGAGGCTGCGTCCCAGGCAGCGTCGACGTCGCCGCTGAAGTACGCCAGGTTCCCGCGGGCGAGAAGGATCGCGCCGTCGGCGCCGTCGCCGACGAGGTCGAGCCCGTCGAGGGCGGCGTGCGCGGTCTCGAAGTCGCCGCCGAAGCACGCCGCGCGCCCGAGCCGGGCCCGGACCAGACGCTGCTGCGTGCCCGACGTCACGGCGAGGGCGTCGCGGTAGGCCGAGACGGAGTCCGGGTCGCCCAGGGCGAGCAGCAGGTCTCCGCGGCGAGCCAGGAGCCGGCCGAGCTCCTCCCCCACCGCGTACGGTCGCACCGCCTCGACGAGTCCGAGGGCGTCACGGTACGCGCCGAGCGCGCCGGCGGTCTCGACGGCGGGGATCACGTAGGGGACCGCCTTCTGCGGCTGCCCCGCCTCGAGGAACTGGTGGGCAACCCGTGCGGGCGCGGCTCCGAGAGCAGCAAGGCGCTCCGCAACCTCCTGCCGGGCGCCGGCGTGGGAGTGTGACGGCATGGAGCTGAGCAGGCTCTCCCGGACGAGAGCGTGTCGGAAGCGGTAGCCGGTGTCGGCGGGCTCGACGACCAAGGCGGCGAGCGCCAGGTCGAGGTGGCGGTAGGCCTCCTCCTGGCCCACGGCGGCGACGGCGAGAAGCTCGTCGGTGGTGAACGTGGACCCGAGCATCGCAACGCGCTCGAAGGTCCGGCGCACCGCAGGCGGCAGACCGACCCCGACGCTCTGCGGTCGTCCGGCCACCGCGGCACGCGCGAGCTCCTGGACCGTGAACGGGAGACCTCCGCTCACCTCCCAGATGTGTTGCGCCGTGGCGTCCTCGAGCGAGGGGAACTGCTGGGCCAGCAGCCGTCGAGTGGCTGCCTCACCCAGTGGCGCCAGTGCCACACGAGTACCGATGCCCCGGCTGACCAGGCTTGCGTGCATCTCCTCGAGCGCATCCCCACCACCGGAGCGGTGAGCCAGGGCGAGGACCGCCCGCTCCCCGACGGCGCAGCGGGCGAGGTAGTGCAGCAGCCGCAGCGACGCCTGGTCGGCCTCATGGATGTCGTCGACCACGAGGAGGAGCCCGTGGCCGGCCGAGGCGAGGCGTAACAGCTCCGCCGCAGCCACGAACAGTCGCTGGTGGGCCGACTCGCCGCTCCAGCTGACCTCGCGTGCGGACAGCGCGCGGTCGAGCTCGGTGCGGAAGTTGTCGTCGAGCCCGTCGAGGAGGGACGGGTGCCTGCGGCACAGGTCGCCCAGCGCCTCGAGGACCGACGCATAGGGCCACGGCCCCTCGACTGCCGAAGCGGTGCCCCGCCCGGTGCGCCAACCCCTCTGCTCGGCAAGGGCGACGGCCAGGTCGAGGACCGCCGACTTCCCCACCCCCGGTGGCCCGGTGACGAACAGCGCGCTGCCGTGGCCCGCGTCGCCTTGCGAGAGGCGTTCCCGGATCAGGTCGCCTATGTCGCGGCGCGCGACGAGCCGGTTGCCGGTGGGCGAGGCGGACGGTGCGACGGCGGGTGAGGCGCCTGGCCGGCCCACCTCCTCGAGCAGTGAGAGGCGCACCGCCTCGGCCTCGGCGCTCGGTGCGGTCCCGAGCTCTCGGCGCAGGGCCTGGTCCAGCCGCTCGAGCTGCCGCAGCGCGGTGCGCGGATCGCCCCGGTCGGCGGCAGCCCGGGCGAGGGCGAGGTGCGCCTGCTCGTCCGTCGGGTCCTCCCGGAGCAGGTCCTCCCAGCGGCCCGTGAGCCGGAGCAGCTCGCACCTGAGGGCGGCCAGCGGCTCCCGGCGCTCCTCGACCCAGGGCTCGTAGACGTCCTCGGGCAGGAGCGGCCCGCCGTACATGTCCAGCGCCCGCACCCCGCGCTCACCAGAACCCTCGGCCAGTGCCGCCTCGGCCTCCGCCCGGTACACGAGCGCGTCGACCGTGACATCGGCACCTGGCAGCAGGGTCACGACGTCGTTCCGCAGCACGAGGGCCTCCGCCTGGCCGCCGAGCGCGCGGCGCGCGTAGTGCGCTGCCTTGTGAAGCCTCGGGCCGGCGGCGTCGACCGAGACGTCGGGCCACAGCGCGTCGAAGACCTGTTCCCGGTGCATGCGCCGTCCGCGAGCCAGGGACAGCAGCTTGACCAGGCCGGCCGCGTGCCGCCGGCTCCAGGCATCGTCGGGTACGGCGACGTCGTCGACCGTCACCGAGAATCCCCCGAGCATGTCGATGGTCACGTGCATGCGCAAAGCCCGATCTCGATGCAACTCCGTCACGCTACTCCCGGGCGAACGCCCTGTCAGGTGGGATGTTCTTCGCGTAGCCGTCGCTTCCATGACGAACGGGCAGCTGCTCGAGAGCCTCCACCTCGTCGACCATCGCGGAGCTCACCTCGCGCAGCAGCCGCCTGATCCGCACCATGTCCCAGTCGTAGGCCGCGATCGCGTCCGTCGTCTCGAACAGCCGGCGCGAGAGCGCGTCACGCCGCCGCTGGAAGGCAGCCAGCGCCTCCGCCTCGGTCCGGACACCGGAGACAGCCTGGACGATCGCGTCCGCGAGCAGCTCTGCGTCGCGCAGCGCGTCGGTGATGCCGTGAGCGGTGATCGGGTCCTTGAAGTAGCCGGCGTCACCGACGAGCGCCCAGCCGGGGCCCCACGAACGTCGCACGAAACCTGGCATGCCGCCCCACCCGTGGATCCGGCCGGCGGGGCGGGACATGTGCAGCCGGGGAAGGTGGTCGGGCATCGCCTCGGCGAACAGGCTCTCGAACGCCGCGTCGGCGCCGCCGCGACGCAGCTCCCGGACCCGTTGCGGCGTTGCGCCGACGAAGACGCAGGTCAGCCCGTCGTTGGTGGGGATCATCCCGGCCGCGGCCTGGCCGCCGTACCCCCACTCGTAGCCGGCGACGCAGAAGTCGCCGTGGTAGCGGTAGAGCGACGCACCGAGGGCGCCGGACCGACGCTCGACCGGTGCGCCCACCTGGTCGGCGACGACCGACCGCAGTCCGTCGGCGCCGACCGTCATCCGGCCGCGCAGCTCGTACGACGCGCCGGTCCGCCCGGTTGCGCGCACCCCGTCCACCCGGCCGTCGGACTCGAGGAGGCCGGTGACCGTGACCCCGTGCCGTACGTCGACGCCGGCCGCCGCTGCCGCGTCGACGAGGATCCGGTCGACAACTCGCCGACGTGGCGCGTACAGCGCCTCCACGCCGGGGCTCGGACGGATCGAGACCTGCACCGTGTCGCCGTCGGCGTAGTGGAAAAGGGTCTTCTCCACCGCAGGGGTGCCGGCCGCGAGCACCTCCGGCAGGACGCCCCAGCGGGAGAGCTGGAGGACGCCTGCGCGCATCAGGGCGTGGGTGGAGAGCGTGTCGCTGCCGTAGGCGGACCGGTCGACCAGCGCCACCTTGAGGCCGGCGCGGGCGAGCAGAAGGGCGGTGGAAGCGCCGGCGACCCTGGCGCCGACGACGACGACGTCGTACCTGCTGTTCATGACGGTCACCTCACGCTGGGGTCGAGAGAGCGGCTGGAGGTCAGGTGGGCGACGACGGACTGCGCGTCGTGGCGCGCGCCGTCGATGAAGCCGGAGTCGCGGCGGTGCTGGAAGCGCTGCCCGACGACGTAGAGGCCGGGTGCGGGCGTGATGCCGCGGTGCTGACGGATGGAGCCGTCCGGGCTCGTGACCGGGACGTGCAGCCAGGGGTGGTGCGGGCGGTAGCCGGTGGCGAGCAGCACGGTGCCGACCCCCTCGGCCGAGAGGTTGAGTCTCGCCGGGATCTCGTCCGCGATGAACGGCCGCGGCCGCACGGACGCCCAGACCTCGGAGCCGAGCCCGCTGCGGTCGACGTGCTCGTCCACCGCGTCGAGGAACCGGTGCATCCGCGCGTCGGCCTCGGCCACGGAGGCAGCGAGGTTGTCCTGGAAGGACGCGACGCCGTCACGAAGCTCCCGCAGCCGGCCGGTGACACGGACCCCTCGGGTCGCGAGCTCGGCGAGGTCGAGGTTCTCGACGTAGCGATCCGGGTCGTTGTGCCCGACGAGCTGCAGCGACGGCTCGTTGCGTGCCGCGGCTCGGTTGCTCACCTCGTCGATGGTTCGCCCAAGTCGTCCCGTGCGCTCGAGCCACCAGAAGACGTCCATCCCGCGGTAGCGGCGAGGCATCCGGGTGTGCCGGCCCACCGCCAGGACGACCCGCCGCCCGGCCCGGGCGAGCTCGTCGGCGATCTGGACCCCGGACGACGAAGCGCCCACCACCAGCACGCCGCCGTCCGGCAGTGCGCCCGGGTTGCGGTAGCGCGACGCCGTGGTCAGGTGCAGGCCGGAGGCCGTCGGGTCGACGCCCTCGGGGACTCGGGGGGTGCCCCACGGCCCGGTGGCGACGACGACGTGCCGCGACAGCCAGGTCTCCTGGTCTGTGGCAACCCGATACCCGGGCGCGGCGGCGGTCACGGAGAGGACGGTGGTGCCGGTCCGGACCGGAGCCGCGAACGACTCGGCGTACTGCTCGAGGTGGGTGACGAGCTCGCCGGCTGCCATGTAGCCCTCGGAGTCGTGACCCGGGTAGCGCCACCCGGGGAGGCGCGTCATCCAGTTCGGGGTGAGCAGGTGCAGGGAGTCCCACCGCTCCGAGCGCCAGCGTTCGGCGACCTGTCCGCGGTCGAGCACCACGTGGTCGCGGCCGGCCTCGGTCAGGAGACGGCTGACCGCCAGGCCGGCGTGACCGGCCCCGATGACGACGGTGTCTGTGGTGGGCATGAGAGCTGTTCCTTGTCCTGAGTTCCTTGGGGTTGTCTGGGCTTCCGTGGGGGTGCGGTGCGAAGAGGAAGGGGGTCCTGGCTCCGGCCTGCCCGGCAGGGGTTCCGCCGGAACGGCCGGAGCGCTGGGACGGGTCGGCGATCAGCCGGTCACGACCTCGACGGACACCGGGGTGGGGTTGGTGAGTGCGTCGTAGACGGCAGAGCGTCGTCGTGACTGCTCGACGATCGCGCGGAGCGTCTCGTCGTCGGCGTCGCCCTCGATGTGGAAGGTGACCCGGATGCCCTCGTAGCCGTTGCGGACCGAGCCGTCGGAGAGCCCGAGGAGGCCGAGCAGGTTGATGTCGCCCTCGACGGTCGAGCTGACCTTGGTCAGCGTCACGCCGCGAGCGGCGGCGATGTTGGCGATTCCGGCCGTGAGGCACCCTGCCAGCGCGTGGAGCAGGTACTCCACCGGCGAGGGAGCCTCGTCCGCGCCCACCAGTACGGCGGGGTGGTCGGCGTCGAGGACGGCCTCGTGCTTGTGCGTCATCTCCTGCATCGCGCCGTAGAAGCCCGAGATCCGGGACTGGCTGTGGGTGCCGGAGACCCAGGTGTTCTCTGCGCGGAACTGGAACTGCGCGATCTCGTTCTGTGCCTTGACCGCGTCAAGGGTGGCGAAGAGGGTCGCGGTGTCCACTCCGTTGCGGTGCGGCTGGGCGGTGACGGTCATGGTTCCTCCAGTGGTCTGTGCCGCAGTCTGCGGCGCCTGTTGATGTCAAGGAACCTAGGAAGGCCGTCTTCCGCCGCCCTTCCGCACGTCTGTCACACCGGGGAAGACCGGGGGAAGGTCGCGCGCCCGCCGTCGGTGGCGAGGAAGGACGAGGACAGCCCGGAGAAAGGAGCGTCCCCGACGGTGGCGTGGTCAGGCAGACCACATCTCCGGAGGACCCCATGTCCGAGCTCCAGACCCTCGCCCGCTTCCGAGGTGACGAGGAAGGATGGGTCGCGGCCCGTCTACGCGACGGCGCCCCGGCCGGGCTAAGGCCCCTTCGACAGGGCGAGGCCGAGGCTGTGCTCGCCGTTTTCGCCGGGATGTCGCCCGACTCGCGCGCTCTGCGTTACCTGACGGGCCTCTCGGACCTGCCGCGCTCGATGCTGTCGATGCTCGCCGACGTCGACGACGATCGGCACGTCGCCTGGGTCGCCTCCGTGGCGGGTGAGCCCGCCGGCATCGCCCGGTACGTCCGGCTGCCCGGATGCCCGACCACCGCCGAGATCGCCTTCGAGGTCGTGGACCGCCACCATGGCCAGGGCCTGGGCACCGTGCTCCTCGACGCCATCACCACGGTTGCGGCCGCCCGGGGAGTACGCCGGATCACGGGCACCATGGCGCCGTCGAACAGCGCCTCCCGGCGACTCCTGGAGCGGGTCGGTGCCCCTGCCCGGATGGTCGACGGGCTCCTCGAGGCCGAGGGACCGCTCCGGCTCCTCGACCCCGCGGCGCTCGACCGAGGCGCAGTCGTCCGCCTGGCCTGCGCTCCCTCGTGGGGCGAGGGTCTCGACATCGGCTGAGAAGCGAGCACACTGGTGCCGGAGGGAAGTCCAGTGCTGGTGCGCGTCCTGGGAGCAGTCGAGCTCGTCACGAGCGGTGACAGGGCTGTCTCGCTGCCGGGCACGAGACAGCCCGCCCTGCTCGCGGCACTGGCAGCGAGGGTCGGCGAGGTCGTGAGCACCGACCGGCTCGTGACACTGCTCTGGGGTGACGACCTCCCCGAGAACCCGGAGGCGTCGCTGCACAGCGCCGTGTTCAAGCTCCGCAACAGCCTGCGTTCAGCGAGTGGCCGGGACGTGCTGGTCACCCGGGAGCGCGGGTACCAGCTCGCGTTGTCGCCCGACGATCTCGACGCGCAAGTCTTCAGCGAGCTGATCGACGAGGCCGCCTCCCGCACCTCGGTCGAGGCCGTCGACCTCCTGGCACGGGCCCTGGGACTCTGGCGAGGCTCTGCCTACGCGGCCTTCGCGGACACCGAGATCGCGCAGCTCGACGCGATCCGGCTGGAGGAGGCACGTCGGTCGGCGGTCGAGCGGCATGCCGAGGCGCTGCTCGCGTCCGGTCGGGCGGCAGAAGTGGTGCCGAAGCTGGAGCCGTTCGTGGCCGCGCACCCTCTCCGGGAGACCGCCAGAGCGACCCTCATGCGCGCCCTGCACCAGACGGGCCGCACTGCCGAGGCACTGGACCAGTACCAGACCTACCGCCACGGCCTCGGCGAGGATCTCGGTCTCGAGCCGTCCCGGGCCATGCAGTCGCTCCAGGTCGAGCTCCTCCAGGAGCCCGCCGCTCCAGCAGCGGAGCCCGTTCCAGGACAGGCGAGCACGACGCAGGAGCCCGCCCCCGCGGCGCGGCGAGGGCTTCCCGGCCTCCAGGTCCGCTACCTGCGCAACCGGGTAGGCGACGTCGTGGCCTACGGCACCACAGGAACCGGCCCGCCGCTCGTCGTGCTTCTCGGCTGGATCTCGAGCCTGGACGTCATCGCGTCCGGCAGGGACCCTCGCTCGTCGCTCCTGGAGCGGCTCACCGGGGACTTCTCGTTGACTCTCTACGACCGGGTCGGCACCGGTCTGTCCCTGGGACCCGTCGGGGACTACGGGCTGCAGGCCAGTGTGGAGGAGCTGGCCGACGTGGTTCGCAAGGTGGGCCCGCCTGTCTCCCTCCTGGCGATGTCGGCCGCCGGCCCGATCGCCGTCTCCCTCGCGGCGAGACGGCCTGACTGGGTCTCCTCGCTGGTTCTGTTCGGCACGTTCGCGGACGGCCCCCGGACCTTCAGCGACAAGGTGATGCGCGACATGGTCGTGCAGATCACCCGGACGCACTGGAGCATGGGTTCCAAGCTGCTCGCCGACCTGTACCGGCCGAGGTCCAGCGACGATGCCGCCTGGCATCTTTCGCAGGTCTTCCGGGAGTCGGCCGGGCAGGACGTCGCGGCCGACTATCTGGCCTCCATGTACGACCACGACGTGACGGACCTGCTTCCCGACGTCACCGCGCCCGCACTCGTCCTCCACTACCGGGGTGACCGGCTGATCTCCTTCCGGGGTGCGCAGGACCTCGTCACGGGCCTGCCCGACGCGACCCTCGTGCCGCTCGACGGGAGGGTTCACCTCCCTGACGCGGCCGATCTCGACCAGATCCAGAAGGCGATCGTCGACCACGTGCACCGTGCCGGTTGATTCGGGGGCCCTGACCCCCGGCCGCCCAGATCACCGGGCGCGCAGATCAGCCCGCGCGGCGCCCGGAGGTCTCGGCCTCGGCGGCCACGACCGGGTCTCGCCACACGACCGCGCTCCCGTCGAGGACCACCACGCCATCCTGGTTGGTGATCGTGGTGGCGAGAGTGCACACCGGCTTGTCCTCACGGGCGCTGACGACGCGAGCCTCCGCGGTGATCACGTCGCCGGGGCGGACCGGCGCCTTGAAGCTCCAGTCGACCTGCAGGAAGACGCTGCCGGGGCCGGGCAGCTCCTCCGCGACGAGCGCGTTGAGCAGCCCGCTGGTGACGCCGCCCTGGACGACGATCCCCGCGAACCGGCTGCGAGCGGCCAGGTCCGCGTCGTAGTGGAGCGGGTTCCGGTCACCGGTCAGCTCGGTGAACAGCTCGATGTCGCGAGAGCTCACCCGACGGGTACGACGGGCGACGTCACCGACCTGCATCGGAACCCGCCCCCTCCGGCGACAGTGCCGACGACAGGCCGACGACGCGGCCGACGACGAGGCCGACGACGAGGCATGCGACCGGGGCTCCACCGGGGCGGCGACGAACGACTCGACCGACCACCAGCGACGGAACCGCTCCTCTCCCACCAGGCCGACCAGCCCGTCGGTCTGCGAGGCGTGGGCCCGGAGGGCGGCGTACTTGCGGCGGGACAGCCCCTCGTCGCAGACCACCTCCGCCGAGAGGTCGCTGTGCCGGGTCACGGGCGGCCGGGTGCCCTCGAACCACAGCCCCACCTCGTCGTTGAGGCTCCCCCACGTCTCGTGGAAGGACGGCGTGAGCGTCGCGTGCCACAGCCGGCTCCGTCCACCCGTCCCGCGCCAGGCCTCCGTGACCCACGAGGAGACCGCTCGGTGGTCGTCATGGCCGGTCATGCCGTCGGGGCCGAAGGTCACGATCGTGTCCGGCCGGACCTCGTCGATGATGCCGGCGACCTGCGTGACGGCGGCGGAACGTCGTACCTCCGGCAGCCGTCCGTCCTGGTGACCCAGCCACCGGTGCTCGGTCACGCCGACGGCCGCGAGACTGCGCGCGAGCTCGCTCTCGCGAAGCGGCGCCAGCCGCTCCGGGGGCCACTGCGCCGGGTCGGGCGTCCCGTGCTCGCCTCGAGTCGCGGTCGCGACCACGACGCGCTCCCCGGTCTCGACCGCGTGCGCCATCAGGGCCGCCGAGAGGAACGCCTCGTCGTCCGGGTGCGCCCACACTCCCAGCAGGGTGCCCGTCCTGGGCGCCGACAGGTTGCTCATCGTCATGCCCGCCAATCTGCACACCCGGCCTTCCCCGAGCCTTCCCCGGACGAGAAGGGCGTGGGAAGCCGATGCCTCGACACTCCAACTGTCACCCCATCGGAGGAGGTCGAGATGGACCAGACGCTGACTGTCACCCGGCAGCGGGACGACGTGGTCGCCGGCGTGCGGGCCATGGCGCCCATGCTCGTGGCCTACGCACCGTTCGGCCTCCTGGTCGGTGCGGCCGTCGCCGCCAGCGAGAGCCCGAGAGCTGCCTGGCTGTCGACCTGGACCGTCTACGGCGGCGCCGCCCACCTCGCCGTCCTCGACGTGCTCTCCCACGACACCGGTGTCCTCGGGGCCGCGCTCGTGGGGCTGCTGATCAACGCCCGCATGGTCGCCTACTCGGTCTCCCTGGCTCCGCACTGGCGAGAGGCCTCGACCGGGTCGAAGCTGGCTGCCGCGGCGATGCTCACCGACGCGGTCTGGGGGCTGGTGCACAACCGTCCGGCCGAGACCGCCTCACAACGCCGCCGGTTCTACTTCGGCGCCGGACTGACCCTGTGGTTCGGCTGGCCCACGCTGGTCACCCTCGGCGTGCTGTTCGGTGCCTGGGTCCAGCAGGTCCCGGCCGCGACCCTGCTCCCCTGTCTCACCCTGGGCTCCCTGGCGGTCCGGCAGCTGCGGACCCGTCCCTCGCTGGCCGCCGGCGCGACAGCCACGGTCACGGCGGTGACGACCTCCGCGATGGACGGCGGCGTGGCCCTCGTCCTGGCCGCGGTCGCCGGCGCCGCTGCTGCCGTGATCGTGCAGGGGAGGACGCCATGACGACCACCGTCCTCGCCCTCCTGCTCGTCGGAGCGGGGAGCATCGCCTACCGGCTGGTCCCGCTCCTCGGAGCGGCCCGCGTGCCGGAGGCGGTCTCGACCGTCGCCGGCTGGGCGGGCCTGTCGGTGCTCACCGCGGTCACCGTCAGAGGTGTGCTCCACCACCGGGACGACTCCATCCCCTGGGCCGTGCCGGTCGCCGTCGTCTCCGTCGGGCTGGCGCTCGTCGTCGCGGCGCGGGGGCGGTCGACGCTGCTCGTGCTCGCCGTCGGCGCCGCGACCTACCTCGCCCTGTCCACGCTGCTGGGTGCCTGGTCCTAGCTGCCCTCCGACCCGGCGGGGCGCCCACCCCACCGGGCGGGCTGCAGGTCGTCCGGGCCGCCGTAGTGGCCAGCGGGCGTGATGATGGTGCCGGCCTTTCCCCCGATGATCGCCTCGGCGTCCTCCAGCCTCCCGATCGCGGCCATGTCACCGGTGACCTCGACGAAGCGGCACACCGCATCCACCTTGGGGCCCATCGACCCGGCCGGGAACGACTCCCGTTGCAGTGCCGCGGGAGTGGAGCGCAGGATCGGCTCCTCGTCGGGTGTCCCGAAGCCCCGGACGACGTGCGGCACGTCGGTGAGCACCAGGAGCGCGTCAGCCTCGAGCGCCTCGGCCAGCACCGAGCTGGTCAGGTCCTTGTCCACGACGGCCTCGACACCCTCGAGGTGGCCCTTCTCGTTGCGGATCACCGGCACACCCCCACCACCGGCGCACACCACGACGGCACCGCTGTTCAGCAGCAGCCGGATCAGCCGGGTCTCGACCACGCGTTGCGGCTTCGGCGACCCCACCACCCGCCGCCACTTCGGTCCGTCGGGCTTCACCGTCCAGCCGCGCTGCTCAGCGAGCTGCCTCGCCTCCGCCTCGTCGTACACCTCGCCGACGAACTTGGTCGGGTTCTCGAAGGCCGGGTCGGCCGACCTCGACCAGGGTCTGGTTGATGATCGCGGCGACCTGGCGGCCGGGCAGGGCGTTCTGCATCGCCTGCAGCAGCCAGTAGCCGATCATCCCCTGGGTCTGCGCGCCGAGAACGTCGAAGGGGTACGGCGTCGTCAGGTGGGGGTCCGAGGCGCTCTGCAGCGCGAGCACGCCCACCTGCGGGCCGTTGCCGTGCGTGATCACGAGCTCGTGCTCGGCCGCGAGGGGCGCGAGTGCCTCCACGGCCCGCGCGACGTTCGCCTCCTGGACGTCGCTGTCCGGCTTCTGGCCCCGCTGCAGGAGGGCGTTGCCCCCCAGCGCCACGACGATGCGCACCTCAGCCTCCCAAGGTGGCGACCAGGACCGCCTTGATCGTGTGCATCCGGTTCTCGGCCTGGTCGAAGACGATGGACTGCGGGGACTCGAAGACCTCGTCGGTCACCTCGAGGGCGGTCATGCCCGTCTTCTGGAACAGCTCCTCGCCGACCGTCGTGTGCCGGTCGTGGAACCCGGGCAGGCAGTGCATGAACTTCGCCTTCGGGTTTCCGGTCATCTTCAGCAGGTGCGCGTTCACCTGGTAGGGCCGCAGCAGGTGGATCCGCTGCTCCCAGGCCTCCTTCGGCTCGCCCATGGAGAGCCACACGTCGGTGTAGACGAAGTCGACGCCCGCGACGCCCTGCGCGACGTCGTCGGTCTGCATGATCCGGGCGCCCGTCTCCAGCGCGATGTCCTGGGCCCGCTTGACGACGCTCTCGTGGTTCCACTGCTCGCGCGGGCCGACCATCCGCACGTCCATGCCCATCATCGCGCCGGTGACGAGCAGGCTGTTGCCCATGTTGTTGCGGGCGTCACCGAGGTAGGCGAAGGAGATCTCCTCGTCGTGCTTGTAGCTGTGCTCGCGCATGGTCAGCATGTCGCACAGCGTCTGGGTGGGGTGCCACTCGTCGGTGAGACCGTTCCAGACCGGGACGCCGGCGTACCTGGCCAGGGTCTCGACCTTCTCCTGCGCCGACCCGCGGTACTCGATGCCGTCGTACATCCGGCCGAGCACCCGTGCCGTGTCCTCCATCGACTCCTTGTGGCCGATCTGCGACCCGGTCGGGTCGAGGTAGGTCACCCGCGCGCCCTGGTCGAACGCCGCCACCTCGAAGGCGCAACGGGTGCGGGTCGAGCTCTTCTCGAAGATCAGGGCGATGTTCTTCCGGGTCAGCCTCGGCTGCTCCGAGCCGGCGTACTTCGCCACCTTCAGCTCCGCGGCGAGGTCGAGCAGGAACTTCCACTCCTTGGGAGTGAAGTCGAGCTCCTTGACGAAGCTGCGGTGACGCAGGTTGAAGGCCATGTCAGATCCCTTCTCGCTCGATGGGGCAGCTCATGCAGCGCGGCCCGCCGCGGCCCCGGCCGAGCTCGCTGCCCTGGATGGTGACCACCTCGACACCCTCCTTGCGCAGGAAGGTGTTCGTGGTGACGTTGCGCTCGTAGGCCACGACCACCCCCGGCGCGACCGCGAGCACGTTGCAGCCGTCGTCCCACTGCTCCCGCTCCGCGGCATGCACGTCCTGCGTGGGGGTGAGCACCTTGATCGTGTCGAGGCCGAGTGCGTTGGCGATCGCCTTGTGCATGTCGTCGGCGGGGTGGGCGGTGATCCTCAGCTCCTTCTCGGTGTCGCCGGGCTCGATCGTGTACGACGGCAGCATCCCGAGCCCGACGTACTTGGTGAAGGTCTCCTCGTTGACCATGCTCATCACCGTGTCGAGGTGCATGAACGCACGCTTCTGCGGCATGGCGATGGCGACGATGCGTTGTGCCGAGCCCTTGGCGAACAACCGCTTGGCCAGCCGCTCGATGCCCTGCGGCGTGGTGCGCTCGCTCATGCCGACCAGGACCGCCCCGCGGCCGAGGACGTGGATGTCGCCGCCCTCCGTGGTGGCCATCCCGTTGACCGTGCCGTCGGCCCAGACGTTGAAGCCCGCGTTCGCGAACAACGGGTGCCAGCGGTAGATCGCCTCGTAGTGGATGGTCTCGCGCCCACGCGCACGCTTGCGCATCGAGTTGATCGAGACCCCGTCGTAGATCCAGGCCGACGTGTCCCGGGTGAACATGTGGTTGGGCAGCGGAGGGAGCAGCATGTCCTCGAGGTCGAGTGCCTGGACGACCAGTGAGGGAGGCTCCTCCACGCGTTCGAGGAGCTCGCGCTTGGTGATCCCGCCGATGAGGTACTCGACCAGCGTCTCGTCGTCGAGGCCGGTGAAGAAGGCGTGAAGCGCGTCGAGAGCCATGGGGCCGTAGACGAGCTCGTCGAGGGAGGCGTCGAGGATGTGCTTCTTCGCCTCGGGGATCGCGACGGTCTGCAGGAGCAGGTCCTCGAGCAGGTGGACTCTCACCCCGAGGTCGCGCAGCGACTCCGCGAACGCGTCGTGCTCCTGCTTTGCCCGCTTCACCCACAAGACGTCGTCGAAGAGGTAGGCGTCCTTGTTGCTCGGTGTGAGCCGTTTGAGCTCCAGGTCCGGTCTGTGCAGGATCACCTGCTTGAGCCTTCCGACCTCCGAGTCGACGTGCATGACCATGACACCCTCCCGCTCCTCGACGACGCGCCGTCCCGCTTCAGCGTCTCCCCCGTGTGTGCCGGGTTTCAGGGCCGAAGGGCCCGAAACGGGAGGTCCTTGGGCGGCGGCGGGATGTGGCCCTTGCCTGCTGTTCTAGGCATACGGGGGACTTCTCGCGAGCTAGGGGTGAGTCATGGCAGACGCAGACGTGAGACCGGCAGAGCAACCGGCAGCCGGGAAGAAGAGGAAGTTCACCTTCCCGAGCGCGTTCACGGTGCTGTTCGCCGTGACAGTGTTCGTCTGGTTGCTGGCCTTCCTCATCCCGACGGGCGCCTACAAGACGACCCAGGACGGGCGCCCGATCCCGGGGACGTATCAGACCGTCGACGCCGACCTGTCCCTCGGCGACCGGCTGATGCAGCTGTTCCTGAGCCCGGTCAACGGTCTCTACGGAGTGAAGAGCGGCGACACGGGATTCATCGGCCCCTACGAGACCGGGGAGCTCTTCGGAGCCGCCGGGGTCTTCCTGTTCGTGATCGCCATCGGGATCTTCATCACCATGTCGATGCAGACAGGCGCCATCGACAGCGGCGTGGCCCACATCGCCAAGCGCTACGGCAACCGCGGCGCGCTCGTCATCGTGATGCTCATGGTGCTGTTCTCGATCGGCGGGACCACGGAGGGGATGGCCGAGGAGACGCTGGGGTTCTACGCACTCATCGTCCCGCTCATGCTGAGCCTGGGCTACGACCGGATGGTCGCCGCGGCGACGATCATGATCGGCGCCGGCGTCGGCGTGCTCGCCTCCACCGTCAACCCGTTCGCGACCGGTGTCGCCTCGGACGCCGCCGACATCTCGATCGGCGACGGCATCGCCTTCCGGTTCGTGATGTACCTCGTGCTGGTGCCGCTCAGCATCCTGTTCGTGCTGCGGTACGCCAAGAAGGTGAAGGCCGACCCCTCGAAGTCGATGGTCGGCTCCAAGGAGGGTGACGAGCGCATCGCGGAGGCGGGGGTCGGCGAGGTGCCGAAGCTGACCGGCAAGCAGAAGACCGTGCTCGCCATCGTCGGGCTCACGTTCGCCTTCATGATCTTCTCCATCGTCCCGTGGGCGCAGGTGGTCAACGGCCCGAACGCCGACAGCTACAGCTGGCAGCTCGACTGGTACTTCCCCGAGCTCGCGGCGCTGTTCATCGTGATGTCGATCGTGGTGGGTCTCATCGGCGGGCTGGGCGAGAAGGGTCTGACCGACACCCTCGTCCGCGGCGCCGGCGACTTCATCGGGGTCGGCCTGATCATCGTCCTCGCCCGAGGCGTCACCGTGATCATGAACAACTCACAGATCACCGACACGGTGCTGCACGCGATGGAGAACGCGGTGAGCAACACGTCCACGGCGGTGTTCGGCGGGCTGATGTTCCTCATCAACGTGCCCTTGGCGTTCCTCATCCCGTCCACGTCCGGTCACGCGGCGGTCGCCATGCCGATCCTCGCGCCGCTCGGGGACTTCGCGTCCGTCCCCCGGTCGATGGTCGTCACGGCGTACCAGTCGGCTTCGGGAGTCGTGAACCTGATCACCCCGACCTCCGCGGTCGTCATGGGCGGACTGGCGCTCGCCAAGGTGCGATACGACCAGTGGCTCCGCTTCACCTGGCCGCTCGTCGTCGGGCTGCTCGTGATGTGCACCGCCTTCGCCGCGATCGGCTCGAGGCTCTAGCCCCTACAACCGCAGAAGGCGGCTCCCGTCCGACCGGGAGCCGCCTTCTGCTGTGTCCCAGATCGCACCAGGAGCGCGGCCGGCGACACGGGAAATTCGAGTGCTTGGAAGGTTCCAACGGTGTAAGTTTCCCCTGCGGAAATGGGGAAACCGCTCCCTTTCCACTCTCTCGGGCACCTCAGGTCCACCTCGCACCTACGCACCAGAGAGAAGTGTGCCCACGTGACGCACCAAGCCCTCCTGCCGGAGACCAGCCACAGCTCGGAAGGTTCCGCGGCCCGGGTCGTCGCGGCCCGCAAGGCCTACGGCACCGAAGAGTCCGAGGTCGTGGCTCTCGACAGCGTGTCCGTCGACTTCCGGGCCGGAGCCTTCACCGCGATCATGGGCCCGTCGGGCTCGGGCAAGTCCACCCTCATGCACTGCATGGCGGGCCTGGACACCTTGACCTCCGGCCAGGCGTTCGTGGGCGACACCGACCTCGCCACCCTGTCCGACAAGCAGCGCACGCTGCTGCGGCGGGACCGGCTCGGCTTCGTCTTCCAGGCGTTCAACCTGATCCCCACCCTCACCGCGGAGGAGAACATCACCCTCCCCGGCGACCTCGCAGGCGGCAAGCTCGACCGCGAGTGGTTCGACACGGTGGTCTCGACCCTCAGGCTCGGCGACCGCCTCGACCACCGCCCCTCGCAGCTCTCCGGCGGTCAGCAGCAGCGCGTCGCCGTGGCACGAGCCCTCGTGTCACGTCCCGAGGTCGTCTTCGGCGACGAGCCCACCGGCGCTCTCGACTCCAAGACCAGCACCGAGCTCCTGACGTTCCTCCGCTCGGCGGTCGACGACCTCGCCCAGACGGTGGTCATGGTCACCCACGACCCGGTCGCCGCGTCGTACGCCGACCGCGTCGTCTTCCTCGCCGACGGCTCCATCGTCGACGAGCTCCTGGACCCCACCCGTGACGCCGTGCTCGAGACCATGAAGCGGCTGGGTGACTGACCGGTGCTCAAGCTCTCTCTCCGCAGCCTGCTCGTGCACAAGCTGCGGCTCTTCCTGACGGTCGCCGCCGTCACCGTGGGCGTCGCCTTCGTGTCCGGGACGTTCGTGCTGTCCGACACGATGAGCAAGGCCTTCGACGAGCTCTACGAGGGGCTCACCGAGGGGACAGACGTCGCGGTCCGCGCCGAGGCCGCATACAGCGACATCACGACGCAGGGGCAGCTCCGCCCCCTCGACGACGACCTCGTGGACCTGGTGCGCGACGTGCCCGGCGTCGAGGCGGCCGAGGGGACGCTCTCGGGCTTCGCCCTGATCCTCGACAAGCACGGCGAGCCGATCCAGCCGGGCGGCGCTCCGACCCTGGGTGTCAGCATCAGCGGCGACGAGCGCCTGGCCGGGGCGTTCTCCTACCGTTCCGGCGACACCCCTCAGGGTGACGAGGAGGTCGCCATCGACGCCGCGACCGCCGAGAAGGCGGGCTTCACGGTCGGCGACCAGGTCGACATCGTGCTCGAGGACGGACAGAAGACGTTCACCCTGGTCGGCATCGTCGGCTTCGGCGAGACCGACAGCCTCGCCGGTGCCACCATGGCGGGCTTCGACACACCGACCGCCCAGCAGCTGCTCGGCAAGGCGGGCAAGGTCGACGAGATCGACGTCAAGGCCGCGGCGGGCGTCAGCCCCGAGCAGCTCCGTGACGACATCGCGGCGGCACTGCCCGCCGGAGCGGAGGCGATCACCGGGCGCGACCTCGCGGACGAGAACTCGAAGGCGGTCAGCGAGGGACTGGGGCTCTTCACCAACATCCTGCTCGCCTTCGCCGCGGTCTCGTTGCTGGTCGGGTCCTTCGTCATCTGGAACACCTTCAACGTGCTCGTCGCGCAGCGGCGGCGGGAGGTCGCCCTGCTTCGTGCGGTCGGCGCCACCCGACGACAGGTGCTCGGCGGCATCGTGGCCGAGGCCTTCGCCATCGGTCTCGTCTCGGCCGGGATCGGCCTGCTGGCCGGCATCGGCCTCGCGGTCGGCATCCGGGAGCTGCTCGCCGCCGTCGGCATCGAGGTACCCACGACCTCCGCCGCGGTCGAGGCGCGAACGATCGTGGCCGCACTGCTGGTGGGCGTGGTCGTGACCGTCGTCGCGGCGGTCGCCCCGGCCTGGGCCGCGACCCGCGTGGCCCCGGTCGAGGCCCTGCGGGAGGCGACTCCCGTGAGCGGCGGCATCGGCCCGGTCCGGCGTGCGGTCGGGCTGGTCCTCCTCCTCGGCGGACTCGGCGGACTGGTTGCCTGCGCGATCGCCGAGAACCAGGCGATGCTGACCGGGCTCAGCACGCTGGTGGCCTTCGCCGGGCTGGTCACCGCCGGTCCGCTGCTGGCCCGGGCGATGGCCCGCGTGGCCGACCGCGGTCCCCGTGGCGGTGGCTGGCGAATGGCCGCTCGCAACATCGCGCGTGCACCTCGGCGCTCCGCAGCCACCGCACTCGCCCTCACCATCGGCCTGACCGTGGTGTGCGCGGTCGCGGTGACCGCGTCCTCGACCAAGGCCTCCCTGGCGGACCTCGTCGCCGACGGGAACCGCTCGGACCTGATCCTCAAGCCCGCCAGCCAGACCGGTGCCGGCATGAGCCCGGGTGCCGCCGCGGCGCTGCGTGACCTCGACGAGGTCGACACGGTCGTGGAGGCGAGGTTCTCCGGCGCCCAGGTCGACGGCAACACCACCTACGTCGCCGGCATGCCCACCGAGGGCATCGAGGATGTCGCCGACCTCGGCATCGCCTCCGGCTCCTTGGACGCGTTCGGCAAGGGCAGCATGCTGCTCGGGGTCAAGCAGGCAGAGGTGCTCGGCCTCGACGCCGGCGACACGGTCACCGTCACCTTCCCCGAGACCGGGGACGTCGATCTGACCATCGCCGGGACCTTCGAGCGGGATGCCCTGGTCGGCTCTGCCTACCTGGTCTCCCTCGACGACTACGCCGCCAACGTGACCTCGCGCCTCGACATGGCGATCCTCCTGTCGCTGTCCGAGGGCACGTCGGTCGAGGACGGCAAGGCAGCGGTCTCGGCGGCCGTCGCCGACTACCCGAACGTCAAGGTGAGCGACCCCTCGCAGCTGACCGAGGACGCACAGGCACAGATCGACCAGATGCTCGGCCTGGTCACGGCGCTGCTGCTGCTCGCGGTGGTCGTCGCGATCCTCGGCATCGTGAACACGCTGGTGCTCTCCGTGGTGGAGCGGACCCGGGAGCTCGGCCTGATGCGAGCCGTCGGAGCCACCCGCAAGCAGGTGCGCACCGTCGTACGCCGGGAGTCCGTGCTCATGTCGCTGCTGGGCGCCCTCACCGGCATAGCGCTCGGCACTGCCTCAGGCGTGGCTCTCAGCCGGGCGCTCGTGGACGACGGGATCACCTCGCTCGAGATCCCGGCGGGCACGCTCGCCGTCTATGTGTTGGTGGCAGCCGTCGTCGGTGTCCTCGCCGCGATCGGGCCCGCTCGGCGCGCCAGCCGCGTCGACGTGCTCCGCGCCATCACGGTCGAGTAGGGGGTAGCCGATGTTCGCTTGGCTGGGCAGGTCGGTGTACCGCCTTCGCACCTGGGTCCTCGCGGCTACCTGTGCGCTGGTCGTCCTCGCCGTCGTCTGGGGCACCGGGGTCTTCGGCGCGCTGGGCGACGACGGGTTCGACGACCCTGACAGCGAGGCGTCTCGGGGAGCGACCGCCGCAGAGGGCATCCTCGGCGGCGGGCACGACCTCGTCCTGCTGATCCGCAACGACGACCTCGGCGCCGACGACCCGGCGTTCGCCGCCGGCGTGGAGCAGGCGGTCGCCGCTCTCCCCCGGGACCTCGTCGAGGAGACGGTGGGCTACGCCGAGACGGGGTCGGAATCGTTCGTCTCCGAGGACGGGCACGCGACCTACGTGGCGGTCCGGGTCCCGGACGGCACCACCGACGCGGAGTACTGGGACCTCGTCGACGACTACCAGGCCCCCGACGGCTTCGAGGTGGGCTTCGGCGGCAACCTCGCGATGAACGCCGACATCAACGCACAGGTCTCGGAGGACATCGCCAAGGCGGAGATGATCTCGTTCCCCGTCCTGCTGGTGCTGCTGCTCGTCGTCTTCGGTGGCGTCGTGGCCGCCGGCCTGCCCCTCGCGGTCGGAGCGGTAGCGATCCTCGGCGCCTTCACGGTGCTGCGGCTGATCACCGAGATGACGGAGGTGTCGGTCTTCGCGATCAACATCGTGACCATGCTCGGGCTCGGGCTCGCCATCGACTACGCGCTGTTCGTCGTCAGTCGCTTCCGAGAGGAGCTGCACAGCGGCAAGGACGTCGAGTCGGCGCTGGTCGCGACGATGTCGACCGCAGGACGCACTGTCGCCGTCTCCGGGCTGACTGTCACGGTGGCCCTCTCGTCGCTGCTGCTGTTCCCGCAGGTGTTCTTCCGGTCGATGGGTCTCGGAGGCATGGCCGCCGTCGGCATCGCGATGCTCACCTCCCTGACCGCTCTACCGGCCGTCCTCGCCCTTCTCGGCCACCGCGTCGACGCGTGGCGTGTGCCGTTCCTCAACCGCCGCCGCAACCGGCGCTCGAAGGGGCGTCGGGTCGCCCCGGCCGAGGGCCCCTGGGCGCGGGTCGCCGGTGCGGTCATGGCACGGCCGTGGGTCTACGTCGCGGTCATCGTGCCCGCCCTGCTGGTGCTCGGATCGCCGTTCCTGCGCGCAGAGTTCGGCGGCGTCGACCACAGGGCACTGCCCGACGGCACGGACAGCCGTGAGGTGGCCGAGTCGCTGCTGAGCGACTTCCCGAGCTCTGGCGAGCCGGTCCGGATCGTCGTGCGCGACTCGCCGGACGAGAGCACCGAGGAGCTCATCCGGCACGTCGAGGCCATGGAGGGGGTCACCGGGGTGACCGTGGCGGGCAGCCGCGGCGACGACGCGGTCCTGGACGTCGCACACCGCTACGACGTCTACTCCTCCGACGCCAAGGAGCTCGTCCGCGACCTGCGCGACCTCGACCCCGAGTCGGGCACCTCGCTGGTCACGGGCACCACCGCCTTCCTCGTCGACGTGCTGCACAGCCTCGCCGTCCACCTGCCGATGATGGCCGGCTGGGTCTTCGCGTCGACGTTCCTGCTGCTGTTCCTGGCGTTCGGATCGCTGGTGCTGCCGTTGAAGGCGATCGTGATGAACCTGTTGTCGCTGACCGCCTCCTTCGGCGCCCTGGTCTGGATCTTCCAGGAGGGACACCTCTCGGGCATCCTCGGGTTCACGCCCACCGGAACCGTCGAGGCGACCCAGCCGATCCTGATCCTGGCCATGGCCTTCGGGCTCTCGATGGACTACGAGGTGTTCCTGCTCAGCCGGGTGCGGGAGCAGTGGGACCTGACGCGCGACAACCGGCTCGCCGTCGCGACCGGGCTCCAGCGCACAGGTGGCCTGATCACCAGCGCCGCCCTGCTGCTCGTGGTGGTGATCGGCGCGTTCTCCACCAGCGGCATCACGTTCATCAAGATGATCGGCATCGGCATGGTGCTCGCGATCGTCATCGACGCGACCGTCGTACGCGCTCTCCTGGTGCCGGCCACGATGCGCCTGATGGGCGCGGCGAACTGGTGGCTACCCGCGCCCCTCGCCCGGCTGTGGCGCAAGGCCGGCATCCGGGAGTACGACGGCCCGCCGACCGCCCTTCCAGCCGGTGAGGTCGAGCAACCGGTCGGCGCGACCGGCTGAGGCCTCGACGAGCCGCGCGTTGGGCTGGTCGACCCGCTCGACCCACTCGCGCGCGGCCTCCGGGCTCTTGCCGAACTCGGTGTGACGCGCGACGAGCCGCTCGACGCGCAGCCGCTCGTCGCACCGCACGTGCCACACCTCGTCGAGCCGTGCCCGCACCTCTCGCCAACGCGGCTCCTCGAGCAGCAGGTAGTTGCCCTCGGTCACCACCACCTGCGCCGCCGGGGTCACCGCGATCGCGCCTGCGAGCGGCTGCTCGAGGCCCCGGTCGAAGCCGGGTGCGTAGACGGTCTCGCCCGGGCACACCCGCAGTCGCTCCAGCAGGGCGGCGTACCCGAGCGCGTCGAACGTGTCCGGTGCTCCCTTGTGGTCGAGCAGTCCCTGACGCCGGAGCTCGACGTCGGCGAGGTGGAAGCCGTCCATGGGCACGTGTGCACCCCGGTCGCCGAGAAGGCGCACCAGGAAGGCGGCGAGACCCGACTTGCCGGCGCCCGGTGCACCGCTGATGCCGATGAGCCGGCGCGGCCCGCCAGGGGGCGGCAGGAGCGAGGCGAGCTCGTCGCCGGACTCGGACACGGTGATCACGCATCCATGTAACCAGCGTTTGGATCGGGCATATGGGGGAACTCGGACGGGCACACAACTGCAGACCATCGAATGAGGGAGTCAGATGAGCGACGCAGACAAGAAGCCACTCAGCGCCGAGGAGCTCGCCGCGGAGGGGGCGACCGCGCTGCCCGACAAGGAGGTCGTCTCGCTGCTCGACCTCAACGCGGACATCGACCTCGCCATCGACGCTGCGGCGCCGATCGACCTCGCCATCGCCGCCAACGCCAACGTCGTCGCGCCGATCGACGCCGCTGTGGGCGCGAACATCCTCTCGGTGGACTCCACCGCCCAGTCGCTGGCCGACCAGAACGTCCTGGTGAACCAGGACGTCACCGCGGACGCGGCGGCGCACGCCACCCAGGACAGCGGCATCGACCAGAGCAACGACGTCATCGACGACGGCACGGCCGACGGGACGAGTGGCGACGGTGGCGCGATCGACGGCTCGACCACGACCACCCAGACCGAGCCGACAAGCATCGAGGGCGCTCTCGGCGGCGACCTGCTCGACGTGAACGTCAACGTCGACGCCGACGCCGATGTCGCCGCCCCCGTCCAGGGCGCGGTCGCGGCGAACGCGAACGTGGCCGCCCCGATCGACGCGGCCGTGTCGGCGAACATCGGTTCGGTGGGCTCGGAGGCAACCGCCCTCGCCCAGCAGGACGTCGTCATCAACCAGAACATCGACGGTTCCGCCGAGGCCACCGCCGACCAGGCCTCCGACATCCAGCAGTAACCCCGGTGACCACCGCACCTCCGTCGGCCGGCGTGCCCGCGCCGGCCGACGGCGTCGTCCTGATCGGGGAGATGAAGGGCTCTGGCTACCGCACTCCCCCGGCGCTCGTCCGCCGCGCGGACGGCCAGACCATCCAGCTCACCCCGCTCCTCTACGAGGTGCTCGCCGCCATCGACGGCCGGCGCACCCACGAGGAGGTCGCCGAGCGGGTCAGCGACCGCACCGGTCGGCTGGTCGGGGCCGAGGATGTCGCGACCCTGGTGGAGAAGCAGCTCCTGCCCTACGGGCTGCTGCGGCGGGCGGACGGCTCCCAGCCGGAGGTGAAGCGGGCAGCACCTCTTCTCGGTCTGAGGTTCCGCTACGTCGTGAGCGATCCTGAGGCCACCCGCCGGCTCACCTCGCCGTTCGCGTGGCTGTTCCAGCCACTCTTCGCAGCAGTACTGGTCGCTGCGTTCGTGGCCGTGTGCGGGTGGGTCCTGTTCGAGGAAGGGCTGGCCGCAGCGACGCACGAGGCGCTCTACGAGCCGGGCATGCTGCTCGTCGTCTTCGCCGTCACCGTGTTCTCCGCCGGGTTCCACGAGTTCGGTCACGCGGCGGCCGCGAGGTACGGCGGCGCAACACCAGGCGCGATGGGCATGGGCCTCTACCTGGTGTGGCCGGCGTTCTACACCGACGTGACCGACAGCTACCGCCTCGGGCGTGGCGGGCGCGTCCGCACCGACCTCGGCGGGCTGTACTTCAACGCGATCGTCGCGGTGGCGATGTTCGGCGTGTGGTGGCTCTCGCGCTGGGACGCGATCTTGCTGGTCATCGCCGCGCAGATCCTCCAGATGCTGCGTCAGCTCGCCCCGCTCGTACGGTTCGACGGCTACCACGTCCTCGCCGACGTCACCGGCGTGCCGGACCTGTTCCGCCACATCAAGCCGACCCTTCTCGGTCTCCTGCCCCAGAACTGGGGGAAGCCCGAGCACCGCGTGCTCAAGCCGTGGGCCCGTGCGGTCGTCACGACGTGGGTGCTGGTCGTCGTACCCCTGCTCCTCGCCACCCTCGTGCTCATGGTCGTCACGTTCCCTCGCGTCGCCGCCACCGCCTGGGACAGCCTCGGTGACCAGTGGACGGTGCTACGCGCGTCGTTCTCCGAGGGCGACGTCGTCGACATGGCTGCCAGGATGCTGTCGATCCTCGCGATCGCGCTTCCGGTGTTCGGATCGGTCTACATGGTCAGCCGCCTGGTACGACGTACCGGCGCCGGTGTGTGGCGAAGCACGGCGGGCCGTCCGGGGCGACGCGCGGCGGCCGTCGTGGTGGCTCTCGCGATGCTCGCGGGCCTGGGCTGGGCCTGGTGGCCCCAGGACACCCGCTACCGACCCATCCAGTCCTACGAACGCGGCACCCTCCTCGACGCGGTCCCGATGGCCGCGCCCACCGGCCTGCAGCCCGGCGTGGTCGCCCGCGCGACCACCGCGTGGCCGGCGCAGGAGCCGCTCCCCAGCGAGGCCGAGCCCGCGTTGTCGGTCGTCCTCGTGCCTCGTTCCTCCAGCGCCACGGCAGCGGCCTCCACCGGCTCGGCCACCTCTGACGACGGCCTGGCCGGCGGCGAGGTCGAGCAGGCCGACCCGGGCACCTGGGTCTTCCCCTTCAACCGGCCGCCGGCGCCGGAGGAGGGCGACAACCAGGCGCTCGCCGTGAACACCGAGGACGGCTCGACCGTCTACGACGTCGCGTTCGCACTGGTCTGGGCAGAGGACGGTGGGGACGACGCGCTGGCCGGCAACGTCAACTCCGCCTACGCACTGGCCAGCTGCGAAGGCTGTACGACGGTCGCGGTGGCCTTCCAGGTCGTGCTCGTCCTCGGCCACAGCGACGTCGTGCCTCAGAACCTCGCAGCGGCGGTGAACTACAGCTGCGTCTCCTGCGTCACCGGCGCACTCGCCCAACAGCTCGTCGTCACGCTCGACGGCCCGCTCGGCGAGGCCACCGCGGACGAGCTGGCCGAGCTGTGGTCCCGGATCGCCGACTACGGCACGACGCTCGAGGGCCGGTCGCTCAGCGAGATCCGCGCTCAGCTGACCGAGTTCGAGCGCGAGATCCTCGCACTGCTCGGCGGCGAGGCGAGTGGGTCGTCCACCGGCGGTGCACGGACGGACCCGTCCGCGACCCCGAGCACGAGTCCGAGCCCGAGCACCAGCCCTGAAACCGGCACGGGTCCGGGCGAGGCCACCACGCTCATGCCCGCAGCCACGCCGACCGACTCCGGCGCCTCCCCGACCTCGGACCCTGCGACCCGGCCGGGAAGCTCCTCGTCGGCGAGCCCCGCCCCGAGCACGAGTGGCGCGAGCGACCCGGAGCCGGCTCCGTCGAGCACACCGGCCGACTCCACCTCGGAGCCCTCGCCGTCGGCCGAGCCGTCGCCGTCCTCGTCGCCATCACCGTGACCGAGCACCGGGTCGTATCGCCTCGACGTCGTGGTCCTTTCACATCGCCGTGACGCATCCCGCGGTCGGTCGTTGGTGGATACAGATCCGATCCCGCGACACGAAGGTGACCGATGCCCGCCAGCCCTGCCCGCACCAGCCCCCGCGCGGTCGTCGTACGCCTCCTCGCCGTCCTCGGCGTCGTCGCGCTCGGTGCGACCCTGCTCAGCACGGCGTCGAACGCCGAGGGTGACGTGTCGTTGGCCGCCGTGCCCCGAGCCGACTGCGGCCCCGGGTCCAGGCCGGAGACGTCCATCCAGGGCCGCGTCCCGGCGAGGGACTACGACACCGGGCGCGCCCAGAAGGGGTACACCTGCAACACCCGTCAGGTGAGCCACTTCGGCGGCAGCGGTGGCTTCAAGGTCTTCCGGTACGTCGACCGCAGCGGTCGTGCCTGCGCCTTCTACGACTCCACCCTGCTCTCGCCGAGCGACGTCCCGTTCAACGTCGGCCGTGAGGGCACGGGCGTCGTGGTCCTCGACATGGCCGACCCGCAGCGCCCGAAGAAGACCGCGAACCTCGTGACGGCGGCGATGCAGAGCCCGCACGAGTCACTGATGCTCAACAAGAAGCGCGGCCTGCTCGTCGCGGTGCTCGGCAACCCCGCCACCAACGTGGGGATGATCGACGTCTACGACGTGAAGCGCGACTGCCGCGCACCAGAGCTGCTCTCCAGCACGCCCACCGGTGTGCTCGGGCACGAGAGCGGCTTCGCGCCCGACGGGAAGACGTTCTACGTCTCCTCCACCGGGGGCCAGACGCTGACCGCCGTCGACCTGACCGACCCACGGCTCCCCCGCACTCTCTGGGTGCGCACCGGCGTCGTCTACCACGGCCTGCGGGTCAGCGCCGACGGCAACCGGCTGTACGTCGCGGAGATCGGCACCCCGGGCAACGGAGCGTTCACCAACGGCGGCCTCGCGATCCTCGACGTCAGTCAGATCCAGGCGCGCAAGACCAACCCGAAAGTGCCGGTGGTGAGCAAGCTGCAGTGGCGCAGCGGCTCGATCCCGCAGGTCGCGGAGCCGATCACGATCCGGGGTCGCAAGTACCTCCTCGAGGTCGACGAGTTCGCGAACTTCCGCAACGACCAGCCCACCGTCTACGACGCCGACGCCAAGGTGGGTGCCGCGCGGCTGATCGACATCGATGACGAGAAGCACCCGCGCGTGGTCTCCAACATCCGGCTCCAGGTCAACCAGCCCAAGGCGCGCAAGGGTCCCTCGCAGAACGACCCCGGTGCCCAGCTGCCGGTCCAGGGCTACGCCGCCCACTACTGCTCGGTGCCCCGGCGGAAGGACCCGAAGCTGGTGGCCTGCAGCTTCATCGCCTCGGGCCTGCGCATCTTCGACATCAGCGACCCCAGGCGACCCAAGGAGGTCGGCTACTTCAACAGGCCGCTCGCGCCGGGCAGCGCTAAGCCGCTGCGCGAGGGTGCGCACGCGATGTCCGCGCCGGCCTGGGACCTCGAGCGCAAGCAGGTCTGGTACACCGACGGGAACACGGGCTTCTACGCCGTCCGCCTGACCAACGGCATCGCACCCCGCTGGTGACCGGCTCCGCCTGCGTAGCCTCCCTGACGGAGCGGCTACGCAGGCAGCTCGAACCAGACCGTGGTGCCCCGCCCCGGCTCGCTGTCCATGCCGATCCGCCCGCCATGGGACTCGACGACCCGCTTGGCGTTGGCGAGGCCGATGCCACTGCCCTCGACCCGCTTGTCGGCGCGGGTGAAGAGGACGAACATCGACTCCTGCCGCTCCGGATCGACCCCGATCCCGTCGTCGGTAACGCTGACCCGCCAGCGGTCTCCGATCCGGTCAGCACTCACCTCGACCCGCGGTGGCGTCTCGGGGCGGGCGAACTTCAGGGCGTTCGAGAGCAGGTTGAGCGCGACGTCGTACAGCTGGTCGGGATCCGCGGCGAGCGTGGGGAGCTTCGCGAGCGTGACCTCTGCCTGCTTGTCGGCGACGACGGACGCCAGGTCGTCGAGGGCGAGCTCGAAGACTGCTGTCAGCGACGTGGTGCGCAGCCTGGGGGCTCCGCCTTCGCGGGCGTAGTCGAGCATCTGCTCGATCATCGTGTTCATCCGGTGGGCGGCCCGGTTGATGCCGTCGACCATCCAGCCGAGGTCGGCGTCCTCTGTCACCGCGATCTCACCGGACAGCATCTCCGCGTTGGCCAGGATTGCGGTCAGCGGCGTCCGCAGGTCGTGACTGACCTGGCCGGCGAACAACGAGAGGTGCTCGTTGCAATGAGCGTGCCGCTCCTGTGCGGCGACGAGCGCGCTGCGGCAGGCATCGAGCTCCTCGACGAGCCCGTCGTCGTGCGTGGTCTCGCTGTCGCGGACCATGCCCGCATCGGTGTCCTCCATGTCCACCAGTTCCCCCTTCGATGCTTTCGGGCCATTCTCACAGGTCCGACCCCCTTTGGTGAGTTGAAGCCCTAAGCCCCGGCATAGCCCAGGAGGTTGGACCGTTCCGCCTCGCCGAGACGCTGTGTTTCCATCGACGAGTGGGCATCGAATTCAAGACGTCGGCGCAGCCGACCCTCGGCGTGGAGTGGGAGTTCGCGCTCGTCGACAAGGTGACGCGCGATCTGTCGAACACCGCCGATGACCTCTTCGACGCCGTCCGCCGCCACGACGGGGCGGACCACCCGATGCTGCACCGGGAGCTGCAGCAGAACACCGTCGAGCTCGTCAGCGGCATCTGCCGCAGCGCCGACGAGGCGGTGGCCGACCTCACCCGGACGCTCCGACTGGTCCGCGACCTCGCCGACGGCCTCGGCGTGGACCTCTACAGCGCCGGCACCCATCCGTTCGGAGCCTGGTCCGCCCAGCTGCTCAGCCCCGGGCAGCGGTACGCGGAGCTGATCGAGCGCACTCAGTGGTGGGGTCGGCAGATGCTCATCTGGGGTGTTCACGTGCACGTCGGCGTGCGGCGACGCGAGCACGTCCTCCCGATCATCTCGTCGCTGCTCAGCCAGTTCCCCCACCTCCAGGCGCTGTCGGCCTCCTCGCCCCTGTGGGCCGGGTCGGACACCGGCTACGCCAGCACCCGCGCGATGCTCTACCAGCAGCTGCCGACCTCCGGCCTGCCGATCCAGTTCACGAGGTGGGAGGAGTTCGAGTCGTTCGTGGCCCAGCAGCAGAAGACCCGGATCATCGAGTGCCTGAAGGACCTGAGGTGGGACATCCGGCCCTCGCCGAGCTTCGGCACCATCGAGGTGCGGGTGTGCGACGGGATCTCCACGATGCGCGAGCTGCGTGCGCTGACCGCGCTCACCCACTGTCTGGTCGTCGACCTCGAGGACCGGCTCGCTGCCGGCGAGACCCTTCCCTCCCTGCAGCCCTGGCAGGCCCGGGAGAACAAATGGCGCGCTGCGCGCTATGGGCTCGACGCCGAGATCATCGTCGACGCCGACTGCCGGGAGCGCCGCCTCACCGACGACCTGGAGGACCTGCTGGGCCGCCTCGAGCCGACGGCGAGGCGGTTGGGGTGTACGTCGGACCTGGCGGCCGTCGAGGACATCCCCAGGGTCGGTGCGTCCTACGAACGGCAGCGGAAGGTCGCGGCCGAGACCGGCAACGATCTCGTCGCAGTCGTCGACTCCGTGGTCCAGGAGCTCGAGCTCTGACCCTGGTATGGCCCACGTGCCGACGCGCTGGACGGCCGCCCTCGCGTGGGTGCGACAATCCGGACATGGGTACTGCCATGCACAGTCGACTCACCCGCACTCTCGTCCTGGCCACCGCCGCGGTGGCTCTCGGCGCCTGCTCAGCCGAGGTCGAGGGTCCCACGGAGAAGGAGGCCCGCGACGCCGGGCGGGAATACGGCTCGACCATCCTCGACACTGTCGGTTCCCGTGCCACGCAGGAGGAGATGGAGACTCTCTGCGGCAAGGGCGCCGAGGAAGAGGGCATCGTCACCAAGGGCCGCGAGGGCGACGAGACCGATCTCGAGATCGACGCCTTCGTCGACGCCTGCCAGGAGGCCGTCGCCGAGAAGTGACGCCTCCGCTTGGCGGTCAGTCGCGGACCGAGCTTTCCTCGAGCACCCGGGAAAGGAGTCTCTCGACCTGGGCCTTGGCGCCGGTCAGCTCGACGTGGACACCGGCCGAGCGCGCCTCGGCGACCACGTCGCGCAGCATCAGCGCGCCTGTCAGGTCGACCCGGCCCAGCCGTTCGAGGTGAACCACGACCCGCCGCAGCTCGTTGTGCTCGGCGATGAGCAGCGTCACGGAACGTTCGACGCCGGGCGCGGAACCGAAGTAGAGCACGCCGGTCGGCCAGACGTGCAGCGTGTCGGCCTCGAGCTTCGAGGGCACGGCGACTTTCAGCTCCCGCCAGAGGTGGACGGCGAGGGCGGTGCCGACTCCGAGGAGGACCCCCCGCTCGACCCGCGGAGCCAGCACGACCGTGCCGACCGCCGTCACCACTCCCACGACGAACTGCGGTCGCGACCAGCGCCAGTACAACGCCGGTGACCTCACGTCGATCAGCGGGGCCACGGCCGCGATCACCAGGCCGGCCAGGACAGCGGTGGGCAACGGGGCGAGCGCCGCCACGACCGGGAGGATCGCCGCCACGGTGAGGCCGGTGAACGCGCCGCTCCACCGGGTCCGGGCACCCCCGAGCCGGTTGAGCGCCGTGCGGGAGAACGAGCCGCCGACCGGGTACCCACCCGCCACGCCCGATGCGAAGTTGGCCAGGCCCTGTCCCATGAACTCGCGGTTGGAGTCCCAGAAGGTGCGGTCCTGCGCGGCGTACTTTCGGGCGATCGCCGAGGGCTCCGCAAAACCCACGATCGCGATCACGAGGGCGGGCAGCAGCAGGTAGGGAACCTCCGCCCAGGGCAGGTCGGTCCGGAGGTCGAACGAGACCTCGATGTCGCCCACCACGCTTCCGTCATAGCCCGTGGCCCAGCTCCACAGGATGCCGCCGGCGACCGCGAGCAGGGCCCCGGGGAAGAGCCCGGAGATGCGCCGGCCACCCAGCATGACCGCCATGGCGCCCGCGGCGAGGACTATGTCGACCAAGGCCCAGTCCGACGGTGACGCCAGCGCCTGCAGGGCCGCCACGACGGGGTTGCCCGACCCACCCTCGGTCCCGAGCAGGTTCGGTACCTGCGACGCGATGATGAGGACGGCCGCCGCCGAGGTGAAGCTGACCACGACCGGCTGGGACATCAGGTACGCGATCGGTCCTGCGCCGACCAGCCCGATCGCGAGACGGATCAGCCCGACAAGGATGGCGAGCAGGCCCGCCAGCAAGGCGAACCGGGCGGTGAAGGGGTCCCCCGTCGCACTCAGCGCACCGAAGGTCAGCAGGCTCGTCACCGCCACCGGCCCGGTCTGCAAGTACGGCGAGGACCCTACGAGCGCCCCCGCGATGGGCGCCGCGATCGCGGCGTAGAGACCGTGCACCGGGTCGACACCGGCGATCTCGGCGTAGGCGAGGGACTGTGGCACGAGGACCAGCGCGACGCTGACCCCGGCCAGCAGGTCACCCCGGGCTGGTCTCACCACGTGAGGCAACCTAGCAGTCCCGGACATTCCTCACCCCGACATACGAAGACCGTCCTCCGGGTGCGGGAGGACGGTCTTCGGGGTCTGCAGATCAGGGCTGAGTCGTGCCCGGCTCGGTGGTGGTCTCCGACCCCGGGTCCGCTTCGGCCTCTTCGGCTTCCTCTGCCTCCTCGAGCACGTTCTTCACCGACGAGAGGACCCTCTGCGCCGCCCGCAGCTCGGCGCGCTCGGTCTCGGCGTCGAAGGTGATGAGCGACCCCAGCAGCTTCGCGAGCGCCTCGGCCGCGGCGGTCGAGGAGTCGGTCCCGTCCATCGCTGCAACGTCCTTCTGGAGACGAGTCGCGAGGCGCAGCTGGTTGACGATGGTGTTGTACACCTCGGGACGGATCGCACGCACATCCGCCTTGAGCTCCTTGAGGTCCCCCGTCGCCAGGTTCGCCTTCGCCTCGCTCAGCTGGGCCCGGTCGCCGTCGATGTTCTCCAGCACCGAGGCCTCGACGGCGTCGTCCAGCCGCTCCACCTTCTTGGCCTTGGCGATCCGGCCGAGCTTGGCGTCCTTGCGGGTCGCCTCCTTGGCGAGCCGGCGCTCCGCCGCCGAGAGCCGCTCGGCCTTGACGTGCTTGTGTGCCTTGCCTGCCTTGTGCTCGGCCTTGACGTGCGCCGGCTTCGGTGCCGCGACCGCCGCCGGGGCTGCTGCCCCGAAGGCGACGGCGGCGGTGAGCGCGCCTGCCAGAGCAGCTCGGGTCGTTCGGTTCATCAGTGGCCTCCCAGACACTCATGTGAAGACTCCGCCCTCCCAGGTGGCGGAGTCTTTACTTTTCCCTCGAGCAGTATGTCCCGCTTCGGCGGGATTGTTCGTGAAACGGCGAAGTCCCACTGGTCCCGTAAGGTCCGATCATGGACAACAAAGTGCTCGTCGTGGTCGGTGCGGGTCCGGGAGTGGGGGCGTCGGTCGCACGGCGGTTCGGCCGTGAGGGGTACGACGTCGCGCTGGTCGCCCGTTCCGCGGACCACCTGGAGCGGCTCGGGACCGAGCTCCAGGCCGCGGGTGTCACGGCGGGTTGGACAGCGGCCGACATCACCGACGCCGAGGCGCTCACCAGCGCGATCCAGCGCTTCGGGCAGCACCTCGGTCACATCGACGCGCTGCACTTCAACCCCAGTGCCTTCAGGCCGGCCGACCCGCTCCAGCTCACCGCTGCCGAGCTGCTCGAGGATCTCCACGTGGGGGTGGCCTCGCTCCTCACCGCGGTCCAGGCGGCGCGACCCGCCATGCCGTCGGGTGCGCGCATCACCGTGACCGGGAGCGTCGCGGCCGACCGTCCGTCCCACCAGGCGTGCTCCCTCGGCGTACAGAAGGCCGGCCTTCGCAACCTCGTCCTCAGCCTCGACAAGACCTTGGCGCCCGACGGGATCCGGGCGATGTCGCTGACGGTCAAGGGCACGCTCGCGCCGGACACGGCCTTCGCCCCCGAGCGGGTGGCCGACGCCCTCTACGCGGCGGTGACCACGTCCTCCGAGGACTGGCGCCCGGAGGTCGAGCTCACGGGCTGAGCCACCCGCCGGCTGCTCACCAGCTCTCAGCGCGGGTCAGCGAGGCTTGTCGACGATCAGGTTGCCACCGGAAGGCTGGAACGGGTTGATGCCGTGGTCGATGGCGTACTGCTGGAGGTAGCCGTCGCGACCGAGCACCCGGACCCGCTCGCTGATCTTGGCCGCCTCTGCCCGCTCGACCGCGATCTGGGCCTTCGCGGCCGCCTCCCGCGCGGCGGCCTCCGCCTCAGCTGCCTTTGCCTTCGCGACCGCGGCCTGCTGCTTCACGAGCTCGTCCTTGATCGACTGGGGCGGCTCGGGCTTCTGGAACGTCACGGCGAAGTTCTGGAAGAACTCGGTGTCCCCGTCGGTCTGCCTGTTGACCAGCTCAGGCAGCTGCTCGAGGACGTCACGCTCCCACTGGGCCTTCTTGTTCGGGTCGGTGTAGAGCTCGGTGTAGGTGTAGTTCTGGCCCGCGCGGTCGGTCGCGGTGTCGAGCGGCCTGAAGATGTAGACGTTCAGCATCTGGCGCCAGCCGTCGGAGCGCGCACCGTCGGGGGTCATGTAGGCGTTGTAGCGGTTGCCGATCAGCTCGTGGAACCGCTGGAGCGCGCCGCCGGCGTACGTGGAGCTGCCGATCTTGATCTGCTCGCACGAGGTGTTCAGGAGGAAGTTCGCCACGCCCTCGACGGTCATCTCGATGCCGTCCTTGGTCACGAACGTGATCGGCCCCGAGTCACCGTCTGGCCTCGTCGAAGACGAAGTTGGTCTGCGAGGCCGGGTAGGCGTAGTGGCGGTCGCCGGGCCCGTCGAACTGCCGGTTCGACGGGGCGACGCAGTCGCTGAACCTCTTGGACGAGAAGGCGCCGCCCTTGTAGTGCAGCGCCACCTGGTCGGGGCCGGTGGAGATCGCCGACGGCCTGGCGACCAGGAGAAGGAGGAGGCAGATCGCCACCACGCCGCCCGCGCCGGCGAGCAGCTTGTTCACGTTCTTCAACGAGGGTGTCCTTGAGGGTCAGGAGCCGAGCTCGCGGCGCCGCCGCTCGTACTCACGGATCTTGTCGATCATGATCGTCGACAGTGCGGAGTCGAGCTCGCGGTGCTCCCACGCCGTCTCCTTCAGGTCGTCGACCAGGGCGCGCAGGCGATCCAGCTCGTCCCGCTCGCGCTGGTTGAGCGCCCTGGACGCCGTACCGGCCGAGAAGAGGTAGATCATCAGGCCGAGGAAGCCCAGGACGAGCAGGATCCCGAGAAGCGGACCGATGGCTCCCATCACAACCCCCTCGTGCCGATGAATGCGCGCGCCAACCCTAGGCCATCATCCCCTCCGGTCGTACCGGCGAGGTAGATGCCAGGCGGGCCGGGATCGGCGCCTTCGGCGCGTGGTCGGTAGGCGATCGGGGTACGCACCGGGCCGGCGACACCACGACGCCTGCGAGGAGGAGACATGGCTGTCACGACGTTCCAGGACCTGCCGCTGGCCGACCGCGACCGCGAGTGGGACGGCGATGCCGCCGAGAAGCGTGTTCGCGCCTGGGCCGGCGCGGAGGACGAGCCGAACGAGAAGTACCGCGACACGCATGTGTGGTACGACGCGGACAAGAAGCAGAACTTCACCGCTTACAAGCTGCTGATCGCCGACGTCGTCGACGGCAAGCTGACGGCGGTCCCGCGAGGGGTGATGGCGGCAGGGAACATCATGCAGGGGTCACGCGGAGGGATCGACCTGCCGAAGAAGGACATCGACCGGGTGAAGAGCCACCTCGCGAAGTACTACGCGAAGATGGACGACCGGGCTCCCTGGGAAGACTGAGCAGAAGACCGCTGCCGTCAGACGCCCAGGTAGTAGCCCGGGAACGTCGGGGTGCCATCGGTCTCGTCGGTCACGTTGGCGATCGAGCACACCTTGGTGTCGAGCGGGCGACACATCTGCTCCACCATCCATGCCAGGACGCGCATGTCGGACCTCTCTGTCGGGGTTCTGACGCGGAAGGATGCCCGATGGGGTACCGTCTCAAACCCGACAAAACCGGCCGGTCCAGACCGTTCGGCTAGCGCACCGTGCGCCGCACCTTCGGCAGCTGTGACGCCCGGCCGTGCAGCACGGTGATCAGCTGGGCGAACGCCTTGTCGTGCTTGGCCGTCCTCGCGAACGAGGTGAGCGACATGGGCGGCTTGAACCGCTGCCGGGCGATGGCCTTCGCGTAGGCGAACTCCTTGAGCCCGTCGGCACCGTGGATCCTGCCGAAACCGGAGTCACCCACACCGCCGAACGGCAGTGCCGGGATCCCTGCGAAGGCGATGACGGAGTTGACCGCGGTCATCCCCGACCGGATCCGTCTGGCCAGCTCCATGCCTCGCGACTTCGAGAAGACGGTCGCCCCCAGCCCGTAGCGGGTGCCGTTCGCGAGCTCGACCGCCTCGTCCATGTCGCGCACCCTGTTCACGGTCATGGTCGGGCCGAAGGTCTCCTCGGTGATGGCGCGAGAGTCCTGCGGCACGTCGGTGAGCACCACCGGCTGGACGAACCGGTCGCCGACGGAGGCCGCACCGCCGACCACGGCCGTCGCACCCTTGGCGAGGGCGTCGTCGACGTGGGCGCGTACCACCTCGACCTGCGCGGGCATCGTCATCGGCCCGAAGTGCGCCCCGGCGTCGGCCCCGGCGTGGAGGCCTCGGACCTGCTTGGTGACCTCGGCGAGGAAGTCGTCGTAGACCCGCTCGTGGACGTAGACCCGCTCCACGCCCGCGCAGGTCTGCCCGGCGTTGGAGAAGGCGCCCCACACCGCGGCGTCCGCGGCAGCGGCGAGGTCGGCGTCCTCGTCGACCAGCAGGGCGTCCTTCCCGCCGGCCTCGATCAGCACCGGCGTGAGGTTCTCGGCGCACGCGACCATCACCTTCTTGCCGGTCTCGGTGGAGCCGGTGAAGGCGAGCTTGTCGATGTCGGCCCGGCACAGCGCAGCACCGGTCTCGCCGTACCCGACGACGACCTGGAGGAGCGGGTGGTCGGGCACCACCTCGGCCAGGCTCTCGGCGAGCCAGACGCCGGCGCCGGGGGTGTACTCGCTGGGCTTGAAGACGACGGCGTTGCCGGCGGCCAGGGCGTAGGCGATCGAGCCCATCGGGGTGAAGACCGGGTAGTTCCACGGCCCGATCACGCCGACGACACCGAGCGGGTGGTACTCGACCGTTGCTGCCTGGTTGGCCATCAGCAGTCCCGCCGGGACCCGGTGCGGACCCAGGATCTTCTGGGCGTGGCTCGCAGCCCAGCCCAGGTGGTCGATGGCCAGGCCGATCTCCAGCTGGGCGTCGGCGTGCGGCTTGCCGGTCTCCTGGTGCACGACGTCGGCGAGCTGGCCGAGCCGCCGGGCGAGCACGCCCTTCCACTGGTCGAGGACCTGCCTGCGTCCGTCGAAGCCGAGCTCACCCCACCAGACGGACGCCTCGCGGGCGCGGGCGACCGCTGCATCCACGTCGGCGGGCTCGTCGACGACGTGGACACCGACCACGTCGCCGGTGGCGGGGTTCAGGGACTCCAGCTTCTGGCTCATGACTTGCTGCCTCCTGCGTCGTGGCGACCGCGGAGCAGGTCCGCTGCCTTCTCGCCGATCATGATGGTCGGGGCGTTGGTGTTGCCGCGAGGTACGACGGGCATGACGGATGCGTCCGCCACGCGCAGCCCATCGACGCCGTACACCTTCAGCTCCGGGTCGACCACCGCCCGCTCCCCCTGTCCCATCGCACAGGTCCCGACCGGGTGGTAGAGCGTCTGGGTGCTGTGCTGCAGGTGCTCGATGATGTGACCCTCGGTGGGTGTGTCGCTGCCGGGCATGAACGGTCCTGCGATGTGCCGTGAGAGCCGGCCCGCGTGCACCGTCTCGAGGATTCTCTGCACGCCCCGCACCATCGCGTCGAGGTCGCGCGGGTCGTCGTAGTACGCGGGGTCGATCTCGGGATGCCAGCGTGGATCCGCGGACCGCAGACGCAGGCGTCCACGGCTCGCCACGTCGACCAGGGTCGGAGCGACGGTGACCTTGCGGGTCACGGGCTCGTGGAGGCCGTTGTCCCAGAAGCCGGTCGGCGCCATGTGGATCTGGAGGTCCGGCGCGTGAAGGTCGTCCCGGGTGCGGAAGAAGCCGCCGGCCTCGCCGATGTTCGAGACCAAGGGTCCCTTGCCCACTGCCTTCGCCCGGGCGAAGTTGAGCAGGCCGTTGTAGTCGGCGAGATCGCTGGCGTGCTGGGTGTGCCAGACGAGCGGCGCGGCGGGGTGGTCGTGCAGGTTCTCGCCCACTCCGGGCAGGTCCACGACCACATCGACGCCGATCTCGCGCAGGTGGGAGGAGGGACCGATGCCGGACAGCATGAGGAGCTGCGGCGAGTTGACGGCGCCACCGGAGAGGACGACCTCGCTGTCGGCGTACGCGGTCTGCTCCACCGCGCCGTACCGGAATGCGACACCGACGGCGCGGCCGTTCTCCACGACCACGCGGGTGGCGAGGGCGCCCGTGCGCACCGTGAGGTTGGGGCGGTCCGTCGCGGGTTCGAGGTAGCCGTCCGCGACCGACCAACGTCGGCCTTTGTGGCAGGTCACCTGGTAGAGGCCCACACCGTCCTGCTCGGCGCCGTTGAAGTCGTCGTTCGGCTTGAGGCCGCTCGCGGCGGCGGAGTCGAGCCAGGCGTAGGTCAGCGGGTGCGTGTAGCGGCGGTCCTCGACGTGCAGCGGTCCCGCCTGGCCGTGGTACGGCGCCCCGAAGGTCGTGTTGTTCTCGGCCCTCACGAAGTACGGGAGCACGTCGTCGTACCCCCAGCCGATGGCACCGAACTGGTCCCGCCACGTGTCGTAGTCGAGCCGGTTGCCGCGGATGTAGATCATCGCGTTCATCGACGAGCAGCCACCGAGAGCACGCATCCGCGGCCAGTAGGCCCGGCGGCCGTTGAGCTGCTTCTGCTCGACGGTGTTGTAGTGCCAGTCCCACTTGGTCTTGAACAGCGTCGAGAACGCCGCGGGAATCGTGACCTCGTCGGCGTCGGCCTCTCCTCCGGCCTCGAGCAGCAGGACCGACGTGCCCGGGTCCTCGCTGAGCCGCGCGGCGATCACCGCCCCCGCACTACCTGCACCGACGATGACGTAGTCGTAGGTGTCGCGCACGGGGGCCTCCTGAGAGTGCGGTCGAGGGTTGCTCCGTCAGCCTGTCGCCGAACCTATGCCGCGGGCCCGGCACCCACAAGGAAGGTCAGTGGTCGTGCTCGGCTTCCGCGGCGTCGGCCTTGGTCTCGTGCACGGTGCCCGCGGGGTGCTCCGGCGGGGCGTAGATCGAGTACAGCTTGAGGTCCTCGTCGCCGTCGTTGACGACGTTGTGCCAGGTGCCGCCGGGAACGATCACCGCCCAGTCGTCCTCGAGGTGGTGCGTCTCGCTGACCTCGTCCTTGGACGGTCCCATCGTGACCGTCGCGCGCCCGGACTCGACCCGGAGGAACTGGTCGCGGTGGTCATGCATCTCCACCCCGATCTCCTCACCCGGCTTCAGGCTCATCACGGTGAGCTGCATCGCGGTGCCGGTGAACAGTGCCTCACGGAAGTACGTGTTGCCTGTCGTCGCCTCGTCGATATTGCCGACCCATCCGGTCATGCGTGCCTCCTCGTCGCTCTGACCGGGCCAGTGCCCGGTCCTCCGACGATGACACATCGGCCGTGTGCAGACTGTGCGCATGCGAACGTACCTGTCACCGCTTGAAGCCCCTGCCGCATGAGGGCCGTGGTCTTCGAGGAGTACGGCGTCCTCCCGACGTTGCGAGAGGTGGAAGAGCCGGCATGTCCCGAGAACGGCGTCTTGGTCCAGGTGCGCGCCACCGGGGTGTGCCGCTCGGACTGGCACGCCTGGAAGGGGCACGACCCGGTGGCACTCCCCCATGTCCCGGGTCACGAGCTCGCCGGCGTCGTCTCGGCTGTAGGCCCGGCGGTGACGCGATGGCGTCGCGGGGACAGGGTCACGGTTCCGTTCGTGTGCGGCTGCGGGGAGTGTGAGTACTGCCTTGCCGGCGAGGCGCAGGTCTGTCCCCGCCAGACCCAGCCGGGCTTCACCGGTCCCGGTTCCTTCGCCGAGCACGTGGCGATCCACGCCGCCGACATGAACCTCGTGCGCCTGCCCGACGAGGTCGGCTACGTCACCGCGGCCTCCCTCGGGTGCCGTTTCGCAACTGCCTTCCGTGCATTGACCGTGCACGGTCGTGTGAGCAGTGGGCAGTGGCTCGCAGTGCACGGCTGCGGTGGCGTGGGGCTCTCCGCCGTCATGGTCGGAGCAGCCCTGGGCGCTCGCGTCGTCGCCGTGGACGTGAGCGTGGCCGCCCTCGACCGTGCCCGAGAGCTGGGCGCCGAGTCCGTGGTGGATGCTCACGCCGTCGCCGATACGACCGAGGAGGTACGACGGCTGACTGGCGGAGGTGCCCATGTCTCCGTCGATGCACTCGGCTCTTCGGCCACGGCGGTCGCGTCGGTCGGCTGCCTTCGGCCGCGAGGCCGTCACGTGCAGGTCGGGCTGTTGCTCGGATCGAGCTCGACTCCGCCGCTCCCGATGAACCAGGTCGTGGCCAAGGAGCTCGAGATCTACGGCTCCCATGGCATGCCCGCAACCGACTACCCGGCGCTGCTCGAACTTGTCGCCGACGGCACGCTGCGGCCCGAGCGGCTCGTCGGCGAGGTGATCGGCCTCGACGCTGCCGGAGCCGCACTCGCCGCGATGGACCAGCCATCGGCCACGGCTGGAATGACGGTCATCGAGATCTCCCAGGGCGGCGGCTGACCTCGACGCCCTGTTGCGGGAGTTGACGACCGAGGGATGTCAGGTGCCATCGCTGGAACCCGTTGTCAGCAAGCCGTGTATCGCGCGGGAATCCCTTGTGGAGCAAGGGATTCTGTCTCCGGAAAGTGTCGGTGGTCGGGTCTAGTGTCGTGGCATGGTGGTGGACGAGGTCGAGGTCGGGGACCTGGATGCGGGTGGGGCGCTGGTCGCGTTCGGTGACCTGCGTCGGGTCCGGGACCGGGCCGAGCGGGACATCTTCCTGCTCGCGGCGCACTTCGCGGACCTGTACCACGTCGACACCAGCCGGCCCGATGACCTGCGCACGCGGCCGGGCGGCGAGCGGGGGATCCGGGTGGCCGGTGAGGGCACCCCGCTGGTGCTGGAGTTCGCGGTCGCGGAGATGGCCGCCGAGCTCGCGCTGACCTGCTACCGGGCGCGGCGGCTGATCGGGGACGCGTTGGAGACCCGGCACCGGCTGCCGTTGATCTGGGCCAGGGTGGTCGCCGGGGAGGTGCCGGTGTGGATCGCGCAGCGGGTCGCCCAGGCCACGCGGCCGTTGACCCGGGAGCAGGCGGCGTTCGTGGACGCCGCGCTGGTCGAGTACGCCGACGGCCGGCTGCCGTTCGGCCGGTTCGCGGAGCTGTTGGAGGGCACGGTGATCGCCGCCGACCCCGCCGCCGCCGCGGCGAGGGAGGCCGCGGCCGCGGCGCAGCGGTTCGCGAAGGTCGGGCAGTCCAACGAGCACGGCCAGAAGACGCTGTATGTGAAGACCAGTGCCGCGGAGATGGCGCGGATCGACGCCACGATCGCCTACCTCGCCGACGCGCTCAAGGAGCTCGGGGACCCCGAGGGCGAGGACCGCCGCCGGACCAAGGCGATGCTGATCATGGCCAACCCCACCCAGGCCCTCACCCTGCTCCAGGCCCTCGCCGCCACCCGCACCCGCCCCGGCAGCAGCGGCACCGGCGGCACCGGCAGCGGCACCGGCGGCGATGAGCCCGCGGTGACGGCCCCCCGGAGCCGCCCTGGGCGAGGACGACGTTCCCCTGCCCCACACCGGCCATGGCAATGAGGGCGGTGACGAGGGCCGTGACGAGGGCCGGACGATGGCCGTGACGTGGGCGGTGACGAGCGCGGTAGGGGCCCGTCGGGAGACCCGCCACCGGACCCACCGGATGCAGAGCCACCTGGCCCATCCGCGGAGAACCGGGCGGACCGGCGGGGCCGGTCGAGCGGTTCCTCACCCCGTTCCGGCCCGGTGCGGTGCCGGCCTGCCCGTGCCGGGGTGGCACGTTCACCTACGACACCGCCAGCCTGCTGCCCCAGGTGGTGCTCTACCTGCACCTGCACGCCGACACCCTCGCCCGCGGCAACGGGGTGGCCCGCTGGGAGGGCGAGGGACCGATCAGCGCGCTCTACGTCCGCGACTTCCTCGGCCCCCATGCCCGGTTCGTCGTCAAGCCGGTGATCGACCCCGCCACCCTGGCCCCGGTCGACGCCTACGAGATCCCCGACCGGCACCGCGAGGCGCTGCACCTGCGCACCCCCGCCGACGTGTTCCCCTACGCCCCCAACACCGGCCGCAAGAAACAGGGCGACCACACCAAGCGGTACGTCCCCCTGGACCGGGGCGGGAAGCCCGGGCAGACCGGCCTGGCCAACCTCGGCTTCATGACCGGGTTCCACCACCGGGTCAAGACCCACGCCGGCTGGCAGGTCGAACAACCCTTCCCCGGCATCTACCTGTGGCGCTCACCCCACGGCAGCATCTTCCTCGTCGACCACACCGGCACCCGCCAGATCCGCCGACCCAGAGCCACCGGCGAGCAAGACCCCGGCAGCGCGGCACAGATCCCAGAGCAAGCGCCCGCAGCCCCCACCGCAGCCACGGCAGCCACCCTCGCAGCCACCCCCACCCGAGAACCTGCCCGCGAGTGTGCTCGAGACCCACTTCGCAGCCCTCATCAAGGCCGCCTGAAATACCCCACTTGATTACGGAAACCATGGTTGTCTCATGGCCCGTTGGGGAATTGCGTACGCCCCGAGCCCGAGAGAGGCTAGGCCTCAGGTGGTGGCCACGACCGCAAGGATCCGCCACCAGCTATGAACCCGTGACGACAACGACGAGAACAGGGAGTTCAATGCCTTCTCTGCACCTGGGCGACACCGCCCCCGACTTCACCGCCGACACCAGCGAGGGGAAGATCTCGTTCCTTGACTGGAAGGGCGACAGCTGGGCCGTCCTCTTCAGTCACCCGGCGGACTTCACGCCCGTGTGCACCACAGAGCTCGGTCGTGTGGGCCAGCTCAGCGACGAGTGGGCGAAGCGCAACACCAAGGTGATCGCTCTGTCCGTCGACTCGGTCGAGGACCACCAGAAGTGGAAGCCGGACATCGAGCAGGTCGCGAACACCACCGTCGGTTACCCGATCATCGCGGATCCCGACAAGAAGGTCGCAGAGCTCTACGACATGATCCACCCGGGTGAGGACGACTCCAGCTCGGTGCGGTCGGTCTTCATCGTCGGCCCCGACAACAAGATCAAGCTGACCCTCACCTACCCCAAGAGCGCCGGCCGCAACTTCGATGAGGTCCTGCGGGTTCTCGACGCGCTCCAGCTGACCGCTTCCGGTCCGTTCTCGACGCCGGTCGACTGGCGTCCCGGAGAGCGGGCGATCATCGCCAACGACGTGCCGACCGACGAGGCCAAGGAACGCTTCCCGGACCTCGAGGTCGTCAAGCCGTACCTGCGCTACGCCACCCCGACCAAGGGCTGACACCAAACGCACCGAACCAAGAGGGGCCGCGCTCGTCCAGGAGCGCGGCCCCTCTGCCTTCGCTCCCCCTCGTCCGCCCTCGTCTCCCCTCGTCTCCCCACGTCTCTGCTCACGTCCCCTGGTAGCCAACTCGGCACGTAACCCCCGTCACGGCAACTCGTTGTGTGAGCACCCAGACACTCATGACCACGAGGTAAACCATGACCGCCCGCCGCGTCGCCGTCGCATCAGCTCTTGTCGCCCTGGTGGCCGGCATGGTCCCGGCACTCATCGCCCCCGCTTCGGCGCAGTCCGGCCCGCGCGTGACCAACGGCTGCATCGACAGCGTGCCGGAGCCGGGCACGACCGAGAAGGTGAAGATCTGCTACACGGTCTTCCAGCCGAAGGGCGCCACGCGTGCGCACAAGGTGCCGATGGTCTTCCACAGCCACGGCTGGGCCGGCTCACGCACCAAGGACGCAGCGTCGTTCGAGAAGTGGCTGGACTCCGGGTTCGGGGTGATCTCGTTCGACCAGCGCGGGTTCGGCGAGAGCGGCGGGCATGGCCCACGTGGAGAACCCGAACATCGAGGGCCGGGACGTCCAGCGCCTGGTGTCCCTCGTGGCGCGGATGCCGTGGGTCGAGAAGGACAGCAAGGGCGACCCGCGGCTCGGTGCGATCGGCGGCAGCTACGGCGGCGGCTACCAGTACGTCGGAGCCTTCCGTGAGCTCATGGACAAGGGCAAGCCGGTCTTCGACGCGCTCGCTCCGGAGATCACCTGGTACGACCTCAACCAGAGCCTCGCACCTCAGGAGGTCGTCCGCACCGCGTGGGCGCTGACCCTCTCGGCTGCTGGGTCCCAGGCCCTGCCGCCCGAGGTTCTCGTGGCACTCGGCCAGGGCGCTGCCACCGGCTTCTGGCCTCGCGGAGAGGTGCCCGGCAGCGCCGACATGCCCGCGTTCTTCGCGAAGAACGGGCCGGCCTGGCACGTGAAGAACGGCCGCCGCCTCGACATCCCGGTGCTGATGGGCCAGGGCGCCACTGACACGCTCTTCCCATTGCACCAGGGGCTCGCGAACTTCCAGCGCGCGCTGACCCCGCGGGCTCGCAAGCAGAGCATCTTCGTCGGCTACAACGGCGGCCACGTGCTCCCCGCGGTCTTCCCTCAAGCGGTCGGGGTGGCGAGCGATCCCTGCAGCAAGAAGCTCACGCGCGGCTCGTTCGAGGACCTGGCACTGCGGTTCTTCACCGAGAAGCTCAAGGGCAGGCGCACCGGGCTGCGCGGCTACGGCAGGTACCACCTGGCCACCGCCGGCGGGGCCTGCACCACGGTCGACTCCGTGAAGGCGGACAAGTCCTTCGACGTCGGCACCGTCGCCACGAGTGAGGCGGCGAGCGCGCCGCTCGCCTTCAAGATCGCCGACGGCCCGATCCGGGTCGCGGGGACGCCGTACCTCTCGGGTCTGATGACCGCAGCCGGCGTCAACAACCGCGCCTTCTACGGGCTCGCCGTGGGCACGACCCCGCTCGACGCCAAGCTCGTCCAGAACAACGTGCTCCCGGTCTTCGAGCTCCAGCCGGTGCTCGGCGAGAAGCGCCGTATCGAGCTGCCGTCCGTCGCGGTAGACGTGCCCGAAGGGCAGTCGCTCTTCGTGCTCGCGACCGCCGTCAGTGACACCTTCGCAGGGATGGGCAGCCGCACGCCCGGGGTGGTCGTCCTGGAGAACGCCGAGGTCCACCTGCCGGTCGTCGGGGACTGAGTCGAACCGATCTGGGGCAAGGTGTCCTCTAAGCACCGCCCGGAGCTAGTCAGCCACACCATGGGGGAACGATGGTCACACCGCTGGATCCGACGGCAGCGGCCTTCCTGCTCGCCGAGAACCGACAGCAGCCGATGCACGTCGGTGGACTCCAGCTGTTCGAGCCGCCCGGCGACGCAGGTCCCGACTACGTGCGTGAGATGTTCGCCCAGTCGCTCTCGCCCGACGAGATCTCGCCGCTGTTCCTGAGGCGGCCGCACCGCTCGGTCGCGACCGGCGGGCAGTGGGTGTGGGTGGAGGACGACCAGTTCGACTGCGACTACCACGTCCGACAGAGTGCGCTCGCCGCGCCCGGCCGGATCCGTGAGCTGCTCGACCTCTGCGGGAGGCTGCACGGCACCCGGCTGGCCCTCGAGCGGCCGCTGTGGGAGACCCACGTCATCGAGGGGCTCGAGGACGGCCGCGTGGCGACGTACACGAAGATCCACCACGCGCTCGTGGACGGTGTCTCCTCGATGCGCCTGCTCCAGAGTGTGCTCTCCCCCGACCCCGACCGGCGGGACATGCCGCCACCGTGGGGCAAGCTGCAGGTCGAGAAGGCTTCACGCCGAGCGGCAGCACGACGAGTCGCCGTGGGACCTGCCGGTGAGCGCTTTCCGCTCTGCCTTCGCTCTGACCGCCGAGGCTGCCGGGATGCCGGCCGCCCTGCTGCGGACACTGAGCCGCGGCATCCGCAACGACACCTCGTCGCTGTCGCTCTACGCTCCCCAGACGATCATCAACAAGCCCATCACGGGCTCACGCCGGTTCGCTGCCCAGAGCTGGGAGATCGAGCGGATGCGCTCGGTGGGAGCGGCAACGAGCACGACGATCAACGACGTCGTGCTGGCCATGTGCAGCGGCGCGATGCGCAAGTACCTCCTCGAGCTCGGCGCCCTTCCCGACTCGACGCTGGTGGCGATGGTCCCCGTCGGCCTGAAGGCAAAGGACGCCGGCATCGCCTCTGCGTCCGGCGGCAACGCCGTGGGATGCGTGATGGTCAAGCTCGGCACCGACATCGAGGACCCGGCCGAGCGGCTGCTCAGCATCCACCGCTCGATGAGGTCGGGCAAGGAGGCCCTGAGCACGATGACGCCGGCGCAGATCATGGCGATGAGCGCGCTCGGCATGGCGCCCGCCGTGCTCCCGGCTCTGCTTCGGCTGCACGGCATCAGCCGCCCGCCGTTCAACCTCATCATCTCCAACGTGCCGGGACCCAAGGAGCCGCGCTACTTCAACGGCGCCCGGCTCGACGGCATGTGGCCCCTGTCGATCCCGATCCACGGCATCGCGCTGAACATCACATGCACCAGCTATGCCGGCGAGATGGGCTTCGGCCTCACCGGCTGCCGACGGAGGGTCCCGCACCTCCAGCGCCTCCTGGTCCACCTCGCTGACGAGCTCGCCGCGCTGGAGAAGGCAGCGGGGGTCTAGTCAGCGAGGTCCGTGCGCGGCACAGTGAGCGCATGTCCTACCCAGAGCCCCGCTACCTCGGTGACGGCGGTGAGGTGTCCGCCGTACTCCGTCCGGCCGACCACCCGCCCGAGCTCGGGAGCCGGGTAACCGGACAGTCCGCGGACTACCTGGCCACCGGCGCCACGACCGGCGGCGACTTCGGTCTCTACCGCTGGAACATGGGCCCGGCACCGAGCGGCCCCGCACCGCACTTCCACCGCACCATGTCGGAGTCGTTCTTCGTGATCGCCGGGACTGTGAGCCTGTACGACGGTCAGGGCTGGCGTGTCGCGACCGCCGGTGACTTCCTCTACGTCCCTGCCGGAGGCATCCACGGCTTCCGCAACGAGTCCGGCTCCCCTGCGTCGATGCTCATCCTCTTCACACCAGGCGCACCGAGGGAGGCGTACTTCGAGGGACTCGCCGACGTCGCGCTAGGCAACCGGAAGATGACCCCGGAGGAGTACGAAGCGTTCTGCGTGGAGCACGACAACTACTTCATCTAGTCACCCACGTCGTGGAGGCTCACCGTGAGGTAGGCCGCTCCGCGCACCGGTTGCTCCAGGCGGGCGGTGAAACGGAAGCCGGGGCGCTCTGCGACCAGGCCGGAGTCCGAAGGGCTGACCGCGTAGCCCATCGAGCTCAGTCTCTCGTTGTACGCATCGAGTGCCGATCCGATTTCCTCAGCGGTGAGCAGGTACGAGCAGTCCACGCGTGAGGAGCTGCCGCCGCCGAAGTAGCCCGGGTGGCCTATCGCCCGGAACTCGTCGTCGAGGACCTGGTTCTCGATGCCGCATCGGGGAGCTTCGACGGTCTCGCGCTTCTTCGCCTCTGTGCCGTAGTGGTTGCCGACGAGGACCCCGGCGAGCGACGTCACGACCAGGCCAACGGCGACGAACAGCGCAGCTCGGCGAAGACGTCCACGAGCAAGGGCAACTGAGATCGCTGCCAGTCCCAGCATGAGGCCCACCGCGATTGGGATCACGATGCCGAGCACTCCCAGCAGCTCCAGCCCGGAGCCGGTCGGGTCCGCGTAGATGGCAGCCAGGTCGTACATCGCCAACGCGGCCCAGAGGCCGACAAGCGCCAGCAGCACCATCGCCACGACGCTGAGAACGGATCGGATCATGGCTCCATCCTCGACCCCGATGGCGCGGCCTCGACAGAGCGCTGGTACTCAGATCCCCCGACGAACGCCAAGGCCCGCCGACCTGAGAGAGGATCCCTCGGACCGGCGGGCCCTGCTGCGCAGCAGGCGCGACCGCCTAGCTCACGGTCTGGCTCTGCTCCTGGAGGTGCAGGAACTGGAGGTGGCGCTCGTACTGGTCGAGCACGTCGTCGATGAGCTGGGTGTGCGTGTAGCCCATGACGTCGTAGCCCTGGCCACCCTCGCGCAGGTGCACCTCGAGCCGGCAGTACACGTCGTGCCCGCGCGGCGTACTCCGCCCGAAGACCGGGGTGGGCACCTCCCGCGGCCAGATCTGGTAACGGAACGGGTGCTCGCTCCCGAGGTCGGCGGCGAGCTCGAGGTACGACGTGCCGTTGTCACCGACCTCCGTAGCGGTGGCCTCGACGCCCTTGGCGCGCAGCTCCTCGGCAACGTCGTCGAGAGCCGGCAACGCCACCTCGTGCATGAACTCCTTCGCCTTGGCCGGCTCGGGGAAGTTCATCGCGCGGGACAGCCGGGAGCGCCACTCGCGGCCGGCATTGCCATGTGCGGGACCGCTACGGCCCGACAACAGACCGGGCAGGGCCTGCCGGCGGCTGTCGTCCAGGTGCGCCTCCACCCGGAGCGCCTTGTAGAGACCGATCATCACGAGCACGATCACGAAGGCGAACGGCAACGCCATGATCACAGTGGCGTTCTGCAACGCCAGGATCCCGGAGTTCTCCGCGCCGCCCACCAGCAACATCGCGATGGTCAGCAGACCGGTCGCGAGCGCCCAGAAGATGCGGGCGCCCTTGGTCGCGTCGTCCTGCGGGGTGCGCAGCTTGGACGAGAGGTTCGCCATCACCAGCGCGGCGGAGTCGGCCGAGGTGACGTAGAACAGCAGGCCGACGAACGTGGCGATCGCGGCGATGAACATGAACGCCGGGTACTGCGTCAGCAGCGTGTAGAAGCCGCGCTCGGGGGTGTTCATCGCGACCTCGCCGAACTTGGCGTCCCCGCTGCGCACGGCGTCGATCGCGGCGTTGCCGAAGATCGACACCCACATGAGCACGTAGGTGAACGGGATGATCAGAGTGCCCGCCACGAACTGCTTGATGGTCCGGCCGCGGCTGATCCTTGCAAGGAAGAGGCCCACGAAGGACGCCCAGGCGATCCACCAGGCCCAGAAGAACAACGTCCACAGACTCATCCACTCGTTGGCGTCGTTGTAAGCGAAGGTCTGGTTGGTCAGCCCGGCGAAGCTGCTGACGTAGTCGCCGACATTGAGCACGAACGAGTTCAGCAGGAACGTGGTCTTCCCCGTGACCAGGATCCACAGGGCCAGGCCGATCGCGAGCAGCACGTTGAGCTGCGAGAGCCGCTTGATGCCCTTGTCCACGCCGGTGACCGCGGACACCGTCGCCATGACGACGGCGAGCACGACGAGTCCGATCTGCGCGGGAACACCCTCCGGGATCCCGAGCAGCAGCTTCAGGCCGTAGTTGAGCTGGACGACTCCGATACCCAGCGAGGTGGCGACGCCGAAGATGGTGCCGATCACGGCCGCGGTGTCGACGGTGTGGCCCAGTGCGCCGTGGATGCGCTTGCCGAAGACGGGGTACAGCGAGGACCGGATCGCGAGAGGCAGGTTCATCCGGTAGGAGAAGTAGGCGAGCGCCATGCCCATCAGGGCGTACATCCCCCAGCCGCTGAGGCCGTAGTGGAACAGGGTCCACACGGTCGCCTCACGAGCGGCGTCGACGGTCTCTGCCTTGCCGACGGGCGGCGCGAGGTACTGGGTCACCGGTTCGGCGACCGAGAAGAACATCAGGTCGGTGCCGATGCCGGCAGCGAAGAGCATCGCGGCCCAGGAGAACGTGCTGAACTCCGGTTGGGAGTGCTCAGGACCGAGCTTGGTCTTCCCGTAACGGGAGATCCCCAGGAAGACGACGAAGACGAGTACGGCGGTGGCCAGCAGGACGTAGAACCAGCCGAACCAGCTCGTGGTCCAGCCGACGAGGACGCCGATCGTGTCCGCCGCGGCCGCGGGGGCGATGATCGCCCAGATCGCGATGGCCAGGATCACAGCGGCCGAGGCGTAGAACACGACCGGCCTGATCCGGGCCGGCGGCTCGTTCTCCTCGGGCGACGCGGTCGGCGCCGCCGCTGATGCGGTCTCGCTCATGCACTCACTCCAGTCTCGTTGTTGCGGGGGTCACCGGGCGGGTACAGCGGCATCCCGTCACGGTGGCGGTAGTAAGGAGCTTCCAGGGGTGCGAGCGGCTCGTTGCCGATGATGAGGTCGGCGGCCTTCTCGGCCAGCATCATCACCGGCGCGTAGATGTTGCCGTTGGTGACGTAGGGCATGACCGAGGCGTCGACGACGCGCAAGCCCTCGACCCCGTGCACGCGCATGCTCGACGGGTCGACGACGCTCATCTCGTCGGTGCCCATCCTGGCCGTGCAGGACGGGTGCAGGGCGGTCTCGGCGTCGCGGGCGACCCAGTCGATGATCTCCTCGTCGGTCTCGACCGACGGGCCGGGCGAGATCTCACCGGCGCTGAACGGCGCGAACGCCGGCTGCTCCAGGATCTTGCGAGCGGCGCGCACCATCTCGACCCACTCGCGGCGGTCGTTCTCGGTGGAGAGGTAGTTGAACCTCAGCGCCGGGTGCTCGAACGGGTCGGTCGACTTGATCTTCACGTTGCCGCGTACGTCGGAGTACATCGGCCCGATGTGGACCTGGTACCCGTGCTCGGCGGCCGGCTGCGACCCGTCGTACCGGATCGCGATCGGCAGGAAGTGGAACATCAGGTTCGGGTACTCGACCTGGTCGTTGCTGCGGATGAAGCCACCCGCCTCGAAGTGGTTCGACGCGCCCACACCCCGGCGCAGGAACATCCACTCGGCGCCGATGCGCGGCTTGTGACGGTGCTTGAGCCACGGCGCGATCGAGACCGGCTGCTTGCTGGCGTGCTGGATGTAGACCTCGAGGTGGTCCTGGAGGTTCTCGCCTACGCCGGGCAGGTCGACGACGCTCTGGATGCCGAGCGCCTCTAGGTCGCGCGCGTTGCCGATGCCGGAGAGCTGCAGCAGCTGTGGCGAGTTGATGGCACCACCGCAGAGGATGACCTCGCGCGCCTCGACACTGCGCTTGAACTTCCCACCGCGGAGGTAGTCGACCCCCACGACCCGGTTGCCGCGCATGCGCAGTCCGGTGACGTGGGACAGCGTGTGGATGTCGAGGTTGGGCCGGTTCTTGACCGGGTGGAGGTAGGCGCGAGCGGCGCTGAGGCGGCGACCGCGGTGCACGTTGCGGTCGAAGGGCGCGAAGCCCTCCTGCCGGTAGCCGTTCACGTCGTCGGTCAGCGGGTGGCCGGCCTGCTGCACCGCCTCGAAGAACGCTCCGAACAGCGGGCTCGACGCCGGGCCGCGCTCGAGCACGAGCGGCCCCGACCCGCCACGCCACTGGTCGGCGCCTGCCATGCAGGTCTCCATGCGCTTGAAGTAGGGCAGGACGTGGGCATAGTCCCACTGCTCCATCCCCGGGTCGGACGCCCAGCGCTCGAAGTCCATCGGGTTGCCGCGCTGGAAGATCATCCCGTTGATGCTGCTCGACCCGCCGAGCACCTTGCCGCGAGCGTGGAAGACGCGGCGGCCGCCCATGTGCGGCTCGGGCTCGGACTCGTACTTCCAGTCGTAGAGCCGGTTGCCGATCGGGTACGGCAGGGCGGCCGGCATGTGGATGAACGGGTCGATCTTGAAGTCACTGCGCCCGGCCTCGAGCACAAGGACGCTCGTCGACGGGTCGGCGCTGAGCCGGTTGGCGAGGGCGGACCCGGCCGACCCGCCACCGACGATGACGAAGTCGTAGCTCCTCCTGCTGGTGCTCATGCGTCCTCCCCTGCCGTGGCGCCGAACCAGTACTGCGGCGCCGGCTTCGTGTTGTGCCAGATGTGCTTGGCCTCTCGGTACTCGTCGAGCCCGGCGAGGCCGAGCTCCCGCCCGACTCCGGACTGCTTGAAGCCGCCCCACTCGGCCTGGGGCACATAGGGGTGGTAGTCGTTGATCCACACCGTGCCGTGACGCAGCCGACGGGCGACCCGCTCGGCACGGCCGGCGTCCTTGGTCCACACAGCACCGGCGAGGCCGTAGATCGTGTCGTTGGCGACCGACACCGCGGCGTCCTCGCGCTGCTGGTCCGTGCTGCCCGTGAACGTCTCGACGGTGAGCACGGGCCCGAACGACTCCTCGCGCACGCAGCGCATGTCGGAGGCGCAGTGGTCCAGGATCGTCGGCGGGTAGTAGAAGCCCTCGGCGAGCGTCGGGTCGTCGGGACGGCTGCCCCCCGTGAGGAGGGTGGCGCCGTCCTCGATCGCGTCGGCGACGTACCTCTCCACCTTCTCGCGGTGCTCCGCACTGATCAGCGGGCCGGTCTCGGCCTGCTCGTCGAACGGGCCGCCGAGGCGGATCCGCTCAGCCCGCCGGACGAGCTCGGCGACGAACTCCTCGTGGATGGTGTCCTCGACGATCAGCCGGGCGCCGGCGGAGCAGACCTGGCCCGAGTCGAGGAAGATCGCGGTCAGCGCGTAGTCGAGCGCGGTCTCGATGTCGGCGTCGGCGAAGACCACGTTCGGGTTCTTGCCTCCGAGCTCGAGGGCCACCTTCTTCACCGTCGACGATGCGGCGGCCATGATCTTCCGGCCGGTCTCCAGACCGCCCGTGAAGGAGACGAGGTCGACCTCCGGCGCCTCGGTGAGTGGTACGCCGACCTCGGCGCCGGCCCCGAGCACCAGGTTCGCCACGCCGGACGGTACGCCGGCCTCGGTCAGTGCCTTCATCAGCCAGATGGAGGTCGAGGGGGTCAGCTCACTGGGCTTGAGGACGAAGGTGTTGCCCGCGGCGATCGCCGGAGCGACCTTCCACGAGGTCTGCAGCAGCGGGTAGTTCCAGGGCGTGATCAGCGAGCACACGCCGACCGGCTCGTAGACCACCCGGCTCGAGACGTCCGGCATCCCGGGATCCACCACACGTCCGGCCTCGGCGTTCGCGAGTCCGGCGTAGTGCCGGAAGACCGAGACGATGTCGTCGACGTCGATCTGCGACTCCACGAAGCGCTTGCCGGTGTCGAGCGACTCGAGACGTGCCACCTCGTCCTTCTGCTCCTCGAGCAGGTCGGCCACGCGGTCCAGGATCTTCGACCGCTCGGCGGCGGTGGTCTCCCGCCATGGCCCGTCGTCGAACGCCTTGCGCGCGGCCCTCACGGCCTCGAGCGCGTCCTCGGCAGTAGCCTCCGAGACCGTCGTCACCGCGCTGCCATCGGCAGGGCAGCGGATCTCACGTGTCCCTCCGTCGGCCGCGTCTCGCCAGGTTCCGTCGATGAACAGCTCTGGCATTTGTTCCTTCCGTCGGGCCGGCGTCACCTGCGGGCAGGGACGCGGGCGTGCTGCACGAAGGCATGCGGAAACATGCCTGGACCATGGCTTTGGTGGCAGCATTCCCTGGAGGGGACGTCTCCGAAACGCCCGGACCGGACATTTGGAGCCACGTCACACCCGTAACGGGCAATGGGAGGAGCGAGAGCCTCAGGCCCTGGCCGCGCCATAGCCCAGCAGGGCGGCAAGCCCCAGGGCGCTGCGCGGCGCGTAGCCGCTGCGCCACAGCCCGCCGTGGACGGCGGCGTAGGCCTCGTCCTCCCACGGGTGCTCGTTTCTTGGCCCGCCGTCGGTGTGCAGGTCGTGGACGAGCAGGATCGCCATCAGCACGTTGGAGGTCGCCGGCTCGAAGACCTCCACCCCGAACCGGTGCGCCCCCGCGTAGGCGGCGGCGAGCGCGCGGTTCTTCACCACCGAGCGGGTGCGGGTCGGAGGCGCGACGTTGAGCGAGACCGTCGTACCGGCATCGCGGGCGAGGGCCGCACGCCACCGCTGTAGTCGTTTGGCCAGGGCGTAGTTGGGCCCTTGCTGCGGCACCAGGCTGTCGTTGACACCCGGGTCGGAGCCGGACACATAGGCCCGGTGAAGCAACCTGCCCGCGCTCACGGCGCGAAGCGGTCGGGAGAGCAGCTTCGCCGTGGTCGAGCGCCCCTCGTAGGCACGCGTCGACTGGTCGACAGCGTCACCGGGCACGGCGAACACATCGGTCGGCGTCGCCAGGAAAGCGAGCGCCATCTCGTCGCGGCTCTCCAGCAGCCGGGTCGTGAGTGCGTCGACCGCCATCGACACCCGCACGTTGGTGGCCCCGTCGGCGTACACGTAGTTGCCGAGCACGAGCCTCCCCGGTAGACCAGCGAGCCAGTCCGCCACCTCGGGGACCTCCGCGATGAGGTCCGCGCCGGTGTGATGGTGCACGGCCTCGCCGGCACCGGGCTCCACCGGGATGAGCGAGCTGCCGGCACCGTTGCGCACGGTGTCGAGGACGCGCTGCCAGATGTCGGGTCGAGGGAGGTCCACCGCAGCGACCGTCGCGCCCCAGCGCAGAAGCGCCTGCAGCGGCCCCATCTCCGCGCCGGCACCGAGCACGGCGACCGTGTGCCCCTCCAGACGTAGCCACTCCGGGTTACCCATGACAACGCGCACCGCTTCGGCGGCGGTCGGCTCCATCACCCCGGCGACGACCCACTCGTCGAGCCGGCGGTGCAGGTCGTCCCCGCGCAGCCGGCGGCCGTGGTACGGAAGGGAGACCTCCGACTCCGCCAGCCCCTCTCCGCGCACTTCGATCGTGTCGAGGCCCCGCCGAGGGTCCGACCCGGTCCAGGAGCGCAAGGGCAGCTCGCTGCCGTCTGAGGTGACGACCTCCATCCGGTCGTGGAGCGATGCGAGCCCCTCCCCGGCGATGGCGAGGGCCGCTTCGCGTGAGGGCATCCCGGCCTCGAGAAGCCGCCGGAAGTGGACGAGGTAGCCGCTGCGCCAGTTCGTCTCCTGCGCGGCGTTGTTCGCACCGATCGGGTCGACCTCGCGAAGTGCGTCCGTGACGACGGACCTGCCGACCGCGGCGGTGCTCCGCCGGCCGTCGGCGCCTCGGGGGAAGACGATGCCCAGCTGCTGGTCCTCGCTCATCGCCTCATCATGCCGGAAGCACCCCCGGCCCTCAGACCTGGTCGACGGCCGCCGCAGAGGCGTCGCTCAGGGCGGCGCCCGGCAGTACGCCGGGGAGGCCGCCCGGCACGGCGTCCCGGGCGGCCTCGGGGCTGGGGCTGGGGCTGGGGCTGGAGCTGGAGAACTGTGCCGGGACCAGCCGTCCGCGCAGCATGGTCAGGAGGTAGACCGCTGCGAGCGCCGTGCCGATGCTCATCAGCGTGAAGATCAGGCGGTAGTCCAGCAGGGTCACCAGGAGAGCTCCCACCGCGATCGAGAGCGCCTGCGGCGTCGTGACCAGGACCTCGGTGGCCGTGGAGACACGGCCCATCAGCCGGCCGGGGGTCTGCTTCTGCACGAGGGTGTTGAAGGCGACGATCACGACCGGGATCCCGGCGCCCATCACCGCGGTCGCGCACAGAAGAGCCCACACCTCGGTGGCCGCAGCCACCCCGCCGATCCCGGCACTGAGGAGCACCAGGCCCGCCGTGATCGCGCGCGGCTCCCCGATCGCACGGACGATCCGGCTCGACAGCAGACCGCCGGTCAGCGCACCGACTCCCTGCACGGTCAGCACGGGGCCGACGAACTCCACCGGCTTGTCGAAAGCGTCGACGACGGCGTAGATGGCCGACTCGGCGAAGCCGAGCACGAGAAGGCAGATGCTGAGGCTCAGGGTGCTGTGCAGAAGCACCGGTGTCCGGCGGATGTGGGTCACGCCGGCCGCGACCTCCGCCCGCCAGTGCAGCGGCTCGTGCTCCTCGCGGGTCTCCACCACGGTCAGGCTCGCGATGGCAGCGGCCGCGACCACGAACGTGACCGCGTCGACGGCGGCGACCCAGGGGCCGCCCGCGAACGCGAACAGCGCCGCGCCGCTCAAGGGGCCGACCAGACGCAGCGCCTCTCGGGTGACCGACAGCGAGGCGTTGGCCTCCACGAGGGCGTCCTCGGGGAGCATGTCCTTCATCAGACCGTTGAGAGCGGCCGGCACGACCACGAACGAGATGCCGTAGCAGAACGCGACCAGGTAGATGATCCAGACGTCCGCGGCGTCCCGGACGAGGAACAGGGGCAGCATCGCGAGCGCCGTGCCGAGGTTGGCCCACACCAGGAAGGCCTTGCGCGGGACCCGGTCCACGACGTACCCGAACAGCGGCGCCAGGAGTGCAGGAATGGTCATCCACAGGAACGTGAGACCTGCCGCACCGTTGGAGTCGGTGAGCTTCTTGACCCACATGCTGAGGACGATCAGCATCAGCGAGTCCCCGAACATGCTTGCGGTGAGACCCAGGTACAGCCTCTTGAACCCTGCGGTGCGGAACGCTGCCCTCATCGTGTCTCTCCCCCGTCTGACTGTGCATGTCCGGCCTCTGTCCGGTCGGAGCTTCTGGGCCCGGAACCGGGCTCGGGCCGTGGCGCGAGCCAGGCGGCCATCGTCACCGGGCGCGCTCCGTCCGGGCGCAGCGCTGGGTCGTACACCCGGTCCGCGTAGGCCGTGCCCAGCTCCTCGAGCTTCGCCGAGATCTCCTTGGCCTCCTCGGCAGTGACCCACGTCCCCGTCTGCACGACCGTGGTCGCCTGCTTCCACTCCGCAGGCTCGAGGTGCAGGACCTCCTGGGCCGCGAGCAGGCGCTGCAGCTCCCGGGTGAGCAGCACCTCGGTGAGCCCCAGGCCGGCCGCCCTGGCCTCCGGCTCGGCTTCGGCCTCGTCCCAGCTGAGGCCCGCAGTCTCGGCCTGCCAAGGCCGTGCCCGGCCTTTGGCGCCTGGCACCTCGGTGACGAACCCGTGCTCCGCGAGCTTGCGCAGGTGCCAGGAACAGTTGGAGGGCGAGCTTCCGAGCATCTCAGCCAGCTCGGTCGCAGTCCGTGGCCCCTTGACGAGGAGCACCTCGAGCAGGTCCAGACGCAGCGGGTGCGCCAGCGCCTTGAGTGCCGCGGCGTCCTTGATCGTGCGCCTCTCCGGTGTCATGTGTCGAAACTACTCTTTCGAAAGACTTCTTTCAATAGAAACGAGAGAACGGTCCCCGTCCGTGACAGCCGAGTGTCCGTGGGGTGTCAGAGCGTGCCGGGACGCTGCTTCCACGGACCCTTCCGAAGGAGGATGCAAGATGACGACCACAGCGAGCACGGACACATCGACGACAACACGGACCGACCCCCGCGAGGAGCTCGGCGAGCGCCTCTTCGCCGGCGCGATCACGGCCAACGAGATGCTCACCGTCTACCTGGGGGTGGAGCTCGGTCTCTACCAGGCCCTCACCGAGCACGGTCCCCTGACGGCGGCCGAGCTCGCCTCGCAGGCCGGCATCGCGGAGCGCTACTCGCGCGAGTGGCTGGAGCAGCAGGCGGTCGCGGGGATCGTCACCGCCGACACGGAGCCGGATGCCGACCGCCGACGCTACGAGCTCGACGTCGCCCACGCCGAGGTCCTCGTCGACAGCGACAGCCCCTGGTTCGCGGCGGGGGCTCCCCTGATGCTCGCCGGGATCGCCCGCGCACTCCCCCTGCTCGCCGACGCCTTCCGCCGGGGAACGGGCGTGCCGTACCCCGAGTTCGGCGGCGAGATCCGTCGCGGGATCGCCGCGTTCAACCGTCCGGCGTTCCTGCACGAGCTCGGCTCGGTGTGGCTGCCCTCGATCCCCGACCTGCACGAGCACCTCGCCACTGCACGACGCGCCCGAGTCCTCGACCTCGGCTGCGGCGTCGGCACGTCCACGATCGCGATGGCGCGTGCCTACCCGAACATCGAGGTGGTGGGTATCGACCTCGACCACACGTCGGTCATCGAGGCAAGAGCCGCTGCCGATGCTGCGGGCCTGGAGGACCGCGTCACCTTCCACCTCGGAGACGCCGCCGACGAGGGGTTCGACGGAGGCTTCGACCTGGTGACCATCTTCGAGGCGCTCCACGACATGGGTGACCCGGCCGGCGCGCTGCGTACCGCGCGACGCCTGGTCTCCGCCGACGGAACCGTGCTGGTCGGCGACGAGCGGGTGGCCGACACGTTCACCGCCCCCGGTGATGACCTCGAGCGGCTCAACTACGGCTACAGCGTTCTGCACTGCCTGCCCGCGACGTTGGCCGAGAACCCCGTCGAGGCGAACGGCACGGCGCTTCGTGCACCGACGGTACGCCGGTGGGCGGACGAGGCAGGCTTCAAGCGCGTCGAGGAGCTCTCCATCGACTTCCCGTTCTGGCGCTTCTACCGGCTGGCCGGGTGAGCCCGTCATGACCACCGTCGACCAGGCACGGCCGGTCCTGACGAACGGGTGGGAGACCGATCTCCCACCCGGCGACACCGAGCTGCGCCGCTTCGTGCTGGCCTGGTCCGAGTGCTGCGCTGCACCGGTCGCTGCTCTGGGCGGCCGGGTCGTCCGGACCCCCGATGCGCTGACGACCGACCTCGGCCGCCCCGCGAGCTACTGGTCGTCGGCGACGCTGCTTCGACCACCTGCCCCCGACCGGTGGGACCAGGTGCTCGACGGAGTCGAGCGGACGCTGTTCCGCGAGGGATCGGGCACGGTTCACCTGTGGAGCGCCTGGCCCACCCCCGACCTCACCGCCCGAGGCTGGGACCTGCAGGGACATCCGCCCTACCTGCTCCGCCCACCCGGTGGACCGCTCCCTCGGGCCGCCTCCGGCCTGACCGTGCGAGAGGTCGAGGACGCGGAGCAGCTCGCGACCTGGGAACGCGTCGTCGTACACGGCTATCCGCTGCCGGACCTTGAACCCTGGGAGCCGGGGGTGCTGTTCACCGACGCCGTCCGGTCGTCGGGGCTGCGGATGTGGATCGGGTACGCCGAAGGGGAGCCGGTGGCCGCGGCAGCGTCGTACGTCGCGTTCGGCCTGCATGTCCTCGCGATCGGAGTCGTCCTCCCGCACGCCCGCGGCAAGGGCTACTGGCGGAGCCTCCTCCGGGTCAGGCTCGCGGCGTTCCCCGGCCTGCCGTCCGCCTCGCTGTTCAGCGACATGAGCCGGCCGGCGGCCCAGCAGCACGGCTTCTGGCCGATCTCCAGGTTCACCCTGTGGACGCGCGAACGGCCCTGAGGCAGCGGCTACGGCCCGACCGATGGGGAGACCTCTGGCGTGCCGCGCCGGGCGGGAGTTCAATGGAGGCCGAGATGGCCTCCGTTCCCCCGGTCCCCGGACCGGACTTCCGGGTCCTCGGCCCGGTCGAGGTGCTCCTGGATGGCAGACAGGTACCCGTTCCGGCGGGCACCCAGCGAACGCTGCTCGCACTGCTGCTCCTCAGCCGCGGACGACCTGTCAGCACGACGAGACTCCTGGACGGGCTCTGGGGCGACGAGCAGCCCCAGGACCCCCGGGCCTCGCTCCACACCGCGGTCGCCCGGCTCCGCAGGACCCTCGGCGCGACAGGGGGCTCCCTGCGCACCCTGGCGCCGGGATACGTCCTGGACGTCCCGCCCGAGGCGCTCGACTCGGACCGCTTCGCGAACCTGCATGCCAGAGCCCGGGCTCTCCTCGGCAACATCCCGGACCCTGACGGCGACACCGGCCGTGCAGCCGAGGCGGCACTGCTGCTGCGGACGGCCCTGGGTCTCTGGCGCGGCGCAGCCTGGGGCGAGCACGCGGACGGTGTCGCCTCCGGGGATGCGCTTCGCCTCGAGGAGGGCCGGCTGGCCGCCCACGAGGACCTCGCCAAGGCACTGATCGCCTCGGGACAGGACGGGGACGCCGTGGACACCCTCGAGTCGGTGGTGCGGGAGAGCCCGCTGCGCGACCGTGCCGTCGCACTGCTCGTGGACGCGCTGCACCGCTACGGCCGCACTGCGGACGCGCTCAGCACCTACGAGAGCTACCGCTCCCGCCTGGCCGACGAGCTCGGCCTGGACCCCTCCCCTCCGTTGGCGGCGCTCCACCAGCGCGTCTTGCGCCAGGAGCTGCCCGTGTCGTCCACCGCCGCCTTCGCCGGGGTCTCGGTCCCGACACAGAGGCTCGCCACGGCTGCCCCTCCGCCGCCCACCAGCCGGGGGGTGCCTGGGTCGGCAGAGGGCAGCCGTCCGTCGCCCAGCGCGCCCATCGACAGGCTGGTCGGACGTGACCGCGAGGTCGAGGCCGTGTCCGAGCTGGTGGTGACCGCCCCGCTGGTGACCCTCGTCGGCCCCGGCGGAGTGGGCAAGTCCCGGGTGGCGCAGCACGTGGCCGAGAGCGCCGGCGACGTCTGCTTCTGGGTCGACCTGGCGCCGGTGCGCGACCGGCCGGGCGTCGTCCAGGCCCTCGCGGACGCACTGGGCGTCGAGGCCCGGACCGGCAGAGCCGTGGAGAGCGCGGTCCAGGAGAGGCTCGGGTCCGAACCGGGCCTGGTCGTCCTCGACAACTGCGAGCACGTTCTCGACGCTGTGGCGGCTGTGCTGTCGTCGGTCGTCGGGCACACGGCGTCGCTGCTCGCCACGAGCAGAGAGCGACTCGGGGTGAACGGTGAGCGGGTCTTCGTGATCGACCCGCTCGAGCTGCCCGCCCCCGGCACCTCCGACGCCGGGGCACCGGCCGTCGAGCTCTTCCTCACCCGGGCAGCCGACGCAGGCGTCGACCTCAGCGGCGACAGCGAGGTGGTCCGTCGCGTCGGGGAGGTGTGTCGCGCGCTCGACGGACTGCCGCTCGCCCTGGAGCTCGGTGCCGCCCGGATGGGCTCGCTGACCCTCGACGATCTCGCCGACCGGCTCGACAGGCGGTTCGAGCTGCTCACCCGTGGACCCCGTACCGCTCCTCGACGTCACCGCACACTCCGTTCGGTCGTCGACTGGTCCTACGAGCTCCTCGAAGACGAGGAGCGGGCGGTCTTCACCCGGCTCTCGGTCTTCCCGTCCGGGTTCGACCTCACGGCCGCCGAAGCCGTGGTGGCCGACGGCACGCTGGATGCTGCCAGGGTCGCGGACGTGGTGGCCCTGCTCACCGACCGCTCGATGGTGGTCAGGCCCGCGGGCGAGGGGCGTGGCAAGTACCGGCTGCTGGAGAGTCTTCGTCAGTACGCCGCCTCCCGGCTGCTGCCGCAGGAGCTGGCCTCGGTACGCCGCAGGCACGCCCTGTGGGCCATCGACACCGCAGAGCGCGCCCGCGAGGGGCTCGAGGGTCCCGATGAGGCGCGCTGGTCCGACGTGCTGGACGACAGGCTCGAGGACCTGAGGGCGGCGTGGCGCTGGGCCCGGGAGGCCGAGGACCTCGAGTCGGCCGGACGCCTGCTCTCGGCGATCTGCTGGTGGGCGTACTGGCGGCTTCGTGCGGACGTCCTGTGCTGGGGCGCTCAGCTCCTCACCGACCGGCCGGACGATGCCCCGCCGGTCGCCTGCACGACCGCCGCTGCCTGCGCCTGGCTCGAGGGCGACCTCGAGGAGGCCGAACGCGTGGCGGAGCTGGCGTTCTCGCGCTTCGACGAAGGAGCCAGGGACGGACTCTACGAGATCCTCGGTGACGTGTACCTGTCCCGGAGCTCGGTCGAACGGGCACTCGAGAGCTACGGCAAGGCCGAGCGGGTCCGCGCGGCCCGCGGCGACCGCATGGGGAGGTCGATCGCGGCGAGCAACCTGGTGCTCGGCCTGGCCTACGCCGAGCTCCCTCGCGAAGCCGAGGTCGCTCGCGCCCTGACGCTGGCCGCGGAGGCGGGAAGCCCCACGGCGCTGGCGTTCGCCCGGTACGCCGAGGGCGAGGCCTACGCCGAGCAGGACGAGTCACGGGCACTGGACGCCTTGGAAGATGCCCTCAGGCTCGCGGACGGCGTCCGGAACCGGCTCGTGACGGGGCTGGCCATGACGGCCTCGGTCGCCATGCGCGGCCGGACCGCGGCGGTGGAGCCGGCGACGTTCGAGCTGTTCGAGCGAGTGATCGCCCACTGGTCGACGGTGCACAACCCGGCACTGCTCGTCACCGCCGCCCGGAACCTCGTGATCCTCCTCGGCCGGGTGGGCAGGCACGAGGACGCGGTCGAGCTGTGGGCGGCGGTCGGCGGCATCGACGACTCCCACCCCTCCTACGGCGCCGAGGCCGACAGGCTCGACGCCACGCTGAGGGCCGCACGCCACGCCTTGGGGCCGGCTTTCGACGACGCCGCCGGCCGCGGACGGACGCACATCGGCCTCACGGGCGTCTCGACCCTGGCCTCGACGCTGTGTCAGGCGGCCGCGCAGAGGCTGGTCGACGCCGTGGGCACGACCCGGCTGCCAACGACCCGCACGGACGGCGTGGCCGTGCAGCCGCCCGGATAGGCGAACCGCCGTCGCACGGCGCCGCGGACGAGGCGCCTGCGGACGAGCCGGGCTCACTCGTCGAAGAGTGCGCGTACGTCCTGTGCGTCGATCGGCGTGCCCATCGACCCGTCACCGTCGACGACCTGGGCGAAGAGCGCGGCCTTGCGGGCCTTGAGCTCCATCACCTTCTCCTCGATCGTGTTCGCGGCCACCAGCCGGTAGACCATGACCGGCTGCTGCTGCCCGATCCGGTGAGCCCGGTCGACCGCCTGCGCCTCGACAGCGGGGTTCCACCACGGGTCGAGAACGAAGACGTAGTCCGCCTCGGTCAGGGTGAGGCCCACTCCCCCTGCCTTGAGGCTGATCAGGAAGACCGCGGCGTCGCCGGCCTTGAACTCCTCGATCACCTCGCCACGCCTGCGGGTGCTGCCGTCGAGGTAGGTCGACTCGATCCCCTCGCGGTCGAGCCGCGCCCGCACCCGGCGCAGGAACGACGTGAACTGGCTGAAGACCAGCGCGCGGTGCCCCTCGGCCCTGAGCTCTTGGAGGTGGTCGACGAGGACGTCGATCTTGGCCGACCCGATCCCGTCGTACTGCTCGTCGACGAGCCCGGCGTCGAGACTGAGCTGCCGCAGCTTCGTCAGCGAGCGGAAGATCGCGATCCGGTGCTTGTCGAAGTCCTCCACCAGGCCGAGCACGGTCTGCCGCTCCCGCTGGAGATGGGTCTCGTAGACGCGACGGTGCCGCGGCGTGAGCCGGACCTCCAGCAGCTGCTCCTGCTTCGGCGGGAGGTCGGAGGCGACGAGCTCCTTCGTGCGACGCAGGAGGAAGGGCCTGATCCGCCGGCGGAAGCGGTCGAGGACCTGCTTGTCGCCGAGCCGTTCCACCGGGATCGCCACCAGCTCGGTGAAGCGCTGGGGGTACGGGTAGAGCCCCGGGGCCACGATCGAGAGCAGCGACCACAGCTCCATCAGGCGGTTCTCCAGCGGCGTACCGGTGAGCGCCAGCCGGAACGGCACGTCGAGCCGCCGCACGCACTGGTAGGTCTTGCCGTTGTGGTTCTTGACCGTCTGCGCCTCGTCGAGCACCAGCCCGCCCCAGCGCAGGGCCGCGTAGGAGTCGACCTCGAGGCGGTAGAGGGTGTACGAGGTGACCACCACATCGGCCCCGTCGAACAGGGAGGCGATCGAGGTGCCCCGCCGGGAGTGCGACTCGGTCACGGCCTCCACGACGAGACCGGGCGTGAAGGTTGCTGCCTCGTGGGCCCAGGTGGACACCACGCTGGTGGGCGCGACGACCAGGAACGGCCCCGCTCCCCGCTCGCGGGCGTGCGCGATCAGGGCGAGCGTCTGGAGGGTCTTGCCGAGGCCCATGTCGTCGGCCAGGATCCCGCCGAGGCCGGACTCCCACAGGAACGCCAGCCAGCGGAACCCGTCGCGCTGGTAGTGCCGCAGCTCGGCCTTCACGCCCACCGGCTCCACCTCCGGCAGCGACTCGAGGCCGCGCAGGGCCTGCGCCGCGCGGACCCACTGGTCGGCCTGCGCGTCGACGATGCCGACCTCGGCCAGCTCGTCCCACAGCCCGAGGTCGTGGTGGTTGACGCGTACGCCGTCCCGTGGCTGGTCGTGCAGCTCCCCCGCCGCGTCGACGAGCTCGGCCAGCCGCTGGAACTCGGGATGGTCGGTGCTGATGTGCACGCCGCTCTTCATGATGATCCGGGGCAGCCCGCGGGTGAGCGCCTCCAGGAGGTGGGCGAGTGCGATGAACTGCCCGTCGACGCTGATCACGACCTCGAGGTCGAGCCAGTCGGTCCGCCCCTCACCGGGCTCGCCCTCGGCGGACGCGGGCTCGGCGAACCGGATCACCGGCGCCCCCTGCGCTTCGCGGTAGTCGGGTCGCGCGCCGATCTCCTCGACCTCGACCAGCCCGGACGCCTCGATCCCCGGCAGCACGTCCTCCGCGAAGGCGATCGCGGTGATGTCGTGGAAGACCATCTCGGCGACCAGCCCGTCGCCGCGGACGTAGCCGCCGTGGAGCCGGACCTTCTGCTCCTCGGTCAAGGACCGGTCGAGCTCAGCGAGCAGCTCCTGCTCCCGCTCGGGCCGCCGGACCCCGCGCACTCCGCGGGTCTCGTCGAGCCGGTAGACGCGATCGTCCTCGCCCACCCGGTAGTGCCAGGACCACGCGATCGCGACCTCGTCGACCGCCTTCCACTCCACCGTGAGGCACAGCCGCGGCTCGGCCGGCTCCGGAACGGCGACCGACCCGTCGGAGGAGGTGACGGGGACGTGCCGTTGGAGCCTGGGGAGGTACTCGGCGACGAGGTCGGCACGGTCCGCGGCCGGCACCACGAGCTCCTCGCTCAGGCCGAGCAGCCGACGCACCTCGGGACCCGCCGGCTTCGCCAGGGGCGCCAGGGCCACCGACCACGTCCGGTCTTCCTCGCCCGGCAGCCAGAGAGCGACGCCGTGGCCGTTCTCGCCGAGCACGTCGACCGCCTCGGCGCCGTACCACGCCTCCGCCGTCCTCACCCCGAGTCGCAGGTGGGCGTCCCGGTCCGGGGCGGCGTTCACGTCGAGCTGGATGCTGACGGGCTCGGGTTGGAGGCTGACACTCTCGAGTCCGGCGCCGGGGACGAGCTCGACCCCGGCCTGCACGCACCGCTCCAGCAGGCTCCACAGGGAGCCGCCGAAGCTGCTCAGCACCAGGTGGGACTCTCCGCCGCCGAAGTACAGGTTGCGCTGGGCTGCACGGTAGGCGGCGAAGATCTCGGCGAGAACGGCCACCTGCTCCGGTGGGTGGCCCCGCCGTCGGGGGTCGGCGTGCTGGAGGTCCTGCCAGGAGACACCGGAGCGGACCCAGTTGTCCCGGGCGCCGCGCTGGAGCGGTCTGAGCCGCAAGGACCCGTGGCGCGGCGCAGGCTCGCTCCATCCGCGATAGCTCGAGGCCGAGGTGCGCTGGTTCAGCTCGACCTGGATCGCCAGTGGCCTGTCCCCTGCCGGCCGGTCGGCTGCGGAGTCGAGCTCGTCGAGGACCGAGCTCAGTCGCCGCTCCCAACGCCTGCTCGTCGCCACCCCCGCTTCGGCGTACTCCTCCGCCTGCCTCGCGCGGACGGTCAGAAGCAGCGCGACGGTGTGCTTGCACCCCTCGCGGACCGGACAGCTGCACCGGCCGTAGGTCCACACGCCGGCGCCGCTCTGGCCGACGCTGACGTTGCAGCCGTAGACCTCGCCGGTCGACCCCTCCACGTTGCCACGGATGTCGAGGTCGCCGTCCTCGTCGACCTGGTGGCTGCAGGAGAGGACCTTGCCACGTCGCACGTAGTCGACTGCCCGCTCATAGGTCGCGGAGCCGAACCTGCTGCGCAGGTCCGGCTCGTCGAGGAGCAGGGTCAGGTCCACCACGCACAGAGCCTAGGCGGACCAGCCGACAGACCGCTCATGACCTTTGGGCCGCCGACCTCTCAGGCCGCGAGCTCGAAGCCGGCGCGCCGCTCGGGCAGGCGGGCGGAGATCGGCGTGACGAGCTGGGCGACCGGCCCGCCGAGGCGCCCGCGGGCGAGCGAGGCGAGGGTCCGGCGAAGCGGCAGCCGGTAGACCACCACGATCGACTGCATCGCGAGGAGCACGAGGCAGCACAAGGTGAGCGGGAGGTCGCCGGCCAGGACGCCGTAGAGCAGCCACATGGCGGTGCCCCACCACGCCAGCAGCGTCGACCACGGGCACAGACCCCACAGGGGCGCGCGGGAGACCGCAAGGCGAGCCTGGGGAAGCATGCGCAGCGAGCTGGCCGTCGTTCCGACCATCGCGAGCGTGAAGGAGTTCGCGACGTCGACGAGCCAGACGGAGGCAAGGCCGGAGACGAACACGATCGCCAGCGGCGCCCAGGCATTTCTTGCCACACCGGCACGCAGGACGACCGCCGCGAGCACGAGCAGGAGGACCAGGGCGAGGGAGTTGTTCACGATCTGGATGGCGTCGGAGACCGCGACGGCATAGACGCACCACAGGGTGAACGTGGCCATGCTCAGCAGGATGGAGCTCCACGAGACGCCCTCGGCCGACCGGGTACGGAAGGCGCGGACGACCTGGGGAACGGTGGAGTAGAGGGACAGGACCGATGCGGCGGAGCCGACCAGCACGACGACAGACACAGGCGAGCACATTCGTGTGAGGGGTGGGCGGGAAGGGCGTCGGTCCGCCGTCCTGCTTGTCTGCCGTGACACGTGACTGATCGCGTGAGAAGCATAGAAATCGGGCGGGTCGCGCCGCGGCAGAACGCAAAATCCCGACTCCGCGACCTGCGTCACAATTGACGGCGACGGAGGCCTCGGTCGAGAGTCCCTGACATGACCACCATCGACAGGCAGCGCCTGACCGGCCTCATCGACCGGGAGCGACGGACGTACGCCGCGGACCACCCCGCCTCCAAGCGGCTGTTCGGCGAGGCAGAGCACCTCTTCGGGCGCGTCCCGATGACCTGGATGGCGATGTGGAGCGGCGGCTTCCCGCTCTACCTCGACCGTGCCAAGGGCAACCGGGTCACCGACGTGGACGGACGCGAGTACGTCGACTTCGCCCTCGGCGACACCGGAGCGATGGCCGGGCACAGCCCGGGGCCGACCGTGGAGGCGGTCGACGAGCGCTTGGGCAGGCTCGGCGGCATCACGACGATGCTGCCGACCGCGGACGCGGAGTGGGTCGGCGCCGAGCTGAGCCGGCGGTTCGGGCTGCCGCTGTGGTCGTTCACGCTCACCGCGACCGACGCGAACCGGTGGGCGATCCGTCTTGCCCGGCTCGCGACCGGTCGTCCGAAGATCCTGACCTTCGCCTACTGCTACCACGGCTCGGTGGACGAGACCTTCGCCGTTCCCGGACCCGGAGGTACGGCGGTCGCCCGACCGGGCCTCGTCGGCGCCCCGGTGGACCTGTCCGAGACGACCCGCGTCGCGGAGTTCAACGACCTCGCCGACGTCGAGGCGCAGCTGGTCCACGGCGACGTGGCCGCCATCTTGACCGAGCCGGCGCTGACCAACATCGGGATCGTGCTGCCCGAGCCCGGGTTCCTCGAGGGCCTGCGAGAGCTCGCGACCCGCTACGGCGCCCTCTTGATGCTCGACGAGACCCACACCTTCTCCGCCGGTCCGGGCGGCGTGACCCGGCTGCTGGACCTCGAGCCGGACATCTTCGTGATCGGCAAGAGCATCGGCGGCGGCATCCCCAGCGGGGCCTACGGGATCAGCGCCGAGGTCGCCCGCATGGTCGAGGCGCATCCGGAGGCGGACCTGGTCGACGTCGGCGGTGTCGGCGGGACGCTGGCCGGCAACGCGCTGTCGGTGGCCGCGATGCGGGCCACGCTCGAGCACGTGCTGACCGACGAGGCGTTCGCGCAGATGGTCCACCTGTCCTCGGAGTTCACCGACGGGGTGCAGGAGACCATCGACCGGACCGGGGTGCCTTGGTCGGTCAGCCAGCTGGGTGCCCGGTCGGAGTACCGGTTCGCCTCCCCCGCTCCTCACAACGGGAGCGACTCCGCGGCCGCGGCCGACGAACAGCTGGACGAGTACCTCCACCTCTACCTGGCCAACCGTGGCGTGCTGATCACGCCGTTCCACAACATGGCGCTGATGTGCCCGGACACGAGCAGCGACGACGTCGCAATGCACACGCGGCTGTTCGGCGAGGCCGTCGCCGAGCTGGTGGGGTCTTGACCGGCGCACTACCCCTGCCCGCGGCCTTCTCGCTGTCCGGCCGCGTGGCACTGGTGACCGGCGCGGGCTCACCGGACGGGATCGGCTTCGCCACTGCGCGACTGCTCGGAGCGCTGGGAGCCTCCGTCGCCGTCGCGGCCACGACCGAACGCGTCCACGAGCGGGTTGCCGAGCTCGAGGCCGACGGCGTCTCCAGCGTCGGCGTGGTCGCGGACCTCACCGACGAGGACGCGGTCCGGCGGGCTCTCGAAGAGGTCGCGACGACCTTGGGCACCGTCACGATCCTGGTGAACAACGCCGGGATGACCAGCCTCTCCTCCCCCGCCCTCACCCCGGCCCCAGCGGACGGCGCTGAGTCGGACACCGTCGTCGGTCTCTCGCTCGACCAGTGGCACCGCTCCCTCGCGCGCAACCTCGACACCGCGTTCCTCTGCACGCAGGCTGCCTTGCCCGGCATGCGCGAGGCGGATGGGGCCGCGTCGTCATGGTCGCCTCCGTGACCGGACCTGTGATGGCGATGCGCGGCGAGGCTGCCTACGCCGCCGCGAAGGCCGGGATGGTCGGCCTGGCGCGGTCGGTGGCGCTGGACTTCGCAGCGGACGGTGTCACGGCCAACGCGGTCGCCCCGGGCTGGATCGCGACGAGCAGCCAGACGGTGGAGGAGGCACGCCAAGGCGGGCACTCCCCCGTCGGTCGCAGCGCTCACCCGGAGGAGGTCGCCTCCGCGGTCGCCTTCCTGTGCAGCCCGGGCGCCTCCTACGTCACCGGCCAGTGCCTCGTGGTCGACGGCGGCAACCAGATCGCCGAGGAGCGAACCTGACGAACCGGTGCATCGCGCAGATGGGTGACAGATCGGTAGCTATTACGCTGATTCCAAAGTAAAGGGGAAAGTAAAAACCTACGATCCCAGGATGCTCCGTCGTCGCACCCGTTTCGCACTGTCCGCCCTTGTCTGTCTTGCCTTCGCCTCACCCGCCGTGCCCGCATCAGCCACGGACGACCCGGTCCCCGGCGGCCCCGGCGGGGCGCAGGAACCGCTCGAGTCGACCGCTCTGGAGCACTCCTCCGACATCACCGAGCCGGTACTGACGGCACGCACCACCGACGGCCTCGTCGACTACTTCAACGTCGACGAACGCACCCGCCCGGTCGCCCCGGGGCTCGAGTACACCCGTTTCGACCGCTACGACGTGCGCGGCTGGATCCGTGTGAACGCGCTGACGGCCGATCTCTCCACGCCTGGCCTGCGGCTCGACTACGCCGCGCCCGGGAAGGTGTCTGCACCGGGGCCGCTGAGCGCGGCGCTGGGCCGGGACGGCGCGATCGCCGGCGTGAACGGCGACTTCTTCGACATCGGCGACACCGGCGCCCCGCTGGGCATCGGGATGGATCGGCAGCGCGGCCTGCTCCACGGGTCGACCTCGGGGTGGAACAAGACCTTCACCCTCGACCGCGACAACGTGGCCTCGATCGCGCAGACCTACCTCCGGGCCAGGATCGTCCGCAAGGGCAGGCCCGCGATCGAGGTCACGAACCTCAACGCCCCGACCGTGCGGGCCAACGGCATCGCCATCTACACCTCTGCGTGGGGTGGCGTCGCCCGCTCACGGGTCCTCCCCGGCCCTGGTCCCCGTCGCGAGGTCGTGATCCGGCGGGGCAAGGTCCGCTCGAACCGCAAGGTCCTGAGCGCCGGGGCCGTCCGGACCGGCACGCTCCAGCTCGTCGGCACGGGCGAAGGTGCCAAGAAGCTGCGCAGACTCGAGGTCGGCTCACGCGTGGCGGTGGAGTACGGCCTCAACCGCGCCGCCACCCGCGTCGCCGTGAGCGGCAGCGTCGTGCTCTTGAAGGACGGCAAGGTGCTCGCGCCCGGGGACCTGGAGATGCACCCACGCACCGCCATCGGCATCGACACCGACCGCAACCGGGTCATCATCGTCGCCGTCGACGGACGCCAGCAGCACAGCCGCGGCCTGACCATGAAGGAGACCGCGACCCTGCTGAAGCAGATGGGAGCCGAGGAGGGCCTGAACCTCGACGGCGGCGGCTCCTCGTCGATGATGGCGCGCCAGTCCGGGCGAGCCGATCACCGTGGTCAACTCACCCTCCGACGGGCACCTTCGCAGGGTCCCCAACGGCCTCGGCTTCGCCTTCGCCGACGGGTCCGGCCGGCTGCGCGGGATCCGCGTGGAGCCCGCCGCCGAGACGAACGACTCGCATCGCGTGCTCAAGGGCATGTCCCGGGTCCTCGTCGCCCGCGGCCACGACGAGACCGGCGACCCGGTGTCCGCCAAGCCGGCGTGGGCCGGCTCGACGACCGTCTCCGCCCGCCGAGGCCCGGCCGCCCGCACCGTGGTGGTCGGCCGCCGCACAGGGACCGGGTCGGTGAAGGCCACCTCGGGCCGCGCGACCGGCCAGTTCGAGGTGCGGGTGCTCGGCCCTGTCGACCGGCTCGAGGCGAGCGTGCCGACCATCGCGCTGCCCGGTAAGGGGAAGAGCGCGGGCTTCGACGTGCGTGGGTACGACGCGAAGGGCTTCGACACCTGGGTGGAGCCCCGCGACCTCCGGCTCTCCTACGACCGGGACGAGCTGCGCGTCCGACGTACCGGCCGCGGCCTCACGGTGACCTCACGCGTGCCCTCGGCATCGGACGTCATCAAGCTCTCCGCGGGCGGACGGTCGGCGTACGTCGGGGTCACCGTGGGCCTCGAGCGGCACCTGGTGAACCGGATGAACAGCCTTGGCGGCTGGAAGGTGACGACGTACCCGGCCAAGTCGAAGGCCTCAGTGTCGATGACGCGGAACCGGCAGGGCCGCGCCCGCTCGGCCATCGCCATGAGCTACTCGATGAGGGCGAGGCGGGCCACGCGCGCGGCGTACCTGAACGCCGTCCCACCGGCGGACCTGCCCGGACGCGCTCGACGGATCGGCCTGTGGGTCCGCGGCGACGGCAAGGGCGCCTGGCTGCGTCTCGTCGCGAAGGACGCGGCAGGCACGACGTCGACGCTGAACCTCAGCCGGCACGTGACCTGGAAGGGCTGGCGCTTCCTCGCCGCCGACCTCCCTGCCGGCCTGGCGCAGCCGCTGAGGTTCGTGCGCGTCAACGCCGTCGAGGCGAGGAAGTCACGCCGCTACGCGGGAACGCTCGGGTTCGACGACCTGACGGTGTTCACCGAACGTCGTCAGGTCGTGCCGGCGACTGCTCCTCCGCGCGACCCGATGGTCTCCGACCGGGGGCCGCTCGCGCCCGGTGGTCTGCGGGTCGCGGTGATGAGCGACGCCCGGATCTCCGCGGCCGCGCCGCGTGGCAGGGCGGTCACTCGCGCGCGTCGCACCCTGGGCGAGATCGTCGCGGCCAAGCCCGACCTGGTGCTGGTCGACGGGGATCTCGTCGCGCGAGGCAGCCGCGCGGACCTCACCCTCGCCGGTCGCGTCCTCGAGGAGGAGCTCGGCGGCAAGGTGCCCTGGAGGTACGTCCCCGGGGAGGGCGAGCTGGGGACCGACGGATCGCTGACCGGCTTCCGGGCCGAGTTCGGCAACCCCGTGCGGGTGTTCGACCAGAAGGGCACCCGGTTCGTGCTCCTCGACTCCGCGAAGGGCTCCCTCCGCCTCGGCGGCTTCACGCAGCTCGTCCGGCTCCGTTCGGAGCTTTCGGCCGCGGCCTCCGATCCGTCCGTGCGCTCGGTCGTCGTCGTTGCCCACCGGCCGACCAGCGACCCGGTCCAGGGCGGCACCGCCGAGCTGAGCGACCCGCGCGAGGGTGAGCTCGTCGAGGACCTGCTCTCGGACTTCCGCGCGACCAGCAAGAAGAACGCGGCCTACGTCGGAGCCCACGCCCGCCGCTTCGGTGTGGCCCGGCACGACGGTGTCCCGCAGGTCGTCTCCGGCCCGGTCAGCGACCCGGCACGTTCGAGCACCGGCTCGTTCACCGGCTGGACCCTGCTGCGTGTCGACCCCACGGCCTCCCAGTGGTTCGGGGTGGAGTTCCGTCCGCACGTGGACGAGCTGCAGATCAAGGCGCCGGTTGCCCTCGCGGTGGGAGCCGTGGCCGAGGTGTCCGCGACCATCGACCAGGCCGGTCGTCGTGTCCGGGTCGGCTATCCGATGAGCGTGGAGTGGCCGAAGTCGCCGCGCGTGCACGTCGGTGCGCCCGCCGACGCTCCGCCCCTTGCCGTCGTTGCCTACGACCCCGGGACGAACCGGCTGACCGCGCTGCGACCCGGGACCGCCGAGCTCAGCGTGCGGGTGAACGGCGCGACCGCGAGCAGGAGCGTCACCGTGCGCTGAACCTCCAGCCGACACGCGGCTCCTGGCTCGCGGGCAACACGCTCACAGCGCGCTGAGGCCGAGCAGCCGGTGGCTGAAGCCGGTCGAGGTGGAGGTCGCACGGCAGGTGAGCTGCCTGGGCTCGCCGCGCTCGGTGTGTACGCGCACCTCCCAACGACGCGTGGTGTCGCCGTCCCCGCCCGGGCCGACCGAGAACACCGCCCGGGTCTCGGTGGCCTGGCGGGTGTGCTTGGTGAGCGCGAGCGGCTCGATGTCCAGGATCCCGAGCCGGCGGCGGAGGTAGATCTCTGCCGCCTGGACTGCGAACGGGTACGCCGACCTGCCCCTGAGGTGTTCCAGGTCGAGCTGCCCGGCGAGGTGGGTGCGCACGAAGGCGGCGGCGTCGCCCGGACCGAGCCGGCCGTAGTAGAGACCGTGCGGCAGCACCAGCAGGTTGGCGGCGAAGCGGTCGCCACCGATGTGCGAGACCTCCCAGGTGTGGTCGGGTGCGGCCGTCGTCAGTGCGGCGGCCAGCGGCCGCCCTCGCTCGGCGCAGCACGCGTCGTGCCTGCCGTGCGTGCACACGAGGAACAACGGCTCGGTGTGCTGCGTGAGACCGGGTGGATGACCGACGCCGAGACCGTCGAGGTCGAGGTCCAACAGCTCCCTGGCATCGCCGAGGGAGCAGGTCTGGACCCAGGGCCTCTCGCCGTGCGCGGACGCCGCGAACAGCCTGGTCGCCCCGGTCGCCCCTCCCCCGTGTCTGCGGATGAGCAGCGGCCGGATCCGATGCCGTGACTCGAGCTCGGAAAGCCGTTGCTTGACCTCACCGGGCAGCCTGCTGTCCCGCACGGCGTCCACACCCCATGGCCCCGGCGCCTCCACGAGCAGGAACGCCCGGACTGTCGAGGCCGACCCCGCCAGTGGTTCACCCGACTCCTGGCTGACGCCCGAGCACCGGAAGGCAGCGGGGCTGGTCACCCCGGCGCCCTGTCCGACCGCGGTCACCGGGCGATCCGCAGCAGACCCTCGCGGACGAGCCGCCGGGCGACGACGAGCCTGCTCTCCTCGTCGAGCCAGGGCCCGAGCTCGCCGACCCGGAACGACTCGTGGTCGCGGACGAACTCCATCGGCTCGGCCAGCCTCGTCGGCATCCGCAGCTCACGGTCCCCGAGCAGAACGACGAGCTTCCCCGCCGCGGGCCTGAGCACGCAGGCAGCCGTGGGTCGGCGCTCCAGCCGGGTCTCGTCGTCCATCCGGTCGAGCAGCACCAGGTCGTTGAGGCCGCCGCGCAGCGCAGGGGTGCGCTCGCGCAGGAAGGCCGAGGCACGCTCGTCTGCCAGAGCCGCAGGATCGAGGTCGCTCATGCTCCGGGTGTACGCCGCGACCTCGTCGGCGAGCACCTTCGTGAGGAGGGCCGGGTCGTCGACGTAGCCGGCCGGGAGCGGCACGTCGTACCTCTCGTCGGCGAGCACCTGCTCACTGAGCTTGCGCAGGACCTCACGCCACGTGAGCCGGTTGATGCCGACCGTGACGTGCAGGGAGGTCGCCTCCTGGCTGCGCGCAGAGTGCGGCGTGCCGGTGGGGAGGTACATCGAGAGCCCGGGCTCGAGCAGCACCTCACGCTCCTCACCACCCTCGACGATCTCCCACTGCTTACGACCGTGGGTCTGGAACACGAAGACGTCGTGGGTGTCGCTGTGGCGGGCGAACCCCTGGTTGCCCGGAGGGGTGAGGTACGCGTTGGCCTGGCACGGGTGGCCGAGCGCGAGCTCGAGCTCGCGGACGAGCCGGGTCAGTGGCGGCCAGTAACGGTGAAGTCCCTGGAGCACGACGGTCGCGCCGCTGTCGAAGAGGGAGAGCACCTTGCGGGCATCCACGAGCCCGGTGAGCGGCGAGCCGGCCATCGTGGCCGACCGAGTGAACCTCGAGGGTGGCAGCACCGAGCCGTCCTTGACCACCCGCAGCGCCGGTGTCCGGAGCGCGACACTGGTCAGCAGGTGGTCGACGTCGTCGAGGGACAGCAGCTCGACGAAGGCGGCAGGCTCGGCGTGATGGAGATGGACGTGGGACGCCCAGACCTTGTCGAGGAAGGCCTGGGCGTCGCCACTGAGCAGCTGGAGCGCGTCCAAGGCTCAGGCGTCGGTGCCGTCGGCGTCGCCGCCGTCCGTGCTGTCACCGTCGGTGCTGTCGGTCGAGTCGCCGTCGGAGCTGTCGCCGTCGCTGGCGTCGGTGCTGTCACCGTCGGTCCCGTCGGCGTCAGCCGTGTCGGTGCCGTCCGCGTCCTGGTCACCGATCATCTCGCCCGCGGCAGGCGGGGCGCCGATCGTCTCGATGTCCTCGTCGCCTACGGGCTCGTTGGGGGTCGTCGTCATGAGGCTCCTCTCGGGTCGTTTCAGCGCTCGGCGGCGCCGGCTGACGGGCACGTACCCAGGAGTCTTGCAGCCAAGCACAGGCTCGGCCAGAGACTGACCCGTCGACGGAGGAGCCCGAGGGTCACGCCCGAGGGCCAAGAAGCAGCAGGGTCCGGATCAGCCGGCGGACGGCCCTCCGGGGGCTCCCGGTGCTGCCGGCTCGAAGCTCGCGAGCATCTCCTCCAGCGCCCGCTGGTCCGGCCCGACGTACGGGTCGGCCATCGGCGCCAGGGCGAGCGTGTCCATGCAGGCGGACGTGTCGCCGACGACGGGAGGAAGGTGGGAGCTCACGATGACCTCGGGATCCATCTGCCGCAGCGGCTCGACCGTGCGCATGTACGCGTCGCGGTCCGCGACGTGGATCCACGGACTGTCCACCGTGGCCCACAACAGCTGGGCGGAGCGAAGGTCGGCGGCGGGGACGTCGCGCACGTCGTTTCCCTGCGCGAGGTCCTCGCTGGGCATGGGTCCCCCGAAGCAGTCCGACGACACGCACGTCCGGGACTTGGGGTCGTAGAAGCCGACCGTCGCCGGGCTGTCGAACAGCGGAGGCCGGAAGGCGGTGAGGGTCCGGTCCCCGACGTCGAGCGTCTGGCCGGGGTTGATCAGGTACAGACGGTCCATGGGCAGCGGGCGGTCGCTCGACATGATCCCGGCACTCATGAAAGTGGTGACGATCCGTGCCTGGGGCGCCGCCTCGAGCAGCTCGAAGAGCGCTCCCGTGTGGTCGCGGTCAGGGTGGGTCAGCCAGATCCAGCGCACGTCCTTCGGGTCGATCACCGAGCCCAGCAGGTCCATGAAGCCCCTGTCCGGCAGGCTCACCCCCGTGTCCACGACGACCGGTTCGGCCGAGTGCAGGACGGACGCGTTGATGGGCAGGAAACCGATGGTGGGCACGGGCAGGTAGTCGTTGAGGACGGTCACGTCCGAGTTGACTCGATGGATCTGCATGAGGACTCCAAGAGGTACGCGTGGCTGCTCCGGTGAGGCGTGGGTGCGCACGTCCTGAAAAGTTGCGGTGGCGCCGGTGTTCTGGTCGTCAACCCTTGTGAGGGCGTCGGTCCAAGTCAACAACCGAGTCGGATATGGCCCACCTGGGTGGGCAGGGGGCTATACACGCAACCGGACCACCGACCCGACCGGTCGGGCCCGATCGGTTTTCACCTGCCCGCTGCCGGGAACCATGACCGTGTCTCGGGGAATGATCAGGAGGTTCCGGCGATGTTCTGGTCCAGCTACATGCCATGCTCCGACTGCGGTGGCGCCATCGAACGTACAGCGACCGACTCCCACGCGTGCGACCCGCAGCGGCGGGCCGACTTCCAGATGGTCGCCATGCAGCGAGAGCTCCTCGCCTTCGAAAGCGAGCTCCGGGACTACCTCTCCGGGAACGAGGGCAGGTTCGAGGCGTGGCTGGCCGCCCGCGAGGTACGGCGCGCGTAGGACCGCGTCAGCCGGACCTTCGCGACCGCCCACGACACGGGGTCACTCCAGCTCGGGGGTACGGCGACGCGGTCGCGCTGCCTGTGCGGCCCGGCGAGCCCGGTTGACGGCACCGCGCTCACGTCGCTGTTCAGGCGTCACGCGCTTGGACAGGTCCGTGTGCCCGAGCAGCTGGTCGAGCGGCTTCGAGGATTCCGGGTACGACGCGACGGGCTCCTCACCCGAGAAGACGACGAATGTGGTCGTCCCGTGGTCCACCACCCGAAGGACCGACCCGTCCACGACCGACTCCGCCTCCTGGAAGGCCTTGCGCCGTTCCGCGATCTCGGCTGCCTTGGCCCGCGCGGCGGCCTGGATGTGCTCCCCGGCGACGTTCCAGACCACGACCGCGTGTGGGCCGTACTTGGCGCCGTAGGTTGCTGCCTTCTTGGCCGTCGGCCTGACCCAGCCCATGCTGCCTCCGATCCGTGCTCGCTCCCCACACCGTACCGACCACAGCCGTCGTCCCCGCCGCGACGAGCCTCCACGACGTCGCGCCGCTCGAGGCCGCCCACTGAGCACAGCCGCACCAGACGGGACCTTCGGCCTTGTAGACCTCCGCGGGGCCGCCGTAACGTCGATCCACGGGCACCGCCGGCGCAGGCCGGTGCCTCCAGGCGTCTCCCACCGCACCGGCACGTGTCCCCGCCGACACCGTCGCGCGCCTCGAGGAGGCCCTCATGACCGTTGAGCTGACATCAGATCTCGCCCAGGACCTCGTCCTGGTGGACCGCTACACCGACATCGTGGGCCCCAGCAACGAGATGCTCGGTCCGGTGAAGGACGGCGGCCGCATCGAGTACATCACCGTGCCCGGCTGCTGGGGCCCGATGATCACACCGTCCATCCGCAGCGGGCACGAGGTGACCCTGCCGGTCCGGGTCGAGGGCGCGAAGGTCGGCGACGCCGTGGCGCTGTACGTCGAGACGCTCGAGCAGACATCGAGGGCCACCACCTCCGGCACCCATGTCGGCGTCGAGGGGCGGTTCATCAGCGACCCGTTCGTCGCGAACATCTGTCCCACCTGCCGCGACGCCGGGCGCCACTTCCTCTACCCCGACACCTACCTCGACGGCATCGGCGAGTCGGCCGTGAAGTGCAGCGCCTGCCACAGCGAGGTCATCGCCTTCCACATGGTCGAGGGCTACACGATGGTCTTCGACGACGAGAAGGAGATCGGCGTGACGGTCGCTCCGCGACGTGCCGAGGAGCTGGCCCGCGACGCCCGCGAGTGGGTCGCGCTCACCGAGCACTCCACCCAGCACCCGATCGTCGCGCTCGGGCGGGCCGACCTCGTCGGGACCATGACACGTTGCCGGATCTCGGCCGGGAACCTCGGGTCGATCCCGGCCATCGACCTGCCGAGCTCGCACAACTGCGGCGACTTCGGCGCGTTCCTCGTGGGCGCTCAGCACGAGTTCGCGGTCACCGACGAGCAGCTCGAGCTGCGGACCGACGTACACATGGACATCGACTCGGTCCGCCAGGGCAGCGTGGTGATCGTGCCGGTGAAGGTCGACGGCGCGGGCATCTACGCGGGCGACGTGCACGCGATGATCGGTGACGGCGAGGTCGCCGTGCACACCACCGACATCGGCGCCCGGCTCGTCGTCCGCGTCGACGTCATCAAGGGTCTCGAGCTCGACGGCCCGATCCTGCTGCCGCCGGTCGAGGACCTGCCGTTCCTGGCCCGCCCCTTCACCCCGGACGAGGTGGCACGAGGCAGGGCGCTGGCCTCGGCCAACGCGACCACTCTGGAGGGACCGATGCTGCCGGTGCAGGTGCTCGGTTCCGGGCCGTTCGTCAATGCCGCCGTGGACAACGCCGTGGGGCGGGCAGCGAAGCTGTTCGGCATGAGCGTGGACGAGGTCAAGAACCGGTCGACGATCTCCGGGGCCGTCGACATCGGGCGTCTGCCCGGCTTCGTCCAGCTGAGCCTGCTGGTGCCACGCGAGACCCTGGAGCGGATGGGCATCGTGCACCTGGTCGAGGCGCAGTACGGCGAACCCGCCGGCTGGTGACCGAGCCGGTGCAAGCACCGGGGGCCGCTGTGAAGGTGACCGTCACACGGAAAGGCCGCCTCGCCGAGGAAGGCGGCGGGCACGAGGAGCCGCTGGCCCTCGCCGAGGGCGCTGTGACGAGCGACCTGCTCGCAGCCTGCCGCCTCGACGCGCGGGCGTGCATCGTCGTGGTCAACGGTGTCGCGGTTCCGCACGGGACAGGTCTTTCGGAAGGCGACCGCGTGCAGCTCTACCCGGCGCAGGCCGGCGGCTGACGAAGCCGTTGTCCCCTGGCCTCGCCACGGGAGATGCATGACCCGGGGTGCCGACGGGCATCTTGCACCGGCGGGCGGAAGCCTGCCCGGATGGTCTCGGGCAGGCTTTCCCTCGTGCCGTGGGCGGTCGTGCCGCTGTATGTCTTCTGCTCTGGATGTCTACTTTGTTGCTGCGGTCTGCCCGGCGGTGACGCCGAGCTGGGTCATGAGATCTGCCGAGTCGAGATAGACGTTCTGCTTCTGGACCTTGCCGTCCTTGATCTCGTAGATGTCGCACAGGTGCAACGTCACCGAGCGACCGGTCGCGGGGATGGTGCCCGCACCGGTCACCATCGGCCCCGTTTGTGTCCCTTTGCCGGTGTACTCGACGGCGACCACGTCGCCCGAGGCGAAGATGCGGTCGATCGTGGCCTTCCCGTCCGGGAAGGCTCCTGCCCACATCTCGTCGTACTGCCGACTGCCCTCGGGACCCTGGAAGGTGGCTCCGGTCCCGACCATGGTGGTGACGGCGTCCGGGGCTGTGCAATCGGCGATGTAGTCGAAGTCCCGGTTGTTCCATGCCTCCACGAGGCCGCGTACGAGTTCCGCGTTGTCTGCCATTTGAGCCTCCGCTCCTGGCACCCCCGCCCACTCCCCCGCTTCTCGCCAAACCTAGACCGGCCACCGGCCCACGGCCATAGGCAGTTTCATCCGCGCTGACCGCGGGAAAGATGCCGCATGTCTCCCCCCGGCCATGATCAGGAGGTTTGTGGTGTTCTTGTCCCGGCACATGCCGTGTGAGGACTGCGGCGAGTCCGTAGACCGGACGGCCTCTGCCTCGCACGTCTGCAACCCCGAGCGGCTGCTCGACTACCGCTTGTTCCGCATGCGCGACGAGATCAACGGCTTCGAGACTCGGTTCCAGGAGTTCCTCGGCGACAGCGAGGGCAGGTTCGAGGTCTGGCTCGCCGCCCGCGAGGTACGACGGAACGACTGACCGAGCGAGCGGCCCCGCCCGGTCAGGTCCTCCGTAGTTCTTCAGTCGATGCGCGCTATCGCGGTCCCCTGCCTGACCGCCGAGTCCTCGTCGACCAGCAGGTGCACGACTCCCCCGGCGGGCGCGACCACGTCGGCGGCGACCTTGTCGACCTGCACCTCCGCGAGCAGCTGGTCGGCCTGCACCGCGGCGCCCTCGCTCACGAACCACGTGGCGAGGACGCCCTCGGCGTCAGGCGTCTCCTTCGACAGGGATGGAAAGAGAACGTCGGTCATACGGAGGCCCGGATGGCCCGCTCGATTCGGTCCTGCCGCGGCAGGACCGCGTACTCCAGGTCGTGGGCGTACGGGAGGGGGACGTCGGGCACGGCGATCCGCTGGACGGGCACCCGCAGCATCCCCGGATCGTGGTCGGTGACGGTCGCCACGACCTCGCCCGACACCCCGAAGGACCGGTAGTCCTCGTCGACGACGACCAGGCGGCCGGTCTTGCCCACCGACTCGAGGATCGCCTCGCGGTCCAGCGGTACGAGGCTGCGCAGGTCGAGCACCTCGACGTCGATCCCCTCGGGAGCGAGCTTCTCGGCCACGTCGAGGGCGTGGTGCACCGACAGGGACAGGGTCACCACGGTGATGTCCTTGCCCTCGCGCGCCACGCGCGCCTTCCCGATCGGGACCGTGTAGTCGCCGTCGGGCACCTCGTCGGTGGAGCGGGGGTTCTTCGCCATCCAGGGCAGGCCCATGACGCCCTTGTGGAAGATGTAGACCACCGGGTTGTCGTCCCGGATGGCCGAGGTCATGAGGCCCTTGGCGTCGGCCGGCGTGCTGGGTACGACCACCTTCATCCCGGGCAGGTGGGCGAAGGTCCCCCACAGGCACTGGGAGTGCTGGGCGCCGTCGGAGTAGCCGCCGCCTGCTGCCATCGTCAGCACCATCGGGACCTTGACGTTGCCGCCGGACTCGAAGTGGATCTTGGCCATGTGGTTGTAGATCTGGTCCAGGCACACGCCCATGAAGTCGGTGAACATGACCTCGACGATCGGGCGCATCCCCTCGACCGCCGCTCCGATGCCAAGACCGATGAAGGCAGTCTCGGAGATGGGCGTGTCGATGATCCGCTCGGGGCCGAACCGGTCGAGCAGCCCTGTGGTCGAGCTGAAGATGCCGCCGTACGCGCCGACGTCCTCGCCCATGTAGAAGACCGACGGGTCGCGCTCCATCTCCTGCGCGATGGCCTCGACCATCGCCTTGGAGGTGGACAGGCGCCGGGTGGTGTGAGGCGCTTCGGTGATGGTCATTTCGTGCTCCTTCAGGCGAAGACGTAGGAGGTGGCGGTCGCGGGGTCGGGAATCGGGCTGTCCTTGGCGAAGGTGACCGCGTCCTCGACGGCCGTGTTCACCAACCGCTTGACCTCATCGACCTTCTCGTCGTCGAGCAGCTTGGCGTCGCGCAGTGCCTGCTCGTAGCGCGGGATCGGGTCGTGCTCGGACACCTCGGCGAGCTCGGGCCGGTATCCCTGGGCGTCGCCCTCGAAGTGGCCCCACATCCGCAGGGTGTGCACCTCGATGAGTGAGGGCCCCTCGCCGGCGCGAGCCCGTGCGACGGCGCGGCCCGCTGCGTCGTACACCGCCTCGACGTCGTTCTCGACACGCTCCCCCGGGATGCCGTACGCCGAGGCGCGGTCGGCGTTGGAGTCGATCGCGGTCGCGGCGGACCTGGGAACCGAGATGCCCCAGTCGTTGTCCTCGACGATGAACACCACGGGGAGGGACCACCGGGCGGCGAGGTTCAGGGACTCGTGGAACGCACCCTGGTTGGCGGCTCCTTCTCCGGTGACCGCGACGGCGATCCGGTCGGTTCCCTTGCGCTTGAACGCGAACGCCTGGCCCAGCGCGGGCGGGTACCCCTCGGCGATGATGCCGGAGCAGGAGAAGTGCACGGCGGGGTCGAACAGGTGCATGTGGCCGCCCCTGCCCTTGCCGAGCCCCGTCTCACGACCGAAGATCTCCGCCGTCATCTTCTGCATGTCCACGCCGTGCGCGATGGCGAAGTGATGGGGCCGGTGCGTCGCGGTCACGGCGTCCTCCGAGGTCAGGTGCGCGCACACCCCCGCGGCAACCGGCTCCTGGCCGGCGGACAGGTGCATCTCCCCCGGGACGAGTCCCTTGCCGATGTCGAACCCGGGGCCCTTGTCGGCGTGGTACTCGCGGAGGATCGCCTCCTCGTAGGTGCGGCTGAGCACCATGGTCTCGTAGAGCTTGACCCGTACGGCGGAGTCCAACGCGATGCCGCGGCGGGCCTGCTGGGGAATCGACGTCGAAGCTGCCTCTGTCGTCATCACGACCTCCAAACAGGGGAAAAGACAGGGATCCAGGGTGAACCTAGGCAGCGTCTCCTGCCCCTGCCAGAGCCGTTCGTCCCATTGGCTCGTAGGCATTTCTCGCCACGGTGGCGCGCAGGCCACGAACACATCAGGACGTACCCGGACGAGCGGCGCCATTCGCCGCCGGGAGCGTCCGCCGACCGATGCACTCCGGGACTCCGCGCAGTGTCGGCGCCGAGCGTCATAGCCTGTGCGTCATGGACGACGACCTGCTCGACGAGATCCTCGACGAGGTGGAGGCCCTTGGTAACCAGCTGCCGGGCGAGACCCTCGCCCTCTTGTTCGAGGAGCGGGCGCGAGGCATCGCACCAGGTGCTCCGGGGCGGGCGGCCTGGCTCAGCCATGCGGGTGAGCGGTGGGAGATGGAGGGGGAGCTCGAGCGGGCCAAGGCATGTTTCGAGCAGGCTGCCCAGGACGGCGGCGAGGCGTACCTCGACCCTCGCGCCGCCATGCTCACCGTGCTGCTCGAGCTCGGCGAGACCGCACGCGTCGACGAGATCGTCGCGGACCTTCGGCGAGACCTCCGGGCAGGCTGGGACGGCCGGTTCGTGCACGAGATGGTCGGCGAGGCCCTCGAGCTGCACGGCCGTCTCGACGAGGCGCTGCGATGGTTCAGCGCGGGTCTGAGCCACGCGGAGCGCCAGGACCCTGAGGCGATCGACCTCGGCTGCCTGAACGGGCGCTGGCGGGTACGCCGTGCGCTCGACCTCCCCCACGACAGGTACGACGACCTGTGCGAGGAGCGTCGAAGGGAGTACCTCGCGGACGTCGAGGACGAGAAGCGACTGCTGGATGCCCCCGTCGGTGATGTCTCTCCGCCGCTCGCCGTCCTCTACTGGCCCGAGCAGGAGCTCGACCTCGTGCTCCGGCGCTGGCCGGAGCTCGCGGACGTCTACGGGTCGGACCACGACGAGCACCGGGCCCGCGTGGAGTACCGGCTCCGCGAGCTCGTCGACCGCGAGGGCCCTGTCGCGGTCGGCATGGGCGGTCTCGACGACTATCTCCGGTTCGCAGCCGGGCGTGGCGACCACGTGGAGGACCCTTCGACCCGCGGGATGTACGGCGCTCATCTGGCCTACTCGGGCCGCTTCGTCGCATGGCCTCCCGGGCGCAACGACCGTTGCTGGTGCGGCTCCGGGCTGAAGTACAAGAAGTGCTGCGGCGCCCTCAGGTAGGAGCTCGGGCGTGCGGCGCTAAGGCGTCGGTGGCGCCGGCGCGGGGCAGGTCACGTCAGCACGGTTGCCCGGTCTGCGCGGCGGCAGCGCGCCCGTCTTGAGGTAGGCGGCGAGCCGGAGGTTCGCGCACCGCCCGCTCGCGTTCGGTGTCGAGCCGTGCGACGTCCCGCCCCGGATGGCGACGAGGCGGGAGCCGGGGAAGAGGCTCCGGACGGCGATGCTGTCCTCGAAGGGCGTCGCACCGTCGAGTGTCTGGCCCACGAGCAGGATGCTCGAGCCGTTGCCGTCGACGCGCACGGCGGCGCCCGGCTTCGCGGGCCAGTTCATGCAGGGAGCGGAGAACCACGTGCCCGACCAGGTGGTGAGCGGGGCTCTGCGATGGAGCCTCTGAGAGTCGCTGACGACGGCGCGCCAGTCGGTCGGCGAGGGCATGTCCGTGCACAGCGTCGCCAGGAAGGCCGCATACAGGTTGTCGTCACCGGGTGTGTCGGAGAACCGCCAGGCCCGGATGATCGGCCTGGGCCTGTGTCTGTGCACCCAGGCTGCGAACCCTTGCGCCAGGTAGGGCCAGTAGAACTGGTCGTAGCCCGCGAGCAAGAACGCGTCGATCCACTCGCTCGGCCCGAGCACCCCGCCGGCCGGATGCCTTCGCAGGACCCGCAGCTGACGTAGGTACAGCCGCTCCACTGCGGCAGCGCTGCGACCGAGACGGTAGGTCCCGTGGTGGCGTGCGATCCAGCGGAAGTAGATCTCCATCACGCGCTGGATCGCCAGGGTCTGGTCCGTCCCCGCCTGGTCCCAGCTCTGCGTCGGGTCCACGTTGCTGTCCAGCACCATCCGCCGGACACGGGTGGGGTACATCGTGGCGTACACCTGCCCGAGGTAGGAGCCGTACGAGTAGCCGTAGAAGTTGATCTGCTCCACCCCGAGCGCCGCGCGGATCGCGTCCATGTCCCTGGCGTTGTCCTCGGTCCTCATGTGGTCGAGCAGCTCGCCGTACTTGGCGCAGCTGTCGGCGTAGGCCTCGGAGCGTCGGAGCCATTGCCGCAGCACGGCCTTGTTCGTCGGCCGGTACGGCGGCCGGTCACCGTGGAAGTACCTCGGCCGGCAGGACAGAGCCGGTCTGCTCGACCCCACACCACGTGGGTCGAACCCGATCCAGTCGTATCCGGCACCGCTGTGCCGGGGCATGAGCTCACCGAGATCGGCCCACTCCAACCCGGGGGCGCCAGGTCCGCCAGGGTTGACCAGCATCACGCCCTGAGACCTCCGCGTGGTGTGCCGCACCCTGGAGACGGCGATCTTGATCGTCCTGCCCGAGGGGTCGGCGTAGTCCAACGGGACGGTGAGGAACCCGCATCGTGCACTGGCCGCTCTGAGGCTTGGCTTCTTGCACCTCCCCCAGGCGATCGTGGGGGCGCGGCGCGCGGCGGTCAGGGTCTCGGGCCGCGTCGTCGTGGCCGCGGTGCTCCTTTGGCCCTCCCTCGCGCTCGCGCTGGTGGCTGCCGGGCTCGCGCCTGCCGGACCCGCAGTCGCGTCCCCGCTCGTGAGCGTCACCATCAGGGTCGCGGCCATGGCGGCAGTCCCGGCCACCAGCAGCCTGCTCTTGTGCATGAGACCACCCCCGTCGGCATAAGACGCCCGTCTTGCGGTCATTCGACCAGGCCATGGCGGAACGCCCAGGCCGTCGCCTCGGCCCGCCCCCGCACCTCGAGCTTGCGATAGATCGCGACGCAGTGGTGCATCACCGTCTTGGGCGCCATCCCGAGACGGCGGCTGATCTCCTTGTTGGTCGCTCCGGTGACCAGCTCGCGAAGGACCTCCTCCTCTCGAGGGGTCAGCTGTTCGGGCTCGGAACGTCTGGACTGTGAGGGCACTCGCGGTCTTCCGCCGTCCCCTCCGACGATGGAGTCGGCGTAGCGCAGCGGCCCGGAGAGCGCGTCGATGCGCATCTCCGACTCCCCACGATCGGCCAGCGCCTCGAAGGTGCTCTCACCCAGGGCGCGACGGCACACCTCGATCGCCGCCAGGTACTCCTCGAACCTCGACGGCGGGACCACCCGTCGGATCAGGTCGGTCCGCGACCGGACCATGCCATGGAGTCTGGCTGCCTCCACGTGGTCCCGCCGACGCGCTGCGACCACCGTCAGCGGCAGGATCGTGAACGGCAGGTCGCGCCACGCGGCACGTCGATACGACAGTCTCAGGGAGTCGGCACACCTGGCGGCCGCCGTACGGAGGTCTCCCTCTCCCAGGGAGAGCCACGCGGCGCCACGGAGCAGGAACGGGACGTAGCGCGGGTCGTCGAGTCGGCGGGCCTTGTGGATCAGCTCCCCCACCGGGGGTAGCCGCAGCATCAGCCCGGCTGCCCGGTCCCGTGGCAGGGCGGCGAGCTCCAGCGTCAGCAGGATCTGTGTGCGGACGTCGTCCTTGGCAGCGCCCTCGAAGCCACGCCGCGCCAGGTCCAGCGCATCCTCGACCCGGCCGGTCTGGGTAGCCACGATCCCCGCCCACGCGCAGAACCTCGCCATCCGCCGCCGGTCCCCGGTCGCCTCGACCAGAGGGAGACCCTCCGCCACCGCTGCCGTCGCGGCCGCCACGTCCCCCGTGACCTGCAGCGTCTGCATCACCAGCGACAAGGCCTGCAACAGCGTCTCCTCGTCGCCGGCCCGTCGAGCAAGACGCAACGCGTCGGCGAGGTCGGCCCTCACCTCGCCCGCCGTGTCGGGCTGGGCGAACTGCGCCGTCAACCAGGCCTTCCACATCGTCGCGCGGGCGAGTCTGACGTCACCCGTCTCTCCCTGCTGCGCACGCCGCAGGAGGCTGGTCAGGGCCGGACCCACGAACCCGTCGTACCCCCGGCGAAGCACGAAGGGCGCCAGCGCAGTGGCGAGCAGCAGACCGTCCTCGACGTCGGCACGCCCGACCAGCCGGCGCAAAGCACTACGCAGGTCGGCCTCCGAACGCGCCATCTCCGCCTGGGCGACGTCGTCGTCGGCCGCCTCCACGGCCTCGCTCCGGGCGAGGGCGAAGCCGATCACGGCTCGGGTGTGCGCCCCCTCGACCTGCGCTTGTTCCCCCTCCTCGACCAGCTTCTCCGACGCATAGTCGCGGACCAGCTCCACCAGGTCGAACGCCGGCTCTCCAGGCTCCAGGTGAGGCTCGACGAGCCGATGGTCCACCAGCTCGGAGACCGCGTCGGAGACCTGTGAGTACGACGGCCGCTGGGCGGCTCCCCCGTCGGCGCCGCGGAGGCCACCTCGGTGATCATGTCCAATGTGGCCGGAGCGGCGAAGACCGACATCCGCCTCAGCAGCCGCGCCGCGTCCGCCGAGAGCATGGTGTAGGACCAGTCCAGCGCCGCCCGGATGCTCGCGTGCCTGTGATTGTCGGCGCTGCCGGGCTGGGCAGTGACCTCGCGTCCGCTCTCGAGGTAGTCGACCAACGCGGCTGGTGTCTCTGCGGCAACCCGGGTCGCGAGAATCTCGATCCCCAAGGGGAGTCCATGCACCCGACGACACAGCTCGGCGATGGCAGTCACGTCTGCGTGGTCGGCGTCGAACGCGTGGTCGGTCTCGGCGGCACGTCGGCAGAAGAGCTGGACGGCCGGGCTCTCCCTCAGCTCCTTCGGTCCCGCCGCCGCCGACGGGACGGGGAGCGGATCCAGTCCCACGACGTGCTCCCCCGCCACGTCGAGAGGGCTGAGGCTCGTGGCGACGAGCCTCAGCGAAGGGCACAGGTCCAGGAAGGCGGCGACGGGATGCGGGACGCCTTCGAGTCCCTCGCAACCGTCGAGGATCAGCACCTGGGGAACCTGGGTGATGACAGTGCACAGGCGCTCCGGGAGCGCGGCCCAGCTCGGGGGTACGTCGACCGCGCCGGCCACAGCCCTCAGCATCTCGTCGAACCCAGGCGCGTGGTGGACCCGCGCCACAGACACCCGGATGCCCCCTCGAGCCGCAAACCGTCGCTGCAGCTCGTGGGCAGTCCATGTCTTGCCCACGCCAGGTGGTCCCGTAAGCGTCACGAGGCGTACGGAACCGTCGGCCAGCAGGTCTTCCACCAGGGACAGCTCCCGTTCCCGGCCTGCGGAGTCGAGCGGGACCTGGCGGGTCACACCTGCCGGCGTGGTCGCACCCACCGCCATGACTCGATGTTAGGTAGTTCGGCATGGGCTCTCCATGGCAAACGGCCGCAGCGTCCCCCGCCCGGCTCATGCTCGAGCACCCTGCGCCTGCGGGACGCGGTCCTGAACGCCTGCATGTTCTCTGCCTGTCTAGGGCACCTGCCCGATGTGGAAGCACCTGGCCGCCACGTAGCGTTGGACGCTAGAGGCTCGACCGCCCGGTGGGGGAAGCGGCCACGGCAACCGTCCGACGACCGACGATGACCCTCAACGGACCGCTGATGAACGAAGCTACGCACGGCAGGCGACCCGGCGACCAGACCCTGCGCAAGGGAGCGGCGCGGGGTGTTGGTTTCATGAAGGATGTGAAGCACGTACCCCTGCCCGACGACGTGGCCGAGTGGATGGGCATGGACCAGGAGGCCGCGCAGCTGGCCGTCTCGCTCAACCAGACCCCATCGAACGAGGCGGACACGAGCCCCGGGTCGGCGCCCGAGCCCGGTTCGCTGCCGGAGCAGGCGGAACACGCGGAGGAGACGGCGGAGCACGCGGAGCACGCAGCCGACATCTGATCCTGCCCCCAGGAGGAATATCGGCACTGCCGCCAGCCTTGCACCAAGCATGACCAACCAGCCCATGCCGACCGATTCGACCCTGCCGCTCGCCGTCCTGGACTTCGTCGGGATCGAGTACGGCGAGCCGGCCCACGACGCGATCACGGGGGCGGTCGACATCGCGCAGGCCGTCGAGGGGGCCGGCTATCGGCGGTACTGGGTGTCCGAGCACCACAACATGCGCAGCCTGGCCTGCAGCGCGCCGGAGATCCTGATCTCACACCTGGGAGCCAGGACGTCGCGGATCCGGGTCGGAGCCGCCGGGATCATGCTGCCGAACCATGCTCCGTTCAAGGTGGCCGAGACCTTCCGCACCCTCATGGCCATGTACCCGGGCCGGATCGACCTCGGGCTCGGACGTGCCCCGGGCACCGACCCCCTCACCGCACACGTCCTGCGGCGAGGCATCGGAAGCGACGTGGCCTCCGAGTTTCCCGGCCAGGTCGCGGAGCTGCTCGCCTTCCTCGGGGACGGGGAGAGCTTCCCCGAGGACCATCCCTACCGGCAGCTCGTCGCGGCCCCGGTCGTCGACGAGCAGCCACAGATCTTCATGCTCGGCTCGAGCCACTACGGGCCGCGGTTCGCCGCGGTGAACGGGATGAGCGCGGTCTTCGCGCACCATCAGAGCCCGGACATCGCCTTCGACGTGCTCCGTGACTACCGCCGTGAGTACCGCCCGCGCAACGAGGGCGACCAGCCCTGGTCGGCGATGTCCGTCCTGGCGTTCGCGAGTGACGACGAGGACTCGGTCCTCGAGTTCGAGGCCGGCTGGGCGCTGACGATGCAGAACCTGGCCCGCAACGTCCGCGAGCCACTCCGGCCCGAGCAGGTCGTCGAGCACGCCAGGTCGGAGGAGTTCCGCAGCCGTCGCCGTGACCGCGACCCGCGCATGGTCACGGGCCAGGCGAAGGATGTGGTGACCCGGCTGGCGGAGATGAAGGAGCAGGCGATGGTCGACGAGCTGGTGATCGTCACGCCGAGCCTGGACCGCAAGCGCCGGATCGACAGCTACCGACGGATCGCCGGGGCCTGGCCGGACGTCTCCTAGCCCGCGGAGCCGCAGGCACGGCGATGTCCGGATCCGGCCGCCGTTCCCGGCGTCAGGGCGCGTTGCGACCTTTCTCGGCCCGCCGGCCGTCGAGGGAGGCACTCTCGGCCCTGGTCGGAACCACCACGTGCAACGCGTTCCGCTCGATCTCCACGAGGCTCGGAGTCGTGGCTGCGATCTCTCCGTCGAGGTTCACGTGTTGCGGAGGCTCTGTCACCAGCCGGACCCGTCGCGTGGTCAGGTGATGCACCCGGTCGTGGTGGACGAGACTTCCGTCCTTGAGCAGACGGGCGATGCTGACGTGCTCGTGCAGCCGCCCGCGCACGATGGCGTAGATGTCGAGGAGGTGGTCGTCGATCCCCGCTGTCGGCGAGACCGCGTTGCCGCCGCCGTAGTGGCGACCGTTCCCCACCGCCACCTGGAGCAGGTCGTCGAGCTCGACCGCCTCGTGGTCCCCGTCAGGGAACTCCAACCGTGCCCGGAACGGCCGGTGGCGGCGGTAGGCCAGCAACGTGGCGACCGGGTAGGCCAGCGGGCCCAGGCGACGCTTCAGACCAGGGGTTATCGCCTCGGTCACGCCGACCGAGAGACCCACCGAGGCGACGTTGAGGAAGGCGCGGCCGTCCACGCGGCCGAGGTCGATGTCCACGACCTTGCCCTGCGAGACCGTCGCGCACGCCTCGGCAAGATCGCTCGGAAGCTCCAAGGTGCGCGCCAGGTCGTTCGCCGTGCCGAGTGGCAGGATGCCGAGGGTCACATCGGTGTGCGCCGCCAGGTCAGCAGCACACCCGACCGTCCCGTCACCACCGCCCACGACGACCAGGTCGTGGTCCTCTCCGATCACCCGCTCGAGCGTGGGTCTGAGGTCCCCGCCGTCGCTGACCGCCTCCTTCGTGACGACGGGCACACCTGCGCGGACCAACGCCTCCACTGCCAGCTCGTACGCCTCCGCTCCGCGCCGAGCGCCCGTGTTGACGACCACCGCTGCCCTACGCGCTTCTGCTGCCTTCTTCATCCCTGCGAGGGTAGGTCACCAACCTGAGAAGGCCCTGTGGGCGTTGGCGGAACGAAGACGTGGGCACCTCCTGGACCTTGGAGATGCCCACGCCGACCGCGTGGCCCGGCGAAGACCTGACCATCCGGTCCGTCGAACGCTTCCCGAGGCGGTTCCACCAGGGCGATGCACCTGTAACGACGCACCTGATGCCCAGGTCACGCACGGGGCGCTCATGCACCCCTGACCGCTTGGTCGGCGGAGGACCCGAGCGGGTCGGCGAAGGTGGCGGCCCGGTGGAGCGCCTCGTCCGTGACCCGGACCGCGAGGTCGATGCGGTCCATGAGGGAGCCGGTGAGCAGCACCCACGAGTGTCCGGCCCGGGTAAGGCGGTCGAGGAACCAGCCGGTCATCTCGGTCCGGAGGTGCTCACCGTCGCGCCACCCGTCCTGGACGAACGGCACGCCTGCGTCATCGGTGACCAGGTACAGCCGCGGCGACGTGCCACTCATGACGGGCGCCGTCCCGGCACCGTGCGAGTCCGCGCCGAGGTACCGGTACTCCCACACCGACGTGGCGAAGGCGTCGGTGTCGCACACCACCAGCGGCGAGCCGGTGGCGGCAGCTTCGTCCTCCCATCGCTGCTGTGTCGCAGCGATCTCGGCGAAGTCGCCCTCCTCCCAGACCAGCTCCTCGAGCCCCGGGAGCCCTCGGCGTGCCGCGCGGGCCTCCAGCTGCGCCAGCTGCAGCTTCTCCATGGTGTGGTCGCGGCCGTACTCGGGCACCCACTGCGTCTGCCTCCAGACGCCCCCCTTGGCCCGGTAGTGGTCTGCCAGGGCGCGGGAGATCGTGGTCGTGCCGGTGGACTCCGCGCCGACGACGACCACGCGGGTGGCCAGGCCGGCCCGTACGACGGGATCGAGGCTGTCCCAGGCGGCGGCCAGATCTTTCCGGACCTGCGTGCCGGAGACCGGGACAGTCGTCCGAGCGGGGTCCACGAGCACGTGAGCCGCACCGAGACGAGTCGCGAGCTCGTCGCCGTACGCCTCACTGCTGAACACGGCGTCCACGGGAACCTCGCTGTGCACCGCCACGAACGTCTTCATCACGGCGACGTGTGCGGCCCAGACCGGGTCCGAGCCCAGGTCCATGGGCACGTCGCACGGACCACCGATCACGGTCACGTTCATCTCGCCCCGACGGCCGCGGTGGACCTCGGTCAGCCACGCGACGCGGTCCGCGAGCGGGACCGTCTCCACCGCGGACGCGAGGACGAGCACGGTGAGACGCTCGACCTGCGCGGCGGCTCGGGACACGAGGTGGTGGTGGCCGAGGTGGGGCGGGTAGAACTTCCCGATCACCAGGCCGTGGCGGAACCGCGCTGGTCGTGGGTCACCGTGATCCACCGTTCACGTCCAGCCCGGTCAGGTCGGCTCCAGCCACGTCGAGAGCGCTCAGGTCGGACGCGGCCGGCGACGCGACGGGCGTCGCTGCCTGCCGGGCCGCCAGGTCGCGGCGCCACTCGAGCAGCCCCTTCACGCACAGGGCGAAGAACCCGACGTAGAGGATCGCGGTCAGGTCCAGCCCCTTGTGGTGGTACAGCGGCACGTAGATCACGTCGGCGGCCATCCAGAGAAGCCACGACTCCCACTTCTTCTTCGCCTGCCCGTAGACCGCCATCAACGAGATCACGGTCGTCACCGCGTCGAGGAACGGGACCGTGGACGGGGTCTGCGTCTCGAGGAACCAGGTGAGCGCCGTCGTCCCCAGCACGCCGGCAGCCACCAGGCCGCCCCACTCCCGCGCCGTGGTGCCGGACACGACCAGGGCGGTGCGATGGGCCCCTCCATGGAGCCACTGCCACCAGCCCCACAGGGCCAAGGCGACGTAGACGAGCTGGAGCCCGGAGTCCGCGTAGAGGCCGGCGCTGGCGAACAGCAGGATCCACAGCAGGTTGTTCGCGATGCCGAGCGGCCAGTTGAGGATGTGCTGCCTGGCAACCAGCCAGACACAGAGCGCCCCCGTGGCGAAGCCGAGAACCTCGGCCCAGGTGGTGGGCGCTCCGAAGGCCTGGACGGCCGGGGTGTTCAACCAGTCGATGACGGTGTTCACGAGGATCGGCTCCCTTCCAGCTCCGTCAGCGCCTCGACGAGGTGCGGCTTGGGTGAGCACTCCGGGAGTGCTCGTCGTACGTCGGACAGCGCCTGATCGAGGGGAACGCCCCGCAGCATGCTGTAGCGGATCGCCACAGCGGGCGTCCGACTCTGTGCGGCGACGCAGTGCAGCAGGACCGTTCGCCCCTGGTCACGCAGCCGCGCCACGGTGCGCGCGGCATCGTCGAGGACGAAGGCGAGGTTCGGGTTGTCCTCGCTGACCGTGTCGAGCAGGCGGAAGTCGATGTGGCTCTTGCTGACAGCTCAGGGACCTGGGCGGCGCCGAGCCGGCAGAGGGTCACGACCGCGTCTACGTCGCCGGGCAACGTCTCGAGTCGCCCGGCACCGGACAGGTGCACACCCGGGTCGTGCGGGTGGACGGCGTACGAGTCGTAGCCGGAGAAGTGCCTGTAGTCGAGGCGTTCGACGCCGGGCCATCCGTGCATGTCCGGCCGACCGCGTCCGATCGTGAGCAGCGCGAGGTTCACGAGGTCCTTCGGCGTCCCTACCGGGCCAGCCGTGCACCAGCCGCCGCCACTCGGCAGGGACCGCGCTCGTGCCCCACCGCGCTCCCAGCAGAGCACCCGCGATCGCGGCGACCGTGTCGGTGTCGTCACCGATGCGGATGGCAGTCTCCAGCGCATGCTGCAGGTGAAGGCAGGCGAAGCTGCCCTCCGCCGGCGCCTCGACCGGGACCGGCGTGTGCACGATCGCGGACCACGCCGCCTGGAGCGCGCGCACCACCCAGCCGTTGGGGTGGAAGCTGTCGGGCTCCTGTGACTCGGCCTCGTCGAGGCGCTCGGCCCAGAAGGAGCGGCTCCCCTGGGGCAGGTGCTCGAGGTGTGCTCGCGGGTCGTCCAGTGATCCGGTGATCACGGCCTGCCGCACCATCAGGCACCAGAGCGCGCACGCCTCACCGGCCTGCGGGTCGTGGTGGGTCAGCGCGCTCACCCGCATCGCGGCCTCGACCAGCGCCTCAGGATCGTCGAGATGGGCAAGAGCTACGGCCCCTGTGCGCATCAGCGAGCCGTTCCCTGCGCTCCGCCCGGTGCGCTCGTGCGTCGCCCGGGCTGCACCGTTCATCTCCTCGGCGCTCGGTCGCCTTCCCACCGCCGAGAGCACGGCCCGGGTCTGGATACCCACGTCGGCCGGCCCGTCGTCGTACCAGTCCGCGAACCGCTGCGCGATCGCGGTGAGCGCCTCGTCGGACCGCAGGTCGGCCCCGGTGGCAGCAACCTCGGCGATCGCGTACGCCTGGGCGGTGTCGTCGGTCCACTCACCTGGAGCGAACCCCCCGAGCCCGCCACCGATCATCGACGGCGCCTTGCCGACCGGTGGCAGCGGCGCCGAGCCGAACTCGTAGCCCGCTCCGAGCGCGTCGCCACAGGCCGCCCCCAGGAGTACGCCGCACGCGCGGTCGGTCTGAGCACTGCTCATCTTCTTGGTCATCGGACCTCCCTGCTAGGTGGCTGCGGAAGGCTCGTAACCTCACAACCACTTTGCGCGTTTCCGCGCTAAGTCCTATTAGAGCACAACTGCGCTAAGGTCGGCACCATGTCTCCGGCAAAGTCGCTGAGCTCGTTCCCGCGCCCCAACGTGGCGGTGGACATCGCGGTCCTGACCGTCGCCCCCCTCACGGAGCCCGCTACCGAGGTCGGCCGCCTCTGCGTGCTCGTGCTCCGGCGCGACGAGGAGCCCAGCGGCGTGCTCCCCGGCCGGTTCATCCGCGAACGCCGGACCATCAACGAGACGGTTCAAGAGGTCCTCGAGCTCAAGCTGGGGCTCGAGCCCGGTGACATCTCCCCCACCCTGCTGCGGGTGTTCGACGATCCGCATCGGGATGAGCGCGCCTGGACGCTGTCGATCGCACACGCGGTCACCCTGCCGGCCCATCGACTGTCGGGCTGTGCCGCCGACCTGGTCCCCGTCGACCTCTCCGGCGATCTGGCGACCGGGGAGAAGCTCGGGTTCGACCACAACCAGATCGTCGGCGAGGCGGTGGCCGTCATGCGCGAACGCTACGAGACGGCGCCGGACCCCGACGGCCTGCTCCGGGGCCCGTTCACCCTGTCGGAGCTGCGTCGGCTGCACGAGGTGGTGCTCGGCGAGCGGCTGCGGAAGGACACCTTCAACCGCCGCATGGAGGAGGCACTGGAAGCCGTGTACGACGAGGCGGGGTCCCCCGCCACCCGACGGGGTACCGGCCGCCCCGCCCAGCTGTTCCGCGTCGCATCGCGGGACGTTGCCGCACCGCGTCGCTGGCAGCTCCCTCGCGCCTAACGCGCGCCACCCGACCAGCTCCCGCAAGCACGACGAAGGAACCCGCAGCCACGATGGCCGCGGGTCCCTCCTCGGTTCGTCAGCCGATCAGGTAGTCCTGGGTCTGAGGGTTGAGCATGGGCAGCTTCTTCGCTCCGGCCACCAGCGGAGAGCTGAAGCGAAGCGTGTCGAGGCCACGGGAGATGTCGTTGGCCACGACCAGGCCGTTGTACCAGTAGGTCGACCAGGCGTTCGACTGCATGTCGTAGTAGCCGACCTCCTTCGGCGCCGCCGGGTCGGTCAGGTCGACCACGGACGTACCGGAACCGTAGGCGGAGGAGACGAGGACGTACCTGTCAGCCATCGGGACGTAGTTGAAGTTGTGGTAGGTGTTCGGCTCGTCCCGTGGGATGCGGTAGTGGCTGAGCGGCGTGGACGGATCCGCGACCGAGTAGGTCCACAGTGCGCCGTACGGCTCCTTGGGCTCACCGAAGTACTCGTCCCCGAAGGTCACGTACTTGCCGTCGGGCGTGAACGCCGCCGAGTGCCAGATGTCCACGTCAGGGGTGTCGATGTTCTCGATGACCCTTGGCTGCAACGGGTCGGAGATGTCCCACAACTGCCCCTGCGAGAGGCAGGCGGCTGCGGCCAGCCTCTTGGGTGTGAGGACCGTGATGTCGTGGCAGGCGAAGAACGGGTCCGCGCCGAACGCCGCACCGAACATGTCGATGCCCTTGATCTCCGGCTCCGCGACGACGCGGGCACCACGCCCGGCTGCGGCGTTCTTCCCGTCGACCTGGATGACCGAGATCCGTTCGAACGGCGCCTGGCAGTCGGGGCCGAGGCCGCTCTTCGACAGGGGGTAGGACGCGACGTAGACGTACGCCGTGCCGTTCTCACCCGGCACGAGCGTGTTGGTGTGCGAACCGCAGTCCGTCCTGACCGCCTTGAGGAACTGCGGCGAGGCCGGCTCGCTGATGTCGAACACCCGGACGCCCTCGAAGGCGCCCTCCGTGGTGGCGGTGACGTTGCGGGACCCCTCGCATCCCTCGGTGCTCTGCGGGGTGTCCACGGACAGGAAGAGAAGGTCTCCGTAGACGGTGACGTCACCCTGCGGCCCGTTGCAGTGGACATCGGCCAGCATCACCGGGTCGCCCGGTTCGGACAGGTCGATCACTCGGAAGCCGCCGTAGTGGCCGGCGAAGGCCAGGTCTCCCTTGAACGCGAGGTCGGAGTTCACCCCGCCACGGTGCTCGGACGTGCTCAGCAGGTGCATGTTCTGGCTGTAGCCGTCGGCCGGACTGGCGGCGGGCGGGGGCGGGACGCTGCCGTCGTCCCACGGCTCGTGCGCCGAGGCGGGAAGGGCGGTGACGGTTGCGGTGGCGGCCGCGAACACTGCGGCCGTCAGCCCTACAAGGGTGCGGGGGTAACGCATGTGACCTCCTGAGCGGGGCGCGCTCCAGGTCAGGAGCGAACCGACGGAGAGCCCGGGGCCGATCGGCCCCGGTTCAGGCATCCTCACAACAAATGGCGGGTTCTCTCCATACCGGGGCGAATGCGAGAAACTGCAATGCACCTTCCTGCAGGCGAATCACGCTCTACAACATGAGGGGCGAGCCGCGTCACGTGCCGCTCGAGGTCCTTCGGACGGTCGGGACCGTCACGAACCGGGCAGCGACAGGCCCTCCTCCTCGTGCCGCGTGACGTCGACCAGTCGCGACCACACGGGCCGTTCGTCCTGGCCCGTCGGCGTCGGCAGCACGTCCGGGACCGAGGGGGCCTCCGGTTCGATCAGCGGCTGGGGAGCTCCCGGCACCGGCTGTTCGTCGCGGACCTCGGACATGTCCTCGAGGTAGAAGGCACCCCGCATCCACGGGTGGTTCCAGCAGTAGAAGGTGTGGTAGCCGGGCCGGAGCTTCGAGGTGTCCAGCTCCCACGTCGGGGCGGCCTTGTTGTTCGCCGATGCGCCGTCGGCCAGCGGCAAGTAGCCCAGCGGCCCGGAGTAGAACTTCCCGTCCGTGTTCGGGTAGCTCACCACGTCCCTCGGCCCGTTGCAGGGGCCGATGCACGAGGTGATCACGTGCCGCGTGCCGCCCTTCTCCGCGAAGTCGAGGTTGACGAACTTCAGCTTGTCGCCCCACTCGACGACAGGCGCTCCCCCGCCGCTGTTGCCCAGGGAACCACCTACCGCACTCCTGCGCTTCAGGTCACCCGGCGTGAACATGAAGTCCTCGGCCGTGATCACGTTCGTGTGCGGACCCCGGGGGGCACGCGGCGCGTCGTAGTCGTTGCACGCCTCGGCAACACAGGACTGCGGCGCTGAGTGGACCCACGCGCTTCCGTCGTCGCCCCGCTCAGCCGTCTGGCTGGGCAGCGTCGCGGCGGCCTGGTGCGCTGTCGCTCCCGCCTCGTCGGCGAGCCACGCGCGGCACCGCTGGTCCTTCGACACGTGGACGCGCTTGTCCCAGTAGAAGCCGGTGATGCTCATCTGGTCGGGGAACGCGTACCGCCGCGCGTCGAACACGCCGTTCATGGCAATGCGGTCGCCCTTCTTCACGGGCACGCGCCAGCCGGGTTGGCTGATCCCCATGAGCGGGTGGGACGGCCAGACACCGTCCGGGTAGAAGGTCTTGCTGTTCAGGACCGTCGTGCCAGGGAAGCGGTCGCCGTCCTCGGCGCACGGTTGTTCCTTGCTTCCCATGTTGGACAGGACGACGCCCTTGGCCCCGCCGTGCTGATGCCCGGCGGCGGCGATGATCACGCCATCCCGGGGAGCCGTCCAGATCTCACCGACCCCGGGCTCGACGTTCGCCTTCTCCCTCGGCTCGGCGGTGCCGAACGAGTCCGGGTCGGCCTTGCTCTCCGAGAGCACGTCGCCGCGAGACGGCTTGGCGTCGAGCGGCCAGTCGTAGATGTCACCGGTCTTCGGCACGTCGAACGTCGAGCCGTAGATGACCGGCTCCACCGGTCGGTACGTCTGGCCAGTCGCCTTCTTGATCTCCGCGGCAGTGCCGTGGACGAAGGTGAACTTGAACTCCATGAACACGGCCTGCGTCTGCTCGGTCATGTTCATCGGCATCCAGTACATGGCCATCTCTTCGGGCCGCATCGGGATTCCCCACTGGAAGGGATCACCGGGCTGGGCTCCTGAGATCCGCTCGAAGCTGCCTTGCGTCTGCTCGCCACCCGTGCCGAACACCCAGTCGATCCCCTGGCGCGTGTCGGCCTGGTCGTCCTTCTCCAGGTCCTTGCGGATCAGGTGCGCGTGGTGAAGGTGCACGCCGGCGTTGTGGTCGACCGCGGAGCCGTCTGCGTAGCGGATGCTCGGCTCGGCCGACACGATGAAGCCGTTGGCGCCGAAGAAGTCGAGGTTCAACTGGTTGGCGTCCCCGCCGGGCGTGACCGGGTGCGGGCCGTACTGCAGCGTGATGACCTCCTTCGTCCCTGCGGGCTTGGGCTCGATGTACTGCATCCGCTTGGTCGCGACTCCGGGGACCGGCGGCTCGCCCGGCTCCGCACCGTGTCCGCCGCCGTCACCGTGCTCGCCGTGCTCACCGCTGTCGCCGTGCTCACCGCTGTCGCCGTGCTCACCGCTGTCGCCGTGCTCGGAGTGGTCGCCGCTGTCGCCGTGCTCGGAGGGTCACCGCCGTCGCCGTGCTCGCCGTGGTCACCGCTGTCGCCGTGCTCGGAGTGGTCACCGCCGTCGCCGTGGTCGCCGTCGTCGCCGTGGTCGCCGCCGTCGCTGTGCTCCCCGCCGTCGCTGTGGCCTGCGCCGTCGTCGTGGTCACCGTGCTCGCTGTGGTCGCCACCCTCGCTGTGGCTGGCGTGCTCGCCGTGGCTGTCGGCCGGCGTGGTCTTCCGCTGACGCCGCGTGGGAGCCGGCGGGGTGAGCGCCATGCTCATGCTCGGCGCCGGAGTCGTCACCGCTCGCGGAGTCGTCGTGGCCGGAATGGCTCGCGTCGGGTCCGATGTGCAGGGCACCGGAGCCGAGCTCGTGGCTGTGGTCTCCGCCGCTCAGCGTCTGGCCGTCGTCCTCGGACATCCCGTGCTCGTGGTCCTCGTGCCCCGCCTCGCCTTGGTCGTGGTCGTCATCTTCAGCCGCCTCGCCCGACTCCTCACCGTGGTCGTGCTCGGAGCCGCCGTGCTCATGCCCCGCTGACAGTGCCGCGAGCTCATCCTGGGAGTGGTGGCCACCTCCGCCCAGCAGGAGCGCCGGCACGAACATCAGCGCGATCCCTGCTGCCAGGCCGGTGAGTGCCTGCCGCCCGACTTGCGCCGGCAGCGAGATGTCGCGGACGAACGGGCTGAACAGAGCGAACAGACCCGGCAGGGTGGCGAGCTCGAAGAGCACCGTCACGCCGTCCTTGAAGCCGATCGGCTCCATGTGCCCGCCCTCGAGGAACGGCAGGCCGATCGTGCGCGAGAGAAGCCAGACCGCCACCGAAGCCAGTGTCAGCACCAAGCCGACCGCGAGCAGTCCGACCGAGGGGCCGCGCAGGAACAGCAACGCAGCCAGGCCCATCTGCGCGAGTGCGACGACGATGAACCCGACCATCATGAACGGCAGGTTCCCGTGGTCAGACGCGGCGGAGAGATGGATGATCCCTGCTGCGAAGAACAGAAGCGCCACTGCGCACGTGATCAGGTGCGTCGGGTTGTCGAGCTTCCACTCGCGTCGGTGCGTCATGAAGGCAGTCCTCCAGATCCGGCGTACGCGCCAGGCGACCTCGTGGGGCAATGTCGGCCATGGTGCGGCTGAGGTAAACGGGTGCTAACTCGCTGACCGTAGGCGCAGCCGGAGCACGCCCGGAAGTAGCCGGACTGCGAAACACAGCCGAATGTCGCAGTTGACGTACCCGGAGTGAGACTTCCTTGCGGGGAAGCCGTTTGAGGGCCGGGCATCGGTCGGCGCACGGTTGACAGCCGATCTGCAAGCCCAGGAAAGTGCCCGGGACAATCCCCACCCAGCCAAGGAGCCGTCGTTGTCCTCTCGGGCCCTGCGCCTCGGTGCGCTCCTCGCGCTTGTGGTCTCGTTGACGTCACCGGCGGCGCACGGTTCCGCTGCCCCGGCCGACCCAGACCGTGAGTCGGCCAACTTCTCCAAGCAGTCCGAGCGCGCGGCGGACTACCTCCATCCGGCAATGCTTCGCCAACAGGCAACGCAGAGCGCCGGGTCCGCCCTCGACGGGCTTCGCGAGCAGGCCACCGACCCGGGACGGCTGTTCGTCACGGACCTCTGCTGGGCCAGGCCACAGGGCTGCGGCGGCGACCCGCGCCTGGCGTACTGGAAGCGGCGTGGCTACGGCAACGTCGCGGCCGTCCAGCTCACCGGGCGCAACGGCGCGACTCTGGCCGGGCACGTCTGGTCGACCCGCAGCGGAGCCCGCAAGCGCCCGCTCGTCGTCATCACGCCTGGTTCGATGCAGGCGACGGAGCAGATGTACTGGTGGGCGGCGCAGGTCCTCGCCAAATCCGGTTACGTCGTTCTCACCTTCGACCCACAGAACCAAGGACGATCGGACACGTTCGGCGAGGGCAAGGACCGGTTCGACGGTGTGCCGACCCAGGCTGCTCTCACCACCTTCTTCGACCACACGCAGGACGCGCTCGACTTCGCGCTCTCCGGACCGGGCGACGCCTACTGCCCGCGGGCGAGCCGGTCCGGCGCGAGCCACTGCGGCAAGCAGCGGCAGCGCGTCCACGAGGGGAAGGCGAACGCGTACAACCCGATGTGGCGCTTGGTGGACAGGCGCCACGTCGGCCTGGCCGGGCACTCGTACGGCGCCGACGGCGCCAGCTGGATCGGCCAGCAGGACCGTCGTGTCGACGCGGTCGTGGCCTGGGACAACCTGTGCGACCCAAGGGCATCCGACGGCGCCGCGGCGGCATGTCGCACCAGCGGGCTGGGTTCCCCGCGACCACGGGTTCCCTCGCTCGGGATCAGCGGTGACTATCCGGGAACCCCGACGCCGTACACCAGCGAGCCCGACCGTGACCTGAAGAGCGCCGCCTCGAAGCGGTACTCCAGGGCAGGCATCGACACCGGTCAGATCGTGATCCGCGGCGGGACTCACTACGAGTGGTCCTACATCCCGGCACCCGCGTTCGGCGCGACGCTGCGCGGTATCGACGCCTCCGCCTGGTACACCACCGCGTGGTTCGACAGGTACCTCAAGGGCGACCTCTCCGCGCAGCGTCGTCTGCTCACGGACAGGTGGCGCTGGGACGGCATCGAGGCGTCGGTCGACCCCGTTGGGGACGGCAACATGCTCAGCTACCACTACGTGTCTCGCCTCGACCTCGGTCACCGCGGAGGTCGCCGAGTTCGGTGCGAGAACCTGCGGCGAGGATGTGCGGCACTGGTCGATCGCGACGGCCGTGGCCGCTCGTACTCCTACCTCGCGATCGCGACCAGCCCCGACCGCCGGCCATAACCCCCGGTGGGTGCGCTCGTTGGGACCTACAACGGCCTCTACCGGAGGAGCAGGGACATGCGCGCCATCGGGTACACGCGCGTCTCCGCTGACGCGCACGACCTCGCCGCTGAGCGGAAGGCTCTGGCAGACCTCGGGGTGCGCGCCGAGGACGTCTACGTCGACTTCGGCCTGACCGGCGGGGGCCGCGACCGTCCCGGGCTCGACGCGGCGCTCGCGGCGTGCCGTCCGGGGGACTCGCTGGTGGTCACGAAGCTGCACCGGCTCGCCCACTCGCTCGCCGACGCGCGCGAGCTGGTGGAGCGGATCGCCACACAGGGGATCGGACTGAACGTCGACGGCTACAGCCCTGATCCCGCCGACCCGGCCAGCCGGTTGATGTTCAAGATGCTCGTGGCGCTGGCCGACTTCGAGAGCGACCTGATCCGCAGCCGCACACGCGAGGGTCTCCGCGTCGCGAGGGCCGAGGGGCGACTGCGCGGCAAGCCGCCCAAGCTCGACCCCGCCGAACAGGCTCGGCTGGTCGACCTGCATCACACTGAGGACCACTCCCCCGAGGATCTCGCGGAGATGTTCGGGGTAGCACGCTCGACGGTCTACCGGGTGCTCGAGCGGGCCCGGCGCGGGGCGATCGAGCCGGTCCCGAACAACCGCTGAACCGGTCTCCGCCAGCTACGACGACTCCGCCAGTTCGCCGAACGGCGTTACCGTGGAGCCGAGGGGGAGGTGCAGCCATGGTGGTCCACCTGAACCACACGATCGTCAACGTGCCGGACAAGCGTGAGTCGGCGAGCTTCCTGGTCGAGATCCTCGGCCTTCCCGAACCGACCTCCTTCGGTCCCTTCCTGGTGGTCGAGCTCGGCAACGGGGTGTCCCTCGACTTCGCCGACGACCACGGGCCTCCGCGCTCCCAGCACTACGCGTTCCTGGTCGGCGAGGACGAGTTCGACGAGATCTTCGGGCGGATCAAGGAGCGGGGACTGACCTACTGGGCCGACCCGGGACGGCACCGGGCGGGCGAGCTCAACACCAACGACGGTGGCCGCGGCGTGTACTGGGAGGAGCCCGGTGGGCACTTCCTCGAGATCATCACGCGTCCGTACGGCAGCGGCGGCTGAGGCCCGACGATGGGGGCGGTCGAGCGATCACGGACTGAGCCGAACGCGTTCGCCCAAGCCCTGTTCGACGGGTTGCCCGAGCGGTACGACGTCCTCGAGGAGGTTCTCTCCTTCGGCCAGAACCACCGATGGCGCACCGCCATGGTCGAGCCGGTCACGTCGCATGCAGCCCGTCCCGACACGGATCCTCGACGTCGCCACCGGCACCGCCGGCGTCAGTCTGATGCTGGCCGACCGGACGGACGCAGACATCACCGGCATGGACCTCACCGAGGCCATGCTCAGGACCGGGAGCGAGCGAGTGGCCCGTCACGAGCTCGGCGACCGGATCCGTCTGGTCTGCGCGCGGGCCGAGCAGCTCCCCTTCCCGGACGCCGCCTTCGACGCGCTCACGTTCACGTATCTCCTCCGCTACGTCGCCGACCCCGCAGCCACGTTGCGGGAGCTCGCTCGCGTGGTGCGGCCGGGCGGGGTCGTGTCGAGCCTCGAGTTCTTCGTGCCCCCACCGCCGGTCTGGCTCCCGGCGTGGCGGTTGTACACCCGCGTCGTCCTGCCGGCGGCGGGCTTCCTGGGTGGCGGACGCGAGTGGGCCCGGGTCGGCCGGTTCCTCGGCCCGTCCATCGAGGAGCACTACCGGAGACACCCCGTCGAGGCACACGTGGAGATGTGGCACGCCGCCGGGATCGTCGACGTCCACACGCGCCCGATGAGCCTCGGCGGCGGCCTGGTGATGTGGGGGCGAAGGAGCGATGGCTGAGCCTCAGACCACACCGGCCTTCTACGCACGACAGGGTGGTCGCGCCGCCGACTGGTGGACACTCCTGCATCCGCCGTACACCGTCTGGCACCTCAGCTACGTCGTCCTCGGCGCTGCCATGGCCCCGACGATCGACCCCACTGCGCTCGGGATCAGCGTCCTGGCCTTCTTCCTTGCCGTGGGGCTGGCAGCGCACGCACTCGACGAGCTCCAGGGGCGACCGCTCGGCACCCTCATCAGCGACCGGACGCTTTGGGCTGTCGCCGTTGTCGGGCTCTCCGGCGCGTGCACCCTCGGCATCATGGGCGTGTTCTTCCGGGGAGCGGTCAACTGGCCCCTGGCCGTCGCCATCCCGGTCGGCGCGGCGCTCGTCGTCGGCTACAACCTCGAGCTCTTCCGCGGACGACTGCACACGGACGGGGTGTTCGCCTGGGGGTGGGGCGGTTTCCCCGTCGCAGTCGGGTTCGTGGCCCAGTCCCCTGACATGAGCTGGGCGCTGCTGGGTGCCGCCGTCGCGGCGACGCTCGCCGGTGTCGGTACGTCGTACGCACAACGCCGCCTCAGCACACCGGCCCGCGAGCTGCGGCGACGTAGCGCCGATGTCACCGGCACCATCACGCGGCTCGACGGCGGCGTCGAACCACTCGACCGCGCCACCCTGCTCGCACCGCTGGAGGGCGCGCTGCGCGCTCTGTCCTGGGCGGTGCCGGTCATCGCCGTCGCGGCGTTGCTCGCGCGCGTGTCCACGGGGTGACGGGTCCGCCCGTTGCCCAGGCGCGACCATCTCGAGGCCGGCGCTCGCGCCGACTACGACCGCCTCGTGCGGTCACGCTCGTCACGCCAGCAGGAAGTCGGTGAGAACCGGGCCGACGACCTTCGGCTTGATCATGTGCGTCTGGCCCGTGAGCGTCACCAGCCGGCCTCGCGGCACCGCATCCGCGATCGCGGCCTGGGAGTTCCGCATGTACACCGGACTCTTCCCACCGGCCATGACAAGTGTCAGGGGGTCGACGCCTCGGTAGTACCCCGCCGGAAGCGGTCGCCCCTGCGCGCGGTCGATCACGAGGGAGAAGTCGTAGGGCAGCGTGTGTGCCACCGCGGTCATCTGCTTCCACGCGGGCAGGAACCGCATGAGCGCGATGAAGGGTGCGGGCGCTCCGACGGTGCGCATGAAGGTCTTGACCGCCTCGCCGCGTCGGCCTTGCTCCACCATCGTCTGCAGGCGCTGTGGCAGAGCGGGGTCGTTCGACCGATGGGTGTCGTCGACGATGAACGGAACCTCGTACACCGCCAATCTCTGGATCGGGACGCCGATCCTCGCCGCCTCGAGCGCCAGAGCGCCTCCCGACGAGGCACCGAAGACGTGCGCCACCCCGCCGGTGGCTTCGATGACAGCGGCAAGGTCCTCGACCTCCCGTTCGACGGCGTACGTCGAGGCGCCTGGACCGCTCTCGCCACGACCGCGCCGGTCATAGGCGTGGACGGTGAACGAACCGGCCAGCTCCTTCGCCAGGCCTCGCGCAGGTCCCATGGCCCGTTGGCACAGCGCGCCGTCGACGAGGACCAGCGCAGGACCGCTACCGGTGACCTCGTAGGCGATCTCGGTGCCGTCTTGTGACGTCGTGAACTGGGTTGTCCTGATGCTCGTGGTGCTCATAGCTGTCTCCTCGGGTCGGAAGGTCTCACGAGTGCGTCGGACAGGGCTCAGGGTTTTCGACCACGGCGATCAGAGATTTCATCTGCCCTCCCGAGCAGGACCTTGCGCTCGCTCTCGTTGCGAGTGAGGGCTGCCGCCTCGCGGAAGGCAGCAGCCGCCTCATCCGTCCGGCCATCGCGTGCGAGCAGGTCGCCGCGCACGGTCGGGAGCAGGTGGGACTGGGCGAGCGCACCGTCGTCCACCTGATCGAGCACGGCGAGCCCCTGCAGCGCCCCGTAGGCGCGGCCGTGGGCAACCGCGCGGTTGACCTCGACGACTGGCCCTGGCGCCACCCCGGCGAGCACGTCGTACAGCACGGCTATGTGCGCCCAGTCCGTCTCGGCCGCGCCGCGCGCCCTGGCATGGCAGGCGGCGATCGCGGCCTGCACCACGTACGGCCCCACCGGCTTGCCGAGGCCCTCCGCCCGGTTGAGGGCGGCAAGCCCTCGACGGATCAGGAGCTGGTCCCACAGACGACGGTCCTGGTCCTCGAGGAGGATCGGCGAACCGTCCTCGCCGGTACGGGCGCGGATGCGGGAGGCCTGGATCTCGAGGAGGGCCTGCAGCCCGAACACCTCCGGCTCGCGGGGCTCGAGGTGGGCCAGCATCCGTGCAAGACGCGTCGCCTCGAGGCACAGGTCGGGCCGCATCCAGTCGTCGCCGGCAGTGGCCGAGTAGCCCTCGTTGAAGATCAGATAGATGACCGACATGACGTCGGCGAGCCGCCTCGCCCGCTCATGGCCGACCGGCAGCTCGAACTCTGCACCGGCGAGGGCCTTCTTCGCGCGCGAGATCCGCTGGCCGATCGTCGCGTCCTTGACGAGGAAGCCGCGTGCGATCTCCTGCGTCGTGAGTCCACCGACGAGCCGTAGCGTCAGGGCCGCCCTGGACTCCGGCGGCAGAGCCGGGTGGCACGTGAGGAACATCAGCCGCAGGACGTCGTCCTCGATGTGGTCCACGGCGGCGTCGAGGTCGGGCACGTGCACCTCCGCGAGCTGATGGCCGAGCTCAGCAGTCCGGCGTCGGAGGGTCTCGGCTCGCCGGAAGTGGTCCACCGCCCGGCGCTTGGCAACCGCCATCAGCCAAGCGCCCGGACGCTTCGGGATGCCGTCTGATGGCCACTGCTCGAGCGCCGCGACGAGAGCGTCCTGCGCGAGGTCCTCAGCGAGCCCGACGTCGTTCGTCATCCGGGTCAGCCCGGCGACCAGGCGCGCGGACTCCAAGCGCCACACGGCGCTTACGGCGGACGCGGCGTCGCTCCCCACCTGTCGATCGTAGGGTGCGACGCCGCCTCTGGTCAGCCCTGCGCAGCCGGGCCCTCGTCGGGTCCGGCGATCCGGCGTACCTCCACCGAACCCTCCCATGCAGGCCAGTGCTCCTGGTGAAGCTCTGCCACTCGCCGAGCTGCGGCGAGCGCCTCGTCCTGCGACCTCACCTCGATGATGGAGTAGCCGCCGACGACCTCCTTGACCTCCGCGTACGGGCCGTCAGTGACCGTGATCTGCCCGCCGGCGACGCGGATCTCGGTGCTCTGTGCGGTCGGGTAGAGGCCCCCGGCGTCGACCATCCACCCCTCGGCGAACGCCTCCCCCATCTCCTTGCCCATCGCTCCGACCAATGCCTCAGGCGGCTCCCCCACGTCTTCGGGCATCTTCACGAAAACCATGTAACGCATGCTGCTCACCCTCTCTGGTGTGTGCTGTCAGCAGTACGTCGGACGACGCCCGCGCATTTCGACAGGGATCCCAGTCTCTCTCCTGACTCCGGCAAGGCCGGACCACCGCACTACGCCTACTCAGGGGGCGCTCCGCCAGCCCACCTGCCATCGAATAGGGAACTCACCTCATGTGAAGCCCCCTCCTCAGTCCCTAGCTTCGATGACAAGTAGCAACCCGAGACCAGTCAAGGTCGAACACGAGGAGCACACCATGGGGTCAAATGTCAGGATCACGTCGGCCGCGTCCCAGGAGCACTACGCCGACCTGCTCGCCGCCATCGGTGGGAACCCTCCGGACGCGGAGGGGTGGTACGCCCGACGAGACCGACGGCGCAAGGCACGCGGGAGTGCGCGCTTCCGCGCGAGCCGGCGCCGCGTCGTACAGGCCTAGCGTGCATTGAGGGAGCTGGCATGTTGAACGGCGCAGGCGGTCTCGTCAGACCACTGGCTTCCGCGGAAGCTTACGATCGGCGACGCTGCTCTGCGCTGATGCGACGGCAGCCTGCCAGTTGTCGTCAGCGGTGCGGTAGGCCTCGGTGATGCGGTCCGACTCAGAGCTGAACCGCGTCCACCCAGGCGTCTCCGCGTAGTAGCAGCTGGTCATGCAGTAGTCCGAGTCGGTTGCCCCGTCGTACGCGGACTGCATTGCCGAGATGGCGTCGTCGACGACACCCACGAGTCCAGAGTGCGCAGCCTCCATCTCGGTGGGGACGGCGAGGCCGTTCATCTCGTCGCGAATGACCTGGCGCTCCCACTGGGCTTGTGAGAGCACCGAGTAGGCATCGTCGTACGTCACGTAGGCGTTGGGGTCATCGACACGAGCGATCCACTCCGAGAGGTCCGCCCGAAGCGCGGAATATGCGCGCATCTGGGCTTCCATCTGCTTCGAGTACTCGTCGAGAGCGGTGGAGTCGGCCGCTTTGTCCTTGACTGCAGCGTCGTACTTGGCCTGCCAGTCGCTGAGCAGAATTCGACCCCGCTCTACGAGCCGGTTCACGCTCTCGACTGCAGCGCTGCCGGAGGTCGAGACCGAGCTTCCGGATGTGACGCCTCCCAACGCAGTGGACAGCGACTGTCGCATCGAGCCCCAGTCATCGAGCGACTCACTGTCGAGCGCTCCCAGCCCTGCGAGCGCCTCGTACACGCTCACGAAGCCCTCAAGCTCTTCGGCATCCTGGGTGCCTGGAACCATGCCCTCGGCTGCGGCCTTTGTGGATTCACTGTCACGAGCAGCGGTTTCGGCGACAGACCGGACGTCCGCGGTGTTCTTCGCGGACCCGAGCTCGGCAAGCAACGACGTGAGGGACGCTTCGGCCACACTGGCGACCGCACTACCGACGACGCTCTCCAGGTTTGTCAAGAGTGCCTTGCCGCTGGGGACGTCCGATGCCATATCCGCCTCGTCGGCGCGCAACGAACTAGTCGCCGACGCGAGCTGTTTGGTGGACATGCTCAGCGCCTCGTGGGCGTCGCCCCAGCCAGTCACGTCGCTCTCACTGAGGTCCGAGAGCTGAGCACCTGCCTTCGCGACCGCTACCTGCGCTGCCAGAACTCTGGTGACGCCATTGCCCAGGTCCGAGCTCACGCTAGCCGCGGCAGACCTCTCCGCCTCGAGCCGCTTGACGGCGTCAGCCGCGCGCTCGCCGGCGAAGCTCACCTGCTCGAGGTCCTTTGCCTCCGCGAACGAACGAGCGATCGGCCCGAACGCCTGCTGTGCGGCCTCGAAGGCGTCGCGAGCCGGTTGGTCGCGCAGGTGGCGATAGCCCGCAACGCCGGCGACCGAGGTGAGAAGGAGGAGTGCGAGCGCTCCACCCAGGACTGCGAGCATCTTCTGAGAAGACTTAGTGACGTGGATCGGGCTGAAAGGGCGCCTGTCGGCATCGCCCTGGTCGACGCCCGGCAAACCCTGCCAGAGGAACACGGTCTCCTCGGCCTGACTGTCGTGGGAGTCGATGCGGGCCTCGGCGCCCGCGTCGGCATCATCGCGAGCGGTAGCCCAGGGCTGGGCATCGGCATTGAACGTCTCGTCGTCGATCCACTCAGCGGGTGGCGTGTCGGGAACCACGGCGGAAGCAGGCATCTCGCGTCCGCAACTGGGACAGAAGCGGGCCTCTTGCACAAGTGCGTTCCCGCACCAAGCGCAATAGGCGTGGCCGGCCTTGCGGGCGTCGTTACTTCCGACGGTCATCGTTCCCCCTGAAGGCAATCCCGAGAAGAGACACGCTCAATTGCCTTCGAACTCAGGCGTGCCCTGCAATTGTCCAAGCACGCCGTGGCGAAAAGGGTCAAAAAGGTTCTAAATCAGAGAAAACCACCCGAATCGCACGGAAACATGGCTCTCTCGGACTAGAACCCATTAGCCACCCTGTGCAGTGATTCACTTGATGACGTCGAGGCCCCGTGCACGACGGCAGGGCTTCCACCTCGCGCACCAAGCTCTCCCGACCACTGGCCTTCGGCCTAGGTCCGTCTGTGGAAGCGGACCTTGCCGTCGGGCAGCCGTTGCATGTCGTAGCGGGAGTCGTGGGCCAGGTGGTGGTGGTGCGGGCAGAGCATCCGGCCCTTCTCGACGCTGGTCTCGCCGCCCTCTGACCACGACACCTCGTGGTGTGCCTCGCACCAGCCCGGCGGCCGATCACAGCCCACCGACGTGCACCCCTTGTCCCGGATGCCCATCGCGATCCGCTGCGGCTCGGTGTGCAGCCGGGCCGTCCGGCCCAGGTCCAGCGGCGTCGACTTCGTGCCCAGCACCGCGGGCATCAACCCGGCGGTGCAGGCCATCCGCCGCGCCTCCGCCGCCGAGATCCGCCCCCCGGTGTCCAGGCAGGCGGCCCCCAGCCCGGTGCGCAGCTTGTCCAGCGCCACGGTGATCACCACGGTCGCGGCCGTCCCCCCGGCCTGCGGCAGCGCGTCGGTGGGCAGGTGCTCGACCAGGTCCGCGAACGCCCGCCCGAGCAGCACCGCATACGGCAGCCGCCGGCCCTCGGCATCCAGCCAGGCACCCGGGTCCTGGCGCCGGGGTGCGGCGAACGCCTGCACCGCCTTGCCCAGCATCTCCGCCTGCAGGGTCGGCAGCTTGAACCAGCCACTGCTGGTGCCGTCACCGTTGTCGCGCATCGCGAACCGGGTCTTCTCCCGCGCCCGCCGCTCCTCACGCTCCAACGCCTCACCCTCACGTCGCTCCGCCTCGTCCGGGGCGAGCACCTCGAACAGCCGCCGCGCCAGCACCCGCAGCTGCTTCGCGTCATGCTCACCCGCCAGCGCGATCAGGTGCTCCTGGGCGGTGACCCGCTGCTCGTCAGTCACCTCGCCGGCAGGCAGGTCCTCGATCGCCCGGAGGATCACCCACACCTGCGCCTCGGTCAGCCGACCCGCCGCGAACGCCTCCCGGGTCACCGCGAACCGCGCCTGGTCCAGTGCCAGCGCCCCGCGCAGGTCCCCGTTGGTGCGGGCCCGGTCCTCCCGGGTCCGCCGCGACAGCCACGCCGCCGTGCTGGTCGAGCCGTCCTTCGCGCCGATCTCGTTGGCCTCCGCCGCGGCCAGCACCCGCCACCGCAGCTCGGTCAGCCGCGCCGACAGCCGGCTCAGCTCGACCAGCGTCTCCGCCTGCTCCTGCGGCGTCATCGCCCACGCAGGAGAGTCCGCAATCCTGTCGAGCGCAGCCAACGCCCGGCCGGCGAACCCGTGCACCGGGTCCACCCGCTGCTCCACCGGCGTCGACTCGATCTCCATGACCCCACGCTAGGGAAAGACAAGCCCCAGTTCGAACACCTGTTCGACCACCGTGGACAGTCCGTCCCCACCACAGGCTGTGGACAGAAACTGGCGTTCTTCTGGCATGCCCTCGGCTTACAACGGCTCGTTCAGGACCGCGAGGAGACCCGGGAGCACGTCATCGACCCGCCTCGCGAAGGCACGGACCTGTTCCGCGGTGAAGTGCGCGCGGTGAACAAGGACGACCGTCAGGCAGGTCAACCAGCTCTCGAGTGCGTACCTGGGCCGGTCTGTCCCGTTCGCAGCATCGACGATCCATCGACCCACGAGCAGGGGACGCACCGACTCGGGCACCATCTCCTCCGTAGCGGGGCACGCGGACGCCGAGACGAAGGCGAACCCAGACATCCGTGCCACAAGATCCGCGTACTCCCAACGCAAGCGGCTGGGCCCCGTTTCCAGCGCGTCAGCGTGCCGGACCCCGATCGTGGCCAGGTCGTGCGCCGAAAGCTCTGACAGCAAGCCACGGATGCGGCCGAGAACCTCGCCGGACGCGTACCAGTCCGGTCCCGGACGTCCGTCTTCCGACGTCGCGGACTCCCAGGGTCCCGCCGACGTGAGCCTGAGCTCGCTGTCCGCGACATCGAGCACCAGCTCTCCCGCGAGGCAGGACACAACAGCGTTGTGAAGCACGTGTCGCAGGTTCGTGTCGATCCGTGACCGGGGCACAGTCCGGAACTCCTCGGGCGCCTCGGCGACGAACTCGTCCACAATGAAGTTCCAGCGCTTGCGTTGCCGGTACTGGCGGGACCAAGCCTCCATCAGGTCCATGACGGCACCCTCGAGGTTGTCGAGACCCGGTGTCCGCCCGGCCGGCCGCCCCAGGGCGCGTGCTCTGACGAGCGGCCAGGTCGGGCTCATTGCCTGCTCGACGTCGTGGCTGTTCCGGAGGAACTCCTGCAGCACCTCGGCGTCTGCCAACGACATCTGGGCTGCGCGGGCAAGCACGAGCGGCGTCAAAGGCCCGAAGCGTTGGTCGACGTCGAACGACGGCCGGGCAGGGAGCTCCCATCCCTTGGGCAGGCCGTCGCGACCGTCCAGTCGACCGACCAGGTCGTCGTACCGCTTGGTCATCCGCCGAACATCGAGCTCGCTGAGTGGCAAGGCAGGTCCGCACGGGGGTCGCGACAACGACCACCTCACCGGCAGGACATCCGCACCGTCCGGCGCGCCGTAGGCCTCGAGCTGCTCGCGGTCGCCGGGTGGGTCGACGCGGTACTCCACCACAGCCAGCCCGCCGTCGTACTCCCGCCTCACCGTGGAGCCGATCACGAGCTCACCGCTGAGGAGCAGACCGGCGAGCTCGTTGAGGACTCCACCGCAGTCCCGGACGCTGAGCTTCCAGTCGTGTCCGGGGTCGTCGCCGAGACTCGGCCGCGCCCAGATGTGGAGCTCGGGGAAACCTCGATGGGCGAGCCCGATCGTGTAGGCGAAGTCGGCGCCACCGCCGTCCGGGTCGTAGACGAGCTGGACCGTCCAGAACGGCTCGACGCAGCTGTCCTCGGGTGCCGCGCTCATGCCGTTCGCCCTTCGAGAGCCCGCGTGCACCGCGCAAGTCGTAATGAGTTCTCCATGCGGCGAGGGTCGTGCTTGAAGGGGGCAGTTCACCACGGCGTCGGCGTTCGATGTGGACGACGGCACCACCCCGCGCCCACGTGGACAAGCAGCGGCTTGTTCCCGAGGCGCTGTCCGTCTAGCCGCCACCCCAGGGACGCGCTGTGGCTAGGTCGGTCGGCCGGGAGTCCCGCGGTGCTTGCCATCCGGTTCGCTGAGCGCGACGCCGAGCTCATTCAGCAGTTGCTGCTTGCGTCCGGGATCGGCGAAGGATGCCTCAATTGAGTTGCGAGCCAGCGTCACGAGGTCTGCACTTGTGAGATGGCCGGCTTGGGTGAGGGCGTCGAGATTGTCGTCGACGTAGCCACCGAAGTACGCCGGGTCGTCGGAATTGACGGTCACCTTGATCCCTCGCTCCAGCATGGTTGACAACGGGTGTGAGGCGATGTCTTCAACTACTCCTAGGCTCACGTTCGACAGAGGGCACACGGTCAGCGGCACCTGGTCCTCAACGAGGCGCCGGACGAGCTGTTCGTCATCGAGGCAGCGCACGCCGTGGTCGATCCGCTCGACGCCCAACACGTCGAGCGCCTCCCAGATGTAGCTGGGTGGACCTTCTTCACCAGCGTGGGCCACGCGGTGCAGACCCTCGGCGCGAGCGCGTTGGAACACCTTGGCGAATTTCGACGGAGGGTGCCCTACCTCAGCGGAGTCGAGACCCACGCCAATGAACGCTGCGTCCAGGGCCAGGGCTGCGTTTAGGGTTGCCATCGCCGACTCTTCGCTCTCATCCCGCAGGAACGCCACGATCAGCCCGGTGCTCAGCCCATGAGTCCGTAGCGACTCGGAGAGGGCGCTGGCGACTCCCGCCATGACTTCGGGCAGGGGGACCCCCCGGGCAGTGTGTGCCTGCGGGTTGAGGAAGACCTCAGCGTGCCGCAGCCCCGCCGCAGCCGCGCGCTCCAGATAGGCCGTCGTCATGTCGGCGAAGTCTTCGGCGGTCCGCAGGACGTCGACGTTGCTGTAGCACAGGTCCAGGAACGACTGCAGGTCGGTGAAGGCATAGCGTGCCCGCAGTTGGTCGATGCTTGAGTACGGCAGCGCGATCTTGTTCCGTTCCGCGATCGCAAAGATCGTCTCGGGTTCGAGGGTGCCTTCGAGGTGCAGGTGGAGCTCTGCGGCCGGCAGCATGGAGGTGTGCATATCACCTCCGCGCCTGTTCGATATCCCGACTCCAAGAATGGAAAGACTACGACAACTATTAGTTGTCCGAGCTCCCGACGAGCCCCATTCCCAGCCGCTGACGCAGGCCACTCGCCCGTTGCGCGCGCCGTCCGACCGCGGCTCGCACTGACTCCTCGGAGCCGACCACCCGCACCTTCTTCTTCGCGCGCGTGACCGCGGTGTAGAAGAGCTCCCGGGTCAGCAGCCGGGAGTCCTCGGGAGGCAGGAGCACCGTCACCTCGTCGGCCTGACTGCCCTGGCTCTTGTGGATCGTGGTCGCGAACATCGTCTCCACGTCGCTCATCCTGCTCGTCGCGAATCCGGTCAGCCCGTTCGCTCCTGCGATCACGGCGCGCTTGCCGTCGGCCTCGCGGACGACCACACCGGCGTCGCCGTTGTAGACGCCCAGGCCGTAGTCGTTGGCGGTCACGAGGAGCGGGCGCCCGACGTACATCTCCTCGTAGAGCGGGTCCCCGGTGGCCTCGGCGAGCCAGTGCTCCACCTGCCGGTTCCAGTGGCGTACGCCGAACGGACCCTCGCGGTGTGCACAGAGCAGGCGGTGCCTGTCGAGCGCAGCCACCGCGTCTGCCTCGAGGCCGGCCTCCGCGGCGGTGCGGACCGCGAGGGCGGCCTTCAGGAGCGGGCTTCTCAGCAGAGAGGCGGGCTCCTCGGTCTCCACGAACTCCACCTCTGCCGAGCCGGCACGCAGCGCGGTGAGTACGTCGTCAGCGGAACCGTCTCGCAGGGCAGTCGCCAGCCGGCCGATCTCCTCGCCGAAGCGGTGCGTGGTGGCCAGGCGCACCACCGGGCTCTCCCCCGCACCGGCGAAGCCTGACACCAGGTCGGAGAGCACGGCGCCGGCGTCGACCGAGGCGAGCTGGTCGGGGTCACCGACCAGGACGAGCCGGGCGTCAGGGCGGACCGCCTCCACCAGCCGGGTCATCATCGTCAGCGAGACCATGGACGTCTCGTCGACCACGATCACGTCGTGGGGCAACCGGTTGGAGCGGTGATGGCGGAAGCGGGTGCCGTTGTCGCGTCGAGAGCCGAGCAGCCGGTGCAGCGTCGACGACTCGAGCGTGCCGAGACGCCGCCGGTCGGCGGGAGCGAGCCGGGCCGACGCGTCGACGACCGCCTCCTGCAGGCGGGCGGCTGCCTTGCCGGTCGGTGCGGTGAGCGCGATCCGCAGGCTGTCACCGGTGAGCGCGGCCTGCTCGGCCAGCAGCGCCAGGAACCCGGCCACCGTGGTCGTCTTGCCGGTGCCCGGCCCACCGGTGAGGACGGTCGTCCACTGCGTCACGGCCCTGCGCGAGGCCTCCCGCTGCTCGGCGTACGTCTCCTCACCGAACACTCGTTGCAGACCGGCGCCGAGGACTCCCAGGTCGACGCCCGGTGGCGGCTGCATGAGCCGACTGCGCAGGTCGGCGCAGACCTGCTCCTCCTGTCGCCAGTAGCGGTCGAGGTAGAGCAGGTCGTACTCCCAGCGGAGCACGCCGCGACTGGCCAGGGGACTCCGCGTGATGGCGGCCGTCCATGGTTCGTACGCCGGCCAGGGCAGCTCGGGCGCGACGTCGGAGACGGCCGCCAGGTCGAGGCAGACCGACCCGTGGCGCACAGCCCGAGTGGCGAGCGCCGTGGCCAGCAGCGCGTGTTCGTCGGCCTCCCCGGTGAGCTCACCCAGCCTTGTCGCCACGTGCACGTCGGCGGCGGTGAGCACGCCGGCCTCGTTGAAGTCGCGCAACAGTCCGGTCGCACCCAGCGCCAGCCGACGGTCGTAGGGGTCGGTCACCTCGAACAGCTCGGTCATGCCACGCCCTCCTTCACCCCGGGCGAGACACCGTCGAGCAGGTCCGACAGTGCCTCGACGAGTGCCACCGGCGGCTGCCAGGAGAAGACTCCGCACGGGTGTCCGCCGACCACCGGCGTGTCCGGCCCGCACATGCCTCGCAGGTAGAGGTAGAGGACACCGCCGAGATGGGTGGCAGGGTCGTACCCGGGCTGCCGCCAGCGCAGGAAGCGATGCAGCACCACCGCGTACAGCAGCGCCTGCAGCGGGTAGTCGGAGTGGCCCATCGCCTCCCCCAGCACCTCGGGGCGGTAGTCGTCGGACGTCAGCGGCGGGCCGCCCTCGCCGGGGAACCCACCGAGCCAGTTGGTCTTGTAGTCGACCACGAGGTACCGGCTCGTCGCGCCTGACGGGATCCGCAGGACCACGTCGACCGACCCGGTGAGGTAGCCGCGCAGGTCCTGCCCGCCGAGACCGGGTGCGGCCAGCGCGTCGGCGTACGCCAGCAACGGGTCGCCCTCCGGCAGGTGGTGCCTGAGCAGCGGCGCCACGTCGCCGAGCGTCACCGGCGCGGTCGGGTAGTCGCGCACGTCGCCACCCGACAGCGGCAGCTCGAACTCCATCTCGCACAACCGGTCGCGAAGCGGTACCCGGCGCAGCGTCATGTCACCGGCCAGCGGGCCGAGCGGCGACTCGCATACCTGCACCAGCGCGTCGGCGAGCTCGTCCGGGTCCAGCGCAACCGGCCACCGGACCAGCTGCTCGTCGATGTGCGCGAGGAGCTCGGCTCGGAGGTCAGGCGCCTCCGGGTCGGCGTGCTCGAGCACGGCGTGCACCAGGGAGCCGAACGTCGCCCCCACAGGCAGCCCGCCCATCGGCGACGGGACGGCCTCGGGTGAAGGCTCGCGGGGTACGGCGGGCTCCGTGAGCGTGCTCAGGTCGGGCTCGTCGTCCTTCGGCAGCTCCTCCGGCTCGCTGCCGACGCGGGACAGCGGCGACTCGGCCTCCGTCGGCACGGAGCTCAGCGAGGTGTACGACGTACGGCGCCACGTCGTGTCGATCCAGCGGGAGAACGTCCGCACCGAGAGGGCTCGGTCGTCGGCCGGCAGCGCGGCGTCGGGCAACGCTGCCCACTGCGCCACCTCCCACGAGGGGCCGCCGAGGCCCTGCCACACGTCGAGGATCTGCGGCACCTTGGCGTCGTCGTGCAGGCCCTGCTCCGGGGGCACGGTCGGCCACTCCGGCCTGCGACCGAAGAGCATCCGCTGAAGCGCCGAGCAGGGTGTGTTCTTCGGGGCGGGCGCCCACCAGGCCACGACCTGCGACCGGGCGCGGGTCATCGCGACGTACAGCAGCCGCAGCGACTCGCCGTCGTCCTCGAGCATCGCCCGCGCCACGTTGCCCGACCACTGCGGGCCTCCGGCCCCGACGTCGATGCAGCGCCGGCTGCCGTCAGCGTCGTCGCGAGCCGCACCGTCTCCCGGCGAATGGAACAGCGGCACGGCAGGCTTCTGCGGGAACCGGTCCCACAGGGTCGGCAGGTACACGACTGGGTACTCGAGGCCCTTGCTGCCGTGGATCGTGACCAGCTGCACCGCCGCCGCGTCGCTGTCGAGCCGGCGGGTCCGGTCGCTCGCCACCTCGACCTTGTCGTCGGCCATCTGCCCACGCAGCCACGTCAGCAGCGCGACGAGACCGAGCCGCTCCTCGCCGGCGACCTGGTGGAGAGACTGGCCGACGTGGCGCAGGTCGGTGAGCAGGCGCTCGCCGTCGACCCGGGACAGAACACGCGCGATGAGCCCACGGGCGCCGGCTGCCTCGAGGACCGCGGCCACTCCACGTGTCGCGAACAGCTCGGCCCAGTCGCGCACGAGCTCGGCCGCCTCGTCGGTCACCTCGTCGCCGCCGGCATCGAGCTCCTCCGCGGTCCGGCCGATGAAGCAGGTCAGCGCCGCGCTGCGCACTCGCGAAGAGCGGTGCGGCTGCTCGAGGGCTTCCAGCAGCTGGAGCCACTCCGTCGCGGCGGGGGTGGCGAAGACGCTGCCGCTGCCCGCGACCACCGCGGGCACGCCCACCTCGGCGAGCGCCCGCTGCACCTCCTGGAGGTCGCCGTTCCGGTAGGCGATCACCGCGACGTCGCGCGGCTGCAGCGCACGGTCCTCGAACAGTGCGTCAGAGGTGAGCAGCCGCTTGATGTCTCGCGCGACGTCGGCGTACACGTGAGGGCGGATGTCGGGAACACCGAGCTTGGCGGTCGGCTTCTTGCCGAGCACGGCCTTGTTCACGACCCTCAGCCGGAACGGCGCCCCGGCTCCGGTCAAACGGGAGCCCTGGTGCGATGCGCTGACGTCTCGCACCACGATCTGCTCGTCGCCCAGCGCCGCACCCCGCAGCACGACCTGCAGTGAGTCGACGAGGGCGGAGTCGGACCGCCAGTTGGTGCCGAGGGTCTTGCGGGTGGTGGCGGTGGCGGCGGCCTGGAGGTACGTCGCCACGTCACCGCCGCGGAAGGCGTAGATCGCCTGCTTCGGGTCTCCGATCAGCACCATCGTGGAGTGGCCGGTGAAGGCGCGGTCGAGGACCTGCCACTGCACCGGGTCGGTGTCCTGGAACTCGTCGACGAGCACCACGCTCCAGCGCTGCCGCATCCGCTGCCGGGCAGGCGCGTCGTCGGAGGTCAGTGCGTCGGCGAGCTGGGACAGCAGGTCGTCGTAGCTGAGCACGCCCAGCCGGCGCTTCCGCCGGTCGAGCTCGGCGCGAACCTGGGCGGCGAAGGCCAGCCGCCGACCGGGCAGGCTGTCCGGTTCGGCATCGCGCGGCTCGAGCTGCGCCTGCGGGTCGTTGACCGCCGCCCGTGCCAGCTTCAGCGCCTCGCGATGAGTGAAGGGCGGCTCGTCGTCGATGCCCGCGAATGCGCGCAGGTACAGGTCGTCGACCACCTCGGTCAGCAGGTCGTCGAGATCCTCCACGAGCATCGCGTTGGCGTCGGTGTCTCCGGCGACACCGAGGCTGCGCAGCACCATGTGGCAGAACTGGTGTGTCGTCGCGATGGTGGCGGCATCGAAGGCGCCGAGGGCGTCCCGCAACCGCTGACGGCGCCGAACCCGCTCTTCCGGCGTGGCATCGAGGAGCAGGTCGACCACGTCGTTCGGTGGACGCTCGGAGTCCGGGTGGGCCAGGGCGTGCTCGGCCTCGACCAGCTGGGTGCGGACCCGCTCGCGAAGCTCCTGGCTGGCAGCGCGCCCGAAGGTGACCACGAGCATCTGGTCGAGCGTCGCGACGCCCTCTGCGACGTACCTCGTCACCAAGGCGCCGATGGTCCAGGTCTTGCCGGTGCCGGCGCTGGCCTCGAGCAGCGTGGTGCCCGTCGGCAACGGGTCGCAGATGTCGAACACCTCGGGCTCGACGACTGCCGGGCTGGTCTCGTCGCTCACAGGTGCCCCACGTTCTCCGCGCCCTCGAGCAGCGGCTGCCAGAGGCGCCAGGCGTACTGCCCGAGCCGGTGCGGCTCGTCGTTCCAGGTCTCGTCCGCACGTGGTGGGGTGAGCAGGCACTCCAGCGGTGCGTCCTGACCGAAGGCGCGGACGTGCGCCAGATCGGCGTCCTCCCCCGGCATGCCGATGGCGGAGTAGCGGTCGGTCTGCCACTCCTTCCGTGCCTGCCACTCGGGGGTGACGAACGCACCCCTCCGCTTCTGCAGGCTCGTCTCGGCGTAGGCGCAGGCGGTCTTCACCGGAAGCGGCAGCGGCTCGCGCATGCCTCGGTCGTAGATGTCGACCAGGTCCCGGAGCCAGCCTTCTGCGCGGTGGTCGAGCGGTCCGGTCAGCGCGCGAGCGATGCCCGCCCGGCCGCGACCCAGGGTGTGGGCGGTCCAGCTCTCGTCCGGGTGACCCACGTTCAGGGCCAGGAGGTCCACCCAGGACTTGAGCCGGTGCTTCGCGGCAAGCCGCGAGAAGGCGACGTTGACGATCCGGTTGCCGAAGACCGACGGCACCGTGCCCGTGAGCCGGCGACCGTCGCCGAGGTCGATGTCCACGTCGAGAGTCCGCGGCGTCCCCTGGCGAAGTCCGTTGGCCGCGATGACCAAGGGGCGCACCTGCTCCTCGACCTCACGGAGGGTCCGGGAGCCGAGCTCTCCTGGCGGCAGGAGACCACGCAGCCGCTCCGCGCGGACGCTGGTGGCCGGGTCGCTGCCGCTGAGTACGTCGGACAGCAGGCGGTCGCCGATCTGCCACTTGGCGAGCCCGTCGAGCGTGATCGGGATGGCGTCATGGGTCTCCTCGGCCTCCAGCGGCGACGAGACGTCGAGGCGGAAGCGCAGGAAGGCACGCACGGGGTGAGCGAAGAACGCCTGCAGGTCAGCCAGCGCGACGTCCTCGACCGCGCGGACGGGCAACGGTGCTGTCACCAACGAGGTCACGGGCTGCCTCGGCCCGCGGGCGGCCTCGGCTCCGGCAAGGGCGGCCCGGTCGAAGCTGAAGGCGTCCTTGCCGGACAGCTCGCCAGGGACGAGGTTGCGGGTGTCGAACGGCTGCAACGGGTGGTTGACCAGCACCGTTTGCCGAACCGAGCCTGCGGCCGTGACGTCGAGTGCGTCGAGCAGCTCGCCGAGAGGCACGGCCGGTGGCCTGACAGCACCGGTGTGCTCGTTGGCGCCTGTGTACGTGACGACCAGGGTCTCCCGGGCCGCGAGGATCGCGTCGAGGAACAGCTGACGGTCCTCGCTGCGCACATCGCGCTCGCCGGTCAGCGGGTTGCGGGCGAGCACGTCATCGCCGTCGACGGAGCTCGTGCGCGGGAACACGCCGTCGTCGAGGCCCACCAGGCAGACCACCCGGTGAGGCACCGACCGCATCGGAACCATGGTGCAGACGGTGAGGGTGCCGGTGCGGAAGTTGGACCTCGTCGGGCGGCCGCCGAGACGGTGGGCCAAGAGGTTGCGGACGTCCGCGAGCAGCAGCGGCGTGCTGCCGCTATGGCTGTTCGATCCTGTGGAGACCTCCTGGGCGGCGTCGTGCATCCGCGCCAGCTCGCGGTCGAACTGCGCCTCCTGCCAGGCGTCGCGTGGCGAGACCGACGTCAGGTGACCCACGGCCGTCGACAGCGCGGTCGTCCACTCGGCGACAGTGGACGCAGTCTCGGTTGTGCGGACGAACGTGTGGAGACGGTCGACGTACTCGCTGAACCGGCCGACGAGGTCGATGTCGCCGCTGGAGACGTCGTCCACCGGCAAGGTGCCGTCGACGAACCGCAGCTCGTCCTCTGCCATCGCGACCCCGAGGAGGACCCGGCCGAGACCGGACCACCAGGTGTTGTCCCCCAGGTCGAGGCCGTAGGTCCCGCGGTGGCTCGCGTCGAGGCCCCATCGGATGCCGGCCTCATCGACCCACATCGCGAGCTGGGCGAGGTCGTCGTCGGTGAAGCCGAACCGGTGCCGCACAGGCTCCGCCGAGGCGAGGTCGAGAACCTCGGTCGCGGTCACCCTGCCACCGGCCAGCTCCAGCAGGTTGGCGGCAAGCGTGAGCAGCGGGTTGGTGCTGGACAGCGCACGGTCGGCCAGCCGAAGGCGCAACCCGTGCGCCGGGTGGCCCTCCCCAGCGCCGGCGACGTCGGCGAGCCCGAATCCCGCCTGCACCAGCGGCGCGTACGCCTCGATGTCGGGACACATCACGAGGATGTCGCGGGGCTCCAGGGTCGGGTCGTCCTGGAGCAGTCCGGCCAGCACCTCGCGCAACACGTCGACCTGACGGGTCGCGCCGTGGCAGGCGTGGACCTGCACGGAGCGGTCATCGTGCCCGGGGACGCGAGCTCGTCGAGTCGCTGCGTCGGGCTCGACGTTGTCCCGCAGGTCGTGCTGCAGCCAGCCGAGCAACGTGTCGGCCTCGCCGGTCGAGCCGGTCAGGATCCCACCACCAGTCGAGCCGGTCGAGCCGGTCGAGCCCGTCGAGCGCGTCGAGACCACCGACAAGGTCCGCTGCAGCTCCCGGGCATCGCGACCGAGCGATCCAAGAAGCGGGTGCCTGACGAGCTCGCTGGATCCGTCCTCTTCACGCGGCACGGGTCCGGGGCTCGCAACCTCGGTCATCTCGTCCCACAGGGCCCCGGAGACCTGTGGCAGCCACAGGTGGACCTCGCGCAGCTCCCCGAGGGCGCCGAGCAGCTCCACCTCCGTCACCGGCAGGCGCGTGTGGCCGAACAGCGAGAGTCGGGGCGGCAGGTCCAGACCGTCGCCACCGGCGCGCAGCCGCTCCAGCGTCTCCGCGTGACGGACGTCGGGCGGTTGCTCCCCCACCCGCTTCACGAGGCGGCGCCACAGCTCTGCCTGCCACAAGAGATCGTCGTCGAGCTTGTTGTCGGCGCCGTCCGTGTCGGCCCCCTCGCGCCAGTCGGTGATCAGCCGAGGTCGCTGGACGGCGTACGACGCGAAGAGACCGGCCAGCCGGCGTGCCACGGAGTAGCGACGGCTCTTTCGCAACGCGCCCTCGTCACCGTCCACACCGAACCCGAGGTGTGCCGCCAGCGTCGCGCACCACGGCTCCCCCATCGCGTCGTCGATGACCTCGAGCAACGGCCAGACCATCCGGTCGGGGTCCCAGGCGTCGTCCCGCTCCCTGCCGAGCAGCATCGAGACCAACGAGTGAGGGCTGAGGAAACGGACACCGGCGCAGACCCCGTCACCCCCACGTGCTCCCACGCCGAGGCGGTGCGAGAGCCGCTGGGTGAGCCAGCGTTCGACACCTCGCGCGGGCACCACCACGACCTCTTCGGCGAACGGGTCCTCCAGCGGCGTCGCGAGAAGGTCGCCCAGGCCGTCTGCCAGGAGGTCTGTGCGCTCGGCGCGATGGATCCGCAAGGTCACGCCCAGCAGGATGTCACGACCCGCCGACAGGGAGGCCTGCCGACACGGCCCCCGTTCCTGACCCGACGCCGGTTCCAGCGAGCCCGGGGCGCGCCTACGATCGACCTGTCGGGGGATTCGGGCGGTGAGGTCGAATGACCGTTGCGGCTGAAGTCGAGCGTGGACGAAGCGCTTTCGAAACGCGCGCCTGGGACGAGGCGTACGCCCATCTCTCCCGATCCGACCTCGACGGTCCGCTCGCGCCCGAGGACCTCGAGCGCGCCGCGACCGCGGCGTACCTGACCGGGCGTGACCCGGAGAGCGACGACTACTGGACCCGCGCACACCGGGACTGGCTGACCGCCGGCGAACCTGCCCGCGCGGTCCGATGCGCCTTCTGGCTGAGCTTCCTGACGCTCATCCGGGGCGACGCCGCCCACAGCGCTGGCTGGTTGGCGCGGGCACATCGGCTGCTGGACGAACGACAGCTCGAGTGCGTCGAGCAGGGATACCTCCTGGTCGTGGAAGGGCTGCCACAGATGGCGTCGGAGAGCAACGACGCCGCCCACGCGACCTTCACCCGCGCCGCCGAGATCGGTGAGAGATTCCAGGACCCTGACCTGCTCGCTTTCGCCAGGCTCAGCCTCGGAGAGGTCCTGATCCACACGGGACGTACGTCGGAGGGTCTGCGGCTGCTCGACGAGGTCATGGTGGCCGTCACCGCGGGCGAGGTTTCAGCCATCCCTTCCGGGATCACCTACTGTGCCGTGATCCTCAACTGCCAGAAGATCATGGACCTGCAGCGAGCCACGGAGTGGACCACAGCACTCGGCGAGTGGTGCGACGCGCAGCAAGGACTGTTCCCCTTCCGTGGACAGTGCCTGGTGCACCGCTCGGAGATCCTGCAGATGCACGGAAGCTGGCGTGCCGCGGTGACCGAGGCCCAGCGCGCATGCGACCTGTTCTCGCGGCCGACCACGCTCGGCATGGCGTTCTACCAACGCGGCGAGCTGCACCGCCTGTGGGGTGAGTTCGACGAGGCCGAGGAGGCGTACCGCCTGGCAGCCGCTCGGGGTCACGACCCCCACCCAGGCCTGTCCCAGCTTCGTCTTGCCCAGGGCCAGGTCGATGCCGCAGCGGCGGCCATCCGCCGCGTGGTCGCAGAAGGCCAGGAGCAGGAGGTCACCGGGCCCGTCAATGGGCCACCGCGATGCCGACTGCTCTCGGCGTACGTCGACGTCATGCTCGCCACCGGAGACGTCGAGGCCGCCCGCGCCGGCGCCGAGCAGCTGGAGAGCGCGGCCGCGCGGCTGGAGGTGCCCCTGCTGCACGGCATGGCCGAGTACGCCGCGGGCGCCGTACGTCTCGCCGACGGAAGACCCGACGCCGCCCTTGACCGGCTGCGGGAGGCGTTCTCCGTCTGGCAGATGCTGCAGGCGCCGTACGAGCTGGCACGCACCCGCGTCCTCATGGGCGTCGCCTGCCGGCAGCTGGGAGACCACGACACCGGCCAGATGCACCTCGAGGCAGCACGCGAGGTGTTCCGCGACCTGGGCGCGACTCCGGATCTCACTGCGCTGGAGAGGCTGTCGCTGAAGACGGCGCCAGGAGCCGCAAGCTTGCTGACTGCTCGCGAGACCGAGGTGCTCCGCCTGGTCGCCGTCGGCAGGACGAACCGGGCGATCGCCACCGAGCTGTTCCTCAGTGAGAAGACAGTGGCCCGCCACGTCAGCAACATCCTCATGAAGCTGGGAGTGTCGTCCAGGTCGGCAGCCACCGCCTACGCGTACGAGCACGGCCTCACCTCCTGAGCCCGTCACTCGACGCTCGATGCCCTGGGTAGATCTGCGCAGTTCTCGACCTACAGATTTCGGCCCATGTGCCGGGGCGCCCGTCCTCCTAGCGTCGATGACGAGTCCGACCCACGGACTCGTGCCCGGAAGGCGGAAGACGATGGAAGGCAATCAGTACGACGTGATCGTGATCGGCGCCCGCTGCGCCGGATCTCCGACGGCGATGCTTCTCGCACGCATGGGGTACGAGGTCCTGGTCGTCGACAGGGCGACCTTCCCCAGCGACACCCTCTCGACGCACCTGATCCACACCCCCGGCGTCATGGCCCTGAAGCAGATGGGGGCTCCTCGACAGGCTCGTGGCGACCGGATGTCCGCCCATCGATACGTACGCCTTCGACTTCGGGCCGTTCACCCTCAGCGGCTCCCCCGAGATCGACGGCACTCCTGTCGGCGTACGCACCGCGACGCACAGTGCTCGACAAGCTCCTGGTGGACGCTGCTCGCGAGGCCGGCGCCGAGGTCCGGGAAGGGTTCACCGTCGAGGACCTCGTGCTCCGTGACGGCCGCGTGACCGGCATCCGTGGACATGGGCGGGACGGCAGGACAGTCACCGAGTCCGCCCGCATCGTGATCGGTGCGGATGGTCGCCGGTCGCTCCTGGCGGAGGTCGTGCGACCTGAGCAGTACAACGAGAAGCCTCCCCTCCTCGCGGCCTACTACACGTACTTCAGCGGCCTCCCCATGGGCGGGCGCTGGGAGACATACGTGGTTCCGAACAGGGGCATCGCCGCATGGCCGACGAATGACGGCCTGACGGTGGTGATCGCCGGATGGCCATACGCCGAGTTCGCCGCGAACAAGAGGGACGTGGAGGGCAACTTCTTCAAGACCCTGGCGCTGGCACCTGCCTTCGCGAAACGCGTCGACGCCGCGCAGCGGGAAGAGCGCTTCAGCGGCACCGCTGTGCCCAACTACTTCCGCAAGCCGTACGGGCCGGGATGGGCTCTGGTGGGCGACGCGGGCTACAACCGGGACTTCATCACGGCGCAGGGGATCCAGGACGCCTTCCGCGACGCAGACCTCTGCGCCGTGGCGCTGGATGAGTCACTGTCGGGATCGCGGGCGTTCGACGCCGCGATGGGCGAATACCAGGCGAAGCGCGACGAGCACGTGGCGTCGATGTACGAGTTCACCTGCGAGCTCGCGACCCTGGAGCCTCCCCCACCAGAGCTGCAGCAGCTCCTCGGCGCCGTCCACGGCAACCAGGGGGCGATGGACGCGTTCGCCCGTCTCAACGCCGGCGCGATTTCACCAGCGGAGTTCTTCGCTCCCGAGAACGCCGAGCGGATCCTGGCGGCGGCCTCTCCCGCTTGAGCCTGGGTTGGCGACGGGGACGGCCCGTTTGCCCGCCCGACAGCCCGGGTACGTCGCGGCGATGTCCCACCAGTCAGTCGTCGACGAGCTCCTCAAGGAGCACGGGACCACGTACGCCGAGGACGCAGGGATCAAGCTGGCGGACAAGCCGTCGCCGCTGTTCCAGCTGCTCGTCCTCACCCTGCTGTTCTCGACACGGATCTCCGCCGACATCGCCGTCGCTGCGGCACGGGAGCTGTTCAAGGCGGGCTGGCGCACGCCGCAGCGCATGCTGGACTCGACCTGGCAGCAGCGGGTCAGCGCCCTCGGGCGGGGTGGCTACCGACGGTACGACGAGAGCACCGCGACGAAGCTGGAGGAACTGTCGAAACAGGTGCTCGACGCGCAAGGCGGCGACCTGCGACGGATCCGGCCAAGCGGCCGAACGCCGCTGACGAGCTCGCCCAGGTGATCGCCTCGTTCCCGCGCATCGGCCCGACCGGTGCAAGCATCTTCTGCCGCGAGGTGCAGGACGTGTGGCCCGAGGTCGGGCCGTACTTCGACGAGCGGGCGCTGAAGGCAGCGGACAGGCTCGGACTGCCTACCGACCCTGACCGGCTGGCTGAACTGGCGCCGAAGGGGCGGGCCGCCGTCCTCGCCGCCGCCCTCGTCCGAGCCGAGCGAAAGCGCTGACCGCTTCCCTGGTGGGGCTCGCCGTCAGAAGACCGGCGAGTTGCTGTGCGACGTTGTCCACGCTCGAGGGGTGCGCACCGGGAGGTACCCGGTTGGGATCGTGCACCACATTGTCAGTCCGTGCGCCGTGGGCAGCGTTCCAGAGGAACGGCAGATTCTGTTCACGATCATGTCGGCGATGGGGTCCGCGAGCCGCAGCTCAGGAGTCACCGACGGCTCGTCCGTCGAGCAGGTCACCGAGAGCGTGAGGTTCGTGACGTCGCACTGCAGGGCGATGGTGATCGGCCCATCGCCGATCAGGGCGGCGTGGGTGACGACTTCATTCGCCACCAGTGCTGCGGCGGCGATTGCCAGGGCGTCGTGCCGTGAGCAGATCCGCTCCGCCACGAAGGTTCTGGCCTCGGCCGGGGCAAGTAGCGAGTTCTGCAGTGTGCGGGTCGCACTCGCGTTGCAATGCAGTGTCTCGCGGTGGAGCGTCGCTCTTGCGGCTCCGGCGTCGTCGTAGACCTGGGCCCAATGTGGTTCACGCTGCTGGACCATTGATGGTCACCTGCGGCTCTGGCTAACTTGCACGGCCATCGGACAGAGAGTCCGATGGGCTTGCTGGATCCATCCAGGTCAGCGAGATCCAGAGACACGCCCGCCCGCGCTGACTCAGAACGCCAGGGGCTTGAGCGCAGTCAGCACGCTTCCACCGGAAGCTCATCCGGTCAAGCCACACAGCGCTTTCGACCGACGTACCGCAAATGCGCCGTTGAGGGTGGGTTGGGCCGATCGCCCCAAGGGCTCACGCCTCGGCGCTATCCGGGCCGTCTGGAGGGCGTAGGCTGCGACTGAACGGAGATTCTGCCTCGCGTGACGTCGAACAGGGCGCCGCAGTCGCGGACTCAACGCCATGTTCGTCGACCTCGACAGGGAGCCAGCGATGATCGGCACTCCCACTCCTGACGCTCGACGGCCTGCTGCGGTCCTGCTGCCGGGCCGCCGGCCTCGACGGTGCGGGCGTCTCCATCGTGGACCGGGACGGCACACGGGAGCCGCTGTACGCCTCCGACGAGGTCGCCACCACGATCGAACGTCTGCAGCTGACCCTCGGCGAGGGCCCCTGCGTCGACTCGGCCGCGACGGGTACCCCGGTACTCGTGGCCGACCTGACCGATCCACGAGACGTGGTGGCCAGCCGCTGGCCGGTCTTCCGCAATGAGGCGAGCCGGGTCGGCGCACGTGCGGTCTTCGCCTTCCCGATCCGGATCGGCGCGATCTGGCTGGGCGCCGTCGACTTCTACCGTCAGGTCACCGGGCCCGACTGAGCCGACCGGAGCTGAGCACTGCCCTGTCCTCGGTCGAGGAGGTGGGTCTGGCCGTGCTGGAGGCGCCCAACCAGTACGGCGACCCCGAGGGCCCCCGTCACCACCAACATGATCGTCCACCAGGCCGCCGGGATGGTGATGGGGCAGCTCGACAGCAGCATCGAGGAGGCCATGGTGCGGCTGCGTGCCACCGCCTTCGCCGAAGGCCTGAACATCAACGAGCTCGCCGCCGACGTGGTCAACGGTCGCCGGCGCATCTTGAAGGAGAACCGATGAACAACCCGCGAGACGCGCTCCCGAGCACTCGAGACCGGGCGAGACACGCTGCTCGCCGAACGGTTCGCGATGCTCGCCGACACGCTGGTCGACGACTACGACGTCGTCGACCTCCTGGACCGCCTGGTGAACACCTGCGTGGAGCTGCTCGACGTCGCCGAGGCCGGACTCCTGCTCGTCGACCAGCGCGGCAGCCTCCAGCTGATGGCGTCCTCGAGTGAGGCGACCCGGCTGCTCGAGCTCTTCCAGCTCCAGAGCCAGGAGGGCGGTCCCTGCGTCGAGGCCGTCCGCACCGGCCAGCCCGTGACCGTGGAGGACCTCGCCGACGACACTCGGTGGCCCCGCTTCGCCGAGGCGGCGCGCAGCGTCGGGTTCACCTCCATGCATGCGGTGCCGATGCGCCTGCGTGATGAGACGATCGGCGGACTGAACCTGTTCAACAAGCCCGGGCCACCGCTAGGCGTCACCGACCAGCGGATCGCCCGCGCCTTGACCGATGTCGCGACCATCGGGATCCTCCAGCAGCGCACCGTCCACCGCGCCTCCATCCTCGCCGAACAGCTCCAGAGCGCGCTGAACAGCCGGATCGTGATCGAACAGGCCAAGGGGCTCCTCGCCGAGTCCGGGCAGGTCGACATGGACACCGCCTTCACCGCGCTCCGCGCCTACTCCCGCAACCACAACGAGAAGCTCAGCCTCGTCGCGCACTCCCTGGTCCGCAGGGCGCTGCCGACAAGCACCGTCCTCGGTCCGGACCAGCTCTCCGCCGGCGAGCCGACCTGACCCACAGCGGCAGGTAGCACTGACGCGCACCGACTTGCGCACGCGGGCAGGCGTCGACCGGGTTCATGCCAACAGTGGGTCCGGCGCGGGCCTGGTTCGGGTGGCGAAGGACGCCCACACCGACTTGGAACCGTCACCGTCGGTGCTGGCACCCCACTCATGGCTCAGCAGCTCCACGAGCACCAACCCGCGACCGCCCATGTCCGTGACCCGCGGCGCGGCTCTGACCGGGACCGAGGCAGAGCCATCTCGGACGGCCAGCAGCACGACCCCCTTCGCCTCCGACAGGGTCACGACGAACGGTGTGCGCGCATGCACCATGGCGTTCGTCGCGAGCTCACTCGCGACCAGCCGGACATCATCCACCAGGTACAGCAGGTCGTGCGCGACGAGGTGAAGGCAGATGAAGTCACGAGCCTTCGACGCACTCACGGGCTCCGCCGCGAGGACGGTCTCGTGGGACCAGCCAGGAATCTGATTCACTCTTGCCCCCAGGGCTCAACACATTGTGGGCCGGGACAAGGGCAGGGACTGGACGAATGCCAAGGCGCTTTCTCACCACCCTACGCCCACTCCGGCCCTGGCACCCTGGTAGACGCAGTCAAACCGGTCAGCGCGTGTACCGCTCGGCCACCACGTCCTGCTGATCCACGGGAGTCCCCTTCTGGATCGTCCAGGCCAGTCGCACGAGCCCGGCGTGCGACCACACGAGCGGCGTCGCAGACCGAGTGCCCTCACCCTCAGGGCAGCAGCGGCGACCCGACGGAGGACGCCCGTCCCAGACCTGCTCGGCGAGCATGTCGCTGCGACCAGAGGCCGCGGCCATCGCCTTCAGGTACGGCGTCCCGCTCCCGCCTGCCGTCACGGCGTACTCGCCCCGCTCCCCCGCCAGCAGAGGCCAGGCACGGCCGAGCGTGGTGAAGGTGTCGGGCTCGGTGATGTTCCACTGCCCACCGGTACGCGTCTCGCCGTACCCGTCGAAGCTGAAGCGGTGCCAGAACGGTCCGTTGGGCGTCTCGACCTTCAGCTCCCGGTCGATCACGGGCAGCGTCGACACCACGTCACGGTCCTTGGGTCCCAGGAGTCCGTAGCGCACCAGGTCCAGGAAGCTCGGGTCCACGACCTTGCGCTGGTCGACCGCCGAGGGCCCGCCGTCGCCGATCGAGTACGTCGTGCCCGCGTTGGGGTTGCCGTCCTTGCTCAGGCGCAGGAAGTAGGGGTCCTCGGACAGCGGACCGTTCGTGGTGACCGTCCAGTCCTTCACCTTCGCCTGCCACTCGTCGGCGAGCTTGAGCCAGCGGTTCGCGGACGAGGGATCGCCGTTGCGGCGCGCGAGGTCCGCTGCGCAGACGAGCCCGGCGATCTGCGCCGCGATGGAGTTCGGCGAGTAGCCGGACTGGTTCTCCCAGCGCTCCTGCGGCGAGTACGGCGCGCTCCGGCCGGTCTCCTCGTCCTTGAAGCCGGCGATGAAGTTCGCGGCCTTCTTCACCCCGGCGTACGTCGAAGCGTCGTCACGTCCCACGAGGTGCGCGAGCACGATCGGGAGGGCGACCTCGTCGAGCTGGAGGTTCGACCACACCGGCTTCCCGGTGACATCGGAGTTCTGCGGGAACGAGCCGTCGGGCCTCTGCTGCACCTTGAACAGCCAGTCGACGATCCTCCGCGCAGCCGCTCGATCGCCGGCCGCCCAGAACGCCGTACCGAACTGGTAGGCGTCGCGCGACCACACCAGGTGGTAGGCACCCGAGGGCGACGACAGGTCCTTGACCTCGTCACCCCACACCCACGGCGCGCTCGGCGAGGCGACGACGGCACCGCGGTTCTGCTTGTCCTCCGCGGCGGCCAGCACCAGCGCGGAGGCGAGGTACTGACGACGCGCTCCGGAAGCGCTGGCGGGCACCTGCTTCAACGACGCGAGGTACCGGTGCCACCCTCCGGTGTAGCGCTGTGCCGTGGTGGCGAACTTCGTCGCCGCAGCCTCCCGAGCAGTACGACGGGCCTGGCCGGCGTTCTCGCCGAACCCGAGCGTCAGCGTCGCGGCCTGATGCCCTGTGCGCCCTGTCACACCGGTGATCCGCCCGGTCTGCACGATGTTCCCAGGACCGGCGCTGTCATGGCGCTTGTCGAGCCGGTGGTCCTTCTTCAGGTCGGTCCAACCGTCGTTCTTCCCGAGGTACCCGTTCGACGTGGCGCCGAATGCGGGCCGGGAGACCAGGGTGCTCGACACCTTCGAGTCGCTGTCGGTGGCGACGAGGGTTCGCCCGACGGTCCGCCCCCGGTCGTTCATCCCGCTGTTGTCCAGCGCGGGGTCGTAGAGGGCGAAGAGCTTGTACTTCTTGCCGTCCAACGACTCGAGCCGGACCCGCACGACCATGGCGTCGCGCCTCGGGTCCGTGACGTAGCGCTTGGTGATCCGATACCGGCCCGACTTCGCGGTGTTGACCTGCGTGAAGCCCAGGCTCCTCGCATCTGGTCGCGTCGTGCGTTGGCGAGTGTCGGTGGACTCACGGTCGGTGAACGTCCTCCCGTCGGTCACGACGAGCTCGAGGCTGCGCGCGCTCGGCGTGGACAGGTCCGGGTAGAACACCTCGCTCGTCCGCCCCTTCTGCAGGGTGAACCAGACGTTGCTTCCGACGGTGCGCGCCGTGCCGAAGCCGGTCTTGTCGGCCTCGGTCCAGTCGGCCTTCTTGCCCGGGCCTCCCGGCGCAGGTCCGGACGTGTCGGCGCCGGAGGCGGCAGGCACGACGGCCAGAGCGGTGGCGAGGCTGAGTGCGGCGAGACCGAGTGTGGGACGGACGGACATCGAGGTACCTCCCGAGAAGGTGGTGATGCTCAGGCGCTACCCGGTGACGACCGTCACAAACGTTGCGAATCCGGCTTCTTTGCCTTCCCTTCGAGATATCCGTCTACCTGCGCGTCTTCCTCGCGTGCGGTTCATCGGCGGAGCCTGGACATGACACATGCGGGCGGTTCCGCCTCACCGCGCGGCGCTTCTAGGCTCAAGAGATTGCCGCTGCCTCTGGAGGCGCTCCCATGGGCAAGATGTTGTTCGCACTGGGGCGCTTCTGTGGACGCCGGCGGCTGCTGGTCATCGGCGTGTGGGTGCTCGTCGTCATCGGTGTCTTCGGCGCCATCCGCGTGTTCGGCGCCCAGACCAGCAACGACCTCGACCTCCCGGGCACCGGCAGCCAGAAGGTCCACGACCTCCTGCAAGAGCGGTTCCCGCCGCAGCAGAACGGCAGCAACCCGATCGTCTTCCACGTCGCCAAGGGCAAGCTGACCGACAAGGCGAACTCCGACGCGGTCAAGTCCTCGGTCAAGGCGCTGAAGAAGGCCCCGCACGTCCACAGCGTCACGAACCCGATCAGCAGCGATGGCCAGACCGCGGGGCTGCTCTCGAAGGACGGCCAGACGGGGTTCGCCCCCGTGCTGCTCGACATCGGCTCCGGTGAGCTCGACAAGGAGACCTCACAGAAGATCCTGGACGCGACCAAACCGGCCCACCAAGCCGGCATCCAGGTGGCCGCGGCCGGCTCGATCGGCAGCGAGCTGTCCAAGGAGTCGACCGAGAGCAGCGAGGCAGTGGGGCTCCTCGCCGCCATGTTCATCCTGACCCTGGTGCTCGGAAGCCTCGTCGCGATGGGCCTCCCGATCATCAACGCCGTGGTCGGCCTCGCCGTCGCCTTGAGCGTCGTCGGCCTCTTGGGACACCTCCTGAACATCCCGGACACGGGCGCCACCCTCGCGACGATGATCGGGCTCGGTGTCGGCATCGACTACGCGCTGTTCCTCATCAGCCGACATCAGGAGCAGCTGGCCTCCGGCGTACCCGTGGTCGAGTCGATCGCACGCTCGGTCGCCACGTCCGGGAGCGCCATCGTCTTCGCCGGCAGCACCGTCGTGGTGGCGCTGCTCGCGCTTCGTGTCGCGAACATCCCGCTGTTGAGCGCTCTCGGCCTCGCCTCCGCGGTCGCGGTCGTGACCGCCGTACTCGCCGCGATCACCCTGCTCCCTGCGATCCTCGGCCTGCTCGGGCACCGCATCGGCTGGCTCCACCTGCCGTCGTTCCACCGTCGCGGCAAGGAGCGCGGAAGCCGCTGGCATGCCTGGGCCGGCTTCCTGTCGCGACACCCGCTGGCGATCACGGTGGTGGCGCTCCTCCTGCTCTCGCCGCTGATCGTGCCGGCGTTCTCGCTCAGGCTCGGCCAGGAGGACATCGGCGCCGCGCCGAAGAGCACCACCGAGAGACAGGCCTACGACCTCCTCACCCTCGGGTTCGGCGTGGGCTACAACGGCCCGCTGCAGGTCGCGTCCCGGTTCGACCCTGTCGTCGCGCCGAGCAAGGAGTACACCGACAAGTACGACAAGGCCACCTCACTTCAGAAGGACCTGAAGAAGAAGCAGAAGCAGCTCCCCAAGCAGCAGAAACAGCTCGAGAAGCAGCAGAAGCAGCTCGTCGCCCAGGAGAACCAGCTGAAGAGCGAGCAGCGCGCACTCGAGGGGCAGAAGAACCAGCTGGAGGCAGAGCAGCAGCAGCTGCAGGCCCAGGGCAACAGCCTCGAGCAGCAGCAGGCGAGCCTGAGACAACAGGGCACCGCCCTGCAGCAGCGGGGTGCACAGCTACCGTCGCAGAAGGCGGCGCTCGAGCAACAGCTGCGCCGGCTCCAAGGGCGGCAGTCGCTGCTGCAGAGCGAGCGGAACCAGCTGGCCGCTCAGGCGCGGGCACTCGCGACACGGATCCGGCCGCTGGCTCGCGAGCTGGCCGTGACCCTTGCGCGCGAGCGCATCCTCGAGACGCGCATCGCCAACCTCGGCAACCGCCCGCGGCTGCAGGGGTTCCTCCGACCCGTCCTTCAGGCGCGCCTGGACGCACTGCGCGTCCGTGAGCAGCAGCTCCGCGCCGCACTCGCCCCGCTGCTGAGGCAGGCCCGGGTTCTGGCCGACCGAGGTCGGGTTCTGGCAGCGCAGGCGGCTGCGTTGCAGCGGCAGGCCGATCAGCTACGGGCCCAGGCAGCTCGACTCGCGGCCGAGGCTGCTGCGCTCACCGCCCAGAAGGCCGCCCTGGAACGGCAGGCGGCGGCACTGCAGCAACAGGGAGACGAGCTCCAGGCCGAGGGAGCGCAGCTGCAGCAGCAGGCCGCGGTGCTCCAACGGCAAGGGAACACCCTGCAGGCGCAGGGGAACGCGCTGCAGAAGCAGGGCAACCAGCTGCAACAGCAGGCGAACCAGCTCAAGGCCGAGCAGAAGCAGGCCAAGCAGGAGCAGAAGCAGGCCAAGCAGCTCCAGAAGCAGCTGACCACGATGGTCACCGCGGCCGGAGGGGACGCCCGCAACACCGACCCGCGGGTTGTCCGGCTGCAGAACGACCTCTCCGGGACATCCGGCGTGGTCAGCCTCACGCCCCCTCAGACCAACAAGAAGGGCGACGTGGTGCTGCTCTCGGCGGTGCCGACGACCGGGCCGGCGACCGTGGCGACCGCCGACCTGCTCGAGAAGGTGCGCGGCAAGGTGATCCCCAAGGTGGAGGGCCCGGGAGGCATCACGTCGTACGTCGGGGGCTACACCGCGTCGTACGCCGACCTGGCGACCCTGATCTCGCAGCGCCTCCTGCTCGTCATCGGCACCGTGATCCTGCTCGGCTTCTGTCTGCTGATGATCGCGTTCAGGTCGCTGCTCATCCCGTTGCAGGCGGCGGTGACGAACCTCCTGTCGGCCGCGGCCGCCTTCGGGGTCCTCACCGCGACCTTCCAGTGGGGCTGGGGGATCTCGCTGCTCGGCATCGACACCGCGAGCAGCGGGGTGCCGATCGCGAGCTACGTGCCGCTGATGATGTTCGCCGGGCTGTTCGGCCTGTCGATGGACTACGAGGTGTTCCTGGTCAGCCACGTGCAGCAGCACCACCTTGGCGGCGAACCGGCGCGCAAGGCGGTCGCATCGGGCCTCTCGTCGAGCGCGCGCATCACCACGGCGGCCTGCCTCATCATGACCGCGGTGTTCGCCAGCTTCATCCTCAACGGGGACCCCACGATCAAGCAGTTCGGCGTCGGGCTCGCCTCGGCGGTGCTGCTCGCCGGCATTCTCGTGGTCACCCTCGCGCCGGCAGTGATCACCCTGATGGGCGAGGCGGCCTGGTGGCTGCCGAAGTGGCTCGACCGTCTGCTCCCGCACGTCCACCTCGAGGGCGAGGAGGCGCCGCCGGAGTCGTCAACGCCCGCCGCCCCGAACGTCGTACCGCTCAAGGTGCCGGGTCAGCGGACACCGAACGAGCCTGAGGGCACGCCACCAGCGGCCAAGCGGCGCGGTGGTCGCCACACCGCCCCGTGACGGTGTCGAGGGGGTCATACTCGAACCGTGGGCTCTTGTTGCGACCCGAGCGGATACCAGCGCGTCTTCGGAGACCGGTTCGCGCGCAGCCTTGCGAAGCGGTACCGGCGCCGGGGGCTGGGCCGCACCGAGCAGCGGATCGTCGACTTCTGCGCCGATGAAGGAGTCGAGGGCGCGACGGTGCTCGAGATCGGCGGCGGCGTCGGTGAGCTGCAGCTGGAGCTGCTCCGCCTCGGAGCGGCCGAGGCGACCAACCTCGAGCTCGTCGACTCCTACGACGAACAGGCACAGGCGCTCGCAGCCTCGGCGGGCGTCGCCGACCGCGTGCACCGGCGGCGGCTGGACATCGCGGTCAGCCCCGGCGAGGTGGAGCCGGCCGACATCGTCGTCCTGCACAGGGTGGTGTGCTGCTACCCCGACTACGAGCGGCTGCTGAGCGCCGCCGCGGACCACGCCCGGCGGGCCCTGGTCTTCAGCCATCCCCCGCGCAACCCGCTCAGCCGGGCGATGCTCGGCTCCCAGAACGCGTGGTTCCGCTTCACCGGCAACAGCTTCCGCACCTTCACGCATCCCCCTCAGGCGATGCTGGAGGTGGCTCGGTCGCGCGGCTTCGACCTGAGCTACCGGCACGCCGGCGGCGTGTGGCAGGTCGCCGGTCTCGTGCGCCCCCAGGACTGACGAGCGCCCCGGGTCAGCGGGCGACTCGCACCTTCAGCGCCTGGCTCTTGGCCGGACCCAGCTTGCCCAGGACTCCGGGCGACACCCAGCGGTAGAAGCCCGTGGACCGACGTACCGGAAGCGCCCGCACCCGACCGTGCAGGCCGCTCGTGCGTGACACCACCTCGGTCCAGCCGGTGGTGCCGGCCCTGCGCCACTGCAGGGTGACCGGGATGCCCCGCACGCCGCGCCCGGTGTCGGTCCGGACGACCTGGCCCCGCACGGTCACTGCCTTGCCGACCCGGACCATCGCTCGAGGAGACGCCGGCAGGGATCGCGGCCCGCGGGCTGGACCTTGAACGTCCGGGTCGTCGTGGTGACCGCGGCGTCGAAGTGCTCCTGCCCGGCGAAGGTCAGGGTGTAGGTCCCCGGCTTCGAGGGCACCGACCAGTTCGCCTTGACGGTCACCTGCTCGGGGCAGTCCCACCACAGTGCGAGGTTGCAGCCCGCGGAGCCGCCGATCAGCGACTCTCCGCCCTGACCGCCCTGGAGGACGTCGTAGTAGCCCAGGGCGGAACCCGGAACCTTGCCCACGACGTTGAAGCGGAGTGGGACCCACGTGCCCGCGGTGACGATGTGCCCGTCCTCGACCACCTTCGTGCCGCTCATGACCCGGCCGAGCTCCACGCCGTCGGTGATCACGAACCGCCGCGTCGCGGTGCCGACGGAGCCGTAGCTCGACGTCACCCGCAGCGTGACCGTGTGCTCACCCGGCGTCATCCCACTCGAGGCCGTCCAGTACAGGTAGGACTCGGCCGTGCGGACCTTCTTGCGCCCACCGAAGTCGCTGCCCCACGTCGGGGTGTCCGTGTACCGCTTGTCGCTGAGGAGCTCCCCGTCCCGGAAGATCTCGATCCGGTCGATGTACGGCGTCTCCGGGTCGGTCTCGCTCGGCGGCGCCGACTCGGGCAGCGCGGTGTCCCAGTGCAGGAAGGCCTCCGTCGACATGCCACCCGCCGGCCGGCCGTCGAGGGCTGGGGAACGCCACGACACGATCGGCGGCGGTCCCACCCGTACCGTGCGGAGGTAGGGCCGGTAGTCCTCGTAGCCGTACTGCGACAGGTTCCCCTCGACGTCCTCCGCGACCGCGTAGAGCGTCCCACCCTTCGTCGACTCGGCGATCTCCGAGGACGGCACCGTGACGGTGTACGGCGCCTCGGTGTCCTCGCGGTAGGGGAAGTCCTCCTCGGCCCTCGGGTTCACGTAGAAGCGCACCCGCTTGATCGCCGCGCCGCTGCTGCTCGGGGTGGCGTCGGCGGCGAGGGTGACCTGCTCGTTCCAGAAGGTGTCGTAGTTCCCCGGAGCCGTGAACGCGACGGTCGGCTTGGGGTTCTGGATGTTGAGCGTCCGGCTCGTCGACCCGATCGTCTCGGTGCCGTCGGAGACGATGATGCTCACCGAGCTCATGATGCTGTTGTTCATCCGGCCGGTCGGGACCTCGGCGTGCACCTGGCACTCCGCGTCTGCGACGCACTCCTGTGTCTCCACGACGAACGAACCCGTCGAGGAGCCCTGGTAGGTCGGCGTCCTCTGCTGCCACCGGAAGGTCACCTTGGCCACGCGCCGAGAGTCGCCCGGAGCCGGCAGGGTCAGGTCGACCGGGGTCGACGAGTGCTCGTTGGTGCCGAACACGACGGTCATCGAGTCGCCGTAGGTGTCGGCGGCCGCGATGGAGGGCGGGGCCAGAGCGGTCGCGACGAGTGCGGCTGCTGCGACAGCGGCCGTGCCGATCGAGAGACGAGGCATGTCAGTAGCTCCTCAGGGCGATGCCGTCGATGGTGACGCGGCCGGTGCCGGACACCGGTCGAAGGACGAGTCGGCCTTGCAGTCGCATCGGCCACGGGAGCGCGATGACCTGCCGGTCCCGTCGTACGGCGGAGCGCAGGCGCACCTTGCCCCACTCGTTGTAGCCGACCTGGACCCGGATCGTGCCGCAGGTCGGGCAGGTCGTCGCGACCAGGTACGCCGCGTCCGCGCGGACGCCCTTGCGGCTCAGCGTGGCGAGCCTCGCCGTCGTCGAGGACGCCGTGCCGAGATAGAACCGCCGGGCCGTGGGCAGCTTCCAGCTCCCGGACCGCACCAGGGCGCGGTCATCCAGCGCCACGACTGCGCACCGCTGGTCAGTCCACTTGGAGACGTTGCCGGCCTCGTCGCGTGCGCGGGAGGAGAAGCAGTACGTGTGGCCACGTCGGAGCTGCGTGACGCTGACGCTGCCGGTGCTCCGGCGCTGCCAGGCCGACGGGTAGGTCCACGACCCGAGCCGCTCACCGGAGGCGGCACTCCGCCACCTCAGGTCGACACTGGCGAGCGCCCGGTCGTCACGCGCCTCGAGCGGGACGGCCACCTTGGTCCCGAGCAGGACCCGCGGCACCGCCGGCGCCGTGACCGCGGGCACGGTGCTGTCCACGCCCGGGAACGTCACGGGCGTGCTGTCAGCGGACCTCGAGCCGTCCTCTCCGTTGGCCACCACGGTGACCGGCCCGGTCGTGGGCCACGGGACCGTGATCTTGGCGGACCGCGTCGAGGCGGGAAGGCCCGTGGCCACCGGCTGGCCGACCTCGATGTCGAAGGAGGTGACCGGCTCGGTCGCCGGCGCCTGCCACCAGGTCCACGTCACCTGCGCGGTGGAGGTGCGCTCGTCGACGGTGACCTCGATGTTCTCCGGAGCGGTCGGCCTGCCCAGAGGCGTGGCTGTCACGGAGCTCGTCGTCTCCCCGGCGATGTTCTGCGCGGTGACCCAGAAGGTGTACGTCGAACCGTTCTTCAGGTTCTTGAACGTCGTGCTCGTCTCGTTGGGACCGAGCACCCGGCTGAACCTGTCGACACCGCCCCGGACGACGTACCCGGTTATCTTCTCGGACGGGTTCGCCGGCGCCCACTGCACAAACACGGAGCCGTCGTTCGGGTCGGCGGTGACCTTCGGCGCGGTGGGTGCGGCCAGCTTGGCGGTCGGACGTGCGGGGAGCGGGCTGGTCGTGACCGGCAGCTGCTTCACGAACGCTTGGCCTGTCGGGTCGATCCACGCGACGCGGGGCACCGAGCCGCGGCTGACCGACGCGGTTGCCCAGTGGTCCCGGGCGGTCCCGAGCTCGCGCCAGTCGGCCGCGCCGACCGACAGTGAAGTCCAGGTGAGGAGGTCGTCCTCGTCGCGGCCGACGACGAAGCCGTTGCCGAGGTAGTAGGAGCCCGGACCCAGGTCCCAGGTCTGCGTCTGGCCGGTCCGGTCGATCACGAACTGGGCGTAACCCTCAGCCTTCGTGCAGCCCACGAGCAGCCAGGAACCCGCCGCCTGGACTGTGCTGACCTTCACGCACCCCGGCACGGCAAGCGAGTCGACCGTCCCGGCGTCGAGGTCACGCATGATGACCGAGCCTTGCGGAGTCGTCTCCATCGCCGAGCCCGGGACGTAGGCGACGCCGTCAAGAAGGTCCGCTGCGCCGTTGTCGGTCACCGTCGTCGCCGCGTTGGTGCGCGTGTCGAGGAGGTACTTGCTGTCGAGCATCAGCCAGGGCCCGCTGACGGCGGTCAGCCCTCGCGCACTGACGAAGCTCGGGACCACGCCGGTCCGCACCGTACCGTCCGACAGTGCGCAGGCCCCACTTGCTGACAGAGGACGACGCGGCGTCCTCGACCCAGGCCAGCGAGCCGTCCCCGGTGACGACGTTCGTGCACCGCTGCTCGGGGTAGCTCCAGCAGGTGAACTGATCCACCGAGGCGTCTATCCGCTCCTCTGCGCCGAGCTGAAGCGAGCCGTCCGTCCCGAGGGTGACCGGGCGCTCCTTGAACGCGCCGTCCCGCTCGCTGGTGTCGAGGTAGGCCACTCCCCCGTCGTCCACGGCGATCTGCATGGTCCACGCCGGGACGGGTTCGAGCGGTGCCACCAGCGTGGAGTCTCCGGTCGCGACATCGATGCGTCGTACGGCGGACGTGGTCACGTCCGCTCCCCCGACGAGAAGGATCTCCCCACGGGAAGCGGCGGGGCGTACGTCGTGGCCCCAGCCCACCAGGTCGCGGGCCGTGCCGTCCGGGGCCACTGCGACCACGGGCGCAACGGTCCCGGCGGAGTACTGGCTCCAGCTGAGCGAGCCGCCGCGCCAGACCACGACGTCCTCGCCCACGGGAAGGAGCGACACGTTCCGCGCCTGGTCCCAGCCGGGCGTCACCGGCATCGGCCGGGTGGTCCTGGCGGGCGTCGGCGTGGCCTCGGTGGGACGCGGCATGGTGCCGATGAGCCGCTCACCGCCCGCACCAGTGGTGGGCCAGGAGATCGTGTCCTCGCCGAGCCCCCAGTCACGGCCGGTGAAGCCGAGGGGCCAGGCCTTGCGCGTGGCGGTGTCGACGTACACCGACTCCGACTCCTGGCCGCCGGACCAGGATCCGCTGGGCCAAGACGTGTAGACGATGGCGCCGTCTGCGTCGGCGACCGCAGGGCTTGCGATGCTGTCCACCGTGCGGCCGGAGGGCAGCCCCTCGATGGAGAGCGGCGTTCCTCCGCTCCACGGCAGGAGCGCAAGGGAGCGGTCACCGTAGGGGCCGTGGCCGAGGAGGAGACCGTCGCCGGTGATGGTGATCAGGCTGTAGCCGTCGGGCACGTAGGTGACCTCCGGCTCGCCGCTCGGCAGGACGCGACTGTGTACCTCCGTCGCGTTCGACCAGCCGATGAGCCGGTCGCCGTACACGCGGGTGGCCGGGCCGTCCAGAGGAGTCTCCGTGCCGTCGGCGGCGCGGAGGTAGGTCTCGCCGTTGCCCCGGAGCGTCGGCGACGTTGGCTCGCCCTCGCGCGTGTAGACGACGCCGGCGCTGCTCTCGCCCACCACTCCGGCAGCGCGCGGGTCCCACCGCTCAGCTCGTGGAACGGCGACCGGCTCGGTCTCGCTGACCGCCTGCGCCGGGGCAGCACCCGGAATGATGTTGAACAACGTTGCGACGAGCCCCAACAGGCCCGCCCGCACAAACCACCCGTGCATCGGCACGACTCCCCTGCTCCACGCCTTCCCGAGCAGGAGGGCGGGAGAATCTTATGCCCATTCGGGACGTTCCGAAATGTTTTGTCGGACAGCACAGTTGGGCGCTCTGTGCGCCAGGTGAGGTGGAGTCAGTCGACTGAACGACGGCGGTGGCGCCCGACCAGGTGCACGCCGGCGCTGACCGCCAGGGCGATCACGATCCCCGTGGCCGCACCCGCCCAGACGTTGCCCGGGAACAGTGCTCCGCCGATGTAGGCGATCCCGAGGCCGTAGGTCGCCCAGATGACTGCGCCGAGGGCTGCGAAGACCAGGAACTTCCGGACCGGGAACTGGACCACACCGGCCGAGAGCCCGACAGCCGTCACGCCACCGGGGACGAACCGGCCCGACATGATGAGCGCCGGCCCCCAGTCCTCCTGCCGCTCCTCCACCCAGTCGAGCGCCTTCCGGCGCTTCTCGGAGCTGGTCGCCCACGTGGAAGTCCGCCGGCTGACGAGACGCCCGACGTGGTAGGCCAGCACGTCGCCGCACCAGCTACCGAGCGCTGAGGCCATCACCACGATGACGATGTCCATCCTGCCGGCGATGGCCAGTGACATGGCGCTCACCATCATGGTCTCGCTCGGCAGCGGAGACAGCAGCGCGGAACCGGTGATCGACGCGCCCACGATGATGTACGCCCACGGTGAGCCGATGAACGACTCCAGCATCCCCTCCACGCTCATCTACTTACCCGCAGAGAGCCCAGTCATGTCCACTCGCCGTAGGGTTTGACCATGCCTGACTGGAACCTGGTGTCCCGGTCGCACGTGCTTGCGGCCATGAAGGAGTGCGACAACCTGGGGTCGAGGGAGTTCCTCCGGCGATACGGCTTCGGACGTGCCACGGCGTACACCCTGTGGCACCAGGGCCAGGAGTACGACTCCAAGGCGATCCTCGGCGTCGCCTACTTCTACGCCACCGGAACCGCCGCCCGGTCCGACGAGTTCTCCGGCGGCAAGGACGGCGCGGCCAAGGTCCTGACCGAGCTCGGGTTCGACGTGGTGGTGGACGAGGAGGCCTTGGCCGCCGAGAAGCCGCGGCGAGCCAAGCCGGCCAAGGCGAAGCCTGCGGCCGCTCGGGACACGAGCCGAAGGTCTGCCCCACGTGTCACATGGCCCTTCCCGCACTCGGGAGTCTGCGACTTCTGCGACTGACCGACGCCGTCACGAGGCGGGCGAGGAGGCCGCCGCCGGGTCCGATGACTCGACGACGGGCTGGGCTCGGCCACGATCCTGCTGGCCGAGGCGTTCCCCGCCTCGACGTTCGTCGGCGTGGACTTCCACGAGGAGTCGGTACGCCGGGCGTCGGCCGCTGCCGAAGCTGCAGGTGTCGCCGACCGGGTGCACTTCGAGGTCGGCGACGCGTCGTCGTACGACGGCAGCTACGACCTGGTCTGCTTCTTCGACGCCGTGCACGACATGGGCGACCCGGTCGGCGCGCTCGCGCACGCTCGGAGCGTCCTCTCACCGGGCGGGCAGGTCTTCGCCGTCGAGCCGTTCGCCGAGGACCGGCTCGAGGACAACCTGGACAACCCGGTGGCAGCGGTGTTCAACGCCGCGAGCTCGTGTCTGTGCGTGCCCTGCAGCGTCTCGCAGGGTGGCGCAGCCCTGGGTGCACAAGCGGGCCCTGCTCGACTGACCGGCGCCTTCAAGGACGCCGGGTTCACCACGGCCCGGGTGGCCGCCGCGACGCCGTACAACCTGGTGATCGAGGCGCGAGCCTGAGAAGTCACTCCAGTCTGGTCCTGCGCGGGTGCGGGGACCAGGCTGGAGCCGACTGACAGCGCTCGCGCACAGGATGGCGGCGTCAGTCGTGCTCTGGAACCTGGTCGTCAGCGGGATGGGCGTAGCGGGACGGCCCCTGGTAGGGCTGCTCACGGTCCCAGTGCAACCCGCCAGTCGACGCCTCGTCGTACGCCGATTTCTCCTTCTCGGCCTCCTCGATCTTCGTCGCGAGCCTGTCGAGCACGGCCCGCTCCCGATCGACGCGGTACTCGTTGAAGTCGCGCTGAGCCGAATGAAGCAAGACCTTGGCCTCGTCCAGGGTGAGCGTGATGGTCAGACCGGTCATGGCAGCCTCCCGGAGGCGAGGTGGTTGGTGGCTGGACCTCCCCTCATCCCTCAACTCACATCTGGACGGACGGAACAGTCAGGGCCATTGGTCACTCGTCGCTGCGGGCGAGTTGCCACCGGCACGGCCGCCCGGTCAGACGAATCCTCCTGAACTTCCCGGGACCCGCAAGACTTCCACACATCTGGAGCGCCACAACGCCAACTGTTCCTGGCTCTAGTGAACTGAGGAGGTGGCGGCTCTACGTTCTGACCGGCCGAGCCGCCCACGATGGCGCAAGCAGGTCCCACGCCTTCTGCCGGGTGGCCGCAGCCTTCCCCATGAGCACGGCCTCCGCCGAGGTCGGAGCACCCGGCTTGGTCGGCCTGACCCACTCGGACCACTCAGACAACGCATTGAACGCACCCCAAGCCGTCCCACGGCCGACCTCCTGCGTGGGAGCGCGAAACGCGAGGTGGCGCAGATCCTCGCGCTGGTGCCGGACCGTAAGCATGGTGCGTCGAGTCACGTCTCCGGTTCCGGCACGAAGTGCTTCTCCACGAGGGCCATGAACTCAGGCTCCGACACCGGTGCCGACAGCATTTCCCGAGCAGCGCGACCGACGGCGTCGCCGTCTTCGAACGTGACCTTCAGGACGGATCGGGCCTCAGCGAGCTTTGGGGCTGCTCCGCGGTCGTGACGCACGACGTATGAGCGCTTCGCCCCGCGGAGCGCGATCGACAGCGTGTTCTGACAGACGATCCGCACGGGCGTGGGAAAGGCGTGGAAGGCGAACTCGCCGTCGTGACCGGTGGCGACGGCGACGTACAGATCGAGAGTGTCGTCGTCGGCGATTCGCACCTGCTTCGGCAGGCGCATCGTCACGAAGACCCGTGCACCACCCTTGATTGCGCCGGCGGTCTCGAAGGTCGCCTCGCCGTCGTCGACCAGGCCGGTCAGGAACTCGAATGCCTCTTCGTTCTGCACGACCTGGTAGTCCTCGCCGACGATGCCGAGCGTGTCGAATCGCGGGCCGTCAGGATCCGGGTTGCGTCGCACCGTTGCGAACTTCCCCGGAACGGTCAGCGGATCGCCTTGGGGGTCGACGGTGGTCAGGGCCTTCTTCTGGATGTCCCACCCGTCGAGGTGGGCAGCCTTGAGGGCGTCCTTGGCGTTGAGTGCGTCGCGGGTGACTGTGCCGAGACGGTGCCAGGCAGGTTCTCGAGCTGAGTAGAAGGAAACATCGCCGTTGCGGAAGGTGGCTAGGTCATGTGGCATCGTGCGCCCATTTCTCTCGGTTGAGGGACGATCGTGTCGCCTGGAACCGACAGTTTTTGCGATCGGCAGAACGGCCTGTGGATGGCCGAGCTGTCGCTCAGGAAGCCCATGACGGCGAGGTCGTCCGGGGCCAGCGGGCGCTCCTCGCCCCACGCTCAGGTCGGCTCGCCGATGTCCTCGTTCCACAGCTCGGGGTTCTGCGCGATGAACTGCTCCATCATCGAGACGCACTCCTGGCTGTCGAGCACGACCACCTCCACGCCGCGAGAGCGCAGGTAGTCCTCGCCGCCGTAGAACGTCTTGTTCTCCCCCACGACGACCCGCGGGATGCCGTACAGCAGGATCGCGCCGGTGCACATGTCGCACGGGGACAGCGTGGTCGCCATGGTCGACTCGGCGTACACCGTCGCGGGCAGGCGCCCGACGTTCTCCAGGCAGTCGGTCTCGCCGTGCCGGATGGCGCTGCCCATCTGGACCCGGCGGTTGTGGCCCACGCCGAGCAACCGGTCGCCGTGGGCGAGCGCGGCGCCGATGGGGATGCCGCCCTCGGCCAGGCCGACCTTGGCCTCGGCGATCGCGAGGGCGAGGAGCTCTTCGTCAGTCATCGGTTCTCTCCTTGGTTCATGGTCTCAGCGATCAAGTCAGCCGCGCCGGTACGCCTTGAGGTACGACGCCGGGTAGTGCACCTTGCGACCCCAGACAGCGAGTGCCGTGATCACCGCCAGGTACGGCAGGGCGAGCATCAGCTCGCGCGGGATGTCGCTGAAGGCCTTGGTGATCGCGAGCTGCAGCTGCAGGGCGTCGGTTCCGGCGAAGATCAGGGCGCCGAGCACGACCGGCCAGACCCGCCACTTGGCGAAGATGACCAGGGCGATGCAGACCCATCCGCGCCCGTTGATGATGTCGAGGGTGAAGTTGCCGAGGACGGCGAGCGTGAGGAACGCGCCGCCGATCGCCATCAGCGCACCGCCGACCATGAGTGCGACGTAGCGCGTCGCCGTCACGGAGATCCCCGCGACGTCGGCGGCCTCGAAGTTCTCCCCCACCGCCTGGAGCCGGTACCCCATGCCCGTGGAGCGCAGCACCCACCACGCGACGGGTGCGAGCACCAGGAAGGCGACGTAGGTCAGCCAGTGCTGGTCGAGCACCGGTACGTCGGACAGCAGCACCTGGAACTTGTCCTCGAGGGTCGGACGGGCACCGGTGTAGAGCAGGCGGAACGTGAACTCGCAGACCGCGATCAACAACAGCGTCACGCCGAGCCCGGACACGTGCTGGTTCAGGCCGAGGGTCACGGTGAGCAGCGCCATCAGGAGGCCCGCGACCACGCCTCCGCCGATCGCGGCGAGCAGCCCTAGCCACGGCGACCCGCTGCGCAGGGCGACCAGGAACCCGAGGAACGCTCCGAGGTACATCGTGCCCTCGATGCCGAGGTTGAGGATCCCGGTCTTCTCGACGATCAGCTCGCCGACACCGGCCCACACCAGCGGTGTCGCGATGGTGAGCATGGCGCTCAGCAGGGCGAGGACGTTGATGCTCATGACGCCTCCCCCGCGGTCACAGACGCGTCCCCGTGTCTTCGCCGACCCGACCGGCCGAGCCGGTAGTGCCGCAGCTCCATGGCCGAGAGCACGGTGAGCAGCAGGAGTGCCGCGAAGATCGCACCGAGCTGTGTCGGCACCTGGAGGACGAGCGACACGTTCTCCGCACCGACCGCGATGTCGGCCAGGAGCCCCGCGACCAGCACGACACCCACCGCGCTGAGCCCGGCCAGCGTCGCGACGATGACGCCGGTGTAGCCGTAGTTGTTGGAGATGCCCTGTGTCAGCTGGTGCTGGACCCCCATGACCTGCGACGCGCCTCCGGCGCCGGCGACCGCCCCCGACACCAGCGCCGAGCGGAAGCGCAGCCGGTCCACCGGGATCCCGCTGAACTTCGCGGCATCCGGGGCCTGCCCCGACGCCCGGATCTGCATCCCGACAGCGGTCTTGGTGAACACGAACCAGGTGACCGCCACGATCACCAGGGCCACCCCGAACCCCCAGTGCACGCGGCTCCCCGGGATCAGAGGCGGCAGGTCGTAGCCCGACCCGAACCGGTCGGAGTCGGTGAAGCCGGTCTGGCTGTTGCGCCACGGCCCGTTCAGCAACCCCTGTACGACGAGCAGGGCGACCGGGTTGAGCAGCAGGGTCGTGACCACCTCGTCGATCGCCCCACGCCGCTTCAGCCAGGCGGGCAGCCATGCCCAGGCCAGCCCGCCGAGACCACCCGCGACGAACCCCAGCGGCAACGCGACCCACGCCGGGAGGCCGGGTGCGTTGAGCGCCAGCGCCGTCGTGGCGACCGCCCCCATGAGGAACTGCCCCTCGGCGCCGATGTTCCAGTACCCCGCCCGGAACGCGATCGCCACCGCGATGCCCGTGAACAGCAGCGGCGTCGCGGTCAGCATCACCTCGTAGATCCCGACCGTCGAGCTCAGCGGGACGACGAGGTACCGCTCGAACGCCGCCGACGGGTTCGCCCCGGCCAGCCGGATCGGGATCGCGCTCAGCGCCACCGTGACCAGGACCGCCACGGCGACCGCGGCGACCGGCAGCCACGCGGGTTCGTGGCCTCGACGGACGAGCCTCATACCGCCACCGACTCCCCCGTCATCATCGCGCCGAGGCGCTCGCTGGTCGCCTCGGCCACGGGGAGCCCGCCGGTGATGGCGCCCCTGAACAGGACGAGGATCCGGTCGCACAGGCTGCGCAGCTCGTCGAGGTCCTCGGAGAGGACCAGCACGCCGGCTCCCGAGTCGCGCAGCTCGTGGAGCTGCTCGTGGACGTAGTGGTACGCGCCGACGTCCAGGCCGCGGGTCGGCTGCGCCACGACGAGCACCTTCGGCCGCCGCGCGAGGGCCCGAGCCAGGAGCACCTTCTGCATGTTGCCGCCCGAGAGGCTGGACACGGGGTCGGTCGGCGCGGCCCGGATGTCGAACTGCCGGATCAGCTCCTCCGCGTGTGCCCGGATCGCGGCCTTGTCGAGCATCCCGCGGCGCGTGAACGAGCGCAGGTCCTCGAGGACCAGGTTGTGCTCGACGCTCAGCTGCGGGACCACGCTGCCGCGCCGGTCCTCGGTGAGCCGTCCGAGACCGGCGTCGAGACGCCTCGCGACATCGAGCCGCGTCACGTCGGTGCCGCTCACCTCGACGCGACCACTTGTGGGCAGCTCGGAGCCACCCAGGACGTTCATCAGCTCGGTCTGACCGTTGCCGCTGATCCCTGCGAGACCGACGATCTCCCCGCGCACGACCTCCAGCGTGAGGTGGTCGAGGGCCGGGCGGCCGCGGCGTTCGAGGGTCACGTCGGTCAGGCTCAGGACAGGCCGGCGCTCCGCCGTACCTGCTTCTGTCTTGGGCTTCAGCCAGGACAGGCGACTCCTCGGAGACGGGTAGCCCCACGGCCGCAGCGACGTCCTCGACGGGCGCGGCGCCGCCCATCATGAGCGAGGCCAGCTCGTTCGTGGTCACCTCGGCGGTGGCCCGCTCCCCCACCAGACGGCCACGCCTCAGCACGACGACGCGGTCGGAGATCTCGGCGACCTCGCGCAGCTTGTGGGAGACGAACAGAACGCCGAGCCCGGTACGACGCAGCCGCTGCACCGTCTCGAACAGCGCCCTCACGTCCTGGGGCGTGAGCACCGCCGTGGGCTCGTCGAGGATCAGCACCCGGCACTCGTGGAAGAGCGCCTTCACGATCTCGACCCGCTGCCGCTCGCCGATGGAGAGCGTGGAGATGAGCCGCTCGGGCTCGATGTGCACGCCGACGCGCTCCATGGCGTCGACGACCCGCTGACGGGCAGCGCGTACGTCGACCCGGCCCAAGCCGACGGAGGAGAGCGCGACGTTCTCGGTGACCGTCATCGTCTCTACGAGGGAGAACTCCTGGGTCACCATCCCGATGCCCGCAGCCATGGCGTCGCGCGGTGAGGAGATGTCCAGGGGCCGCCCGTCCACCGTGATCGTGCCCCCGTCGGGGCGGACCAGGCCGTACACGATCTTCATCAGCGTCGACTTTCCGGCGCCGTTCTCGCCGAGCATCGCGACCACCTCGCCGGGCGCGACCGACAAGCTCACCGCGTCGTTCGCGACGAGGTCACCGAACCGCTTGGTGATGCCGCTCAGCTCAAGCAGCGGGCGGGTTGGGGTCACTGCTGCGAGACGTCGATCGAGCCCTTCGGGGCGGACTCGTCGACCGGCGTGGTGAACGAGCCGTCCAGGATCTCCTGCTTCTTGTCCTCCACCTGCTGCGCCAGGTCGTCAGGGACACCGCCGACGATGTCGGTGTTGATCGGCGCGATGTCGCTGCCGCCCTCCTTCATGAAGGAGTGCGGGCCGAGATCCTCGCCCGCCGGCTTCCCGGTGGCCTGCTCGGTGACGGCGTCGACCGTTGGGCGGACGTTCCAGAGCAGCGAGGTGACGACGTTCTTCGGCGCCTCCTCTTTCTGGTCGACCATCATGCCGACGACCGGCAGGTCCGCCTCCTTGGCCGCGGAGATGACGCCGTCCCGCTCGGCGAAGAGCACGTCGGCACCGGCGGAGATCTGAGCCTGTGCCGCCTGCTTCGCCGCAGCCGGGTCGAAGAAGGTGTTGATGAACGAGACCTTCACCGTGGCGTCGGGGTTGGTCTCCTTCACGCCGAGCACGAACGCGTTGACGATCCGGTTGACCTCGGGGATAGGCATGGCGCCGACCACCCCGATGACGTTGCTCTTCGTGAGGCCACCGCACAGCATGCCGGCGAGGTACGCCGGGTCCTGGAGCCAGTTGTCGAAGACGCTCATGTTCGGGTCGACCGGCTTCTCGCCGGAGCCGAACGAGAACGGAATGTCGGGGAACTCCGCCGCGACCTTGCGCACCGCCTCCTCCGCGGCAAACGCGTCCCCCATGATGGCGTCAGGCTGTTCGTTCGTCGCGATGTCGCGGAGCGTGCGCTCCATCGCGTCGGAGGTGTTCACGTTGTCGATGTGCTTGTACTCGATCTGGCCGTCCTCAACGGCGCTCTGGAGCGCGGAGTGGATGGCGCCGTCCCACGGCTCCTCGAGCGGGGTGGCGAAGACGCCGTAGATCAGGGGCAGCTCCTCGCCGCCACCTCCGCCGCCTCCGCCGGAGCGTCTCCTCGCCTGTCTCGCCGCCACAGGCCGCGGCGAGGAACAGGGCGGCGGCGCCCGCCACGGCGGCGAGCCGGTGGGCCCTTCTCGACGTACGACGGATCTGAGCCATGGCGACCTCCGCTGTCTAGACGAGAAGACCACTAAACCGCGCTGCTCCGCACCCCGGCAAGACTCGTTCGACTGGTTCGCGAAGCCGCCCGGAATGATCTTCCTGGCCCTGGCGCGGGCCCGGTCAGGCCGCCTGCTCGGCGTCCTCCGGCTCGGTCCGCCCGGCCCCGGCCAGCCCGGCGAGCACGGCCACGGGGCGGCCCGCCGTACGGCGCAGCTTGCTCGCGGTCTCCTCGACGAAGCCGTTCGGCAGCGACAGCCGGATCACCTTCGACCAGGCGGACGCGACCTGCTTGGGCAGCGGCCCGGTGGTGTAGGTCAGGCCGTACTCCTCGAAGAGCTCCTGCACCTTCGGTGCGATCTCCTGGTAGCGGTTGCTCGGCAGGTCCGGGAACAGGTGGTGCTCGATCTGGTAGGAGAGGTTCCCGGTCATGATGTGCATCGCCTTGCCGCCGCTGATGTTGGCCGAGCCGAGCATCTGGCGTAGGTACCACTCACCCCGGGTCTCCCCCTCGATGGAGCGGCGCTCGAAGGTCTCGACACCCTCCGGGAAGTGGCCGCACATGATCACCGAGTGGGTCCACAGGTTGCGGACCAGGTTCGCCGTGGCGTTGGCGGTGACCGTGGTCGCGAATGACGGGCCCGACAGGAGCGGGTGCACCACGTAGTCCTTGACCACCTGGCCTCGGATCTTGCGGAGCACCTGCTTGCCGCGGGCCTTGAAATCCTCGCTGTTGCGCCGCTTCTTGGACGGCAGGTTCTTGCCCAGCTCCAGGTCGTAGGCGGCGATGCCGTACTCGAACATGCAGGCGTTGATGAAGTTCCACAGCGGCTGGGCCAGGTAGAACGGGTGCCAGCGCTGGTCCTCGTCGACCCGCATGATCCCGTAGCCGAGGTCGTTGTCGCGGCCGATGACGTTCGTGTACGTGTGGTGCAGGTCGTTGTGCGCGTGCTTCCACTGCTCTGCCGGGGAGGCGTTGTCCCACTCCCACGTGGTCGAGTGGATCTTGGGGTCACGCATCCAGTCCCACTGGCCGTGCATGACGTTGTGGCCGATCTCCATGTTCTCGAGGATCTTCGCGCCGGACAGGCCGGCAGTGCCGGCCAGCCAGGCCGGCGGGAACAGCGAGAACAGCAGAACGGCGCGGCTGGAGAGCTCGAGCTTGCGCTGCACGTCGATCACGCGACGGATGTACGCCGCGTCCCGCTCGCCGCGCGAGGCGACCACCTCGGCGCGGATCGCGTCGAGGCGACGGCCGATGTCCTCGATGTCCTCGGGCGTCAGGTGCGCCACGGGGTTCACGGCCTTCTTCTGGAGAACAGTCATGGGGTTTCCTCTCGGTGCCGGGACAGGCCCCGGCGCATTCGATCGGCAGTGGATGGGTCAGAGGTCGATGTCGCAGGCGCCGGCAGCGGCGGACACGCAGGTCTGGACGAGCACGCCGTCGCCGGGCGCGGCGGTGGTCAGGTCTCCGGTGCGCAGGTCACGCACCGATCCCTCTCGCATCGGGAGGACGCAGGAGTAGCAGATCCCCATCCGACAGCCGGAGGGCATCAGGACACCGGCTGCCTCACCGGCGTCCAGGATCGGGGTCGCGCCATCGATGTCGACGACGGTGCCCGAGCCGGTGAACCGGACGGTGCCGCCTTCACCGGGCTCCACGAGCTCGGTGCGAAAGCGCTCGGTGTGCAGCCGGTCGGCGAGCCCGGCCGCCGCCCAGTGCCCCTCGATGGCGTCGAGCAGCCCGGATGGCCCGCAGGCCCAGGTCTCCCGCTCCGCCAGGTCGGGCACCAGCGCGACCAGCGCGGCGACGTCGAGCCTGCCGGCGTCGTCGGTGTGCTGCTCGACCAGCCGGATCCGGCCGGTCGCGTCCAGTGCGCGCAGCTCGTCACCGAAGATCACGTCATCCGCGTTGGCCTCCGAGTGCACGAGCACCACGTCCTCGAGCAGGTCGAGACCGGAGCGCAGCATGCCCATCACCGGGGTGATGCCGCTGCCGCCGGTGACGAAGAGGACCTTTCTCGGAGCAGGGTCGGGCAGGACGAAGTCGCCCAGGGCCCGGTCGAGGTGGACCAGCTGTCCCGGTCGTAGCCGCTGCACCAGGTGGGAGCTGACCGCCCCGTCCGGAACGGCCTTGGCGGTGATCGTGATGAGGCCGTCGGCCGCGTGCGGTGGCGAGGTCAAGGAGTAGGAGCGCCAGAGCCGCACCCCGTCCACGTCGAGGCCCACCCGGACGTACTGGCCGGGCGCGTGGCCGCTCCAGGCCCCGCCGGGCTTCAGCACCACCGTCACGGCGTCCGCGGTCTCCGGACGGACCGCGACCACCCGGGCGCGAAGCTCGGCGCCCGGCCGCAACGGGCGGAACATGTCGAGGTAGTCCGAGGGCTCGAGCGGGGTGGTCAGAGCCGCGGCAACCTTCCAGACACGGTCCCGCAGCAGGCGGCGCGGCTGGGGTCTGGAGCCGGACTCGTGAACAGAGGTGGTCATGGTTCAAGCCTGCTGGACGCGCAGGGTAAGTTCATGGCCGTAGGACGTGAAACTAGCCCTCGATCTTGTGCGGAGCGAACAAATGACGCCGGACAGCCCGGAACCTCCTCCTGGCGCAGGGCGGACCACGCGCGATGCCGCCGACCTCGAGCTCGACGAGGCCACCACGGATCTGCTCCGGTCCAGGTTGCCCGCAGTGGCCGAGCACACCGTCCGCGCGGTGACGGTGGAGGTCCCCAGCTACGCCGGCGCCCTCTCCGGAGCGATGGGCGCCAACATCGAGGAAGCGGTGCGGCTGGCCCTCGGCGGCTTTCTCAGCCTGGCGGCGCGGCCGCGCGGCACGGACCCCGGGACACCGCTGGCCCCGGCACTCGACGGCGCCTACCAGCTCGGCCGGGGCGAGGCCAGGAGCGGCCGCTCGATGGATGCGCTCCTGTCCGCCTACCGCGTCGGCGCGCGGGTGGCCTGGCGGGAGCTCTCCGCGCTCGCCGTCGGGCACGGGCTCGAGGCCGCCACGCTGGCGAAGTTCGCCGAGCTGGTCTTCGCCTACATCGACGAGCTCTCCGCCGCCAGTGTGGCCGGACACAGTGACGAGCTCGCCACCACGGGTCGAGTACGCCGGCGCTACCTCCAGCGACTCGGTAGCGCCCTGCTCCACGGAGCTCCGGCCGACCAGCTGGCCGCGGCCGCGTCCCGCGCCGACTGGGATCTCCCAGGGACCTTGACCGCGGTGGTGATGCCCGGCCGCCAGGCCCGCGGCGTGCTGGCCGGCCTCGACCCCCGCACGCTTCGCCCCG
>CAVUBO010000017.1:0-14788 GCA_963739785.1 uncultured Actinomycetota bacterium | reverse complement strand
GCCCTTAGCCGACCCCGCCTCGCGGGCTTGCGAGTTCCACGACGCCATCTGCGCACGCCCGGTCGTCATTTTCCTCTGTCCTCGTCATCCGAGCAGAGAGTCGTTCGCGCGCGCGTTGCAGTCGTTTGCGGGCAGCAGTGGGACTGATGCCGAAGACGGCTGCCACCTGCTCGGCAGCCAGGCCCTCCCAGTAGGTCAGGGTCAGGATCTCCCGATCATCGTCCCCCAAGGACGCCAGCCCGTCCCGGACCGCGTCGAGCGCTGCGGACGACTCACCTTGGGCGGACACGGACGTAGCCAGCTCGGCGGCCAGTCGATCCGTTGCGGCGAGTCGACGGGTGTGCGATCGGCGATGGTTCGCCAGTGCCCGTCGTGCGACCGCCAGAAGCCATGCGAGGGCGTGGTCCCGGTCGTCAGGCACCACGTGGAGCTTGCGCCAGGCGGTCGTGAGCACCTCCTGGTAGACGTCAGCTGCCTCCTCGGCGGGGACGGTTCGCCGAGCCAGGTAGCCCAGGACCATTCGTCCGTGCGCGACGGCGATGGCCTCGAAGCGCTCCTCAGCCGGTGTCACTGCGCGCACCCGGTGAAGTCGGAGCGACGGCTGTTCGCGAGGAACGTGTCGGGTGGATATGCGGCACCGCTGTCTGGCGCGAGACGCATGGCTTCCGCGTTCAGCTGGTTCATGGCCCGCCGCGCCACCTGCTCCCGCGTGGTGTCGCTGGCCCGGTCTGCCCAGACCAGTGAACACCCCCAGTCCGACGTGGCCATGGACACGATGCTCAGTCGAAGACTGGTGGCTTGTTGGGTAGCTTCAGGTGTCGTACCGCACTCGGCGCTCTTCACCTCGGCCGCCGCGACGCGCCCGGCGTACTCGGACCAGTTGTGCTGCGGTGGCGCGGGCAGGTCAATGGGCGCGAGTGTCGCGACGTACTGCGCGAAGTCTCGGGCGCACATGTTGATCAGCTCGGAGTTGTCTTGAAGCCCCGACTTCGCGGCTCCGAACCGGCCAGTCTCGGCGAGGAAGTGCTGGGCCGCCCAAGCGCCGGTGGGCACGAAGACGATCGCTGCCGTTGCGGCGATGGCGGCGGCCTTCTGGCGGCGGCGCAAGGCGCGGACCCGGCCCTGGATGCCACGGTCGGCCCCGACCACCTGCCGAGCCAACGTCAGCGACAGTTCGGCAGCCCGGTCGTGGGTGAGCATGGCACCGGACGGCGCGGCCGCGGCCAGAAGGCCGTCAAGGCGGTCGTCGAGCTCCGGCCCGGACTCATTGGTCACTTCGTTCATGGCTTCCCCTCGGGTACTACATGCGGTGTCACCCCGGAACTGTCCGCTCCCGGCAGGAGTGTGACAGGGCGCCAAGGCCTCGGTGCGTCCCGACGCAGGGGAACAGCAGGGTCACCACCGCCGGGAGCGGCCGCGCGAAGCCGGTTCAACAAGCGGCCGCCAACAAAGGGACCGGCCTGGTTCTTGCGGTGAGTGTTCCTTGCGGGGCCAAACCACCGGTCAACGTCCGGGTCTGCCGCCATGCGGTTGTCATGGGCCGTCCCAATACTGCGGACCCCCGAGGCGCCAACCGGCTACTGGAACAACTCGGCGAGCGGTGTTCCGACAACCTGGCTTGCCAGTGACCGCCCGAAGCGGGGATCGACCCACTCAAGGTCTGCGCCCGCCTGGAGTAAAGCATTGAAGATTTGCCTCAGGTCCTGCGTCAGGTCTGCTGAGAGGGGCTCCGAGGCCACTTGCCGCGCGTCGAGCATCGCGCGCATCAAGGCGGGGTTGCCCATCGAGTCCATTTTGGTGACGTCAGCTCCTGACTCGAGTAGCCGGCGGAGGACGCCCAGCGCCCGGGTGAACTGCTCCTGCGTGTTCATCACCTCAAGGTCCACCGGCTCGCCCGGGAGTGCTCGGTTCCGTCCGAAGCGGCTGCTGAAAACAGCGGCCCTGATCGCATCGTGCAAGACCGGTGTGTTCCATCGGTTCAGTGTCGAGGTCTCGATGAAGTTCACATCGGCGCCGCGGTCGATGAGCAGTTGAGCGATGTCGAACTGGCCCGACTTGATCGCGACCTGCAGCGGGGCTTGTCCGTCGTCCTTCTTGGGCGGAGAAGTTGCGGTCGCCGCCACGAGCTCCGGTTGCGCGTCAAGTCGTGCTCGCACGGCCTCGAGTTTCCCGTTTCGGATCTCAGTGAATAGCACCTTCATGAAGGCGAGTTTGGACCGAAGGCGCCTGGGTCGAGGGGACAACACGCACTCAGCAGTGCGAGCCATCTACCGCTCATCAGCGTGAGGTGTTTAGCGTCAAGGGGTGGGCGGGTGCCCGTGTCCTGTCGTCGGTCCCTGCATAGCGGTAATCGAGGTGTGCTCGGCAGCGTGTGATCGGGTTGTGTCGACGACGGGACGGGGCGGCCTGTGATGAGCGACGAGATACCGCGTGGGTTCTCAATGCCGCGGAAGGCTCGCCCCGCCCCAGCCCTTGGGGCGCGTCCTACCTGACGTGGTGGCGGAGGCGAATCGGGTTATGCCGCAGCCACCTCCAACCTGCGGGTGCCGTGGGCGGCGACGTCGGGGTCCCAGGCCCGCTGGTGGATGACGACGTAGTACAGCTGGCGCAGGATCGCGGCGGCGACGCGGTCTGGGCCTGGGTGGGGGTGAGCTTGTTGGTCTCGCGGGTGGTCAGGTGCCGGTAGCGGGCGGCGTACACCCGGTTGGTTTGCAGGCAGCCCCACACCGCCCGCCAGGCGGCGACGCGCAGCCCGGGTCGGCCGGCGCCGGTGAGGCGGGCTCGGCCGGTGAAGGTGCCCGACATCCGCTCGCGTGGGGCGAGGCCGGCGTGTTTGACCACGGCCCGGGCGGAGGTGAACCGGTGTCAGGTCGCCGGTCTCGGCGAGGATCGCCGCGGCGCCGACCGGGGACAGCCCGTCGATGCTGGTGACCAGCTCGGTGAGCTCGAGCTGGTCCAGGACGGCGACCATCCGCTGCCTCGGTGTCGGCCAGCTTGGTCTTCGCGTCGTCCCAGTCCTGCAGGATCCACGCGAGCCGTTCGAACGCGCCCGGGCGGTGCGCGCTCACCCCGGCCGGGTCGGTCAGGGCCGCGAACAGGCGGCGCACGATCCGCAGGCAGGGTCGGACCTTGCCGCGGCGGAGGACCTCCTTGCGCACCGCGTGCTCGAACCGGGCCGCGCCCAGGCGGCGGGTGCGGTCCAGGTCCCCGCCGTCGCGATCCATCACCACGGTCATGGCGGCGACCCACGTGGTCGAGCGGAACGGCCACTTGGCGGCCTCGAGGGCGGCGGGCCACACGCACTCGAGCAGGTCGCGGACCTGCTGGACGCTGCGCACGTGCTCCTCGAGCAGTTGCTCGCGGCGGGTGCCGAGGTGCCGCAGCCGGCCCCACGTCTCGTCGACCGGTTCGGGCAGGTAGCAGCGCAGCTGCGCGGTCAGCCGGGCGATCAGCACCGCGTCCTTGTCGTCGGTCTTGTCACTGGTCAGGTCCTCGGTCTTGCGCGCCCACGACGACAAAGCCGGCTGCACGCACACGAACGACATGCCCCGGTCCGACGCGAGCTGACCCAGCACGCGCCACCGGTGCCCGGTTGGATCTGCCGCGATACGTGCGTGCGTCATTCCGGCGCCGAGTCGCCTACGGCCCAGACGTCCTCTCATGACGGACTCGGCGGTTCACACCTTCGTCGCAGCGGACACGTCAACGCAGACGACTCCCCTGTTGCCGTCCTGGTCGGCGATCACGGTGAGCGAGGGCGCGTCGCTGTCATCGACGACGGTCCCACCCGCCGCGACGGCGGCGGCGACCCGTTGCTCGGCCACCTCGGGCGCCACATAGACCTCGATGTGGAACCGCGGACCCGATGCGTCGCCCTGGTCGACGTCCCCGAACCACAGGTTCGGTACCCGTCCCGTGGCATCCCGGATCTCGTCGCTGGGGGTCCCTCGGCCCTGGGACTCGACGCTCCCGGTCAGCAGGGCGGCCCACACGGGTGCGACGGTTGCGGAGCGCGCTGTGTCGAGGCCGAGCTCGATCTCGCTGACCGAGGCCGGGTCGGCGTCGACCTTGTGGTCGGCAGCGATCTCGGTGATCCGTCGCGCGAGGTCGACGTCCTGCTGGGTCACCCATTCGACGACGTGTTCTGTGCCCTCGTCGTCGCGGTAGATGGCTTCGTCGGTGACCAGCTCGAGGTCGACGTACCCCTTGCCGATCGACACGCGCGGGTGGTGTCCTAGCGCGTCGCCCGCCTCGCCCACCGCGGCGACGAACCGCACGCCGGCGCCGAAGTCGTCGACCAGGTAACGCGCATGCAGTCCCTGGGCCAGCTTGCGCCAGTCAGGCAGGTTGGCCTCCGCGATCTGTTTCCCCCTCAGCATGTCCATGGACGGGGACCCTATCCCCGGTTCAGCCCGCAACGCTGGCACAACGACGAACCGGACCTGCCGCGATCTGCTCGACCAACCTGCCAGGCGACAAGCATCAGCCGATTCACGATCGTCAAGCATCGCCCGAGACAGGGACACCACTGCGGTCAATCCGTGCCTAGGTTCACTTGATGCGTGGCGGATCGTGTTCAGTTGATAGGTGACACTTCCTAGGCTTCCTTGCAACTGCGGTGGCCGTAGGCCTTTTGTCGTCTCACCTCCGAACTGGTGGTCCGCCGGAGGACCTATCGTCGGCGGCCTCGGCCGGCCCAGAGACGACCCCACCGCTCAGGAGTAGAGCTTCTTTCCCTCAGCCAGCATCGCCACATACTTCTCGATTCTGCGCGCCCTGGTCTCGGGCTTCTTGACGTCTTGGATGCGATAGAGGATCGCGAAGCGATTTTGCCGGTCGAGGGTCTCGAAGAACTCTGCCGCAGCTGCCGGCGTCCGAGCGGCCGATCAGCCGGATCGGGTTGGCGCAGAACCTCACCCGGGACAGCGCCAGGGACCAGTCGTCGAAGGCCCGCGCAGCAGGCGGGCGACGACCTGGCGTTCGGTGACCTCGTCGGGGGCAGCGCAGACCAGACCTCGTTGCGTGTCGCCAGCGACATGGCCAACCCCCTTCCCCGCGGGTGTGCCGTGCGGAGCTGGAGGGATCCGTCCACTTGGCACACCCGGTACGTGGGTGGTGACCACCTCGGTGGGAGCCTCCCTGGTGCCCGGGCCCTCCGTCAGGGGTCTATGGACGACTCGTCAGCCGACCGTCATCGTCGCGTGGTCCAGCAGAGGCCACTGGAAAGCAACCGCAGACAACTAGAAACAGCCACGAGCCCTCGTCTCGAATTTCGTTGCGCCACAGCGCCTTACGAACTTCGCTTTGCCGCTCGATGACTGCGTTGTCGACGCTTCGACGGTGGCAGGCGGGCGGCCAGTGCCGCCTCCACGTCGGCTGGCGGCACATCGTAGCCGGTTGCACGGTCCCCAGACCAGTTGATTCCCATGAGCAACCCGTCGATGCTCATTCCTGGCAGCCATCGTTCACGCCACTCGGTCAGCGGAATCCGTACGCCCGTGAACCCTGCGTAGGCCGGCACGTTCTGGATCACCTAAACCCACCTTCGCGGAGGGCCTCCCTGTAGAAGGCCGCTGACTGTGCTGCGCTCGTACCCACGGTGAACATCCTGCGGATGCGCCCACACATGCCGCTGTCGGCGCGCCTACGTGATCGGGGTGTTCGCCAGCGACACGACAGTCCCGACCACCAAGGCTGCCGCAACGACCGGCATGAACCAACCCGGGCGCGCCCGGGCGCGCCACAGCGACCAGATGGCGACCAACGCGAGCAGGATGCCGAACACGATGCTGCCAACGTGGCCGAGGTCGGTGAGGGGCCGCGCCTCTTCGCACACGGGCGGGCAGTAGACGATCGGGAAGCCGTTGGTCAGCGCCGCCCAGCCGGCGCCGAGGATCCCGGCGCTGGCGACGCCGCTGCCGTTGCCCCGAGCGCCCGCCATGAAGGAAATCGCCCACCAGACCTGGATGAGCGCAACGCCGACAAGCGTTGCCGCCTCGGTCAGAGTCAGCGTCCCGTGCAGGTCGAACAGGCCGACGCCGAAGTCGATGATGATGTGCAGCGCGCTGACGAACATCGTCGCCAGGCCGACCCAGAGCCATACCGGCATCCGCCAGTCGCGGCCGGACCACGCGAGTTGTTCGCTTCCCACGTACCCACTATCGACCATGCGAGGCGATCTGCCCTAGCTATGACTCGGCTCGCGTCACTCATCTGCCGCGGTCAGTGAGTGGCGACGGGTTTGACTCCCCGTCATGTTCACCGGGCAATGAGGCGATGGAGAACACACAACCGGGCCCGGCCGTCACCGGTGTCGTCGTCACTACATCTCCCGTACTGCGACTGGCCGTTGCCGCCTACCGGGCGCGCTTCAAGGTTCAGTCACGACTACACACCGAGTCTGACTTGAGCGGCTTCCTGGCCTGGTGTGAGTCACGAGACCTCGATCCGCTCGCCGCAACCCGGCCGCACATCGAGCTCTACGTCCGCTGGTTGCAGGAAGTGCGCCGGTACCGGCCCTCGACCATCACCCGCCGCATGTCCGTGGTGGCCGGCTTCTACCGCACCTGCGTCATCGACGCAGTGCTTGAGCCCTCGCCGGCGGAGTACGTCCGTCGCCCAAACGTGCCGGCCGAGTCCCCGACGCTGGGACTTACCCATCTGCAGGTCGAGGCGCTGCTCACCACTTCCAAGCACTCCACGAACCGGGGCGACTTCGCACTCGTCACCATGCTCGGCCTGCTGGGTCTACGCACCTTCGAGGCCACCGGCAGCGACATCGACGACCGCGGTGAGGAGGACGGCCACAGAGTCCTCTGGGTTCGCGGCAAGGGCGACAAGGTCGTGCTCGTCCCCACTTCCGCCTGCCGTGGGTCGCGCCATCGAACGGCTGACGCCGAGGATGTGCGTCGGCTGCGCGACCTCGGCGCCGCGGTCCGTCGAGGACCGGACCGCCGGACCGATCCTGTTGACCCGTCGCGGCACCCGAATGGATCGACACTGTGCCACTCGGCGGCTGAGGCGCGCGCTCAGCCATCGAGGCGGTGATCGGAGGTGACCAGGGAGGTCCGTAGCCGCTCGTCCACCTCCGAGACCGAAGCGATCTGCCCAAAGACCATGCCAATGCTGGCGAGCGTGGCCTGCTGCAGGTCGTGCGCCGGGACGCCGTTCATCTCCTTGGTCGCGGTCCCGTCACTGAGGAACACGACGCGGAAGTCATGCTGTGCTGCCTCCCGTGCGGTGGTCTCGCAGCAGATGTTGGTGGCAATGCCACTGACGATCACGGTGTCGATCCCCCGGTGACGCAGTTGCTGAGCCAGACCAGTCCCGTGGAAGGCGCCGTAGCGGGTCTTGTCAACGACGAGGTCATCTGGCGCCACGTCGAGTGCGTCATGCAGCTCGGCCGTCGGCGCGCCCTCGGTATACAACTCGACGATGAAGGGCGGGACGAGCTCGGCCATGACGCCCAGGTCGGAGCCATCCTTGGCCATCCACATGCGCGTATGGACGACAAGCGTGCCTGCCTCCCGACAGGTGCGGATGAGCCCGTTGACAGTGCGGACCAGCGCCGCTCCGTCGGGCGACGCCAGCCAGCTTGCCTCGACGAAGCAGCGCTGCATGTCCACGTTGATCAGAGCGGTCCTGGCGGGAACGAGCGGGAAGACGGACATCGCGGACCTCCGCACACTGAATACAGTCGCACTGGATTAATACAGTGCTACTGTACTCTCGTGAGTTCGCCAGTCAAGCCTCCCGACGCACCCCGTTCCCGGCGGGCCGAGCGCGCAGAGGAGACCCGCCGACGGATCGTGGAGTCGGCCACCGAACTGTTCGACTCCAGCGGCTACCCGATCACCACCATGGACGCCATCGCCGAGCGCGCCGACGTTGCGGTCGAGACGATCTACAGCCGGTTCCGAAACAAGGCGAACTTGCTCGACGCCATCCTCGAGCCGGCCATCGTGGGAGGGACGGACGGACGGGACCTGGACGACCAGCCCGACATCGTGGCGATTCGGCAATGCCCAGACCAGCGGACGCAGGTCCGAATGCTCGCCAGGTTCTCCCGGGGCATCCTTGAACGCACCGCCCTGGCACACCGGATCCTGCGTTCAGCCGCAACGACCGACCCTTCCGCCGCTGAGCTGCAGCGCCGGGACGCCAAACGCCGAGGCGACGCCCAGCGCAGCTACATCGACATGCTGCTCTCGAACGGGCCACTGCGCTCCGGGCTCACACCAGACGACGCCGCCGCGACCTACTCGGCGCTGTCGAACCCCAACACCTACGCACTGCTCGTCGGCGAGCGCGGCTGGAGCGCCGACAAGTTCGAGCAGTGGCTCGGCGAGAGCATAGAACTACTCGTGCTCCCTGCCTGACGTCGATGCATCGCCTTCAGGCCGTCCGGAACTTCCCTCGCCGCCTACCGGAGGTGCGTCACATCGCCGCCTGTCGGCCGCGCCGACTTCAACGGACATGCCGCAGAGGGTGAATGCGCGAAACTGCCGATGAGGGGTCGTCAGTAGAGGGTGCCTTCGTGGCCGCCGATCGGAGGCTCACCGGGTGGCGACCATGCGCGCGATGACGCCGAAGTTCATCCGGATGAGTGTCGGGCCTGCTCCAGGTTCGACTGGTGGGGGCCGGAGAGCCAGTCTTGACCCAGACGCGCGTCGACCGGTTCCTCTCCACGCCGCAGCGCGTCGATGTAGGCATGATCGGCGGCCAGGCGGGCCGCCACCTCGGGACCCTCGGCAACGGCGCCATGGCCGGGGACCACGACATCGACGTGCCTGGCGGCCTCACCCAGCCGGTCGAGTGCCGTCTCGTAGGCGCCCACCTGATCGGGGCCGCGAGGGTCGAGGAGCGGGATCAGGACGTCGGAGAGCATGTCGCCGGCGAGCAGGACGCCATGGTCCGCGAGGAGGACCGCGGCGTGGCCGATGGCGTGCGCCTGATGCTCGACGATCTCGCCCGGCAGGGGTCCCCCGTCCGCGGGCAGCGGGGTGAGGAGCCCGATCAGCTCGAGGGGGATGCCCGACGCGCTCTCCGCCGCCATCCTCTGCGCCCGCTCTCGGGCTTCACTGGCAGCCTGGGCGCCGGCGGGGGTGGCGTAGCGCGGCACGTCGCCGAACCGGGCATGCCAGAGCAGGTGGTCCCAGTGGGGATGGGTGGAGAACCCGGCGACCACCGGAATGCCGAGCCGGTCAACGTCATCGGCGAGCTGGTTCAGATCGGAACCGTCGATGCCGGGATCGACCAGGACCAACCCACCCTCCCCGCGCACCACGACGGCATTGCTCCAGACCCACTCGCTCTGCCGGACCCAGACGCCGTCGGCCACCTGATTCAGCATCGGTTCACTTTGTCAGGTGTCTCCGTCCGGCGCGAGTTGCGACGCCCCTCGGGTCCGGATTCGGGACCGGCGTGCGTAGCCCGAAACGCACTCCCATACCGCAGATCGTGCTCAATCACGCTTGATCGAGGTTCGTGCCCACGGGGTTTTGACTTCAAGTACTCGAAGTTCCTAACGTCCTTGGTGTGAGCGCACGGACCACTCAACACCAGTACACGATCAAGGAAGCGGCGACGCTGACCGGGCTACCAGCCAGCACCCTTCGCTACTACGAGTCGATTGGGGTGATCGCCCCGATCGGCCGCGGAGCCAGCAGCAAGCATCGGGTCTACGACGAGAACGATCTGGACCAGGTCATGTGGGTGGCCTGCCTGGCAGCAACCGGAATGTCGGTCAGCGACATGAAGAGGTACGTCGCCAACGGGCAGCTTGGGCCCTCGGCCGCGCGCGAGCAGATCGAGCTCCTCGCCGAGCAACAGCGCAGGCTCGCTCGCGAGGCTGAGCAGCTCGCGCTTCGTCAGCGGTACGTCGCGCTGAAGATCGACTACTGGCACGCGATCAGCGCCGGCGACGGCCCCCGCGCCGAACTGCTCTCGGGCGAGGCGCGCAAGCTCGCAGACGACCTCAAGCGAGTCCCGAGACAGTAGCCACCCCACTCCCAGGGTTCGACCCCGCTCGAGACGCCATGAACGACTCCGAGCCCGGACCTCATTGCCGATCTGTCCCCGTCATTGCGGGTGGTCGGTCACCAACGGATCACGGCGCCATGGAGGCGCTTGCGGTCCGCCACCCGTACGAACCTGAAAGGAACACGCCATGAAGTTCACCAAGAGCGGCGATCAGACCGCAACGGGGCCAGCGGACTGGTTCACCGGCACCGTCTACATCGACGGCATCCGCAACCCCGACGACCAGTCGGCCGTCGGCTGCGCGCACGTCCGCTTCACACCCGGCGCCAGGACCGCCTGGCACAGCCACCCCAAGGGCCAGACCCTGTACGTCACCGACGGGATCGGTTACGTCGCCCGCCGCGGCGGCGACGCGCAGGAGATCCGTCCCGGCGACGTCGTCTACATCGAGCCGAACGAGGAGCACTGGCACGGTGCTACCCCAGACCGGTTCATGGCGCACGTCGCCATCCAGGAAGCCGACGACCAGGGGCAGGTCGTGACCTGGCTCGACCACGTCAGCGACGACGAGTACCGCACCTGACCGCCCGCCAGAACCACTGAACCCACGAACAGCCCCGAGAAGTCCCCGAGAAGTCCCAGATCAGAGGAACGTATCCCATGCGCGTCAACGCCTATGCGGCACCCGCCGCCGGCAAGCCCCTGGCCCTAACCGTCATCGAGCGTCGTGAGGTCGGACCGAACGACGTCCTCATCCAGATCGAGTACGCCGGCATCTGCCACTCCGACATCCACACGGTCAACGGCGACTGGGGCCCCCAGCCCTTCCCCGTGGTGCCCGGTCACGAGATCGTCGGGGTGGTCACCGAGGCGGGCGCCGACGTCACCCGCCACCGGGTCGGCGACCGCGTCGGAGTCGGCTGCATGGTCAACTCCTGCGGCGAGTGCACCAACTGCCGCAACGGTGACGAGCAGTACTGCCTCGAGGGCATGGTCGGCACGTACGCCGGCACGGACCGCGACGGCACCACCACCCAGGGCGGCTACTCCACCCACGTCGTCGTCGACGCCGACTACGTCCTGGCCGTGCCAGCGGGCATCGACCCGGCCGCCGCCGCGCCGCTGCTGTGCGCCGGCATCACCACGTACGCCCCACTGCGCCACTGGAACGCGGGTCCCGGTAGGAAGGTCGCCATCGTCGGCCTCGGCGGACTCGGCCACATGGGAGTCAAGATCGCCCACGCCCTCGGCGCGGAGGTCACCGTCCTCTCCCAGTCGCTGAAGAAGCAGGAGGACGGAATCCGACTCGGAGCCGACCACTACTACGCCACCTCCGACCCGTCCACGTTCGAGCAGCTCGCCGGCCGGTTCGACCTCATCGTCAACACCGTCAGCGCCAGCATCGACCTCGACGCCTACCTCGGACTCCTCGCCGTCGACGGCACCCTCGTCAACGTCGGTGCACCCGCCGATCCGCTCAGCGTCAACGTGTTCTCACTCATCGGCGCACGCCGCTCCTTCGCCGGCTCGATGATCGGCGGCATCGCCCTGACCCAGGAGATGCTCGACTTCTGCGCCGAGCACAACATCGGCGCCGAGGTAGAGGTCATCAACGCCGACCAGGTCAACGACGCCTACGCGCGCGTCCTCGCCTCCGACGTCCGCTACCGCTTCGTCATCGACACGGCTACCTTGGCCTGAGCCGCCAACCGCGGGCGCCCGCTGATCCCATGGTCGAGCGGGCGCCCGCGTGAGCTGGCCTGTCGGTAACCGCGGGCGCGGCGCTATTTGAGTGTGAGATCGGTAAGGCATCCGCTCACTCCGCGGTGCGTGCCGGTGCTGCGCGTCCTCGATTCTGACCTATGGTGCGAGCGACCTGCTGCAGGTAGTTTTGCGGCGCTCAGCAGCGATGATTATCGCGGTGGCCGCAGGTCTATACGCCACACCAATCCATCGCACTCGAATCGGGAGGCATCTTGAAGCTCCTTCTCACGTCCGGCGGTGTCACGAACCCGAGCATCCGCGATGCGTTGGTCGATCTGCTGGGCAAGCCGATCGCCGACTCGAGCGCTCTGTGCATCCCCACCGCGATGTACGGGCATCCCATGGCCGGCCCCGGTTGCAAGGCCTGGCAGTTCATCAGTGGAAATTCCGAGAATCCCATGGTCGACCTGGGCTGGGAGTCGGTTGGCGTGCTGGAGCTCACCGCGCTGCCCAGCATCGATGAAGAGCGCTGGGTGCCCCTGGTCCGGGAGACGGACGTGCTGCTGGTGGCGGGGGGCGATGCCCTCTACCTGTGCCATTGGATGCGGCAGTCCGGGCTGGCGAAGCTGCTTCCATCGCTGAACGAGACGGTCTGGGTGGGGCTGAGCGCCGGGAGCATGGTGATGACCCCCAGGATCGGGGCAGACTTCGTCCAGTGGAGACCGCCGACCGGTGACGACAGCACGTTGGGCATCGTCGACTTCTCGATCTGTCCCCACCTCGCTCAGGAGGACATGCCAGGCAACTCCATGGCCGAGGCGGAGCAGTGGGCGGCCGGCATCTCGGGTCCGGCGTACGCGATGGACGACGAGACGGCCATCAAGGTGGTCGACGGCACCGTCGAGGTCGTGTCGGAAGGGCACTGGAAGCACTTCCCCCCGTAACTGTCGACGCCACCGCGAGTGAGCGAGGCCCCCTCTCAGGTCGCAAAGAGTTAAGGCCCGGCACTGCCGATGTGCGAGCGTTCCCTCGGTCGCCCCAGGGGAAGCTAGCAGGCACAACGTGTGCCCGCTCAGTCGTAGGTCTGCGATGTCGCGGCGCGCTTACGGGAACAGTCGTTGGGCTTGGTGGGCTTATCCGCCGAAGCCGTGGATCTTGTCGGCACCGCTCAGCGCGGCTGGCATCGCCCATCCTTGGACGCGTCCCTTCCGACGTGCTCCACGAGGTCAAGCGCCGCGCCGAGGCCGACGGCAGATCGGCGGCCTCGCAGATCCGTCGTGCTGCTAGGCGCGAGTTCAAGTGGACGGCGTGACCGGAGACCGCACGCCAAACCACTGTTCGGCGCCCCACGCCTCGAACCGTCCCACCTCGGTGAAACCCAGCTTCGCCGCGAGGCGCATCGAGCGGTCGTTGGCGGTCTGGGTGCAGAGCACCACCGGCTCGTCAGGATGCGCGTCGGCGAACCAGTCGAGTGCCGCCGCGCACGCCTCGGCGGCGTACCCGCGTCCCCAAGCCTTTGGCAGGAACAGGTAGCCAAGCTCGGCCTCCCCGCCGTCCGGACGGACATGACTCCGATGACGCTCCGCGTCGCGCCAGTTGAGCTCGATGGTGCCGATCATCGCTCCGTCGAGATCGACCACGAAAAGACCGGGGCGCCTCTCGGGCGTCTCAGGCAACGTGCGCTCGAGCTCATCACGCGGTCGAGGGCCACCGAGGTAGGTGCCCACCTCGGGCGAGGTGAACAGCTCGATGAGCGCCGTACGGTCCCGGGCCTCGGACTCGCGGAGCACGAGCCGCTCGGTCCGTATCGGGGCAGGTGGCCAGGAGACGGGGCCGATTTCACTCATAGCGGGCAAGTTAGCCCACGCCCGCCGGGCATGAGCCTGCAAAGAGGTACGCCCGGAACTGCCGAGTTGGCGGACGCTCTCCGGGAAGGCACGCACCGTCGCTTGATCGAGTCAGCGTAACGGCAGGAGGGCGTAACAGGCCTCGATGTTGTGGAGCTGGATGTCGTTTCTGCGTCGCTGTTCCCAGTTGTCTCTGGTGAGTCGCCACCGGTTGAGCAGGGCGGGCTCGCCTTGCCGCGTCGCCCAGTCGGACCCGTTGGGGTCGTATCCGAGACCTTGCGAGATCGCGTTGGAGCCGTGGTTGTCGACGAAGGCGTCGCTGGTTGCTTCCTTCGCACCGAGGCCGTCGAACGCCAGGTGCAGGATCGCAGCCCGCATCTCGTGCCCGAGCCCACGGCCGCGCTCATCGGCAGACAGCCACGAGAAGGTGGTGACCGTTCCGAGAGCGGAGAAGTTCACTCCGGTCAGCGTCTGCTCCCCGACGGGTCGGCCATCGACCATGACCACGAAGTAGAGCCGCCAGGCATCAGGCTCGACCTTGCCGCGGCGCCGCCAGATCGCACGGAGCCAATTGGCGACCCGCAGGTCAGGATCGGGCTCGTAGAACGACATCGGGTCGTCGTACGGTGCGGGGTCGGCGTGGGTCTTGCCCGCGCGCACGACCTCCGCGAGCTGGTCCAACAGCTCGTCCGTGGCGCCGCGCAGCTCCAGCGTCGGCGTGCTGACGCGCACATCGAGAAGCGGGTAATTCTTCATGGGGTAGTCGCTCTGCTTCCACGGTTGAGGCGTAGGCGATCGGACTGCAAGAGTGGTTGCACCACGGGCGCATCGTCGCAACAGAGCAGCCGAGGTCGCCATCGATATTGCACGTCCCGGCGAACGCTCGCTCATCCCGCTGGTCGCACGAGCTGGTCCGCCCGAACATGCGGCGTTCAAGGTGACTAGACCAGCGCGAAGGCTCGCACGGTGTGGGTGTCCCTGGGGCCGGACTCTCCGGGACTACTTCTCGATGTAGACCGCAATTGGCGGGATGACCCCGTGGCGTTCCTGAGCAGCCGCGTCTTTCGGCGAGGGTGAGTCGATCAGCGCCTGCAAGCCCGCCATGTCGTGGATGTCGGCGGTGATGGCGACGTTGTTGCTCCCATCGGCGGCGACGTGGTCCGTCACGTTCGTGGCGTACGGACCGATGATCGCCGCCCGCTCCGCCTTGCCCTGAAGCCATCGTTCGATCTCGACGACCGCGTGAGTGACGACCA
>CAVUBO010000016.1:0-34273 GCA_963739785.1 uncultured Actinomycetota bacterium | reverse complement strand
CCGGACCGAGCGGGCGCATGAGCGCTGAGCGAGAGCGGGAGAGCGGCGGGCTCAGGCGTCGCGAAGGTCCCTCAGCACGAGCCCCATGCTCGGTTTCGGGCTGAACGAGGTCGACTTGCGCGGCATCCGGACGCCTCGCGCCGCGCTCGTCATGACCTGCTCGAGGAGCGGAGGGCGGACGCCCACCACGATGCCGGGCTGACGCGCCGTGGTGTGGAGGGCCTGGTCGAGTGAGTGGTGGTACTCGACCTGCTGCTCGGTGACATGCCAAGCGGGGAAGAGCTCGTCGTGCAGCACGGCCGCATCGACCTCGTGCTTGCGGGTGGTGCTGAGCACGGCCCACGTGCGTCCGTCCGAAAGCACGAACTCGGCGGTGTCGCCATCCCTCTCCTCGGGATCCGTGCGGGTCAGCGAGGCGAGTGCCGACTCCCGGTCGGCGCAGGTGATCACCTCGTCGCCACGCTCGGCCGAGAGCTCGAGCACGTCCGAGAATGTGAGAGCCGAGACCGTGCGGTGGATCGGCCCGACCCTCAGCGGGTAGGCGTTCTGGTCCACGAGCATCGCGAGACCGTAGTCCCAAGGCGACTTCCCAAGGGCGGCGTCGGGGTCGCGCAGCTCGCGCTGGAGTGCGAGATAGGCGGCGTAGCGGTGGTGGCCATCGGCTATGAGGGCCTGATCGGGGGCGAGCTGCTCTGCTATCGCGGCGTGCTCGGCAGGGTCGGTGAGCGCCCAGAGCCGGTGTCGACTGCCGTCCCGTTCGTCGAAGTCGACGAGCGGTGGACGATGTGTGATCTCCTCGAGCATCTCCCGCAGCCGCATGGACCCCTGGTGGACGAGCAGGATCGGCTCGAGGTTCGTCTCAGTCGTGCGCATCAGGGCCGAGCGGTCCTCGACCGGGGCCGCCATCACGTCCTCGTGGGGGAGGACGACCCGATCGGCCTCGTGCCGCAGCTCGACGAGCCCGATCAAGCCACGGACTGTGACGCCGTCGACGGTGTACTGGTAGAGGTAGAGGGTGGGCTCGGGGTCGGGGACGAGCCAGCCCTTGTCCCGCCAGCTGCCCAGTCGTTTGCGCACTGCGCGATAGGGGCGCTCGTGGTGGCGTGAGAGAATCAGACGCACGATGTTGCGGCGGTTTCCGGCCTCGAGGTCCCGGACCAGGTCGGCGTCGAGCACGTCGTAGGGCGGTGAGATCACCGAGGCGAGGTCGCCCACGGAGGCAGCATCGAAGCGCAGCCCCCTGAGCGGGGCCATGACGAGGGTGCGTTCGCCGGTGCTGACCATCGCTGCATCGTATGCGAGAACGTCGAGCGGAGAGGCACTGAACGTGTTGAAGGAGTGCAGCCGTGCGCTGTGGGAGCAGTACGACCTTGCCCTGCTCGACCTCGACGGTGTCGTCTACATCGGGCCGGACGCGGTCGAGGGAGCTCCTGACCGCCTCTCGGCGGCGTCGGCGGCGGGCATGCAGCTCGCCTACGTCACGAACAACGCCGCGCGACCTCCTCGCGAGGTGGCGCGGCACCTCACGGCTCTCGGCATCCCCGCGGACGAGCACGACGTCGTGACCTCGGCGCAGGCCGCGGCCCGGATGCTCGCGGAGATGCTCGAACCCGGCTCCGCGGTGTTCGTCATCGGTGGTCCGGGTCTGTTCGAGGCGCTCGACGAGCAAGGGCTGCGGCCCGTGCAGTCCATCGACGACGAACCTGCGGCGGTGGTGTCCGGCTACTACGCCGACCTGGTGTGGCGCACCGTGACCGACGGAGCCATCCTCGTGAGGGACGGGCTGCCCTGGGTGGCGTCGAACCTCGACATCGCCGTGCCCACCCCACGGGGCCACGGTCCCGGCAACGGCATCCTCGTAGAGGTCGTCGCCAGGTTCGCGGGCCGCGAGCCCCTGGTCGCCGGCAAGCCACTTCCCCCGTTGTTCGAGGAGACGCAACGACGGGTCGGCGGGTCGCGCCCACTGGTGGTGGGCGACCGGCTCGACACCGACATCGAGGGCGCCCATAACACCGGCCTCGACAGCCTGCTCGTCCTCACCGGCGTAACCGGGGTGGCCGAGCTCGTCTCCGCGACGCCGGCACAGCGGCCGTCGTACATCTCGCTGGGTCTCGAGGGGCTCGGACAGCGGCATCCCACGCCCGAGGAGCGTGACGAGGGCTTCGAGCTGGGCGGATGGCGCGCGGTTGCGCAGCACGGTGCCGTCAAGGTCGAGGGTGGCGGCGACACGGCCGACTGGTGGCGGGTGCTGGCCGCTGCCGCGTGGCGACACCTCGACGAGACGGGGGAGAGCGTCGACGTCTCCGACACGGTTGCGCCGCGGTAGCGTGTGGGCACATCGGTTCGGGGTCGGCGCCCGCCGAACAGCTGAGAGACGGTGGAAGAGTGAGTGAGCAGTACGACGACCAGACGCACGAGGTCGGTCACCAGGAGGACTCGTCGTCGGTCGAGCTGACCGGCCACGAGGCCGTCGACGGTGTGCTCCGCTCTCTGGACGGCCTCGCCGACCGTCCGGTCCAAGAGCATGTCGTGGTCTTCGAGTCAGCTCACGAGACTCTCCGGGCCGCGCTCGCCGATGCGGGAGACCGGCCCGCGGGCCCGGCCGCTCGCTAGCAGACCTCTCCGCAGACGCGATGCCTCGACGACTTCGTCTGGACGCCGAGCTGGTTCGCCGTGGCCTGGCTCGATCACGCGAGCACGCCAGCGAGCTGATCAGCGCCAAGCGGGTGAAGGTCGCCGGCGCCCTCGCCACCAAGCCGGCCACCGGCGTGACCACCGACGTCGCCCTGGTCGTCCTCGAGGACCCGGACCACCCTGACTACGTGTCGCGCGGAGGCCACAAGCTCGCCGGCGCCCTTGCCGCCTTCGAGCCGCAGGGGCTGGTCGTCGAAGGCCGCAGGTGCCTCGACGCGGGAGCCTCGACCGGTGGCTTCACCGACGTGCTTCTCCGGCACGGCGCCGCCGAGGTCGTGGCGGTGGACGTGGGCTACGGCCAGCTCGCCTGGAGCCTGCAGCAGGACCCACGCGTGCGGGTGCACGACCGGACCAACGTCCGTGAGCTGACCCCGGACCAGGTCGGCGGCCCGGTCGACGTGGTCGTCGGGGACCTCTCCTTCATCTCCCTCCTGCTCGTGCTGGACGCGCTCTCGGGCGTCACGAGGCCGGACGGAGACCTCGTGCTCATGGTCAAGCCGCAGTTCGAGGTGGGCAAGGACCGGGTCGGCAAGGGTGGCGTCGTCCGGGACCTTGCCCTGCGCGCGGAGGCCGTCGCCACCGTGGCGAACGCCGCTGCCGAGCGCGGCTGGGGTGCCCGCGCGGTGACCACGAGTCCGTTGCCGGGGCCGTCGGGGAACGTCGAGTTCTTCTTGTGGCTCCGCCGCGGTCCCGCCACCGTTGCGGCGGAGGACATCGACCGCGAGGCCCGTCGTACGCCGGTTCAGTCGGTCGCTGATGAGAAGGTGGAACCGTGAGCCAAGCCGCACCGGACACCCGCCGCATCTTCGTCCTCGCCCACACCGGCAGGCAGGCCGCCCGTGAGGTGGCACGGCAGTTCTGCCAGTCGCTGCATGCCCACGGGCTTGCCGTTCGCCTGCTCAAGGACGAGGCCGAGGACCTCGACCTGGAGCTGGAGGGGCTCGAGCGGGTGGCGTGCGACCCGGAGGCGACGGTCGGGTGCGAGCTCGCCGTGGTGATCGGCGGCGACGGCACCATCCTGCGTGCGGCCGAGCTCACGCGCGAGACCGGCACACCGCTGCTCGGCGTCAACCTCGGGCACGTGGGCTTCCTGGCCGAGGCCGAGCACGACGACGTCGAGTTCACGATCGCCGCGATCGTCAACCGCCGCTACACAGCCGACGAGCGACTCACGATCGATGTCTCGGTCTACCGGGACCGCGAGCTCGTCGCGACCACCTGGGCGCTCAACGAGGCCAGCGTGGAGAAGGCCGCCCGCGAGCGCATGATCGAGGTCGTGGTGGAGATCGACGGGCGCCCGTTGTCACGCTGGGGCTGCGACGGCGTGGTGTGCGCGACCCCGACCGGCTCGACCGCCTACAACTTCAGCGCCGGCGGCCCCATCGTGTGGCCGGGTGTCGAGGCGCTCCTGATGGTCCCCATCAGCGCTCACGCTCTCTTCGCCCGGCCCATGGTCGTCGCCCCCACCTCCGTCCTCGCGGTGGAGGTGCTCGCACGGACCGACGGCTCGGGGGTGCTGTGGTGCGACGGCCGTCGTACGGTGGACCTTCCTCCCGGCGCGCGGATCGAGGTACGCCGGGGCAGGACCCCCGTCCACCTGGTCCGCCTGCACCAGGCGCCCTTCACGGACCGGCTCGTCGCGAAGTTCGACCTGCCGGTCTCCGGCTGGCGGGGAGCCGCTGAACGGCGTCGGAGCCGCGACAACGGAGGCGACAGTGCTTGAGGAGCTGAGAATCACCTCCCTCGGGGTGATCGAGGAGTCCGTGCTCGACGTGGCGCCTGGTCTCACCGTGATCACCGGCGAGACCGGAGCCGGAAAGACCATGGTGGTGACCGCGCTCGGTCTGCTGCTCGGAGGCCGGTCGGACTCGGGTTCAGTGCGCACGGGAGCGAAGGCCGCCCGCGTCGAAGGGCTGGTCAACCTCGAGGCGGCCGGACCGGACCTGAGGGCCATGGTCGAGGAGCTCGGGGGAGAGGTGGAGGACGGACGCCTCCTGATCGCCCGACAGATCTCCGCCGAAGGCCGGTCCCGGGCGTTCGCGGGCGGCGTGTCCGTCCCTGCGTCCGCGCTTGCCGGTCTCGTCGACCCGCTCGTCGCCGTCCACGGTCAGTCCGACCAGCACCGGCTGCTCAAGCCGTCCGCGCAACGCGATGCCCTCGACAGCTTCGCCGGTGCCGAGACCATCAGGACCAGGGAGAGGTACGCCGACCGCTACCGGAGCCTGCGGGAGACCGAGGCTGAGCTCGACGAGGTGGTGCGCTCAGCGCGGGAGCGAGCCCGAGAGGCAGACCTCCTCCGGTTCGGGCTCGAGGAGATCGAGGCAGTGGCACCCGAGGCCGGCGAGGACACCTCGCTCGCCGCGGAGGAGGCGAGGCTCGGTTTCGCCGACACCCTGCGCACCGCAGCGGTGCAGGCACGCGAGTCCCTGTCGTCCGAGGACGGTGCGCCCGACGCCCTCGCGGCGGTCTCCGCGGCGCGCAAGCTGCTGGACGGGGTGCGAGAGCACGACGGCGAGGCAGGCGGCCTCGCGGACCGGCTCGCCGAGGTCAGCTACCTGCTCTCGGACGTCGCTGCGGACGTCTCCTCCTACGCCGCCGGCCTCGACACCGACCCGGCCCGGCTGGCCGCGGTCTCCGAACGGAGGGCGGCGCTGACCGCGCTCACCCGCAAGTACGGCGAGACCATCGACGAGGTGCTCGCCTGGTCGAAGCAGGCCGCGGAGCGCCTGCTGACGCTCGACGACACCGAAGGGCACATCGACACGCTCCGAGCCCGCAGGGAGGAGCTCCGCGCTGATCTGGCGGAGGTGGGAGGCGAGCTGAGCCGGATGCGGGCCGAGGCCGCGATGCGGCTCGGCGAGACGGTGACCGCCGAGCTCGCCTCGCTGGCGATGCCGCACGCCACGTTGAGCATCGCCGTCACGCAGTCCTCGGACGAGGAAGGCCTCCGGATCGGGGACCGCTCGCTTGCCTTCAACGCGTCCGGCAGTCGACGAGGTGGAGATCCTCCTCGCGGCGAACAAGGGAGCAGAGGCGCGTCCCCTGGGCAAGGGAGCCTCGGGAGGCGAGCTCTCCCGGGTGATGCTCGCCATCGAGGTGGCGCTCGCGGCCACGAACCCGGTGCCGACGTTCGTCTTCGACGAGGTCGACGCAGGAGTGGGCGGCAAGGCGGCGGTCGAGGTGGGTCGTCGGCTCGCGATGCTGGCGCGCCACGCCCAAGTGCTCGTTGTCACACACCTGCCTCAGGTCGCCGCGTTCGCCGACCAGCACCACGTGGTCCGCAAGAGCAGCGACGGCGTGGTCACCACCTCCGGGCTGGTCACGCTCAGCGAGGCGGAGCGTGTGCGTGAGCTGTCGCGGATGCTCGCCGGTCTGGAGGACTCCGACACGGCTCTCGCTCACGCCGAGGAGCTCCTCCAGACCGCCCAGGAGTCGCGCTCGCCGACCCGCTGACCCGTGGCTGCCTGCCCGGATGTGGTCGCTCCCCGTGGCAGGATTGCTGCGCGATGAAGTTCCCCTCACGACAGAAACCAGACTCGGTGCTGCCCGGACCCACGGGCACGATCCGGGTGGATCGGCGTACCAGCACGCTCATGCGCCGTCTCAAGCCCGGCGACATCGCGGTCATCGACCATCTCGACCTCGACAAGGGCAACGCGCAGGCGCTGCTCGACAGCGGCGTGGTCGCCGTCGTCAACGCCTCCCCGTTCATCTCGGGGCGTTACCCGAACCTCGGCCCGGAGCTGCTGGCGCGCGGCGGGGTGGTCCTGGTCGACAACGTCGGCTCGGAGGCCTTCAGCAAGCTCCACGACGGGACGTCGGCGCGGATCTACGACGGGCGAGCTCTACGTCAAGGACGTGCCGGTCCTCTCCGGCAAGCAGCTCTCCCTCGACGACATCACGGCGATGATGGAGGAGGCCCGCGGCGGCCTCTCCACCCAGCTGCAGAGCTTCACCCACAACACCACCGAGTTCCTGCGTCGCGAGCAGGACCTGCTGCTCCACGGTGAGGGTGCGCCGAAGCTGAAGACCCGGCTCGACGGCCGGCCGGTCGTGGTCGTGGTCAAGGGCTACGACTACCGGCAGGACCTGCGCCGGCTCAGGCGCTACATCCGCGAGCAGCGTCCGGTGATCGTCGGCGTCGACGCCGGCGCAGACGCCCTGCTCGAGGCCGGCCACAGGCCCGACATCGTGGTCGTCGGCGAGAACGGACTCGGCGCCGGCAACCGTGCCGGCGACGCCGCCACGGTCTCGGACAAGGCGTTGCGGGGAGCCCGCGAGGTCGTGCTGCACAGTGACCGGGCGGGCCGTGCGGTCGGCTCCGACAGGCTGGAGCGGATCGGGGTCCGCCCCCACAACTTCTCGGCCTCCGGCACGAGCGAGGACGTCGCCCTGCTGCTCGCCGACCTCGCCGGTGCCTCGCTCATCGTCTCCGTGGGGACGCATGCGACCCTCACCGAGTTCCTCGACCAGCACCGGTCAGGGCTCGCCGGCACCTTCCTGACCCGTCTCCGGGTCGGGCCGAAGCTCGTCGACGCCAAGGGCGTCCCGCACCTGTACTCCGGGCGCGTCCGCATCTGGCACCTCATCACGGTGCTGCTCGCGGGCATCGCCGCGCTGCTCGTCGCGATCGCCGCGACCCCCGTGGGCCACGAGTGGTGGCAAGCGGTGGAGGCCTGGCTCTCGGACGTCACCGACTGGTTCCAAGGACTGTTCACGTGATCTCTTTTCGCTACCACATCGTCTCGATCGTCTCGGTCTTCCTGGCGCTCGCCACCGGCGTCGCGCTGGGCGGTGGACCGCTCAAGGGCGAGGTGGACAACACGCTCGTCCGGCAGGTCGAGGCCGACCGCAAGGCCAAGGCCGACCTGCGGGAGCAGATCGGCGCCCTGTCGTCGGCGAACGCGTTCACCGACGACTTCGCCACCGAGGTCGCGCCCGACCTGGTGGGAGGCGACCTCGACGGACGCGCCGTCACCCTCCTCGTGCTCCCCGGGGCAGAGGAGTCCGTGGTCACCTCGCTGACCGATCTCGTCGAGACAGCCGGCGGCACGGTCGGAGGCGTGGTCCGAGCGGGCGACGGGCTGGTGGACGTGGGCAACAAGCAGCTCGTGGACGAGCTCGGTAGCCAGCTTCTCGACGGTGTCAACGACGTGACCGTCCCGGAGGACGCAAGCACCTACGAACGCCTCGGCGCGATCCTGGCGCGTGCGATCGCCACCGACGAGGACGCAGGTGCGCCCGTGGACGACGCGGCCAACAGCATCCTCTCGGGCCTGAGCACGGCCGACCTGATGTCCCCGGCCGGCGACCTCACCCGGCGCGGCAGTCTGGTCCTGGTGGTCGGCGGGTCCGGCCCCGAGGACACCACCGAGCGTGAGGGCGCAGGGGCCGTGGTGACCGCGCTCGTGGACGCCATGGACAACGCCACCGACGGAGTCGTGGTCGCAGGGCCGATCGCCGCCGCGCGCAACGGGGGCGTCGTCGACGCGGTCCGCGAGGAGGTCGTCACGGCCCAGGAGGTCTCGACCGTCGACACGCTGGAGCGTGCGGCCGGGCAGGTCGTGTCGATGATGGCCCTCGCGGAGCAGGCCGGCGGCGAGGCGGGTCACTACGGATCGGTGGACGCTGCCGACGGTGTCATGCCGTCCTCGGCTTCGGACTGATCCCTTCGGCGCGGCTTTGGCCATGCGCGCCGCCTTGTTGGTAGCCTAGAACCCCGTGGACGGTTGGACTTCCAACCGCCTCTTCGCTGGTCAACACAGCGAGGTCCGGCACCGACACCACGGGAGTTGCCTTGGCCGCATCGCAGCCAACCAAGCACGTCTTCGTCACCGGAGGCGTCGCCTCCTCCCTCGGCAAGGGCCTCACGGCCTCGAGCCTCGGGAACCTGCTCAAGGCGCGCGGCCTGCGGGTGACCATGCAGAAGCTGGACCCGTATCTCAACGTCGACCCGGGCACGATGAACCCCTTCCAGCACGGCGAGGTGTTCGTCACCAACGACGGCGGCGAGACCGACCTCGACATCGGCCACTACGAGCGCTTCCTCGACACCGACCTGAGCCAGATCGCCAACGTCACGACCGGCCAGGTCTACTCGCGGGTGATCGCCAAGGAGCGCCGCGGCGACTACCTCGGCGACACGGTCCAGGTGATCCCGCACATCACCAACGAGATCAAGGACCGCATCCGGGCGATGGCCGGCCCTGACGTCGACGTGGTGATCACCGAGGTCGGCGGCACGGTCGGCGACATCGAGTCGCTGCCGTTCCTCGAGGCCGCCCGCCAGGTCCGCCACGACGTGGGCCGCGACAACTGCTTCTTCCTGCACGTCTCCCTGGTGCCCTACATCGGCCCGTCCGGCGAGCTGAAGACCAAGCCGACCCAGCACTCGGTGGCCGCCCTGCGCTCCATCGGCATCCAGCCCGACGCGATCGTCTGCCGCTCCGACCGGCGCGATCCCGACCTCGGTCAAGCGCAAGATCTCGCTGATGTGCGACGTCGACGACGAGGCGGTGGTCACCGCCGGCGACGCCCCGTCGATCTACGACATCCCCAAGGTCCTCCACGCCGAGGGGCTCGACGCCTACGTCGTACGCCGGCTCAACCTGCCCTTCCGCGACGTCGACTGGACCGCAGTGGGACGACCTGCTGCAGGCGGGTGCACCACCCGGCCGAGGAGCTGACCGTCGCCCTGGTCGGCAAGTACGTCGACCTCCCCGACGCCTACCTCTCGGTCGCCGAGGCGCTTCGCGCCGGCGGCTTCGCGCACGAGGCGAAGGTGAACCTGCGGTGGGTCCCCTCCGACGACTGCCAGACCGCCGAGGGCGCCGCGCGGCACCTCTCCGACGTCGACGCGGTCTGCGTCCCGGGTGGTTTCGGCATCCGCGGCATCGAGGGCAAGGTCGGCGCGCTGGAGTACACCCGCATCCACAAGATCCCGACCCTGGGCCTGTGCCTGGGCCTTCAGTGCATGGTGATCGAGTTCGCCCGTCACGTGGCCGGGATCGAGAACGCCGCCTCCACGGAGTTCGACCCCGACTGCGAGGCTCCCGTGATCGCGACCATGGCCGAGCAGAAGGCCTTCGTCGAGGGGGAGGGCGACCTCGGCGGCACCATGCGGCTCGGGCTGTACCCCGCGAACCTCAAGCAGGGCTCGATCGTCGCCGAGACCTACGGCGAGCCCGCGGTCGAGGAGCGCCACCGCCACCGCTACGAGGTCAACAACTCCTACCGCGACCGTCTCGAGGCCGCGGGGCTGGTGTTCTCCGGCACCTCGCCGGACAACAGCCTCGTGGAGTTCGTGGAGCTGCCTCGGGAGGTGCACCCGTACTACGTCTCCACGCAGGCGCACCCCGAGCTCCGCTCGCGGCCGACCCGGCCCCACCCCCTCTTCGCCGGCCTGGTCGGAGCGGCGCTGGAGCGTCAGCGGGAGCTGCGGTTCCCCCTCGACGAGTCGTCCCTGCGCCGTCCGCCCGTCGCCGAGACCGAGGAGTCGGTCGAGGAGCTCGTGAGCAGCGGGACGGTCTCCGCCAACCCGGATGCCTGAGCTGCCCGAGGTCGCCCGGCCCGGACTCGTGGCCGACCGGCCCGAGTCCTGGCCGGTGTCCTCGTCGCAGGACCTGTTCCGCGACGAGTGGGTGATGGCGTTGCGGAGCGACCTCGTGTCCCGGCCGGGCCACGGGCACGAGGAGTTCCGGCGGCTGGTGCTCGAGCACCCGGGCGCGGTGATCGTGCTCGCCGTGGACGACGAGGAGCGTGTCCTCGTCCTCGAGCAGTACCGTCACCCCGTGCAGCGACGTTTCGTCGAGCTGCCCGCGGGTCTGTGCGACGTCGCGGGGGAGGACCCGCTCGTCACGGCGCAGCGGGAGCTGCTCGAGGAAGCAGAGCTTCGCGCCTCGACCTGGGAGCACCTGCTGACCAGCCACCCGTCTCCGGGCATCAGCTCCGAGCGTCACGAGATCTTCCTCGCCAAGGGCCTCTCCGCGGCGCCGCGCGTCGACTTCGAGCCGAGCCACGAGGAGGCCGACATGACGATCGCGTGGGTCCCGCTCGACGAGCTGGTGGACGCCGTACTCCAGAGCAGGGTCACCGACGGGCCTCTCGGGCTCGCCGTGCTCGCCTACGTCACGCGCCGGTAGCACCGCTCCGGCCCAACCCGACGCGGAATCTGCGCTCGTGACGCAATACACTCACCGCGTCACCCCGAAGGCGTGGTGACAGTCACAGTGGAGAGGGAGTGCGCACCGTGAAGGTCGGCGTGCCGAAGGAAGTCAAGAACAACGAGTACCGCGTGGCGCTCACGCCGGTGGGGGTCCACGAGCTCGCCCAGCACGGGCACGAGGTCTTCGTCGAGAAGGACGCCGGGGCCGGTTCGCTGATCCCCGACGCGGAGTACGTCGCGGCCGGCGCGACCATGCTCGACACCGCAGACGACGTGTGGGGCACCGCCGACATGGTGCTCAAGGTCAAGGAGCCCGTCGCGGAGGAGTACCACCGCATGCGCGAGGGGCAGACCCTGTTCACCTACCTGCACCTGGCCGCCGACAAGCCGCTCACCGAGGAGCTGATGAAGCGCCGCGTGACGGCCATCGCCTACGAGACGGTGCAGCTGCCCTCGGGAGCGCTGCCGCTGCTCTACCCGATGTCCGAGGTCGCGGGCTGCCTCGCGCCGCAGGTCGGAGCGCACTCGCTGATGAAGGCCCAAGGCGGCCGTGGAGTGCTCCTCGGCGGGGTCGGCGGTGTCGCCAACGCCAAGGTCGTGGTGATCGGAGCCGGAGTCGCCGGCCAGAACGCCGCCAACATCGCCCTGGGCATGGGCGCGGACGTCACGCTGCTCGACACCGACCTGGACAAGCTGCGGATGTCGTTCTGGCGCTACAACAACCGGGTGCACGGGCTCGCCTCCTCGGCGCTGGCCATCCAGCAGCAGGTGATGGAGGCCGACCTGGTCATCGGGGCGGTGCTGATCCCCGGCGCGAAGGCGCCGAAGCTGGTCAGCAACGAGCTCGTCTCGCGGATGAAGCCGGGTTCGGTGCTCGTCGACATCGCCGTCGACCAGGGCGGATGCTTCGAGGACACCCGTCCCACCACCCACGCCGACCCCACCTTCGAGGTGCACAACTCGGTGTTCTACTGCGTCGCCAACATGCCAGGCGCGGTCCCGCACACCTCCACGTACGCGTTGACCAACGCGACGCTGCCCTACACGGTCGCGCTGGCGAACAAGGGTTGGGAGCAGGCGCTGCGCCAGGACCAGTCGCTGGCGCTCGGCCTCAACACGCACGCGGGCAATGTCACCTCCGCCCCGGTCGCCGAGGCGCACGGCATGGAGTCCGTCTCGCTCGAGGGAGCGCTGGTCTGAGCGGGCCCACCCCGCTGCAGCGTGCGCTCCGCACCTACCTCGACCACCTCGTCGTGGAGCGGGGTCTGGCGGACAACACGCTGAAGTCCTACCGCCGGGACCTGCGTCGCTACCTCGGTCACCTCGCGGGTCTCGGCATCGACGACCTCGCCGGGGTGACCGAGGCAGCCGTCAGCGGCTTCCTCGTCTCGTTGCGGGAGGGCGACGCCGAGCACCAGCCGCTCAGTGCGGGGTCGGCGGCCCGCACGGTGGTCGCGGTCCGGGGGTTCCACAAGTTCGCGGTGCGTGAGGGCTTGGCCGTGCACGACCCCGCCGCCGCCGTACGCCCGCCGGCCTCGGCCAAGCGGCTGCCGAAGGCGCTGCCGCTCTCCGAGATCGAAGCGATCCTCGACGCGGCGGGAGCACCCGGCACCTCCCTCGCGCTCCGGGACAGGGCCCTGCTCGAGGTGCTCTACGGCACCGGCGCCCGCATCTCCGAGGCGGTCGGACTCGACCTCGACGACCTCGACCTCGAGGAGGGCACCGTCCTGCTGCGCGGCAAGGGCAGCAAGGAGCGGATCGTCCCGGTCGGGTCCTATGCGCGCGAGGCGGTCGAGGCGTACGTCGTCCGTGGGCGGCCGGAGCTCTCGGGTGTGGGGCGCGGGACGGCGGCACTCTTCCTGAACGCGCGCGGCGGACGCCTCTCACGCCAGAGCGCCTGGGCGGTGCTCGCGAAGGCTGCCGAGCGCGCCGGCGTCACCGCGGAGGTCTCACCCCACACGCTGCGCCACTCCTTCGCCACACACCTGCTCGACGGCGGTGCCGACGTGCGCGTCGTGCAGGAGCTTCTCGGCCACGCCTCGGTCACGACCACGCAGGTCTACACGCTCGTGACGGTCGACAGCCTGCGGGAGGTCTACGCCACGGCGCACCCGCGGGCACTCGCCTGAGCCTTCGTCCCCAGGTTTCTCCCCAGGCAAGGTAGGGGGTGTGTACGGCGCGCCTGCGGCTTGCACAGGGTATGGCCCGATTTACTGGGGATGTACCCGCGTCGGGTGCCGCTGTTGTAGGCGCGCGACGCACCGCATAGAGTCGCGGCGTTGCTGCCACGAGCCGATGTGTCGGCGAGTCGACAATGGCGCAACGTGACCAGGACACGGGAGGCACGAGCGTGAACGACCCGGCTTCGACCAGCACAGGCTTCGGGGGAGCCCACGCTCCGGAGATGCCGCCGCTCGCCCCTCCGTCCGTGATGTCGCCTGGACCATGGACCGACGTACCCACAGGAGATGCCGCGCGCGTGAGCGAGCCCCTTCCCTTCCGCCACGAAGAGCTGTCTCTCGGGCCCACGGGCCGTCCGATGCCGGAGCTCCCCGAGCCCAGGCCACTCGCCACGCACGGCAACGCCCGTGTCATCGCGATGTGCAACCAGAAGGGCGGCGTCGGCAAGACGACCACGACGATCAACCTCGGCGCCGCGCTCGCGGAGTATGGCCGCAAGGTCCTGCTCGTCGACTTCGACCCGCAGGGCTCTCTCTCGGTCGGCCTCGGCCTGAACCCGCACGACATGGAGCTCAGCATCTACAACCTGCTGCTCGAGCCCGGCGTCCACCTCGAGGACGTCGTCGTGCCCACCGGCGTGCCCGGGATGGACCTCCTGCCCTCCAACATCGACCTGTCGGCCGCCGAGGTGCAGCTCGTCCACGAGGTGGCTCGCGAGCAGACCCTTCAGCGCGTGCTCGGGCCGGCCGTCGCCGACTACGACGTCATCCTCATCGACTGCCAGCCCTCGCTCGGCCTGCTCACGGTCAACGCCCTGACCGCCTCCGACGGCGTGATCGTCCCGCTCGAGTGCGAGTACTTCGCCCTGCGTGGAGTGGCGCTTCTCAAGACCACCATCGACAAGGTCCGCGAGCGGCTCAACCCGAAGCTGACCATCGAGGGCGTCCTAGGCACGATGTACGACGGTCGCACCCTCCACGGCCGCGAGGTCATGGAGCGCCTCGTCCAGGCGTGGGGCGACACCGTCTTCCACACGGTGATCCGGCGGACCGTGAAGTTCTCCGACTCCACCGTCGCGGGTGAGCCGATCACGACGTACGCCGGGACCTCTGCGGGTGCAGAGGCCTACCGGCAGCTCGCTCGGGAGGTGCTGGCCCGTTGTCTCGACGGGTGAGCCTGCCCGCGGCTGACGACCTCTTCCGCCCCACTGCCAGCCCGGCGAAGAACCCCGAGCCGGCCCGCGAGCCGGCTACAGGGCCGACCGCGCCGGATGAGCCGTCGGACGTTGCGCACCATGCGGAGCCGGGACCTGAACCGACGCGGGGCCACACGGCGTCGAGGGGGAGTGGGGCATCGCGAGGGGCTGGTCGCAAGGACCGCAGCCCGAGCGGCCGCGTGCGCCACGACGAGAAGATGACGGTCTACGTGACCGCCGACGAGCTCCTCGACCTCGAGCACGCCCGTCTGCTGCTGCGGCGCGACCACGGCCTGGCCGTAGACCGGGGGCGGATCGTGCGTGAGGCGGTGGCACTCGCACTGGCCGAGCTCGACGCGCGCGGCGAGGACAGCGCGATCGTGCAGCGCCTGAAGCAGAGATGACCGAGGACGTCGCATCGGCGGGCCTACCGTCGTCCGACGAGCAGCCGGAGGTCCCGGTGGACGCCCAGGCGGGACCCTTCGCGGTACGCCTCGACAACTTCGAGGGCCCCTTCGACCTGCTGCTGAGCCTGATCGCCAAGCACAAGCTCGACATCACCGAGATCGCGCTGTCGAAGGTCACCGACGAGTTCATCGCCTTCATCAAGGCCGGCGGCAAGGCCTGGGACCTCGAGCAGACCACGTCCTTCCTGCTCGTCGCCTCCACGCTTCTCGACCTCAAGGCGGCGCGGCTGCTGCCCCAGGGCGACGTCGAGGACGAGGAGGACCTCGCACTGCTCGAGGCCCGGGACCTCCTCTTCGCGCGACTGCTGCAGTACCGCGCCTACAAGCAGGTCGCGGCGGTGCTCGAGCAGCGGATGGCCGGTGAGAGCCGGCGGATCCCGCGCGCGGTGGGCCTCGAGGAGAGGTACGCCGGCCTGCTGCCGGAGGTCTTGATCGGGCTCGGGCTCGACGAGTTCGCCGCGCTGGCGGCCAAGGCGATGGCGCCGAAGCCGGTGCTCGAGTTCTCCTTCGCGCACATCCACGCCCCCACGGTGAGCGTCAAGGAGCAGGCCGCGCTGGTGGTCGGCCGGCTGCGGCGGCACAAGACGATGACCTTCCGCGCGCTCGCAGGGGACTCGCCGGACACGCTCACCACGGTGGCGCGCTTCCTCTCGCTGCTCGAGCTGTTCCGGGAGGGCGCGGTCTCCTTCGACCAGATGTCGCCGCTTGGTGAGCTCACCATCCGCTGGACGGGCTCGGAGGAGGGCGAGGTCGAGATCACCGACGAGTTCGACGGTGCTCCGCCCGAGGCGATCGGGCCCACGGACGTGGCGACGGGCGTGGAGCAGGGGGACGCCGTGGCGACTGACGAGGGCGCCGCGGACGATCAGGCGGCGGCAATGAGGGACGAGACACAAGAGGCACAGGACGAGGACGAGCAGTGACTGAGCACGAGCGCACGGACGAGGTGACCGGGACCCCTGGGGTCGCGGAGACACAGGACCTTCCGGAGGCGGTGGAGGTCGCGTCGCCCGACGGCCAGGCGGACGAGGAGACCCTCGCGGTGCCCCTTGCCGAGCTCCGCCCGGCACTCGAGGCGGTCCTGATGGTCGCAGACCAGCCGCTCGACCAGGTCAGCCTCGCGAGCGCGGTGGGCTACCCGGTCGAGGAGGTCGTCGCAGCACTCCACGACCTCGCCGAGGAGTACGCCGCCCAGGGCCGTGGGTTCGACCTGCGCAACGTCGCGGGGGGCTGGCGGTACTACACCCGCGAGGAGTACGCCGCCGTCGTCGAGAAGTTCGTCCTCGACGGCCAGCAGGCCCGCCTCACCCAGGCCGCCCTGGAGACGCTGGCCGTCGTGGCCTACAAGCAGCCGGTCAGCCGGGCCAGGGTCTCGGCCGTGCGCGGCGTGAACGTGGACGGCGTGATGCGCACGCTGCTGGCTCGCGGCCTCGTCGAGGAGTGCGGCCACGACGAGGAGACCAGCGCGATTCTCTACCGGACGACCAGCTACTTCCTCGAGCGCATCGGTGTGACCTCGATCGACGATCTCCCCGAGCTCGCGCCGTTCCTGCCCGAGATGGGCGAGCTCGACGACCTCGAGGATTCCGTGGCTTCCTCGACGAAGACGGCGGCCCCGGCGACGGCGGCCGAGGCCACCGCAGAGGCGCACTCCGAGGCTCCCTCGGTCGAGGAGCAGGCGTGAGCGAAGGTCCCGAGCTCGACGAGGAGGGGCTGGTCCGGCTGCAGAAGCTGCTCGCCCAGTCCGGTGTCGCCAGCCGCCGCAAGTGCGAGGAGCTGATGCTCGAGGGTCATGTCGAGGTCGACGGCGAGGTGGTGACCCGGCTCGGCACGAAGGTCGACCCCCGCACGGCGGTCATCCGGGTCGACGGCAGTCGGCTGCCGCCCATGAGCCCGCACGTGTACCTGGTGCTCAACAAGCCCCGCGGCGTCGTGTCCACCATGTCCGATCCCGAGGGCCGTCGTACGCTCTCCGACTTCGTCGCAGACCGCCCGGAGCGGCTCTTCCACGTCGGCCGGCTCGACACGGACACCGAGGGCCTCATCCTGCTCACCAACGACGGCGACTTCGCCCACCGCATGGCGCACCCGTCGTACGAGATGGACAAGACCTATGTCGCGGAGGTGCCTGGGCCGGTCACCCGGGCGACGGCACGCAAGATCCTCGACGGCGTGACGCTGGAGGACGGCCCGGTGACGGTCTCGTCGTTCAAGGTCGTCTCCAGTCACGCGGACAAGGCGATCGTGGAGCTGGTGATCCACGAGGGCCGCAACCGCATCGTGCGCCGGTTGCTGGAGTCCGCCGGCCACCCGGTGCGCCGGCTCACGCGCACCGCGATCGGGCCGGTGCGGCTCACCGGCCTGCGCAAGGGCGAGCTTCGGGAGCTGACCCGCGAGGAGCTCGGCACGCTGCTGGACGCCGCCCGGCTCTAGGAGCCGCCAGCGACTAGGGTTGAGTCGCAGACCGGACGAGGAGATGAGGCGTGGCAGTGCGGGCAGTGCGAGGAGCGACCCAGCTCGACGCGGACGACCGTGAGCACATGCTCGAGCGGGTCGCGGAGATGGTCAGCGACGTGATGGAGGCGAACTCCCTCGAGGTCGACGACTTCATCAGTGTGATCTTCACCGCGACCCCCGACCTGGTCTCGGAGTTCCCCGCCTACGCCGCCCGGCGGCTCGGGTTCGGCGACGTGCCCCTGATCTGCGCCCGCGAGCTGGCCGTCGAGGGCGCGATGCCCCGGGTGGTGAGAATGCTCGCCCACGTCGAGAGCGACCTGTCGAAGCAGGACATCACCCACGTCTACCTCCACGGTGCGGCGGCTCTGAGAAGCGACCTGACCAAGGTCCGTTCCGTACCGGACTCGGATCAGACCTGATGGGGGAGGTGGCCGCCGACGCCAGGCTGACCGGCCCTGTGCTGGTGGTGGGGGCCGGGCTGCTCGGTACGTCGATCGGTCTCGCGCTGCGCCGGCGAGGCGTTGAAGTGCTGCTGCGCGACGTCAACCCCCAGAACGTCACGATCGCCAGCAGCGTCGGCGCGGGTGTGGACGCCGACACGGTCGCGGACTCCGCGGACGTCGAGCTGGTCGTGGTGGCGGTGCCTCCGGACCACCTCGCCGAGGAGATCGTCGCCGCGCTCGAGGCGGGCTCGGCAGTCGTCACCGACGTGGGAAGCGTCAAGGGCGCCCCGCTTCGGTCGGTCGCGTCCAGGGTCGGCGCCGACCAGCTGGCCCGTTACGTGGGATCCCACCCGATGGCAGGCAGCGAGCGGTCCGGCCCGTTCGCCGCCTCCTCCGCGCTCTTCGACGGGCGTCCCTGGGCGGTCACGCCGCACCCGGGAGCGGGGCCCGAGGCGGTGCAGGTCGTCACGACCCTTGCCCTCACCTGCGGGGCCACCCCGGTCACCCTCACCCCCGAGGAGCACGACGAGGCCGTCGCGCGCACCTCACACCTGCCGCACCTGCTCGCCGCTCTCGTGGCCGGGCGGCTCACCGACGCGCCGCGAGCCCACCTCGCGCTCTCCGGCCAGGGCGTGCGCGACGTCACCCGCATCGCCGCAGGCGACCCGGGACTGTGGCAGCAGATCATCGCCGGTAACGCGCATGCCGTGGGCGACCTGCTCACCGACGTGCGCCAGGACCTCGACGCGCTGATCGAGGCAGTCCGGTGCGGAAGCCGGGACCAGGTCGCCTCGCTGCTCGAACGTGGCGTGGCGGGCACCGCTTCGATCCCGGGCAAGCACGGTGGGCCGGTCCAGCCGACGGCGGCCGTCTACGTCACGGTGCCCGACCACCCCGGCGAGCTCGCCCGGCTGCTCGCCGACGCCGGCGACATCGGGGTCAACGTCGAGGACCTGCGCATCGACCACGACCCGGGACGGCCGGTCGGCCTGGTCGAGCTGACCGTGTCCGCGGACCGTGCGGACTTCCTGAAGGAGTCGCTCGAGAACCGGGGCTGGACCTCGCACAGGTAGGCTTCGGCGGCGAAGTATCGGTCGAGAAGAAGAGGATTCCCCCAAGTTGAGCAGCGTCATCGTGGCGATGGATGGCACATCCGGGTCGGGCAAGTCGAGCACCTCGCGGGGGGTGGCGGCGCGTCTTGGGCTGAGGTACCTCGACACCGGTGCGATGTACCGCGCCATGACGTGGTGGATGCTGGAGCACGGCGTGGACGTCGAGGACGCTGCGGCAGTTGCCGCCCACGCCGAAGACCCGGTCCTCGTCTCCGGGACCGACCCGGCAGCCCCGACGATCACCGTCGACGGCACCGACGTGGCAGGTCCGATCAGGTCTCAGGAGGTGACCTCCGCCGTGAGCGCGGTGAGCGCCGTCCCCGAGATCCGGGCCCGGCTGCTGCGTGACCAGCGAGCCATCATCGGTGACGGCGGCATCGTGGTCGAGGGGCGCGACATCGGGACAGTCGTGGCCCCCGGCGCCGAGGTGAAGGTCTACCTCACCGCCGACCCGGAGGCTCGCGCTGCCCGTCGTACCGCCGAGCTCACCGTGGGCACCGACGTCACCGCGACGCAGGCGGACCTGCTCCGTCGGGACCGGCTCGACTCCGGTCGCAAGACAGCCCCGTTGGCCATGGCCGACGACGCGCACCACATCGACACCACGCCCTTCACCCTCGACGAGGTCATCGACCGGGTGGTGAGCCTCGTGGAGCAGGTGGCCACGCCGTGACCAGGCCGCCCTCTCGTCTCGCACACCTCGACCTGCCCCGCAGCCACGACGCGGTCCATCCCTCGCACCGCCTGCTCCGGATGCTGCGCCCCGTCGGCAGGGCCTACTTCCGGTCCCGGTACGACGTGCGCACCTTCGGCGAGGAGGCCATCGAGGGGACGGGCCCGCACATCATCGCCTCGAACCACGTCGGCCTGATCGACGGCCCGCTCCTCGCAGCGTTCGCCCCGCGACCGGTCCATGCACTGACCAAGAAGGAGATGTTCGAGGGACACACGGGCGTCGCGCTGCGTGCCGTCGGTCAGATCCCGCTGTCGCGCTACGAGGTCGACCCGTCGGCGATCAAGGACTGCCTGCGCGTGCTGCGCGACGGGGGAGTGGTCGCGGTCTACCCCGAGGGCACCCGAGGCCCGGGGGACTTCGCGCGGATGAGCAACGGCGTGGCCTACCTCGCCCTGGTCACGGGCGCCCCCGTCGTACCTCTGGCCGTCTTCGGCACCAGGAACCCCGGCGGGCACATCGACTCGGTTCCCTCGCGGGGCGCACGATTCGACTTGGTGTACGGCTCTCCGGTGTACTTGGAGCCACAACCCTGGCCGCGCAGGCAGGTGCAGGTGCGGCACGCGGCGGAGACGCTGCGGAAGACATTCGTCGACCACATTGTTGACGCAATGCACATAACGGGCCGGGAGCTTCCCGGGCCGATCCCCGGGGTGACCGAGGAGCAGCTCATCGAGGGGCTGCGCCGGGACCCCTCACGAGAGAGAAGCAATGAGCGCTGAGCTGGACGAGCCCATGACGGGCCCGGTGCCCGTCCTGGCCGTGGTCGGCCGCCCCAACGTCGGGAAGTCGACCCTGGTCAACCGCATCCTCGGCCGCCGCGAGGCGGTCGTCGAGGACGTGCCCGGAGTCACCCGGGACCGGGTCTCCTACGACGCCAACTGGAACGGCCGCGCCTTCACGGTCGTCGACACCGGCGGCTGGGACCCCGACGCACGCGGGCTCGCCGAGCGCATCGCCGCCCAGGCCGAGGTCGCGGTGAGCGTTGCCGACGCCGTGATGTTCGTCGTCGACGCCACCGTCGGCATCACCGACGCCGACGAGGCGGTCGTCCGCATCCTGCGCAAGGCGAACAAGCCAGTCGTGCTCGCCGCGAACAAGGTCGACGACATGCGTGCCGAGGCCGAGGCCTACGGCCTGTGGAACCTCGGGCTCGGCGAGCCCTACCCGGTCTCCGCCCTCCACGGCCGCGGCTCCGGTGACCTGCTCGACGCGATCCTGGAGGCCCTGCCCGAGACCCCGCCGGAGTCCTACGAGGAGGTGGGCGGACCTCGCCGCATCGCCATCGTCGGCAAGCCGAACGTCGGCAAGTCCTCGCTGCTGAACAAGCTCGCCCGCGAGGACCGGGTCGTCGTCGACGACGCCGCCGGTACGACGGTCGACCCCGTCGACGAGCTGATCGAGCTCGGCGGTCGCGCATGGCGCTTCATCGACACCGCCAGGCATCCGCAAGCGGGTCAAGGAGGCCTCGGGGCACGAGTACTACGCCAGCCTGCGCACCAACACCGCCATCGAGCGGGCAGAGCTGGCGGTGCTGGTCGTGGACGCGTCCAAGCCCGTCTCGGAGCAGGACCTGCGGATCATCTCGAACGTGGCCGAGGCCGGCCGCGCGCTCGTGATCGCCTTCAACAAGTGGGACCTCGTCGACGAGGAGCGCCGCTACTACCTCGAACGTGAGATCGAGCGCGACCTCGTCCGGGTCCAGTGGGCTCCGCGGGTCAACATCACGGCTCGCACCGGCTGGCACGTCGACAAGCTCGTCCCTGCGCTCGACGCGGCGCTCCAGGGCTGGGAGACCCGCGTCGGCACCGGCGCCCTGAACTCGTTCCTCGGGCGCCTGGTCGCCGAGCACCCGCACCCGGTCCGCGGCGGCAAGCAGCCTCGTGTGCTCTTCGGCACCCAGGCCTCGACGGCTCCGCCGACGTTCGTCCTGTTCACCTCCGGAGTGCTCGAGGCCGGGTACCTGCGGTACATCGAGCGTCGGCTCCGCGAGGAGTTCGGCTTCGTCGGCACCCCCATCCACGTGCAGCAGCGGCCTCGGAAACGCGACAAGAAGTGACCGGTTTCGGCACTGCTGCTGATGCTGGGGTAAGGTTCCTCTCCGCCCGCTCGTCGCGAGTCGACGTCGCGGGCATCGGGCTGTGGCGCAGCTTGGTAGCGCACTTGACTGGGGGTCAAGGGGTCGCAGGTTCAAATCCTGTCAGCCCGACCAAAGAACCGGCTCTGACCTGCGGAAACGCGAGTCAGAGCCGGTTCTGTGACTTGAACCCGAAGGGCCTATTCCGCACTTATTCCCCAAGTATTCGCGTTGTCCTCGGTCCCGGACGGGTCGGAGAGCTCCTGCAGGACGTGCGCGACGTCTGCCGCGATCGCGGGCTTGGAGATGTAGAACTCCCGGGTGATCGCGGGGGAGGAGTGCCCGAGCTGCTGAGAGGCAGTCTCCGAGCTCACGCGCTCGGAGATCAGGGTTGCGACGGTCTTGCGGAAGGTGTGTGGGGTCACCCACTCCAAACCGGTGTCCTGCCGGATCTGGCGCCACCGCCGCTCGACGTTGTTGACCTGCTGCCAGGTCCCGTTGCGGGTTGGGAAGACGGCGTCGGACGGATTGGCTCGGGCTGACTTCCGGCGGCGGCAAAGCGCCTCGACGGCGAAGTCCGGTAGGACGACGGTCCGAACGCCGGCCGCAGACTTGGGCGTGGCCTTGCGGTACGTGCCCTTGCCGGGCTCGGTCTTGATGGTCCCGTTGATGGTGAGGTTCGGCCTCGGGGCGTCCAGGTCGATGTCGCTCCAGCGAAGTGCGAGGACTTCACCGATCCTGGCCCCCGTCGCGAGCATGAGGTCGATGATGTCCGCCATGTCGCTGGTCGGCTTGGGGCCCGGCCGATCCTTCGTCATCCAGGCTCGGACCGCGGCCCGGACGGTCGCGAGGTCCTCGACCGTGAGCGACCGCGGCTCGGTCTTCGTGCGTCTGACGCGGGAGGTCTGCCGCACCGGATTGACCGGGAGCGCGTCGTGCCTGACCGCCATGTCGATCATGGCTCCAAGAACGACCTTGGCTTTGCGCTGCCTGTTCACACTTCGGCCTCGTACCCGCAGGAGGAACAGGTCGATCCGGCTCGTCGTCGCCTCACGGAGGCGAAGGCCGCCCAGCTCGGGCAGCACCACTCCGGTGAGGACTCGCTCGTACTCCTTGATGGTCGTGCTCTCGATCCTGCCCTCCGCGCGCAGGTAGGAGAGCCACAGGTCGGCGAGCTTGGCGATCGTGGTGTCGGCCGTGACGACTTGTTGCGTCGGGGTCGACCGGGTCACGAGCTTCTCCATCAGGGCGCGTTCTGCCGCAGCCTTCGTCGTACCCGTCGCCGTGACCTCGCGTGTGACCCCATCCTTGTCCCGGATGCGCGTACGTGCGCGGTGGACGCCCGGCCGTACCTCCTTGGTTCGGATGGAACCCCAGGTCCCTACCGACGTTGGGGGCCTGCCTCTTCCCATGAGTCAGAACCTGTGATCGCGCGGGTTGCTCGTGCGGGACAGTGACACGCCGTCGCGTGGGCTGGGCACGGGGACGGGCGTCGACTCAGCGACGTCCTCAGGACCATCGAAGGTCTCGACATGCTGAGCGATCCAGGCGTCGAGGTCGGAGCGGCGGTAGCGCAAGCAGCCGCCGATCTTGATGGCCGGTGGACCGAAGCCGGCCCGCCGGGTCCGCCACGTGTAGAGAGTCGCCTTGGGGATCGCCAGGTAGGCCGCCGCCTGGTCGATCGTCAGAATCGGCTTGCCTCGCACGGGGTGCGGGAATCGCTCGCCGTTCCCTCGGGTAACTTGCAGCCATGGACTGGCATCAGGCGCCGGCGTGACGGCCCGCCGCTCGTACAGCCGAGGGACGGCGACATGGATGGCGGCCGTATCCCTCGTGATCGCTTGCTCGTTCTGCGTAGCGACGTACCTGCAGGACTCAACGTTGCTGCGCTACTGGTACGGCGCGATCGCGATCCTCTTATTCCTTGCGGCTCTCGGATTCCTGCGGCATGTCTCGCGGGCGGTCGACTAGCAGCCAACTCCGCGTCGTCGCCGCTGGAGTCGGGCGCCCACTCGGCAGTTCCGACTTTCACTATCGGCGGCATGTGCGTGCAGTCGCACGGCATGATACTGGGCATGCCCGACGTGCTGACCTGCACTCGCTGCAATCGGCCGGTCGTCCGTGAGGCCGAGAACTACGAGACCTTTGAGCGGATGCACTGGAGTTGCTTCCACTACGAGTTCGAGCACCAAATGGCGGGTTCGGCAGACGACGACCCAGACATCGCATGCAGGGATCCGTCGTGTCCGGCACGCGCCTTCGACAGCCAGGCGCAACCCGACTGGTTCGCCGGCGACTGAGCGAGGGCCAGCCGGTCGGCAAGATCACGCCTTTCACTATCGGCGGCAAATGAGTGTGTTAGCCGGAGCAGCGGGCTTCTGCATATCCTTCGGTTACCGTTGCCGATGGGCTCGTGATGTAGTGCTCTGGCTTTTCGAAGCAGTGTCAGATCCGAGGGAGATTCGGTGCCTCTGCCAGATCTCGCGGCGTTCTTCGTACCAGGAAGTGTCTACCGCTGGACAGACGGGACGCCTTTTGAGGTGGAGGTACTCGACGCCGGCCGGCTTGAGCTGACCACTGGCAAGGTCGTCGCCACCGACCCGGCGTGGCCCGCTCTGGATGATGCAGCGGCCGCCGTGGTGCAGCCGGGGTCGTATTCGGTTTCTCTGTCCGTGGCTCGTAGCCGTTCGGCGCCGGAGCGCGCCTTGGTTTCGGCTGTGCGGATGCTTGTCTCAGATGGACCCGTGGAGATCTGGGCGCCTGCCTGGCAACGCGTCACGAGCGAGGGCACCGCGAGGTCGCTTGGGTTCACCGTTGATGGGGGACAGGCGTGCCTGCTTGATCAGGCTGCCCTGCCGTTTCTCATCGAGCTCGCCGACGACGAGGAGGCCTCTATCGACCTGAGTCTGCGCGTCAACCATGAGATGTTCGAGCATCTGGTGGACGAGGCGACTGGCATGAACGTCATCGTGTTCGCCTGTGGCATGGGTGACGGCACGTACCCGGTCTGGTTGGGATCGACGACAGAAGGTGAGGTCGCACAGGTGGTGGTGGACCTAGAGTTCCTGTCTCGTTGTGTCGGTGCGGAGAACCGTAGCTGGCGACCGTAAGCGGCCGCCCGTCCACCACGCGCACGCCGGGTCCTCCCTGACCCGCCTCGACGCGACCGACCGGATCGCGGCAAAGGTGCGTCCTTCAACGGCTGCTAGTGAGGCCTGTTCATGACTCGGCGCTCGGCTCGGAAGTGGACGGCTCGTCCCAGTCGCGCAGTCTCGTCCACTCGTGATCATGGATGAAGGCGCGCTCCCCTCGTGACCACTGTGCGAGCGCGTCGGCGACCTCGGCAAGCCCGACACCAGTCACCTGGAAGTGACGCTGTGGTGAGCCGTCCCGATACTCCAGCAAGAGTGTGCCGTGGTGGTTGAACGCCTGAGCGTAGGAGTTGCGACGGCCGTCATCCACGATCACGAACCGGTCGGGTTTACGGAGCTCCCGGGCAATGAAGGCAAGCCATCGCTCTGGGAGTCCGACGGTGCCGTCCGGCGTCTGGATGGTCAATCGGGGCATGCCGTGATCTTCACGAGTCACGCGGGTGTCGAGCAAACCCCGTCCAGTTGGCCATAGTCCGTGTCGATGATCTCGTCTGCCAGCAGCGCCTCCAGGGGTCGAACGATAGAGGACGCGGGCAGGAGCCAGAGGGACGACCGGATCGCGGCATGTCCGGACGTGCGGGGACGACGGTTCTAGTGGAGCGGAATCACGACCGGGAAGAGGGGAAGCTGCTGACGACCGGGTCCGCGTCGGGGCTAGCGAACTCCCAATGGGTTCCGGTAGCGGCTGCCCCGGTCAGAACTGCGATGGCCGGCTCAGCGAGCGGCCGGTAGGGCAGCGAACGGAGCAGATCGATGGCCGCGTCTACGGGAAACCAGCGGGCCTCTCGCACAAGGAGGTCGGGATCACGGACCGCAATCGTGGGCTCCTCGACGTCGATCTCGAAGTTCCAAGCATGAACCGTCATGCCGTCGACCACCGCTGAGGAGGTGGTCCGCAAGCGTAGATCGCTCGGTGCGACTAGCAGCCCGCATTCCTCGGCAAGTTCCCGTGCCGCGCCTTCGGCTGGCGTCTCGTGCGCTTCGAGCATTCCGCTGGGGAGGTTCCAGAACTCCCCGCCCCAGCGCAAATGCTCTTCCCGGACCAACACCACGCTTCCGTTGTGCCGAGCGAGGACGCCGGCGAAGCGACGTTCCCGAGGGCATCGTCATGAAGCAATGCTCGCAGGCCTCCTGAGCAGGTCCCTGCACCGGCATGACCGCGCTTTCACCGTCCGCGGCAGATCAGGGAATCCCAGCTCGTCGTGGCGGCATCCGAGACTCCTGGTATCACAGATGTGGCGCGATGCGTCTCAGGCGGGAGTCTTGGGCCGCTCTCGTGTGGTGAAATGCGCAATGAGCTATGACTTCGCAGTGCTCATGCCCGAGGCAGCGGGAGGCGACGACTCTGCCGCATTGGCAACGGCAGTCGCGGTATTCGAATCTGAGCAGGTCGCCAGCGATGCGGACCCGCGGCTGACCGCCTTCCTTGCTGACCTTGAGGCGGCCGGAGCCGCGGATGAGGACAACGGATGGGTCTCGGTTTGGCCGTTGCAGGTGAGTACGGATGGAGTCGCGGTACCGATCACGTACGCCGACGTCGACAACAACCTCGTGGTTCTGCTCAAGCTGGCCGCGCGTCACGGCCTCGTCCTGGTGACCTGAGCTCTGAGAAGGTGGATCGGCCCGCCCCCGGGGAGCCGGTCGGGGTCATGGCCGGTGACGGAACTCGTCTCGGCGCGTTGACCTACCGACGGCTCGAATCGATCCTAAGTGACCTGCCATCGTCCGACCCGTGGATCGTCCTCGAGCGTGATTCATCGGTCTACGTGCAAGCGCTGAGTCAGAAGGACGAATCATTCGTGCTCGAATACCGTGACGGTGGCCCCGCTCTGCAGTTCGGCACGACGCTCCCGGAGGCTGATCAAGTCGAGGCGCATGTGGGCGTGGCTACGCGGCGAGCCCGACTGGGCGGTCGGTGCCGACTGGGAGCGGGTTCAGTTCTAGGCAGTGGCACGCTCGCCCAAGCGACCGCCCGGCGGCAGATCCGGACGTTGGGTCAGTCGACCTCGAACGTCACCGTGCCGTGCCAGGCGGGGCGGCGCGTCCGCTCGGTCAGGTAGTTCGTGATCGACTGCGCCGTGCCGACGGCGGCCGGATCGTCAAGGCGCTCTGCGACGAATGCGATTTCGTCCACTACGGCATCGCATCGCGACCGGTTCAGCCTCACAGGGTCGGGATCATCGAGCAGGGGCAGAGCGTGCAGTTCGTATGCCCGCGCCACGTACACGAGCCGACGGAAGAGACGTGCCGACAGCCAGAGCGCGTCGTTGTCGGATGGGCCAGACTCGAAGACACCCACGCCTCATCGTCTTCTGCGTAAGTCGCCGGATCGACGGTCTGCGAATCGGATCGATGGGCACGCGCCAGCATCATCCCAGCGCTTTGCCGAGCCGCACACCGGCAGTTGCTGTACGCGGCATGTCAGGACGTCGACCGTCGCCGCCTTCGGAGTACGTAGTCAGTCACGGTGAAGCCGGCCGCAATGGGAGGCCACCGAATCTTAAGATAGGTCGGCGATGATGTTTCTGAATCTGACAGCCGTGGTAACCGGGTATGCGGCTATGGCTGTTGCCGCGGATGATCCCTCACTTGCCGGTGCAGGGTGGATCGTCTTGGGGGGATCGATTGTGGCTGCCATGACCTGGCACCTGCACTGGCGATGGCGCAGAGGCCGGTATTTCATGAGCCGGTTCACCACACCTGAGCGCGAGGCCGCCAACTGGGCCTTGTTCGGGTACGCGCTTCTCCCCAGTGCCATCGGCCTCACCGCAATGACGGCGATGTTCGCGCTCGTGTGCATCTGGGGACTGCCCACCAATGCTTGGTTTGGATACCCGTTCCTCCTCCTGGGGGCCGTAGCCTTCACTGCAGGGGCGTGGACCTTCAAGGAATGGCACTGGCCCAGTAAGCGGCGGACACCTGCATGGCTCAACGACGAACGATGACCTTGTCCCAGCCATGTCTCACGGGACAGTGCCGCAGGAATCAACTCGGCTGGCTGCCGCCCCACTCGCGACGAGCATGGACTCCGCAGTTCCTGTCCGCGGCATGGTCGGGCGAGCGAGCCGCCCTCAACGCGGCAGATGAGGACGTTCGTCTCAGGTAGTGACTTCACCCTCCCGGACGATGAGGGGCATCTCGCGTCCGTCAAAAGACAGGCGAGTCCGACAATCTCCTGCGCCTCGTTGTGCACCGCCTGCCAGTCAGTCAGCGTGGCACCCATAGCGTCAGCGAAGGGGTCCTCGGCACCCGCGTCGCGTAGCACCCAACGTCCGTCTCCGAGGTCATAGTCGTAGGTGTTCAGCCACGAGTCATCGCCGGGAGACGTGACCGACATGTCCAAGGTCCAAGCCGTACTGCCGCTAAGGGCGAGGCCGTAGCCGTTGTCGAACACCATGCGCACCGGCCCTACCTCACGGCGACCTGAATTGCCGACGGGCTCCCAGGACAGCCGCTCAACAGCAACAAGACGGTGACTCTGCAGCTCTTCGACCACTGGCTGATGATGCCAGTCTCGGCGCGACAGAACTTCACGCTTCGCGGCAAATCCGGACGTTCACAGCAGCGCGAGTCTTCCCCATGCAACGCCCGTTCCGATTCATGAGAGAGTCTCGCCGTGAAGATAAGCGGCACTGCCGGCGACCTGGTGTTCGTGCTCTTGATCGGCCTCGGGCTCCTGTCGTGGTGGGCGCTTATCGACCTACTCAACCGCAAGGACCGCGAGTGGCCGACCGACGGCCTATCGCGCCTCACGTGGGGGCTCATCGTCCTCATCGTCCCCGGCCTCGGTGCTCTGGCGTACCTGGTTGCAGGCCCACCATCGAGGTTGGGGCCGAGGGAGCGCCACGGCTGACAATTCTGGCCGGTGCTGAACGAGCTGGGTCACCGCGCATCGGTAGGGGCCGCGCTTTCACTAAACTGCGGCATGAGCGCGCGGCACGCGGCCTCTGAGCGGGAGCTCTCGGCTAACCTCTCGCGCGTGAAGCAACTGAGTGGACTCGTCGAACCCCGACCTGGACCATCATCGTGACGGAGGCCGCCCTTGGCCTGGCCCTCGTGATCTTCGCGATCCTCAATGCTGTCGACATCGCTGGGACCACCGAGGGGCTTCTCGCTGTTGGCTTGGGGACGGTTGGTGGCATGACGCTAGGACTGGCGTTGGGCATGACCAGGCATCGGCTCGCTGCCCACAATGCCGTCGACGGCACACTCTGACGGGACTCGGAACGCGCTGTGGCAACGCGCGCTCATCGGCTGTCCGTGAAACTCGAGCCGCGCCGGCAAGCGGCGGTATGGGCACCTTGCAAGCGACGCTCGCAGGTCGGGCGTTGGTCAGTGGTCCTCGCCCCAGTTGGCGATCAGTACGGCCACCGGCGGAAGCACCGCGGCAACGACCGACATGGCGACAGCCGCTGTCGTCGACCAGAACCGGACCACATTCCAAGCCAGCACGATCAGTGCGAGGCAGGTGCCCATCAGCGCGAAGTACCAGCGGCGGCGGCGACGCAGGCGCGCGCTCTGCGCCTCGGGGACGCCGCTGACGGTAACGCGCCGGCGGTCTCGTCTCATCACTCCTACCTTCCCATGCACACTTCCACCAGTGTCCGGCTCCATTCGGCGGCCCTGCCGCAAAAAAACCAGGAGAAAACCGTCGTCGGTCCCGAATAGCGTGGTCAGACCATGACTGTGATCACGACCGAACCCGCCACCCCGGACCAGCAGCGCCCGGCGCCTCCGGCGGTCGACCCGTCCCGCAGGGTCGACGTGCGACGGCTGAAGAGCCCGGTGGCGATCACTGCGCTGACCGCCTCCGCGGTGGGAGCGGTCGGGATGACGCTGGGCACCGTCGTGGCCGGGAAGCTCGCCGAGAACCCGACCCGCGGCCTGGTCTGGTTGCTCGCGATCTGCCTCGTCGGAGCGGCCGTGGTCGACACCGCCGGGAAGATCGCCTGGGTCGGCAACTCGGACCGCGCCGAGGGGCGGCTGCGCGAGGACCTGCTCCGGGCGGCGCTGCGCCAGCCGCTGTCCGCGCTGAACGAGCAGGCGGTCGGTGAGGTCCTCGACCGGATCGACGACGACACCCACGAAGTCGGCAACCTCGTCCGGTGGCAGATCTGGATGCTCGCCCGCAGCATCTTCAGCGTCCTTCCGATGTGGCTGGTCGCCGGCCTCACCTGGTGGCCTTCCTTCATCCTCCTCCCGGTGCTCGCGAGCGTCACGTGGTTCGCCATCCGGTCGCTGCTCGGTGAGATCTCGCGTCGCAAGGTCGTCGAGGAGATGGCCTGGACCGATCACGCCGCCGTGCTCGAGGAGGGGATCGCCGGTCGCGACGACCTGCGCACCAGCCTCGGCCAAGCCCATGTCCTCCGGCGCGTCGCGCGGCTCTCGGCCGACGTGCACGCCAAGTTCCAGGCGGTCGTGGACGTCGAGAGCCGCCTGGTCCGGCGCGCCGGCGTGCTGCTCCACACCCTGCTGGCGGGATTCGCGGTTGCCGGGGTCGCCCTCGCCTTCAACGGCAGGCTCTCGGTCGCCGAACTGGTGACCCTGTTCCTGGTCACCTCGACGTTCGTCGGTCAGATCGCGATGGTGGCCAACCACCTGCCGGACCTGCAGGCCGGCCTCGGAGCCGTCATCCGGCTTCGGCAGATGCTTGCCGTCGCGCCGGAGCCGGAAGGCGGGAGCGCGCTTCCCGACGGGCCCCTCGACCTGGAGCTGCGTGGCCTCGACTTCTCCTACGCCGAGGGAACCTTCGCGTTGCAGGACATCGACCTGCGGGTTCCCCCGGGCAAGACCGTCGCCCTGGTCGGACGCACAGGCTCCGGCAAGTCGACGCTGGCCGCGCTCGTCTCTCGGGCGATGGAGCCGCCACGCGGCACTGTCTTCCTGGGCGGCGCCGACGTCCGGGACCTGGATCTCCAGCGCCTCCGCCGGTCGGTCGGCGTGGTCACGCAGCGTACGGAGATCCTCGCGGGCACCCTCGCGGAGAACATCACCCTCTTCGGCGACGTCCCGAGAAGCACGGTCGAGGCGGCGGTGCTCGAGCTGGGCCTGCACGGCTGGGTAGCCGGTCTGCCGAACGGTCTCGACACCCTCCTCGGTCCCGGAGGCACCTCGCTCTCGGCCGGGGAGGAGCAGCTCGTCGCCTTCGCCCGCCTGCTGGTACGGGACGTTCGCGTGGTCGTGCTCGACGAGGCCACCGCGCGCATGGACCCGCTCACTGAGCGCCGCGTAGTCGCAGCGGCCGACCGCCTGCTCGCGGCCCGGACCGGCATCCTCGTCGCTCACCGGCTGTCCACGATCCAGCGGGCCCCGCTGGTCGCCGTCCTCGACCACGGGCGCGTAGTCCAGCAGGGCACCCGCACCGAGCTCGCCGTGACCCCTGGGCCGTTCCGCGACCTCCTGCAGGCCAGCCGCACCGAGCACGGCGACGCATTGCCCGGAGGGGACGGAATCGACGCCAAGGGCGTGGTTGCCGCCGAGCTCGCCAAGGAGGACCACCGCGGCGTCGGGGCGCTCCGTCGCTCCGGCCCGCCGCCGGAGATCGACGAGGTGGGCACCGGCCCGTCGCTGGCGCGCGGGATCGCGCACGCACTCTCAGTTCGTCCGATGTGGGGTGCGCTGGGAGCGCTCCTCTTCCTGCTCGCCTCCCTCACAGGAGCCCAGGGGGCCGTCACCGGACTGCTCTGGGGACGCGTCGTGGAGGACCTCCAGGTGGGCGGGAGTCCCGGCTGGCTCACCGGCGCAGTCGTGGTGAGCCTGCTCGTCGCGCCCATCCTGCTGGCCAACGCGTTCTGGCGGTACCCCCGTTGGTGGGTCGAGGTCATGCTCCGAACCCGGATGGCGGTGCTCTACGGCCAGACGAGGCAGCGTCGGCTCGCGCGGACGCCACCCGGTGAGGTCGTCGCGCGGTCGATGGACGCCGACCGCTACGCGCGGTACGCGGACCGGTGGGTCGACTTCGTCAACGGCCTGATGATCGCCAGCATCACCGCATTGCTGGCCGGCACCTGGATGGCCGGCGCGGTGCTGCTCGTCGTGATGGTCGCCTCGGCGCTCGCGTCGATGCTGGGTCGGCCCATCGCGGGTCGCTCCGCGGCTGCGGCCTCCGCAGCCCGGGCGAGGTTCGGCCGTGCCCTCGTCTCGGCGCTGGACTCCGCGCGCACCGTCAAGCTGGCTGCTGCCACTCCGCAGGTTCATGCTCACCTGAGCCGTGTGGACTCCGGCCGCGTCAATGCCGCGGTGAAGGAGCACCGTGTGCAGGCCTTCCTCGACGGCGTACCCATGGTCATGGTGCAGTGCGGCGTCGTGACGGCGTGGGCGATCTACTTCTGGGGCGGCTGGAGCCTCGCCATCGCCCTGCTCGTGGCCAACGCGGTCGGCGGCTTCGACTGGTTCGGCCGGGTCGCCGGGATGGTCGTCACCGAGGCGCCCGGGACACGGGCCTGGCAGCAGGAGACCAGCCGGTTCGCGGGCGGCGTCGACCTGATGGACCTTCCGCCGCACGTGGACCTCGTCAGCGGGGAGGCCCCCGAGCCTGAGCCGGTACGGCGGGTGCCCCTGGAGCGCCTGGAACTGTCCGGCTTCTCGGCGATACACGACGACGGCACGATTGGCGTCAGCAACGTCGACCTCACCGTGGAGGCCGGCGAGCTGGTGCTCCTGGTCGGGCAGGTCGGCTCCGGCAAGTCCAGCCTGCTCCTGGCACTCGCCGGCCTGATCGAGCACTCCGGTGTACTGCTCTGGAACGGTCGGGAGGTCACCGACCCTCAGGCGTTCCTGCGGCCCGCGCAGGTCGCCCACGTCGCCCAGGTGCCTCGGGTGCTGTCCGGCAGCTTCTCCGACAACGTCCTGCTGAGCCACCGGCGGGCCTTCGACGACCCTGTCTCCGCCGCCCGACTGGGGCTCGACATCGAGGAGGCCGGCGGCAAGGACGCCCTGGTCGGGCACCGTGGCGTCCGGCTGTCCGGCGGACAGGTCCAGCGGCTCGCCCTCGCCCGAGCGCTGGCAGCCGACGCCGAGCTGCTCCTCGCCGACGACGTCTCCAGTGCACTCGACGCCGCCACCGAGATCGAGCTCTGGGCGGCGCTCCGCGAGCGGCGCACGACGGTCATCGGAGCCACCGCGAAGCGGTCAGCCCTCGAACAGGCCGACCGGGTCGTCGTCCTCGTCAACGGCGAGGTCGCCGCCACCGGTCCCTGGCGCCAGCTCGCGCCCGCGTGGGGTCATCTCGCGGGCTGAAGTCCGAGTCTGCGAGCGCTGGTCGGCGCGCGCGTCCCCGGCGCGGCGGCAAGACGCTCCGCTGCATGTCGGCCGCTGACGGAGAGCCCTGTCGTTGCAGCCGCGGCGCCGGGGGTTCAGACGTTCCGAATTGTGCGCCCGCAGCCGCGGCCCCTGCGCCTACAGTGAAGGGTCGTATTCCAGCATTGATCGGGACTGTCATGACTGACTCGAACACCCCGTCAGAACCCTCAGACGCGCCCACCCAGCCCGCGCCGGCCCAGCCCGCCCCGACCCCGGACACACCAGCGTCGGACGTCCAGTCGGTGGCCGCCGCAACTGGCAGCGCGCCGCCGGCGCCCTATGGCGCACCGACGGGAACGGGAGCGATCGGCCAGGTGCGCGACACAGGTACCTGCATCCTGCTGACGATCGTCACCCTCGGTTTCTACACCTGGTACTGGTACTACAAGACGCACGAGGAGATGAAGCAGCACACCGGACAGGGGATCGGCGGCGGAATAGCGCTGCTGCTGGCGATCTTCGTCAGCATCGTGATGCCGTTCCTCAGCTCGAACGAGGTGGGCAACCTCTACGAGCGGCGAGGCCAGGCGAAGCCGGTCAGTGCCGTGACCGGACTGTGGTTCTTGCTTCTCGGCTGGTTCTTCTTCGTCGGTGCGATCGTGTGGTTCGTGAAGACCAATGGCGCGCTCAACAACTACTGGCGGTCGCTCGGCGCTCGCTGACTGAGCCGACTTCAAGGGCACGCGGCCAACGCTCTCCGACATAGGCGGGGGCGATAACGCGGTCTGCGGAGAACCGCCACCGCACCGCTGCATGATCCGACAGAGGAGGTTCGGATGCCGGTGAGGCTCAACCACACGATTGTGTATTGCCGCGACAAGCAGGCCTCGGCATCGTTCTTGTCCGAGATCCTGGGGCTGCCCGCCCCGACGAGCTTCGGACCGTTCTCAGTGGTCCAGGTGGCGAACGACGTCTCGCTGGACTTTCTCGAGGAGGGGACGGTGCACCCGCAGCACTACGCGTTCCTTGTCGACGAGAACGAGTTCGACCAGATCCACGGGCGAATCCTTGCCCGCGGCATCCCCTACTGGGCCGACCCCGAGCGGCGTCGACCGCAGCAGATGAACACCAACGACGGCGGCCGCGGGCTGTACTGGCTGGACCCCGACAGTCACATCCTCGAGATCCTCACCGTTCCGTACGGCGGCTGGCCGAAGCAGGCAAGTCCGTAGCCGCGGGCAACAAGCGCCCCCAGGAAGCCCGGGGCACTCCGCTCCTGGTCGGCAGGCATGCACCCGCTCGCGGCGGAATGACGCGCCTCCCGGGTTCCTTCGTGCGTGCGGCGAGGCAAACCTGG
>CAVUBO010000015.1:0-19091 GCA_963739785.1 uncultured Actinomycetota bacterium | reverse complement strand
CGAGGTCGCCGCCGAGCAGGTTCGATCCTGCAGCGGCGGCGACCTACGCGCGAGCTGCGACGTGAGTCAGGCTCTCTGGCCGACGCCGCGGTGCTGCTAGACCGTGGCCAGCCGCGCCAGGGCGAGGGCGCCGACCAACAGGCCGAAGTCGCGCAGCGCGATGTCGTAGTACTCGCCCATGGTGACGAGGTTGACGATGATGCCGAACAGCCAGGCGGCGACCACGTAGCCGCCGATCGCCGGCCTGAGCGCGACAAGGACTCCGGCCAGGATCTCGACGACACCGACGGCCAGCATCGCCTGGTGGGCGGTGCCCGGAACGATGTCGTTGACCCAGGGAGCGAGGTAGTCCTCCCAGTCGGTGAGCAGGCCCAGGAACTTGTCCAGACCGAAGGCGATCGGGGCGATCGTGAACACGGTCCGCAGCAGAACGAAAGCCTGGTGCGCACCGTCGTGGGTCGCCGCGGTCGGCTGATCTGACGCGGCCGTTGAGAAGCGCGTGTGGGGCATGGCGGGCCTCCTCAAGGCTCTAAAAGTGTATGATGTTGACGTTAGAACGGTACAGACGTTCTCGTCAACAGACATCTGGTCGAAGGGCGTTCACCGTTCACTGGATCTGAGCCGGGGTTGAGATGGACTGGGCAGGCTGGGCTGTGTTCGGGGTGGTCGCGACCGCTGCGCTGACCGCAGTGATGACGACTGCTCAGCTGGCCGGCCTCACGCGCCTGGACCTCCCGCTCGTGCTCGGCACGCTGGTCACCGAGGACCCCGACCATGCACGGGTCGCCGGGTTCGTCATCCACCTCGGGATCGGACAGCTGTTCGCGCTCGGGTACATGGCCTTCTTCGCGCTGCTGGATCAGGCGACCTGGTGGCTCGGCGGACTGCTCGGCCTGCTGCACGTCTCGGTCGCGCTGTTGGTGCTGCTTCCGCTCCTGCCCGGCCTGCACCCGCGCATGGCGTCCCACCGCGCTGGGCCGGAGAGCCGGGCCGTCCTCGAACCGCCCGGGTTGCTGGCGCTCAACTACGGGATCCAGACTCCGGCGGTCGCCGTCGTCGCGCACGTCGTCTATGGCGTCGTCCTCGGCTTGTTGCTCCAGGGGAGCTGAGATGAGGCCGATCGCCGACTACGGCCTCCTCGGGGACACGCGCACCGCAGCCCTCGTGTCCGGCGACGGCTCGGTGGACTGGCTCTGCGTGCCCCGGTTCGACAGCGAACCGGTCTTCGGCGCCCTCGTCGGGCGGTCCTGCCGCGGGCAGGTTCCGGCTGGGACCTGCCACGGACCCCCCGGTGGTCGACCGCCGCTATCACCGCCATTCGGCAACCTTGGAGACCACCTGGGCCACACCGACCGGGCGCCTCACGCTGACCGAGGGGATGGTCGCCGAGGTCTCGGGCAAGCTGCTGCCCTCGACGCTGCTGGTGCGGCGTCTGTCCGCCGAGGGCGGCGCTTGCGAAGCGGCCGTCGAGTTCGACCCTCGTCTCGGAGAGGCTCATCGGCGGCCACGGGCCAGCCATCGCGACCATGCCCTGGTGTGCGAGTGGGGATCGCTCGCCCTGTCCCTGCACTGCGACGCCGACCTGGCTGTCGAGCCCGGCGAACCGAAGGTCGTCACCGTCGCCCCGGGCCGGCCGCTGACGTTCGTCGTCGCCGTCGCCCACCGGGAGCCGTTGATCAGGGTCGAGCCCGCGACCGCCTGGGCCCTGCTGGTCGAGGACGAGCAGCGGTGGCGCACGTGGTCCGCGCAGATCGAGGACCTGCCGTTCCGAGAGGCCGTGGTCCGCAGCCTGCTGACCCTGCGACTCCTCACCTACTCGCCCTCGGGCGCCCCGGTGGCAGCGCCGACCACCTCGTTGCCGGAGGAGTACGGCGGGCTGCGGAACTGGGACTACCGCTTCGCCTGGCCGCGCGACGCGAGCATCGGGGTCGCGGCGTTCCTGAAGTCCGGCCTGGTCGACGAGGCGCGGAGCTTCCTGTGGTGGCTGCTCCACGCCAGCCGTCTTGACCGACCTCGGCTTCCGGTCCTGCTCACGTTGGACGGCCGCCGCTCACCCCCCGAGCACGATCTGCGGGACTGGCCAGGCTACGCGTCGAGCACCCCGGTGCGTGTGGGCAACGGCGCCGCCGAGCAGCACCAGCTCGACGGGTACGGCTGGGTGGTCGACGCCGCGTGGGCGCTCGTCCAGGCGGGGCATCCGCTCTACTCCGAGACCTGGCGTGCGATCCGCGGGTTCACCGACCTCGTCGTGCAGCGGTGGTGCGAGCCGGACGCCGGCATCTGGGAGGTCCGAGAGGACGAGGCGCACCACGTCCACTCCAAGCTGATGGGCTGGCTGGCGCTCGACCGGGCCCTGCGCATCTCCGAGACCCACCGGCTCCCCGCCCGACAGCGGAGACGGTGGCAGGGCGCCAGGCGCTCGCTCGGCGACGACATCAAGAAGCGTGGCTTCGACCCGGGGGCGGGCACCTACACGCGCAGCTACGGCTCCCACGACCTCGACGCCGCGCTGCTCGTCCTCCCGCTGCATCGGCCTCGACGCCCCCGACTCCTCCCGCGTCCGCGGAACGGTCGAGGCCGTCCGGCGTGAGCTCGGCGCAGGTGGCCCTCTGCTGTACCGGTACCCGCCGGGACACGACGGCCTGCAGGGGGCCGAAGGGGCGTTCCTGCCTTGCTCCTTCTGGCTGGTCCAGGCCCTCGCCTGCATCGGCTGTCGCACCGAGGCGATCGAGGTCTTCGAGCAGCTGTTGGAACGCGCGACGGTCCTCGGCCTCTACGCCGAGGAGATGGACCCCGCGACCGGGGAGCATCTGGGCAACTTCCCCCAGGCGCTCACTCATGCGGCCCTCGTCCAGGCCGCGCTCGCGATCTCCCGCTTGAGGTGAGGGTGTACGACGGGGGGATGGACGAGATCAGCCACCGGCACCCCGCCCGGCTCCGCATCGCCCGGAAGGCGGCTGCGATCACGATGGCCGCCTGCCTGCTCGCGTCCTGCAGCAACCAGCCGAGCACGGGCGACCAGGGTGGATCGGCTCGCACGGAGAGCGGAGCGGGGGCGTCTCGGGAGCCGGACCGGGTCATGAGGGGTGCCGGCGCCGAGCCAGCGCAGGGTGCGACCGCGCTCGCGCAGCAGCTCGATCGTGCGGTGGCGACGCTGCGTGATCGCGATGCATCGACGAGGGAGGTGCAAGCGGCGGGGGAGCTCCAGCAGCTCGCGGTGCTCGAGCTCGCCACCGCCTCCCGCGCCTTCCGGCGTACGGTCCTGGCCCGCCTCGGTCCCACGGCCGAGTCGCCACGCGGGCGACAGGTGCTTGCGGCCAGGTTGCTCCGCGCCTTGAACACCCCGCAGGAGAAGCTGCCCCGTTGGCGCATCGTCGCGCCGCCACCGGCGAACGAGCTGCTCCGCTACTACCGGGCGGCGCAGCGACGTACGGGCGTCCCCTGGACCTACCTGGCGGCGATCCACCTGGTCGAGACGCGCATGGGCCGGATCCGAGGCCTGAGCACGGCGGGTGCGCGCGGGCCGATGCAGTTCCTGCCCGCGACCTGGGACCTGTACGGCGCCGGCGGCGACATCGACGACCCGCGGGACGCCATCCTCGCGGCCGCCCGCCTCCTCGAAGGCCAACGGCGCGCCCCGCGACATGAGCGAGGCCCTGTGGCACTACAACCAGTCCGACAACTACGTGCGCGCCGTCAGCCAGTACGCCCGCACGATGCAGCGGTCGACGTACGCCTATCGCGGGTACTGGCACTGGCGGGTGCTGTACCGCCACACGCGGGGCACCTACGTCCTGCCCGTCGGCTACCCGGACGCGCGTCCGGTGCTGCTGCGGGAGTAGCGGGGCCCTGTCGCGCTCAGTGACCGTCGAGGGCGGCCACCAACCGCCGCGGGGCGATCGCGCGGTAGGCGTCCTCGCACAGCTCCGCGACCTCGTCCCAGTCGACGTCTCCGTCGAGGCGTACGCCGAGCCAGCCGCGATGTCCGACGTACGGCGGACGGAAGAACCGCTCAGGGGTGGACGCGACGAGCTCCTCCTGCGCACCTGCAGCGGCAGCGCACCACATGTGCGGGAAGTCGTGGTCGTGATGGCCGCCCGGCCACAGCATCACGAACTGCTTTCCCACGAAGAACGCGGGAGAGCCGTGACTCGGCCGCTCCGTCACCTCCGGAAAGCGCGTGCACAGAGCGCGAACCCGTTCCTCCACGTCCATGACGGAACAGTAGCTCCGGCGCCCGGGACCTTCGCCTCTGCTACGGCAGCGTGTGCGCTCGCACGGTGGGCCTATGAGCGCAGTGGTCAAGACTGTCCAGGGCGAGGTACGCGGCAGTGTCGCCGACGGAGTCCACGCGTTCCTGGGCCTTCCGTACGCGGCGCCTCCCTTCGGCGCCAACAGGCTGCGTGCTCCGCGGCCCGTCGTGCCCTGGGACGGCGTGCGTGACGCCACGACGTACGGGCCGGCGGTGCCCCAGGTCGCTCCTCCTGAAAGCGCGGGAACGGAGTGGGACACCGGCCGTGGCGGCGAGGACTGCCTGACCCTCAACGTCTGGACGCCCGACCCGGGCACGTCGGGGCTTCCGGTGATGGTGTGGATCCAGGGCGGCGCCTACGAGATGAGCTCGACGGCGGCGTACGACGGGAGCCGGTTCGCCCGTGACGGGGTCGTGTGCGTGGTCATCAACTGGCGCGTCGGGGCCGACGGGTTCCTGTACCTGGGCGACGGGGTCGCGAACGTGGGTCTGCTCGACCAGGTGGCGGCTCTGGAGTGGGTGCAGGAGAACATCACCGCGTTCGGCGGCGACCCCGGCAACGTCACCGTGTTCGGCCAGTCGGCCGGTGCCATGGCCATCGGAACCCTGCTCGGCGTACCCCGTGCCGAGGGGCTGTTCCGGCGGGCGATCGTCCAGAGCGGCGCTGCCCACCACGTGAGCCCGCCCGAGACCGCTCTGACCGTCGGGCGGTACCTGGCGAAGAAGCTGGGTGTGGAGCCGACGCGGGACGCGCTCGCTGCGGTCCCGCTCGAGCGTCTGATCCAAGCGGAGGCGGAGCTGTCGGCGGACATCGAGGCGCACCCGGGCCGAGACTTCTGGGGCTGCGACATGGTGGTCACGATGCCCTGGCAGCCGGTCGTCGACGGTGAGGTCCTTCCCGCGCCGCCGCTGGAGCGGGTCGCCGCCGGCGCATCTGCAGGAGTGGACCTGGTCGTCGGCACGAACGCCGACGACTGGAGGATGTTCCTGGTCATCACCGGTGAGCTCGGCCAGGTGACCGACGACGAGCTGGCCGGGCCAGTCGAGCGCTACGGCCGGCGCGCTGTCGCCGCCTACGGGCTGCCGACCGAGAAGGCCCTCGACGCCTACCGGGCCCGCTACCCCGACGGGAGTCCCGGGGACCTGCTGGCGGCGGTGCAGACCGACTGGTGGACCCGGATCCCCGCGATCCGGCTGGCCGACGCACATGCGGGCGCGGCCGGAGGCACCTACATGTACGAGTTCGCCTGGGCCGCTCCCGGACTCGGAGCCGTCCACGCCATCGAGGTCCCGTTCGTCTTCGACTCGCTGGGCAAGGACGCGCTCTTGTTCGGGCCGCTGCTCGGCGAGGACCAGCCGCAGGGGCTCGCGGACACCATGCACGCAGCCTGGATCTCCTTCGCGCGCACCGGTGACCCGGGATGGGCGAGGTACGACGTGAACCGTCGGGCAACCATGCGGTTCGACACCGACTCGCGGGTGGTGGACGACCCGCGGCCGTGGGAACGCGACCTGTGGGAGGGGCTTCGCTGACGTTGCCAGGCCCTCTCGAGGCGGGGACTCGCTAGCTAGGCAGATGTCGTCAGCGGAATCTGGGCGGCGAACGTCCCCACCTTCTCTTCCCAGCCGTCCTCCAGTGGACCCTTGAGGCCGGTCACGTAGACCTCGGTCTCGGCGACCTCATGCAGTCCCTTGGCTTGCAGGAGCTGGTTCATGATCGGGATGACGTGCTGGTACTTCGCCCGCTCCTCCTCGGTGGGCACCCGTCCGGTCTTCTTGTCCGGCACCGGCGCGGCCGCGGTGTTCAAGATGGCGTACTTCGTGCCGGAAGGCAGGTCCACCTTCTTCAGGAAGCGGCGCATGGAGCCGATGGGCCGTCCCATGCGCCCCGGCGAGCTGAACAGGTAGAGGTCGGCCTGCGGCAGTTCCTTCGGCTTCGCGTCCTGGATGTGGTGCACGTCGACCTCGACGCCCTTGGCAGCCATCTGCTGCGTGAACGCGTCGGCGACCGTGGCTCCATTGCCGTACTTCGAGGCATGGAGGTACTCGATCTTCATGTCGACCTCCTCGATTCGATCGAGATCCGTGGAGGCCCGGAGCGGCACCGCCCTGGGCCTCTCCTCACCGCCTACCGTTCTCGCCATGCCCGGGGCCGGCAAGTGCAGGAGTCCCCGGCTGGACGGGCACGACGTCCCGGATGGGGCAGCCGTGACCCGGACGTCGCCCAGCCCGGGCACACCGACCGTTATGTACGGTGACCAGATGCCGATACCCGACTTCGTGGTGAGCCTGCGCGAGAAGGTCGGCCACGACCTGCTGTGGCTTCCCGGTGTGACCGCGGTCGTGCTCGACGGGGACCACGTCCTGCTGGTCCGACGGTCGGACAACGGCCAGTGGACCCCGGTCACGGGCATCGTCGACCCGGGCGAGCACCCTTCGCGGACCGCTGCCCGAGAGGTGCTCGAGGAGACCGGGGTCTCCTGCGCCGTCGAGGCGCTGGCCGGCGTGAGCGTGACCGACCCCGTTGTGCACGCCAACGGTGACCGCGCGCAGTACCTCAACCACACGTTCCGGTGCCGTTACGTCGACGGCGACGCGCACGCCGCGGACGACGAGTCCTCCGAGGTCGGCTGGTTCCACCTCGCCAGGCTGCCGGTCATGAACGCCGGGTTCGAGGAGCGGATCCGGACTGCCGTCCAGCACGACGGGCGGGTTCGCTGGTGAGCGTTCCCGCGTCTCGGTCGAAGGGTGTCGCCCTGGTGACCGGCGGGGGCCGCGGCATCGGCGCGGCGACGAGCCGACTGCTGGCGGAGGCCGGCTGGGACGTCGCCGTCTCGTTCCGCGCGCGAGAGTCCGAGGCCGAGGAGGTCGCCGCCGCGTGCCGCGACCTGGGACGGCGTGCGATCACCGTGCAGGCCGATGTGGCAGTCGAGTCCGACGTGCTGAACCTGTTCGCCGAGGTCGAGGAGCGGCTGGGGACGCCGAGGGCGCTTGTCAACAACGCGGGGATCGTGCCGGAGCCAGGCCGGGTCGAGCGCTTCTCGGTGGACCGGTTGCGCCACGTGCTCGACGTCAACGTGGTCGGCGCCTTCCTGGCCGCGCGCGAGGCGGTACGTCGGATGTCGACCGCCCAGGGTGGCGCCGGCGGGGTGATCGTCAACGTGTCGTCTCGGGCCGCCGTGCTCGGGTCGGCAGGGGAGTACGTCGACTACGCGGCGAGCAAGGCGGCGATCGACGCCCTGACGGTCGGACTCGCGCACGAGGTCGCCGCCGAGGGCATCCGGGTCGTCGGTGTGCGACCGGGCCTCATCGACACCGACATCCACGCCCCGGGACGGCTGGAACGGCTGGGGCCCACGCAGCCGCTGGGCCGGCCGGGGCTTCCCGAGGAGGTCGCGGGTGCGATCGTCTGGCTCGTGTCCGACGAGGCGTCCTACGTCACCGGGACGACCCTCGACGTGAGCGGAGGTCGCTGAGCAGGCGCGGGGCGTCGTGGGTCAGGTGATCTCGACGAAGCCCGGTGGCGGGTCGACGTTCACGGTCGGGATGCCGCCACCCGCTCTGGCGATGATGGCGACCGAGGTCTCGTCGGTCGGGTTGCTCTCGCGGTGCACCGTGAACGACGGGACGTGCACGAAGTCGCCGGCGATGGCGTCGAGGTAGCCCTCGCCGCCCTCGAACTCCAGCCGCAGGACCCCCGAGACGACGTACAGGCTCGACTCGTTGCGGTCGTGGTGATGCCAGGCGGACACAGCCCCAGGTACGGTCTCGACGCGCCCCGCCCACAGGACCGGCAGCTCGAAGGCTCGCTTCCGGAGCATGCCGGGCGTCGGGTCGGCTGCCACGAGGTCGCCCTGCCTGAAGACTCGGATGGGCTCGCTCATGTCCTCAAGTCTGGCCCCGTCCGCCGTCGAGCGCCATCGCCGGCCCAGAGTCGGCCGAGTCGCTGACCCATGGGCGCGGCCGGTCGCGCAGCCTCCCGCCCTTCGACGTACCTGTCTGTCAGGATCGTGCTGTGGGGACCGTGACTACCGCCATCAGCGCCGACGGCACGCCCGTCGCCGAGGTCGAGCTCGAACCCGGCCGGACCACCGATCTCGCCGCGATCATCGCCAAGGCCCGCGACCTGCAGGCCAATGTGCTCTGGGCCTACACCTCCGACGACCTCGAGGAGGAGGGCTTCGCCGAGACGCCGGGCTACGTCCGGCTCGAGGGGACGCCCTCGTTCGCCGACCTGCCGGACGACGACGAGGAGGTCGTGGTCCTCGAGGACGAGGACGTGGTGCGACAGCTCCGGGGGGCCTGCTTCGTGGGGCGCTTCGGGCACAAGGTGCCGTCCACGTCCAAGCCGCTCCTGCTACCCGGCCACGTCCACCTCGGCCTGCTGGTGGCAGGCGAGGTGGTCGGCACCTGCCGGGTCGTGCCTGGCCGAGCGCTACGTGGACGCCCCAGGAGTCCTGCCCGGCCACCGTCGACCGCCGAGGTACGTGCGGCTGCTCCGCGCCGCCGCCGAGCTGCTGGGCGACGGCCCGGTCATCCTGGAGGGCTGGGGCGAGCCGGCGGAGATCATCGCCTGCTACAACCGAGCGGGGTTGCGCACCGTCGCACACGTCCCGGGGTGGCAGCGCCGTCCCTGACGCGGTGGGATCAACGTGAAGCTCGAACGCCTCGAGCTGAGCTCCGCGCCGTTGGCGACGAACCTGCGGTTCCGCGTGCTCCGCTGAACCGGCCTCGGGGCGCCTGCTTCGCGGGGCGGCGGAGGAGCGCCACCACGGCAACCGCCGCCAGAACGATGACGACTGCCGCGAGGCGGAACGCGTCCTCCAGGCCCGCGACGAACGCGTCCCGCGCCAGCTGGGGAACCGGAGCGTCGAGCTGTGTCGCGACCGCGAGCGAGTCGCGCGCGGCGTCGACGACCGAGCCGGTGCACCGGGCAGCTCGAGCATGCTCCGGTACGTCGAGTTCGCGACACTGCCGAGCACGGCGATGCCGAGCGCGCCGCCGAGCTCGCGGGCCAGGTCGTTCATCGCCGAGGCCACGCCCTGCTCCGCCGCCGGCAGCGTGTCGGTGATCGCCGTCGTCGCGGGGGTCATGGCCAGACCCATGCCCGCGCCGAGCGGGAACAGCGCGATCGCGAGCTTCCAGTACTCCGTGCCGGTGTCCACGCCGGAGAGCCACCAGAACCCGACGCTGATCAGCACCAGCCCGGTGGCGCAGAGGCGCATGATGCCCAGGCGCTGCACCAGGTGCGGTGCCAGACGAGCGGCAGGGAGGAGCCCGAGAGGCATGGGCAGCAGCTCGACGGCAGCGGTCAGGGCGGACTCGCCACGCACGAGCTGCAGGTACTGCAGGAACAAGAAGATGAACCCGAAGAAGCAGAAGAACTGCAAGGTCAGCGAGAGCGTCCCGGCCGCGAACGGACGACGCCGGAAGTACCGGGGGTCGATCAGCGGCCGCTGCTGCCGGAGCTCCCAGCCGACGAAGCAGGCGAGGACCACGAGGCCGGCGACGATCCCTGCCACGGTGCGAGCGGACCCCCACCCCTCCACGGGCGCCTCGATGATGCTGAACACGAGCAGGCCCAGACCGGCCGCCGACAGCACGACCCCGATCCCGTCGCGGGAAGCGTGTGCCGGATCAGCGGACTCCGGTACGACGAGCAGGGTGCCCGTGAACGAGACGACCGCGAGGACCACGCTCAGCCCGAAGATCGAGGGCCACGACCAGACCTCGAGCACCAGCCCGGACATCACCAGGCCGAGCACGGCGCTCGCCCCTGCGACCCCGGCCCAGGTGGCCACGCCCTTCACTCGTTCCTCCGGGCCGAACGTGCCCGTGATCGTGGACAGCGTGGCCGGCATGACCACGGCGGCGGCGAGACCCAGGACGGCGCGGATCGCGATGAGACCGGCGGGGTCGTCGACCAGCATGGCCGCCGCGGACGCCGTACCGAACAGGGCGAGGCCCGCGAGCAACGCCCGCCGCCGTCCCCACCGGTCGCCGAGCGCACCGCCGGGGAGCAGGAAGGCGGCGAAGGTCAACGCGTAGGCGTCGATGATCCAGGACAGCTCGGTCAGGCTGGCGCCGGTGTCGCGAGCCAGCGACGGGATGGCGAGGTTGAGCGAAGCCACGGCCGACACGACGGTGGCCAGGGCGACGCAGACGACGACGAGGGTTCGGCGGTTCGCGCTCATGCCTTGACTGTCCGGCGACGTCGGAGCACATTTCAACTGTGTTGAATAAACCCAGGGGTCGCCCACCCGGCAACCCGGACACCAGGGGCCGGATCGTAGAGGCCGCGCGGGAGCGCTTTCTCACCCAGGGCTACGCCGAGACCTCGATGCGGTCCATCGCCAGGGACGCCGGTGTCGACCCAGCCCTGCTGAATTACCACTTCGGCTCCAAGGACGGGCTGTTCAGTGCGGTCATGGAGCTGACGCTCAGCCCGCCCCGGGTCCTCGCGCGTGTGCTGGCCATCGGAGGACCCGTCACCGCCGCATCTCTCATCGGCGCCGTCGTGGACACCTGGGACCACCCGGAGTACCGCGGGCCGCTCGTGACCCTCCTCCGCGAGGTCGGCGGCAGCCCCGAGGTGCGCCGGGCCTTCTCCGGCTTCATCGAGAACGAGATCATCGCCCGGCTCGCCGAGGAGATCGGCGGTCCCGAGGCGTCCAAGCGTGCTGCCGCCGTGGCAACCTCCATCGCCGGGCTCGTCTTCGGTCGCTACGTCCTCGAGATCGAGCCGCTGGCGTCGATGACGAGGGCGGAGATCGTGCACTTCCTGCGCCCCGGGCTGGAGGTGAACCTGAGGCCCGGCCCCGGGCGGAGGGAGGTACGGACATGGCCGGTGCGCAAGGACTGACCCCGCTCGGCGCCGAGGACGCGCGGATCCTGTCCCTCGAGCGCGGGCAGATCCGTGGCCACACCCTGAAGGTGCTCGTCGTCGACGACGCGCCCCACGAGGGGGTGGTGGACCAGCTTCGAGGGGTCGTCGCCGCGCGACTGACCGGTCTGCCGCGGTGGCGCCGACGGCTGGTCGCCGCGCCCGGGACCGGCACCGGCCTCGCGTGGGAGGACGACCCGGCCTTCGACATCACGCGGCACGTGCGCTCTGCCTCGGGCGAGCGCCTCGACGACGAGGGGCTGCGCCGGTTCGTGGCCGAGAGCATGCGGACTCCGCTGGACCGCTCCCACCCGATGTGGCGGCTCGACGTGCTCCCGCGCCTGTCGGACGGCCGCTGGGCGCTCGTCTGGAAGGTGCACCACTGCCTCGCCGACGGGGTCACCATCATGCGCGTGGGCGGTCAGCTGCTCTGGGACGACGGAGACTCACGGCCAGCCCCGTCCTCGTCCGCTGCGACCGACTCGCCCGGACCGACGGCGCAGGTGGCCGCCGGCATGCGGCTCGCTCGGGTTCTCGGCTACCGCGGGCTGTTCTGGCGCGAGTTCCGGCGGGTCCGGCAGCTCTCGCCCCTGGCGGGGGAGGTCGGTCCGGAGCGCGAGGTGGCCTTCGCGCGGTGCACGATCGACGAGCTCCACGCGATCGCGAAGTCGGTCGGTGCGGAGGTCACCGTGAACGACGTGCTCCTCGCGCTCGTCGCGGCGGCCATGCGGGACTGGCTGCACACCCGGGGAAGGCCGATCACGCCGATGAAGGTCCAGGTCCCGGTCAGCATGCACCTCGACGCCGCGAGGGACGGCACGGGCGGCAACCGGGACTCCTTCCTCCTCGTCGACCTGCCGCTGACCGAGGCCGACCCGGTCGCGCGGGTCCGTTCGGTGAACGCCGCCACGAGGTTGCGCAAGAACCGGCACGACGCCCGGGCGATCTACGCGCTGCGAGAGTCCCTCTCCCACGCGCCCGCTCCGGTACGGCGGAGGCTCCAGCACGTCGCGCAGGGGCCCCATGAGTACTCGCTGAACGTCTCGAACGTGCCCGGACCGCGAGGTCGCGTCCACGTCCTGGGCCGCCACGTCGCGGCGATGTACTCGGTCGCCGAGGTGGCGCCTCATCACGGCCTCCGGGTTGCGGCGGTCTCGCTCGAGGGCGTCATGTCCATCGGGCTCTGTGCCGACCCGCGGGTCGTCCCCGGGCTCGACGTGCTCGCGGAGGGCGTCCGCCGCGCGGCCGACGATCTCGGTCGCGCGCGAATGCGCGAACTCCGATGACTTTTGCCGCAGACGGAGGTCCAATCGGAGAAGACCCCCACTACGAGCGAGGAGCACCACATGACCACCCTTCTCAACCCCTACCTCGGGTTCCGGGACACCGCCCGCGAGGCCATGGACTTCTACCAGTCGGTGTTCGGAGGTGAGCTGACCCGTAGCACCTTCGCCGAGCTCAACGCCAGCGAGGACCCGGCGGAGCAGGACAAGATCATGCACTCGATGCTGGTCACCGACCGTGGGCTGGTGCTCATGGCGGCCGACACGCCGAACGGCATGGACTACTCGGTCGGCCAGAACGACCACTCGGTCTCGCTGAGCGGCGACGCCGAGGACGAGGCCGACCTGCGCGGCTACTACGAGAAGCTCGCGGGGAGCGGCACGGTCACGATGCCGCTCGATCAGGCGCCGTGGGGTGACACCTTCGGCATGTGCGTCGACAGGTTCGGGGTCAGCTGGCTGGTCAACATCGCCGGCGCGGGCACGTAGGTCCGCCGCCCCGGCGCGCCGGCTCCGGGGTCAGCGGGCGCGGACGACGCGGTGGGTCGGGAGCGACCAGCCCGCGTCGCGGGTCGGCACGTGCACCCACACGGACGGGTCGTGGGGGGACTGCACGGCCAGCTCTCCGCAGGTCGCGCACTCCGCGGCGTGGGCCTCGGTGACTTCCAGTGCCTGGGTCTGGCTCATCGGATGCTCCTGCCTTCCTCGCGAGTGCCGTCGTCGGCCCTGCACCTAGGTCATCGACATCTCGGCGCAGGGACTTGAACTGGTTCAGGCCAGCTGGGGGACTTGCGACCCGGGCGCCCCGGTGGACGACGAGCTAGCGTGAAGGGGACCGGTCGGGAGGGCTCCGCCGGGGCTTCTCCGCGGCCTGGCGGGAGGGGGCGTCATGAGCGCCGCAACGTGGGTCCTGATCGTCGTACTGCTGTTGGCCGTGGTCGGCCTGGCGCTGGCCCTGAAGGTCGTCAAGCAGTACGAGAAGGGTGTGCTCTTCCGGCTCGGACGGCTGATCGGGACACGAGAGCCGGGCCTTCGGGTCATCATCCCCGTGGTCGACGTACTGCATCGGGTGTCCCTGCGGATCGTCACCATGCCGATCCAGTCGCAGGGGATCATCACCAAGGACAACGTCAGCGTGGACGTCGCGGCCGTCGCCTACTTCCGGGTGGTGAACGCCGTGAAGTCGGTGGTCGTGATCGAGAACGTCCAAGCCGCCATCAACCAGATCGCACAGACGACGCTGCGCAACGTGGTGGGTCAGCACACGCTGGACGACATCCTGGCCAAGACCGACCGGATCAACGAGGACATCCGCAGGATCCTCGACGCGACGACCACGGAGTGGGGTGTCGACGTCACGCTCGTCGAGCTGAAGGACATCCAGCTGCCCGAGACCATGAAGCGGGCGATGGCCCGTCAGGCGGAGGCGGAGCGGGAGAAGCGCGCCAAGATCATCAACTCCGAGGGCGAGCACCTGGCGGCGGCCAAGCTGGGCCAGGCCTCGGACATCATGATGGCTCACCCGCTGGCCCTCCAGCTGCGGAACCTGCAGACACTCGTCGAGCTCGGGGTCGACAAGAACACCACGGTCGTCTTCCCGTCGCCGTTGATGAGCACGATCGGCGAGCTCGGGTCGTTCCTCGCACGTGAGGAGGCGGCCGCCGCGACAGGGACGAGCGCCGAGCTGGACGACTCCATCCCGGCTCAGCGTTCGACCTCCGAGCCGGCCGCGGACTCCACGCCGGCGGGCTCCGGAGCGACGGTGCCGAGGACCGACGCGGCACCGGCGGACTCCGACACGACCGTCCTGCGAACCGAGGCGTAGAGCCCGCCGTCGGGGTGAAGGCCGTCGCGATGCGGCGTCAGTCGTTCCGCACTGCGCGGATGGTCGGGCTGGTGTCGCCCTTGCACTTCTCGGTAGGCCGGACCTTGGCGTAGAACCTGCCTTCGGTGCCGGTGTTGCCGGTCGACCACTCGTAGACACCGTTCGAAAGGGACGCCGTGTCGCTGGCGAACTTGGTGTCGTCTCCGCCGCCGCGCGCGCCCTTCTGCTTGATGACGATGACCTTGCGGTTGTTCGCGCAGACCTTCGGCTTCGGGCTCGACACGGTGCCCGAGAGGTCCGTGCCTTCGGCCTTGATCGTCACCGTCGTGCTCGCGGGAGCCGCCGCGGCGGCGTTGAACGCGAGTCCCCCGCTGATGGCGAGCGTGAGGACCGGTACTGCAAGGAGTCTTGCTCTCATGACGCACCCCTCTCGGGCGTGTGTGCTGCCGTTGCTCGGAGCGTAGGGGTCGCCGCGTTCACGCGGACAGACCCTTGACGCGCGTTCGTCTTCCTCGGAACAGACAAATGGGTAGCGAGGCGACATGCGTCTGCGGCAAACCGGACACCCCTGGGTCCGGCTGGCTAGACGGGGCGGTCTCGATCCGCCGCCGGGGGACGCGGACTGCCGGGTTCCGCCGGGACTCTGGCCACGCCACCACCTCATTACATAGATCCATGGAATGACGTAGGGTGACGTGGTGAACTCTTCCGCATCCGAACCGCGCCCCGGGGGGCCCGCCCGGTCCGGCTCCGCCGAGCACGACGGCCGTCCCGTGCGCCTGGGCCTGCGCGAGAACGCCGCCCAGTTCACGCTCCTCGTGGTCGTCAACGCACTCGTCGGGGGCATGCTCGGCCAGGAGCGGACCGTGCTGCCGCTGATCGGCACGGAGGAGTTCGGTCTGCGCGCCTACACCGCGGGACTGACCTTCATCCTGGCCTTCGGCCTGGCCAAGGCGGCCACGAACTACCTCGCGGGCACCTGGTCCGACAGGTACGGCCGCAAGCCGGTGCTGGTCGCCGGCTGGGTCGTCGCGGTCCCGGTGCCGCTGCTGCTCATCTGGGCGCCGTCGTGGACCTGGATCGTCGTCGCCAACGTGCTGCTCGGCATCAGCCAGGGGCTGACCTGGTCCACCACCGTCGTGATGAAGATCGACCTCGTCGGCCCCGCCCGCCGAGGTCTTGCGATGGGCCTCAACGAGGCGGCCGGGTACGCCGCGGTCGCGGTCACAGCGCTCGCGACCGGCTACCTGGCGGCGTCGTACGGGCTCCGGCCGGCTCCCTTCCTGCTGGGCCTCGCCTTCGCGGCGCTCGGTCTCGGACTCTCCACGCTCGCCGTGAGGGAGACCCGGGACCATGCCCGCCTCGAGGCCGGCAGCCACGTTTCGCGCGCGGACGGGCGCCACGACCACCTGCACGACGAGCTGACCGACCGCGAGGTCTTCACACAGACGAGCTTCCGGGAACCGGCGTTGTCCTCCGCCAGCCAGGCCGGGCTGGTGAACAACCTCAACGACGGTCTCGCGTGGGGGCTGTTCCCGATCCTGTTCGCATCGGCCGGCCTGTCGGTCGGCAGGATCGGGGTCCTTGCGGCGCTCTACCCCGCGGTGTGGGGGGTCGGGCAGCTGTTCACCGGCGCGATGTCCGACCGTTGGGGCCGCAAGTGGCTGATCGCCTCCGGGATGTGGGTCCAGGCCGTGGCGCTGGCGCTGATCGCCTCGGTCGACGGCTTCGCCCCCTGGGCGGTGGCGGCGGTGCTCCTGGGCGCTGGCACCGCGATGGTCTACCCGACACTCCTCGCCTCGATCGGCGACGTGGCGCATCCTGCGTGGAGAGCGCGGTCGGTAGGCGTCTACCGGCTCTGGCGTGACGGCGGCTTCGCCGCAGGGGCGCTTCTCGCCGGGGTCGTCGCCGACGTGCTCGGTGTCCGTGCGGCCGTGTGGACCGTCGCCGCGCTCACCGCCGCCTCCGGGATGGTGGTTGCATGGCGCATGTACGAGACGCACCAGCGACCGAAGACCGTCGAGCACGAAGGAGCCGGCCATGGGTGACCGCGCCGCCAAGGACGCGTTGTTCGCCGAGTTCGCGGCCGTGGGCAAGGTCCTCGGCAACCCCAAGCGCCTGGAGCTGCTGGACCTCCTCGCCCAAGGTCCACGAAGCGTCGAGGACCTCGCGTCGGCTGCCGGCCTCGGGATGAGCACCTGCTCCGCGCACCTGCAGACGCTTCGCGAAGCAGGCCTGGTGGGGACCAGGCGCGAGGGCAAGCGGATCTTCTACTCCCTTGCCGGCGAGGACGTGGCCGGTCTCTGGGACCACCTGCGCCGGGTGGCTCAGCTGCACCGCCCGCACACCGAGGTCGCTCGTCGCGGCTATCTCGGGCCGGAGGACACCGCCGCCGTCGACACCGACGAGCTGCTGCGTCGCCTCGAGTCCGGAGACGTGGTCGTCCTCGACGTACGGCCGGGCACCGAGTACGCCGCGGGGCACCTCCCGGGGGCGGTCCACATCCCGCTCGACGAGCTCGCCGAGCGCGTCGCGGAGCTCCCGCGCGACAGAGAGGTCGTGGCCTACTGCCGCGGGCAGTACTGCGTGCTCGCCCACGACGCCGTACGCCTGCTGAGCTCGAGCGGCGTCCGGGCGCGACGGGCCGTCGACGGGCTGCTGGAGTGGCGCCTGGCCGGGCTCCCGGTGGAGACCGGGGTCGCCTGAGCCCGGCACTGCCCGAGCGTCAGTCGATGACGCGGAGGCGCACCGTCTCGGGTAGCCCGGCGAGCTCCTCGACGACGTCGGCCGAGTAGTCCAGGCCGATGTCGGTCAGCAGGTAGCCGAGCTCGCCACGCGTGGTCAGCGCCTGGCTCTCCACGTTCACGCCCCGGTCGGCGAAGACGCCGTTGACCCGTGCGAGGACACCGGGGACGTTCTTGTGCAGGTGCGCCAGACGGTGTGTCCCGGGGGCGTGCTCGAGCGCGAGGCCGGGGAGGTTCACGCTGAGCGGCGACGCACCCCTGTCGAGGAAGTCGCGGAGCTTGGTGGCGACGAAGCGCCCGATGTCCTCCTGCGCCTCCTCGGTCGAGCCGCCGATGTGCGGGGTCAGGATGACGTTGGGCAGCCCCCGGAGCACCGACTTGAAGTCGTCGCCCTGCTTCTTGGGCTCATCCAGGAAGACGTCCACCGCTGCGCCGGCCAGGTGACCGCTGAGGATGTGCTCGCGCAGGGCCCCGTGGTCGACCACGAAGCCGCGGGAGAGGTTGAGGAAGATCGCGCCCTTCCTCATCCGTCGCAGCTCGGCCTCGCCGAACAGGCCCGCGTTGCCGGCTCGTCCGTCGACGTGGAGGGAGACCACGTCCGCGTCGTCGAGGAGCTCCTCGACCGACGAGCACCGGCGGGCGTTGCCGAGCGCGAGCTTGTCCTCGATGTCGTAGAACGACACCGACATGCCCAGAGACTCAGCCACGACGGAGAGCTGGCTGCCGATGTTGCCGTAGCCGATGATGCCGAGCCGCCGGCCACGGACCTCGTGCGCGCCGGCCGCCGACTTGTCCCAGACCCCGGCTTGGAGCGAGGCGTTCTTCTCGGTGAGCCGTCGGGTCAGCGCGATGATCTCAGCCACGGCGAGCTCCACGACACTTCTCGTGTTCGAGAACGGCGCGTTGAACACCGCGACCCCACGGCCGGACGCAGCGGTCAGGTCGATCTGGTTGGTGCCGATGCAGAACGCGCCCACGGCCATCAGCCGCTCCGACCGCTGCAGCACTTCCTCGCTGACCTGCGTCTTGGATCGGATGCCGAGTACGTCGACGTCGGCGAGTGCCGCGACGAGCTCCTGCTCGTCCATGGCGCCAGGCGCGGTCTCGACCGTCATCCCGGCGTGGGTCAGGAGCTCGGCGGCCACGGGGTGCACGTTCTCCAACAGCAGTGCCTTGCGATTGGTCAAGGCTTGGCCTTTCGGTCGGATGGCTGTCGGCGGTCGCCCCCACGTTACCCTCACGGGGTGTCCCAACTGACCTCGCGCCGGCCCGCACGCGGCCGCTGGGACCCGCTCACCGTGGGCATCGACATCGGCGGGACCAAGGTGCTCGGCGGGGTCGTCGACTCGTCCGGCCGGGTGCTGGTGCGGGACCGACGAGCGACCCCCGGCCGGAGCGCGGCCGGCGTCGAGGACGTCATCGTCGAGCTCGTCTCGCAGTTCGCCCGCCAGTACGACGTCGCGGCGGTCGGGATCGGGGCGGCAGGCTTCGTGGACGCGAGCCGGTCGACCGTCATGTTCTCGCCGCACCTGGCCTGGCGCGACGAGCCCGTCCGTGAGGCGCTCATGAGCAGGCTGAACCTCCCGGTCGTCGTCGACAACGACGCGAACGCCGCGGCACTCGCGGAGTCCATGTTCGGCGCCGGGGCCGGCCACCGGTTCGTGCTGTGCGTGACGCTGGGCACCGGCATCGGTGGTGCGCTGGTCTTGGACAACCGGGTCTTCCGCGGCGCGAACGGCATGGCGGGCGAGTTCGGCCACATGCAGGTCGTCCCCGACGGCCATCGCTGCCAGTGCGGCAACCGTGGCTGCTGGGAGGAGTACGCCTCCGGCAACGCGCTCGTCCGTGACGCGCGAGAGCTCGTCGTCACCGGCTCACCGGTGGCTGACCACCTGCGCGCCGTCGGCGGCGTCGACGCCTCCGGGCTGACCGGCCCCCTGATCACCGAGGCCGCACGAGGCGGTGATGCTCTGGCGGTCGAGCTGCTCGGCGACATGGGCCGGTGGTTCGGTGTCGGCCTGGCGAACATGACGGCCGCGTTCGACCCGAGCTGCATCGTCGTGGGGGGAGGCGTGTCGGAGGCCGGCGAGCTCCTGCTCGCGCC
>CAVUBO010000014.1:0-5998 GCA_963739785.1 uncultured Actinomycetota bacterium | reverse complement strand
CTGACGGAGGCCAAGACGAGTACGTGAAGTGCCGCGGAACCTTTGGCTCCCTGATGCGCTCGGCAGACTTCCCCACGGGGGATCGCATGCGGGACCTCGAGTCAAGGACTCGTCGCACCGGACGGTTACTTGGTTTCGACCGTGTAGTGGATGGTCTGCGCCACGATCTTGCCGTCTTCGATGAGATACGAATCGACCCCGTCTCGAACACGGACAGTGTCGTCCTCGTAGGTCCATTCGAGAAGGGCGATCCGCTCCTCTGCAGCGACGTGCGTGTACTGGAACGCTTGATGCTCGGGCAGCTCCTCGGCAAGATCCCGGGCGAGTCGTCTGACGCCCTCGTAGCCGCGAAAAACACCTCGATTGATGAGGACGACGATGTCTTCGGAGACGTTTCGTCGGAGATCCTCGTCGAGGATGCCTTCGAAGGGCTCGCCCACCCACCTGTTCGCGATGGTGAGGTGGTCGTCAAGCACCTCACGTCCCGTTCGACGGCTCAGGTCGTCCACAACAGGCTCCCCTCGACTTGACCGCACCATCCTCGCAGCCACGTCGCTTCCGGTAAACGCTTACCGCGGCCGGTGGGATGACCGTTACGCCCTCAAGATCCTGTCCATCGACTTGCCCTTCGCAAGTTCGTCGACCAGCTTGTCCAGGTAGCGAATCTTCTGCATCAACGGATCGTCGACGTGTTCGACGCGCACCCCACACACCACACCGGTGATCAACGACGCATGCGGATTGAGCCGTGCATCGGCGAAGAAAGCCTCGAAAGTTGTGCCCGCGGCCAAGTGCCCGCTCAACGCTGACTCGTCGAAACCAGTCAGCCACTCGATCACCTGATCCAGCTCGGCCTTCGTGCGCCCCTTCTTCTCCACCTTCGTCACGTAGTGGGGATACACCGACGCGAAACTGGTGATGAAGATTCGGCTCATCCTCGTGAGCGTAGTGCTTCGCGGGCGACGATCTGAATGCCCAGCGGCCGACCCGAGATCAGGACCTACGACGCAGCCAGCGCCCGCAGCTTCGCGAGGAGCCGGGTCTCCTCGTCGGGGGTGAGCGGCACCTCGAGAGTCGCCAGCCACTCCTCGATCTCGCCCTCGTGCAGCGGCCGGTGTTCGGTCGGCTCGCCGGGAGTGCGGACGGTCAGCGACTCGTGGGTCACGGTGACGTGACGGCCGGGCAGGTGCTTGCTGAGGATCAGGCCGGTGGTGAAGTGTGAACCCGGGAAGGTGCTCGTGTAGTGGTGCCCGATCACGACGTCGACCGGCTTCACCTCCAGCTCGTCCGTGGTGTGGGCAACCTCCCAACCCTCCTCGCGTCGCCGCTGGAGGGCCCAGTCGCCCGCACCGGTGCGGCGCAATCGGTAGCGCCAGCCCGGAAGGTAGTCGTCCTCGGCGCCATCGGTCATCGGGATAGGTCGCAGCAGGCTCATCCCGAAGCCGGGGTCGCACAGGACCCGCCGACCCTCGAGGACCACCTCGACGACCATGTGGGTCCGTCCCTGTTGGATGCCCGCGTCGGGGTCGCCGACCCGGCCCAAGTGGCGCCGGACCTGGTAGCCGAGCCGCTCCAAGGCGGCGGCGACGATCGTGGAGTGCTCGAAGCAGTAGCCGCCCCGGCCGCGGACGACGAACTTCTGCTGGACCTCGTCGAGGGAGACGCCGGGGTGCCGGCCGAGCAGTACGTCGATGTTGTCGAAGGTGAACGTGCGCACGTGCGCCTCGTGCAACTCAGCAAGCGCATCCGGACTGGGCTCTCGCCGCGGCGATGCCGAGTCGCCTCAGGTAGCCGTCGAGGTCGAGCCTGTCGATCTGCCACTGGTCGGACGACATGGTCTCAGTCAACCGCATCCATGGTGAACGGCCGGAGCGGTGAGAGTGCCGAATCTGATCGCTTTGGTGCGGTCGTTCTTGAGGACGGACAGGTTGACGACGGTGACTCCCACTCTGGAGGCGAGCTCTGTCAGAGTCATCCCCCGATGCTCGAGAAGTTCATCGAGACGAGTGCTACGCCGGCAGCGCGCATCGCTCGTTAACGGTGCTGGTGACGTCAACCTGGAGGAGCATGAAGGGATGAGCCAGCACGAGGAGTTCATCACCTGGGTGCACACCGTCCTCAGGGACGCGGAGGTGGCAGTCCACAACGGCGACTCATCCCTGCGTCGTGCGATCTGGTCACGGAACGACCCGGTCACGGTTCTCGGCGCCTGGAAGAACGCTAACGGGCAGGCGGAGTTGGATGAACTCTTCGGGCATCTCGCGGAGAGCTTCTCGGACTGCACGTCGTACGAGTTCGAACTGCTGGAGGCCGAGGTGATCGGTGATGCTGCCTACACCGTCGGGTTCGAGCACACTTCGGCATCCGTCAACGGGGTGCCGAGCACCTACACCCTGCGAGCAACGCAGATTTACCGCCGTGAAGAAGGCGAGTGGAAGGTGGCGCACCGACACGGCAGCGCACCGCCAGGCTGATCGGTTTGAGTCCTCGCCGGGGCTACGCCTGGCTCGACAGCGGCGCAGACGCCTGACGTCTACCGCCGCTTTCGGAGACTCCGAAAAGGGATCGAGAGATCGCTTCAGGCTGGCCGGGCCAGGAACGCGTCGACCTCAGCCAGTGCCTCGCCAGGATGGCCAGGCCGGAGGCCGCCTCGCTGTCCTTCACGTTGAGCGGTGGGGCGACATGGATGCGGTTGCCCAGGACAAGCGTGACCAGACCGCGGCTGAGGCACGCCCTGGTGAACGCGGCCATCGGCGCGTTCGCCTCCCCACTGGCACCTATCGGGACGAGCGGCTCCTTGGTCCGCCGGTCACGGACCAGCTCAACGGTCCACAATCCGCCGATGCCACGGACATCGCCGATGCAGGGGTGGTTCTCGGCAAGCTCCGTGAGTCCAGGCCCGAGGATGTCCGTGCCGAGCCGATCGGCTGCCGTCACCGTGCCCTCGGACTGCATGGCGCGGATGGCCCCCACGGCGGCCGCGCAGGCGAGCGGGTGCCCGCTGTAGGTCATCCCCGCCGGGTAAGGACGATGCGTGAACGTCTCGTAGATCGACTCGCCGACCAGCACGCCGCCGAGTGGCACGTAGCCGGAGTTGACACCCTTCGCGAACACGAGCAGGTCCGGAGCAACCCCGTCGTGGTCGACGGCGAACCAAGCTCCGGTACGGCCGAAACCTACGAGCACCTCGTCCGCGATGAAGACGATGCCATGACGGATACACAGGTCCCGGACCCCTCGCAGGTAACCGGGGGGCGGCACGATGGCCCCGGAACTGCCAACCACCGGTTCCAGGACCAACGCGGAGATGGTCGACGGCCCTTCGAGAAGGATCACTTGCTCCAGATGCGCCAACGCACGCTCGCACTCTTCCTCGGGCGTGCTCGACCCGAACGCCGAGCGGTAAAGGAAGGGGCCGAAGAAGTGGACGACGCCTGCAGTCCCGGTGTCCGAAGCCCAGCGGCGCGGGTCACCGGTGAGGTGGATCGAGGTCGTCGTTGACCCGTGGTACGAGCGGTAGGCGGCGAGCACCTTGGGGCGTCCGTTGTGCAGGCGTGCCATCCGTACCGCGTGCTCGATCGCCTCCGTACCGCCCGTGGTGAACAGCACGTGGCCCAGGCCCTCCGGGGCGACCTCGACGATCAGCCGTGCCGCTTCGCCTCGGACGTCCGAGGCATAACCGGGCGCGAGGGTGCATAGTCGGTCGGCTTGCTCCTTGACCGCCGCGACGATGCCTGGATGCTGGTGGCCGAGGTTGGTGAAGACCAGCTGCGAGCTGAAGTCCAAGTAGGGCCGGCCGTCGGCGTCAATGACGTAGCTCCCCGAGCCTCCGACGAAGGTCGGCACGCTGCGCGGGCCTTGCACAGACCAGGGGTGAAAGACCAACTCGTCGAGATCCATCGCGCACCTCATCTCATCGAATCCGTCAACCCCACTGTCCGGCTCGGGCGGGTGCATCACAAGGTCAGACCTGAGCCCGCTCCTACGCACGCCGTCCTGCAGGCAGCCGCGGGCAAGGTCGTGTGCCCGAAGGGGCAGGCGCGCGGATGGGGCCGGGGCGTCAGCCGCTGGTGGCGGTCGGGGGCGTACGGGCCGCCTCCGGAGCCGGTGCGCCCTGCGCCGGGACGGCCGGCGCCGGCGGTGTCCGCCGCGCCGCGCGCAGCACCCCGATGACGGCGCCGATGAGCCACAGCGCGAAGGCCACGGACGCCATGCCCCAGCTCCAGAAGCCGGACAGGCACAGCACGGCGACGGCGTAGGACACCCAGACGGCCCACGTCGGCAGGGCGCGCGCCTGCTGGGCGATCCGCGTCGTCACGGCGACCAGCACCGCGCCGCCGGTCAGCCCGGTGAGCGCGACGACGAGCCCCCGCCGTTCCGAGCACGCGGGCGATGTCCGGGTCGGGGGTGAACTCGTCCGACAATGCCGTGACCGCGCTCGACACGTCGAGCGACACCCCTGTGATCATCAGCCCGCCGAGCAGCGCCGCCGCCGGCACGGTCGCGTGCGCGAGCGGGTCGCCGCCGGACAGCCGGTCCAGCACCCGCCGCAGCCCGACGGCGAACCAGAGCAGCAGCGCGATCCCCGCGCCGAGCACCGGCAGCCCGATGCCGGCGGCGGCCTGCTTCGCGCCGTCGTCGAGCCGCTCGAGGATGGCGGCGTCCGACACGCCTGGGTCGTCGACGCCGACCGACGCGCACAGCGCCACCCCGACGACGAGCAGCACGACCGAAGCGGCGCCCGCCCATCCCGCGCGCTGAAGAGCTCGTGACTCGTCCATGCCGCCTCCACGGTCGCGGCCACGGGTGGGTCGGAGGTGCAGGCACGGATCCGGCCCGCGGCGCGAAGTAGGGCCAGTCCGAGCGTGCACCCGTGCCGGGCCGCCAGCAAGTGGCCGCGGGCGAAGCCCAGTACGAAGTGGTCCTGACCCCACCCGCGATCCGAGCCGTCCAGTCCGGTCTGCCTGATCATCTCCACGTGTGGCGGTCGACGGGTGTCCCGTGCTCACTTATGGCATTCGCCGCGAGGCGGGCGATCCGGGCAGGGGCCTTAGTTCCCTGTTCGCCGGGCTGCCGCGGGAGGAGGCTGGAGTGGTAGGGCTAGCCGAGGCAACGCGGCCATGGACGCCAAGCGCTTCGTGGCCGGTCACTGGCGCAAGCACTCGCTTCGAGTGTCGGCTTGGCCTGGGCGCCAACGGATGGAGCAGTCTCATGAGGAGCAGAACAAGGACCACTGCGACCAGGCATTACCGAGACACCCAGGTCGACGTAAAGCTCGTGCTCAGCGCACTGTGGATCACGATGTTGTTCGTGTTCGCTTACGTCGACATCTTCGGGTTCTACCGCGCCGATGTACTCAAGGCTGCGCTCGACGGTCAAGTGGTCACCACGGGATTCACTGTCAACCAGACCTTCCTTACCTACAGTCTCGTGTACATCCTGCTGCCGGCCCTGATGGTGGTCCTGTCACTCCTTGTCAGGCCACGGGTCAACCGCATCGTCAACATCGCCGTCAGTCTTGTCTACATAGTCACCATCATCGGGTCAGCCATCGGCGAAAAGTGGGTCTACTACATCATCGGAAGCGTCATCGAAGTACTAGTCCTCGCCACCATCGCCCGAGTCGCCTGGAGATGGCCAGCACCTGAGGTGGCTCCCTCACTACCTGCGGCTGAAGCCCTTGAAGTCCTGCCGACGAGCGGAGTCCCCAAAGGATCATCCGGTGGATGAGGTCTCGGGCCTGGCGGTCGCGGCCCCGATGCGGGATGGCGAGGCGCTGGTCATCAGGTGTCCGCTGGCTCTGCAGTTGGTCGTCCCCTTGCACGGGACAACGCGATGAGCGCCGCCGAAGCAGCTAGGGTCGGCACCGGGTTGGCCTTCGTGGTGATGCCGCTCGTGTTCGTATTCGCATTCGCGACCCATCCTGGCCTGCTCCACCCGCGGGTCCTGCGCCCCGAGCAACTCATCGACCGGGCGCGAGGAAAGCCGCCGGCTGGGC
>CAVUBO010000013.1:0-41687 GCA_963739785.1 uncultured Actinomycetota bacterium | reverse complement strand
TGCAGGATGTCGAGGTCATTGAAGCGGCGCTGGTAGCGGCTGCGGCGCTTGATCCGATCCGGTCCCGGCGCCGGCGAGCGGCCGTCCCGGCCTCCGCCGCCGGGCTCGCCGCGTGGGTCGGCATCGCGCGACAGTAGACCAACGACCACCTCAAGGCGCTCGAGGCGCACGGCTTGGTGGAGCTGTCGACGAACGCCGGCACGGGGGCATGATCGAGCGGTGTGCAGGCGTCGGCGGCGTCGTACGTCGTGTCGCCGGCGGCCGTCAGCGTGTCGCGGCGAACCCGTACGCCAACGCCGACCACCTGTCGGCGGGCTACCTCGTCGCGCTGGCCGGCCGGCTGGTGCGCGAGGTCGGCGCCCTGGCGCGCCGGGCCGGCGCGTCCGGCAAGCGCCTGCCGACACTGACCATCGACACGCAGATCGGCTTCCGGTCGGCCGCCGACCGGGCTGCCTTCGCGGACGACCTGACCGCCGCGGTGCTCGACCTGGCCGCTCGCTACCACCACGACGACGGGCGCCCGCACCGGCTCGTCGTCGCCGCCCACCCCCTTCCTGAGGAGAGCGCATGAGCACGACCCCGAACGTCCCGTACCGCCTGGAGTTCAGCGTCGAGGTCCCGGGCACCCCGGAGCAGGTCTGGCACGCCATCGCCACCGCCAAGGGCATGAGCGCCTGGTTCCTGCCGACCGAGATGGAGGAGCGCGAGGGCGGCTCCCTGCACTTCACCATGGGCCCCGAGATGGGCTCGGACGGCCAGGTCACCGGCTGGGACCCGCCGCGTCGCATCGTCTACGAGGAGGACTGGGCCGCCCTCATGGGCAAGGACCCGGATGCGCTCAGCCCGCTGACGTCGGAGTTCCTCGTCGAGGCGCAGTCCGGCGGCACCTGCGTCGTGCGCGTCACCAGCAGCGGCTTCGGGACCGGCGCCGCCTGGGAGTCGGAGTTCTGGGACGACATGGCCGCCGCTGGATGCCGTTCTTCGACAACCTGCGCCTCTACCTGACGCACTTCCCCGGCCAGGAGGCCACGCAGCTCGAGGTCACCGCCTCCCACCCCGGCGACGCGGAGGCGCTCTGGTCGACCCTGCGCGACGCGCTCGGGCTGGGCGACGAGGGCGCGACGGTCGAGGTGCGCGGCGCGACGGCACGGTCGAGCGGGTCGGCGAGCGCCAGACGCTGGTCCGGCTCACCGCGCCGGTGCGCGGACGCTCAGCGTCTTCGCGTACGGCTGGGGCGACGGCACAGCGACAGCGGGGGTACGGGCGTACCTGTTCTCCACCGACGCCGCGGACTACGTGTCGAGGTCATCGAGAGCGCGGAGGCAGCCGCCGCCGCGCTGGATCCGGTCCGGGCCCGGCTGCTCGGCGAGCTGGCCGTCCCGGCCTCCGCCGCCGGGCTCGCCGCCCGAGTCGGCATCGCGCGCCAGAAGGTCAACTACCACCTCAAGGCGCTCGAGGCGCACGGCCTGGTGGAGCTGTCCGGCGAGCGCCGGCACGGGGGCATCACCGAGCGGGTGCTGCAGGCGTCGGCGGCGTCGTACGTCGTCTCGCCGGCGGCCCTCAGCGAGTCCGCCGCCGATCCGGACGCCAACGCCGACCACCTGTCGGCGGGCTACCTCGTGGCGCTGGCCGGCCGGCTGGTGCGCGAGGTCGGCGCCCTGGCGCGCCGGGCCGGCGCGTCCGGCAAGCGCCTTCCGACGCTGACCATCGACACACAGATCGGCTTCCGGTCGGCAGCGGACCGGGCTGCCTTCGCGGACGACCTGACCGCCGCGGTGCTCGACCTGGCCGCTCGCTACCACCACGACGACGGGCGCCCGCACCGGCTCCTCGTCGCCGCCCACCCACTTCCTGAGGAGAACCCATGAGCACCACCCCGAACGTCCCGTACCGCCTGGAGTTCAGCGTCGAGGTCCCGGGCACCCCGGAGCAGGTCTGGCAAGCCATCGCCACCGCCAAGGGCATGAGCGCCTGGTTCGCGCCGACCGAGATGGAGGAGCGCGAAGGCGGCTCCCTGCACTTCACCATGGGCCCGGAGATGGGCTCGGACGGCCAGGTCACCGCATGGGAGCCGCCGCGCCGCCTCGTCTACGAGGAGGACTGGGCCGCCCTCATGGGCAAGGACCCCGATGCGCTCAGCCCGCTGACGTCGGAGTTCCTCGTCGAGGCACAGTCCGGCGGAACCTGCATCGTGCGCGTCACCAGCAGCGGCTTCGGGACCGGCGCCGCCTGGGAGTCGGAGTTCTGGGACACCATGGGCCCCGGCTGGATGCCGTTCTTCGACAACCTGCGCCTCTACCTGTCGCACTTCCCCGGCCAGGAGGCCACACACCTGGAGGCCACCGCCTCCCACCCCGGCGACGCGGAGGCGCTCTGGTCGACCCTGCACGACGCGCTCGGGCTGGGCGACGAGGGCGCGACGGTCGAGGTGCGCGGCGCCACCGGCACGGTCGAGCGCGTCGGTGAGCGGCAGACGCTGGTCCGGCTCACCGCGCCGGTGCCCGGAATGCTCAGCGTCTACGCGTGGGACGAGGGCGCCGGCAAGGCGACGGCGGGCGTACGGGCGTACCTGTTCTCCGCCGACGCCGCGGACTACGTGCGGCGCGAGGAGCCGGGCTGGCAGGCCTGGTTGCAGGGGCTCTCTGTCCCGGCCTGATCTTCTGCGCGAAACCGCATGAGCGTTCGTCGCGTTATGGGGTGCTCGGCACGATCGACGCGGACGGAGGTACCCGCACCTCGCCGGTGCCCTTCGTCCCACACCGATACCGAGACCTCTACTGGGTGTCGACCCCGACGAGCCACCACTCACACGACCTGAAGCGGGACAACCGGCTGAGCGCGGTGATCTTCGACTCGCTGGGAGATGCACATCAGCGGCGCGGCTCCCTGGCCATGGGTGCTTTCTGGCGGACGTTGAAGCTGGCGCTACTGCTCCGGCCGCCGGCGTCACGTGAGACGTACTGAAGCGGCACTTCCCGTACTCCCCGATCGGCGCAAAGATCTAACCCGTGGCGGCGCGCGCCGAGATCCGGCAGGTGTCAGCTCAGGAAGGGCCCAGACGTGCGGTAACGACGACCCAAGGATGGCGGCTGGGAAATGAGCGGCAAGGTAGTCGTGAACAGGTGTATGTCGCTTGACGGCTTCATCGCGGGCCCCGGCCACTCGATGGACTGGGGCGGTGGTCGCGCTCTCGCCGACTTCGTGGCACCGGACGATTTCGCGGAGGTCGCCGCGGCCACCGGCGCCATGCTCGTCGGCCGGCGGACCTGGGAGGTAGGCAACCGGATGGAGGCCGACGAGCCGGGCAGCACCGACTACCCCTTCTCCGGACCGATGTTCCTCCTCACCCATAGACCGATGGAGCCGCCGGACCCGGAGGTCAAGATCCTCTCCGGCGACATCGGGGAAGCGGTCGCCACCGCACTGGACGCCGCGGGCGGCAAGAACCTCGAAATCCTCGGCGCCGACGTGGCCGGCCAGTGCCTGCAGCGGGGGCTCGTCGACGAGATCCTGGTGTATGTGCTGCCGGTGCTGCTCGGCGACGGCATCCGCTTCTCGTCGCCGGGCCTTGCGAGGACAGACCTGGAACCGCTCAGCAGCAAGCGGTCGGGCGACGCGACCATCCTCCGCTTCCGCGTCCGCAAGCAGTCCGACCAGACCGACGGATAGCGCCGGATAACCCGTGCCGGGCTGGCGACAGATGTCCGATCGGACGCGTCACTCGCCGACGTCATGGTCTTCACGCATCTGATGGCGCTGTCAGTGCTGGTGCAGCGGCTTAGAATCGCTGAGCAGTCACCGGACGGCGCAATGGCAACTTTGTTCGACGATGGATACACCGAGATCCCGGGAGGGGTCGTCGGATCCGTTGAGCGCGTCCTAGTGGTCGGCGCCGGTATCGCAGGCCTCACCGTGGCCAATGCGATGGCCCACGCCGCAGTGGACTGCGTGGTGCTCGAGGCCCGGGGCCGGATCGGTGGGCGGCTGCACACGGCGGACCTGGCCGGATCCCGGGTAGACCTCGGCGGCTCTTGGATGCACCACCCGATCGGCAACCCTTTACGCCAGTTCGCCGAGACCGTCGGCATCGGATGTAGGACCGCCAACCCGCTGCCGACCCTGTCTGCGTTCGACTGCTCGACCGGGCTCTGGCTGTCGCATGCGGACGTCGAGGCGAGCCTGACCCTCGAGCTCGAAGGCTTCACCGAGGCACTCAGCGGGCTGCGCACGCAGTTGGGGCCGGCCGCTTCGGCCGCGGAGGGCATTGAGTCCTATCTGGCAGCGACTGGCCTCACGGCTGAACCCCTCAGACGAGCCCGGCAGGGGCTCCGCGCGAGTGTCGAGGCGGACGCGGCCGGTGCGGCCGAGCACCAGTCGCTGGAGTGGCTCTGGACGCAGGAGGAGTACGGCGGTGACTACTTCGGGGAGGTGCCCGAGGGCGGGTACGGCTCCGTGGTCGACGCGATGGCAGCCGGGCTGGACGTACGCCAGGACTGGCCGGTGGTCCGGGTGGACCGATCAGACGGAGGCGTGGCCGTCACGTCGGCGTCCGGGAAGACGGAGGCCGGCTCGCACGTCGTTGTTGCGGTCCCGCTGGGTGCGCTCAAGAACGACCTGCCGAGGTTCGCGCCGCCGCTTCCGGCCGAGCGGACCGGAGCCGTGCGCCGGCTGGGCTTCGGACGATACGAGAAGGTGGCGCTCAAGTTCGACGAAGCTTTCTGGCGCCGGGCCGGGTGGTCACACCTGGTCCTGTTCCCTCCCGAAGCGGCCGAGCCTGCGTCGTGGGTGTTCGACCTCAACGCGTTCGGTGGGGGGCCGATCCTGGTGTGCCACACGTTCCACTCCGCCACCGGTCACCTGGCTGATGCCTCGACGGCCGCCTCCGCCCGCTGGGTGATGGGCATGCTGTCGGCGGCGCTGGGTGCGCCGTGTCCCGAGCCGGTGGCGGTCGCGGTGACCGGCTGGGCAGGCGACCCGTACGCGGCAGGTGCCTACACCCACGTGCCCCCGGGCTCATCCAATGCCGACCTCGACTTGCTCGGGACGCCCGTCGCTGGCCGCCTGCTCTTCGCGGGCGAGCACACGCAGAGCGCGCGACTCGGCTATGCCGACGGTGCGATGACGAGCGGAATCCGCGAGGCCAAGCGGCTGCTGGGCACACCCACAGTGGCGCTGGGCCAGCTCTCCGACAAGGCATGAACCCAGAGGTCCGTGTGGCCAACCCGCAGGGCTTCCGGCACACAGCGCAACGACGCCGACTTGCCGCGCACCCAAGCATTGGTTCGGCAACAGCCGAGAGAAGGGCGACGGGCGTCGGTCCGAGGCCGGGACGCGACCTGTCCTTCTTGGGCGACGGGTTCGTCGTCGATGAACGCGGTCCATGAGGTCAGCACGTCGAGTTCAGCGTCGTAGGTCACACGACGGTGAGCGGAAGGCTCTTCCGAGGCTCGAACTCGAAGTCCGCGCCCTGGCTGAACCTCACCAGACCCACGTCGGAGGACTCCTCGGTCGCCTCACCCCGCACAACACGCAGCGTCAGCACGTCGTCGTCCGCATCCACGACCTCCACGTGCCAGGTCGGGTGCACGGCATGCAGCATCGCCTCCACAGGCTCGAGGTGCTCCTCGTCGAGGAGTGACACCCAGGCTCCGTCCTGCTGCGCGAGGCTCCGCCTGGACAGGTGTACGACGACCTCGCCACCGTCGTGGACGACCTTGAGGTCGACGTACCCCTCTGGCCGGAAGGCCGGATGCAGCGCCAGGACGGTGGCGACCGCGTCCAGGTCCCGCCCGAGGCCGAGCGCCCGGCACAGCCTCTCGGAGGTCAGCCCCGCGACCCCGGCGAACTGTCGTCGGGTGATCTGCGCAGCCTGCTCGGGCGTGGTCCTCGCCGCGACCGCCTTGACGAAGCTCAGCACCAGCAGATGCCACTGGAGGCACACCTCCTCGGCCATGCGCACCAGCGCCGACCGCGAGAAGGCGGCGAAGTCCACGTCGGACACGATCGACCCGGCGTAGTCGGCCCGACCCTCGTCCGTCGGGTCGATCGGGCTCACTCCCTCGAACGTCGCCGCGGCCGTCGTACCGATCTCCAGCGTGTAGCCCGGCCACTCGATCGGGTCGCGCGACTCGTCGATGTCGACGACCCACTCGCAGTGGGGCGTCCGGCCGGAGGGGATGCGCGGCGGACGGTGCAGCGGCCGCATCCTGGCACGCGGGTCGGTCGCGAGTGCCGTGGCGTCCATGGTGGGGTCCTCGATGGCGTGGCACATCGCCTCGACGTACTCCTCCCCCATCGGCTCGACGTCCATGAGCGCGCCACAGTGCGCGAGGGCGAACGTCCCCGACCATCGGTCCTGCACGGTGAACCGGAAGTCGAGGAACTGCGGGGGCGCGCCGACATCGAGCTGCAGGCCCTTGAAGATGGTCACCACGCCCTGCCCCTCGTAGCCGAGGGCTCGCTGCATCCTCTTGGTGTAGTGCGGGCTGGCGCCCTTCCACTCCTCGATGGCGATGTCACGCATCCCCTCGAGACCGAACGCGCCGAGCAGGTGCGGCATGCCTGCCCGGTCGATCAGGTGACCGCACAGCAGCAGCTCCGGCACGAGCTTCGCGAGCTGCTCGCGGGAGAGGTCGGCGAAGCCGCGAGCCATCAGACGGCGCGGTCCCGGCCGGCCCAGTACTGGGCCCGCAACGCCTTCTTGTCCGGCTTGCCGAGTGCCGTGAGCGGAAGTCCCTCGGCGAGCAGCACCTGCTTGGGTGCGTGGACGCTGCCCTTGCGCTCCTTGACGCTCTGCTGGATCTCAGCGGTCAGCCGCGCGACCGCCTCGTCGTCGTCGGGGGTGCCTGGGCGAAGGACCACCACGGCCGTGACCGCCTCGCCCCACTTCTCGTCCGGCACGCCGATGACCCCGACCTGGGCGACAGCGGGATGCTCGGCGACCACGTCCTCCACCTCGCGCGGGAAGACGTTGAAGCCGCCGGTGACGATCATGTCCTTGGTCCGGTCGACGATGTACCAGAAGCCGTCCTCGTCGGCCCGCGCCACGTCACCGGTGCGCAGCCAGCCGCCCCGGAACGTCTCCGCGGTGGCGTCGGGGAGGTTCCAGTAGCCATCCGCCAGCACGGGGCCGGCCACGCAGATCTCCCCAGGCTCGCCCGGAGCGACAGGCACGTCGTCCTCGCCCAGCAGTGCCGTTCGCAGGAAGGCACTCGGCCGGCCGCAGCTGGCCAGCCGCTCGGGTCGCTCGAGGTCGTGGTCACTCTTGGCGAGGTAGGAGATCACCATCGGGCACTCGGACTGCCCGTAGTACTGCGCGAAGATCGGCCCCCAGCGGCGGATCGCCTCCGCGAGCCGGACCGGGTTCATCGCCGAGGCTCCGTAGTAGACGGTCTCGAGGCTGCTCAGGTCGGCGGTGCCGGCGTCGGGGTGGTCGAGCATCGCGTAGATCATGCTCGGCACGAGCATCGTCGCGGTGATGCGGTGCTCCGAGATCGCCCGGAAGACCTCGGCCGGCTCGAACCGCGGCAGCACGACCATGGATCCACCGGCCATCAGGGTCGGCACGAAGAACGCGGCGCCGGCGTGGCTGAGCGGGGTGCACATGAGGAAGACGAGGCGCCTTCGGCCACTCCCACTCGGCGAGCTGCACCTGGGTCATCGCGGCCATCGAGCTGGCGGTGCCCACCACGCCCTTGGGCTTGCCCGTCGTACCGCCGGTGTAGGTGACGCTGACGACCGCGTCGGGTTCGAGCTCGGCGACCTCGAGCGGACCGGGCGTGTGCTTGGCCGCCAGGGCGATGAGGTCCTGTCCGATCTCCGCCTCGCCGAGCGTGAGGACCTGGCGAAGGCACGTGACGCGCTCCTGCAGGGCACGGGCCCGCTCCACGAAGGCCGGCACCGGCTCGACCACGAGGGTCTCGATGCCGGCGTCGGCGAGCACGTGCGCGTGGTCGTCCAGCGAGCCCATCGGGTGCAGCGCGGTACGCCGGAGGCCCACCATCTGCCCCGCCCCGATCATCACCAGGACCTCGGGGCGGTTGAGCGCGAGAAGCGCGACCGGGCTGCCCGTCGAGCACCCGGCCTCCTCGAGCGCCTTGGCGTAGCAGCTGATCCGGTCCGCCAGGTCCTGACCGGTCCATGTCTGGTCGCCGATGTGGAGCACCGGAGCGCTCGCATGGCGCCGCAGCGCCGAGGCCATCAGATGTCCGAGGTGAGGACCCCGGCGGAGGTCAGGGTCGAGGTCGTCGTTCATGGGACGTCACAGTAGAACGTGTTACAGAATCAGGCAATGGGTGGACCTTCAGCCCAGCACGACCTCCGCCACCTGGCGGACCTCCTCAGGGCTCCGCAGGGTGAGCACCAGCATGGTGACGCCGGCCTCCTCCCATCGCCTGACGTCCTCACGGATCTCGTCACGGTTGCCGATGATCGTGACCTCGGCGACCAGCTCGTCGGGGACGAGTGCAGCCGCCTCGTCCTTGCGCCCTTCGAGGTAGAGCTGCTGGATCTGGTCGGCCACCTCCGAGTAGCCCATCCGCTCGAAGACGGTCTTGTGGAAGTTCTGCTCCTTGGCCCCCATGCCGCCGATGTAGAGCGCCAGCCAGGGCCGCATCGCTTCGACTGCTGCCTGCTTGGCTGCGTCGTCGGAGGTCACGATCAGCTGGCAGGTGGCGGCGATCTCGAACGTGTCACGAGTACGACGCGCGCCCGGCCGGGCGAAGCCCTCGTCGAGCCAGGACCGGTACATGTCCGCCATCCGGGGCGAGAAGTAGATCGGCAGCCAGCCGTCGGCGATCTCAGCGGCCAGGGCGACGTTCTTGGGCCCCTCGGCACCCATCCAGATCGGCAGATCCGCGCGCAGCGGGTGCACGATCGGCTTCAGCGGCTTGCCGAGACCCACCGCGCCCTCACCGGTGTACGGCAGGGGGTAGTGCGGGCCGTCGTTGGTCACCGGCCCCTTGCGCTCCATGACCTGGCGGATGATGTCGATGTACTCGCGGGTGCGCGCCAGCGGCTTCGAGAAGGGCCGGCCGTACCAGCCTTCAACGACCTGGGGACCCGAGACTCCGAGCCCGAGGATCACCCGGCCACCCGAGAGGTGGTCGAGCGTCAGCGCATGCATGGCGCAGGAGGTGGGCGTGCGCCCGGACAGCTGCACGATCGACGTACCGAGCTTGATCCTGGAGGTCCGATGCCCCCACCAGGCCAGCGGCGTGAAGGCGTCCGACCCCCACGCCTCGGCGGCGAACACCGCCTCGAAGCCGGCCCGCTCCGCCTCCTCGACGAGCTCACCGACGCCCTCGGGAGGCTGGGCCCCCCAGTAACCGAGCTGGAGTCCGAGCTTCATGACGTGACCACCTGACTTCCTCGACCGAAACCCGGCAGGGGTTGCGGATCAAAACGAGAACCTGTTTCACTTTAGCCCATGACCGGCACCCTCAAGGCACCCTTGCGCGTCGAGTTCGACTACACCAGGTCCCTCGGCCCCGTGCTCTCGGCTTTCATGACCGGTCTACGCGACCGGACCGTGCTCGGAGGGCGAGCGAGCGACGGCCGCGTGATCGTCCCGCCGTCCGAGTACGACCCCGTCACCCATCAGCCGATGACCGACCTGGTCCCCCTCAGCACCACCGGCACGGTGCAGACCTGGTCGTGGGTCTCGAAGCCCGTGCCGGGTCAGCCCTTCGACCGCCCCTTCGCGTTCGCACTCGTGCTGCTCGACGGCGCCGACACGCCCATGCTCCACGCGGTCGACGTCGCGGACGCCACGCGCATGCGCACCGGCATGCGGGTGCAGGTGCGCTGGGCGGACGACACGGTCGGCGACATCCGCGACATCGCCTGCTTCGAGCCCGTCGTCGACGTGGCCGAGGACGAGGCAGACGCTGCCGGAGACGGCGCCGCAGGCAGCGTCTCCGGGATCGTCTCCCCGGTCCAGCTCGACTACACCTACGCCGCGTCGGCCGAGGAGTCCCGGTTCCTCCGCGGGCTCGCCGAGGGCAGGCTCCGTGGCCAGCGCTGCCCCACGTGCGAGAAGGTCTACATCCCTCCGCGAGGGGCATGCCCGGTGGACGGGGTGCCCACGCGTGACGAGGTGGAGCTGCCCGACCGCGGCATCGTCACGACGTTCTGCATCGTCAACGTCCCGTTCCTGGGCCAGCGCATCAAACCGCCTTACGTCTCGGCGTACGTCCTGCTCGACGGCGCCGACATCCCCTTCCTCCACCTGGTGCTCGGCTGTGACGCCGCCGAGGTCCGGATGGGGATGCGCGTCGAGGCGGTCTGGAAGCCGCGCGAGGAATGGACGACCTCCATGGAGAACATCGACCACTTCCGCCCGACCGGCGAGCCCGACGCGGCGTACGAGTCGTTCGCCGCCCACCTCTGAGAAGGAGCACCCGTTGAGAGACGTTGCGGTCGTCGGGTTCGCCCAGCGGCAGATGCCCGAGTTCGAGGGCTCGCCCACGATGGTCGAGCTGCTCGTGCCGATCATCGGCGAGCTGTACGAGAAGACCGGCTGGACCAAGAGCGACATCGACTTCTGGTGCTCGGGGTCCTCGGACTACCTCGCCGGACGGTCGTTCTCCTTCGTCTCTGCCATCGACGCGATCGGCACGCTGCCGCCCGTGAACGAGTCCCACGTGGAGATGGATGCCGCCTGGGCGCTGTACGAGGCCTGGGTGAAGATCCAGACCGGCGAGATCGACACCGCCCTGGTCTACGGGTTCGGCAAGTCCTCGGCCGGGCAGCTGCGCCGGATCCTCGCGTTGCAGCTCGACCCGTACGTCCTCACCCCGCTGTGGCCCGACACCGTCTCGATCGCCGCGATGCAGGCCCGCCTCGGCCTCGACCAGGGGCTGTGGGACGAGAAGGGTCTCGCCGAGGTCGTCGCGCGAAGCCGCACCGCGGCCAACGACAACCCGTACGCCGTGCTCTCCGGCGACGTCTCGGTTGCCGACCTGCTCGCCGAGCCGCATTTCTCGGACCCGCTGCGCGAGCACGACTGCGCGCCGGTCTCGGACGGCGCCGCCGCGATCGTGCTCGCCGCCGGCGACCGGGCCCGCTCAGTGGTCGACCGACCGGCCTGGATCACAGGCTTCGAGCACCGCACCGACGCCCAGGCTCTGGGGATCCGCGACCTGACCCGCTCCCCGTCGGCCGCCGCAGCCGGCGCCGCGGCCGGTGTCGAGGGTGCGGACACGGCCGAGCTCTACGCCCCCTTCAGCCACCAGGAGCTGATCCTGCGCCGCGAGCTGAATCTCGACGAGTCGGTGACGGTCAACCCGTCGGGCGGCGTCCTGTGCGGCAACCCCATGTTCTCGGCCGGCCTGGTCCGTATCGGTGAGGCCGCGAGCCGCGTGATCGCCGGTACGTCGGACAAGGCCCTCGGCCATGCGACGTCCGGACCGGCGCTCCAGCAGAACCTCGTGTGCGTGATGGAAGGAAACCACTGATGGGCAAGCAGCTCGCCGCGGTCATCGGGGTCGGCCAGACCCACCACCGCGCCAAGCGCGAGGACGTGTCCATCGCCGGGCTCTGCCGGGAGGCGGTCGACCGCGCCCTCGCCGATGCCGGGGTCGGCTTCGACGACATCGACGCCGTGGTGGTCGGCAAGGCTCCCGACCTGTTCGAGGGCGTCATGATGCCCGAGCTCTTCCTGGCCGAGGCTCTCGGCGCGGTGGGGAAGCCGCTGCTGCGCGTGCACACCGCCGGCTCCGTGGGCGGGTCCACCGCCGTCGTGGCGAGCAGCCTCGTGCAGGCCGGAGTGCACAAGCGGGTCCTCGCGGTCACCTTCGAGAAGCAGTCGGAGTCCAACGCCATGTGGGCACTGTCGGTCCCGGTGCCCTTCGTGATGCCGGTGCACGCCGGCGCGGGCGGATACTTCGCCCCCCACGTGCGCTCCTACATCCGCCGCTCCGGTGCCCCCGAGCACGTGGGCGCGATGGTCGCGGCCAAGGACCGCCGCAACGCCTGCAAGAACCCCTACGCCCACCTGCACCAGCCGGACACGACCATGGAGTCGGTGATGGCCTCGCAGATGCTGTGGGACCCGATCCGGTACGACGAGACGTGCCCCTCCTCAGACGGCGCCTGCGCGCTCGTCATCACCGACGAGGACACCGCGTCCTCGGTTGCCAACCCCGCCTGGATCCACGCGACGACGATGCGCACGGAGCCGACGACGGCGGCCGAGCGCGACCAGGTCAACCCCCGCGCCGGTCGTGACGCAGCCGCCTCGCTGTGGAAGCAGGCGGGCATCACCAGCCCGATCGACGAGATCGACTGCGCCGAGATCTACGTGCCGTTCTCGTGGTTCGAGCCGATGTGGATCGAGAATCTCGGCTTCAGCGCCGAGGGCGAGGGGTGGAAGCTCACCGAGGCCGGGGAGACCGAGATCGGTGGACGCCTCCCGATCAACATGTCGGGCGGCGTGCTCTCGTCGAACCCGATCGGGGCCTCGGGGATGCTCCGCTTCGCCGAGGCCTCGCTGCAGGTGATGAACGAGGCCGGCGAGCACCAGGTCGACGGCGCGCGTCGCGCACTCGGGCACGCCTACGGTGGCGGTTCGCAGTTCTTCGCGATGTGGGTGGTCGGGGCCGACAGACCGACCGGCTGAGCCCGGAGCGGGCAGGAGCGAGCCACACCACACCTGCTGCCCGTTATGGGACGTGACAGGTGGGTATGTGGCCTCGGTGAAATTCACCCGCACCAAGCCTGTCGACGACATCCTGGCCCACTCCTCCGACGAGGCGCAGTCGCGCCCGGGTGCCCTGCGCAAACGGCTCGGCGCACTCGACCTGATGGGGTTCGGCATCGGGATCGTGATCGGCACGGGCATCTTCACCCTGACCGGCGTCGCAGCCAAGGACTCCGCCGGCCCCGGCGTGGTCATCTCCTTCGCCCTTGCCGGCGTCGTGAGCCTCCTGGCCGCCCTGTGCTACGCCGAGCTCTCCTCGGCCGTCCCGACCGCCGGTTCGGCGTACACCTACGCCTACGCGACCATCGGCGAGGTCTTCGCCTGGATCATCGGCTGGGACCTTCTCCTCGAGTTCGCCCTCGGTGCCGCGGTCGTGGCCCGTGGCTGGTCCGGGTACCTCGCCGAGCTGTTCGGGGCCCTCCCGTCGACGCTGTTCGGTGAGACCGCGACGGTGAACCTCGGCGCGCTGCTGATCACGCTGGTGCTCGGGGTCGTGGCCTACATCGGGATCCGCGAGTCCAAGTGGGTCACCAACGTGCTCGTCGTGGTGAAGGTCCTGGTCTGCCTCTTCGTGATCGTCGCCGGCGCGTTCTTCGTCACCGCCCGCAACTGGACTCCGTTCATCCCCGACGGCCACGCCCCGACGGAGACGACCAGCGGGCTGACCCAGCCGCTGTGGCAGGCACTGGTCGGTGTGGAGCCCTCGGTCTACGGCATGGCAGGTGTGCTCTCCGCGGCCGCGATCGTCTTCTTCTCCTACACCGGGTTCGAGGCGGTGGCGAACCTGGGCGAGGAGACCCGCAACCCCCGCCGCGACCTGCCGCTCGGGCTGCTCGGCACGCTGGTCGTCTGCACCCTTCTCTACGTCGGTGTCTCCGCGGTGCTGACCGGCATGGTCCACTACAGCGAGATCAACGAGGGCGCGCCGATCTCCGCGGCCTTCGAGTCCGTGGGCCTCGGATGGGCGGCGGTCCTCATCGGCATCGCGGCGGTCGCCGGTCTGACCTCCGTGATCCTCGTCGACATCGTGGCGATGGGCCGTATCGGCTTCGCCATGGCCCGCGACGGCCTGCTGCCCGAGCGTCTCGGCCGCGTGCATCCGCGCTTCGGTACGCCGACCGCCATCACGGTCGCGACCGTTGCGCTCATCGCCCTGCTCGCGACCTTCGTCCCGATCGAGGCGCTCGCAGAGATGGTGAGCATCGGCACGCTGTTCGCCTTCACGATCGTCTCCCTGGCCGTTCCGGTGCTCCGTCGTACCCGCCCGGACCTCCCGCGGCCGTTCCGCACGCCACTCTCCCCGGTGCTGCCGGTCCTCTCGGCCCTGCTGTGCGTCGCCTTGATGGGCAACCTGTCCATCGAGACCTGGATCCGCTTCGGCGTCTGGCTGCTGCTCGGCCTGGTTCTCTACGTGACGTACGGCGCCCGCCGTGCTCGCCTCGGTGACGCAGCCCAGGCGCCCGAGCGCGAGCCGGTGTCTGCGCAGCGCTGACAAGGCGCATCGACGCAGAGCGCCCCGGGGACCTGTGTCTCCGGGGCGCTTCCGCGTGACGGCTACTTGTAGTTGACCTCGAGCTCCTTGATGCCGTTGATCCAGCCGGACCTGAGGCGGCGGGGCTCACCTGCCTTGGAGATGTCCGGCGTGATGTCCGCGAGCGCGTTGAAGATCAGGTTCACCTCGAGGCGGGCGAGGTTGGCGCCGATGCAGAAGTGCGCACCGTGACCGCCGAACGCGACGTGCGGGTTCGGGTCACGCAGGATGTTGAACGTGTGCGGGTCGTCGAACACGTCGCTGTCGAAGTTGGCCGAGGAGTAGAACAACCCGACGCGCTGGCCCTTGGTGACCGGCACTCCCCCGACCTCGATGTCCTTGAGGGCCGTGCGCTGGAAGACGGTGACCGGGGTCGCCCAGCGGATCACCTCGTCAGCCGCGGTCTCGGGCCGTTCGCTCTTGAACAGCTCCCACTGCTCGGGGTTCTCGAAGAAGGCGTTCATGCCGTGCGTGATGGCGTTGCGCGTGGTCTCGTTGCCGGCCACGGCCAGCAGGATGACGAAGAACCCGAACTCGTCCGCGGTCAGCGCGTGGCCGTCCACGTCGGTCTGCACGAGCTTGGTGACGATGTCGTCGCGTGGGTTCGCCTTGCGGTCCTCGGCGAGCATCATCGCGTAGGTGAGGATCTCGATGGAGGCGGCCTCGGGGTCGACGGAGTACTCGGGGTCGTCGTAGGCGAGCATCTGGTTGGACCACTCGAAGAGCTTGCGGCGGTCCTCCTGCGGCACGCCGAGCAGGTCGGCGATGGCCTGGAGCGGCAGCTCGGCGGCGACGTCCTCGACGAAGTTCCCCGACCCCTTCTCGTGGGCGTCACGAACGATCTTCTCGGCCCGCGCCTTGAGGCTGTCGTGGAGACTGCCGATCGCGCGCGGGGTGAAGCCCCGGGAGATGATGCCGCGCAGCTGCGTGTGGTCAGGTGGGTCCTGGTTGATCAGGATGATCCGCTGCGCCTCGACCTGCTCACGGGTCATGCCCGGCATGAACCGGATGATCGCGGTGTTCTCCCAGGTCGAGAAGTCCTGGCTGTTGCGCGAGACCTCCTTGACGTCAGCGTGCTTGCTCACCGCCCAGTAGCCGGTGCCGCCGTTCATGCCGGAGCGCGCATCGTCCTCCTGCTCCACCCAGTGCACGGGGGCGGTCGTGCGGAGCGCGGCGAACTCCTCGTGGGGGATCCGCTCCTCGATCAGGACGGGGTCGGTGGGATCGAAACCCTTGGGGACAGCTGGCGAGCTCACGCGGCAACCTCCGAAATATGGAACATGTTCTAGTTCAGTCTGGCACACGCGTCCGGGAGTGGGAACCCCTCGGTTCCGGAACTGGGCCACCGGTCCACCTTGCCCACGATCGAGAACGTGTTCTACTTTGAAGGTGAAGTCGGCCCTGTGCCGAGCGTGAGCCACAAGGAGCTTCCATGGGCAACCCCGTCATCGTCGAGGCCGTTCGCACCCCGCTGGGCAGGCGTCGCGGCTGGCTGGCCGGCCTGCACGCCGCCGAGCTGCTCGCCGCGGCGCAGAAGGCCCTCGTCGACCGCGCGGGCATCGACCCGGCCCTCGTCGAGCAGGTCATCGGCGGCTGCGTCACCCAGGCCGGCGAGCAGTCCGGGGACATCGCCCGGCGCGCCTGGCTCCACGCCGGCCTCCCCCAGGCGACCGGGGCGACCACGATCGACGCCCAGTGCAGCTCCGCCCAGCAGTCGGCCCACCTGGTTGCAGCCCTCATCCACGCGGACGCCATCGACACCGGTATCGCCTGTGGGGTCGAGTCCATGAGCCGGATCGGCCTGGGCGCCAACATCACGCCCGGGACCGGCAGCCCGCGCCCCGACACGTGGACCATCGACATGCCCAACCAGTTCGAGGGAGCAGACCGGATCGCGCGCAACCGCGGGCTCTCCCGCGAGGAGATCGACGCGTTCGGGCTCGGGTCCCAGCAGAAGGCCCGCGTCGCTGTCGACGAAGGGCGCTTCAAGCGCGAGATCGCACCCGTGCAGGCGCCCGTGCTCGACGAGGAGGGGAACCCCACCGGCGAGACCCGCCTCGTCGACTCCGACCAGGGCCTGCGGGACACGACGATGGAGGGGCTGGCGAAGCTCGAGCCGGTGCTGGAGGGCGGCCTGCACACGGCGGGCACGTCGTCCCAGATCAGCGACGGCGCCTCCGCCGTACTCATCATGGACGAGGACAAGGCGCGCTCACTCGGACTGACGCCACGGGCCCGCATCGTCAGCCAGTGTCTCGTGGGATCGGATCCGTACTACCACCTCGACGGGCCGGTCCAGGCAACGGAGCGACTGCTCGCGCGCAGCGGCCGGGCGATCGGCGACCTCGACCTGTTCGAGGTCAACGAAGCGTTCGCATCGGTGGTCATGTCCTGGGCGGCGGTCCACGGGCCCGACCTGGACAGGGTCAACGTGAACGGCGGTGCGATCGCGATCGGCCACCCGGTGGGCAGCACCGGCACCCGGCTGATCACCACGGCGCTGCACGAGCTCGAGCGTCGCGACGCCTCCAGCGCGCTGATCTCGATGTGCGCCGGCGGCGCGATGGCCAGCGGCACGATCATCGAGCGCATCTGACGCGCGACGCGGGCTCCGCCCGTCACGTCCGACCGGCGAGCGGGACTGTCGGTGGGCGTCGCTAGCATGATGCGCCCCTCGGTGAGTCAGAAAGCGGTGCCGCACATCCATGTTGGGTCATTCCCACGCCATGTCCGGACTCACGATGGGCGCGGCCACTCTGCCCGTCGTACCCCTCGAGTCGTGGGCCGCCGAGCTCACCTGGGTGGTGGCGGTCGGCGGGTTCGCGATGCTTCCGGACCTCGACACCGGCGGCGTCACCACCCGACGCGGCTTCCCCCGCCTGCACGGGTCCACGATCGCACTGATGTGGGGCCCGCTGACCTGCCTGTTGGCGGAGCTGCTCGGCCGGGTGTTCGGGGGGCATCGCAACGGCTCGCACTCGATCCTCGGCATCTTCGGCACGGCGATGGTCGCGAGCGCGCTGGCGAAGGTCTACCCGGGCCGGCTCTTCCTGCTGGCGCTGGCGATCGGCCTCGCTCTCGAGGCCTTGGCGTTCGCCATCCCGGGGAAGCTCGAGGAGCTCTGGCCGGTGAACCTGCTCGTCTCCTTCGGGGCCGCATGGTGGTTGCTGGGCGTGCCGGGCACGGCCGACGACCACTTCCCGCTGTGGCTGCCGGCGGCTGTGATCGTCGGCAGCGTCACCCACGTGCTCGGGGACATGATCACCGTCGGCGGGGTCCCGCCGCTGTGGCCGATCTCGAGGACCCGGGTGTCGCTGCGGCTCTTCCGGACCGGGTCCGGGTGGGAGCGGCGGCTCATCGCCCCTGCACTGCTGCTCGGCGCCTGTTGGATGGTGTTCGCGCGCACGGGCATCGACGCCGAGCCGGTGCTGGGCGTGCTGGCCCGATGAAGCCGTGCCGCAACGGACAGCACCCCGCGGGTCAGGAGCCGTAGACCGGCTCCGGAGGCTCGGCCTTGGCGATGAGGTCGCGTACGGCGGAGCCGACCTCATCGGACTCCCACCGGCGCCCGAGGTCGAACGCCGGACCGTGCCGCCAGCCCTCCTCGATGCAGATCTTCCCGCCCTCGACCTCGATCACCCTGCCCGTGACGTCGGCGGAGTCCTCGCTCGCGAGCCAGGCGACGATCGGAGCGACGTTCGAGGGGTGCATCGCGTCGAAGCCCGACTCGGGCGCCGCCATGGTGTCCGAGAAGGCCGCCTCGGTCATCCGGGTCCTCGCAGCGGGCGCGAGGGCGTTCACGGTCACGCCGTACCTGGCGAGCTCGTGGGCCGCCACCAGCGTGAGGCCCGCGATCCCCGCCTTCGCCGCGGAGTACGTCGCCTGGCCCACGCTGCCCTGGAGCCCGGCTCCGGAGCTCGTGTTGATCACGCGTGCGGCTCGGGTCCGCCCGGCTTTCGCCTCGGCGCGCCAGTAGGCGCTCGCGTGCCGCAAGGGCGCGAAGTGGCCCTTGAGGTGCACCCGGATGACGGCGTCCCACTCGTCCTCGGCGGTGTTCACCAGCATGCGGTCACGGAGGAAGCCGGCGTTGTTGACGAGGATGTCGAGCCCGCCGAAGGTGTCGACCGCCTGCTGCACCATCCGGCGCGCACCCTCGAAGTCGGCCACGTCGTCGCCGTTGGCGACCGCCTCGCCGCCCAGCTCCTTGATGAGAGAGACAACCTCGTTCGCCGGGTCGGCGGAGGCTCCCACGCCGTCGGCCGCGGCCCCGAGGTCGTTCACCACCACCTTCGCCCCTTGCCGAGCGAGCTCGAGCGCGTGCTCACGTCCGAGGCCGCGGCCGGCCCCCGTCACGATGGCGACGCGTCCTTCGCAGATCCTGCTCACATTCACTCCTGGTTGCCGGTGCTCGTGGACTGGGGCTCGCGCGAGGCCGAAACGGCGGCCTCGAGGAACGGTGGCGGCTCTCCCCCGCCGTGGGCGGCGATGGTGGCGCCGCTGACGTAGGAGGCCAACGGCGAGGCGAGGAACGCCGCCACCTGGCCGATCTCCTCAGGGCGCGCCAGCCTCCTCATCGGGATGGTCGCCTCGATCGCAGCCACGCCTGGCTCCCCGCCGTAGTGCAGGTCTGTCTGCTCGGTGCGCACGAGGCCCACGTCGATCGAGTTGAGCCGGACCTTGGGAGCCCACTCGACGGCGAGGCTCTTCACGAGGCTGTCGACGCCGGCCTTGGCAGCCCCGTAGGCGGCTGTGCCCGGCGAGGGCCGCGTCGCGCTGATGCTCGAGACCATCACGATCGCACCACCCCCCTCCTGCTGCTGCATCACGACGTTCGCCGCCTGCGAGACCAGCAGCGGCGAGAGCAGGTTGAGGTCGACGACCTTGGCGTGGAAGCGCGGCGAGGCGTCGGCGGCCATGGCGTACGGCGCCCCGCCGGCGTTGTTGACGAGGACGTCCAGCCGGCCATGCCTTGCGACGATCCCCTCGACCAGGGCCCGGACGGAATCGGCGTCCCTGACATCGGCGGTGACGTGCTCCGCCGTACGCCCTCCCGCCTCGATCGCGGAGTCCCGAGGCGTGCGCGAGCAGGTGACCACGGTCGCACCGGCGTCCAGGAAGGCCCGGGTGATGCCCAGCCCCACACCTCGGACCCCGCCGGTGACCAGGGCCACGCGGCCGTTCAGGTCGAGTTCGGTCGCCACGCAGCCTCCATCGTCTTCACGTCGAACCAAGCAACTGTTAGGCTACCAAGCAAACGTTAGGTTAGGAAGGCGACATGGGCATCAGCTCGACCCTGCGTGACGACGGCATCCGCGTCGTGACGATGGACTTCCCACCCGTCAACGCCCTGCCGGTGGCCGGCTGGTTCGCCGTCGCACAGGCGCTCGACGAGGCCTCCGAGGACATGTCGACCCACGTCGTCGTCCTCCGGGCCGAGGGTCGCGGCTTCAACGCCGGCGTCGACATCAAGGAGATGCAGACCACCAGCGGGTTCGACGCGCTCATCGGCGCGAACCGTGGCTGCTACGCGGCGTTCAAGGCGGTGTACGAGTGCGCCGTCCCTGTCGTGGCGGCGGTCAACGGCTTCTGCCTCGGCGGCGGCGTCGGGCTCGTCGGCAACGCGGACACGATCGTCGCCAGTGACGACGCCTTCTTCGGTGTCCCGGAGGTGGACCGCGGAGCCCTCGGCGCGGCCACGCACCTCGCCCGCATGGTCCCCCCGCACCTGATGCGGACGCTGTACTTCACCGGGCGGAACATCACCGCCCAACAGCTCCACCACCACGGGTCGGTCCTCGAGGTGGTCCCCCGCGCCGATCTCGACGACGCGGCTCTCGAGGTCGCGGGCGACATCGCGAGGAAGGACACCCGCGTGATCCGGGCCGCGAAGGAGGCGATCAACGGGATCGACCCGGTGGACGTCAACCGCAGCTACCGGTTCGAGCAGGGGTTCACGATGGAGCTCAACCTCGCCGGCGTCTCCGACGAGCACCGAGACGAGTTCGCAGGAACCACCAAGGCGTCGGCCCGGACCGGAGAGGCGGTGACCCCCTGATGCTCGAGAGCCGCATGAAGCACAAGCAGATGACGATCGACGAGGTCGCCGCCCGGATCAAGGACGGGATGACCGTCGGCATCGGCGGCTGGGGCTCCCGGCGCAAGCCGATGGCGCTGGTCCGCGCGATCTGCCGCTCCGACGTCAAGGACCTGACCGTGGTCTCCTACGGCGGCCCCGACGTCGGCCTGCTCTGCGCGGCCGGCAAGGTCAAGAAGCTCGTCTACGCGTTCGTCTCCCTCGACTCGATCCCGCTCGAGCCGCTGTTCCGCGCAGCGCGCGAGAACGCGACCGTGGAGGTCGAGGAGTGGGACGAGGGGATGTTCCAGACCGGTCTCCGCGCGGCAGCCCAGCGGCTTCCGTTCCTGCCGATGCGCGCAGGCCTCGGCTCGGACGTGATGACCTACAACCCGCACCTGCGCACGGTCACCTCGCCGTACGACGACGCTGAGGAGCTCGTCGCGGTCCCGGCGCTGAAGCTCGATGTGGCGCTGGTCCACATGAACCGCTCCGACGTCCACGGCAACGCGCAGTACCTCGGGCCCGACCCGTACTTCGATGACCTGTTCTGCCTCGCCGCTGACCAGCGCTTCGTGTCCACGGAGAAGATCGTCGACACGGCGGGGCTCACGGTGGGCGCGCCCGTGCAGACGCTGCTGCTGAACCGGCTCATGGTCGACGGGGTCGTGGAGACGCCGAACGGTGCGCACTTCACGACGTGCGTCCCCGACTACGAGCGCGACGAGACGTTCCAGAAGGCCTACGCCACCGCAGCCGGTGATCCCGGGACGTGGGCGGAGTTCGAGCAGCGGTTCCTCGCGGGCAGCGAGCAGGACTACCAGGACGCGGTCGCAGCCTTCCACGCCGAGCAGACCGAGGGAGATGGACACGGTGTCTGACGTCTCGAGGGCCGAGGTCTGCGCTGCCGCCTGCGCGGACCTGTTCGAGGGTGACGGCGAGATCATGGCGAGCCCGATGGGCCTGCTGCCCACGCTCGGCGCTCGGCTGGCCAAGCTCACCCACTCCCCCGACCTCCTGATCACCGACGGCGAGTCGCTGATCCTCGGAGGCGTGCCGCCGCTGGGCGCGAAGGCCGACGTGGTCGAGGGGTGGATCCCGTTCCGCAAGGTCTTCGACGTCGTCGCCTACGGCAAGCGGCACGTGGTGATGGGCGCGACCCAGGTCGACCGCCACGGCAACCAGAACATCTCCTGCATCGGCGACTTCGCCAAGCCCACGCGGCAGCTGCTGGGCGTGCGCGGGGCCCCGGGCAACACGGTGAACAACAAGACCAGCTACTGGGTCCCCAAGCAGAGCGCCCGCGTCTTGGTCGAGGAGGTCGACATGGTCTCCGGCGTCGGCCGTCGGCGCGCGGAGCAGGCCGGGCCGGCAGCGACGCGCTTCCACAACGTGCACCGCGTCGTGAGCAACCTCGGCGTCTTCGACTTCGAGGGCCCCGGCCACACGATGCGACTCGTCTCGCTCCACCCCGGGGTCACCGTCGACGAGGTCCGCGCGGCCAGCGGCTGCGAGATCCATGTCGAGGGCGAGGTCCCGGAGACCCGGCTGCCGACGACGGAGGAGCTGGTCCTGGTCCGCGAGGTCCTCGACCCCAAGGGCCTGCGCGACCGCGAGGTGCCGTCGTGATCGAGCAGCGCATCCGCACTCCCCTGACCGAGCTGGTCGGCGTGCGGCACCCCGTCGTACAGACCGGCATGGGCTGGGTCGCCGGCCCACGCCTGGTGTCAGGGACCGCGAACGCGGGCGGTCTCGGCATCCTCGCCTCCGCCACCATGTCGTACGACGAGCTCGCTGCCGCGATCCGTGAGGTGAAGGCGCGCACCGATGCTCCGTTCGGGGTGAACCTCCGCGCCGACGCGAGCGACGCTCCCGAACGCGTCAGGCTCCTCATCGACGAGGGGGTGAAGGTGGCCTCGTTCGCCCTCGCCCCGAAGCGGGAGATGATCGCCGAGCTCAAGGACGCCGGGGTCGTCGTGATCCCCTCGGTCGGGGCCGCCCGGCACGCGGAGAAGGTCGCCTCCTGGGGCGCGGACGCCGTCGTCATCCAGGGCGGCGAGGGCGGCGGCCACACCGGTCCCGTCCCCACGACGCTGCTGCTGCCGACCGTTCTTGACGCCGTGGACATCCCGGTCGTCGCCGCCGGCGGTTTCTTCGACGGCCGTGGCCTGGCTGCAGCCCTCGCCTACGGCGCCGCCGGCATCGGCATGGGCACCCGTTTCCTGCTCACCAAGGACAGCACCGTCCCCGACGCGGTGAAGCGGAAGTACCTCCAGCACGACCTGAACGGCACCGTGGTCACCACCAAGGTCGACGGCATGCCGCACCGGATGCTGCGCACCGACCTCGTCGAGGAGCTCGAGGAGACCAGCGCAATCAAGCGGCTCGGTCCGACGGTGCGTCGCACGCTCGCGTTCAAGCACATGAGCGGGATGACGTGGCGCGAGCTGTTCGCCGACGGACGCTCCATGAAGCACGGCAGCGAGCGCTCCTGGTCCCAGATGGTGCTCGCGGCCAACACGCCGATGATGCTCAAGGCAGGGCTCGTCGAAGGACGCACCGACGCGGGAGTGCTCGCCTCCGGACAGGTCGTGGGCGCGATCGAGGACCTCCCGACCTGCGAGGAGCTCATCGACCGCGTGGTGACCGAGGCCGCGGAGAGTCTCGGCCGTCTGGACGGCCTGCTCGTCTGAGGCACGACGTTCGCCTGTGCGAAGGATCGCTCGGGTGGAGACAGAGCACAGCGGCGTGGGCACCGAGGAGTTCAGCGAGTTCGTCGACGGGCTCGACTACCCGCTCTACGTCGTCACGACCGCCCATGAGGGTGAGCGTTCCGGCTGCCTGGTCGGCTTCACCTCACAGGTGAGCATCGACCCGCCGCGCATGCTCGTGTGCATCTCGGACAAGAACCACACCCACTCCGTGGCCCGCGAGGCCGAGATGCTCGCCGTACACCTGCTCTCCCCCGACCAGCAGTCGCTCGCTGAGCTCTTCGGTGAGGAGACCGGCGACGAGACGGACAAGTTCGCGCAGCTCTCATGGCGGCCCGGTCCTGGCGGAGTGCCGGTGATCGACGACTGCGCGCGGCACCTGGTCGGGCGGGTGCTGGAGCGCATCCCGTTCGGCGACCACCTCGGCCTCCTGCTCGAGCCGGTCGAGACGACCGTGTCCTCGCGTCCCGTGGCCTACTCGCTGCGAGACGCCGCCGACATGGAGCCCGGCCACTCCGCCTGAACGGCCAGGCGGCCGGCACAGGTCACACGTGGCTGTGCTGCTCGGGCGTCCGCTGACGCGCCAGCCTCAGCTCCTCCTGGTGGACGAAGATCTCCTCCAGCGACCACGGCAGGGGTTCCTTGGCGCGGGCGGGCGACGCGTCGGACGCCGACCGTCTTCCCTGCTCCGGCACGAGCGGCCGCGCGATCTCCGCCAGCGGTACGGCGGACGCGGCCAGCTCCGCGTCTGTCGTGACCGTCAGCGTGACTCGCGGCCACCACCGGCTGCGCTCGGTTCGCGCCAGGACGGACGGGTCGCCGAACCGGTCGCGCGCATACGCGAGCGCCGAGTCGAAAGAACCCGCCGTGACCTGCCAGGTCCGGCCCTCGCCCGAGACCTCGACCCGGTCCCGGAACGCCTCCCACCAATCCCCGATGCCTTGCCCGAGCGGCATGGTGACCACCTACTTTCAGTTCTGCCCGGAGGCTAGTGCAGACCGACGCCGGAGGTAACCCCACGATCGGGCGGAATGTCCGGAGTCATGGCCGCGTTCTCCTTCCATGACGCACCTCTTCACGCCCGTCCGGCTCCGCGACACCACCGTCCGCAACCGCGTGTGGGTCTCGCCCATGTGCCAGTACTCCGCCGTCGACGGCGTCCCGAACGACTGGCACCTGGTGCACCTGGGCTCGTTCGCCCGCGGCGGAGCAGGACTCGTGCTGACCGAGGCCACGGCGGTCTCCCCCGAGGGCCGGATCTCCCCTGCCGACACCGGCATCTGGAGCGACCAGCAGCGTGACGCGTGGTCTCGCATCGTCGAGTTCCTCCACGGTCAGGGTGCGACCGCAGGGATTCAGCTCGCGCACGCCGGCCGGAAGGCATCGACGCTGCCACCCTTCGAGGGCCGCGGCTACGTGCCCGTCGAGGAGGGCGGCTGGGAGACCGTCGGCCCGTCGGCTGTCGGGTTCCCAGGACTGCCCGCTCCGCGAGAGCTCACCGTCCCCGAGATCGACCAGGTGGTCGAGGACTTCGCGCAGGCGGCCCGGCGCGCGCTCGACGCCGGCTTCGACGTACTCGAGATCCACGCTGCGCACGGCTACCTGTTGCACGAGTTCCTCTCGCCACTGTCGAACCAGCGCACCGACGAGTACGGCGGGTCCTTCGACAACCGGGCGCGGCTGCTCCTGCGCGTCGTCGCGGCGGTGCGCTCCGTCGTACCGGACTCCGTGCCCGTGCTGGTGCGCATCTCCGCGACCGACTGGGTCGAGGGCGGCTGGACCGCCGACGACTCGGTCGCGCTTGCCCGCCTGCTGCGCGAAGCCGGCGTGGACCTCATCGACGTCTCCTCCGGAGGCAACGCCCTGGCGGACATCCCGGTCGGCCCGGGCTACCAGGTCGCCTTCGCACGGCGTATCCGGGAGGAGGCCGGCGTGCCCACCGGAGCGGTCGGGCTGGTCACCGAGCCCAAGCAGGCCGAGGAGATCCTCGCCGAGGGGGCGGCTGACGTCGTGCTGCTCGCCCGGGCCGTGCTTCGCGACCCGCACTGGGCACTCCGGGCGGCGCACGAGCTGGGGGTGCCGGTGGGCAAGGGCGTCGACTGGCCCAAGCAGTACCTCCGCGCGACCCTCGACTGAGCACGGTCCGCGGCGCTCGGCCCGGGACCGTCGAACATGCACTCGCGGGACCGCACGGTGCCGCTCAGGCGGAGCACGCCCGAGGCACAGGTCGACTGCATGTTCGGCGGGCACACCTGCCCGGCGCAGCCCACGTCGGCGGGCGTCTCAGCTCTGGCCGGGCTCCTGCAGTGCAACCGCCCGGGCGCGCTCGGCCCCGGTGAGAGGGCGCGACGTCCCCGCCGCGACGTCTCGGAGCACGGTGACCGCGCGCCCGCGCGAGACCACCCGGCCGTCTCGTGCACGCATGGTCTCGCCGAGGGTGAGGCTGGAGGTGCCCACCCGCTCGACATCGAACGTCGCGCTGACTGCCTCGTCGGCCAGGACGATGCTGCTCACATAGTCGATCTCGATGCGCGCCAAGACGTAGTCCGACGGGTTCTCCAGCCCCATCACGTCGCGGAACCACCGGGTGCGCGCCTCGTCGAGCAGCGTCAGGAACTCCGCGTGGTAGACGTGCCCGAACGCGTCCACGTCCCGGAAGCGGATGGGTAGCCAGACGAGGTCCTCGTTCGTGTCCATGTGACACATCGTGCCCGAGGGGTCACTCGTCCTCGGCGTCGGCCGATCTGGAAGGCCAGGCGCCCGAAGCCGACACTGTCCCCCGGACGGAGAACGGTGGCCGTCTTGACCCGGAAGCCGTTCACGCGGGTCCCGTTGGTGGATCCGAGGTCGTCGAGGAACCACTGGTCGCCGAACCTTCGCAGCGCCGCGTGCACCCGCGAGACGGTGGGGTCGGAGAGCACCAGGTCGCAGTCTCGTCCCCTGCCGATGACCAGCACCGGCTGCGGAGCGGTCGGCAGCCTCAACGTCGGGAGCCGTGATGCTCTCGATGCGGCCGTCAGCCGGTCGACGAGAGCGACGAACCGCGTGCGCACGGACGTGACGATGTCGGTACGTCGAGGGCCCGGGAGGTCCAACACCAGGGCCTCGAGTGCTCGCCGATCTCGTGCTCGCAGCGCCAGGTCCACACGGCGCACGAAGCTGTCGTGCGCGAGGCGACCTTCGACCACGGAGTCCCGGAGCAGCCGCACGACGCGCTCCCGGTCAGCATCTGACGCTCGGAACGAGGGCGACTCCGCAGCCATGCCCGTCATGTACCGAGGCTAGCCCCAGCGGCCGCCGTGGGACTCCCGGAAAGCGAGCGCCGCGTCACCCGTCCGATCCGCGACGCTCTGCCTCTGGACTGCCCCGCAGGCGTGGAGGACGCTGGAGGGGCGCGGGGAACGAGGAGGCTCGACGTGGATCTGAACACGCTCTACCACCGGACCGTCGAGTGCTGGGCGAGCCGGCTGAACGCTGTGACCGACGACCAGTGGGGCGACCCCACGCCCTGCGCGGAATGGACGGTCCGGGACCTGGTCAACCACGTGGTCGGCGAGGACCGGTGGACGGTTCCGCTCATGGAGGGCCAGACCGTCGAGCAGGTCGGCGGACGTTTCGAGGGCGACCTGCTCGGTCCGGACCCGATCGCCCGTGGCCTGGAGGCCGCCAAGGACGCGGTGTCCGTCGTCGCCGAGCGGCTGCCCCGAGATGACCGGCTGCACCTCTCCTACGGCGACGAGGACCCGGAGGAGTACGTGTTCCAGCTCGCAGCGGACCATCTGATCCACGCCTGGGACCTCGCAGCGGCTACCCGTGGGGACACCCGGCTCGACCCGCACCTGGTCACCGAGGTGGCTGCCTGGTTCAGTACCCGAGAGGACGTCTACCGGTCCATGGGCGTGGTCGGCCCGCGCGCGGCCACCCTCACCGGTGAGCCGCAGGCCGACCTTCTCGCAGCCTTCGGCCGCCGGGCCCACTGGGGGCGCAACGACGCCGTCCTCGCCCGGTTCTCCCACGCGTTCGGGTCAGGCGACGTGGAGGCGATCATGGCGTTGATGACCGAGGACTGCGTCTTCGAGGCCACCTCACCTCCTCCGGACGGGCGACGACATGTGGGCGCGGACGCCGTACGAGAAGTCTGGGAGGGCCTGCTTCGACGGCACGTCGAACGCTTCGTTCAGCGAGGAGGAGTCCTTCGTGTGCGAGGACCGGGGTGTCCTGCGGTGGCACTTCAGCTGGACCGAGCCCGACGGCTCGCCGGGCCACGTGCGCGGGGTCGACGTCCTACGGTTCCGTGACGGTCAGGTCTGCGAGAAGTTCTCCTACGTCAAGGGATGACTCACACGACCGCTCAGAACGCAGATGGCCGGATGGTCACCGCTACCCCTGTAAGCGGAAACCATCCGGCCGAGGCGGGCTCTGAGAGGCCCACCAATGTCACCACTACCCCGCTCTCCTCGATTCATGCACGGAAAATCGGTCAATCTTCGCGAACATCAACGTGCCTGACCCGGGACCTTCAGCCCTTCCGCCGCACCCGGGCGCGGGAAGGATGGGAGGAGGCGGGCCCCCACCGGGCCCTGCCTCTGAGGAGGGCACCATGAAGGTCACCGAGGTCCTGGGTTCGGCCAGGGACGCGATCACGGTCAGGCGGGTCTACGCCGAGCCCTACGAGAAGAACGGTGTCACGGTCATCCCGGCCGCCGTCGTCGGAGGCGGCGCAGGGGGAGGCATGGGACACGACGAGAAGGGCCAGGAGGGTGAGGGTGGCGGCTTCGGCATCAGCGGCCGCCCGGCCGGGGCCTACGTGATCCAGGGCGAGAAGGTCAGCTGGCGACCTGCGGTCGACCCGAACCGCTTGGCGACGGTCGTGGGCCTCGTGGTCGTCGCCTACCTGCTGAGCCGTCCGCGGCTGGCACGGGCGCGCGCGAAGGCGAGCCGCCAGAGCAAGGACTGAACGCCGCTCAGCGCACGTCCGGCGTGGGCTCTCCGCCCTCGTCACGGTGCCGCAGGAACCGGCCCAGGTCATGGGCCGCCTGTGCGCCGGAGGCGAGCCATCGCTGCACGCCTGCCTTGTCCCGCCGCTCCAGCTCGTCGAGGTACTCGCCACGCAGAGCTGCGAGCCGGGCCCTCATCACGGGCGACGACGTCGTCTCGAGCAGACGGTGGCTGACACCCCAGGCGTCGGCCAGTTCCGACGTACTGCACGCGTGGAGAGGTGGCGCACACAGGGCAGGACGCGCCTGGTCCCCGCTTTCCCCACCAGGTACGACGGCCGGACGGCCGTGCGCCAGCCGAGCGAGACCGAAGCGCAGGAGCGGATAGACCGTGGCGGCCGCGACGGCGATGGCCCAGCCGTACGAGCCGAGACCGACCACCAGCACCCCCGCCGCGACAGCAAGCACGGCGCCCATCCCGGCCTTGTGAGCCGCGTCCAGGAGCGCCGCCCTCGAGTCGAGCTCACGCACCTCGGACACCGACCACGGCAGCATCCCGGCGAGACCTCCCGCCAGAGCACCACCCAGTAACAGGGTGACGAACTGCCCCGCCGTGAGGATCATCGGCGCCAACAGTGACGCTGCGAGTCCTGTCGCCACCGTCACCCGCGCAAGAGGTTGCCGGGAGCCTCGTCGGAAAGCGTCGGGACGAAACCAGTGACGTGCCCCTCGGGGCTGCCGCCTGCCCTCGCCGCTATGAGCCATGGGGGTTACTCCGTGTTGTCGTGCCTCGCTGCCTCACCTCTCATACCCGTCGCGCTCCCGGCCCATACCCTCGCCGGCAGAACACGACGACTGGTTCAGTCGTGTCGGACCCAGGGACTGGTCCCGACGCCGACGGCCAGCATCCCCCGCTGAGCAGGAGCCACGGACTTTCGTCCCTGGACGCGCCGAGCCCGTTGCCCGAAGAATCGGGGCGTACGGAGGTCCGATGGAACCGAACGCCGCCACGGAGCAGAAGGCTCTGCTGAAGTCGATACGTCAGCGTCGAGCCGAGCTGCGCGAGGCGATGAGCGCGTTGGAGCTCGCGCTGGCCGCGCCGTCGGCCGGGGACCCCGGGCGATGGGCCGAGCGTGTCCGTTCCGCACTCGCGGACCTGACTGCCGCCTTCGACGAGCACATCGAGCTCACCGAGGGTGACGATGGGCTCTACCGCGAGGTCCTCGACTCCGCACCTCGGCTGTCCGACGCGGTCGCCCACCTCACGAGCGAGCACGTGGCGATCCGGGACCAGCTGGAGGACCTGCTGAGCCCCGACGTGACGAGGGACGCGGGCGAGATTCGTGTGCTCGGCACGAGCCTGCTCGGCCGACTCGTCCGCCACCGCCAGCGCGGTTCCGAGCTGGTCTACCAGGCCTATGAGGTCGACATCGGCGGCGACACCTGACCCTCCTCGGGCGCCCCCTCGATGTCGCGCTGGAGCTGGATCTCTCGTCCGAGCACCTGGTAACCGAGTCGTTCGTTGACGCCGATCATGAAGTCGTTGGACTCCTGGTTCCAGGTGTCGATCGTCTCCAAAGTCGGCTCCACGTCGGCGAGCCACCGCAGCATGTCGGCCTTGAGGAGCAGGCCGAGCCGGTGACCACGGTGCGACGCCATCACGCTGGTGTCGTGCTGGTCACCGATCCACGGGCGTTCGGAGTCGACGGCGACGACGGTATGGCCGGCCAACGCGCCGGTCTGCCGGTGGCGGGCTATGACGCGGTAGAGCCGCCTGGCACGGGCCTCCTGCGCCGTCTCGTAGGCCGCGATCCGCTCGGCCGGGAAGACCTCGTCCTCGATGTCGAGGTCGTCGGTCGGAGCGTCGTTGATGGACCCGGAGATCTCCGCGACCGCGTCGAGCAGGTCACCGGGGGTGCGGCCGGCGATGCGCACCAGCTCGTACGCGGTGGCATGCGTGGCCGCCTCGACGTACAGCTCCTCCACCGTGGACCGCTGGACGCGGGACAGCGTCTGACGGCGCTTGATGGCAGACCCCTTGCGCGGCAGGGTGTGCTTGGCCGAGAAGCGGCGGGTCTCGGCGCTGTCCCAGCCGAACAGGCCGACGCTGGTCCGGCCGAGCTCCCTCGCACGGTTCTCGGCGAACTCCAGCATCTCGGTCCCCCGGCCGCCACCGCGGAGGTCAGGGTGCACCAGCACCTCGAGCCAGGCCACGTGCCGGTTGTCCCACTCGCTCGTGTGCACCGCCGCGAAACCGGCCAGCCGGTCACCCTCCCACGCGGCGTAGGTCTCGGGGACCTCGCCGTCCCAGCCGTGACGGAGCATGAGGGTGTAGTCCGCGACCGTGAACGGGTAGTCGAACGGCGCATCGGTCTTGGACGCAGCATTCGTGAGCTCCACGGCGGCAGCGATGGTCTCGCCGTCGTCGGGTGTGAACCTCGAGATGTCCATGCATCCGAGGATGCTCCGCGGCCCGCCCGGACGCGAGCGGTTTTCGGCTGTGTCGAAGGTGCCCAACTCGCGGGACCGCCCCTTATGCTGAAACCCCACTGAGACTGAGGAGTCGCCATGACCATCGTGACGGTGGCCATCGTGTTGTCGGTAGCGCTCTTGGCAGCGTGCGTCGTCGTCTTGTACCGGCGCCGCGGCAACACCGGGTCGAAGAACCCCCACGCCGGCTCCGCGGCCGAGCTCGACGCCGCGGCAAGGTCCGCAAGCGCACGGGCGAGTGACCGCCAGGGAATGGGGCCGTTCTGACGCCGCTCCGTCGACGCACCATCGCCTCGACCGGGCGCCAGCGGAGGGACCCACATGGCTGAGCTGGTCCGGACGAACGACCCCGGCGTCATCTCGGTGATCGAGGGTCTGCTCGGCGGGGCGGGCATCCCGTACCAGGTCACCGACCGCAACATGAGCGTGCTCGAAGGCTCCATCAGCGCAATCCAGATAAGGATCCTGGTGCCGGCCGAGCACGAGACAGAGGCTCGGGCGCTGCTCGTCGACGCCGAGCTCGGCAAGTGGCTTCGCTCCTAGAGGCGTTCGATGATCGTGACGTTGGCCTGGCCGCCGCCCTCGCACATCGTCTGGAGCCCGTAGCGGCCGCCGCGCCGCTCGAGCTCGTTGAGCATCGTGGTCATCAGCCGCGTGCCCGTCGCACCGATCGGGTGACCCAGGGCGATGCCGCCGCCGTTGACGTTGACGCGGTCGAGGTCGGCACCGGTCTCCTGCGCCCAGGCGAGCACGACGGAGGCGAAGGCCTCGTTGACCTCGAACAGGTCGATGTCGTCGATGGAGAGGCCGGTGCGCTCGAGGGCGTGGCGCGTCGCGGGGATCGGCCCGGTCAGCATCCAGACCGGGTCGTCGCCCCGGACCGAGAGGTGGTGGATGCGGGCGCGGGGGGTGAGCCCGTGCTGCTCGACGGCCCCCTCGGAGGCGATCAGCATCGCCGAGGCGGCGTCGCTGATCTGGCTGGCCACGGCGGCGGTGATCCGGCCACCTTCGGCGAGCGGCCTGAGCCCGGCCATCTTCTCCGGCGAGGTGTCCCGACGTGGCCCTTCGTCGGTGTCGAGATCCCCGACCGGCTCGATCTCCGCCTTGAACCGGCCCTCGTCGATCGCCGCAATCGCGCGCTGGTGGCTGGTGTAGGCGAACTGCTCCATGTCCTCGCGCGAGATGTCCCAGCGCTCGGCGATCATCTCCGCAGAGCGGAACTGCGAGACCTCCTGGTCACCGTAACGAGCGACCCATCCGGGGGACTCGGCGAACGGGGTGGTGAAGCCGTACTGCCGGCCGACGAGCATCGCCGACGAGATCGGGATCGCCGACATGTTCTGAACGCCGCCGGCGACCACGAGGTCCTGCGTCCCCGACATCACACCTTGCGCGGCGAAGTGGACCGCCTGCTGGCTGGACCCGCACTGCCGGTCGATGGTCACGCCCGGCACGTGGTCCGGCAGACCCGCCACGAGCCATGCCGTGCGGGCGATGTCGCCGGCCTGCGACCCGATCGTGTCGCAGCAGCCGAGGATCACGTCGTCCACGGCCGCGGGGTCCACCCCGGACCGGCTCATCAGCGCCTTGAGGGCGTGCCCGGCCAGGTCCGCGGAGTGCATCCCCGCGAGCGCGCCGCCGCGGCGTCCCACGGGTGTGCGGACGGCGTCGACGATGTAGGCCTCGGGCATGGTGGCTCCTTGTGCTCAGCTTGACTTCTTGACCGGACGGCGCCGTGCGGCGATGCCGTCGAGGAGGATGGAGAGGTACTGGTCGGCGACGTCGTGCGCCGACAGGCTGCCGCCAGGGCGGTACCAGCGGACCGCCACCCACACGGTGTCGCGGATGAACCGGTAGACCACCTCGGTGTCGAGGTCGGGCCGGAAGGCACCGGAGTGCACGCCCTCCTCCAGCAGGCTGACCCACAGCTTGCGGAGCTGGTCGTTGCGCTCGTTGAGGTAGCCGAACCGGTCGAACTCCGCGAGATAGCCCGCGTCGTTCTGGTAGATCGCGACCTCCGAGTGGTGGTCGTGGATCGCCTCGAAGCTGAGTCGGATCACCGCCTCGAACTTCGCCCGCGCGTCGAGGTTCGAGGCCGCGACCTCGTCGTACCGCCGGAACAGCTCGGCCTGGAACGTCGACAGGATCTCGTCGACCATCGACTCCTTGGAGTCGAAGTGGTGGTAGAGGCTGCCCGACAAGATGCCGGCGGCGTCGGCGATGTCGCGGACCGTGGTGTTCTTGAACCCGCGTTGCGCGAAGAGCTCGGCCGCGATCGCGAGCAGCTCCTCACGCCGCGACGCCGTCCTGGTCGTCTGTGTCATGTCTCCCTCTCCGGTCCCCTGTGCCGCCCTCTGCAGCCCCTTGACGTGCGCTGCCGGCCGCGTCCGTTCACGCGTGCTGGCTGCTGACGGAGACGACCTCGCCGGTCATGTACGACGAGTAGTCGCTCGCCAGGAACACCATCACGTTCGCGACCTCCCACGGCTCCGCGGCGCGCCCGAAGGCCTCCCGCTGCTTCAGCTCGGCGAGCAGGTCGTCGGAGGTGACCTTGGCCAGGAACGGATGCATGGCCAGGCTCGGGGAGACCGCGTTGACCCGGATGCCGTGTGGCGCCAGGTCGATCGCGGCGCACCTGGTCAGCGCCATCACGCCGGCCTTCGCGGCGGCATAGTGTGCCTGTCCCTCCTGCGCCCTCCACCCGATGACCGAGGCGTTGTTGACGATGACGCCCTTCTTACCTGCCTCCGTCATCCGGTTGCCCGCGGCGCGCACGCAGCGGAACGTGCCGGTGAGCGTGATGTCGAGGACGCGTGACCACTGCTCGTCGGTCATCTCCAGCACCGAGGCCGTGCCGCCGAGCCCCGCGTTGTTGACCATGACGTCGACGCCGCCGAAGGGCTCCGCGGCGTCGAGCAGTGCGGTGACCTGCTCCTCGTCGGTCACGTCGCAGGAGACCGAGGAGACCCGGTCCTCGCCGAACTCCTTGGCGAGCACGTCCTGGGCCTCGGCGAGGCGGCGCTCGTGGGTATCGCTCAGCACGACCGCGCGGGCGTCCTCCTCCAGGCACCGGCGCACCATCGAGGCACCGATGCCCGCGCCTGCCGCGGCGGTCACGACGACGGTCTTGCCGCGGAGCAGTCCGTGGCCCGCGACGTAGTCGGGCGCCGGCTGTTCGGTGCGGGTCACGGTCACGGCTTGGGCTCCCGGGGTAGGCCGAGCACACGCTCGGAGATGATGTTGCGCTGGATCTCGTTCGACCCGCCGTAGATGGTGTCCGCGCGGGTGAAGAGGAAGAGCCGTTGCCACTGGTCCAGGTCGTACGGCGCCGAGGCGGCCACCAGCGACGGCGCACCGGCCACCTCCATCGCGAGCTCTCCGAGCGCGCGGTGCCAACCGGCCCACGACGAGCTTGGAGATCGAGGCCTCGGGACCTTCCGAGCCGGTCGAGAAGCCGGCGAGGGTGCGCAGGGCGTTGAGCCGCATGACCTCCAGGCCCATCCGCGCGCGGACGAGCCTGTCGCGGATGACGGGGTCCTCGATCGTGCCGTTCTCGCGCGCCATCGCCACGATGCCGTCGAGCTCTCGGGCGAAGCCGACCTGCTGCCCGATCGTCGAGACGCCGCGCTCGAAGCCCAGTGTGGCCATCGCGACCTTCCAGCCCTCCCCCGGCTCGCCCACGACGAGGGACGCGTCGGTTCGGGCGCCGTCGAAGAACACCTCGTTGAACTCCGTGGTGCCGGTGAGCTGCTCGATGGGCCGGACCTCGACGCCAGTCTGGTCCATGGGCACGAGGAGGTAGGACAGGCCGGCGTGACGCTTCGAGCCCGGTTCGGTGCGGGCCACGACGAAGCACCAGTCGGCCACGTGCGCGTGCGAGGTCCACACCTTCTGCCCGTCGACCACCCATTCGTCCGTCGAGGCGTCGTGACGGGCCCGGGTGGAGACCGACGCGAGGTCGGAGCCCGCGCCGGGTTCGGAGTACCCCTGGCACCACAGCTCGGCGACGTTGCGGATGCCGGGCAGGAACCGCTGCTTCTGCTCCTCGGTGCCGAAGGCGATCAGCGTCGGGCCGAGCAGCTCCTCCCCGATGTGGCTGACCCGTGCGGGCGCGTCGGCCCTGGCGTACTCCTCGTGGAAGATCACCTGCTGGAGCAGGCTCAGGCCACGCCCGCCGTGCTCGGTCGGCCAGCCCAGACAGGTCCAGCCGGCCGCTGCAAGATGCCGGTCCCAGGCGACACGTTCGTCGAACGCCTCGTGCTCGCGCCCCGGGCCGCCCTTGCCGCGGAGCCTCGCGAACTCGCCGCCGAGGTTCTGCTCGAGCCACGCGCGAACCTCACGACGGAAGGACTCGTCCTCACTCGAGTAGGTCAGGTCCATGGTCTCCGGTCCCGGGCTGGTCGATGGCGGCGCCCGAGCTGGGTCGAGGCGTTGCCGGGTGTCTGGTCAAGCGAGCCGTCCGTAGACTACCCTACCAAGCACTTGTTTGGGCAGCCCACCGAACGCAGGAGAGTGAGCATGCAGACAGTGCAGCGGACGCTGCCGGGAGTGCTGCGCGCCGCGGCGAGCAGGTTCGCCGACCGAGAGGCAGTCGTGGACGGCGACACCCGGCTGACCTACGCGCAGCTGCACGACAGAGTCCGGCGCACCGCCGCCGCCCTGATCGCGCTCGGTGTCGAGAAGGGCGACCGGGTCTGCGTCTGGGCGCCGAACTCCTGGCGGTGGGAGGTCTTCGCGCTCGCGGTGACCTACGCCGGGGCCACGCTCTCGCCCCGTGAACACCCGCTACACCGGCCACGAGGCCATGGACGTGGTCGCGCGGACCGATGCCAAGGTGGTCGCCGTGGCCGACGGCTTCCTCGGACGCAGGCAGTACGACGAGCTGGCAGCGGCAGCGACCGAGAAGGGTCTGACCGTCCCGACCGTCGTCCTCCTCCCCTACCCGGGCTCAGCCGCCCCGCGCGCCGCCGACTCCGCCCGGCAGGAGACACCCGGGCTCGTCACGTGGGACGACCTGGACGTGCTCGCCTCGGAGGTGTCCGCGAGCGAGGTCGAGCACCGCGCGGGCGAGGTCGACCCCGACGACGTCGCCGACGTCTTGTTCACCTCCGGGACCACCGGCCGCAGCAAGGGCGCCTGCTCCGCGCACCGGCAGGTCGTCGCGGTCGCCGATGCGTGGGCGGCCTGCGGCGAGGTGACGTCGCGGGACAGGTACCTCGTGGTCAACCCGTTCTTCCACAGCTTCGGCTACAAGGCCGGCATCGTGGTCGCCCTGCTCACCGGCGCGACCGTCGTACCCCAGGCCGTCTTCGACGTCACCGAGACCTTCCGCCTCGTCGAGCAGGAACGGATCAGCGTCCTGCCAGGCGCGCCGACGATCTACCAGGCGATGCTCGAGTCGACCGAGCGGCACAAGCACGACCTGTCGTCGCTGAGGCTCGCCGTCACGGGCGCCGCGACGGTCCCGGTCGCCCTCGTCGAGCGCATGCAGTCCGAGATGGGCTTCGACACCGTGCTGACTGCCTACGGCCTGACAGAGGCGGTCGTCGCGACCATGTGCCGCCCGGGCGACCCGGACGCCCGTGTGGCGAACACCTGCGGACGTGCTGCGGCGGGCCTCGAGGTCCGCGTCGCCGCACCCGGCAGCAACGACCCCGTCGTCACCGGCGAGGAGGGCGAGGTGCTGCTCCGCGGCGAGAACGTGATGCTCGGCTACCTCGACGACCCGGAGGCGACCGCGGAGGCGATCGACCTCGACGGCTGGCTGCACACCGGCGACATCGGCCGTCTCGACGAGGACGGCTACCTCAAGATCACCGACCGGCTCAAGGACGTCTTCATCGTCGGCGGCTTCAACGTCTATCCCGCGGAGGTCGAGCAGGTCCTCGCCCGGCTCGACGGGGTGGTCGAGTCCGCCGTCGTCGGGGTTCCGGACCAGCGGCTCGGCGAGGTCGGGCACGCCTTCGTCGTACGGCGCCCCGGGTCGGACCTCGACGAGGACGCCGTGACCGCCTACGCCAAGGAACGTCTGGCGAACTTCAAGGTGCCCCGCGCCATCACCTTCATCGACGACCTCCCCCGCAACCCTTCGGGCAAGGTCCTCAAACGCGAGCTGAGGAGCACGCCATGACCGAGAGCACACCCCCGCCGGATCCCGCAGCCCCCGAGGCGGAGGTCGTGACCTACGAGCGCCGCGGGACGGTCGCGCTGGTGACGCTGAACCGCCCGGAGTACCGCAACGCGCAGAACTCCAAGATGACCTACGCCCTCGACGCCGCCTTCACGCGCGCCGTCGACGACGACGAGGTGAAGGTCATCGTGCTCTCCGGCAACGGCAAGCACTTCTGCGCCGGTCACGACATCGGCACTCCGGGGCGCGACGTCGACGAGACCTTCGAGCGCAAGGCAGTGATGTGGTGGGACCACACCGACAAGGAGGGCGGCGACCTGCGCTTCGCGCGCGAGTCGGAGGTGTACCTCGGCATGTGCCGGCGCTGGCGCGAGATCCCGAAGCCGCTGATCGCGATGGTCCACGGCGCGTGCATCGCCGGCGGCCTCATGCTCGCCTGGTCCTGCGACTTCATCATCGCCTCCGAGGACGCCTTCTTCTCCGACCCGGTGGTGAAGATGGGGATTCCCGGCGTGGAGTACTTCGCGCACCCGTGGGTGATGAACCCTCGTGCGGCCAAGGAGTTCCTGTTCACCGGGGACCGGTTCACCGCACAGCGGGCCCACGAGCTCGGCATGGTCAACCAGGTCGTGCCGCGCGACGAGCTCGAGTCGACCACGATGGCGATGGCCGAGCGGATCAGCGTGATGCCTCGGTTCGGCCTCGCGCTCACCAAGAAGGCCGTGAACCAGGCCGAGGACCTCCAGGGCATGCGGACCGGCATGGACTCGGTGTTCGGCCTGCACCACTTCGCGCACGCCCACAACGCCGAGGTCGGCAAGGACTCCCTGGCCGGCATGGACGCGCGCAGCATGCGTGACGGGTCTCCGCAGCCGCGATCGACGGAGCAGCGGTGAACCTCGACCTCGACGAGAGCACGAAGGCCTTCCGGGGCGAGGCGCGCGCCTGGCTCGCGGCGAACGTGCCCGCCACCCCGCTGCCGTCGATGGACACGGCAGACGGCTTCCGTGCCCACAAGGAGTGGGAGGCGCTGCTCGCCGAGCACCGCTGGTCGGTCGTGTCGTGGCCCCGGAACTACCACGGCCGCGACGCCTCCCTTCTCGAGTGGGTGATCTTCGAGGAGGAGTACTACCGAAGCGGCGCACCCGGGCGGGTCGGCCAGAACGGCATCTTCCTGCTCGCGCCGATCCTCTTCGAGCACGGCACGCAGGAGCAGCAGGACCGATTCCTGCCGTCGATGGCGACCGGCGAGCAGGTCTGGGCACAGGCGTGGTCCGAGCCCGAGGCCGGCAGTGACCTCGCCTCCATCCGCAGCACCGCCGTCCGGGACGACGCACGTGGAGGCTGGCGTCTGAGCGGGCAGAAGACGTGGTCGTCGCGAGCCGCCTTCGCAGACTGGGGGTTCGGACTCTTCAGATCCGACCCGAGCGCCGAACGGCATCGAGGACTGACCTACTTTCTCTTCCCGCTCGACGCTGACGGGCTGACCGTCCGGCCGATCGCGCAGCTCGACGGCGAGCCGGGCTTCGCCGAGATCTTCTTCGACGACGTCTTCGTCCCCGACAGCGACGTGCTCGGCGCGCCGGGTGACGGATGGCGCGTCGCGATGAGCACTGCGGGCAACGAGCGTGGTCTGTCACTGCGTTCACCCGGCCGCTTCTGTGCGGCGGCGGACCGCCTGGTCGACCTGTGGCGCCGAGTGGAGGGCCGCCACAGGGCTTCGTCGGCCGCCGACCGGGTCGTCGACGCCTGGATCGGCGCCCAGGCCTACCGCGCCTACACCTGGGGCACGGTCACACGTCTCGCAGCGGGTGGCGAGATGGGCGCGGCCGGGAGCGTGAACAAGCTGTTCTGGTCCGAGCTCGACATCTCGCTGCACGAGACCGCGCTCGACCTGCTCGGCCCGGAGTCGGAGCTGCGCGGTGCGGACGCACCCGACGGCGGGCGCTGGAGCGACGGCTACCTCTTCTCGCTCGCCGGGCCGATCTATGCCGGGACGAACGAGATCCAGCGCAACATCGTCGCCGAGCGGCTGCTCGGCCTGCCCAGGGAGGCACGCCGATGAGGTTCGCACTGACCCAGGAGCAGCAGGGCTTCGGTGAGGTGCTCGACAACCTGCTCGCGTCGTCCGACACCCCGCGCCTCGCACGCGCCTGGGGCGCCGGCGAGCCCGGACCGGGGCTCAAGCTGTGGCACCGGCTCGCCGAGCTCGGCGTGACCGGGCTGCTCGTGCCCGAGGACCAAGGCGGGCTCGGCGCCGACGAGGTGGACCTCGTCGTGGCCTTCGAGGCGCTCGGGAGGCACGCCGTGCCGGGGCCGTGGGTGGAGAGCGTCGCCCTGCTGCCCGCACTGCTGCCCAACACGCAGGAGGACGAGCTGCTGGCCGGCATCGTCACCGGCGAGACTCAGGCGACCCTCGCCGTGCCGACGGTCCATCCGTTCGCACTCGACGCCGACGTCGCGGGCGTGTGCTTCGTCCTCGACCGGACACTCCTCCGCCGCGGCGAGCCCGGCCCACTCCAGCGGTCGGTGGACCCCGCACGCCGCCTCTTCCCCCTGGAAGTGGGAGCCGAGGTGGCGGTCCTCGACGAACCCACGGTGGAGCGAGCCTTCGACACCGCGGCACTGGCCTGCGCCGCACAGCTGCTCGGTGCCGGCGAGAGGCTGCTGCACGAGGCGGTCGGCTACGCGGGGCAGCGCAAGCAGTTCGGCCGGGTGATCGGCGAGTTCCAGGCGCTCAAACACGCCATGGCCGACGTCCGGGTCGCCTTGGACTTCGCGCGACCGCTGGTCTATGTCGCCGCCCTGTCCCTTCATGCCGGCTCCCTCGACATGGGCCGCGACGTGTCGGCGGCGAAGGTCGCCGTCGGCGACGCGGCCTACGCCGCGGCGCGTACCGCCCTGCAGGTCCATGGCGCGATCGGTTACACCGCCGAGCACGACCTCGGACTCTGGATCACCAAGGTCCGCGCCCTCGTGACGGCGTGGGGCACACCCGCGCTCCATCGCGCACGCGTCCTCGCAGCCATCACCTCCGACGTCGAGACGGTGGGTGTCTGACGTGCTGTTCGCGCTCAGCGAGGAGCAGGCAGAGCTCGCCGGCATGGTCCGCGACCTGCTCCGCAAGCGATCGGGCTCCCAGGCGGTTCGAGCGGCTGTCGAGGGGCCGCGTGGCTACGACGAGTCGCTCTGGTCGGTGCTGTGCGAGCAGGTCGGGGCAGCCGCGCTCGCAGTCCCCGAGGAGTACGGCGGCGCGGGGTTCACGCTGTTCGAGACCCACCTCGTCCTGGAGGAGCTCGGCGCCGCGCTGACCCCCTCCCCCTGCTCGGATCCGGTGTTCTCGCCGCCCAGGCGCTGCTCCTCGCGGGCGACGAGACCTCGTGCGCGGAGCTCCTGCCGGGGATCGCCTCAGGCTCCATGGTGGCAGCGCTGGCCTGGGCGGGCGTCGACGGGCGCTGGCCGACCGAGCGCCTCCCGGTCTCCGCCACCTCGACCGACGACGGGTGGACCGTCGACGGGACAGCTGCCTACGTCCTGGACGGGGACCATGCCGACGTCCTGCTGGTGCTCGCGCAGAGCTCGTCCGGGCCCGCGCTGCTCCGGGTCGAGCCGCAACAGCCGCGCGTCCGACGTACTGCCTCGGCGACGATGGACCAGACCCTCCGGCTCGCGACCGTCGAGCTCGACTCAGCGGACGCGACCCTGGTCAGCGCCGACGCGAGCACCTTCCTCCCGACGCTGCGCGACGTCGCGTGCAGCGCGGTGAGCGCGCTCCAGGTCGGCGCGGCGCAGCGCTGCCTGGACATGACGGTGGCCTATGCCAAGGAGCGCGTCCAGTTCGGCCGGCCCATCGGGTCTTTCCAGGCTCTCAAGCACCGGATGGCCGACATGCTCGTCGAGGTCGAGACCTCACGCTCGGCGTCGTGGGCCGCGAGCTGGTCCGCCGCCCAGCGCGACGAGGACCTGCCGTGCCGGGCTGCGACCGCCAAGGCCTGGTGCTCCGAGGCCCTCGACCACGTTGCCGCGGAGACGGTGCAGCTGCACGGGGGCATCGCGATCACGTGGGAGCACGACGCGCAGCTCTACTTCAAACGGGCACACGCTCTGACCCAGCTGTTCGGTCAGGCGCGCGAGCATCGTCTCAGGCTCTTCGACCTGTACGGTTTCGCGGGCTGACACACCAGGTCAGGTGCCGGGGCGCGGCTGCCTCTCGGCCTGTAGCTGGGTCTCCGTCTCCGCGAACCCGACGGACCGGTAGATGCGGATGGCTGAGTACTCCGGGTCGGCCACCATGACGAGCTTTCGCGCCCCCAGAACGGCGAAGCCGTGTCCGCTCGCGTGGTGGACCAGCGTCCCGGCGAGCCCCCGGCCTCGAGCGTCGGGGTGGGTCTCGACGGACTGGAAGCGCGCAAGCTCGCGGCCGGCCCGGAAGAGCCCCATCCCGGAGAGCAGACGCCCCTCCTCGAAGGCGCCGAACCACGAGCCGTGACCGCTCTCGACGAGCCCCCTGATGGTCGCCACCTTCGCGACCGCGAACTCGCGGTAGGACGTCGCGTCGAGTCCCTGGTCCATGCACGCCATGCGCAGGTCGACGAGCTGCTCCCAGTCCGTGTCACCGGTCAGCGTCCGGTACTCCGCGTCACGGTTGGGGCGCGGAGGCTCGTGAACCCCGGTGGCGGTCATGACCGCCTGGCCCTCGACGCACAACCCTCGCTCGGTGAAGGAGCGCAGGGTGTCGGGGCGGCCGTCGACTCCGTCGAAACCGAGCGCGACGTGCTGGGCCTCCGGGAACTCGGCTGCGAACGCCTCGAGCCATCGGTCCGTGTCCTCGGCGGCCGGTGGAGACTCCAGCAGGAGGAAGTTCCCCCACCAGTGGCCGGGATTGTGCGGGGACCGCACCGCGATGTGGTCGCCGCGGTCCTCGATCAGGCTGCCGCCGATGCGGAGCAGCGCGAGGTCGGTCTGGAAGCCGAGTGAGCAGACGTGCACGCCCGGACTCTAGGCTCTCGTCTGCTCCGCGGCGTACGACGACACTCTGATGTCGGCGGGCAGGGCAACCCGACCCGCTCCAGATCTACCGTACTGGGGCGGCACAGTTCGGGCAGGTGAGCAACG
>CAVUBO010000012.1:0-295488 GCA_963739785.1 uncultured Actinomycetota bacterium | reverse complement strand
CGGAGATCTCCGCGACCGCGTCGAGCAGGTCACCGGGGGTGCGGCCCGCGATCAGGCCGCTGCGTACGCGGTGGCATGCGTGGCCGCCTCGCCGTACAGCTCCTCCACCGTGGACCGCTGGACGCGGGACAGCGTCTGACGGCGCTTGATGGCAGACCCCTTGCGCGGCAGGGTGTGCTTGGCCGAGAAGCGGCGGGTCTCGGCGCTGTCCCAGCCGAACAGGCCGACGCTGGTCCGGCCGAGCTCCCTCGCACGGTTCTCGGCGAACTCCAGCATCTCGGTCCCCCGGCCGCCACCGCGGAGGTCAGGGTGCACCAGCACCTCGAGCCAGGCCACGTGCCGGTTGTCCCACTCGCTCGTGTGCACCGCCGCGAAACCGGCCAGCCGGTCACCCTCCCACGCGGCGTAGGTCTCGGGGACCTCGCCGTCCCAGCCGTGACGGAGCATGAGGGTGTAGTCCGCGACCGTGGAACGGGTAGTCGAACGGCGCATCGGTCTTGGACGCAGCATTCGTGAGCTCGACGGCGGCAGCGATGGTCTCGCCGTCGTCGGGTGTGAACCTCGAGATGTCCATGCATCCGAGAATGCTCCGCGGCCCGCCCGGACGCGAGCGGTTTTCGGCTGTGTGGAGGTTTACAGCTCGCGGGACCGCCCATTATGCTGAAACCCCGCTGAGACTGAGGAGTCGCCATGACCATCGTGACGGTGGCCATCGTGTTGTCCGTAGCGCTCTTGGCAGCGTGCGTCGTCGTCTTGTACCGGCGGCGCGGGAACACCGGGTCGAAGAACCCCCACGCCGGTTCCGCGGCCGAGCTCGACGCCGCGGCAAGGTCCGCAAGCGCACGGGCGAGTGACCGCCAGGGAATGGGGCCGTTCTGACGCCGCTCCGTCGACGCACCATCGCCTCGACCGGGCGCCAGCGGAGGGACCCACATGGCTGAGCTGGTCCGGACGAACGACCCCGGCGTCATCTCGGTGATCGAGGGTCTGCTCGGTGGGGCGGGCATCCCGTACCAGGTCACCGACCGCAACATGAGCGTGCTCGAAGGCTCCATCAGCGCAATCCAGATAAGGATCCTGGTGCCGGCCGAGCACGAGACAGAGGCTCGGGCGCTGCTCGTCGACGCCGAGCTCGGCAAGTGGCTTCGCTCCTAGAGGCGTTCGATGATCGTGACGTTGGCCTGGCCGCCGCCCTCGCACATCGTCTGGAGCCCGTAGCGCCCGCCGCGCCGCTCGAGCTCGTTGAGCGCGTCGTGGTCATCAGCCGCGTGCCCGTCGCACCGATCGGGTCACCCAGGGCGATGCCGCCGCCGTTGACGTTGACGCGGTCGAGGTCGGCACCGGTCTCCTGCGCCCAGGCGAGCACGACGGAGGCGAAGGCCTCGTTGACCTCGAACAGGTCGATGTCGTCGATGGAGAGGCCGGTGCGCTCGAGAGCGTGGCGCGTCGCCGGGGATCGGCCCGGTCAGCATCCAGACCGGGTCGTCGCCCCGGACCGAAAGGTGGTGGATGCGGGCGCGGGGGGTCAGCCCGTGCTGCTCGGCGGCCCCCTCGGAGGCGATCAGCATCGCCGAGGCGGCGTCGCTGATCTGGCTGGCCACGGCGGCGGTGATCCGGCCACCTTCGGCGAGCGGCCTGAGCCCGGCCATCTTCTCCGGCGAGGTGTCCCGACGTGGCCCTTCGTCGGTGTCGAGATCCCCGACCGGCTCGATCTCCGCCTTGAACCGGCCCTCGTCGATCGCCGCAATCGCGCGCTGGTGGCTGGTGTAGGCGAACTGCTCCATGTCCTCGCGCGAGATGTCCCAGCGCTCGGCGATCATCTCCGCAGAGCGGAACTGCGAGACCTCCTGGTCACCGTAACGAGCGACCCATCCGGGGGACCCGGCGAACGGGGTGGTGAAGCCGTACTGCCGGCCGACGAGCATCGCCGACGAGATCGGGATCGCCGACATGTTCTGAACGCCGCCGGCGACCACGAGGTCCTGCGTCCCCGACAACACACCTTGCGCGGCGAAGTGGACCGCCTGCTGGCTGGACCCGCACTGCCGGTCGATGGTCACGCCCGGCACGTGGTCCGGCAGACCCGCCACGAGCCATGCCGTGCGGGCGATGTCGCCGGCCTGCGACCCGATCGTGTCGCAGCAGCCGAGGATCACGTCGTCCACGGCCGCGGGGTCCACCCCGGACCGGCTCATCAGCGCCTTGAGGGCGTGCCCGGCCAGGTCCGCGGAGTGCATCCCCGCGAGCGCGCCGCCGCGGCGTCCCACGGGTGTGCGGACGGCGTCGACGATGTAGGCCTCGGGCATGGTGGCTCCTTGTGCTCAGCTTGACTTCTTGACCGGACGGCGCCGTGCGGCGATGCCGTCGAGGAGGATGGAGAGGTACTGGTCGGCGACGTCGTGCGCCGACAGGCTGCCGCCAGGGCGGTACCAGCGGACCGCCACCCACACGGTGTCGCGGATGAACCGGTAGACCACCTCGGTGTCGAGGTCGGGCCGGAAGGCGCCGGAGTGCACGCCCTCCTCCAGCAGGCTGACCCACAGCTTGCGGAGCTGGTCGTTGCGCTCGTTGAGGTAGCCGAACCGGTCGAACTCCGCGAGATAGCCCGCGTCGTTCTGGTAGATCGCGACCTCCGAGTGGTGGTCGTGGATCGCCTCGAAGCTGAGCCGGATCACCGCCTCGAACTTCGCCCGCGCGTCGAGGTCCGAGGCCGCGACCTCGTCGTACCGCCGGAACAGCTCGGCCTGGAACGTCGACAGGATCTCGTCGACCATCGACTCCTTGGAGTCGAAGTGGTGGTAGAGGCTGCCCGACAAGATGCCGGCGGCGTCGGCGATGTCGCGGACCGTGGTGTTCTTGAACCCGCGTTGCGCGAAGAGCTCGGCCGCGATCGCGAGCAGCTCCTCACGTCGCGACGCCGTCCTGGTCGTCTGTGTCATGTCTCCCTCTCCGGTCCCCTGTGCCGCCCGCTGCAGCCCCTTGACGTGCCCTGCCGGCCGCGTCCGTTCACGCGTGCTGGCTGCTGACGGAGACGACCTCGCCGGTCATGTACGACGAGTAGTCGCTCGCCAGGAACACCATCACGTTCGCGACCTCCCACGGCTCCGCGGCGCGCCCGAAGGCCTCCCGCTGCTTCAGCTCGGCGAGCAGGTCGTCGGAGGTGACCTTGGCCAGGAACGGATGCATGGCCAGGCTCGGGGAGACCGCGTTGACCCGGATGCCGTGGTGCGCAGGTCGATCGCGGCGCACCTGGTCAGCGCCATCACGCCGGCCTTCGCGACGGCATAGTGTGCTTGTCCCTCCTGCGCCCTCCACCCGATGACCGAGGCGTTGTTGACGATGACGCCCTTCTTCTGCCTCCGTCATCCGGTTGCCCGCGGCGCGCACGCAGCGGAACGTCCCGGTGAGCGTGATGTCGAGGACGCGTGACCATTGCTCGTCGGTCATCTCCAGCACCGAGGCCGTGCCGCCGAGCCCCGCGTTGTTGACCATGACGTCGACGCCGCCGAAGGGCTCCGCGGCGTCGAGCAGTGCGGTGACCTGCTCCTCGTCGGTCACGTCGCAGGAGACGGAGGAGACCCGGTCCTCGCCGAACTCCTTGGCGAGCACGTCCTGGGCCTCGGCGAGGCGGCGCTCGTGGGTATCGCTCAGCACGACCGCGCGGGCGTCCTCCTCCAGGCACCGGCGCACCATCGAGGCACCGATGCCCGCGCCTGCCGCGGCGGTCACGACGACGGTCTTGCCGCGGAGCAGTCCGTGGCCCGCGACATAGTCGGGCGCCGGCTGTTCGGTGCGGGTCACGGTCACGGCTTGGGCTCCCGGGGTAGGCCGAGCACACGCTCGGAGATGATGTTGCGCTGGATCTCGTTCGACCCGCCGTAGATGGTGTCCGCGCGGGTGAAGAGGAAGAGCCGTTGCCCCTGGTCCAGGTCGTACGGCGCCGAGGCGGCCACCAGCGACGGGGCACCGGCCACCTCCATCGCGAGCTCTCCGAGCGCGCGGTGCCAACCGGCCCACACGAGCTTGGAGATCGAGGCCTCGGGACCTTCCGAGCCGGTCGAGAAGCCGGCGAGGGTGCGCAGGGCGTTGAGCCGCATGACCTCCAGGCCCATCCGCGCGCGGACGAGTCTGTCGCGGATGACGGCGTCCTCGATCGCGCCGTTCTCGCGCGCCATCGCCACGATGCCGTCGAGCTCTCGGCCGAAGCCGACCTGCTGCCCGATCGTCGAGACGCCGCGCTCGAAGCCCAGTGTGGCCATCGCGACCTTCCAGCCCTCCCCCGGCTCGCCCACGACGAGGGACGCGTCGGTTCGGGCGCCGTCGAAGAACACCTCGTTGAACTCCGTGGTGCCGGTGAGCTGCTCGATGGGCCGGACCTCGACGCCATTCTGGTCCATGGGCACGAGGAGGTAGGACAGGCCGGAGTGACGCTTGGAGCCCGGTTCGGTCCGGGCCACGACGAAGCACCAGTCGGCCACGTGCGCATGCGAGGTCCACACCTTCTGCCCGTCGACCACCCATTCGTCCGTCGAGGCGTCGTACGGGCCCGGGTGGAGACCGACGCGAGGTCGGAGCCCGCGCCGGGTTCGGAGTACCCCTGGCACCACAGCTCGGCGACGTTGCGGATGCCGGGCAGGAACCGCTGCTTCTGCTCCTCGGTGCCGAAGGCGATCAGCGTCGGGCCGAGCAGCTCCTCCCGATGTGGCTGACCCGTGCGGGCGCGTCGGCCCTGGCGTACTCCTCGTGGAAGATCACCTGCCGGAGCAGGCTCAGGCCACGCCCGCCGTGCTCGGTCGGCCAGCCCAGACAGGTCCAGCCGGCCGTTGCAAGATGCCGGTCCCAGGCGACACGTTCGTCGAACGCCTCGTGCTCGCGCCCTGGGCCACCCTTGCCGCGGAGCCTCGCGAACTCGCCGCCGAGGTTCTGCTCGAGCCACGCGCGAACCTCACGACGGAAGGACTCGTCCTCACTCGAGTAGGTCAGGTCCATGGTCTCCGGTCCCGGGCTGGTCGATGGCGGCGCCCGAGCGGGTCGGGGCGTTGCCGGGTGTCTGGTCAAGCGAGCCGTTCGTAGACTACCCTACCAAGCACTTGTTTGGGCAGCCCACCGAACGCAGGAGAGTGAGCATGCAGACAGTGCAGCGGACGCTGCCGGGAGTGCTGCGCGCCGCGGCGAGCAGGTTCGCCGACCGAGAGGCAGTCGTGGACGGCGACACCCGGCTGACCTACGCGCAGCTGCACGACAGAGTCCGGCGCACCGCCGCCGCCCTGATCGCGCTCGGTGTCGAGAAGGGCGACCGGGTCTGCGTCTGGGCGCCGAACTCCTGGCGGTGGGAGGTCTTCGCGCTCGCGGTGACCTACGCCGGGGCCACGCTCTCGCCCGTGAACACCCGCTACACCGGCCACGAGGCCATGGACGTGGTCGCGCGGACCGATGCCAAGGTGGTCGCCGTGGCCGACGGCTTCCTCGGACGCAGGCAGTACGACGAGCTGGCAGCGGCAGCGTCCGAGAAGGGTCTGACCGTCCCGACCGTCATCCTCCTCCCCTACCCGGACTCAGCCGCCCCGAGCTCCGCCGCCCCGCACCCCGCCCACTCCGCCGACTCCACCGACTCCGCTGCGCAGGAGACACCCCGGCTCGTCACGTGGGACGACCTGGACGTGCTCGCCTCGGAGGTGTCCGCGAGCGAGGTCGAGCACCGCGCGGGCGAGGTCGACCCCGAGGACGTCGCCGACGTCTTGTTCACCTCCGGGACCACCGGCCGCAGCAAGGGCGCCTGCTCCGCACACCGGCAGGTCGTCGCGGTCGCCGATGCGTGGGCGGCCTGCGGCGAGGTGACGTCGCGGGACAGGTACCTCGTGGTCAACCCGTTCTTCCACAGCTTCGGCTACAAGGCCGGCATCGTGGTCGCCCTGCTCACCGGCGCGACCGTCGTACCCCAGGCCGTCTTCGACGTCGCCGAGGCCTTCCGCCTCGTCGAGCAGGAACGGATCAGCGTCCTGCCCGGCGCGCCGGCGATCTACCAGGCGATGCTCGAGTCGACCGAGCGGGACAAGCACGACCTGTCGTCGCTGAGGCTCGCCGTCACGGGCGCCGCGACGGTCCCCGTAGCCCTCGTCGAGCGCATGCAGTCCGAGACGGGCTTCGACACCGTGCTGACCGCCTACGGCCTGACAGAGGCCGTCGTCGCGACCATGTGCCGCCCGGGCGACCCGGACGCCCGCGTGGCGAACACCTGCGGACGTGCTGCGGCCGGCCTCGAGGTCCGCGTCGCCGCACCCGGCAGCAACGACCCCGTCCTCACCGGCGAGGAGGGCGAGGTGCTGCTCCGCGGCGAGAACGTGATGCTCGGCTATCTCGACGATCCGGAGGCGACCGCGGAGGCGATCGACCTCGACGGCTGGCTGCACACCGGCGACATCGGCCGTCTCGACGAGGACGGCTACCTCAAGATCACCGACCGGCTCAAGGACGTCTTCATCGTCGGCGGCTTCAACGTCTACCCCGCGGAGGTCGAGCAGGTCCTCGCCCGGCTCGACGGGGTGGTCGAGTCCGCCGTCGTCGGAGTTCCGGACGAGCGGCTCGGCGAGGTCGGGCACGCCTTCGTCGTACGGCGCCCCGGGTCGGACCTCGACGAGGACGCCGTGACCTCCTACGCCAAGGAACGTCTGGCGAACTTCAAGGTGCCCCGCGGCATCACCTTCATCGACGACCTCCCCCGCAACCCTTCGGGCAAGGTCCTCAAACGCGAGCTGAGGAGCACGCCATGACCGAGAGCACGCCCCCGCCGGATCCCGCAGCCCCCGACGAGGAGGTCGTGACCTACGAGCGCCGCGGGACGGTCGCGCTGGTGACGCTGAACCGTCCGGAGTACCGCAACGCGCAGAACTCCAAGATGACCTACGCCCTCGACGCCGCCTTCACGCGCGCCGTCGACGACGACGAGGTCAAGGTCATCGTGCTCTCCGGCAACGGCAAGCACTTCTGCGCCGGCCACGACATCGGCACTCCGGGGCGAGACGTCGACGAGACCTTCGAGCGCAAGGCAGTGATGTGGTGGGACCACACCGACAAGGAGGGCGGCGACCTGCGCTTCGCGCGCGAGTCGGAGGTGTACCTCGGCATGTGCCGGCGCTGGCGCGAGATCCCGAAGCCGCTGATCGCGATGGTCCACGGCGCCTGCATCGCCGGCGGCCTGATGCTCGCCTGGTCGTGCGACTTCATCATCGCCTCCGAAGACGCCTTCTTCTCCGACCCGGTGGTGAAGATGGGGATTCCCGGCGTGGAGTACTTCGCACACCCGTGGGTGATGAACCCTCGCGCCGCCAAGGAGTTCCTGTTCACCGGGGACCGGTTCACCGCACAGCGGGCCCGCGAGCTCGGCATGGTCAACCAGGTCGTGCCGCGTGACGAGCTCGAGTCGACCACGATCGCGATGGCCGAGCGGATCAGCGCGATGCCTCGGTTCGGCCTCGCGCTCACCAAGAAGGCCGTGAACCAGGCCGAGGACCTCCAGGGCATGCGGACCGGCATGGACTCGGTGTTCGGCCTGCACCACTTCGCGCACGCCCACAACGCCGAGGTCGGCAAGGACTCCCTGGCCGGCATGGACGCGCGCAGCATGCGCGACGGGTCTCGGCAGCCGCGATCGACGGAGCAGCGGTGAACCTCGACCTCGACGAGAGCGCGAAGGCCTTCCGGGCCGAGGCGCGCGCCTGGCTTGCGGAGAACGTGCCCGCCACCCCTCTGCCGTCGATGGACACCGCGGGGGGCTTCCGTGCCCACAAGGAGTGGGAGGCACTGCTCGCCGAACACCGCTGGTCGGTCGTGTCGTGGCCCCGGGAGTACCACGGCCGCGACGCTTCCCTTCTCGAGTGGGTGATCTTCGAGGAGGAGTACTACCGAAGCGGCGCACCCGGGCGGGTCGGCCAGAACGGCATCTTCCTGCTCGCGCCGATCCTCTTCGAGCACGGCACGCAGGAGCAGCAGGACCGCTTCCTGCCGTCGATGGCGACCGGTGAGCAGGTCTGGGCACAGGCGTGGTCCGAGCCCGAGGCAGGAAGCGACCTGGCCTCCATCCGCAGCACCGCCGTCCGGGACGACGCACGTGGCGGCTGGCGCCTGAACGGGCAGAAGACGTGGTCGTCGCGAGCCGCCTTCGCAGACTGGGGGTTCGGACTCTTCCGATCCGACCCGGGCGCCGAACGGCATCGAGGACTGACCTACTTCCTCTTCCCGCTCGACGCCGACGGGCTGACCGTCCGGCCGATCGCGCAGCTCGACGGCGAGCCGGGCTTCGCCGAGATCTTCTTCGACGACGTCTTCGTCCCCGACAGCGACGTACTCGGCGCACCGGGTGAGGGATGGCGCGTCGCGATGAGCACTGCGGGCAACGAGCGTGGTCTGTCACTGCGTTCTCCCGGCCGCTTCTGCGCGGCGGCGGACCGCCTCGTCGGCCTGTGGCGCCGAGTGGAGGACGGCCATAGAGCATCGTCGGCCGCGGACCGGGTCGTCGACGCCTGGATCGGCGCCCAGGCCTACCGCGCCTACACCTGGGGCACGGTCACACGTCTCGCAGCCGGTGGCGATATGGGCGCGGCCGGGAGCGTGAACAAGCTGTTCTGGTCCGAGCTCGACATCTCGCTGCACGAGACCGCGCTCGACCTGCTCGGCCCGGAGTCGGAGCTGCGGGGTGCGAACGCACCCGACGGCGGGCGCTGGAGCGACGGCTACCTCTTCTCGCTCGCCGGGCCGATCTATGCCGGGACGAACGAGATCCAGCGCAACATCGTCGCCGAGCGGCTGCTCGGCCTGCCCAGGGAGGCACGCCGATGAGGTTCGCACTGACCGAGGAGCAGCAGGGCTTCGGTGAGGTACTCGACGACCTGCTCGCGTCGTCCGACACCCCGCGCCTCGCACGCGCCTGGGGCGCCGGCGAGCCCGGACCGGGGCTCAAGCTGTGGCACCGGCTCGCCGAGCTCGGCGTGACCGGGCTGCTCGTGCCCGAGGACCAAGGCGGGCTCGGCGCCGACGAGGTGGACCTCGTGGTGGCCTTCGAGGCGCTCGGGAGGCACGCCGTGCCGGGGCCGTGGGTGGAGAGCGTCGCCCTGCTGCCCGCACTGCTGCCCAACACGCAGGAGGACGAGCTGCTGGCCGGCATCGTCACCGGCGAGACTCAGGCGACCCTCGCCGTGCCGACGGTCCATCCGTTCGCACTCGACGCCGACGTCGCGGGCGTGTGCTTCGTCCTCGACCGGACACTCCTCCGCCGCGGCGAGCCCGGCCCACTCCAGCGGTCGGTGGACCCCGCACGCCGGCTCTTCCCCTTGGAAGTGGGAGCCGAGGTGGCGGTCCTCGACGAACCCACGGTGGAGCGAGCCTTCGACACGGCGGCACTGGCCTGCGCCGCACAGCTGCTCGGTGCCGGCGAGAGGCTGCTGCACGAGGCGGTCGGCTACGCAGGGCAGCGCAAGCAGTTCGGCCGGGCGATCGGCGAGTTCCAGGCGCTCAAGCACGCCATGGCCGACGTCCGGGTCGCCTTGGACTTCGCGCGACCGCTGGTCTATGTCGCCGCCCTGTCCCTTCATGCCGGCTCCCTCGACATGGGCCGCGACGTATCGGCGGCGAAGGTCGCCGTCGGCGACGCGGCCTACGCCGCGGCGCGTACCGCCCTGCAGGTCCATGGCGCGATCGGTTACACCGCCGAGCACGACCTCGGACTCTGGATCACCAAGGTCCGCGCCCTCGTGACGGCGTGGGGCACACCCGCGCTCCATCGCGCACGCGTCCTCGCAGCCATCACCTCCGACGTCGAGACGGTGGGTGTCTGACGTGCTGTTCGCGCTCAGCGAGGAGCAGGCAGAGCTCGCCGGCATCGTCCGCGACCTGCTCCACAAGCGATCGGGCTCCCAGGCGGTTCGAGCGGCTGTCGAGGGGCCGCGTGGCTACGACGAGTCACTCTGGTCGGTGCTGTGCGAGCAGGTCGGGGCAGCCGCGCTCGCCGTCCCCGAGGAGTACGGCGGCGCGGGGTTCACGCTGTTCGAGACCCACCTCGTCCTGGAGGAGCTCGGCGCCGCGCTGACCCCCTCCCCCCTGCTCGGATCCGGTGTTCTCGCCGCCCAGGCGGTGCTCCTCGGGCGACGAGACCTCGTGCGCGGAGCTCCTGCCGGGTATCGCCTCCGGCTCCACGGTGGCAGCGCTGGCCTGGGCGGGCGTCGACGGGCGCTGGCCGACCGAGCGCCTCCCGGTCTCCGCCACCTCGTCCGACGACGGGTGGACCGTCAACGGGACAGCCTCATCGTCCTCGACGGGGACCATGCCGACGTCCTGCTGGTGCTCGCGGAGGGCTCATCCGGGCCCGCGCTGCTCCGGGTCGAGCCGCAACAGCTGCGCGTCCGACGTACTGCCTCGGCGACGATGGACCAGACCCTCCGGCTCGCGACCGTCGAGCTCGACTCAGCGGACGCGACCCTGGTCAGCGCCGACGCGAGCACCTTCCTCCCGACGCTGCGCGACGTCGCGTGCAGCGCGGTGAGCGCACTCCAGGTCGGCGCGGCCCAGCGCTGCCTCGACATGACGGTGGCCTATGCCAAGGAACGCGTCCAGTTCGGCCGGCCCATCGGGTCCTTCCAAGCCCTCAAGCACCGGATGGCCGACATGCTCGTCGAGGTCGAGACCGCGCGCTCCGCGTCGTGGGCCGCGAGCTGGTCCGCCGCCCAGCGCGACGAGGATCTGCCGTGCCGGGCTGCGACCGCCAAGGCCTGGTGCTCTGAGGCCCTCGGCCACGTTGCCGCGGAGACGGTGCAGCTGCACGGCGGCATCGCGATCACGTGGGAGCACGATGCGCAGCTCTACTTCAAGCGGGCGCACGCTCTGTCCCAGCTGTTCGGTCAGGCGCACGAGCATCGTCACAGGCTCTTCGACCTGTACGGTTTCGCGGGCTGACACACCCAGTCAGGTGCCGGGGCGCGGCTGCCTCTCGGCCTGTAGCTGGGTCTCGGTCTCCACGAACCCGACGGACCGGTAGATGCGGATGGCCGAGTACTCCGGGTCGGCCACCATGACGAGCTTGCGCGCCCAGCTCGGCGAAGCCTCGTCTGCTCGCGTGGTACACCAGCGTCCCGGCGAGCCCCCGGCCTCGAGCGTCGGGGCGGGTCTCGACGGACTGGAAGCGCGCAAGCTCCGGGCCGGCCCGGAAGAGCCCCATCCCGGAGAGCAGACGCCCCTCCTCGAAGGCGCCGAACCACGAGCCGTGACCACTTCGACGAGCCCTCTGATGGTCGCCACCTTCGCGACCGCGAACTCGCGGTAGGACGTCGGGTCGAGCCCCTCGTCGATGCACGCCATGCGGAGGTCGACGAGCTCGTCCCAGTCCGTGTCACTCGAAAGCGTTCGGTACTCCGCGTCACGGTTCGGTCGAGGGGGCTCATGGACCGCGCTGGCGGTCATGACCGCCTGGCCCTCGACGGACAGTCCTCTCTCGGTGAAGGAGCGCAGGGTGTCGGATCGGCCGTCGACTCCGTCGAAACCGAGCGCGACATGCTGGGCCTGCGGGAACTCGGCTGCGAACGCCTCGAGCCCATCGGTCGGTGTCCTCGGTGGCCGGTGGGGACTCCAGCAAGAGGAAGTTCCCCCACCAGTGGCCGGGGTTGTGCGGGGTCCGCACCGCGATGTGGTCGCCGCGGTCCTCGACCAGGCTGCCGCCGAGACGGAGCAGCGCGAGGTCGGTCTGGAAGCCGAGTGAGCAGACGTGCACGCCCGGACTCTAGGCTCTCGTCTGCTCCGCGGCGTACGACGACACTCTGATGTCGGCGGCAGGGCAACCCGACCCGCTCCAGATGTACCGTACTGGGGCGGCACAGTTCGGGCAGGTGAGCAACGGGAACGCATGCACTGTCATGCCGAATTGAGTGCGGCTTCGTACGGCTAGTGAAGGCCGACCATGCCGCACTGCGCAGAGCTTGACCAGCCGCTGTCGGGCCTGCCAACCGGTGCTGTCCGCTCGGCGGTTGTCGTAGCACCGAGCCGCGGGCCAAACGCTGGAGAATGAGGTGTCCTTTGCCTCTGACCTCACCGCGAAATCCGTTGAACGATGCGAGTGAGTGGAGGTGGGTGGACGATGTCATCTAGCAAGTTGCATCCCCCGCGTGTTCAAAGCGATTCTCGCTCCGGCAACAGCGTGCGTGAACACAGGGCTGCCGCCATGACAGCGGGGATCCTGTACATCATTGGGACGGTGGCCGGCATCCTCAGCAAGGCAGTCACGTCTTTCCCCGTGCACAACGCGGACGACCCGCTCGCCTACGCCGCGGACCACTCCGGCGCCGTCGCGACGGGGGCGCTGCTCGTGCTCGTTATGGGCCTGTCGCTGGCGTTCGTCCCGGTGGTGCTCTTCCCCGTGTTGCGCCGGGTGAACGAGGTGCTGGCGACGGGTTACCTGATCATCCGAGGGGCGGTCGAGACGACCACCTACGTCATCGTCGCCATCGCCTGGCTGCTGCTCGTGCCGTTGGCCGAGACCATGTCGGCAGGACCGGGCACGGCCTCACCAGCAGGCGTGCGGCTGGGCACGCTTGTAGTCGATTCCGACGGCGCCAGCGCCATCATGTCTCTGGTGTTCTGCGTTGGCAGCGTCCTGTTCTACGTCCTGCTCTACCGGTCGCGCATCGTTCCCCGCTGGATCACGGTGTGGGGTCTAGTGGGCATCCCGCTGTATTTGGCCGCCTACCTCCTCGCGATGTACGGAGTCGTCGGCATCAACTCCTCCGAGGTGAACCTGCTGTGCCTGCCCTTGGCCGTGCAGGAGATGGTGCTGGCGGTCTGGATGATCGCGCGCGGCTTCCGTCCGGCGGTTGTCTCGAATACGCCCGAGCGCTTGTGAGCGACACACCGATCGGCGTGATGCCGTAGCGGGGTCGCGCTGAAGTGCCGTTGCCACCGCCCTCTGACCCGCCGCTAACCGTGCTCGCGCGCCAGGCGCCCGTCGCTGGAGTAGACGCACGTCGCCGCGTGTCCATGCCGCTGCACCACCGCGCCGCACTCCTCAAATAGGACTGGGTCGCGATTGATGAAACGCCCGGACATGCCGCGGACAGCGACCTCGCGATCCCGCCGATGAGTGGACTTTCTCCGGGAATCTCCGCACGGATCCCGGGCTCCCGCGCACCATGGATGAATGTCCGGCACCGCCACAGAACCCTCGATCCCCAAAGCGGCCCGGCGACAGAGGGGTTGGCAGCAGCTTGTGCTGGCGCTTGGCTGCGCAGCCGCGTACGGCGTGTTCCTCGTGCTGCCCTACTACGTCAACAACCTCGATGCGTTCCCGCTCGAAGACGTTGCTGCCGGCTATCACGACCCAAAGGACTTGTGGCCGCACGACACCACCCTTGGCGGGATCGTGTTCGACGTCGGAGGGCTGATGGCTGTGCTGTTCGGCCCAGTCGTGACGCTGGGTGCGCTGTCCTGGGCCTTGGTCGGGCTCTGGAGGGACCGCGCGGCAGACCGGCGGTTCCGTGGGATGTCACTCGTTGCGGTGGTAGTCGCGCTGGGCACCCTCGTCTGGCTCGTTTCGCCATTCGGTGCTGCCTTGATGAAGTGGTGGCTTGACTAGGTGCCTTGCGGCGCCGTCGGGTTAGTAGCCTCACTCCTATGTCCACCAAGTCGGAGCGACAGGCGGCACGCGAGGCGGTTGCGGCGTATCGACGAAGCTCGATTGGCCGAACTCATCCGCCATGTAGGCGAAGCGGTTGACCGCTTTCGCGCCGGCGAACTCGACGCCTTCGAAACAGACCAGATCATTTTCCAGTACAGCCGTGCTGCGAGGAGCTTGGAAGTTCTGCAACCTCACCGACATCGTGTTCACCGCGGAAGTGATCGGCGAGCGTGCACCGGCCGACTGGTGGGAACGCGGCGCGCCGAAGCGGCAATGAAGCTCGCTGCTGGGATCAGCAGAAGGCCAGATACGCGCCGCTTGCATTCCGTGGAGATCGACCAGGGGGACCTAGAGTCGACCCGTCCGCGAAGCTACTCGTCCGCGAACGAGGTCGGAAAGCGAAGCAAACATGACCAGAACCGCCGCCGCACCGGTGGCTCACCTGGCCGTCGGATCGTTGCCGCCCTCATTTGGACTTCCCGTGGGCTGCACGCCATCGTCATGGACAACGGCCCGTCTATCAAGGCGCTGTTCGCCTGCACCGCGCTGGTGCTCGCAGGCTTCGCCCTCGGCTCGGCGACTTGGATCCTGACTGGCACCAAGACGCGCGAAGCGCTCAGCCGCCGACGCGGTAATGCTCGCGGAGACAGCGCCCTCCGCGCCGTTCGGGCATCATGATCATCGGACTTGGAGCGTCCACGATCCTGGATCCCTCGACCAAGCGCGCGGGGCTGGGCGCTCATGGTCGCCGCCTCGCTCGTGGGCGGCCTGAACTTGGGCGTCGCGTTCATGGGGTTGGCTGATCAGGCAGCCCCATCCGACGCGCCGCGCCAATCAACGGGGGCTCCCGGTCGGACGGGTAGGACGTACGTCCGGCAGCCGCAGATAGCGCGCGCTGCGGCCGATCCGCGCATGCCGCTGAGTAGACGGTCCTGCCGATGTGCGGACGAGCTAGAGCGCGCGCCTGTCCGCCAACGACCGGACATGGGCTCACACTTGGGCACGTGGACAACCAGGACGACTACGAACCCTCCGCCGGGGCCGGGTACCTCCTCGGCAGCGTGCCTCTGATCATCCTCGGCGGCGTGCTCCTGGCCAACGTCAACGAGGAGCCCGCAGTCTTCGGTACCGCCGCTCTGCTGTCCCTGGCCTTTGGGGCCTATCTGCTCCTCGTCGGTGCCATCGCCCGGGGTATTCAAGTGGCGCGGAGGCCGAGTCCAGGAACCTGAGCCAGGGAGTGTGGCGCCTCCAGACGTCCGACCTTTCGGAGGCATAAGGTCCCCGGATGAACGGTGCTACCGAGAGCGCGGTCATCGTGACCGTCCCGCCGGCCGAGGAGGCGGTTGCCCGATACCGCACCCAGTTCGATCGGGCGGCGGTTCTGGGCGTCCCGGCTCATGTGACGGTCCTGTACCCGTTCGCACCTCCCTCGGACATCGACGCCCAGGTGATCGGGACCCTCGCAGCCGCCATCGCCTCCGTCCCGAGGTTCAGTGCCACGTGGCAGAGGACCGGGTGGTTCGGCAGCGACGTTCTGTGGCTCTCCCCGGAGCCGACGGACTCGTTCCGCGCGTTGACCGCAGCTGTGGTGGATGCCTTTCCCGGCTTCCTGCCATATGGCGGCGAGCACGACGAGGTGATCCCGCACCTGACGGTCGGTCACGGTGTTGCTGAAGCGCAGCTCCGGGAGGTCGAGGGGCGAGTCCTGCCACAGCTGCCGATCCGCATGGACGTCGCCGCCGCCTCCCTGTGGTGCGGCGGTGACACTGCTGGGTCGTGGCAACAGATAGCAGCACTTCCCCTCGGCTGACCATGGCGATGAAGTGCCGCGCCCAGACCCCGGGTGCCGACGCTGTCGGGCAGCGCCGAGCGCATGGTCGGGCGGGTCACGAGCTCGGGGTCGGTTCAGCCCGCGAAGGCGGCGGCCAGGAAACGCAGCTGGGCCGGGGCCATGCGGCGCCAGTAGCCGATGTCGTGGTCCCCGGGCTGGAAGCCGCCCGCCGGTGGGGTGTCGAAGCCCCTGACGTAGTCGCGGGTGGCGGCGTAGAACGGATCGCCCTCGCCGCAGTCGATGCGCACCGGGATGCCGTCGAGGGTCTCCTGCCGCCCGAAGGCGGTGGCGTCGGCGAAGTCGGCGGGCTCGTCGAACGCACCGGGAGCCGTGTCGTCGTACTCGTGCCAGAGCGCGGGGCTCTCGGCCACCACGCCCGCCACCCGGTCGCGACCGAGCATGCCGGCCAGACGGAGCGCGCCGTACCCACCCATCGACCAGCCCAGGAAGCCGACGCGTGCCACGTCGAGACCCTGGTCTGCGAGCAGGGGGATGAACTCGTCGAGCACCATGGCGCCGGCGTCCTCGCCGCTGGACCGCGCGTGCCAGTAGGTGTCGCCGCCGTCGACGCTTGCCAGGGCGAACGGGGTGGCGCCCTCGTGCACGGCGGCCGCCAGGAACCGGTCGAGGGCGAGGTAGCTCGGGCTGAAAGCGGAGGCATGGTCCTTGCCGCGTCCGTGGAGGACCACGGCGACGGGGAGGTCCTCGGTGTGCCCGGGCGGAAGGGCGATGGTCCACCCGCAGCGCTGCCCCAGCCGCGCCTCGGAGACGAAGCTGCCGCTGGTCGTGCGCCCCGGTGTGACATCAGGGACGGAGCCGTCGGCGCCGTCGAGCCCGAGGCGGCCGTACAGCCACGACCGCCCGGGAAGCACGCCTTCGCCGACGCCGACCGCACCTGCGGCCGCTCCCGCCACGAGCACGCCCGCGCCGGCGAGGAAGCCTCGTCTCGAGACCCGCTTCTTGTCCGAGGCGTGGGAGGGCTGTGTCACCTCGACAGTGTGCACGGTGCTCGTCAGCCCTGGTCGCGGTGGAGCCAGGCGAGCAGGTCCGGGGGCGCGAGCCCGGCGGTACGACGGCGGTAGCGGGCGTACTCCTCCCCGCCCAGGAGCGCACGCCCAGCGCCGCTCGCGCCGTGGCGGAAGAAGGCCCGCCTGTCCTTCAGCACGCCAGAGGGATCCGGGGCCAGCCGGTGGGCACGAGCCTGCATGCTGTCGAAGCGGGCGGCCCGGACCAGCTCGGGCCAGAGCGGCTCCGGAACAGTGATGTCGAGCAGCGCGGCCAGCCGGCGCATCTCACCCTCGAGGTCGCCGATCAGGTCGTCGTAGTGGACGAGCACGACGTTCGGCTCGTCCCGCCGGCGCCAGGCGTCGGCGAGGTGCCACATGACGCCGGGAAGCGAGTCGAGCGCCTCCCGTGGGTCGCGCTCGCGGTCGATCCACGACACCAGCCAGTCATGCACGGACGGGCGCGGTGGTGCGGCGGCTCGACAGGCGCAGCCTGCCCGGTGAGCCGCCGGATGTGATCCCGGTCGAGGTTGTCGCCCTGGTGGTACAGCGACACCGCCATGTCCAGCGGCTCCCTGGCCACCACGATGTACGTCGCGCGGGGGTCCAGCGGAAGCCCGTCGAGGGGCGTGTGCGTCTTGACGAACCTGCGATGCCGCTGCGCGTCCAGCCGTGCGTAGACCTCGTCCCGGGGCTCCACCAGCCAGTCCAGCCACGGGGAGAGCTCGGTGAGGGGCGCGGGCAGGCTCGGGATCCTGGAACACCAGCAGGGCGCAGATCATCTGCATCCACGTCGTACCGCTCTTGGAACGCGTGCTGATGACGATGTCGCCCTGCCGGTGCGGGAACCCGAGCCACCGCGCGCTGTCCTCGTCCGAGGACTGGTAGCGAACCGGTGCGCCCACCGACGTCCTCAGCGACGCAGGGCGAGGGCGGCCAGGGCGCCGTTGACGATCGAGCCCGACGAGAGGTCGTGCATCTCGTAGAGGTCCGCGACCGTTCCCGACTGCCCGAACGAGTCGACGCCCAGGCTCACCGCGGGCACGCCGAGGGCGGACCCGAGCCAGGCCATCGTGTGCGACGACGCGTCGTGGACGGTGACCAGCGGCGCGCTCATGTCGAAGGCGGCGCGCAGTGCGCCAGGGATCGACGGGGTGGTCGCGGTCCGGATCCCCTGGCGAAGGGTCCGCTGCCACGCGGAGTAGAGCCGGTCGAGCGAGGTCACGTCGACCACGTGGGCCTGGACCCCCTCGTCCTCGAGCTCCGCGGCGGCGGCGAGCGCCTCCGGCAGGACGGCACCCGAGGCCGCGATCTGTACGACGGGCCCGGCCTCCTCGCGACCCGCGTCCACGAGGCGGTAGGCACCGGCGAGGACCTGGCGGCGCAGCGTCGCGTCCCCGATCCGCTCCCGGGCCGCCTCGAACGGGCTCTGGTCGAGCGGGCGGGTCGTCAGCCGGAAGTAGTAGGAGCCGTCGTCGACCGTGCCAAGCGCGTCTCCCTTGCCCGGGTCGGCGATCTGGCCGAGCGCGGAGCAGAGCAGCCAGTCCAGGGCGGTGGCGTACGCCGGCTCGAGCAGCGTCACGTTGGGCAGCTCCAGACCGACCGACGGGGTGATCGTCGACTGGTGGGCGCCGCCCTCGGGAGCCAGCGTGACGCCTGAGGGCGTGCCGGCGACCACGAACCGGGAGCCCGAGTAGACGGCGTGGACGAAGGCGTCGAGGCCGCGCAGCACGAACGGGTCGTAGAGCGTGCCGACCGGCAGCAGCGGCTGGTCCGACAGGTCCCACGACAGTCCGAGCTGCCCGAGCAGCAGGAAGAGGTTCATCTCGCTGATGCCGAGCTCGATGTGCTGGCCGTCGGGCCCCTCGACCCACTTGAGCACGCCGTCCTCGGACCACACCGGCCGCTTGCTCGGGTGGAAGACGCCCGTGCGGTTGATGAAGCCGGCCAGGTTCGTCGAGGTCGCCACGTCCGGCGCGGTGGTCACGAGCAGGGGAGCGACCTGCTCGTCCCGGGAGAGGTTCACCAGGATCCGCCCGAAGGCCTCCTGGGTGGAGACCGGCTTGCCGGAGCGCAGGCCCGTGCCGGTCGGGACGGTGCACGGCTTGCGCGGAGAGGCCGGCACTCTCACCAGATGCTCGGCGCGCACCCCCGCCCACTGGCCGGCAGGCGTGGTCGGGTCGATCCGGTCCCACTCCGTGTCGGCGGTCAGGCCGGTCCTCGAGCGCAGGTCGTCGATCTGCGGGCCGGTCAGGAGCGCGGAGTGGTTGCGCGGGTTGCCCGCGATCGGCAGCCCCCAGCCCTTGATCGTGTACGCGAAGACCACGCTCGGCCGGTCGGTCACCTCGTCGCACTGCCGGTAGGCGTCGAGCATCGCGCCGAAGTCGTGCCCGCCCAGGTCGGTCACCAGCGCGGCGAGCTCCTCGTCGTCGTACTCCTCGCAGAACTCGTGCACCCCGGCGGTCGCACCGTCGAGGAACCGCTCCCGCAGCGCGGACGGCTCCATGCCGAACAGCGACTGGTACCGCTCGTTGGGCATCTCGTCGATCCACGCCTCGAGGCGGTCGCCGCCCGGCTCGGCGTAGGCCTCGCGCAGCCTCGGGCCGTACTTCACCTCGACCACGTGCCAGCCCGCGGCGCGGAACTGCTGGCTCCACTGCTGGATGCGGATGCCCGGCACCACCCGGTCCAGGGACTGGCGGTTGAAGTCGACGATCCACATCACGTTGCCGAGGCCCTGGGTGGCGGGGTCGGCGATGGCCTCCCAGACGTTGCCCTCGTCGAGCTCGGCGTCCCCGAGCAGGGCGATGAACCGGCTGGCAGGTCGAGGGCCGAAGTGCGCGTCGACGTACCTGCGGGCGACCGCCGCGAACAGCGGGGCCGCCGCGCCGAGGCCGACCGAGCCGGTGGAGAAGTCCACCGGGTCGGGGTCCTTGGTGCGCGAGGGGTAGGACTGGAGCCCGCCCGCCTCGCGGAGCCGGGTCAGGTAGGACCGGTCGAGGTTGCCGAGGAGGTACTGGATCGCGTGGAACACCGGCGACGCGTGGGGCTTCACGCTGACCCGGTCCGGAGCGTCGAGGTGCGCGAACCACAGCGCCGTCATCGCGGTCACCAGGCTCGCGCTGGACGCCTGGTGGCCACCCACCTTCACCCCGTCGGAGGTCTCGCGCTCGCGGTTGGCGGCGTCGACGATCCGGGTGGACAGCCACAGCACCCGCTGCGCGATCTCCTCGAGGACCTCCGGGTCCACGCCCTCGGGGCGGGGGTCGCCGCCCGAGGCTGGGTCGCTGCCCGAGACGGCGGGTGGGGCGGTTGTGGTGGCAGGGGCGGTCGAGACCACGTTGTCTCCTTCAAGGTGCGCGTTGCGACGAGTCTGCCGCACCCGGGCCGCTCCGGAGGAGCGGGACAGGCCAGGTGGCCTGCACGAGATCGCCACCGCGGGGTACAGGTGGCTACTGTCGTGATGCCCTACCTTCCTCCGAGGAGAACACCTTCATGCAGATCTGGCCCGGCCGCTCGTACCCGCTCGGCGCGACCTACGACGGCTCCGGCGTGAACTTCGCGCTGTTCAGCGAGGTGGCCGAGCGCGTCGAGCTCTGCCTGATCGGGGACGACGGGGCCGAGACCCGGATCGACATGCCGGAGACCGACGGGTTCGTGCACCACGTCTACCTCCCGGGCATCCACCCCGGCCAGCGCTACGGCTACCGGGTGCACGGTCCGTACGACCCGGCCGACGGTCACCGCTGCAACCCGGCCAAGCTGCTGCTCGACCCCTACGCGAAGGCGGTGGAGGGCCAGATCGACGGCGACGAGTCGCTGTTCTCCTACCGGTTCGCCGACGCGAGCGCGCTCAACGACGACGACAGCCTCGGCCACACGATGCTGTCGGTGGTGGTCAACCCGTTCTTCGACTGGGGCAACGACCGCAGCCCCGACCGGGAGTACCACGAGTCGGTGGTCTACGAGGCCCACGTCAAGGGCCTCACGCAGACGCACCCCGGCATCCCCGAGGAGATCCGGGGCACGTACGCCGGGATCGCGCACCCGGCGATGATCGACCACCTCACGTCGCCTGGGCGTGACCGCGATCGAGCTGATGCCGGTGCACCAGTACGTCCAGGACGCCCACCTGCTCGAGAAGGGCCTGTCGAACTACTGGGGCTACAACACCATCGGCTTCTTCGCCCCGCACAACGCCTACTCCGCGGCCGGCCAGCGCGGCCAGCAGGTGCAGGAGTTCAAGGCGATGGTGAAGGCGCTGCACGCGGCGGGCATCGAGGTGATCCTCGACGTGGTCTACAACCACACCGCCGAGGGCAACCACCAGGGCCCGACCCTGTGCTTCCGCGGCATCGACAACACCGCGTACTACCGGCTCGTCGACGAGGACCAGGCGCACTACTTCGACACCACCGGCACCGGCAACAGCCTGCTGATGCGCCACCCGCACGTGCTGCAGCTGATCATGGACTCGCTGCGGTACTGGGTGACCGAGATGCACGTCGACGGGTTCCGCTTCGACCTCGCCTCGTCGCTGGCCCGTCAGTTCCACGAGGTGGACCGGCTCTCGGCCTTCTTCGACCTCGTCCAGCAGGACCCGGTCGTCAGCCAGGTCAAGCTCATCGCCGAGCCGTGGGACGTCGGCGACGGCGGCTACCAGGTCGGCAACTTCCCGCCGCTGTGGACCGAGTGGAACGGCAAGTACCGCGACACGCGTCCGCGACTTCTGGCGCGGCGAGCCCGCGACGCTCGGCGAGTTCGCCTCGCGGATCACCGGCTCGGCCGACCTCTACGAGCACTCGCGGCCGCAAGCCGATCGCCGTCGATCAACTTCATCACCGCCCACGACGGCTTCACCCTGCACGACCTCGTCTCCTACAACGACAAGCACAACGAGGCCAACGGCGAGGGCGACGCCGACGGCGAGAGCCACAACCGCTCCTGGAACTGCGGCGTCGAGGGCGACACCGACGACCCGGAGGTCCTCGCGCTCCGCGCCCGCCAGCAGCGCAACTTCCTGGCCACCCTGCTGCTCTCGCAGGGCGTGCCGATGATCGCCGCACGGCGACGAGCTCGGCCGCGGCCAGCAGGGCAACAACAACGTCTACTGCCAGGACAACGAGCTCGCCTGGGTCGACTGGAAGCTCGAGGACTGGCAGGAGGAGCTGCTCGCCTTCAGCCAGGCGGGTCGTCGCCCTGCAGGCACGACCAGCCGGTCTTCCGCCGCCGGCGCTTCGCCACCGGCACCACCGACGAGGCCGGCCGTCCCGAGATCGGCTGGTACAAGCACAACGGCGAGCGGATGACCGACACCGACTGGAACGAGAGCCACGCGCTGTCGATGATGGTCTTCCTCAACGGCGAGGCGATCCCCGAGCTCGACCCGCGCGGCGAGCGTGTCGTCGGCGACTCGTTCCTCGTGGTGTTCAACGCCTACCACGAGTCGATCCCGTTCCGGGTCCCCGAGGGCCTGTACGACGACGGGTGGATCGTCGCCCTCGACACCAGCGACGACCAGATCGGCATCGTCTCGGTGTTCGACGACGCACCGCTGCTCGTGCCCGGCGTGGAGTTCCCGGTCACCGGCCGGTCGGTCGTGGTGCTCCGACGTACTGCCGGCGGGGCAGGGAGCCCCGGCGCTAGGGCACACCGGTAGCCTTGCGGGATGCCTTCCCCAGACGCCGTGGCAGAGTCCGACGAGCTCGACCAGACGCCGACCTTCGCCGACCTCGGCATCGACAAGCGGGTCCTGCGTGCGCTGAACGACGTCGGCTACGAGTCGCCCTCGCCGATCCAGGCGGCCACGATCCCGGCGCTGCTCGACGGTCGGCACGTGGTGGGTCTCGCGCAGACCGGGACGGGCAAGACCGCGGCCTTCGCGGTGCCGATCCTGTCGCAGATCGACCTGAAGCAGAAGGCGCCCGCAGGCCCTCGTCCTCGCGCCCACCCGCGAGCTCGCCCTGCAGGTCTCGGAGGCGTTCGAGCGCTACGCCGCCCACCTGCCCGGGCTGCACGTGCTGCCGGTCTACGGCGGCCAGGCCTACGGCGTCCAGCTGTCCGCGCTGCGGCGTGGGGTGCACGTGATCGTCGGGACGCCCGGCCGGATCATGGACCACCTCGAGAAGGGCACCCTCGACCTCTCCGAGCTCCGCTTCCTCGTCCTCGACGAGGCCGACGAGATGCTCAAGATGGGCTTCCAGGAGGACGTCGAGACGATCCTCGCCGACACGCCTGCGGACAAGCACGTCGCGCTGTTCTCCGCGACCATGCCGCCGCAGATCCGGCGGATCTCGAAGAAGTACCTCACCGACGCCGCCGAGATCACGGTCAAGAACAAGACCACGACCTCCGCGAACATCACCCAGCGCTACCTCCAGGTCGCGCACCAGCAGAAGCTCGACGCCCTGACGCGGATCCTCGAGGTCGAGAACTTCGAGGGCATGATCGTCTTCGTCCGCACGAAGCAGGCCACCGAGGTGCTCGCCGAGCGCCTGCGCGCCAGGGGCTTCTCGGCGGCGGCGATCAACGGCGACATCGCCCAGGCCCAGCGCGAACGCACCATCAACCAGCTGCGTGACGGCCGCCTCGACATCCTGGTCGCCACCGACGTGGCCGCGCGCGGGCTCGACGTGGAGCGGATCAGCCACGTCCTCAACTACGACATCCCCACCGACACCGAGTCCTACGTCCACCGCATCGGTCGCACCGGTCGCGCGGGACGCACCGGCGACGCGCTGTCGTTCGTCACCCCGCGCGAGCGGCACCTGCTCAAGGCGATCGAGCGCGCGACCCGTCAGCCCCTGACCCAGATGCCGCTCCCCACGGTCGCAGGACATCAACATCACCCGGGTCGCGCGGTTCAACGACGTCGATCACCGAGGCGCTCGCCTCCGACAAGCTCGGCGTTCTTCCGCGACCTGGTCGAGCGAGTACGAGCAGGAGCACGACGTCCCGGCCGCCGACATCGCCGCCGCGCTCGCGGTCATGGCCCAGGACGGCCAGCCGCTGCTGATGGATCCGGAGCCCGAGCCCGAGCCCAAGCGGGTCTTCGACGGCAAGCGCGAGGAGAAGCGGGGCGTCTGGGACCACGAGAAGGGCCGGCGCCGCGATGGCGACGAGGGTGGCCGTCCGCCGCGCCGGGAGGCGAGGCCGCCGCGTGGACGCTCGCGACGCTGACTACGCGACCTACCGGATCTCGGTCGGCAAGCGCCACCGGGTCGAGCCACGCCAGATCGTCGGGGCGATCGCGAACGAAGGGGGTCTCGGCCGCGACGACTTCGGCCACATCGACATCCGGGGCGACCACTCGCTCGTCGAGCTGCCCGCCGACCTGTCGCCCGAGACGTTGTCAGCCCTCGAGCGCACCCGGATCTCCGGCAAGCTCATCGAGCTGACGCCCGACGGCGGCCAGGCCGAGTCGCGGCGGCCGTCGTACGAGAAGAAGAAGTCCTTCGACAAGGGTGGCGCGAAGTCCTTCGAGCCGTCGGGCAAGAAGAAGCCGCGCACGAAGAAGCCGCGGCCCTGAGTCACCTCGGGCCGCGGCCTCTCACGCCCGGATGACGCCGGGCTCCAGGGTCAGCCGACCCGGAAGACGGTCGTGCCGCCGGCGAAGTTGTCGTGCCAGCCGTGGCGGGACACCCGGTCGTTGCTGATCGTCACAGCGATCGTGATCACCGCGACCAGGCTCAGCAGACCGCCCACGAAGCCGACGAACGGGATCGCGCCGAGGATGCCGAGCGCGGTCCACGCGTTGCGCTTGAGCGCCTGCTCCATCGTCGGGTGACCACCACCGGGGCCTCGGGTCTCGAGCCGCATCACCATCTTGCCGATGGTCTTGCCGAGGTTGGCCTCCATGAGGGTGAAGTACGCGAGCGCGATCACGGCGCCGATGACCGAGGACACCGCGTTCGCGGCGAAGTTCGCTCCGCTGTTCATGCCCCAGCCGCTGAAAGAGGTCGGTGTTCGAGCCGACCACGACGAGCGCGACGACGATGCTCGCGACCATGGCCTCGACGAAGCCGAGCAGGATGAAGTCGATCAGCCTGGCCACGAAGCGCGGCAGCAGGTCGGCCGGCTGCCCCACCCCTCCGGTTCGAGCCTGCGCAGGAGGCGGCATCGAGCCCGGTTGCTGCCTCTCGCCCTGGGGTGGCGGTGGCGGATACGGCGTGCCGTCGCTGCCCTGCCCGGGGGGTACGCCCTGGCCCGGGGTCGGCTCCGGCGGTGGTGGCTGGCTCGCGCTCTCGTCCGGCGGGGGGTTCTGGCTCGGGTCGCTCATCGGGAACCTCTCTCACAGGCGGGTTCGAGCCGCTGGCGCGTCTCCTTCCCGACGGTAGTGAAAGCGTCGTCGATGTCGCGCATTGACCGCGGCTCCTCGCACACGTGGTGGTCGACCCGCGAGGTTTGCCGCTTGTGTTCCGGCAGACTCCCGCGACATCCGCCGGACGGGCTGGTTGAAAGTTGGTGGATCGCCCATCATGGGGGCATGACGGCAACCGACCTGGCCGCGATCGAGGCCGAGCGAGAGCGCATCCGGAACGCCCACCTCGAGCCGGCAGGCGGAGCGCCCGGCGTCGAGCGCCCGCGGCCTGCACCACGCCGCCCTGATCAGCAGCGACGTCGAGCGGACCATCGCCTTCTACCAGGGCCTCCTCGGCTTCCCGCTCACCGAGCTGATCGAGAACCGCGACTACCCGGGCTCGTCGCACTTCTTCTTCGACATCGGCAACGAGAACCTGCTCGCCTTCTTCGACTTCCCCGGCCTCGACCTCGGTCCGTACGCCGAGGTGCTCGGCGGCCTGCACCACGTCGCGATCTCGATGGAGCCCGACCGGTGGCGGGAGGTCGTCGCCCGGCTCGACGCGGCCGGCGTGGAGTACGTGATCCACAGCGCAGGTCTCGGTCTACTTCAAGGACCCCGACGGCGCGCGCATCGAGCTGATCGCCGACCCGCTCGGCGAGATGTACGGCGACCAGGTGCTCTGACGGGCCGGCCGGCCGGTCGGCTACGGCTCGGCGCCAGTTCTCCAGCCAGCGCATCACCGGTGTCGCCGCGATGCCGTGGACGAGCACCGACAGGGCGATCGTGAACGGCCACGGTCGACCACAGCAGCTGCTGGTCGGAGAAGTCCGCCTCGCCCGTGGCGTAGGCGAGGTAGTACAGCGACCCCACGCCGCGGACCCCGAAGAACGAGATCGTCGAGCCGCTCGGGCCGGGTGAGCACGTGGTCGCCGATCCGGCTGCGCCATCGCCGGAAGCCGAGTCCGAGCATGCCCGCGACCGGCCGGACCACGAAGACGAGGAGCAGCGCGACAAGCACCGCCCCCACGACAGCTCGTGCAGCAGCCCGTTGGTCATCGAGATCCCGAGCAGCAGGAGTACGACGAGGGTGAGCAGCCGCTCGAGCCTCTCGACGATCTCGTGCATGTGCGCGTGGTACTCGTGACCGCGCTCGGCCGACCGGATCGTCATGGCGCAGGCGAAGACCGCCAGGAAGCCGTACCCGCCGACGACCTCGGTCACGCCGTAGGAGAGCAGCACCGCGGCGAGCGCGAGCAGCGGCTCGCCGGTCTCCGCCAGCCGCAGGGACGGAGCGGGTGACCGGAAGGCCGCCTTGGCAAGCGCCCAGCCGGTCAGCACGCCGAGGGCCACGCCCAGCACGACCTTGCCGACGAGCTCCCAGGCCAGCCAGCCCAGCCCCCACTCCGCGACGGGGCCCACGGAGGCGAGGAAGATCGCGGCGTACACGAACGGGAAGGCGAGGCCGTCGTTGAGCCCGGCCTCCGAGGTGAGCGCGAAGCGGACCTCGTTGCTCTCGTCGATCTCCTCGTGCGCCTCCTCGTCGGCCGGGGTGGGCCCCTCGACCTGTACGTCGGAGGCGAGCACCGGGTCCGTCGGGGCGAGCGCGGCGCCGAGCAGCAGCGCCGCCGCAGGCGCCAGCCCGACCACCCACCAGCCGAGGAACGCGACCCCGGCGATGCACAGCGGCATCGAGATGCCGAGCAGGCGCCAGGCGGCGCTCCACCTGCGCCAGCTCGAGAACCGTCTGAGGTCCAGCGGGCGGTCCAGGGCGAGCCCGACGCCCATGAGGGCGATGATCACGGTGAACTCGGTGAGGTGCTCGACGAAGGCGCGGTTGCCGATGGGGGTGACGTCGGTGCCCGCGGGCAGCGGCAGGAGACCCATGAGACCGCCGACCACGAGCAGGACGATCGGCGCGGAGACCGCCACCCGTCTCAGTGCCGTCGGCAGGACCACGGCGAGCAGGAGGGCCGCACCGGCGAGCAGGTACACGGGGTCGGCGCTCATGAGCGCAGACTAACGACCGACCCGGCTTCGGGGAGCGCGGGCGGTGGCGGAGGCCGGGGACCTGCCGACTGTTACCGAAGTGTGGAGATCGCGTGGTCCTCACGTTGCCCGGGCGTGGCGGGGTGGGTCATAGCGTGGTCGCACAAGCTCCGGGGGGAGATGGAAGTCCGGCAGGGCCGCACGGGGCGGGAGGCGGCCCTGCTGGAAGAAGGAATCTCGCAGGTGCCTGACATGAACTCGACCGGAACCCCCGCGTCCACCTCCCATGGACGCGGGATGAAGTCTCACGGCGGCTCAGCCGCCGGGGGCCTCCGGCAGGAGTCACCGAGCTCACGGAAGAGCTCCTGGTGACCACCGCCGGGTTCGTGTCAGGCGCCCGAGACGAGACGACCACGCCGACCCGCGTCTCGCGCGTCGCGGCGGCATCGTCCCTTCTCCTCGGCCTCGCGCTCATCACGGTCCTCCCGGTCGTCGCGGACGTGGCCTCCTACGTCGGCGTCCTCACCGCGTCGTCGGCCGCCGTCGCGATCGTCACCGGGTACGCCCTCTGGCGCCGGCCGACCCTGGTCATGCGCGCCGTCGCCGCCTTCGCCGCAGGGGCCACGCTCGCCGTACTCCTGCTCCAGAGCCTCGATGGCCTTCCCGGCGCCCGCCGGCTCGGCGGGCTCGCTCCCGTGGGGAGCCTTGTCGTCGCCGGCCTCGCGAGCATCGTCCTCCTGCTTCTTCTCGCCGACGCTCGGCGGCGTCGCCCGGATCAGACGCCTGACCACCCCTATGCTCTGTGACCATGGCCACCGTGCTCATCGTCGAGGACGACGAAGGAATCGCGATGCCGCTGGTGCGCACTCTCGGGCGTGAGGGGTACGACGTCGAGCGGGTCAGCGAAGGATCGACCGCCGTCACGAAGGCCCTGGACGGAAGCGTCGACCTGATGATCCTCGACCTCGGCCTCCCCGACATCGACGGGCTCGAGGTGTGCCGCCAGGTGCGTGCCGGTGGGTACGGCGGCGGGGTCCTGATCCTGACCGCGCGCGGCGGCGAGCTCGACCGGGTGGTCGGCCTCGACGTGGGCGCCGACGACTACATGTCCAAGCCCTTCGGGCTCGCCGAGCTCCTCGCTCGCACCCGGGCGCTGCTCCGGCGGAGCGCCGGCACCAGCCAGGCGGCCGACCCGGCGCCCTGTGAGGAGTCGGGTCTTCGGATCGACACCCACGCCCGACGAGTGTGGGTCGAGGAGCAGGAGGTCGCCCTCACCACGAAGGAGTTCGACGTCCTCGCACTCCTGTGCTCTGACCGCGGGGCCGTCGTCACCCGCGACCGTCTGATGGACGAGGTGTGGGACAGCAACTGGTACGGGTCGACCAAGACTCTCGACGTCACGGTCGGCCGGCTGCGGCAGAAGCTGGAGGAGAGCGACGCGCCCGCGAGGGTGGTGACGGTCCGGGGTGTCGGCTTCCGCCTGGAGGACGGCGTCCCCGATGCGTGACCGACTCCTCCTCGCCTTCGTCTCCCTGAGCCTCGCCGTCATCGCGGTCTTCGTGGTGCTCCGTGGGCAGGCGACCTCGGAGCTCGTCCACGACGTGGAGCAGCGCAAGGTCGACCGCTCGGCCGAGACCATGGCCGGCCTGGTCGGGCTCGCCGACGGGGGCGTGACCGGCGCGCAGCTCGCCTCGGTGCTCCAGGCCGGGGAGCAGGTCGTGTACGTCACCGCGGACGGCCGCAGGATCCAGGCCGTGGCACCTGGTGAGCCCTCCGGACAACCGAACCCCGGCGACCTCTCCGCGACCCGGCCGGTCGCGGGCGGAGGCACGCTGACCCTCACCCGTGACGTGCACGTGGTCGACGCCCGGGTCGCGAACGCGCTCCTGCCCCTCGTGCTCGTGGGGCTGGGCCTGGCGGTGGCCGCCGCGGTCGCGGCCGTGTGGCTGGCGCGCCGGCTCTCTCGTCCGTTCCGGGAGCTCGCGGGCGTGGCGGAGCGGATCGGGCGAGGCGACTTCGACGTGGCGGTCCCGCGCTACTCGGTGCCCGAGGCCGACGCCGTCGCCCGGGTGCTGCGGGCGAGCGCGACCGACCTCGACACGCTCGTCCGGCGCGAGCGCGACTTCGCCGCGCACGCCTCGCACGAGCTGCGTACGCCGATCACCGCGGCTCGGCTGGAGCTCGAGGACCTCGCGCTCTCACCGCAGACGCCGCCTGAGGTCGTGACGCGGCTGCACGACGCACTCGCGCAGCTCGACCGGCTCAGCGCGACCGTCGCCGGCATGCTCGACGCGACGAGGGAGCGCCGCGTGGGTGCCAGCTTCGACATCGACCTCGCCGCCCTGGTGCGAGACGCCGCGACCCGCTGGCGCACCGCGGCCCGGGACCGCAGCCTCGTCGACGGCTGTGAGCACGTCGTGGCGGTCCGGCTGCCCGCGGGCTCGCTCATCCAGGTCATGGACGTGCTGCTCTGCAACGCCGTGAGCCACGGCGAGGGCACGATCAGCGTCCGCGTCTCCCAGGCGCCCGAGTACGCCGAGGTCAGGGTCGCCGACGAAGGGCCGCACCACCGGGCCGTCGCGGGCGTGAAGAGCGCGGTCGCCGCCGGCAGGGGAGGCCTCGCCACGGCGACCGAGATCGCCGAGTCCCTCGGCGGACAGCTCCGGCTGACCGACGACGCCTGCACGACGTTCAGCCTGGTGCTGCCGCGGGCACGGCGTGAGAACGTGGCTGCATGAGCGAAGACCCGCACCACTCCGAGGAGCCCGAGGAGCCGGAGCAGGCGGAGCTGCCGAACGAGCCTGACCAGACCGAGCAGTCGGGCGTGCCCGAGCTGAACGTCCTCGGCGGCCCCCTCGAGCCGTGCGGCACCGACCCGGTCACCGGCTTCTACCGCGACGGCCGCTGCAGCACCGGACCCGAGGACATCGGCAGCCACACGGTCTGCGCGGTGGTGACCCGCGAGTTCCTCGAGCACCAGGCCTCGGTGGGCAACGACCTCGTGACGCCCCGGCCGGAGTGGCAGTTCCCCGGTCTGACTCCGGGCGACCGCTGGTGCGTCGTCGCCGTGCGGTGGCTCCAGGCCTACCACGACGGTGCCGCCGCCCCCGTCGTACTCGCCTCCACCCACGAGCGCACGCTCGACGCGGTGCCCGCGGCCTACCTTCGCGAGCACGCCGTCGACGTACCCCCGGACCCGGGGTCCCTCGCCTGAGGGCGGAAGGTCCGGATCCCGTCGAAAGGCGGACGTAGCCGGGTACAACGACCCTGCCGGCCACCCCCGGTTGTCGAGACGATCGTCATGAGGACCGGGCCGTGGTGCCCGCCTCGAGGAGGTTGTCATGACGACATCGGTGACGCCCCGGAAGGTGCACGACCGCAGGGTGCTTCCCGTCATCGCGGCGCTCGAGGAGCACGGGCTGGTCGACGCGGCCCGTCACGACGAGGCGGTCGAGGTCGCGGACCGTGCTCTGGGTGGTCAGGTGGTCGAGTCGGCGACGCTGCGCCGCCGGCTCGCCGAGCTCGCCGGGTACGTCGGAGGCGCGCTGGTCGTGGCGGCCGGGGCCCTCTTCGTGGCCGGTCAGTGGGAGTCGCTGTCCGTGCCGGTCCGGGTCGGTCTGTTCGCCGGCGGCGCCGTACTCCTGTTCGTGGCCGGGGTGACCGTCGGCCTGACCGGCGGAGGGCTCGCCGTCCTGCGCGACGGCACGCAGCCGGTTCGTCAGAGGCTCGCGAGCGTCCTGTTCACCGCAGGCGCTGCCTCGGCGGCCACGGCGGTCATCGTCTGGCTCGTCGACGTGATCGAGAGTCGGGGGACCGAGGCGGAGCAAGGCTCCCTCATCGGCGTGGGGGGCAGCCTCACCCTGATCGTCCTCGCCGCCGTCGGCTACAGGCTCGCCCCGACGCTGGTCGGTCAGGCGGCCATCGCCGTCGGCGCCGCCTACGCGTTCCCGTTCACCCTCGACTCGATCGGCGACATCGAGCTGGTCCCGCTCGGCATGCTCTTCCTCGCGCTCGGTGTCGTGTGGCTCGTCCTGGCGGAGCGGGGCATCTGGCGAGAGCTCGTCGCCGGTCGTGTCATCGGTGCGGTGTTCGCCCTCGTCGGTGCCCAGATCCCGGTCGGGTCCGACCAGGCCTGGGTCGGCTACCTGGTGACGCTGCTCGTCGCGGTGGCGGGCTTCACGATGTACGTGCGGCTGCGTGCCTGGCCGTATCTCGCCGTCGGGGTGGTGGGCGTGACCCTGGCCGTGCCGGAGGCGCTGCTCGACTGGACGGAGGGGACGCTCGGCACCGCGGGCGTGCTGCTCGTCGCGGGTGTGACCCTCCTCGGTGCGTCGCTCCTCGGCCTGCGGCTGCGCAAGGAGGTCACCGAGCACCCGGACGAGTGAGCCGGACCGCGGCGGCGGCGCTTCGCCGACATTCCCGCGGACACAAGAAGAGGGGTGGCCCCGGCGTGAACCGGGACCACCCCTCCTCATGCTGTGGCCGTGACGTCGGTCGCGGCCGGAGGTGCTACCTGACGACCTTGATGGTCACCCTCTTGCTGACCTTCTCGGCGAGGTTGCTGCCGAGGTAGCGCACCGTGAACATCTTCGGCCCGTGGTCTTGAAGGCCGGCAGCCTGAACACGACGTTGCCGTTCCTCAGCGTGCCGCGAGCCACGACGTGGCCGTGACGGACGATCGCGACCTTGCCCCGGACCGTCTGCCCCGCTGCGGCGAGTGCGACCGCGAGCCTCGGCCGGGTCCTCTTGGCGAGGACCTTGCCAGGCTTGTCGACGTCCATGCGCGGCCCCGCCTTGACGACCGTGAGCTGCACGGTGGTCGCGGAAGCGGCTGCGGTGCCGGTGCCGCGGTAGCGGACGCTCAGCGTCTTGGTGCCGGTCGTGTCGAACGCGGGCAGCTGGATGCGTGCCTGACCATCGGTGACCGTTCCCTCGCCGAGCTTCTTCGCACCGTCGAAGACGTCGACCGTCCCGCCGGATGCCGGCTTGCCGTCGACCTCGACAGTCGCGAAGACCGTCGACCTGGTCCGCTTCACGACGACCTTGGCCGGGACGACCTCGGCCGCGGTCGACGAGCTGAGCTTCTCGACCGTCAGCGACAGGTTGCCGGACGCCGGCTTGTGGGTCGCGTCGCCGCCGTACTCCACGGTCAGGTCGTAGGTCCCCGGGGTCAGAGACGTACCCGGGATGCTCACCACGGCAGAACCACCGGAGAGCGTTGCGCTGCCCAGCGTCTTCGTGCCGTCGAGGACGGTGACCGTTCCGGTCGCGTCCGCCGGTGTGACCGTGACCGTGACCTTGCCGTCGGTGCCGTAGGTCATCGGCTCCGCGGTGGCAGCGACGCTGGCCGGTGCCTTCTCGACCGTCAGGGACACGGTCCCGGACGACGGGTTGTGGGTCGCGTCGCCGGCGTACCGGACGTTCAGCGTGTGGCTGCCCGGGGCCAGAGAGGTGCCCGGGATGCTGACCGCGGCGTTGCCACCCGAGAGGGCTGCACTGCCGAGCACGGTCTCCCCGTCGAGGACCGTGACGGTCCCCGTCGCGTCGGCCGGGGTGAGCGTGACGTTGACGGTCCCGTCGGTGCCGTAGGTCATCGGCTCCGCGGTGGCGCTGACACTGGTGTCCACCGGGTCGCCGCCGTTCGGCTTGGCGATGGTCACGGGCACCGAAACCGTGGTGCCCGTGGTCAGACCGGTCACGGTGAGTGCTGCCTTGCCGGCAGGAGCACCCGCCGGCAGGGTCACCGTCACGTCGGCGGTGCCGTACTCGTCGAAGATGGCGGTGCCGATCGTGTTGTCCACCGGGAAGGTGCCGAGGTCGGTGCCGTCGAAGGTCACCTTCACCTGGGCGTCCTTGGTGTCCGCCGCCGTGGAGTACGCCAGCGACGACAGCTTGAACGAGACCTCGTCACCGGGCAGGTACGACGCGGGCGCACCCGTGGGGAACGAGACGCCGACCGCGTGCTGCTTGTAGTCGACTGCAAGCGGCGTGGTCTTGGCGAACTCGGCCATGTAGTCGACCATGCCCTGCAGGTCGGTCTTGCCCGTGTCCTTCTTCTGGGTGCCCTGGTTGAACGCCCCGAAGTTGTCACCGCCGGAGGCGAGGAACGAGTTCACCGTCACCGAGTAGCTGGTCGCCGGGTCGATCGCGACACCGTCGAGCCAGATGCCGGTGATCCGCGAACCCACTGCGGCCGCCGGGTCGTAGGTGAAGGTGAAGCCCTTCGACGTGCCGAGCCGCAGGAACGGTCGCGACGAGCCGGCAGGCTGCCACTGCTGCTCGAGGGCGCTCTTGATCTGTGCGCCGGTGAGCTGCATGTTCACCAGGGTGTTGGCGAACGGCTGGACCTCCGCTGCCTGCTTGTAGGTCAGCGTCTTCGGGTAGTCGGTGCCGGTGCCCACCATGTCCGCGCGGAGACCGCCCGGGTTCATGAAGGCGATCTGGGCCGAGCCGGCGGTTGCCGACTGCGTGGCCCAGCGCTGCGCCTCGGCGACGAGGTTGCCGAGGGTGGACTCGCCGCCGCGGTTCTCGGTGGTCGCCGTTGGCCAGCTTCGCCCGGTTGAACGGCCCCGCGATCTGACCGAGCGAGACGGCGCCGAGCTCGTTGGCCTTGGCCACCGCGGCGTCGACGATCGACTTGGTTGCCGCGTCGACCGGGTAGTTCGCGGTCTGACCGGTCTTGAGCGCCAGGATCTTCTGGTCCTTGGCGACGACCTCACCGGTCTCGGAGTCCACCGTGAACAGCAGCTGGTTCAGGTTGCTGCCGTACTGGCCGGCCGACACGACGGGACGCGTCGTGACGTCGCGGCCCTCGTCGACCCACGCCTACCGGGACCTCGTGGTTGTAGGCGAGGTGCGTGTGGCCGGAGACGATCGCGTCGACGTCCTCGTCGACACCGTTGACGATCTTCCCGAAGTCGGACGTCGGGTCGGTCGCCGACGCGTACGACGTGGTGGCCGCACCCTCGTGCACCAGCAGGACGACGACGTCGGCACGCCGGCCGTTCCTCGAGAGCTTGTCGGCCTCACGGTTGGTCGCGGTCACGATGTCCTCGATCTCGACGCCCTCGATGCCGGCCGGGGAGACGAGCTCGGCGAGGTCGCTCGGTCACCGCGCCGATGAAGCCGACCTCGACGTCGTCGAAGTCCTTGACGTACGTCGGGTCGAGCGGCTCGGACGCGTGGCGCTCCGGGCTTGTGCACGTTGGCGCCGATGTACTTCCACTCGGCCCCGCCGTACGGGTTGGTCTCGGCGTCGTAGGGAGCCATCACGCGGTTGAGCAGGTCGTCGTAGCCCTGGTCGAACTCGTGGTTGCCCACCGCAGAGACCTCGAGACCGGCCTCGTTGAGGGCGTCGATCGTCGGCTTGTCCTTCTGCGATGAACGAGTCGAACGTCGATGCGCCGATCAGGTCGCCGGCGGCGGCGAACACGGTGTTCGGGTTCGTCGCCACGGAGCTGCTTGACCGCACCCGCCAGCACGGCGGCGCCCGCCTCGGTGCCCGACGAGTTGTTCGTCGAGACGACCGTGGAAGTCGTTCGTGCCCAGGATCTGGATCTGCTCGAGACCGATCTGCGAGGCGTTGATCCCGACGATCTCGGGGTCGTGGTCCGACGCCCGGAAGGGGTTGGCCTCGTAGAGGTCGGTCGCGTTGTTGTTGTAGCGGCTGTACTCGAAGCCGACCGACTCACCGGAGTTGATGTTCCAGATGTCGGCTCCGCTCACGAGGTCGAGCGCGGCGTCGTTGGCGAGCACGTGGTCCAGCGAGCCGGAGAGACCCGAGAAGCTGTAGGTCTCCTCGCCCTCCGTGTCCGACTCCACGGCGGTGTAGCCGTCGCCGTAGAGGACCTGCATCGGGTCCTCCATCGAGTAGGAGTTGAAGTCGCCGGTCAGGAAGACGGCCTCGGTGCCGCGGTCGGCGGCGAAGGAGTCAGCGAAGGCCGACAGTGCCTCGGCCTGGCCGATGCGGTCGGGGTTGGCGTTGCCCTGCCCCGTGCCGTCGTCGGTGCCGGAGCCCTTCGACTTGAAGTGGTTCACGATGACCGCGAACGCCTTGCCGTCCGGCGCTCCATTAGCCTTGAAGGCCTGGGCCAGCGGCTCGCGGGCGTTGTCGAAGTTGACCTCGTCGATGAGCGACCTTCGACGCGCCGACGAGGGCGACGTCGGCGGGCTTGTAGATGAACGCCGTCCGGATGACGTCCTCCTGCGCCGGCGTGGGCAGGTCCGCCGCAGCCGGGGAGGGCGCGAAGGCCCAGGTGCCGGCGCCGGCGTCGGCGTTCAGCGCCTCGACCAGCTTGGAGACGGCGAAGTCGCGGTCCTTGCCGAACTGGACGGAGTTCTCGATCTCCTCGAGGGAGACGATGCTCGCGCCGAGCTTGTTGATCGCGGCGACGATCTTGGCCTGCTGCCGCTTGAGGTTCTCGGCGTTCGCGGCGCCGCGCGGGCCGTTGTTGGTGCAGGAGTTGACCGTGATCGGGTTGCCTGCGCGGTCGTTGAAGTAGGTGCAGGTGCCGAGGCCGCTGGCGACGAACTCCTCGCCGGTGGTCGGGAAGTAGTTCAGCACGTTGAAGGTCGCGAGCCGGATGTCACCGCCGACGTTCTCGGGAGCGGCGGTGCGGGTGTTCGCGAACGTCGCGGTGGCGCTGCCGTCGCCCGTGATCTGGCTGGTCGGCTGGAACTTCCACAGGTTGTTGCGGTACTCCAGGACGACCGGGCCGGTGAACGTCGCCGGCGCGCCGACCGCGGACCGGGTTGTCCTTGGACAGCCACGGCATCGGGGTGTTCTTGGCGCCGCCGGTGTAGTTGGCGCTCGCGCCGTCGTCCAGGGTGATCGCCCGAGCGGCGTTGTCCGCTGCGATCGCCGCGACGTCGGCGGTGTCCTGAGCGTCGGCGACCTCGGTCGGCGCGATCAGCGGCTTGGTGCCCGCGGCGAGGCCGATCTCGGCGAACGTGTTGGTGGTGAAGGTGTTGGTCACCGTGAACGGGCCGCTGGGCGCGAGGAGCTCGCCCTCGTGGGCCTCACGCGCGGCCTCGGTCGCCGGGAGCGCGGTGTCCAGGGGCGTCGGTGCGGCGACCGCCTCGGTGAGCAACGTGACGTCGCTGGCGGCGTCGGTCTCGATCTCGGTGGTGCCGGCGAACTCCTTCACCAGGCCCGTGACCTCGACGTTGTCGCCGATCTTCACGGTGGCCGTGGCTGCAGAGCCGAACACGAAGATCGCGTCCGAGGCGCCGGGGGTCTCGTCGGTCGCGTCGCCGGTGCCTGGCGTCTGGATGTAGAAGCCGTTGTAGCCGCCGGTCGGGTACGCCGCGGTCACGACGCCCGACGTCGTGGCGATGTCACCCACGTGCGGGGAGGTCGCGGCGTCGGTGCCCTGGATCTCCGCGATCGAGCCGGTGAACTCCGTCGGCGGAGGCGTCGACGTCCTCGCACGGCTTTGCGTGACGGTGCGGAGCGCGCTGAAGTCGTTCGGCGTTGTTGTCGGTGTCCGTCGCCGGAGGCGGTCCGGTTCGCAGCTGCGCGTGGTGGTCGGCGGGCGACCCGGTGCTCGCGGTCTCGAACGATGTCGGCGTCGCGAAGCCGACCATGTCGACGCAGGCCGCGTTGCCGGCCAGGTCACCAGTGGCGGTGAAGGGTGTCGTGCTTTGGCACCAGGAGGACCATGCCGTTGGTAGCAGCCATCGAGATGCGTGCTCGCGGTCGCGTCGGGAGTGGGTAGCGGCTTGGCGCGTGACGGTGGCGCCGGCTGTCCCACCTGGACCAGGTAGTGGCTCGTGCGCCGGGACGCGACCGCTCAGCGCGAAGGGCGCCTGCGCCGCTGGTGCCGGTCGCAGCTGCGGTACTGGACGGACATGCCCGTGAGGCTGATCGCAGCGTCGGTGGGGTTGTAAGCTCGACGAAGTCCGCGTTGTAGTACGGGCGCCGGTGTTACCACCGCCGCCGTAGACCTCGCTGATGACGAGGCTCGAGCCGTCAGGTGCTGCTTGAGCCGGCGCGACCAGAGCGAGCGGGCTCACGACGAGGCCGAAGCCCGTTGCCGCGATCACCGCCCTCGTGCTCCGCCGCTGGAATGGGCTGGACAAACCGGATCTCCCTGGTGACTGGCAGCCGAGCTCGAGTGCGCATGCAGGGACCGGCCGCGGTGGGTGGGCTCTGCAGGAGGGAGGGACTCCCAGGCGTGAATGAGCTGCGGCGATGCCGAGCCATCCGCTGACGTTCGATCCCCCGAGACAGAGATTTCCTGGACCCTAACCTCGCGATCCGTAAGAAATCAGTCGAACTTGGAAAAACAAGCCAAATCGTTGCTGCCCGTCGTCGTACGGCGCTGGCTGTGTCCGTAGAACATGCAGTCAGCGGGCTCGCCGTACCCCTTCACGCTCAGCGACGTGGACAGAAGCGCTCGGCTGCATGTTCTACGGACACCCGAGGTGGGAGGGCAGCGCGGGCGACCTGGCGCCACCCACGAGCGGGACCAGCCAGGACCCCGATCGCCGCACCGCCGCGGAAACCGGCGAGGATGCTGCCATGGCTGAACTGCCCCACCTCGGCACCCTGAAGACCGCACCCGCGCTCGACCGGCCCGACCTCCTCGCCGACCCCGTGGCGGCGGCACTGCGGTCGTGGCCGCGTGCCGACGCCGTGGCGGTCACCGAGATCGACCCGGACCTCGCCGACACCGCGGCACTGACGGAGGCCTACGACCTGCCGATGTCGGCCAGCGCGAACTGCGTGGTGGTCTCGGGCCGCCGCGGCGGTGAGGAGCGAGTCGCGGCGTGCGTGGTCCGGGCCGACACCCGCGCGGACGTGAACAACCTCGTCAAGCGGACCCTCGACGTCCGCAAGGCCTCGTTCCTGCCGATGGAGCGTGCGGTCGAGGAGACCGGGATGGAGTACGGCGGCATCACGCCGGTCGGCCTTCCCGCCGGCTGGCGGGTGCTCGTCGACGCGTCCGTGCTCGACATCGAGGTGGCCGTCATCGGCAGCGGGGTACGCCGCTCCAAGCTCCTGCTGGCCGGCCGGGACCTCGCCGAGCTGCCCGGGGTGGAGGTGCTCGAGGATCTCGGCATCTGACCTGCCCGGGGTTTGGCGACTCGCGAACGCGGCTACCACCGTCGTCGTACCCGATCACGGAGGTGGACGCATGAAGGCAGTGACCTGGCACGGCAAGCGCGATGTGCGCGTCGAGGACGTGCCCGACCCGGTCATCCAGGAGCCCACGGACGCGATCGTGCGGATCACGTCGAGCGGGCTCTGCGGCTCCGACCTGCACCTGTACGAGACGCTCGGCCCGTTCATGGGCGAGGGCGACGTGCTCGGCCACGAGCCGATGGGCATCGTCGAGGAGGTCGGCTCGGCCACCGGCGACCTGAAGGTCGGCGACCGGGTCGTGATGCCGTTCCAGATCTGCTGCGGCAGCTGCTGGATGTGCGACCAGGGCCTCTACACCCAGTGCGAGACCACCCAGGTCCGCGAGCAGGGCATGGGCGCCGCGCTCTTCGGCTTCAGCAAGCTGTACGGCGAGGTGCCGGGCGCCCAGGCGGAGTACCTCCGTGTGCCCACAGGCGCAGTTCATGCCGATCAAGGTGCCGGAGGGGCCCGTCGACGAGCGCTTCCTGTTCCTCTCCGACGTCCTCCCCACGGCGTGGCAGTCGGTCGTCTACGCAGACGTTCCCAAGGGCGGGACCCTGCTCGTGCTGGGGCTCGGCCCGATCGGTGACATGGCGACCCGGATCGCCCTGCACCAGGGCTTCCGCGTGATCGCGGTCGACCTCGTGCCCGAGCGGCTCGAGCGCGCCCGCTCTCGCGGCGCCGACGTGATCGACCTCGGTGCCGTGGACGACGTGGCCGAGGAGGTCCGCTCGCGCACCAACGGCCGCGGCGCCGACTCGGTGATCGACGCGGTGGGCATGGAGGCTCACGGCTCCCCGGTCGCCGAGCTGGGGCAGAAGGTCTTCAACGCGCTGCCGAAGAAGCTGACGGCGCCGCTGATGAGCAAGATGGGTGTGGACCGGATGTCGGCGATCTACACCGCGATCGACGCGGTACGCCGGGGCGGCACGATCTCGCTGATCGGCGTGTACGGCGGGCAGACCGACCCGATGCCGATCATGACGATGTTCGACAAGCAGCTGCAGCTGCGCATGGGGCAGGCGAACGTCAAGCGCTGGGTGGACGACATCATGCCGCTCCTCGTCGACGATGCCGACCCGCTCGGCGTGGAGCAGTTCGCGACCCACCAGGTCCCGCTGAGCGAGGCGCCGGCGGCGTACGACAACTTCCAGAAGAAGGCCGACGGCACCGTGAAGGTGGTCTTCAAGCCCTGACGCAGAACGCCGGCTCCCCGTGGTGTGCTCACACCGCGGGGAGTGGCGTTTGCCCAACGTGGCTTGGGAAATCCGCAGTGAACATCCACATGGATATTGGGGGATAAGGACCAAACCTTCCGGGACTTTCGACCCAGGCGCGTCGAAGCATGGTCAAGCAGGGTTACGTGCGATAGACAAGGGGCAGGCCGTCGGCTTGTCGTCGCACAAACGTGGGAGGCCTGCATGAGCAGCACCGGTACGAGTTCACGAGGCGCCGAACCACCGGCGAAGCGAAGCCCCGGCCTGATGCTGGCCATGGCCACCATCGGCTTCGCGGTGAACTTCTGGGCCTGGGCGCTCATCAGCCCGCTCGGCCCGCTGTTCCGTGAGACGGGCACCCTCGGTGAGCTCACCGAGTCCGACGTCGCGCTGATGGTCGCGGTCCCGGTCATCGTCGGCTCGCTGGGCCGGATCATCGTCGGTGCGCTCACCGACCGCTACGGCGGCCGGATCATGTTCCCGGTCATCTCGGCGATCACGATCGTCCCGATCCTGTTCATCGCCTTCTTCGCCCTCGACTCCTACGCCCTGCTGCTGATCGGCGGCTTCTTCCTCGGCATCGCCGGCACCGCCTTCGCGGTCGGCGTGCCGTTCGTCAACGCGTGGTTCCCGCCGGAGCGGCGCGGCCTCGCCGTCGGCATCTTCGGCGCCGGCATGGGCGGCACCGCCATCAGCGCGCTCACCACGGTGAAGCTCTTCACCAACGTCGGCGAGAAGGCCCCGTTCCTGATCACCGCCGCGGTGCTCGCGATCTACGCGGTCACCTCCTGGCTGGTCCTGCGCGACGCCCCGGGGCGCACCGTCCCGACGACGTCGCTCGTGACCCGGCTCAAGGCCAACGCGGTGCTGCCGATCACCTGGCAGGCCTGCATCCTCTACGCCGTCGCCTTCGGTGGCTACGTCGCCTTCTCCGTCTACCTCCCCGCCTACCTCAAGACCGACTACGCCCTCACCCCGGCTGACGCCGCGAACCGGATGGCCGGCTTCGTCGTCGTCGCGGTGATCATGCGCCCGGTCGGCGGGTGGCTCTCCGACAAGTTCGGCCCGGTTCCCGTCCTCGCGGCCGGCTACGCGGTCGTCGCCGTCGGCGCCGCTGTCGCCGCCACCCACCCGATCCTCGAGCACATCGGCACCGTTCTCCTTCCTGACGATGGCCGCGGCACTCGGCGCCGGCAGCGGTGCGACGTTCGCCCTGATCGCGAAGGTCACCGACCCCGCACGAGTCGGCGGCGTCACGGGTCTCGTCGGCGCGGCCGGTGGCCTCGGCGGCTTCGTGCCCCCGCTGATCATGGGCTACGTCTACGGCCGCACCGAGTCCTACGCGATCGGCCTCGGCCTCCTGTCCGTCACCGCGGCGCTCACCTTGGTGCTGACGCTGACCGTCGTACGACGGACCGCGAGGCGTCACGACGAGGAGGTGGCTCCAGCCGCCACAGCCTGAGCCGGCCGCCCCGGGCCCGACCCACGAGCCGTCGCACCGCGACACCCAGCAGCGCCCTGATCGTCGATCCAGGAGAACCGAGTGAGCACAGAGGTACAACCCGAGGGAAAGCGCGAGCACGAAGTGGGGATGGACGGGGGCCTGAGCGACGCGCTCGTGCGCTCGCGCCGGTTCTTCACGAAGGCGGAGGTCTCCGAGGACCTGCGCACCCTGCACCGCAAGGGCGGTCGTGGCGCGGACGACTTCTACCGGGACCGCTGGAGCCACGACAAGGTGGTGCGCTCGACGCACGGCGTGAACTGCACGGGGTCGTGCTCGTGGAAGGTGTACGTCAAGGACGGCATCATCACCTGGGAGACCCAGCAGACCGACTACCCCTCGGTGGGTCCGGACAAGCCGGAGTACGAACCCCGCGGCTGCCCGCGCGGCGCGGCGTTCTCCTGGTACACCTACTCGCCGACGCGGGTCCGCTACCCCTACATCCGCGGCGTCCTGCTGCAGATGTACCGCGAGGGCAAGGCCCAGCACGGCGACCCGGTCCTCGCGTGGTCGCACGTCGTCGACAACCCGGCGCGGGCCAAGGCGTACAAGTCCGCGCGTGGCAAGGGCGGCCTCGTGCGCGCCTCGTGGGAGGAGGCGACCGAGATGATCGCCGCCGCCTACGTGCACACGATCAAGAAGTGGGGCCCGGACCGGGTGGCCGGGTTCTCGCCGATCCCGGCGATGTCGATGGTCTCCCACGCCTCGGGCGCGCGCTTCACCTCGCTGATCGGCGGCTCGATGCTGTCGTTCTACGACTGGTACGCCGACCTGCCCGTTGCCTCGCCGCAGGTGTTCGGGGACCAGACCGACGTGCCCGAGTCGGGCGACTGGTGGGACGCCGGCTACCTCATCATGTGGGGCTCGAACGTCCCGGTGACCCGCACGCCCGACGCGCACTGGATGACCGAGGCGCGCTACCGGGGCCAGAAGGTGGTCGCGGTCTCCCCGGACTACGCCGACAACGTGAAGTTCGCCGACGACTGGCTTGCTGTCGCCCCCGGGACGGACGGGGCCCTCGCGATGTCGATGGGGCACGTCATCCTCAAGGAGTTCTTCGTCGAGCGGCAGACGCCGTACTTCATCGAGTACACGAAGAAGTACACCGATCTGCCGTACCTGGTGGTGCTGGACGAGACGGCGGACGGCTCCTACCGCCCCGGGAAGTTCCTCACCGCGGCGGACCTGCCGAGCCACCAGTACGAGGAGAACGCCCACTTCAAGACCGTGGTCCTCGACACCCGTACCGACGAGGCCGTGGTGCCCAACGGCGCCTTGGGCCACCGGTTCGGCGAGTCGGGCGTCGGGCGCTGGAACCTCGACCTCGAGGGCGTCGACCCGAAGCTGACCCTGATCGACACCACCGACGACACCGCCATGGTGGAGCTCCCGCGGTTCGACAACGTCGACGGTGAGCCCGGCTCGCTGTCCCGCGGCGTCCCGGTGCGTCGGATCGGCGGCCGGCTGGTGACCACGGTGTTCGACCTGATGCTGGCGCAGTACGGCGTGGGGCGTCCCGGGCTCCCCGGTGAGTGGGCCTCGTCGTACGACGACGCCACCGCGCCGTACACCCCGGCCTGGCAGGAGGCGATCACCGGTGTCCCGGCAGCCGCCGCGGCCCGGATCGGCCGGGAGTTCGCGCAGAACGCCGAGGAGTCCAAGGGCCGCTCGATGATCCTCATGGGCGCGGGCACCAACCACTGGTTCCACTCCGACACGATCTACCGCGGCTTCCTCGCCCTCACCACGCTCACCGGCTGCCAGGGAGTCAACGGCGGAGGGTGGGCCCACTACGTCGGCCAGGAGAAGTGCCGCCCGGTGACCGGCTGGGCCCAGCTCGCCTTCGGCCTCGACTGGGCACGCCCGCCGCGCCAGATGATCCACACGGCCTACTGGTACCTCCACACCAACCAGTTCCGCTACGACCACTTCTCCGCCGACGTGCTGGCGGCGAAGACCGGCTCCGGCAAGTTCGAGGGCATGAGCACCGCCGACGTGATCGCGAAGAGCGCGCGCATGGGCTGGATGCCGTCGTACCCGACGTTCAACCGCAACCCGCTCGACCTGGCCGACGAGGCCGCGGCCGAGGGGCGTCCGGTCGGGGAGTACGTCGTCGACAAGCTCAAGTCCGGCGAGCTCCGGTTCGCAGCGGAGGACCCGGACTCGCCGGAGAACTTCCCGAGGGTGCTCTCCATCTGGCGGGCCAACCTGATCGGCTCCTCGGGCAAGGGCAACGAGTACTTCCTCAAGCACCTGCTCGGCACCGACAACTCGCTGCGGGCCGTGGAGGCCGGCGAGGGGCAACGACCGCAGGAGGTGGACTGGCACGAGACCGCGCCCGAGGGCAAGCTCGACCTGCTGCTCACCCTGGACTTCCGGCAGACCAGCACGACGATCTTCTCCGACGTCGTCCTGCCGGCCGCCACCTGGTACGAGAAGCACGACCTCAACACCACCGACATGCACCCGTTCGTGCACTCGTTCAACCCGGCGATCGCGCCGCCGTGGCAGACCCGCACCGACTGGGACGCCTTCCAGACGATCGCGACGAAGTTCAGCGAGCTCGCGGTCGGCCACCTCGACACCCGCAAGGACGTCGTCGCGGTGCCGCTGCTGCACGACACCCCCGACGCGATGGCGAACCCGCACGGCGTCGTGAAGGACTGGAAGCACGGGGAGTGCGAGCCGGTCCCGGGCGTGACCATGCCGAAGATCGTCGAGGTCGAGCGCGACTACACGGCGGTCGGCGCCAAGATGCAGGCGCTCGGCCCGGTGCTCGACAAGCTGGGTACGACGACCAAGGGCGTCACCTACGACGTGACCGCCTCGATCGACTACCTCAAGCACAAGAACGGACCCGTGCGGGGCGGCCCGGCCGACGGGCGTCCCTCGTTGAAGCGGGACGTCCACGCCGCCGAGGCGATCCTCGCGCTGTCCGGCACCACGAACGGCCACCTCGCCACCCAGGGCTTCAAGACCCTCGAGAAGCGGACCGGCAAGCTGATGCACGACCTCGCCGCCGAGCACGAGGGCAAGCAGATCACCTTCGCCGACACGCAGGCCGCGCCGGTGCCGGTGATCACCTCGCCGGAGTGGTCCGGGTCGGAGACCGGTGGGCGGAGGTACTCCCCGTTCACGATCAACGTCGAGCGGCTCAAGCCGTGGCACACGCTGACCGGCCGTCAGCACTTCTACCTCGACCACGACTGGATGACCGAGCTCGGTGAGGGGCTGCCGGTGTACCGGCCGCCGCTCAACATGGGGGCGATGTTCGCCGAGCCGGAGATCGGCTCCACCGGCGAGCTCGGCGTCACGGTCCGCTACCTGACCCCGCACAACAAGTGGTCGATCCACTCGGAGTACCAGGACAACCTGTTCATGCTCTCGCTGTCCCGGGGCGGGCAGACGATCTGGATGAGCGACAAGGACGCCGCCAAGGTCGGGGTCGAGGACAACGACTGGATCGAGGCGGTCAACCGCAACGGCGTGGTCGTGGCCCGCGCGATCGTGTCCCACCGGATGCCCGAGGGCACGGTCTACATGCACCACGCGCAGGACCGCCTGATCGACGTACCCATCGCGGAGACGTCCGGCAAACGGGGCGGCATCCACAACTCGCTGACCCGGATCCTCGTGAAGCCCAGCCACGTCATCGGCGGGTACGCCCAGCTCGCCTTCGCGTTCAACTACCTAGGTCCCACCGGCAACCAGAGAGACGAAGTGACCGTGATCCGCAAGCGCTCCCAGGAGGTTCAGTACTGATGCGCGTCATGGCACAGATGGCGATGGTGATGAACCTCGACAAGTGCATCGGCTGCCACACCTGCTCGGTCACCTGCAAGCAGGCCTGGACCAACCGCACGGGCACCGAGTACGTCTGGTTCAACAACGTCGAGACCCGTCCCGGTCAGGGCTACCCGCGGACGTACGAGGACCAGGAGGAGTGGAAGGGCGGCTGGACGCTGAACAAGCGCGGCCGGCTCAAGCTCAAGGCCGGTGGCCGGTTCAAGAAGCTCGCCACGATCTTCTCCAACCCGAAGATGCCCTCCATCAAGGACTACTACGAGCCGTGGACCTACGACTACGCCACGCTCACCGACGCCCCGGCCCAGGAGCACACACCGGTCGCGCGGCCGAAGTCCCTGCTCACGGGCAAGGACATGAAGATCGAGTGGTCCTCGAACTGGGACGACAACCTCGGCGGCTCGAAGGCCACCGAGAAGCACGACCCGATGCTGCAGAAGATCGCGGACAAGGTGAAGTTCGAGTTCGAGCAGACCTTCATGTTCTACCTGCCGCGGATCTGCGAGCACTGCCTGAACCCGTCCTGCGCGGCGTCCTGCCCCAGCGGCGCGATCTACAAGCGCGAGGAGGACGGCATCGTCCTCGTCGACCAGGACCGCTGCCGTGGCTGGCGCATGTGCGTCTCCGGCTGCCCCTACAAGAAGGTCTACTTCAACCACCGCACCGGCAAGGCCGAGAAGTGCACGTTCTGCTTCCCGCGGATCGAGGTCGGCCTGCCGACGGTGTGCTCGGAGACCTGCGTCGGCCGGCTGCGCTACATCGGCCTGATGCTGTACGACGCCGACAAGGTGCTCGAGGCCGCGTCCACCCCCGACGAGCACGGGCTCTACGAGGCGCAGCGCGACGTCTTCCTCGACCCGTTCGACCCGTAGGTGCAGCGCGAGGCCGAGCGTGCCGGCATCCCGCGCGACTGGGTCGAGGCCGCGCAGCGCTCCCCGATCTACGCGCTCATCAACCGGTTCAAGGTCGCGCTGCCGCTCCACCCGGAGTACCGCACGATGCCGATGGTCTGGTACATCCCGCCGCTCTCGCCGGTCATCGACGTCGTGAAGGACACCGGTGAGGACGCCGAGGACAAGGGCAACCTGTTCGCGGCGATCGACGCGCTGCGGATCCCGATCGAGTACCTCGCCGAGCTGTTCACCGCCGGCGACGTCGCGCCGGTCGACGGGGTGCTCAAGAAGCTCGCGGCGATGCGCTCCTACATGCGCGACATCAACATGGGCCGCGAGCCCAACGGCGCCATCCCCGAGTCGGTCGGCATGACCGAGGAGGAGATGTACGACATGTACCGCCTCCTCGCGATCGCCAAGTACGACGAGCGCTACGTCATCCCGCCGGCCCACGCCGAGCAGGCGCACTCCCTCGAGGAGCTCGCCACCGAGTGCTCCCTCGACTACGAGGGCGGGCCGGGCATGGGCGGCTCCGGCCCCTTCGGCGAGGGCTCGGGCGCGCCGACGCCGATCGCGGTCGAGAACTTCCAGATGCTGCAGAGCCGGCAGACCGCCGACACCATGGCCGCCCCGGCAGGCAAGGCGTCCCGCGTCAACCTCCTGAACTGGGACGGCAAGGGCGCCCCGAGCGGGCTCTTCCCGCCGAAGGACGAGGACGGCCCGAAGTGAGCCCGAAGCACCCCCGCCCCTCGCTGCCCGAGAAGCAGCTCGCGGTCGCGTGGCAGTCGGCGTCGCTGCTGCTCGGCTACCCCGACGAGCAGCTGCTCGGGCAGCTCGACATGATCCGGGCGGCGTCCCACGAGCTCCCGCCCGCGCGTCGGCGACCCGATCCGCGCGGTCGTCGTACACCTGGAGTCGACGCCGTTGACCGCACTCCCAGGCGGCGTACGTCGAGACCTTCGACACCCGGCGGCGCAACAGCCTGTTCCTCACCTACTTCGCGCACGGGGACACCCGCAAGCGCGGAGTGGCGCTGCTGCGGTTCAAGCAGGCCTACCTGCGCGCGGGGTTCGTCCTCGACGACACCGAGCTCCCGGACCACCTCTGCGTGGTGCTGGAGTACGCCGCGACCATCGACCAGGAGCTCGGCTGGCGCCTGCTGCTCGACCACCGGGCCGGCCTCGAGCTGCTCCGGATGTCGCTTCGTGACTCCGGCTCGCCGTGGGCCGGCGCGGTCGAGGCGGTCTCGGCGACGCTGCCGCCGCTGCGGGGCGACGAGCGGGACGCCGTACGCCGTCTCGCCGCCGAGGGCCCGCCGGAGGAGGAGGTCGGCCTCACGCCGTACGCCACCCCGGCCTTCGACCCCGGCCCCGCGGTGCCGACCGGTCCCGAGTCCCTGCCGATGCCGAGCTTCCCAGGAGCCCGTTGATGTCCACGTTCCTGTGGGTGATCTTCCCCTACATCTGCCTCACGGCCTTCGTGGTCGGCCACTTCTGGCGGTACCGCTACGACAAGTTCGGCTGGACCACACGCAGCTCCCAGCTCTACGAGGACCGGCTGCTCCGGTGGGGCAGCCCGCTGTTCCACTTCGGCATCCTCTTCGTCTTCCTCGGCCACGTGATGGGGCTCGGGATCCCCAAGTCGTGGACCGAGGCAGTGGGGATCTCCGAGGACATGTACCACTTCATGGCGGTCTCCATCGGCGGCATCGCCGGCTTCTGCACCCTGGTCGGCCTGACGATCCTGATCTACCGCCGGCGCACCGTCGGCCCGGTGTTCTCCGCGACGACCAAGATGGACAAGGTCATGTACCTCTTCCTCGCCGTGGTGATCCTGCTGGGGCTGTGGAACACCGTCGCGTCGAACATCTTCGGCCACTTCGACTACCGCGAGTCGGTCTCGGTGTGGTTCCGCGGGATCTTCCGGTTCGACCTGCACCCCGACCTGATGGCCGAGGCACCCCTGGGCTTCCAGCTGCACGGTCTCGTGGCCATGGCGCTCTTCGCGCTCTGGCCGTTCACGCGGCTGGTGCACGTGTTCAGCGCTCCGCTCGGGTACGTGACGCGGCCCTACATCGTCTACCGAAGCCGTGACGACGTGCAGCTCGGCAGCCATTCACCCCGCAGAGGATGGGAGCGAGTCAAGTGAGCGACGACATCGAGCACGGCCACGACCAGCACGGCGGCCGACCGCACGGCCACGAGTCGCACGAGACACCCGGCCTGGTCGAGCTGGACGAGCTCGCCGACGCGCTGCTCGCCGACCTCGCGAACCACCCGGCCGGCCGCGCGGCGAAGACGATCATCTCCGGGACCGTGATGCGCGCGGTCGTGGTGGCCCTCGAGCAGGGCGTGGAGATGAGCGAGCACGACTCGCCGCCCGCCGCGACGCTGCACCTGCTCAAGGGCGCGGTGACCCTGCGAGCCGGTGAGCGGGAGTGGCCGATCCGGCCGGGCCAGCTGATGCCGGTGCCGCCGCAGCGCCACTCGGTGGAGGCCCACACCGACTCCGTGTTCCTGCTGACGGTCGCCCTGCGCTGAGGCGCTCTGCTCGGCCAATTACCAAGGGATGCAGGCAATTGGTCGCTTCCCATGGTGATCTTGCCGTGGGAAGAGGCAGATTGCCGTGGGAAGAGCGCCCCCCGCCGTACGGCAGCCCCGGGTGTCAGGTTTCGCCACGAGAACTCAGACTCCGCAACATCACCACCATGCCGGGGCTGCCTAGCCGGGACTTCTCGTCCCACCACCCACGCTCGTCCTGCCGGCTGACGCCCTCTACGGCACGAGGTCCCTGACCGGACCGCCGATGGTCCCAGTCCTCGCATCCCGGTGTGCCTCGGACCGCGATGCAAGATGCCCGGAGCGGGCTTTCCTGCCCCGACTAGGCTCGCAAAGCCCGACCGTCCGCATCGACCAGAGGAGACCGCGATGGCGTACCGCCCCGAGACTCCGTTGGCGAGCGCGTACGCGTGACCACTCTGTCCGATGCCGGGTCGGTCGGCCGTACGACGACCGAACGGGTTCTCCTCTACACCGAGGAGGACCCGCTCATGCTGGCCGGTGGAGGCAGGCTCGGGCCGGTCGAGGTGGCCTACGAGACGTACGGCAAGCTCTCGCCGCAGCGCGACAACGCGGTGTTCGTCTGCCACGCCCTGACCGGCGACGCCCACGCGGCCGGCTACCGTGACGACGCCTCGAAGCCCGGCTGGTGGGACAACCTGATCGGTCCCGGCAAGCCCCTCGACACCGACAAGTTCTTCGTGATCTGCCCGAACCTGCTCGGCGGGTGCCAGGGCACGACCGGGCCGCTCTCGACGAACCCTGCCACGGGGAAGCCGTACGGCCTCGACTTCCCGCTGCTGCAGATGACCGACTTCGTGACGGTGCACCGACGGCTCCTCGAGCACCTCGGCATCGAGAGGCTGCACGCTGCGGTGGGCGGCTCGCTCGGCGGCATGCAGGTCCTCCAGTGGACGCTCGACGCTCCGTCGCAGATCGAGAACGCCGTGGTGATCGCCGCCTCCTCGCGGCTCACGGCGCAGAACATCGCGTTCTCGGCCGTCGCCCGCGAGGCGATCATGCGAGACCCCGACTTCCAGTCAGGGGAGTACGTCGGAACCGACCGGGCCCCCCACCTCGGGCTCTCCATCGCGCGAATGATGGCGCACATCACCTACCTGTCCGAGGAGGCGATGTCGGAGAAGTTCGGCCGGCGCCTCCAGGGAGACGAGCCGCCCGGCAGCCGGATGGGTCTCGGCGTCGACTTCCAGGTCGAGAGCTACCTCAACCACCAGGGGTCGGTGTTCCTCGACCGGTTCGACGCGCTCTCCTACCTGTACCTCACCCGGTCGATGGACTACTTCGACCCGTTCGCCGACCCGGGCGCGGCGGCCCGCGTCGCCTCCGGAGACACGCGCTTCCTGGTCATCTCCTTCGACACCGACTGGCGCTTCGACACCTCGCACTCCCGTCGCATCGTGCGCACCCTCGAGCACGCCGGGGCGTCGGTGACCTTCCGGGAGATCCGTTCCGCGTGGGGCCACGACTCGTTCCTGCTCGTCGTGCCGGGCTACCACGAGACGGTGAGTGCGTTCATCAACGCCGACGGTCGTGACCACGGTGCGGGCAAGCGGGTCCACGTGCCCGGGCGCCCGGACCTCGAGGTCGTCGCGGACCTCGTGCCCGACGACTCCCGGGTGCTCGACATCGGCTGCGGCGACGGTGACCTGCTCGCTCATCTCGTGCACGAGCACGGCTGCTCCGGCACCGGCGTGGAGATCGACCACGACGCCGTACTCACCGCGGTGAGTCGCGGCGTTCCGGTGATCGAGGTGGACCTCGACGAGCAGCTCGACGAGTTCGCCGACAACGCCTACGACGTGGTCGTCATGTCCCAGACGCTGCAGGCCACCCGCCGCCCCGCGGACGTGCTGCGCGAGATCAGCCGGGTCGGCCGCCGCTGCATCGTCTCGGTGCCGAACTTCGGGCTGTGGAGACACCGGGTCGGCCTGATGGTCCGCGGTCGGATGCCGGTCTCCCGTGAGCTCCCGCACCCCTGGCACGAGACCCCGAACATCCACCTCTCCACGCTCGCCGACCTCGAGGCGCTGTTCGAGCACCTCGGGCTCGTCGTCGAGCAGCGGATCCTGCTCGACGAGAAGGCGGCGCCACTACGGTCCTCGCGGCTCGCGAACCTCCGCGCCGGCGCCGCGGTCTACGTCCTCTCCCGCTGACCCTCCCGCTACCGCCCGGCTGACGCCCGCTCGTAGCGAAACGGTCGTCGGAACCTCGTGCGAGGAGCGGTTTCGCTACGAACGGAGCGAGTCGAGGCTGCCGGCGAGGTGGAGGGCCTCACGGGCGGCGGGTTCGGCGAGCGGCCGGTCGGCGGGCACGAGGCCGATGCGGGTACGACGGTCGAGCAGATCGTCCACGTCGAGGGCGCCCTCGTGGGTCACGCCCCAGAGCATCTCGGCGGCCGTGACCGGGCTGCCCGGGGCGACCGGCCGCATCGGGTCCGCACAGACTGCCGCCGCGGCCGCGAGCACCTCCGGGGCCTCGGTCCCGTAGCGACGTACCAGCCGCGCCGGCGCCTCGACCGTCGTGAGCACGTCTCGCGGCGCGGCCCCCACGAGCGGGAGGTGCTTCGTGCGGCAGGGGCCCGCGACGAGGCCGCCCTGTGCGACGGCGGCGTCGACCGCGTCCTGGGCCATCCGTCGATACGTCGTCAGCTTGCCTCCGACCACGGTGACCACCCCGGTCGCCGAGGTCAGCACGGCGTGCTTGCGGGACAGGTCGGCGGTGCGGCCGTCGGAGTGGAGCAGGGGCCTCAGGCCGGCGTACGCGCCCACGACGTCGTCGCGGTGCAGCGGCCGCTCGAAGACGGCACCGACCACGTCGAGCAGGAAGCCGATCTCGCTCTCGCTCGGCACGGGTACGTCCGGGACGGGTCCGTCGGCGGGCTCGTCGGTGAGTCCGACGTACACCAGGCCGTCGGGCTGCGGCAGGACGAGCACGAAGCGGTTGCTCTCCCCGGGCACTGGTGCCGTGACGGCGACCGACAGCCCCGGCAGGGCGGACCCGCGCAGGACCAGGTGCGTGCCGCGCGACGGGCGCAGCGAGACCTCGGGCACGAGCTCGCCGGCCCACACCCCGGCGGCGTTGACGACGGCGCGGGCGCGGATGGTGGAGACGCGGCCGGTGAGCTCGTCGCGCACTTCGGCGCCGCTTCCGGACAGCGAGACCACGCGGGTCCGGGTGAGGATGCGGGCACCGTGGCCGGCCGCCGTGCGGGCGATGGACACGACCAGCCGGGCGTCGTCCTCGAGCTGGCCGTCCCAGGAGAGCAGGCCGCCGCGCAGACCACGACCGCGCAGGGCGGGTGCCATCGCCAGGGTCTCGGTGGCGGTGAGCCGGCGGGGGCGGGGCAGCACCTCGTGGGCGGTACGGGCGGAGGCACGGAGCAGGTCGCCGGCGCGGAGCCCGGCCTCGACGAGCCTGGCGTGGGGACGGCTGACCATCGGCATCAGCGGGGTGAGCATCGGGAGCGGGTGCGTCAGGTGCGGCGCGGTCCGGGTCATCAGGATGCCGCGCTCGACCGCGCTCTCGTAGGCGACGCCGACCTGGCCCTTGGCGAGGTACCGCAGGCCGCCGTGCACCAGCTTCGAGCTCCACCGGGAGGTGCCGAAGGCGATGTCGTGCGCGTCGAGCGCCACCACGTCCAGCCCACGCGAGGCGGCGTCGAGCGCCACGCCCGCGCCCGTGACGCCGAGGCCGACGACGAGCAGGTCGACCGTGCGGCCGTCCGTGGCCTGGGCGAGCTCGCGGCCACGGCGGGCGGCGGTGAGCGCGGTGCGCGCGGTGCGCGAGGAAGGAGGCGGGGTCGTCATGGTGCGAGGTACCTCTCGAGCAGGACGCGCAGCTCCTCGTCGAACGCCTCGACGGCGCGGGTCTCGTCGGTCATCGTCTCGGCGGAGAGCGTGAAGCCGTGGGCCGTGAGCAGGATGCTGCGGGCGAGCAGCACCGGGTCCCCCTGCCGCACGGAGCCGTCGGCCTGGCCCTCCAGCGATCAGCGGCCGAGGTCAGCGACAGGATGTTGTCCTGCGAGCGGCCGCGGCGCTGCAACAGGTACGGGAGCAGGAGCTCCGGGTCGACCTCCACGATCTTGCGGAGCAGGTCGTTCGAGCGCAGGGCCGTGACCGTCCGGCTGACGCCCCGGCTGAGCCGCTCCAGAAGCGGAGCGCCCGAGCCGGCTGCGGCGACCTCGGCGACCACGCCGCCCCACTCGCGGGTCATCAGGTCCGCCAGCAGGGTCTGCATGTCCGGCCACGTGCGGTAGATCGTCATCCGCGACACCCCTGCACGCCGGGCCACGTCGGTCAGCGTGGTGCGGGTCCAGCCGGTGGCCAGGATGCACTCGCGGGCCGCGTCGAGGTACCGGTCCTCGGAACGCTCGGTGTTACGAATGGACGTCATGTGTAACACTGTAACGCATGACGACTCCCATGCACTGGTCGCGCTGGGGCGACCCCGCTCACGCGGCGGCCCTTCCCGAGAGCGCCGCTGCCCTCATCGACGCGGTCTTCGGCTCGGACGAGAAGGCGACGGTCGACCTGGCCGAGGTCCGGCTGCCCGAGCCCGGCCTGGATGCGGCCCTCGTCGCCGAGCTGCGCGAGCTGCTGGGAGACCACAACGTCCGCACCGACCACGAGACCCGGGTCCGCCGCACGCGTGGGAAGTCGACGCCCGACCTGCTCAGGATCCGCGGCGGTGACGGGTCGGACGCCCCGGACGCCGTGCTCCTGCCCGCCGACCACGAGCAGGTCCAGGCGCTGGTCTGGTGGTGCAGCGAGCGCAACGTCGCGCTGGTGCCGTTCGGCGGCGGCACGTCGGTGGTAGGCGGACTCGTGGCTCGCCGCCAAGGTTTCGCCGGCGTCGTGGCCCTCGACCTCTCAGGGCTCAAGCGACTTGTCACGCTGGACGAGGAGTCGCACACCGCCGAGCTCGAGGCCGGGCTGCTCGGGCCGGAGGCGGAGGCGCTCCTCGCCGAGCACGGGATGACGCTCGGACACTTCCCACAGTCGTTCGAGTACGCCAGCATCGGCGGCTTCGCGGCCACCCGCTCCAGCGGCCAGTCCTCATCCGGCTTCGGCCGCTTCGACTCCCTCGTTGTAGGACTGCGGGTCGCCACCCCGATCGGCACGCTCGAGCTCGGCAGCTCACCCGCGAACGCGGCAGGGCCGGACCTGCGGCAGCTCGTGCTCGGCTCCGAGGGCGCCTTCGGCGTGATCACGTCGGTGACCGTCCGGGTGCGGCCGGTGCCGGTGGTGAAGAGGTACGAGGCCTGGCGCTTCGAGACCTTCGCCGAAGGGGCGGCGGCGCTGCGCACGCTGACCCAGGAGCGGATCGCGCCGACCGTGCTGCGGCTCTCCGACGAGGCCGAGACCTCGATCAACCTCGCCAGGCCCGACGAGGTGGGCGGCGAGAACGCCGGCGGGTGCCTCATGGTCACCGGCTTCGAAGGCACGCAGGAGTACGTCGACCGCACCCACGCCCTGGTGGCGCAGCGGCTCGTCGACCTCGGTGGTCGCTCCCTCGGCCAGGAGGGCGGCGAGGCCTGGGCGCAGGGGCGCTTCCACGGCCCGTACCTCCGCGACTCGCTGCTCGACGTCGGGGTGCTCGTCGAGACGCTCGAGACGGCGACGTTCTGGTCCAGGCTCCCCGCCCTGTACGACGGGGTGAAGCGGGCGCTCGAGCGGTCACTGTCCGAGCAGGGGACCGCCCCGATCGTGCTCTGCCACATCTCGCACGTCTACGAGACAGGGGCGTCGCTGTACTTCACGGTGGCCGCCAAGCAGACCGCCGACCCGCTCGCGCAGTGGGCCGCGGCGAAGGCGGCCGCCTCGGACGTGATGATCGCGGCCGGTGCGACGATCACCCACCACCACGCCGTCGGCCGCGACCACCTGCCCTGGTTCGCCCAGGAGGTGGGGCCGGTCGGTGTCGAGATGATCCGGGCCGTCAAGGAGCGCATCGACCCGGCCGGCGTGCTGAACCCCGGGGTCCTCGTCCCGTGACACGCTCCTTCGCCTTCCTGGTCAACCCCGCCTCCGGCGGTGGGGCAGCCCCCGCGGCCGTCGTACCGGTGGCGCGGACCCTGCGCGACGCGGGCTGCACCGTGGATGTCACCTACAGCCCCGGGCCGGCGGCGTGCCGCGCGCTCGTCGCGGAGGCCGTCTCACGGGGTGACGTGGTGGTCGCGGTCGGCGGCGACGGCATGGTCGCCTCGCTGGCCGGGGCGGTCGTCGAGGCCGGCGGGGTGCTCGGCATCGTGCCGAGCGGGCGGGGCAACGACTTCGCCCGCCAGCTCGGCGTGGGCGGCAGCCCCGAGGACGTCGCCGCCACGCTGCTGAAGGCCGAGCCGCGGCCGGTCGACGTGATCGACGTGGGCGGCCGGATCGTCGTGGGAAGCGTGTACGCCGGGGTCGACTCCCTGGCCTCCGAGCTCGTCGACCGCGCCCACCACCTCCCGCGGACGCTGCAGTACCCGTACGCCGCGGTGCGCTCGGTCGTGCAGTTCCGCCCTTCGACGTACGACGTGGTCGTGGACGGCGAGGCGCACCGGTTCGAGGCCTTCACGGTCGTGGTCGCCAACTCCGGCTACTACGGCTCGGGCATGCACGTCGCGCCCGAGGCCGTGCTCGACGACGGTGTCCTCGACGTCGTGGTGATCCGGGCGGCCTCCAAGCTCCGGCTGATCAAGGCGATGCCCAAGCTGTACGACGGCACGCATGTCGCGCTCGAGGAGGTCGTGGTCCTCCGCGGCCGGGAGGTCTCGGTGGCTGCGGCCAACCCGACCCTGGCCTACGGCGACGGCGAGCAGCTCGGCCCGCTGCCGGTCACGGCCTCGGTCCGTCCGTCCGCCCTGCAGGTGCTCGCCTAGAGTCCGTCACGCAGCCGGGCCCCGGTCGCGCACGTCGGCCACGTGGGACATGGCCTCGCGCAGCTCGGTGAGCCAGCTGTCGGCGTGCTGCTCCACGAGCCGCACGCACCACGCGAGCGCCTCGGACCTGGATCGAGCCACTCCGGCCTCGATCAGGGTGTCCAGAACCTGCCGCTGGGGCTGCTTGAGACGGGTCATCACCGGTGCCGCCACGTGGGTGAACAGCTCCTCGCGACCGCCGATGACGACGCCCCAGGAGACCTTCCGGCCGAACCGGTGCTGCGCCTCGCGGGCGATGGCGATCCGGTCGTCGCGGGTCTCCTCCCGGAAGCCCCTCGCACGACCTGCCCGCGCCTCCGCGGACTCGGCCTCACTCGCCTCCTCCCTGAGGTGCACGTCGGGGAGGTTGAGCATCACGGTGATCTCCTCGCGGTCCACGCTGATGCGCGGAGCGGAGTCCTGCCAGGCCTCCGGAAGCCGGCCGGAGAACCAGCCGCGAACCCGGTCTTGCTCTTGCTCTGTAATCATGTAATCAGCATTACTCGCCGCCTCGTGAAGCGGTAGCCGGGTCTAGACGAGTCAGTCCCAGTCGCCGTACACGTGCACGTGGAGCCGCTTGGTCGAGGTCAGCCGCCACAGCTGGCGGGCGTCCTCGGTCCAGAAGTTCACGCAGCCGTGGCTGTGGCCCACGAACGGGTCCATCATCAGCCGGGACCCGTGCAGGGCCTGTCCTCCGTTGAAGAACTGCGAGTACGGCATCGGCGCGTCGTCGAAGGTGCTGCTGACGTGGTCGATGTCGCGGTAGTACACGACGAAGTCCCCGCGGCGGGTCTGCGTGTAGTAGCCCCGCCTCGCACCAGCCACGAGTTCAGCAACGTGCCGCGGTGGTAGAGGTTGACCTGGTGGCGCGAGCGGTCGTAGCAGGCATGCCAGCCCGTGGACCTGCACACCTTCGGGACGGCGCCCCTGCCCCTGACCGTCTTCTTGATCAGCGGCCGCCACGTCGCCGCGTCGACCACGCCGGTCGGGCGGAGGCCGTTGCGCCTCTGGAACTTCTTCACCGCCGCCTTCGTGATCGGGCCGTAGAGTCCGGTCGGCGTCGTGTCGAAGAACCCGAGCCACCGCAGGCGGTACTGCACCTCGTAGACGTGCTCGACGTGGTACGGGTCGATGTCCTGGTCACCGGGTCTGACCACCTCACGACGGAAGCGGTCCTGCGTGTTCCAGGCCGAAGCCTGCGTCGCGCTCGCGGGCAGGACGCTGCTCACCAACGCGACGAGGACCGCGACGACGACCACGATCCCGAGCCGGAGCGGGCGGGACCGTGCTGTGGCGGTGGCGGCCATGGCCGCCGCCCGCGTGGACCATTCGGATGTGGGTGGCGGGACCAGTGGCACTACGGTGACACGTCCCGCGGGGCAAGCATGAAGCCATGAGCACGCGTGCAGGTGAGGTCGTCGTCGGGTACGACGGCTCCGATGACAGTGAGCTCGCCCTCGACTGGGCCGATGAGATCGCTGGCGAGCAGGGGCGGCCACTGCGAGTCCTGATCTCGGAGGTGGACGCGACCCAGGTCCTCGAGGCGACCAGCGACTGGCACGCCGCCAAGCTGGCCCAGCTCGAGTCTGACGCGCGCGACCGGCTCGCCGGTGCGCGGGCACGGGACACCCATCTCGAGGTGGCGACGGTCCCGCCGACCCAGGCCCTCGTCGAGGCCTCGGCCAAGGCGGCCACGGTCGTGGTCGGAGCGCGAGGGCACAGCTTGCTGTCCGGCGTCGTGCTGGGCTCGGTGAGCCAGCACGTCACCCGGCACGCCTCCTGCCCCGTGATCGTGGCCCGAGCCCCCTACCAACCCGACGCCGACCGGATCGTCGTGGGCGTCGACGGCTCCACGGGCAGCCGCAAGGCACTGGAATTCGCCTTCGACCACGCGAGCCGCAAGAACGCCCAGGTCTCCGCGATCCACGCCTGGCGCAACGCCGGCCGCGGCTTCGGGGAGGAGGGGCTGGTCGAGGAGATCCGGGCTGCCGAGCGGATCCTCTCCGAGGCCCTGGCCGGGTTCTCCGACCAGTACCCGGACGTGAAGGTCACCACCGAGGCGATCCCCATCGCGCCCCACCGCGTCCTTGCCGACGCCTCGCAGTCGGCGGCGCTCGTCGTGGTCGGGTCGCGGGGACTCGGTGCGTTCGCCGGCCTGCTGCTCGGCTCGGTCAGCCAGTCGGTCCTCCACCACGCGCGGTGCACGGTGGCCGTCGTACGGTGAGGAGCATGCGGGCGTGGGAGACCTCCGGCGACGGGACGCTCCGTCCGGTGGAGCGCCCCCTGCCCGATCCTGGACCGGGCGAGGTGCTCGTGGCCGTGTCGGTGTGCGGTGTCTGCCGCACCGACCTGCACGTCCGTGACGGCGACCTCGCACAGCACCGCTCTCCCGTCGTACCCGGGCACGAGGTGGTCGGCACCGTCGCAGGAGTCGGCGAGGGCGTAGCGCGTCTGGCCGAGGGCGACCGGGTGGGCGTCGCGTGGCTGAGGCACACCTGCGGCGAGTGCGCGTGGTGCCGCCGCGGCCAGGAGAACCTCTGCCCGGCCTCGCGCTACACCGGCTGGGACGAGGACGGCGGCTACGCGGAGTACGCCGTCGTGCCGGCGGCCTTCGCGTACGACGTGCCGGACGGCCTGCCGGACGAGCAGGCGGCGCCGCTGCTGTGCGCCGGCATCATCGGCTACCGGGCGCTCCGGCGGGCGAACCTGCCGGCGGGAGGCCGGCTCGGCATCTACGGCTTCGGGGCGAGTGCCCACATCACCGCGCAGATCGCGATGGCGCAGGGAGCAGAGGTGCACGTCCTCACCCGGGACGCCGCCGCGCGCGAGCTGGCGCTCTCACTGGGCGCCGCCAGCGCCGGAGGGGCGTACGACGCTCCGCCGGTCCTGCTCGACGCGGCCATCGTCTTCGCGCCGGTGGGCGACCTCGTGCCGCCGGCGCTCGAGGCGCTCGACCGGGGTGGCACGCTGGCGGTGGCGGGCATCCACCTGTCCGACGTACCGCAGCTCGGCTACCAGCGCCACCTCTTCCGGGAGCGGACCCTGACCAGCGTCACCTCGAACACGCGAGCCGACGGTGAGGAGCTGCTACGGCTCGCCCCGCGGCTCGGCGTCACCGCGACGGTCACGCCCTATCCGTTCGACGAGGCGGACGCCGCCCTCGACGACCTCGCGGCCGACAGGGTCCATGGCGCGGCCGTACTGCGGATCGGGGACCTTCGCCCCTGACGCGGCGCCTGGGCCCATGCCGCAATGGAAGACATGAACAACACCAAGACCTGGCATGTAGACATCTACCTCGGTGAGCACGAAGGACAGACCCACGCCGAGGCCCGGCTCCGCCCGGCCGAGGACGTCACCCTCGTAGGCACCGGGACCGCCCGGCTGAACCCCAGCGACCGCGACGTACCCGAGATCGGTGACGAGCTCGCCACCGCACGTGCGCTCTCCGACCTGGCGCACCGGCTGCTGCACACGGCCGCCGAGGACATCGAGGCGATCACGAACGAGCGGGCCCGCCTCCACAGCTGACGCACCCGCTGGTCGAGCCTGTCGGAACCCGCTCAGCGACGACGGTGTCGCCGCCGGTGCTTGTGCGCTGCGTCCACGAGGAGCAGGAGTACGGCGGAGGCGCCGGCCATCGTCCACCCCGCCACGGGCGGCCAGCTGCCGCCGAGCAGCCGGGAGAGCCACGGGACGCCGACGAAGGCCAGGAGCAGCACGAGCTCCGCGGCGACCGCCGCCAGCACGAGCCGGTTCGTCCGGGGCGGGACGCGCCAGGCCGGGACGGTCGCGCTGCGGCAGGCGAAGGCGTTGGCCATCTGGCTCACCGCGATCACCGCGAAGGTCGCCCCTGACGCGGCGGCGAGCAGCCCGGCTCCCGGCGTCTCCCCCCATGACCAGCCGCCCAGCGTGAGGACCAGGACGAACCCGGCGATGGCCATCACCGCCTCCACCGCTCCGAGCACGCCGAAGGCCCGACGGAGCAACCCGGCGTCCACGAGCGAGCCGCTGTGCGAGGGGCCCTGCATGACGCGCTTGCTGGGCGGTTCCGCGCCGAGCGCCACGGCCGGCAGCATGTCGGTGCCGATGTCGAGGGCGAGCACCTGAAGCACGCCGATCGCCAACGGCAGCTGGCCTCCGGTGAGAGCCCAGGCCGCGAAGGGCGCGAGCTCGGCGACGTTGTCGGCGAGGTGGTAGGTCAGGAACCTGCGCACGTTGGCGAAGGTGGATCGGCCGAGCTCGACCGCAGCGACGATCGTGGCGAAGTGGTCGTCGAGCAGCACGAGGTCCGCTGCCTCGCGGGCGACGTCGCTGCCACTGGCTCCCATGGCCACGCCGACGTCGGCCTCCCGCAGGGCGGGCGCGTCGTTGACCCCGTCGCCGGTCATCGCGACCACGTGGCCTCGTCCGCGCAACGCTCGCGCGATCCGGAGCTTGTCCTCCGGCGTCACCCTCGCGACGACCGCACCGTCGCCGTTGTCGAGGAGCTCGCCGAGCTCGCCCTCGTCCTCCGGGAGCTTGCCGCCGTCGACCACGACACCACCGGGGCGGAGCAGGCCGACCTCACGGGCGATCGCTGCCGCAGTCGCCGGGTGGTCACCGGTCACCATCGCCACGCGGATCGAGGCCTGGCGACAGGCCTCGAGCGCGTCCGCCACATCGGGTCGCGGCGGATCCTCCAGTCCGACCAGGGCCACCAGCTCGAGCTCGGTCTCGGAGTCCTCCGGTGGCTGGCCGGGGTGCCAGCTGCCCCGGGCCACGGCGACCACCCGCCGGCCACGGGTGGCCATGTCCTCGAGGGCCACGGTGGTTCCCGGTGGAGCTGCCTTGCAGCGGCCCAGGACCGACTCCGGAGCGCCCAGGACGTGCGCCACGCCGTCCACGACCACGGAGCTGAGCATCCGGTCCGAGGTGAACGGTCGCCGCAGGTCGACCCGGTCCGCGGCGGTCGTCGTACCCGGGGGGCCTGACAGGGGCACCCCGACGCGGTGCAGCCCGAGCGCCCAGCAGTGGAGGGCCGCCTCCATCGGGTCGCCGACCGCTGTCCAGCTGTCACCGTGCCGGACCACGCGCCCGGCGACGCAGCGGACCGCGCTCTCGGCGGCGGCGCCCATGACCGCGACCGCCGTCGGTTCGCCGTGGTGGTGGCCCGTGGGGGTGTAGCCCTCAGGATCGAGGGTGACCACGCCTTCCGGCGTCCACACCTCGACGACGGCCATCCGGTTCTGGGTCAGCGTCCCGGTCTTGTCGGTACACACGAAGGTGGTGGCGCCGAGAGTCTCGACGGCGTCCAGGCGGCGTACCAGCGCGTTGCGCTTGGCCATCAGCTGGGCGCCGCGGGCGAGCGAGAGCGTCACCGTCGGCAGGAGGCCTTCGGGTACGAGCGCCACGGCCACGCCCACCGCGAAGAGGAAGGCCGAGGTGGCGCCCAGCCCCAGAACGACTCCGGCCACCCCGAGCAGGGTTCCGGTCGCGACCGCGACGATGGCGATGGTCCGCACCACGCGGTTCAGCTGGACGGTCAGCGGGCTCGGTGGCCGACGCGCCTGACGAGTCAGAGCGGAGATGCCGGCGATCGTGGTGTCGGCACCGATCGCAGCCACCTCCGCGACGCCTTCACCCTGCACCACGAACGTTCCGGCGAGGACCCGGCTCCCCGCGGTCCGGGATATGGGCCGGCTCTCGCCGGTCACCAGGGACTCGTCGACGCTCAGGTCATGGGCCGTGAGCAACGTCAGGTCCGCGGCCAGCCTGTCGCCGGCCGCGAGGACGACGACGTCGCCGCGGACGAGGTCCACCGCCTCGATCCGGTGAAGCCTGTCGTCGCGGCGGACCAGGACCCGTGCCGGCAGCATCTCGTCGAGCCGTTCGGCCGAGCGGTCCGCGCGGTACTCCTGGGCGAAGGCGAAGGCCGCGTTGAGGATGACGACCACGACGATCGCGACAGAGAGCTCGGGCACCCCGGCCAGGAGGGCCAGGGCCGCGGCGACCCACAGCAGCAGCGCGAGCAGGTGGGTGAGCTGGCGGAGCAGCTGGACCAGCTGCGACGGCCGGGGAGGCTTGGGAAGGCGGTTGGGTCCCTGCGCGGCCGACCGCCGCGCGGCTTCCTCTGTGCTGAGGCCGACGGCGGTCGTGCTCATCGCGGGCTCCGGTCAGGCTGGGTGCTCCGGGCTCCCTGCCGTCCCGGTCGGATGCTCGGCCCCGACGTCTGCTGGGCGGATGGACGCGTCGGGGCCTGGGAAGACGAGTGCCTCGTGGCCGGTGTCCAACCAGCGCACGACATAGGGCGGGGTGCCGTCCTTGCCGCGGACCTCGAGGATCTCGCCGTCCCGCTCGTGGTCGTTCACGTGCGTGCCGCTCACGTGGATCCGGTCACCGACTGTCGCTTGCACGGCTGCTCCTCACTGGGCGCGTTGCACCGGGATCCGCACGCTCGGCGTCTCCTCGGTGGGGATGGGCACCCGGACCTCGAGGACCCCGTCGTTGTAGGACGCGGTGATCTTGTCCGGATCGGCGCCCCGTGGCAGGGCGAGGGTGCGGCGGAACGACCCGTAGTGGAACTCCCGCCGGTTCTTCTCCTTGGTCTCCTCGCGGCGCTCGCCACGGATGGACAGCATGTCGTTCTCCACCGCGATCTCGACGTCCTTGTCCGGGTCGATGCCGGGCAGCTCGGCACGGAGCACGTAGCTGCCTTCCTCCATGAAGTCCTCGACACGCACATACGGGGCGAGCCCTACGCCGTGGAGGTTCAGCGGGGAGTTCGACTCCAGCCAGTCGAGCATCTCGGCCATGGGACTCGAGCTCCGCTTGGCGATGGTTGCCATGTGTGTTCTCCCTTCGGGCACGGTGGGTCTACTGCTCCAGCCTCCCGCCGCGGCCGCGGGTCCTGAAGGGACGAAGGTCCTCCAGCCGGGGCGCATCCGGCGGTGGGGGACAGGGGCAGGGTTGGTCTGCCCGGAATACGGGGAACATACGGGGTGTTTGCCGTTTCCCGCCGCGGGCACACCAGAGTGGTCCGCCGTACGACGTTCGAGAGTTCGCGCCATGTCCGACCCGCACCTGAGCCAGCGCATGTGGGGCTACCAGCAGCAGTTCCGCATCTCGCTCGACGGTGCCGTCGACCGCGCCCTGGACCAGATCGGCGCGATCCTCTGGCCCGACGCGTACCTCGTCGGCTTCGCCACCGGCGGTGAGGACACCAGCGAGGTCTGCCTCGAGACGCGGGAGGGGCTCGACCCGGAGTTCACCACCGACGACTTCGGCGGCGTCGTGCTCGACGCGAAACGGCGCTACGAGGAGTCGCCGGTCCACGACATGGCGTTCCCGACCGAGGAGATGCGCCTGGCGCGGCACGAGTTCCACCGCGACGCAGCGAGGGCTGCCGCGGTCGAGTCGGCCATGGAGCGTGCGGCCGCCGGAGAGGGACGAACGTTCTTCGTCGGACAGTCGGCCTCCGTGGGCGACTACGAGGTGCATCCGGTGATCTCCGTGGACACCGATGCTCTCGACTCGCTGCCGCGGCTCGAGACGACCGAGGTCGACGGCGTGCAGGTCACCGTGTCGCTGTCCCACGGGATCATCAGCGAGCTGTTGCGGACCGCCACCCACGCCCTGCTGGCAGCGAAGCCGCCTCGTTCGATCTCCCCGATCGAGGACGACGTCCCGACCGACGCGGTCCGTCGCTCGGCCAACCACCTCGTGTTCTCCACCGCCGTGATCGCCGGTGAGACGCTGGCCAAGGGGCTGTTCGACTCCTTCGAGGCGCTCGCGTCGACGGCCTACGAGGGCCGCGCCGGGGCCGGGACGGTGATCCTCGCCGAGGAGGGTCACCCTCATGTGGACGTCGCGATCCGGCTTCGCGCCCCGATCTCGATCCGCGAGCGGCTGCAGTTCCGCAAGCTCCTCGAGATCAGCGACCACCAGCTCGGCCTGCTCGTCGACGGCACGACGATCTACGGTCTCGGGGCGATCTCCGAGCAGTACGACGGCAGCACGGAGGACCTCTTCCGCTACTCGATCATCGAGCAGGGCGTGTGGCAGATGTCCCACCACAACGCGCCGCTGCTCCGCGTCGCGAACGGCCACCCGCAGCTTCCGCGCCCGCGCATGTCTCCCTCGTTGTTCGTGGACTCCATGCGTCGCGTGTTCGCGAACATCGACGACGACGACATCCGGGCGATCTGGCGTCTCGCCCAGACCGCGGTGAGCCAGGGCAAGGGCACCATGCTCGTGGTCACGACCGCGGCAGCGCAGGAGGCGCAGCGGCTTGCCCCTCAGGCGATCGCGATCGACCCGCAGATGATCGGCAGCCGGATGCTGCGCTCGCTGACCAGGATCGACGGAGCCGTCCTGCTCACCCCGAACGGGACCTGTCACGCGGTCGGGGTGATCCTCGACGGGATCGCCACCGGAGTCGGCGACCCGGGGCGTGGGGCGCGCTACAACTCCGCGGTCCGCTACACGGCGGCCTCGTCGGCACCGTGCCTGATCGTCATCGTCAGCGACGACGGGATGATCGACGTCCACCCCGAGCTCGCCCCGCGGGTCCGGCCCGAGGACGTGGAGCAGGCGCTGTTCGACCTCGAGACGATCGGGAGCGCCGACGACGTCAACCTCGAGAGCTTCTACGCCACCCGCGAACGGTTGCGGCTCTTCGCGTTCTACCTCTCCGAGAGCCAGTGCGAGCGCGCGAACGAGGTGGTGGCCAAGGTCGAGCAGCAGCGCTTCGCGGAGACGGGCATGCGGCTGGCCGTCGTACCCTTCGCCCCCGACCCCCGGATGAACGACTCCTTCTTCTCCTCCTGAGGAGACAACTCGGTCGCCAGGACCCGCACCGGTCCCGATACTCGAGGTGGGAAGGTCGTTGCCCGAGCGGAGGCCGAGGACCGATGGGACGTCACGAGAGCGGCTCGCAGCGAGGGTCGCGGCGTGCCGTCGAGGTGGTCGGCCGGGGCCTGCTCGCGGCAGGGACGGGCTCGCGGGCGGCGATCCTGGTCGAAGGCCCGAGCGACCGTTGCGCGTTCGAGGCGTTGGCCCGCCGCCGCGGCCGGGACCTGCGAGCCGAAGGGGTCGCAGTCGTGCCGATGGGGGGTGCGACGAACATCCGCCACTTCCTCGAGCACCTCGGCCCCCGGGGGCTGGGCCTCGAGCTGGCCGGGGTGTGCGACGCCGCCGAGCAGCGCTGCTTCCGCCGCGCCCTCGAGAGCGCCGGGCTCGGTGACGGTCTCACCTCGACCGGCATGGAGGCCCTCGGCTTCTACGCGTGCGTCGAGGACCTCGAGGACGAGCTGATCCGGGCGCTGGGAGTCACGCGAGTCGTGCAGGTCATCGCGGACGAGGGCGAGCTGACGTCGTTCCGGACCTTGCAGAGCCAGCCGGCTCAGCGAGAGCGCCCCGTCGAGCAGCAGCTGCGGCGTTTCCTGGGGTCCGGGTCTGGCCGCAAGACCCGCTACGCCACGCTGCTCGTCGAGGCCTTGGACCTCGACCGTGCACCCCGCGCGCTCGACCTCGCTCTGGCTCGCGTCTGACACGGCAAGCTACGAGCGACAGCCGGCGGTACGACGCTCAGCGGACCGTCGCGTGCATCTCCCAGACCAGGACCTCAGCGCCCTCACCCGTCGCCGTCAGCCGGTTGCCGCCGGTCGCGGTGAAGCGCACGGCGTCCCCCTCGTCCAGCGCGCCCGCGCCCTCGAGGTCGACGGTGCCGCGGGGCACGAAGAGGTGGAGGTACGGCGCGTCGGGGAGCACGACGGTCCGCCCGGGCTCGAGCCGGGCGGCGTGGAGGGCGGCGTGCCGGTTCCGGATCCGGATCGCCGCGTTCCCGTCGTGCGCGGGCATGCCGGAGGCGACCGGCACCAGCCCGCCGCGCATGAGCTCGTCGTCGATCTCGAGCTGTTCGTACCCGGGCGTGGTCCCCGGCTCGTCGGGGACCACCCACATCTGCACGAAGTGGACCGGCTCGTCGTGCTCGCCCTGCTCCGGGGCGATCCGCCACGAGTCGTTCTTCTCCGAGTGCAGGATGCCGGTGCCCGCGCTCATCCGCTGGGCCAGGCCCGGGTAGATGATCCCGGCGTGGCCGGTCGAGTCCTGGTGCACGAGGCTGCCCCGCATCACCCAGGTGACGATCTCCATGTCCCGGTGCGGGTGGGTGTCGAAGCCGGTGCCGGCACGCACGACGTCGTCGTTGTTCACCAGCAGCAGGCCGTGCCCGACGTTGCCCGGGTCGTAGTGGTGGCCGAAGGAGAACGAGTGCTTCGAGTCGAGCCACCCCACCTGGGTCGTGAAACGGTCGGCGGACCGTCGTACGTCGATCTTCGGCTCCGGCAGCTGCAACGTGCTCATGGGCGCGTCAACCACTCAGGCAGGAGGGTTGTTCCGGCCATACCGCAGCGGCTTGACCAGCTGCCCCGCCTCGCAGTCGGCCACGAGCTGGGCCATCCGGCGGTCCCGCGTCTCGGGGCGCTTGGCCGACATCACCCAGTGTCTGACCGTGCGGCGGTACGACGGGGACTGCGACTCGAAGAACGCCGACGCCGACGGTGACGCGGCGAGCTGGGCCTCGTACTCCGGGTCGAGCGCGACCTCCTCGTCGTTCTCGTAGGAGTAGCGACCCCGCGGGTCCGACCGGCCGGCCTCGTGGGCGGCCCGTCCCGCCTCGGTCATCAGGCCGCGGCGTTCGAGGTCGGCCACCTTCTCGACGTTGACCCGGCTCCAGTTGCTTCCAGGCCTGCGCGGCGTGAACCGGATGCAGTGGCGTTCGCCGTCGATCCGGTTGAGCACGCCGTCGATCCAGCCGAAGCAGAGCGCCTGCTCGACGGCCTCGTCGTAGGTCAGCCCGTCATGACCCGTGTGCTTCTTCCAGAACCCCAGCCAGAGCTCGGTCTTCGAGCCGTGGTGCTCCTCGAGCCAGGCACGCCAGTCGGCTGGGCTCTCGAAGAAAATCGCCTGACGCTCGTCGGCCATGGCACCGAACCTGCAGCATCCGTGCCTGCCCGGTCAAGGTCCCCCGATCGCGGCCGAGTAGTGCCAAGGTGGCGGGTATGGAAGAGCCCAGGACCTACCCGCACCTGCCCGAGGGGTTCGTGTTCGGCGCGAGCACGGCGTCCTACCAGATCGAGGGCGCGGCCGACGAGGACGGACGTGGCCGGAGCGTCTGGGACACGTTCTGCGACGAGCCCGGCCGGATCGTCGACGGGAGCAGCGGGGCCGTGGCCTGCGACCACTACCACCGGTACGCCGAGGACGTGGCGCTGATGAAGGGCCTCGGGCTCGACGGCTACCGGTTCTCGATCGCCTGGCCGCGGATCCAGCCGGAGGGGTCGGGGCGGGCGAACGCAAAGGGCCTGGCCTTCTACGACCGGCTCGTCGACGAGCTCCTCGCCGCCGGCATCGCGCCCATGGCCACGCTCTTCCACTGGGACCTTCCGCAGCCGCTCGAGGACGCGGGCGGCTGGCTCGCCCGGGACACGGCCGAGCGGTTCGCGGAGTACGCCACCTTGGTGGGCATGCGGCTCGGGGACCGGGTCGCCCACTGGATCCCCGTGAACGAGCCGAACGTGGTGACCATGCTCGGCTACGCCCTGGGCATGCACGCCCCGGGAAAGAAGCTGATGTTCGACGCACTGCCGGCCGCCCACCACCTCCTGCTCGGTCACGGCCTGGCGGTCCGGGCCCTCCGCGCGGTCGGCGCACGCAGCATCGGGACCGCCACCAACCACACCCCGGTCTGGGCGGCGACCGACAGCGACGAGGACAAGCAGGCCGCCGAGGGCTTCGCAGCCTTGTGGAACCGCTTGTTCGCCGACCCGGTCCTGCGGGGCAGCTACCCCGAGGGGTTCGCAGCCCTCATGCCCGGCCCGGTCGACGAGGACCTGCGCGTCATCGGCAGCCCGGTCGACTTCTACGGCGTGAACTACTACAACCCCACCCGCATCGCCGGGCCGTCGACTCCCACCCCGGAGGACAGCCCGATGGCCGGTGACGGGCTGCCCTTCGTGATGCTCCCGGTCGAGGGCTACCCCCGCACCGACTTCGACTGGCCGGTGGTCCCCGACGGTCTGCGGGACCTGCTCGTCACGATGTCGGACGAGTACGGCGACGCGCTCCCGCCCGTCTTCGTCACCGAGAACGGCTGCGCCTACGACGACGAGCCGGACGCCTCCGGCCGGGTCGCCGACCAGCGCCGCATCGACTACCTCGACGCACACCTGCGCGCGGTCGGCCAGGCGATCGAGGCCGGCGCGGACGTGCGCGGGTACTTCACCTGGAGCCTCGTCGACAACTTCGAGTGGGCCGAGGGGTACACCAAGCGCTTCGGCCTCGTGCACGTCGACTACGAGACGCAGGCCCGGACCCCGAAGGACTCCTACCACTGGTTCGCGCGCATGATCGCCGAGAACCGGCGGTGACCACCCTCCCGCCCACGGGGTCGGTGCCCGCGGCGCTGGGTGCGCTCGCCGAGCCCGTCGATCCGGTACGCCGGACGTGGGTCGCGCGCATCACGCTCGCCTCCATCGGGCTCTGGGCGGGGTTCTTCGGGCCGATCCAGGTGCTGCTCGCGCAGCAGGCCGCCGAGGTCTCGCCGGGTCACAAGGAGTTCGTGTTCGGCCTCGTCACGGGTGTGGGCGCGGCCGTGTCGGTCGTGTCCAACCCGTTCTTCGGCGCCGTCTCGGACCGCACCACCTCGCGCTTCGGACGGCGACTGCCGTGGGTCGTGGTCGGCGCCCTGACCGGGGCGGTGGCCCTGCTCGTGCTCGCAGCCGCGGACAACCTGCTGCTGATGCTCCTCGGCTGGTGCCTGGCGCAAGCCGGACTCAACGCGATGCTCGCCGCCATCACCGCGACGATCCCCGACCAGGTGCCGGTGGACCAGCGGGGTGTGGTCGGCGGGTGGGTCGCGGTCGCGCAGACGCTCGGTGTCGTGGGTGGTGTCGGCATCGCGACGGTCACGGGCGGGGTGGCCGCGGGCTTCGTCGCGACAGCCGCCGCGGTCGTCGTACTCGCGGTGCCCTTCGTCCTGCGCAGCGGGGACCTGCCGCTGCGCCGGGACCAGGTCGCACCGTTCGACCTGAAGGAGTTCGCGGCCGGGTTCTGGGTGGACCCGCGCAGGCACCCCGACTTCGGCTGGGCCTGGGTCACGCGGTTCCTGGTCAACCTCGGCAATGCCCTCGGCACGCTCTACCTGTTCTTCTACCTCCAGGACGCGGTCGGCTACGACGACCCGGAGGCCGGGGTGTTCGTGCTCACCGGCATCTACGCCGTGTGCCTGGTGGCCACGACCGTGGTCGGCGGGATCTGGTCGGACCGGGTCGGCCGCCGCCGCGTGTTCGTCATGGTCTCCGGCCTCGTGGCAGCCACCGCCTCCGTCATCCTCGCGCTGACCCAGACCTGGCCCGGCGCCCTGGTCGCGGCGGTCGTCCTGGGCGTCGGCTACGGCGTCTACACCGCGGTCGACTTCGCCCTGATCACCCAGGTCCTCCCCACCGCGGCGGCCCGGGCCAGGGACCTCGGCGTCATCAACATCGCGAACGCCCTGCCGCAGGTCTTCGCCCCGTTCCTGGCCACGATGCTCGTCACCCTGGCCGGCGGGTACCTCTCCCTCTACCTCTTCGCCGCCGGGGTGTCCGTGCTCGGCAGCGTGCTCGTGTACCGGATCCGCTCCGTGCGCTGATGCCGTCCGCGGGCCCGTCGAACATGCACTCAGGACCCGCTCGGAGGCCGATCACGCTCAGCGCCGTACGTCGGCGCCTGTGACTGCATGTTCCGCGGTCTCGGTTCAGGCCTGGAGGAATAGGCGGCCCCATGGTCGCTGTTGGGCTGTTTGGGCGGGTTACGCACGCCGCCGTTCGACGACTGCTCTCCCGACCCCCAAGGACCGTTCCTTTGACGTCCACCACGTCCTCCCACCGCTCCGCCGCCGCCGGCTCAGCCCCCGCCTCGCGTCGCCACATCGCCCTCGCCATCCTTGCCCTGGCCATGGGCGGGTTCGCGATCGGCACCACCGAGTTCGTGACGATGGGGCTCCTGCCCGACTTCGCCGAGGGGCTCGAGGTCTCCATCCCGACCGCGGGACACGTGATCTCCGCCTACGCGCTCGGCGTGGTCGTCGGTGCGCCGGTGATCGCGATCTTCGGGGCACGGCTGCCGCGGCGCGCCCTGCTCCTCCTGCTGATGGCGGCGTTCGCGCTGGGCAACGCCGCCAGCGCGCTGGCGCTCAGCTACGAGGCGCTGGCCGCGGCGCGCTTCTTCGCCGGGCTTCCGCACGGTGCCTTCTTCGGCATCGCCTCGCTCGTCGCCGCCGCGATGGTGGAGCCGGGCCGGCGAGGGCGCGCCGTCAGCCTGGTGATGCTCGGGCTGCCCGTCGCCAACGTGTTCGGCGTGCCCGCGGCGACCTGGATGGGCCAGCACCTCGGCTGGCGGTCGGCGTACTGGACGGTGGCGGCGCTCGGCGTCCTCACCGTGGCGCTGGTCGCGTCGTTCGTCCCCGCCACTCCCGCGGACCCGGGCGCGACGGGACGGCGCGAGCTCCGCGCGTTCGGCAGCGCGCAGGTGTGGCTGACGCTGCTGGTGGGCGCGATCGGCTTCGGTGGCATGTTCGCGATGTACAGCTACATCGCTCCGACCGTCACCGACGTCGCCGGGCTGTCCAAGTCGGCGGTCCCGCTCTACCTGCTCGCCTTCGGCGTCGGCGGGGTGCTCGGCACCGTGGTGGGTGGTCGCCTCGCGGACTGGTCGATCTTCCGCGCCCTGCTCGGCAGCTCGGTCGCCATGGGCGTGGCGTTGGCGCTGTTCACCGTCACCGCCTACCACCCCGTCCCGGGTGCGCTCACGGTGTTCCTCGTGGCCGTGGTCGGCTCCGTCCTGGTGGTGAACCTCCAGCTGCGGCTCATGCAGGTCGCCGGGGACGCCCAGACCCTGGGCGCCGCGATGAACCACGCCTCACTCAACGCCGCCAACGCGCTCGGCGCCTGGCTCGGCGGCCTGGTGATCGCGGCGGGCTGGGGATACACGGCGCCGAGCTGGGTGGGTGCCGCCCTGTCGGCAGCGGGCCTGGTCGTGCTGCTCGCCTCCGCCGCGCTGCACCGGAGGACCCGGAGTGGTTCGCGTGTGGCCGAGGGGTCGGAGGTCGAGCACCGGAGCCTGGAGCCCTGCGCTTGAGGTTGTCCGGCTCGGGCACTCTGGTCCCGAACGACATCGGGCCGCACCCGGGCCCGCTGCGACACCTAGTGAGGTAGCCATGGCCCTGACCGTGCTCGTCACCGGAGCGACCGGCTTCGTCGGGTCGCACCTTGCCCGCGCGCTCGTCGAGGAGGGCCACGACGTCCGTGCGATGACCCGCAAGCCCGACGAGTACGAGGGTGTCGGCGACCCCGTCGGGGGAGACGTCTTCGACCCTCGGACGATCAAGAGGGCGATGCGGGGCGTGGACGTGGCCTACTACCTCGTCCACTCACTCGACGACAAGGACTTCGAGCGGAAGGACGCCGAGGCCGCGACCGCGTTCGGCAAGGCCGCCGCGGCTGCGGGAGTCCGCCAGATCGTCTACCTCGGCGGGCTGGGGGTGGACGGGAGCGAGCTCTCGCCACACCTGCGGTCGCGGCGCCAGGTCGAGTCCCTGCTCGGCGAGGGCGGAGTCCCGGTGACGGTGCTCCGCGCCGCGATCGTGGTCGGCCACGGCGGCATCTCGTGGGAGATCACCCGGCAGCTCGTGAAGAACCTCCCCGCCATGGTGGCGCCGCAGTGGGTGGGCACCAAGACCCAGCCGATCTCGCTGCGAGACGTGGTCCGCTACCTCGTCGGCGTCCTCGACAACGAGGAGGCGATGGGCCGCGTCTTCGAGATCGGCGGCTCGGAGGTGCTGACCTACCGCGACATGCTGCGGCGGGCCTCGAAGATCCAGAACGGCCGCGACGTCCCCATCGTCGTCGTACCCGTCCTCACCCCGCAGCTCTCCTCACGGTGGCTGTCGCTGGTGACCGACGTCGACGCGAGGACCGGTCGCACGCTCATCGAGTCGATGGACACCGAGGTGGTGGTCAAGGACGACTCGATCCGCGAGGTCGTGCCCTTCGAGACCATGGCGTACGACGACATGGTGCGTGAGGCCCTGGCCGACCGGCTCCGTGCCAAGGGAGCCCTGTGAGGCTGGGACGTCCGGCGGACTGGCTCGGCCGCTTCGTCGACTCCACACTGGTCTCGCCGGTGGAGCGCGACCACCGCCAGCCCGACCACATGTTCCGCCGGCGCCGGATCGTCGTGGCGGTGACACTCGCGGTGGGCGCCACCCTGCTCGGCTTCTCACTGGCGACGACGCCTGGCGACCCGGCCTTCTACGCGTTCACCTTCGCACTCGCCGCCACCTGGGCCGCGGGCTCGGTTCTCTCCGGGCCCCTGCACCTGGGCCGGATCCGCGTCGGCGCCGGCCTGAGGCGGCCCGTCCTCCAGCCGGTCGCTGATCGGTCTCGCCGCGGTCGCCGTGTTCACCGTCGGGGCGCTCATCGTCGCGCAGGTCCCGCTGCTGCGCTCGAGCGTGGACGACGTGCTCGACCACGCCCGCTACGGGTCCCTCCCGGTGATCGCGGTCATCACGCTCGTGAACGGGATCACCGAGGAGCTGTTCTTCCGCGGTGCGCTGTACGCCGCCGTCGGCGCGTGGCACCCGGTCCTGGTCTCGACGGTCGTGTACGCCCTGGTCACGGTGGCCACCGGCAACGTGATGCTGGTCTTCGCGGCCACCGTGCTCGGGGTGCTCGTCGGGCTCCAGCGCAGGGTGAGCGGCGGCGTGCTGGCACCGATGCTGACCCACGTCACGTGGTCACTCGGCATGCTGTTCATCCTGCCGCCGTTGATGGCCGCGCTCGCCTGAGAGCAAGGAGCACTCGTCCGGCGCCGTCGCCGGGGACCGGTCAGGGGGTCAGGTCGCGCAGCAGCGTGACCTCGAGCTTCCCCTTGTTGTCCCGGTAGTCGAGGTCGAAGACGCTCACCCGGAGCGGCCCGCGCTTGGTCGGGGTGAACGAGGTCGCGTAGCGGTACTCCGAGGAGCAGCCGCCGGTCGGGCCCAGCGCCCGCCAGGTGACCGGCTGACCGTCCACCCACACGTTGAGCGGGTCCTGGTCCACCACGTCGGGAACGGCCTTCGACCATCCCGACGTGGTCTTCACGCACGACGCGTCGGCGGTGTAGCCGGTGGTGCTGAACCGGCCGCGCACGACGACCTGGACACGCTCTCCCTTGCGCAGGCGCATCGTGGACACCTTGCCGCCGCGCTTGGCCGGGTCGACCTCGAACCAGTCACGCGCCTGCTGCCACTCGACGCGCTTGGGACGGACGTTCTCGCTCGGGGCGGCGGTCGGGGTCGGGATCGCGGTGACCCGCTGCACCTTCACACGCAGCTCTCCCGAGTTGTCGCCGCGGTCGAGCGGGTCCCACAGGTCGAGGCGCAGCCTGCCGCTCGTGTCGGGGCGGTAGTCCGCGCTGTGGCTGCGGGAGCTGCAGCCGGAGCCGGAGGCGGCGCGGCCGCTGAACGGCACGCCGTTCACGTAGAGGTTGCCGTGGTCCTGGTCGGGCACGCGCGGGTCGATGGAGGCGCTGCGGTACCACGCGCCGCGCACCGAGACGCACTGGCCGTCAGAGCGCACGTGGCCGCCCATGCCCACCACGCCGGCGACCGTGAGGCGGTAGGTCGCCTTCGGGTCGAGGCTGCCCACCGTGTAGGCGCGGCCGGAGCCGGAGGCCGGCACGGTGACGGTCTCCGCGATCAGCCCGAAGCCCTTGGGCGCGGTGGTGACCGGAGCGGGCGCCGGCGCCAGGGAGGGGTACGTCGGGAGCGCGGAGCCGACCCGGGCCCTCTTGCGGCCGATCACGAGGGTCAGCCGGCCGGTCGCCTCGGGATGGCGGCCCAGGACCGCCAGCTTCAGCACCCGGTCACTCGTGGGCGTGATCTCGGCCCGGTAGGTGTGCGACCCGCGACAGGTGTCGTCGAAGGGCAGCTTGCCGTTGACGGCGAGCGCGAGGCGGCCGAACCGACGCTTGGTGCGCCGCGACGGGCTCGTGACCCAGGCGTCCTCCTTCGCGGACCACGTGCACACCGCGTCCCCGACCTGGTGCGGGCTGCCGTAGCTGTAGAGGCCCGCGGCGGTGAGGGAGTACGTGACGCCCTTCTGCAGCTTGAACTTCGTCTCGAGCGTCTCGCCGGTGGCGGGGACGCGGATCGTCTTGTAGGGGGTGCGGCGCAGGTCCAGCACGCCGTCGGGAAGCTTCGGCAACCGCTGCTTGGTGACCTTGTCCCGGTCCGGAGCAGGCTTGGGCTTCGGCTTCGGAGCGGGGGCCGGCTTCGGAGCGGGGGCCGGCTTCGGGGCCGGGGCCGGCTTGGCCTCGGGCTTCGGTGCGCCCCGCTGGATGTACCAGCTCGTCTTGGCGCGGGCCCCTGCCCAGGTCAGGGAGATGTGCATGTGGTCGCGGTGGCGCAGCGTCGTCGAGCACTTGCTGAGCTTCTTGCAGCCCGCGTGGAGGTAGTCGCGCTTGCGGTAGCCCTTGGAGGCCGACCAGATGTGGTCGTTCCAGATCACGTACATGACGCCCATCCGGCGAGCCAGGGCCCTCTTGTTCCCGGCCTTGTCGGTGGCGAGGATCCGGTCCAGGAAGTCGCGGGCGTAGCCGCGGTCGCGCTTGGAGGTCGCGCTGAGCCGCCAGTCGAACGCCCGGCCCTCCTTGTGCTCCGAGACCCCGGAGGCCGTGCAGGAGCGCGAGATGCCTGACGAGCCGGACCCGTCGTACTTCGCGAGCAGGTAGGCCTCGAGCATGACCGTGCCCGGCTTGGCGCGGGGGCTGCACTTGCTCTGGGGCTGGTAGGTCGGGTAGCCCTCGATCGGCATCGCCCCGACAGGGCTCGCGGCGTTGACGCCGGCCAGCATGATCGCGAGGACCACGCCGGCGGCCAGCTTGCGCAGGGTGCGCTGGACCGGGTGAGACATGAGATGAGTTCCAGACGGTGAGCTCGTCGCTTCGTTCGCGACCTCTGATGGGACCAAGCCGACGAGCCGGTCACCCCGGTACGGAAAGTGATGTTCCGGGCCGTCCCGAGGGACATTAGGGCGGCCTTCGGCGTGTTGTTCACGCTTTTCCCAAATTCATCTGCTAGCGCAGCGGCACCACAAGTGCCGGTCCGTCACAACAGAAACATGGACATTTCGGGTCGAATCGTTACTTGCGACGGGGCCGCTCAGGCGGCGCTGGTGCCGAACCGGAACGACGCCAGCGCCCGGATGCCGCCGTCCTCGCGCGCCCAGAGCGCCGCCTCACGCGCGAGGGTCTCCACCGGGAGCCAGGGCTCGAGCTCTGACTGCAGCTGCTCGAGGCCCTCGCCGGGAGCGCGCTCGACGTCGAGGTGCGGCACCACGTCGAAGGTGCTGCGCCGGCGGGGGAGCTCGGGGAAGAGCCGGAGGAGCCCCTGCGTCAGGTGTCGGAACGGAGCGGCCGGCTCGGGGGTGAGGTACGCCGAGCCTCCGGGGAACTCGGTGACGTCGGAGAACCGGACCCGGAACGGCACGACGTCTGCGAAGTAGGCGCGCAGCTCGGCGAGCACGCCTTCGTCGAGGTGCGCGAGGTCTGCGAACGGCTCGACCAGCGGGACGTGCGGGACTGTCGTGCCCCGGCCGAGAGGGGGTGCGACGGACACGAGTCCCGGCAGCGGCACCACCAGCAGCGAGTGTCCTGTCACGCGGATCAACGTAGCGCCTCGAGGAAGTGGCCGACGCGCGCTCTCACGCTCCGGCGACTCGGAGGCGATCCGGGGACACGCTCAGTAAGGTGATGCTCCATGGGGATCGGGCACGGGCACGGGGGCGACCACGGGGGTCGAGGCAGCCACGCGCACGGCCACGCCGCGGGGCGCTCCGCCGACCGGTCGCGGCTCAGGCTGGTCCTGCTCGTCACCGTCTCGGTGATGGCGATCGAGGTCGTCGGCGCCCTGCTGAGCGGCTCCCTCGCACTCCTCGCCGACGCAGGTCACATGGTCACCGACGCGGCCGCCGTGGCCCTGGCACTCTCCGCGTCCTACGTGGCGACTCTCCCGGCGACCGACCGGCGGACCTTCGGCTTCCACCGCGCGGAGATCCTGGCCGCCCTGGTCAACGCCGTGGTGCTGCTCGTGGTGTGCACCTACCTGTTCTGGTCCGGCATCCGGAGGCTGATCGACCCGGTGCCGATCGAGGCCGACCTGATGGTCGCCTTCGGTGCCGTGGGCCTGCTCGCCAACGCCGTGTCGCTCGGCCTTCTGGCCAGGCGCAGGGAGTCGTCGCTGAACATGCGCGGTGCCTACCTCGAGGTGCTCAGCGACCTGCTCGGCTCCGTCGCCGTGGTGGTGGCCGCGCTGGTCGTGCTCGCCACGGACTTCGAGCGCGCGGACCCGATCGCGTCGCTGCTGATCGCGGCGATGATCCTGCCTCGGTCGTTCACCCTGCTCAGGGAGGCGGTCGACGTGCTCCTGGAGGCCAGTCCTCGCCACGTGGACATCGAGGAGGTGCGCTCGCACCTGACTGCCGTCCCGGGGGTGGTGGACGTGCACGACCTCCACGCCTGGACGATCACCAGCGGCCTGCCCGTGCTCTCGGTGCACGTGACGGTGAGCGACGAGTGCCTCGCGAAGCGGGGGGTCGGCTCGCTGCTCGACGAGTTCAGCGCCTGCGTCGCCGAGCACTTCGAGGTCGACCACGCGACGTTCCAGATCGAGCCCGAGTCACATCGTGCCCACGAGGACCTGGGCGCGCTGACTCACGACTGACCGCCCGCCTCCCTGAGACGCTGGGTGTTCCGGCGTACCCGCTGCACCTTCTGGCCGACGGCGTCCACCTGCGCGGCGAGCCGCGAATGGTCCTCGACGAGGTGCTCGTGCATGTCGGCGAGCGGTTCGATGAGGGAGCTCGGGTCGTCGCCGGTGAGCGAGCCGGCCAGCGTCCTCGCCTGCCGGAGCCCGGCGCTGCTGAGTCCGGTCGCGGCACTCGCCTGCCCGGCGATCTGGCGTAGCTCCGACGCGTTCTGCCTGGCCCAGGCGGCCACGGCGCGCTCACCCGCCCGTTCGTCGCGCGTGGCCCGGACCCGCTGCTCGCGGGTCAGTCGGTCGTCCTGACCCGGGCGGAGCCGTAGGTAACGGCGTTCGGCGGCCTGCCTGCTCGTGACGCCCAGGACGGGGGCCAGCCGAGCCCACGAGACGCCGGTCTCCCGGGCGGTCTCGATCAGCGCCGGCTCCCAGGCCAGCAGCTGCTCGCGGAGGTCGTGGAGGGCGGCGAGCGCCTCCAGAGTGGCCGTGGCTGCTGCCGTCTCGTCGCCCGCGGCCTCCGGTGTACGGCGGACGGCCTCGAGGACCCGGTCGAGCGCCTCGTGCGCCTCGGTGCTCTTCACGCCCGTCATCGTCACATTGACGCAGGTACTTGTCAACGGAACGACGACATGCTAGAAGATGAGTGTGCATTGACTCCAGTGACGAACCAGGAGGTGGAGAGAGATGTTGATGCGCACCGACCCGTTCCGTGAGCTCGACCGGCTGGCCCAGACGCTGGTGAGCGGCAGCACCCCGGGCACGTGGTCACGACCGAGCGCGATGCCGATCGACGCGTACCGCGCAGGCGACGAGTTCGTGGTCATGTTCGACCTGCCGGGCGTCTCACCCGACGCCATCGAGGTCGACGTCGAGCGCAACGTGCTCACCGTCAAGGCAGAGCGCCGTCCGACCGTCCACGAGGGCGACGTGGAGATGCAGGTCTCCGAGCGGCCTCTGGGCGTCTTCTCCAGGCAGCTCTTCCTGGGCGACACCCTCGACACCGAGAACATCCACGCTGAGTACGAAGCAGGCGTCCTGAGCCTGCGCATCCCCGTCGCCGAGAAGGCGAAGCCTCGCAAGATCGAGGTTCGCCGAGGTGGCGAGGACCGCAGGGAGATCAAGGCCTGATCCCGCTCCGGGAGTGAGGTCCGTGAGTCCCTTCCTTCCCATGGCGGCCGGGACCGTCCTGCTGTCGGTCCCGGCCACCCTGCCCGACGAGCTCGCCGGGGGTGCCGAGCGTGGCCTCGACGACGAGCTCGTCGACCTGCTCTGTGACGACCAGGCGTGGCTCGACGAGACCTTCGACGAGATCGTGTCGACCAGCTGGACCGAGCCCCCACGCGGCGGAAAGGTCCAGCCGGCTGCCGGGCCCAGGCGTCACGGGACTCCGGGGCGTCGGGCATCACGACACGGCGGCGCCGCCCGTTCGCAGTGGTGCCCGCGCCCGCGCCGTCGGCAACGGTCACCGCCCGTGGCGACCTGACCACCTCCGGTCGTGGGGTCCGGGCGCCTCGGGGTGCATGGACCCCACGACTCTGCCGGGGTGTCGGCCTCAGGTCACAGGGCGGCCGCGACCTCCGTGCCCTGCCGGATGGCGCGCTTGGCGTCGAGCTCCGCTGCGAGATCGGCGCCGCCGACCAGGTGCGCCCGGACCCCGGCAGCGAGGAGCTCGTCGTACAGGCTCCGCTGCGACTCCTGACCGGTGCACACCACGACGTGGTCGACGTCGAGGACCCGCTGCTCCCCGGCGGACTCGTCCGTCGCGCCCACGCGGATGTGCAGCCCCGCGTCGTCGACCCGCTCGTAGGTGACGCCCGGAAGCATCTGCACGCCGGAGTCCTTCAGCACCGCCCGGTGCGCCCAGCCCGAGGTCTTGCCGAGCCCCTTGCCGATCGTGGACGCCTTGCGCTGCAGCAGGTACACCTCCCGCGCGGGCGTGCGCGGCTTCTTCTCGCCGAGGCCACCGGCGTGGAGGGACGGGTCGGCGACACCCCAGTGCGCCAGCCAGGCCTCCAGATCCTCGTCGAGGTCGTGGGTGAGGAAGTGGCTCACGTCGACGCCGATGCCACCGGCACCCATCACCGCGACCCGCCGGCCGGGGACGACGGACCCGTCGAGCACCTCGGCGTAGGACGCCACCTTCGGGTGCCGCCCTGTCGGGCTCGACGGGTCGACGCCGTCGATGCCGGGCACCCGGGGTTCCACGCCGGTGGCGACCACGACCTCGTCGAAGCCGCGAAGGTCCTCGACCGACGCGCGCGTGGAGAGGCGTACGTCGACGCCGAGCACCTCCATGCGGCGGGAGTAGTAGCGCAGCGTCTCGGCGAACTCCTCCTTGCCGGGGATGGCCATCGCGAGACGGAACTGGCCGCCGACCTGGGGCGAGGCCTCGAACAGCGTCACCTCGTGGCCGCGCTCGGCCGCCGAGACCGCGCTGGCGAGACCTGCGGGACCCGCGCCGACGACAGCGACCCGCTTCGCCCGCGGCTTCGGCACCGGGAGGAGCACGAGCTTCGTCTCGCGGGCCGCCCGGGGGTTCACGAGGCAGGTGGCGGGCTTGTTCTCGAAGGCGTGGTCGAGGCAGGCCTGGTTGCAGGCGATGCAGGTGTTGATCTCGTCGGCCCGCCCGGCTGCGGCCTTCGCCACGAAGTCCGGGTCGGCGAGCAGCGGCCGCGCCATCGAGACGAGGTCGGCGTGGCCGTCGGCGAGGATCTGCTCGGCGACCTCGGGCGTGTTGATGCGGTTCGAGGCGCAGACCGGGATCCCGACCTCCGGCTTGAGGCGGGCGGTCGTCCAGGCCCAGGCCGCGCGCGGGACCTGGGTGAGGATGGTCGGCACGCGTGCCTCGTGCCAGCCGATGCCGGTGTTGAGGACCGAGGCGCCGGCCTCCTCGAGCGCCTTCGCCAGCGCGACCACCTCGTCCCAGGTCTGGCCGTTCTCGACGAGGTCGAGCAGCGAGATCCGGTACATCACCAGGAAGTCGTCGCCGAGCGTCTCGCGGATCCGGCGCACGACCTCCACGGGGAAGCGCATCCGCTTCTCCGCCGTACCTCCCCAGGCGTCGTTGCGATCGTTCGTCCGCGCGGCGAGGAACTGGTTGATCAGGTAGCCCTCGGAGCCCATCACCTCGACGCCGTCGTACCCGGCACGGCGAGCCAGGGTGGCCGCGCGGACGAAGTGGTCGACGGTCCGCTCGACGCCGCGGGTGCTCAGGGCACTGGGCTTGAACGGTGTGATCGGCGACTTGCGGCTCGACGCGGAGACGCTCAGAGGGGTGTAGCCGTAGCGGCCGGCGTGCAGGATCTGGAGCGCGATCGCGCCGCCCTCGGCGTGGACGGCGTCGGTGACCACGCGGTGCCGGTCGGCCTGCCGGCCGCGGGTCATCATCGAGCCGAAGGGGAGCAGCCAGCCGCGCACGTCCGGCGCGTACCCGCCGGTGACGATCAGGCCCACCCCGCCCCGCGCTCGCTCGGCGACGTACGCCGCGAGCTCGGGCAGGTGCTTCGCGCGGTCCTCGAGGCCGGTGTGCATGGAGCCCATCACCACGCGGTTGCGCAGGGTCGTGCCGCCGAGGGTGATCGGCTCGAGGAGGTGGGGGTAGGTGGTCATCGGTCCTGTCCTTCGGGGGTACGGCGGTCGGGGCTGGTGGCGAGGGCGCGCTCGTGCGCCTGGAGGTACTCGGTGAGCCAGTCGACCCAGAACCGCTCGAGGCGGATGCCGCCTCGCAGCACCAGGTAGACGTCGAGCTCCCGCTCGGAGAGGGCGGTCGGGTCGGGGAAGTCGCGGGCGCAGAGGCTCTCGTAGTGGTCGAGACGGGTCGCGTGGTCGGCGAGCTGTTCCCGGACCGTGTCGAGCACGGCGGCCCGTTCGCCGTACGACGCCCCGCGCAGCCGCACCGCGAGCTCGCTGCGGAACTTCTCGGCCGGCATCGGCGAGGAGAGCCAGGCGGCGAGCTCGGCACGCCCCGCTGCTCGTGACCTCGTAGACCTTCTTGTCGGGCCGGCCGTGCTGCTCGACGGCGGCGGATCGAACCCAGCCGTCGCCCTCCATGCGACCGAGCACCCGGTAGATCTGCTGGTGCGTGGCACTCCAGAAGAACCCGATCGAGCGGTCGAACCGGCGGGCCAGGTCGAGCCCGGACGCGGGGCGTTCGCGCAGGGACACGAGGATCGCGTGCTCGAGGGCCATGACGTCGAGGATGGCTGCTCCCGACGCACCTATGCAACTAGTTGCAGACGTGGCCTTGCCCACAGCGCCGAAAGTCGCTCGGGCGCCCTGCGTGGCGGAATAGCATCAGGCCATGCGCCGAAACCGGGTCACCCTGCTCGCCGTACCTCTGCTCCTGGCCGCCGCGGCCTGCGCTCCGCAGGAGGAGGCGGAGAACGGGTCGGCCGCTCCGAGCGAGTCCCCGGGAACCTGCGCGCCGGACACGCTCGCGCTCGAGAACCGAGGGGCAGCTGACGATCGGCACGGACTCGCCGGCGTACGAGCCGTGGTTCGTCGACAACGACCCGAGCAACGGCAAGGGCTACGAGTCCGCCGTCGCCTACGCCGTGGCCGAGCAGCTCGGCTTCGACAGCGACCAGGTGACGTGGGTCAAGGTGCCCTTCAACACCTCGTACGCGCCGGGTGCGAAGAAGTTCGACTTCGACATCAACCAGATCTCGATCACCCCCGCGCGCGAGAAGGCCGTCGACTTCTCCGACGGGTACTACTCCGCCGCCCAGGCCGTGATCGCGCCGAAGGGCTCCGACGCCGCCGAGGCGACCTCCGTCGACGACCTGAAGGACATCCGGCTCGGGGCGCAGACCGGCACCACCTCGCTCACCGCCGTGCGCGACGTCATCCAGCCGACCGAGCAGCCCCTGGTGTTCGAGGACACCAACGCGGCGAAGCAGGCGCTCGCCAACGACCAGGTCGACGCCATCGTCGCGGACCTGCCGACGGCCTTCTACATCACCGCTGTCGAGATCCCGAACGCCGAGATCGTCGGCCAGTTCCAGCCCGCCGAGGGCGAGACCGAGCAGTTCGGTCTGCTCTTCGAGAAGGGGAGCGAGCTCGTGCCCTGCGTCAACGAGGCGCTGGCTGCGTTGAAGGAGGGCGGCGAGCTCGACGCCATCGAGAAGCAGTGGCTCTCGGACGTGGTCGACGTCCCGGTCCTCGACTGACCGGCCGGTGGACGACTGGTCACCCAGTCGGCGGCAGCTCGAGCGCGAGGCGGTCCGTCGGCGGATGTCGCTGCGGTCGTCGGCGATCGCGGGTGCCGCGACCGCCCTCCTGCTCGCCGTGGCCGTGGTCGTCGTCCTGGCCTCGCCCGGCTGGGACACCGTCAAGGAGACCTTCTTCTCGTGGGACCACGCCACGGCGTCCTTCCCCGCGATCGCCAAGGGGTTCTGGCTCAACGTCAAGCTCTTCCTGCTCGCGGAGCCGCTGATCCTGGTGGTCGGGGTCCTGGTCGCCGTGGTGCGGAGCACGACCGCACCGGCGCTCTTCCCGGTCCGGGCGCTCGCGGTCTTCTACACCGACCTGTTCCGGGGCCTGCCCACGCTGCTGGTCGTCTTCCTGGTCTGCTTCGGCGTCCCGGCCCTGCGGCTCCAGGGCGTCACCAACGACCTCTTCTGGCTGGCGCTCGTCGCGCTCGTCCTGTCCTACGGCGCCTACGTCGCCGAGGTGTTCCGCGCCGGCATCGAGTCCGTCCACCCGTCCCAGCTCGCGAGTGCCGAGTCGCTCGGGCTGTCCCACGCGAAGACGATGCGGTACGTCGTGCTGCCCCAGGCGGTGCGGCGCGTCGTGCCCCCGCTCCTGAACGACTTCGTGTCGCTGCAGAAGGACACCGCGCTCGTCGCCTCTGTCGCGCTGTTCGACGCCCTGTTCAGCGCCCGCGACTACGCCAACTACAACTTCAACTACACGCCGTACCTCGTCGCCGCGGCATTCTTCGTCGCGCTCACCATCCCGATGGCCAGGTTCACCGACTGGCTGGGGCGGCGCGTTGCCCGTCGGGAGAGGGGAGCGGTGCGGTGAGCGGGGAGCGGCCGGGAGAGCGGCCGGGAGAGTGGCCGGGCGAGCGAGCTGCTGCGGGTCGAGGGACTGCGCAAGTCGTACGGCGACAAGGTGGTCCTGCGCGACGTGGACCTCCTCGTCGAGCCGCACGACGTCGTGTGCCTGATCGGCTCGTCGGGCAGCGGCAAGTCGACGCTGCTGCGCTGCGTGAACCTGCTCGAGCCCGTCGACGACGGGACGATCTGGTTCGAGGGGCGGGAGGTCACCGACCCGCACGTGGACGCCCGGGCGGTACGACGGCGGATGGGCATGGTGTTCCAGGCCTACAACCTCTTCCCTCACATGACCGTCCTGGACAACATCACCCTCGCGCCGCGGCGGGCGCACGGCGTCGCCCGCGGCGAGGCGGAGGCGCGCGCCCGGGAGCTGCTCGAGCGGTTCGGGCTGGCCGACAAGGCGTCCTCCCACCCGGACCAGCTCTCCGGCGGCCAGCAGCAGCGGGCGGCGATCGTGCGCGCCCTGGCGACGAACCCGGCCCTCGTGCTGCTCGACGAGGTCACCTCGGCGCTCGACCCGGAGCTGGTCGGCGAGGTGCTCGACATCATCCGCGACATGGCGGCGGCCGGCACGACCCTGGTGCTCGCAACGCACGAGATGGCCTTCGCCCGCGACGTCGCCACGAAGGTCTGCTTCCTCGACGACGGCTCGATCCTCGAGCAGGGCCCTCCGGAGGAGATCTTCACCCACCCCTCGCACGAGCGGACCCGGCAGTTCCTGAGGCGGGTCCTCCCGGCCTGAGGAGCGTCTTGACGACCATACCCCCTAGGGGTATAAAGGGGCCATGGAAGACAGCCACGAGATGCACACCGCGGAGCACGGAACGCCGGCGGTCACGAGTCACGAGGGGCCCACGCGGGTGGCGCCTCCTCCTGGCGCACCGCCGTCAGCGCGACCCTGCACTGTCTGACCGGCTGTGCCATCGGTGAGGTCCTCGGCATGGTCCTCGGGACCTGGTGGGGCTGGGGCACCTGGTCGACCGTTGCCCTCGCCGTCGTCCTCGCGTTCTTCTTCGGGTACCTGCTCACGGTCACCTCCGTGCTGCGGGCAGGCCTCCCCTTCGCCGCCGCGATCAAGGTCGCGCTCGCCGCCGACACCGTGTCGATCCTCGTCATGGAGATCGTCGACAACAGCGTGATGGTCTACGTCCCCGGCGCGATGGACGCGGGCCTGGCGAACTGGATCTTCTGGGCGGCGCTGGCGTTCTCCCTCGTCGTGGCCTTCGTGGTCACCCTCCCGGTGAACAAGTGGATGATCTCGCGCGGCAAGGGTCACGCGGTGGTGCACGAGTACCACCACTAGGGTCGGCTCGTGCCCGGCTCAATCGCCCGGGTGGTCCCCGGTCGCCCCGTCGATGAGCTCGCGGACGATGTCCATGTGGCCGGCGTGGCGGGCGGTCTCCTCGATCATGTGGATCAGCACCCAGCGCAGGGACACGTTGTCGCCGAACCAGGCCCTCCCGACGTCGTCGAGGGCCATGTCCTCGATCACGTGGTCGGCGGCGGCGCGTGCCCGCCGGTAGAAGGCCACGATGTCCTCGGTGGTCTCGTGCGGGCCAGGCCGGAGGTCGGCGTCCGGGTCGTCCACGTCGAAGGGCAGCATCTCGGTCTCGCGTCCGAACGTCTCGCAGAACCAGCCGTACTCGACGGCGGCCAGATGCTTGACCAGGCCCAGGAGGCTCGTCCCGGACGGGGTCATCTGCCGGCGTACCTGCTCGTCGTCGAGACCCTCGAGCTTCCACAGCACCACGTCACGGTGTCGGTCGAGACTGACGTGAAGACTCTCCTTCTCACCACCCGTGAACGGCACTCGTCGGCTCATGAATGCACCGTAGCCCTTCGAGCTGGGCAGGCCGGACGGACATCTTCGAAGGGCGAGGCGGACGTGCGGGTCGTCGGGTCGTGACCTTCGCCCCTGCTCCTCCTGGCGTGGCGGGACCTAGCGTGGTGGGTGAGTAGCCCTCTGGAGGGAGGTTGCGATGGCCTCCACCGCAACTGTCAAGACAACCAGGCGGCCGTCGGTCGCAGCCAGGCGGACCGGCTACGTCTTCGCCGTCCTGATCAACGCCGCGCTCCTGTTCGGTGTGAACGTGTGGCCGGCGTGGGACGCGCTGCCGTTCCTGTCGAACGACTTCACACAGGTGCTGGGTCTGGTCAACACCACGCTCGTCGTGAGCATCGTCGCCAACGTCGTGTACCTGTTCAAGGACACGACCTGGGTGAAGGCCCTCGGCGACGTGGTCACGCTGTCCGTCGGTCTGGCCGCCATGGTCCAGATCTGGCAGGTGTTCCCGTTCGACTTCGGGGACGCCACCTTCGACTGGTCCCTGGTGTTCCGGATCTTCCTCGGCCTGGGGATCGTCGGAAGCGCGATCGCCATCGTCGTCGCACTCGTGTCCCTCGTGACGGGCAGGCCCTCGCAATCTTGACAGTCTTGCTGTCAGAATCGCGGCATGACTGACGCGCACGCACTCGGACAGGGAACCGGCCCGCTCAAGGGCATCAAGGTCGTGGAGCTCGCCGGCATCGGTCCCGGACCGCACGCGGCGATGATGCTCGCCGACCTGGGGGCCGACGTGGTGCGTGTCGAGAAGCCCGGCGGCGCAGCGAGCGCGGGTGCGCGGCACACCGACCTGCTCACCCGCGGCCGCCCGAGCATCGCGATGGACCTCAAGGACCCCTCCGCGGTCGCGACCGTGCTCGACCTCGTGGAGAGGGCGGACGTCTTCCTCGAAGGCATGCGCCCCGGCGCGGCGGAGCGGCTCGGGCTCGGCCCGGACGAGTGCCTCGCGCGCAACCCGAAGCTGGTCTACGGCCGGATGACCGGATGGGGACAGCACGGACCGCTCGCGCACACCGCCGGCCACGACATGAACTACATCGGGATCTCCGGCTCCCTCCACGGCCTGGGCCAGAGCGCGGAGCGGCCGATGTTCCCCTCGAACCTGCTCGGCGACTTCGGCGGCGGCTCGACGTACCTCGTCATCGGCGTGCTCGCCGCGCTGCTCGAGTCCCGTGTCAGTGGCGAGGGCCAGGTCGTGGACGCCGCGATCGTCGACGGCTCCGCCCACCTCAACGCGATGCTCGCGAGCATGATCGCCGGCGGCGGCTGGCGCGAGGAGCGCGCGGTCAACCTGCTCGACGGCGGCATGCCGTTCTACGACGTCTACGAGACCGCCGACGGGCGGCACATGGCGGTCGGCTCCCTCGAGCCGAAGTTCTACGACGAGCTGGTCAAGGGCCTGGGGCTCGCCGGCGAGCTGCCCGACCGGTACGACTTCGCCCGCCACGACGAGCTGCGCGCGGCGATCGCGGCCCGGTTCCGTGAGCGCACCCAGTCCGAGTGGGCGGAGGTGTTCGACGGGACCGACGCCTGCTGCACCCCGATCCTGCCGCTGAGCGAGGCGGCCGAGCACCCGCACCTGAAGGCGCGCGAGACGTACGTGACCCGCGACGGGCTCCTCCAGCCCGCACCCGCGCCCCGCTTCTCCCGCACGGCGCCCTCGCTCACCACCGGGCCGAGCGTGCCGGGCGGCCAGAGCCGCGCCGCGCTCGAGGCGTGGGGGATCGGCGACGTCGACGCCCTCATCGAGTCCGGCGCCGTCGTCCAGGCCTGAGCTCGTCGCTGGGCGAGAACCGTGACCAGGATCGTGCACGTGCACGATCCTGACGGCGAAATCGACGCTCGGCACGTCAGGACTTCGCACGTGGACGATAATTGCCGCCGAGCCGGCTCAGCGGGTACGACGGGCGACGGTCTCGCGCTTCGACTCGTCCATCGCGCTCTCGTAGGCGGTGACGAGGGCGGCGATCGACACCGGCTTGAACTTCTCCACCATGCCGGCGAGCTGTTCGGGGGTGACCCCACGCTCCTGGTACGTCGGCCAGACCTGCAGCTTGAACAGCGCGCTCAGCTCGTCGGCGATCGCCCTGCCGTGGGCGGTGAAGATCTCCTGCGCGGCGATCGCGAGCTCCGAGGGCATGCCGAGGTCGAGCAGGGCCACGCCGACGGAGAGGTGCGCGCCCGCGACCTCGAACTTCCCCTGCTTGGTCGGGTACACGATGCCGAGCGTGTTCAGGGTGGCGAGCTCGTCGTCGCTCAGCTCTCGCCCGGCCCGTCGTACCAGCTCCTTCATCGAGACGGTCTCGGGCATGTCCGCCATCCAGGGCGCCAGCAGCGTCCGGTGCAGGGCGATGGTCTCGGGGGTGGCGTTCTCGGGGATCCGGGCCATGTACCCCTCGATCGCCGAGAGCGTGAAGCCGTGCGCCTGGAGCTCGCGGACCAGCTCGAGCCGCACCAGGTGGTCGGCTGAGTAGTAGCCCGAACGCCCGCGTCGGATCGGCGGCGGCACCAGCCCCTTGGTGGTGTAGAAGCGGACGTTCCGGACGCTCATCCCCACGCGCTGGGTGAGCTCGTCCAGGGTCATCAAGTCGGTGACGACCTCGGTGCCGTTCGTCATCGGTGCGGTCCTCAGGGTCGGGCTCGGTCCGGGACCCATGGGCCGGGCCTCGGGGGACAGGGATCGGGGAGCGACGCAGATCACATCCTGGTCCCCGTTGGACGTTAACAGTAAGAGTGTCAGGATGGGGTAACTCCACCGGCCCGTGTCTTCGAGGGCCGGCCTCCCGGTCACCGAGAAGTTGGGACTCCCAGATGAGCCAGGCTGACGTGCCTCAAGCTTTCGTGTACGACGCCCTCCGCACGCCGCGTGGAAAGGGCAAGAAGAACGGCTCCCTTCACGAGGTGAAGCCCATCGACCTGGTCGTCGGCCTCCTCGACGCCGTGAAGGAGCGCAACCCCGGCTTCGACCCCGAGCGCGTGGACGACGTGGTGCTCGGCGTGGTCAGCCCGATCGGTGACCAGGGCTCCGACATCGCGAAGACCGCCGCGCTGAAGGCCGGGCTACCCCGACACCGTCGCGGGCGTCCAGCTCAACCGCTTCTGCGCCTCCGGTCTCGAGGCCGTCAACCAGGCCGCCGCGCGGGTCCGCTCCGGCTTCGAGGACCTGATCCTCGCCGGCGGCGTCGAGTCGATGTCGCGCGTGCCGATGGGCTCCGACGGCGGTGCCTGGGCCTCCGACCCGGCGACCGCGTTCCAGACCGCCTTCGTGCCCCAGGGCATCGGCGCCGACCTGATCGCCACCCTCGAGGGCTTCTCGCGCGAGGACGTCGACGGGTTCGCCGCGGAGTCGCAGGCCCGGGCAGCCAAGGCGCAGGCCAACGGCTACTTCGACGGCTCGGTCGTCCCGGTCAAGGACATCAACGGGGTCACCGTCCTCGAGAAGGACGAGTTCATCCGCCCCGGCACCACTGTCGAGTCGCTGGCCGGCCTCAGGCCGTCGTTCGCCGACATCGGCGAGCAGGGCGGCTTCGACGCGGTGGCGCTCGAGAAGTACCACTGGGTCGACCAGATCAACCACGTCCACCACGCCGGCAACTCCTCGGGCATCGTCGACGGCGCCTCGCTGATGGCGATCGGCTCCGAGCAGGTCGGTGCAGGAGCTCGGGCTCACCCCGCGGGCCAGGATCATCGCCACTGCCGTCTCCGGTGCGGACCCGACGATCATGCTCACCGGTCCCGCGCCGGCCTCCCGCAAGGCGCTGGCCAAGGCCGGACTGACCCCTGAGGACATCGACCTCTACGAGATCAACGAGGCCTTCGCGGCCGTGGCCATGCGCTTCATGCGCGACCTCGACCTGCCGGCCGAGAAGGTCAACGTCAACGGTGGCGCCATCGCCATGGGTCACCCGCTCGGCGCGACGGGCGCGATGATCCTCGGCACGCTGATCGACGAGCTCGAGCGTCGCGACCAGCGCTACGGACTCGCCACGCTCTGCGTCGGCGGCGGCATGGGCATCGCCACCGTCGTCGAGCGCCTCTGACCCCACCACCCTCCAGGACGTCATACGGAGCGGTCGTCACAGCGACCGGAGCGCATGACGTCCGGCGAAGCCCCCATCGACGAAGACCTCACCTAGGACAAGACAGATGACTGAGACCGCCCAGCAGAGCGCCGTCCGGTACGAAAGGGACAGCGACGGGATCGTCGTACTCACCCTGGACGACCCCACGCAGAGCGCCAACACGATGAACGAGCTGTACAAGGAGTCGATGGCCGCGGCCGTCGCCCGGCTCGAGCAGGAGAAGGACGAGATCGCCGGTGTGGTGGTCACGAGCGCGAAGAAGACCTTCTTCGCCGGCGGCGACCTCAAGAGCATGGTCAAGGCCGGTCCCGAGGACGCACCGCGGATCTTCGAGATGGTCGAGTCGATCAAGGCGCACCTGCGCCGCCTCGAGCTGATCGGCAAGCCGGTCGTCGCAGCGATCAACGGCGCCGCACTCGGCGGCGGGCTCGAGATCACCCTGGCCTGCCACCACCGCGTCGCCGTCGACGACCGCTACGAGCTCGGCCTGCCCGAGGTCTCGCTCGGCCTGCTGCCCGGCGGCGGTGGCGTGACGCGCCTGGTGCGGATGTTCGGCATGTACGACGCGCTCATGAGCTTCCTGCTCACCGGTACGAAGCTCAAGCCCGCCCAGGCCAAGGAGAAGGGACTCGTCGACGAGGTCGTGGCGACCCAGGACGAGCTGCTTCCTGCCGCGAAGGCGTGGATCCTGGCGCACAAGGACGACCCCGAGGCCGCGGCCAGCCGTGGGACCGCCCCGGCTACAAGATGCCCGGCGGTGCCCCGTCCAACCCGAAGGTCGCCGCGGTCCTCCCGGCCTTCCCGGCCAACCTCCGCAAGCAGGCCAAGGGCGCCGACTACCCGGCCCCGAAGGCGATCATGTCCGCGGCCGTCGAGGGCGCCCAGGTCGACTTCGACACGGCGTCGCGGATCGAGTCGCGCTACCTCACGAACCTGATCACCGGTCCGATCTCGAAGAACATGATCCAGGCGTTCTTCTTCGACCTGCAGGCGATCAACTCCGGCTCGCTGCGCCCCGAGGGCGTCGACAGGTTCACCGCCACGAAGCTCGGTGTCCTCGGCGCGGGGATGATGGGCGCGGGCATCGCCTACTCCGCAGCCCGCTCCGGCATCGAGGTCGTTCTCAAGGACGTCAGCCTCGAGAACGCCGAGAAGGGCAAGAACTACTCGGTCAAGCTGCTCGACAAGGCCGTCGACCGCGGGAAGATGACCCGCGAGAAGGCCGACGAGGTGCTCGCACGGATCACGCCGACCGCGGACGCTGCCGACCTCAAGGGCTGCGACCTCGTGATCGAGGCGGTCTTCGAGGACCCGAGCCTGAAGAACAAGGTGTTCGGCGAGATCCTCGACGTGGTCAACTCCGACGCCCTGCTGTGCTCCAACACGAGCACGCTGCCGATCACCGAGCTCGCCGAGGGTGTCGACCGTCCCGAGGACTTCGTCGGGCTGCACTTCTTCTCGCCCGTCGACAAGATGCCGCTCGTCGAGATCATCAAGGGCGCCAAGACCTCCGACAAGGCGGTCGCTCACGCGGTCGACGTCGTGCAGCAGATCAAGAAGACCCCGATCGTGGTCAACGACAGCCGCGGCTTCTACACCAGCCGCGTCTACGGCACCCTGCTCAACGAGGCCGTCGCGATCCTCGAGGAGGGGGTCGACCCGCAGACCATCGAGCGCGCCGCGACGATGGCCGGCTTCCCGGCCCCGCCGCTCGGCATGCTCGACGAGGTCTCGCTGACCCTGACCCAGCACATCCGCGCCGCCACGAAGGCGGCCGTGGAGCGCGAGGGCCAGGAGTGGGTGCCCACCCCGGGCTCGGCCACGATCGACCGGATGGTCGAGGAGTTCGGTCGCAAGGGCAAGGCCGCGGGCGCGGGCTTCTACGAGTACCCCACCGACGGCGGCAAGAAGTTCCTCTGGCCCGGCCTGCGTGAGCACTTCAAGAAGGCCGACGTGGAGATCCCGCTGAAGGACATCCAGGAGCGCTACCTCTTCGCGATGGCGCTCGAGACGGCCAAGTGCTTCGCCGAGGGCGTCATCGAGTCCGCGGCCGCCGCGAACATCGGCTCGATCTTCGGCATCGGCTTCCCGCCCCTCTACGGCGGCACCGTGCAGTACATGCAGGGCTACGAGGGCGGCCTGTCCGGCTTCGTCGCCCGGGCCCGCGAGCTCGCGGCTGCCTACGGCGAGCGGTTCGCGCCTCCGGCGTACCTCGTGGACCTCGCGGAGAAGGGCGAGCGCTTCCCCGCCTGACCTCCCCGGCAGCCCCCGCCAATTACCAAGGGATGTCGGTGAATTGGCTCTTCCCATGGCAATTTCGCCATGGGAGGAGCCAATTTCGCTGCATACCCTGGTAAATCGCCGAGGGGCCCCGCCGACCGAAGATCAGCCGAACTCGCGGCGCGTGTGACCGGAGATCGGCGAGCCCTCCTCGAGTACGTCGAGGGCCTGACGCATCGCGGCCACCCGGCGTTCGAGCACGGCCAGGGACTCCGGCGACCCGCCGTCCTCGGCGAGCTTGTCGTTGAGCTCGTTCAACGACTCCTCCACGAGGGTGAGCCGCTCGCGGAGCTCACCGAGTACGTCGACCGCGCGACTGGAGTCCTCGAGCTGCCGGCGCAGGAAGCTGGCCTGGGTCGCGAGCCGTTGGCCGGCCACCCACAGGTCGACGAAGACCTGCACCTTGGCGCGGAGGACCCACGGGTCGAAGGGCTTGGTGATGTAGTCGGCGCCGCCGGCCGCGTAGCCGCGATAGGCGTTGTGCTCCTCGGTGTCGACGGCGGTGAGGAAGATGATCGGGATGTCCTTGGTACGCGAGCGCGCCTTGATCTGCGCCGCGGTCTCGAAGCCGTCCATGCCGGGCATCTGGACGTCGAGCAGGATCAGGGCGTACTCGTCCTTCAGCAGCGCACGCAGCGCCTCCTCGCCCGAGGACGCCCGGACGAGGATCTGGTTGAGGGAGCTGAGGATCGCCTCGAGGGCCAGCAGGTTCTCCGGCCGGTCGTCGACGAGAAGGATCCGAGCGCGATCGGTCAATCCCACCACGTCCGGAAGCGGCCGAGGAGGTCGTCGACGTCGACCGGCTTGGTGACGTAGTCCGACGCACCCGCGGCCAGGCTGTTGTCGCGGTCGCCGGGCATCGCCTTGGCGGTCAGGGCGATCAGCGGGAGCTCCCGGAACGCCGGGATCTTGCGGATCTCACGCATTGCGGTGTAGCCGTCCATACCGGGCATCATCACGTCCATGAGGACGAGGTCGATCTCCGGGTCCTGCTCGAGGGCCGAGATGCCGGCCTCGCCGTTGTCGGCGTACACCACGTCGATGCCGTGGCCCTCCAGCGCACTGGCCAGCGCGAACACGTTGCGGGCGTCGTCGTCGACGATGAGGATCCGCCTGCCCTTGAACGGCCCCGCGCCGTCGGGGTGACGCTCGACGGTCGGTTTCGGCTGGTCCGGGATCTCGACGTCCGAACGGTGCAGGAACAGCGCGACCTGGTCGATCAGCCGTCCCACGGACGTCGGGTACTTGACCACCATGGACTCGGCGTACTGGCGAAGCCGCGCCTCGTCGCGCCCGCTGAGCCCCTCGCCGACGCTCACGACCACGGGGATCGCGCGCAGGGCCTTGCGGGAGCGCATGCGCTTGATCAGGTCGAAGCCGCTGCCTCCGGCGAGCTTCAGGTCGACCACCACGCAGTCGAACCGCCGTGAGTCCAGGGTCCGTAGCGCGTCCTCGACGGAGCCCACCAGGTACAGGTCGACGTCGGGGACGGCGCCGAACAGCGCCACCACGGCCGAGGTCTCCTCGACCGCCTCGCTGGAGACCACGAGCAGGGACCGGGTCTTGCGGTCGATGTAGGCGCCGAGGTCGTCCAGGGAGGCCCCCAGGCTCCCCGGCGTCACCGGCTCCTCGACGATGCGCAGCGCGCCGGCGTGCCTGCCGACCAGGACGTCGTCGGCCGCGCGGTCGGAGTGCACCGCGATCGTCGGCACGTGCCGGGTCTCCGGGTCGTTCTTGAAGGCGCGGAGCAGCGAGATCCCGTCGTCGGCGGTGAGGTCCATGCCGACCACGATCCCGGCCGGCCGGTGCCGCCTCGCAGCGGCGACGGCGCCGGGCGCACTGTCGGTGACGACGACCTTGAACCCGCGCGCCCGTCCCAGCTCGACCGCCGAACGGCGCAGGCTCAGCCGGGTCAACGCCGCGAGCAGGACCTTGTCCTCCCCGTTGAGCTGGGCCGCGTCGTCCTCGACGACCTCGGTCGCGTCGCTTCTCCGGGGCGGGTGCCGTCAGCTCGGCCACGGCGACCGGGGCCAGGGCCCGCTGCTCCGGGACCTCGCCGGCCGGCCGGAGCGTCACGGCCTGGTCGCCGGTGTACCTCAGCGGCAGGTAGAGCGTGAAGGTGCTGCCCTGTCCGGGCTCGCTCTCGGCGTGGATCTCTCCGCCGAGCAGGCGTGCGATCTCCCGGCTGATCGAGAGCCCGAGGCCGGTGCCGCCGAACTTCCGGCTGATCGTGCCGTCGGCTTGCTGGAAGGCCTCGAAGATCACCCGGAGGTGGTCCGGCGGGATGCCGATGCCGGTGTCGGACACCGCGAACGCCACGATCTGGTCGGAGTCGTTGAGGGTCGGCGTCGTGAACCGCTCGTCGGGCGCCGTACGGATCTCCAGGCTGACCTGGCCGGAGGTCGTGAACTTCACCGCGTTGGAGAGCAGGTTGCGCAGGACCTGCTGCAGCCGGTGCTGGTCGGAGAAGAGCGAGCGAGGTACGTCGGGGGCGACGGTGACCGCGAACCCGAGGTCCTTCTCGGTCGTCAGCGGCCGGAACGTCGCCTCGACGTACTCCACGACCCCGGAGACGGCCACCTCGGCGGGGTGGACGTCCATCTTCCCGGCCTCCACCTTCGAGAGGTCGAGGATGTCGTTGATCAGCTGGAGCAGGTCGGTGCCGGCGCTGTGGATGGTGCGGGAGAACTCCACCTGGCGCGGGTTGAGGTTGCCCTCCGCGTTCTCGGAGAGCAGCTTGGCCAGGATCAGCAGGGAGTTCAGCGGCGTGCGGAGCTCGTGCGACATGTTCGCGAGGAACTCCGACTTGTAGCGGGAGGAGAGCGCGAGCTGCTCCGCTCGCTCCTCGAGCCCGCGCCGGGCGTCCTCGATCTCGAGGTTCTTGATCTCGATCGCGCGGTTCTGGGCCGCGAGCAGCCGCGCCTTCTCCTCCAGCTCGGCGTTGGTCTGCTGGAGCTCGCCCTGCTGGGTCTGGAGCTCCTCGGACTTGTTCTGGAGCTCCGAGGCCAGCCGCTGCGACTCGACCAGGAGCTCCTGGGTGCGGGAGCTGGCGATGATCGCGTTGAGGGAGACGCCGATGATCTCCATCAGCTGCTCGAGGAACTGCATGTGGACCTGGCTGAACGGCGAGAACGACGCCAGCTCGACCACGCCGAGCACCTGGTCCTCGAAGACCACCGGAAGGATGATGATCGTCACCGGCGGAGCCTCGCCGAGGCCCGAGGTGATCTTGATGTAGTCCGCCGGTGCGTCGGTCACCAGGATCGGCGCCTTCTCGGCGGCGGACTGGCCCACGAGGCCCTCGCCGAAGCCGAACCGGTCGGGGATCCGCCTGCTGTTCTTGTACCCGTACGACGCGATGCGGCGCAGCGAACCGTGCTCGCCGGGGTTGGACTCGTTGAGGAAGAACGAGCCCTGGGTCGCGCCCACGAGCGGGGTGAGCTCGGTGACGATCAGCCGGGTGACGTCGAGGAGGTCACGGCCGCCCTGCATGTGTCCGGTGAACCGGGCCAGGTTGGTCTTGAGCCAGTCCTGCTCCTGGTTGGCCCGCGTGGTCTCACGCAGGTTGTCGATCATCTGGTTCAGGTTGTCCTTGAGCTCGGCGACCTCGCCCTCCGCCTCGACCGTGATCTGCTGGCTGAGGTCTCCCTGGGTCACAGCGGTGGAGACCTCCGCGATCGCCCGGAGCTGGGTGGTCAGGGTGCCCGCGAGCTGGTTGACGTTCTCGGTGAGCTTGCGCCACGTGCCGGAGATGTCGGCGACCTCCGCCTGGCCTCCGAGCTTGCCCTCGGTGCCCACCTCGCGGGCGACGCGGGTGACCTCGTCGGCGAACGACGAGAGCTGGTCCACCATCCGGTTGACGGTGGTCTTGAGCTCGAGGATCTCCCCGCGCGCGTCGACGTACGTCTTCTGGGTCAGGTCGCCGTGGGCGACCGCGGTGGTGACGAGCGCGATGCTTCGCACCTGGCTGGTCAGGTTGCCCGCCATGGAGTTCACCGAGTCGGTGAGGTCCTTCCACGTTCCGGCGACACCACGCACGTGGGCCTGGCCGCCGAGGATGCCTTCGGTGCCGACCTCGCGTGCGACGCGGGTGACCTCGTCGGCGAACGCGCGGAGCGTGTCGACCATGGCGTTGATCGTGCCGGCGAGCGCGGCGACCTCGCCGCGGGCCTCGATGGCGATCTTCTGGCTCAGGTCGCCGCGTGCGACGGCCGTGGACACCGCGGCGATGCTGCGCACCTGGTTGGTCAGGTTGCTCGCCATGGAGTTCACGGAGTCGGTCAGGTCGCGCCAGGTGCCCGCCACGCCCGGCACCCGGGCCTGGCCGCCGAGGATGCCCTCGGTGCCGACCTCGCGGGCGACGCGGGTGACCTCGTCGGCGAACGACGAGAGCTGGTCGACCATCGTGTTGACGGTGCTCTTGAGCTCGAGGATCTCCCCGCGTGCGTCGACGGTGATCTTGCGGCTGAGGTCGCCGCTCGCCACCGCCGTCGTCACCTGGGCGATGTTGCGGACCTGGGCGGTCAGGTTGCTCGCCATCATGTTGACGTTCTCGGTCAGGTCCTTCCACGTGCCCGACACGTCGTGGACGTCCGCCTGGCCGCCCAGCCGTCCCTCGGTGCCGACCTCGCGGGCCACGCGGGTGACCTCGTCGGCGAACGCGGAGAGCTGGTCGACCATGGTGTTCACGGTGCTCTTCAGCTCGAGGATCTCCCCGCGTGCCTCGACGGTGATCGTGCGGGTCAGGTCGCCTCGCGCCACAGCGGTGGTCACCTCGGCGATGTTGCGGACCTGGGCGGTCAGCGTGCCCGCCATGAAGTTCACGGAGTCGGTCAGGTCCCGCCAGGTCCCGGAGACACCGGGTACGGCGGCCTGGCCACCCAGCCTGCCCTCCCCGCCCACCTCGCGGGCCACGCGGGTGACCTCGTCGGCGAACGCGGAGAGCTGGTCGACCATGGTGTTCACGGTCATCTTCAGCTCGGCGAGCTCGCCGCGCACGTCGACGGTGATCTTCTGGCTGAGGTCGCCGCGGGCCACGGCGGTGGTGACCTGGGCGATGTTGCGCACCTGGTTGGTGAGGTTGCTGGCCATGGAGTTCACCGAGTCGGTGAGGTCCTTCCAGGTCCCCGCGACGCCCGGCACGTCCGCCTGGCCGCCGAGGATGCCGTCGCTGCCCACCTCGCGGGCGACCCGGGTGACCTGGGCGGCGAACGCGGAGAGCTGGTCGACCATCACGTTGACGGTGCTCTTCAGCTCGGCGAGCTCGCCCTTCACGTCGACGGTGATCTTCTGGCTGAGGTCGCCGCGGGCCACAGCGGTGGTCACCTGGGCGATGTCTCGCACCTGAGCGGTGAGGTTGTCGGCCATCGAGTTCACCGACTCGGTGAGGTCCTTCCACCGGCCGGCGACTCCGGGGACGTCCGCCTGACCGCCGAGGATGCCCTCGGTGCCGACCTCGCGTGCGACGCGCGTGACCTCGTCGGCGAAGGTCTGCAGCGTCGCGGTCATGGAGTTGAGGGTCTCGGCGAGCTCCGCCACCTCGCCGCGTGCGGTCACGGTGATCTGCTGGCTCAGGTCGCCGCGTGCCACAGCCTGCGCGACCGAGGAGATGCCGCGCACCTGGCTGGTCAGGTTCGAGGCCATGATGTTCACCGAGTCGGTGAGGTCCTTCCAGGTCCCCTTCACGCCGCGCACGTCGGCCTGGCCGCCCAGGCGGCCCTCGGTGCCGACCTCGCGGGCCACGCGCGTGACCTCCGACCGCGAACGAGCGAGAGCTGGTCGACCATCCGGTCGACGGTCGCCTTCAGCTGGGCCATCTCGCCGGACACCTCGACGGTGACCGTGCGCGACAGGTCGCCGTTGGCCACCGCGGTCGTGACCAGGGCGATGTCGCGGACCTGCGCGGTCAGCCGCGACGACATGCTGTTCACCGCGTCCATGAGGTCGCGCCAGCTGCCGTCCGCGTTGCGTACCCGCGCCTGGCCGCCGAGCTTTCCCTCCGTGCCGACCTCGCGGGTCACCCGGGTGATCTCGTCCGCGATCGAGGAGAGCTGGTCGACGAGGCCGTTGACGCTGCGTGCGAGCTTGAGCGGCTCGCCGCGGAGCTGTTGACCGTCGACCTGGACGTCCATCCGCTGGGTGAGGTCGCCCTCGGAGACCGCCGCGACGACGCGGGCGAACTCGCCGGTCGGGCGGACGAGGTCGGTGACCAGGCCGTTGGCGGCGTCGATCGCCTTCGCCCACGAGCCCTCGCCCAGCCCTGCGTTGAGCCTCTCGCTGTGGCGGCCCTCGCGGCCGGCCACCCGGTGGACGCGGCCCAGCTCGGAGGTGAGGTGCTGCTGCCGTTCGGCGATCTCGTTGTAGACGGCGGCGAGCTCGCTGAGCAGGTCGTCGCCGACGACGGTGAGACGCTTGCGGAAGTTGCCGTCTCGCATCGCGACCATCGCGTCCAGGAGCCGACGCAGCTGTGGGTCGTCGGCGGCGCCGTTCGTGGTTCGCCGGCGCTGGGCTGGCGGGGTCTTCGAGGCCTTGCGGCGTGCTTCAGGTTTGGGGGCGGTCCTGCTCCCGGCCATACCCGGTCTCCTCCGGTCGCGAACCCCCCGCGAGCACAGTCTGTCACCATGACTGGTGGGGACAAGAGCCAAATCGGAGAGAAGGTATCCCCCGAAGCCATGCACACGCAGCGTACGTTCGCGCCGGAGGGGCGGTCTGTCGCGCTTGCGCGCCGGTTCGTGCGCACGACCCTCGAGGAGTGCGGCGCCGACGACCTCACCGACGAGGCGGTGCTGGCGACGAGCGAGCTGGTCACGAACGCCGTCGTGCACGCGGGCACGCCGGTGCGCGTGGCGCTGGACGTCGACGCCCAGGGGCTGAGGCTCGAGGTGCAGGACCTCCACCCCCACCGGTCCCTGCCGCTGGGTATCGAGGCCCCGTCCGACGACTCCGAGCACGGGCGCGGCCTGGTGATCGCGGCTGCGCTGTCCGGGGTGTGGGGCGTGGACTACTCCGCAGGGGCGAAGCGCATCTGGCTGAGGATGGAGCGGGGCAACGGGTCCAACGCGAACCGCACACCTCAAAAGGCCAGGAGGTCCACGGAGCTCGACGACCCGGGGGTCGCCGTGGTCGACCTGTCCCCCGACGGGGTGGTCGGCTCCTGGGACGACAACGCCGCAAGGATGTTCGGCTGGAGTGCCGAGGAGGTGCTCGGCCTGAGCTGGCGGGAGCTCGCCGAGCCGCTCGACCGCGGCGCCACGGCGGAGACCCGCTCCGACGAGGAGTCCTGGACAGCGCAGCGTTGGCAGGGCGTCTGCACGGTACGCCGGAAGGCGGGCGCGCCTGCCCAGGTGTTCGTCTCCCGGGTCTCGGAAGCGCCTCGTGAGGGCTCGGTGATCCTGGTCGTCCCCCTCGCGAGGCGGAGCCTGCTGGAGTGGCCCGCACCCCAGGCGCACAGCCACCCGGGCGGTCAGGACCCGCTCGGCCTTCGCGAGGACGCGCTGAACCGGCTGGGCTTCCAGGCGTACCTCGACCTGGTGGTCGAGCGGTCGCGGGACCGCCTCTCCGCGCGTGCGGCCTACCTGCTCCTCGCCCGCGGGCTCGAGCCGGGCTTCGAGGTCGCCACCGTGAGTGGTCTGGACACGCGCGTGCGCGGGACGCGGGTCGAGCCGGGCTCGGTCGGTGCTCCGGATGCGCGCAACCCCCAGCTTCCGGTGCTGGTGTCCGAGCTCTCCGACACCGACGCGTCGTGGCTCGCCGGGAACGGCCTGTGCTCACTGATCGTGGTGCCCGTCGTCACGGAGGGCCGGGTCATCGGCGCGCTCGGCGTGGCCTCGGAGCGGGCGGGCGGCTTCAGCGACGAGGAGGCCGTCCTGCTGCAGCGCATCGGCAACACCGTGGCGCCGGCGGCCGACCGTGCCAGGCTCCGGGCCTCCGAGCGGGAGCGCCGCGGCTGGCTGACCTTCCTCGCCGAGGCGGGGGTGCTGCTGGCCGGGTCGCTGGACCAGGACATGACGATGGCGATCCTGGGCCAGATCGTGGTGCCGCGCATGGCCACCTGGTGCGCGGTCTACCTCGACGACAGCCGCGGGATGCCGGTCCTCCAGCAGGTCTGGCATCGCGACGAGCGGCTCGTGGAATCGCTTCGCGCGGCGCTGGAGCAGACCGGCCCGGACCGGATCGGGGAGTCCAGGGACGAACGGCTCCGGGGGACCGTGCTGAGCATCCCGTTGCAGGCGCGGGGACACCGCATCGGCGTCCTGACCCTGGGGCGGCCGGTCGGCGACCCCCTCACGGGCGAGGCACTCGTGGTCGCGGAGTCGATCGCCCGGCGATCCGCGCTGGCGATCGACAACGCCCGGGCGCACGGTGAGCTCCAGGCCGTCGGGGAGGCGCTCCAGCGTGGCCTCCTCCCCGCGTCGATCCCGCGCGCACCCACCTTCGACGTCGGGGTCGTCTACGAGGCGGCCGGCGAGCGCAGCGTGGCCGGCGGGGACTTCTACGACGTCTTCCCCGTCGGCGCCGGACGCTGGTGCTTCGCCGTGGGGGATGTGTGTGGAAGCGGTCCGGAGGCCGCCGCCGTGACCGGTCTGGCCCGGCACACCATCCGCGCACTCACCATGGCGGGCTTCCCGGTCGCACCGACGCTCGAGCGTCTCAACTCCGCGATCGTCGACGAGGGTGAGCGGTCGCGGTTCCTCACGCTCGTGTGCGGCATCCTCGAACCGGACAAGGGTGGGCGGCTCCGGCTCAGCATGGTCAGCGCCGGCCATCCGCTGCCGTTCGTCGTACGTCGGAGCGGGGAGATCGACCAGCTCGGACACCCGCAGTCGCTGCTCGGGGTCGTCGAGCGGGTGGAGTTCGTCGCCGACGAGTACGTCCTCGAGCGGGGCGACCTCCTCGTGACGGTGACCGACGGCGTCCTCGAGCGACGTGAGGGGCAGCGCATGCTCGAGGAGGACGGTCTGCGAGCGGACCTCGTCCATGCCCGCGGGCTGCCGCCTCAGGCCGTGGCCGAACGCATCCGCCGGCTGGTCGGCGACTTCGCGCCCGGCCCCCAGGTCGACGACATGGCGGTCCTGGCGATCCGGGTCTCCCCAAGCGAGGCGATTTCCACCGATTCCTCTCACGTCCCCGGGTGAAGCAGGGAGAATCGCTCGGGTGAGCACCCACCTCGTCGACGTCTCCGCCCTCTGGGTGCGATTCGGACCCGTCGACGCCGTGCGCGGGATCGACCTGCGGGTCGCCCCCGGGAGTGCGACCGCACTGCTCGGCCGCAACGGAGCAGGCAAGTCCACGACCATGCGCGTCCTGGCGGGTGTCGTGCCGCCGACCGCCGGGATCGTCGAGGTCGCCGGGCACGACATCCGCCGCAAGCCGATCGCGGCGAAGCGGGTCACCGGCTACTGCCCCGACGTCGGCGGGCTCGTGCCCCGGGCCACCCCGTGGGAGCACCTCCAGCTCGCCGCCCGGCTACGGCGGATGCCGCCCGGCTGGGAGGGCAGGGCGCGGGAGCTGCTCGAGCGGTTCGAGCTCGGCGCCGCCGCGCACCGGGTCACCGCCGCCTTCAGCCACGGGATGGGCCGCCGGATGTCGGTCCTGCTGGCCGCCTTCCACGAGCCGAGGGTGCTTCTCCTCGACGAGCCGTTCGACGGCGTGGACCCGCTCGGTGTGGAGGCGACGATGGACGTGATCGCCGACGCACGTGCCCGTGGTGCGGCCGTCATCGTCTCGACGCACCTGCGTGAGCTCGCGGTCCAGGCCTGCGAGGAAGCGGTCGTGCTCCGTGGCGGCTCAGCCGTTGCGGCGGTGCCCGCCCACGAGATGGAGGGCGAGGAGGGTGCCGGTGTCTACCGCGCACTCCTCGACTGAGCTCGTCGTCGCCTGGGCGTCGTGCTCGCGACGACGGTGGCGCGACGCCGTCCAGGCCGTGAAGGACGTCGGCCCGCTCATCGCCTTCCGCGCCGGCGCCGTCCGTGGTCGCGGCCGGGCCTTCGCCGCTGCGGCGTTCGCCCTGATCGTCGTACTCACCGTCTTCTTCGCCTGGGTTCCCGCGTACCTTCCGGGTGCGGCCGGGACACCGGCGGGGCGCACCGGGTTCGAGGCCTCCGAGGCGATCGTGCTGATGCCCAGCGTCTACGTGGGCGTGCTGGTCATCGCGACCGTCTCCGCTGCCGCAGCCGGCGGTGGGCGGGAGCTGATGCCGCGCGACCAGGCCGTGGCGTTCCCGGTCAGCCCGACGACCGACCACCTCGGAGCCCTGGTCATGGCGCCGCTCAACATCGCCTGGCTGCTGCAGAGCTGGACCGTCCTGGCCGCGACCGCCTTCGTGCTGGGCCCGCACAACCTGCTCGCGGCACAGCTGCCGGTGCTGGTGTGGCTCGTGGTCGCCACCACCTTCGCTCAGCTCGTCGCCTGGGTCGTGGAGTGGGTGCGCCGAGGGCGGTACGGCGCGTGGATCATGCGCGGTGTCGTCGTCTCGCTGGTCACGGCCATGGCCGGCCTCATCGTCACCGACAACCTGGTGGGGCTGCTCGACCGGTCGCCGACGATCCAGGTCCTCTTCGCGGCGCTCTACGGCTCCCAGGGCGACTGGTGGCCCTGGCTGGGACACCTGCTCCTGCTCGTGTTCCTCGCTGCGCTCGCCGCCGTCACCGGGGCCTTCGTCGCCCACGACCTCACACGCACCCCTGCCCGGGACGAGATGCGCGCGGAGGGCTCGACACACACGCCGCGGTCGAACCCGGTCTCGGACCTCACGGCGATGCTCCGCGCGGATCGCGCCGGCGTGTGGCGGTCGGTCCCGCTCCGTCGGGGGTTCGCCGTCCTTGCTCTCCTGCCCGGGCTGGTGTCGCTGGCCAGCGCTCTCGAGTGGTACATGCTCAACATCCTCCCGGGCCTCGTCGCCTCCGGCGGCGCGCTGCTGTTCGGCGTGAACGCCTGGTGCATCGACGGTCGCGGGACGCTGTGGCGCGACAGCCTCCCGGTCCGGCCCCGGGTCGCGTTCGTCTCCCGGGTGATCGTGCTGGCCGAGGTGCTGCTGGTCGCCACCGCGATCGCGCTCGTGCTCGCGTCGCTGCGCGCAGGGGTGCCGACCTTCGTGCAGGTGGTCGCGGTGCTGTGCTCCACGGTCGTGGTGACCCTGCAGGTCGTCGCCGGGTCGATGCGGTGGTCGGTGCGGAGGCCGTTCGCGGTCGACATGCGCAGCGCCCGCGCGACGCCGGCCCCGCCCCTGACCATGGTCGGCTACTCGACCCGGCTGGCGCTGGTCACCACGTTCACCGGCATGCTCTTCGTGGGGGCCTCCCGGGCACCGTCGTGGCACTGGCCGGTGCTCGTCGCCGTACCCTTCGTGCTGTTCTCCCTGTGGCGGCTGGTCCGGACCGCGGACGCCTGGGAGAGGCCGGAGGTCCGCTCGCGCGTGGTCACCACCGTCGCGAGCTGACGTCCGCGCCGCGCGCAGGAGCTGTGGACAACTCGGCTCCTCGGCCGCTGCCTGTCCGTGCCCGGTGCCAGGGTCGCGTACGACGATGATCCGACCGGAAGGGGCGACCCATGAGCCACCAGCACCACCCACCCAGGAGCAAGCAGCCGAGCGACGCCGTCCTCGCCAAGGTCCGCAAGATCCTGGCCAAGGCCGAGGACCCCGCTGCCACCCCGGAGGAGGCCGAGACCTACACGGCGAAGGCCGCCGAGCTGATCGCCGGCTACGGCATCGACCGCGCCCTCCTGGCGGAGAGCGTTCCCGGCTCGGACGTCGTGGGGGACCGGGTGGTCGTGCTCGACGCTCCGTACGCGCTCGACAAGGCGAACCTGCTCAGCGGCGTCGCCCTCACGCTGCGCTGCCGCGCGGTCCAGCGCACGAGGTACGACGGGGGCGAGAAGCAGCTCTCGATGCACCTGTTCGGCTACGACTCCGACCTCGCCCGGGCGGAGGTGCTCTACACCAGCCTCCTGCTCCAGGCGACCTCGATGCTCACGCGCTCGTTCGCGCCGTCCGGGGAGAACCTCGCGGCCTACCGGCGTTCGTGGCTGGCGGGCTTCACGACCGCGGTGGTGCGCCGCCTCCGGGAGTCCGAGGACCGTGCCGCCCAGGCCGCCGAGACCGCCCAGGCGAGCGGGGCTGCTCCTGGCGGGCGTTCGGTCTCGCTGGTCCTCGCCGACCGGTCGGTGGCGGTGCGCGCCGCGGTGGAGAGCGAGTACCCCCACCTCCGGAAAGCGCAGGCCCGCTCGCTCTCGGGAAGCGGTGGGCGCTCCGGGTACCTCGCCGGCCAGCGTGCCGACCTCGGCGGTGTACGTGTCGGCCAGGGTGCGCGGGGCCGGCTCGGCTCCCGTTGAGAAGCGTGGAGCCGCCCGCTCAGCCTGCCGAGCGGGCGTGGTGCTCCGCGAGGTAGGCCAGGCGGCGCAGCGCCTCCTTGTTGCGGGGATGGAGCATCATGTCCTGGGCCGGTTTCGGCAGCATGGTCGCGGGGCCGGACACCGCACGCTCCTCCATGACCACCTCGGTCTGTCCGTCGCCGAGGGGTCTCATGGTGAGCGTGACCCTGCCCTCGCCTGTGGGCCATGCCTTCACCCGGAGCTCCAGGAGATGGGGGGCGTCGACCCGCTCCACCTCGCTCTCGTCGCTGAGCAGCACCGGCCAGGCGCCCACGGAGTGGTGGATCTTGGACCCGGCCTCGGGCCAGGTCGCGTCGACGTCGCGGATCCGTGCCGCGCCCACGACCCACATGCCGTAGATCCAGCCGTCCGCGAGGACAGCGAAGACGTCCTCGGGGGTGCACTCCATGACTCGCGTGGTCCGGCTCATGGGGGAGTGTTACCCGCCCCGCGCCGCGCGCATGCGCAGGGCGAGACCTCCGGTCAGGCCCGGAGCGACTGGATCCGTTCGTGGTCCGCGATGGCCACCCGGCAGACGTCGGCGAGGTCGGCCACGGCGGCCCGCACCGGGTCCGGTGCCGTCGCCCATGACGCACGCGCGGCCGAGGGAGCCGCACCGCCGTCCCCGGCCGGGTCACCGCCGAGGGCGCGCACCCGGCGGGCCCGGCGCCGGGCCAGCCGCTCCAGGCCTTCGAGCGCACAGCTCGCGGCGTCCAGCAGGGCGGGTCGCTCCGGTGGCTCGATCGAGTGGGGGAGGGCTCGTGACGAAGCCGTCACCGAGAGGTCGCCAATGTCCCCGACCAGGTGTGCCCCGGACGCCTCCAGGGCGGCGCGGGTCCGTCGGTTCCAGCCGACCGCGAAGTCGTGCGTACGCGTGTCGAGCCGCGCACGGGGCTCCTGCCCGGCGCGCTCGGCGAGGACCTGCTCGGCGAGGTAGTGCTTGAGCGTGGGGTTGTACCTCCCCCGCGGTAGGCGGCCGAGCTCCGCGTTGAGCCGGCGCATCAGGTCGGCGGAGGGGTACCCGAGCGAGGGGTTGTGACCCTTGGCAGGGTGGGTCGCGATGGCCGGGTCGAGCCCGATGACGCTCGCGAAGCGCTCCCAGAGCAGCTCCCTGCGGCGACCCGGCGGGCGGCACCGTGACCACGTGCAGCCGCTCCGGGGGTACGACGGGCGCCCAGCTGTCGAGCATCCGCCCGATGTCGAGGGCACGCCTGAACAGGCGCGCGCCCTGGCCCAGCAGCGTCGAGGCCGGGCCGGTCCGCGCCCCTGCGCGTGCGCTGCGCGCGAAGGCCGCCCAGGAGGCCGTGCCGCCGTTGCCGCAGTGGGTCTGCCACAGGCCCGGCAGGACCTCGCACGTGTCGCGCACGGTGAGCACGACGTGCACCTCGGCCCCGGCGAGGTCCTCGACGATGCGTCGTGCGGCAGCCGGGCCCGGCGAAGCTCAGGAACTCGACGGAGAAGACCGACGCGTTCCCCTCGTAACCGCAGCATCTCGTCGACGGCGCCCTGCCACGCCCCGGCCGCGTTCGCCCTGACGCCGCGTTCGCGGTGGTGTCCCACGGCGTCGTGCGCTGCGCGGACCTGGTCCCCCCAGGTCTCGCCGGGGAACAGGTAGCCGTGTGCCGCGAGGGCGTCCTTGTTCTGGATCAGCACCTGCTGGAGGTACGTCGTACCGGTCTTCATCGCCCCGATGTGGAGGAAGACCACGGGAGAGTCGGGCTGTCACGTGGAGGTGCTCCGCGGCGAGCCCGGGCCACAGCCGGCGTACGCGATGGTGGGCGAGCGCGGCACGGGCGGCGTTCGAGCCGCAGGCGCCGTGCACGCCCCCGCCGGGATGCGCCGACGCGGAGCCGAGGTAGAGCCCCTTGACGGGGGTCTCGGCGCGACCGAGGCCGGGCACCGGACGGAACACGAGCTGCTGGTGGAGGCTCGAGGTGCCCCCGTTGAGCGCGCCGTTGACGAGGTTCTCGTCGCGCGCCTCCATGTCGCGGGGGCCGAGCACGCGCCGTGCCAGGATCCGGTCGGCGAAGCCGGGCGCGTGCTCCTCGATCCGTGCCTGCATCCGGTCAGCGACGCGCTCGGCGGCGTCGTGGTCCCACTCGCCGTGGATCCCGTCAGCGCCCGCGTCCCGGCGGGCCTCCTGGGGGACGTGGGTGTAGGCCCAGGCGGACTCCTGCCCGGCGGGGGCGCGCGTGGGGTCGGCCGCCGCCATCTGCCCCATCAGCACGAAGGGTCGGTCGGGGACGGTGTGGGAGGCGATCTGGGCACTCGCCCTGGCCAGGTCGTCGACGTCGTCGGCGATGTGCACGGTCCCGGGTGCCTTGTCCGGCGCGCCGTTCCACGGGACCGGGGCGTCCAGCGCCCAGTCCACCTTGACCGTGCCCGGGTCCCACTCGAACTCGTCCATCTTTCGCCGCAGGCGAGCCGGTAGGTGCTCCCAGGAGACCAACCCCCCGTAGAGGCTCGGCGCGGCGACGTCGGCCACGACCGCATGGCGTGCCTCGACAACGTCGCCGTGCTCGGTGCGCACTCCGGTCGCCCGGCCGTCACGGACCAGCACCTCGGTCACCCGGCTGCCGGTGCGGACCGTGCCGCCGACCGACTCGAAGCGCCGGGCCATGGCTGCCGCGAACATGCCCGCGCCGCCGGCGGGCACCGGGTAGCCGAGATGTTGGCCGACCATCGCGAGGAGCCAGCCCATCAGGCCGGAGCCCGGAGCGTCCATCGAGATGTCGGCGTGGGCGGAGTTGCCGGCGACCAGCATCTTGGCCGCCGTGCCCTTGAAGCGTCGGTCGACGAGGCTGCGTGCCGGGGAGAGCATCATCTGCACGAACGACAGCCCGCCCGCGCCGGGCAGCTTGGCCAGCGCCCCCAGGCCGTTGCGCACCGGCGGGAACGGCGAGAGCAGGGCCCCCACCACCTGGTCGCCGATGCGCTGCCAGCCCTCGCACAGCTCGATCCAGGCTTCGCCGTCGCCGGGGGTCAGCGCGTCGAGCGCGGTGGCGGTCTCCTCCGGCGTCCGGTGCAGCACCGCCCAGCTGCCGTCCCGGAACGGGGTGCCCGCCACCGACGGGGAGTGGGCCCACTCGAGGCCGAAGCGCTCGAGCCCCAGCGCCTTGATCGTCGGGGAGATGGCGGCAAGGGGGTAGAACGAGCTGAACGTGTCGTGCACGAACCCCTCGTGCACCGCGCTGTCGCTGCGCACGGCGCCGCCGACGGTCTCCTGCGCCTCGAGGACGAGAACGTCCCACCCCGCGTCGGCGAGGAGGTTCGCGGCGACGAGCCCGTTCGGGCCGCTGCCGATGACGACGGCGTCATGCGTGCTCATGCCCGGACTACTACCCGGTTCGACCCGGCGTACGCGGGCAGCGCCTCGTCACAGGTCAGTTCGACGGCAGGCCCGATGCGCCCGTGGCGCACTTCATCAGCGGGCCCATGAGCTCCTGGCCGGCCTGCTCCTGGTCGCCGGCGAAGGTGGCCTCGAGCATGCCGCGCACGGCGTCCTCGGTGAGCTCCTCGTCGAAGCACTTCTTGACCGCCGGGGGCTGGTCGCCCATGGACTTCGCCAGCTCGGCCTGCATGGTCTTCATGACGTCGGTGCAGTCGAACATCGAGTCGACCATCACCTTGGCGTCCCCCTTCGACATCTCCGGGGTCTTCGCGTCCTTGTTGACCGACCCGTCCTCGTTCAGGAAGCCGTACTCCTTGAGCTTGTCGACGCCGATGCCGTCGACCATGCCGTCGGAGATGCAGTCCGCCTCCTTGTCCTTCAGCGAGATCATCTGCTGGTTCGCCTGCTGCTCCATGAGGTAGTCGGAGATCGCGGTCTTCGCCTCCTCGTCCTCGTTGGAACCACAGCCGCTGAGGACCAGGACCGAGGCAACGAGTGCGGCCAGGATCGAACGCTTCATGAGGGGGAGCTCCCAGGGTGGAGGTCAGAACTCCTGCGAGCATAACGGCCGGGTCCGCCCGCGAGATGGGCAGCCGGTTCCGGCGACGAGCACCCCGGCTATCGTCGCGGCATGGATCTGAGCCCTGTGCCCGGCGCCGGCGAGGTGCGGCAGGAGGACGCCTTCGACGTACCCGCGGTGGCCGCCTGGCTGCGCGAGCAGGAGCTCGATGCCGGTCTCGCCGCCGACCTGGGCGGCGACCCCGTGGTGCGGCAGTTCTCCGGCGGGGCGTCGAACCTGACCTACCTGCTTCGCTACCCGCAGCATGACCTCGTCCTGCGGCGCCCGCCGGCGGGCCAGAAGGCTCGCGGCGCCCACGACATGCGCCGCGAGCACACGATCCAGTCGCGGCTGCGTGCGGCCTATCCCTACGTCCCGAGGATGGTCGCCTTCTGTGACGACCAGAGCGTGCTCGGCTCCGACTTCTACGTGATGGAGAGGGTCGAGGGCACGATCCTCGGCCGGGACCTGCCTCCGGGCCTGGAGCTCTCCGCGGAGCAGGTGCGCCGGCTGTGCACCGGTGTGCTCGACCGGCTCGTCGAGCTGCACTCCGTGGACGCGGAGGGGGTCGGGCTCGGCGAGCTCGGCAAGGGAGAGGGGTACGTCGGACGGCAGGTCTCCGGCTGGTCCGAGAGGTTCCGCCGGGCGAGGACCGACGACGTCGGGGACTTCGAGGACGTCATGAGCTGGCTCGAGGCGAACCAGCCCGGTGACGTCGGCTCGTGCGTGATCCACAACGACTACCGCTTCGACAACGTGGTCCTCGACGAGGACCTCGAGGTCGTGGCGGTGCTCGACTGGGAGATGGCCACCCTCGGCGACCCGCTGATGGATCTCGGCGGGGCGCTGGCGTACTGGGTCCAGGCCGACGACGACGAGGTCTTCGCGCAGTTCCGGAGGCAGCCGACCCACCTGCCGGGGATGCTGACCCGGGCCGAGGTGGTCGACTACTACACCCGCCGGATGGGCCTGTCCGTCACACCCGAGCAGTGGACGTTCTACGAGGTGTTCGGCCTCTTCAGGCTCGCCGTCATCGCCCAGCAGATCTACTACCGCTACCACCACGGACAGACCACGAACGAGGCGTTCGCGATGTTCCTCCCGGCGGTGCAGTACCTCGAGCAGCGTTGCAAGGAGAAGGTCCGATGAGCCAGATCCTGCTCGTCCGTCACGGCCAGGCGTCGTGGGGCAGCGACGACTACGACGTGCTCTCGTCCCTGGGCGAGAAGCAGTCCCACGTGCTCGGGCAGGCGCTCGCGGCCCGCGGCGTCGTCCCCGACCTGATCGTCCGGGGCGCGATGAGGCGGCACCGCCAGACCGCCGAGCAGGCCGCCGCCGGCGCCGGGTGGTCGACCGGGATCGTGACGGACGAGGGCTGGAACGAGTTCGACCACGTGCAGATGCTCTCGATGCACCCCGCGGCGTACGGCGAGGGCGAGGAGATGTCGCGCGCGGAGTTCCAGAGGTGGTTCGAGGAGGCAACGCTCCGGTGGACCGGGGGTGACTACGACGAGGACTACGACGAGTCGTTCGCCGCCTTCGGCGAGAGGGTCGACGCCGCCCTCCGACGTACTGCCGAACGGCTCGAGCCAGACCAGACCGCGGTCGTCTTCACCTCCGGCGGTCCCATCTCGTGGACCGCGACCTCTCTCCTCGGCGGGGCCACGGGGATCTGGACCCAGCTGAACCCCGTCACCGTGAACTCCTCGGTCAGCAAGGTCGTGGTCGGCCGGAGGGGCATGACCATGGTCTCGTTCAACGAGCACAGCCACCTCGAGGCAGCCGGCGACGGCTTCATCACCTACAGATAAGGAACCCCATGGCAGCAGAGGCGAGGAAGACCATCCTGATCACGGGCGCCAGCTCCGGGCTCGGCGCGGAGATGGCCCGCCAGTTCGCCGACCGCGGCCACGACCTGGCCCTGTGCGCCCGACGCGCGGAGCGGCTCGAGGAGCTCAAGGCGGAGCTGGAGGGCAAGCACCCCGGTCAGCGCTTCGAGGTCCGCGCCCTCGACGTACTCGACGACGACGCGGTGTTCGAGGTGTTCCGCGCGTTCAAGGCGGACTTCGGCACCATCGACCGGATCGTCGTCAACGCCGGCCTGGGGAAGGGCGCGCCGATCGGCACCGGGCGGTACGACGCCAACAAGCAGACCGCGATGACCAACTTCATCGGCGCGCTGGCCCAGTCGGAGGCCGCGATGGAGATCTTCCGGGAGCAGAACGCCGGCCACTTCGTGATGATCTCCTCGATGTCCGCGCTGCGGGGCATGCCGAAGGCGGTCACGACGTACGGCGCCACGAAGGCCGGGGTCGCGCACCTCGCCGAGGGGCTGCGCGCCGAGCTCATGGGCAAGCCGATCAAGGTCACCGTGATCTACCCGGGCTACATCCGCTCGGAGATGAACGAGAGGGTGAAGAACGCGCCGTTCATGGTCTCGACCGAGAAGGGCGTGCACGCCATCGTCGAGGCGATCGAGAAGGAGAAGGCCTCCGCGCGCGTCCCCGCGTGGCCGTGGGTGCCGCTCGGGGCCGCGATGAAGAACCTCCCCCTGCCGTTGGTGCGCAAGCTGCTCGGCTAGGCAGGCCCGGCGCCGCCCGCCCCGGACCGCCTCCACTCCTGGAACCCGCCGACGAGGTCCGTTGCCCGGTGCACGCCGAGGTCGCGGAGAGTCCGGGCGGCGAGGCTCGAGCTGTAGCCCTCGTTGCACACGACGACCACCCGGCGGTCCGCGCCGGCCTCGGGGACGCGGTGCGGGGAGGTCGGGTCGAGACGCCACTCCAGCACGTTGCGGTCGATCACGAGCGCGCCCGGCAGGTCACCGTCGCGGGTGCGCTGCTCGAGCGGCCGGATGTCGACGACGAGGGCTCCGGCCGCAACCTCGTCGGCGAGGTCGGCCGGGTCCACCCGGTCGAGCCCTGCGCGGGCAGCGGCGAGCAGTCGGTCGACGGCCGGCGTCTGCGGCATCGGCGCCCACCTCTCTTACGGCCCGTTCGTGCTCTGGTCTCTGTCCCCGCCCACTGCAAGCATGCCGCTAGGGCGGGGCGCGCAGGGGCGTCTGCGCCGATGGTCTCGAGAGAGAGGTCGCGAATGAGCGGGAAAGTAGTGCACTTCGAGATTCCGTACGACGACGGGGACCGCGCCAGTGGTTTCTACAGGGAGGCCTTCGGCTGGGACCTGCAGACCTGGACCGGCGGTGACTACACGCTGGTCAGCACCGGCCCCTCCGCCGAGTCGGGTCCCACGGAGCCGGGGTTCATCAACGGGGGCATGATGCACCGGGAGGGCTTCTTCGGCACCCCGGTCATCACGATCGCCGTCGATGACATGGACCAGGCGCTCGCCGCCGTCGAGCGGCTCGGCGGGAAGACGATCCAGGGCAAGGAGGCCGTGGGGGACATGGGCTTCTCGGCGTACTTCCAGGACACCGAGGGGAACCTCCTGGGGCTCTTCCAGCAGGCCTGACCTCCCGGCCGTGGACGGCCCCGTCGCGTCCGAGCCGCTGGGCGCAGTGGACGTGGCGGGACCGCCGGCCGTGAGCAGGAAGGTCGCGGCCCGAGTGGCCGCGGCGGGCTGGGCCCGCCGTGCCCGCGCAACCCCTGCCGCACCGGGATGAGAGCCGGTCATGGCATCAGGCTGCACCGTTCCACCCACTTCGGGCAGGTCCAAGGACTCCGGCGCGATGACCACGCCTGGTGGCCCTGCCCTCTGGGCCGGGCCGCGCAGTGTCTGGACGGCCCTCGGCCACTGTATGTCTGCCCGGACCGCACGGATCGTGCAACTTTGTGCATCGCAGGAACCTGCAGGGCGATCCCGTTACGTCCCCATTGTCGCGAGTGTGACCTGCGTCATACCGTTCGAGGCTCCGAGTCGCTCACCTCACCTGCGTGAGCCTTGTCCCGACAGGAGCTTCATTCGTGGCCATCCACAGACGAACGGTCTCCGCCCTGGCTGCCACCGCGGCCGGGGCGATCGCGTTGACGACCCTCGCGGCTACCCCCGCCCTGGCCGACAACCCCAACAACTCGAGCAAGATGGCCAAGGCGGTCAAGGTCGAGGCGGTCGAGAAGCACCTCGAGGCCTTCCAGGCGATCGCCGACGAGCACGGCAGCCGTGCGGCCGGCACCCCTGGCTACGAGGCGAGCGCCGAGTACGTCGAGAGCCAGCTGCGCAAGGCCGGGTACGAGCCCGAGCGGCAGTACTTCGAGTTCACCTACGAGGAGACGCTGGCGGAGTCGCTCAAGGAGATCTCGCCCAACGCGCGCGACATCGACCACCACATCATGAGCTACAGCGGCAACACCCCCGTGGGTGGCGAGACCGCCGAGCTCGTGGCCCCCGCGACCGCGACCGGCTGCGACTCCTCGGAGTGGGGTGGCGTCGACGCCACCGGCAAGATCGCACTGATCAGCCGCGGCGTCTGCCCCTTCTCCGCGAAGTCGCTGGCCGCGGCGGAGGCCGGCGCCGTGGGGGCGATCGTGTACAACAACGGCGACGGTCCCCTGAACGGCACCCTCGGCGGGCCCAACGAGGCGTTCGTGCCCACGACGGGCATCACGAAGGCGGACGGCCAGGCGCTGCTCTCGGAGATGGCCGCAGGGGCGGTCGTCGTGAACCTCGACCTCCGCACGATGTCGGAGGTCCGCGAGACCTTCAACATCACCGCGGAGACCGACTCCGGCCGTGACGACAACGTCGTGATGCTCGGCTCGCACCTCGACAGCGTCCAGGAGGGTGCGGGCATCAACGACAACGGCACCGGCTCCGCCTCGATCCTCGAGACGGCGGTCCAGCTCGCCAAGGTCAACAAGCTCAACAACAAGGTCCGCTTCGCGTGGTGGGCCGCCGAGGAGGCGGGCCTTCTCGGGTCGGAGCACTACGTCTCCGAGCTGGACGACGACGAGGCCGGCGACATCGCGACGTACCTGAACTTCGACATGGTCGGCTCACCGAACTACATCATCGGTGTCTACGACGCCGACGAGTCGACCTACGAGGCTCCGGTGGAGATCCCGGCCGGCTCGGCGGAGACCGAGGACGTCCTCACCGACTGGTTCGACTCGGTCGGGCAGGACTGGGTGGACACGATGTTCTCCGGTCGCTCGGACTACCAGGCGTTCATCGAGAGGGGCATCCCGGCGTCCGGGCTGTTCACGGGCGCGGACGGGGTCAAGACCGAGGAGCAGCGGATGATGTTCGGCGGCACCGCCGGCATCACCTACGACCCGAACTACCACACGGCCGGCGACGACATCGACAACGTCGACCTGACCGCGCTCGACATCATGAGCGACGCGATCGCCCAGGCCGCGATCGCGCTCGCCCAGGACACCTCCACGGTCAACGGGGCGCGCAGCGCCGGCAAGTCCGGCAACGCGCACCCGCAGGGGGACATGCCGATGGGTGACGAGGACGTCGCCTGAGCAGATCCGCGACGGGCTCTTCCTGCTGAGCTCGGAGCCGCACGACCGGTGGCCGGTCCCTCACCGAGGGGCCGGCCGCCGGTGCGTCCGTGGCTGTGCTCAGGTCGAACGCCAGTTGGCGGCGCCGACCACGATCAGCCGCAGCTGCTTCTCCGCGGTCCGCACGATCTGCCGCTCGACCTCAGGTCGCTCGGGAGGGGCGTCGAGAATGTCCTCGGCGGTGGAGACCATGGCGTTCACGATCAGGTTCGCCATCACCCGGAGGTCCTCGGCCGTCCACGTGTCGAGGTTCGGCAGCCGGGCGAGGTCGGTGGCGAGCTCCCGCTCGAACAGCTCGAGCTCGTGCCGGATCGCCTGGCGTACGACGGGAACGCCCCCGAAGCGCTCGCGGGCGATGAACCGGAAGTAGGTCCGGTCCGAGTGCACGTGCTGGACCAGGATCGCCACGGAGCTTCGGATCACGCCGCTGAGCTCGGGGTTGCCCCGGCGGGCATCGCGGATCATCTGCCGCAGGCTCGCGAACGAGCGGTCGACCAGGGCGAGGCCGAGCTCGTCGATGGAGGCGAAGTGGCGGTAGAAGGCCGTCGGCACGATCCCGACCGTGCGGGTCAGCTGCCGCAGCGAGAGGGCCGCGAGTCCCTCCTCGGCGACCAGGTCGAGGGCTGCGTCGAGGATCGCCTGTCGCGTGCGCTCCTTGCGCTCCTGCCGCGTCTCGGCCGCCGTGCTCTCCACGCGCCCATGCTATCGGCGCATCACGGTTCGGTGAACAGTTGGTAACTCAACCCTGCTGCTCGCCGAGCGTGGGTCAGGTCACGCCCTTGGCAGGTTGACTTGTGACGCTTTGTTGCGTCAGGGTTTTCAGTGTACGGATGTTCACTGAAAGGTGGTGAGAGCATGAGCCTCTCCCTGAGCATCTCCTCCCGCGCGCCCCGAGAGAGCCGGCCCACCGGCCCCGGCAGCGCGCTCACCACACGCCTGCTCCGCTCCCGCGCCGTCGCAGCGCTTGCCTCCCCGCACTCCGTGGACCGCTACCTCGAGCTCGTGAACCCGATGTGGGCGGTCGAGGAGGTCCGCGCCCGCGTCGTGCACGTGAAGCGCGAGACCGACGGCTCTGCCGACGAGGCCGAGCCGGTCACCACACTCACCCTGCGGCCCACCAGCACGTGGCAGGGCTTCCGCGCAGGACAGTTCGTCCAGGTGGGCGTCGAGATCGACGGCGCCCGTCGTACCCGCTGCTTCTCGATCAGCTCCGCCGAGACCGACGGCCACGAGACGTTCACGATCACCGTGCGCGCCCACTCCGAGGGCCTGGTCTCGAAGTACCTCGCGACGAAGGCCCAGGCCGGGCTCGTGCTGCACCTCTCGCAGGCCCAGGGCGAGTTCACGCTGCCCGACGAGCTTCCCGACCGGCTGCTGATGATCTCCGGCGGCTCGGGCATCACGCCCGTCATGTCGATGCTGCGCACGCTGGTCGACCGGGAGTACGACGGCCGGGTCGCGTTCCTGCACTACAGCCGGTCGCCGGAGGCCACGATCTTCAGCGACGAGCTCCGGCTCCTCGCCCGGCGCGAGAACGTCGACGTGACCGTCGTACACACCCGCCGTGGCGGCACGCGGTTCACGGCCGAGGCGCTCGCCGAGCTGGCCCCGGACCACCTCGACACCGCGACGTTCGCGTGCGGGCCGGCCGGCCTGGTCGAGAGCGTCCGCGAGGCGTACGGCGACAGCGGGCAGCTGTCGGTCGAGTACTTCAAGACCTCGACCATCGCCGCCGACCCGGACAACGCCGAGGGGTCGGTGAGCTTCACGCGCGCCGGCACGACCGCCGCGAACACCGGGGCCTCCCTGCTCGAGCAGGCCGAGGCGCTCGGGCTCGACCCGGAGTACGGATGCCGCATGGGCATCTGCTTCTCCTGCACCTCACGCAAGACCGAAGGAACCGTCCGCAACGTCGTCACCGGGGCCACCTCGAGCCTCCCCGACGAGGACATCCAGATCTGCGTCAGCCAACCCGTCGGCGACTGCGTCGTCGACCTCTGACCCGCAACGTCATACACCCCGGTCGCGATAGCGACCGCTTCGTATGACGTCCCACGACGAAGGGACACCCATGTCCGAGCACAAGACCCTCACCCCCGAGCAGCTCGATGCGTTCGGCGCCGAGATGGACGCCATCCGCCAGCGCATCGTCGGCGAGCTCGGCGAGGAGGACGCCACCTACATCCGCGACGTCGTCAAGGCCCAGCGGGCCTTCGAGGTCGCCGGGCGCGCCCTGTTCTACCTCCCACCGGCCTGGCCGCTCGCCGTCGCCGCGCTCAGCGTGTCGAAGATCCTCGACAACATGGAGATCGGCCACAACGTCATGCACGGCCAGTACGACTGGATGGGCGACCCCGGCCTGAACTCCAAGATGTACGAGTGGGACACCGTCTGCCCGAGCGAGCAGTGGAAGTACTCCCACAACTACATCCACCACACCTTCACCAACATCCTCGGCAAGGACCGGGACATCGGCTACGGCATCCTCCGCATGGACGAGGACCAGAAGTGGCGCCCGTACTACCTCGGGAACCCCGTCTACGCGACCCTGCTGATGCTCTTCTTCGAGTGGGGCGTGCTCCTGCACGACCTGGAGTTCGAGCGGATCGTCGCTGGTGAGCGCACGTGGGCCGACACCAAGCACCTGCACAAGGGCATGATCCGCAAGGTCCGCAACCAGACCCTCAAGGACTACGTGCTGTTCCCGGCCCTGACCGGCCCCCTGTTCGTCCCGACCCTCGTCGGCAACGCCACGGCGAACCTGGTCCGCAACATCTGGACCTTCGGGATCATCTTCTGCGGACACTTCCCGGCCGGCGTCGCGACCTTCTCGGAGGAGGAGGCCGAGAACGAGTCACGGGGGCACTGGTACTTCCGCCAGCTGCTGGGCTCGGCGAACATCACCGGCAGCAAGCTGTTCCACATCATGACCGGGAACCTCTCGCACCAGATCGAGCACCACCTCTTCCCGGACATCCCGGCACGGCGCTACCCGCAGCTCGCCGAGGAGGTCCGGGAGATCTGCGAGCGGTACGGCCTCGACTACAACACCGGGCCCCTTCACAGGCAGCTCGGCAGCGTGGCCCGGAAGATCTGCCGGCTCGCCCTCCCCGACCGCGTCTCGCGGCGCCTGCCCGCCCCGTCGGCGCTCCGGCTGCCGTTCCTCGGCAGGTCTCAGGATGCGTCCGCGGCGGCTCCCGCCGAGGCTGCTGCCTGAGACTGGGACCCATGACCCCAGCATCATCACGGGACCACATCAGCAAGGCCGAGATCCGCAAGGACGCCGTGCAGGACACCGTCGAGGCCACGGCGGCCGCGGTCGGCACGGTCACCACGATCGTCACGGGTGCGGTGCGCGACATCGCCCGCGCCGTCGGCGGTTTCGCCACCGAGGTCTTCGAGATCCGCGAGTCCGCCCGCCGCGCCGCCGCCGACGCCGAGCCCTCGGAGCAGCCGCCGTCGGAGTGACCGCCTCCCGAGTGACCGCCTTCCGCCGAGTGACCGGTCAGCCGTCGAGCGCCGGGATCGTGGCGGGCACTTGCAACGTTACGCACCATCAGCCGCCTGCAGATGGTGCCGAACGTTGCAAGTGAGCCCCTCTCGGGAGGGGGTCAGCTGCCGAAGGTCATCCGGAAGCCGCCGAGGCGGAACGATCCCACCGGCCGGCGGCCGTGGAGCCACGCCAGCGGCCCGTCGGCCCCGAAGTCCCAGCGCCCTCGCACGGGCAGGTTGCACGAGGTCCCGGACACGGGGGTCACGACCTGTGACCCGTCCTCGCGCTGCTGGCTCACCGTGAACGCGAACGGCGTGCGCAGGGAGGGCATGCGGGCCCCGGTGAACCGGGCGGCGGCGATGGGCGAGCCGTTGATGTTCGCGTCACCCGCCGTGCGCTGGGTGGGACCCACACCGCGCTCATGGACATGCAGGTCGGCGAGGTCCTTGGGGATCGCCCACAACGACCGGCCGCCGTCGCGGGAGGCCGCCGAGTCCACCCAGATGTCGGTGATGTGGACCCGCGGCATCGCGCCGTCACGGACCAGCCGGGCCAGGAGCAGCTCCCGGTAGGTGAGCACGCTGCCCTCGCCGTAGTCGACGAACGCGGCGCCGTACAGGCCGGCGGGACGCTCGGACGTACCTGTACGGACGGGGAAGAGCGACAGCCACATGTGGCCCTGCATCGACCAGGGCGGCGAGGGGAACGGCACCCCAGAACCATAGTCGGCGCCCGGACAGGCGTATGGCACTCTGTTAGACCTCTATGCGGAAGGCCATCGACATGAGTGCACGGGTATGCATCATCGGTGCTGGGTCGTCGGGGATCGCTGCGGCGCAGGTGCTGCACGCCCGCGGGATCGAGTTCGACTGCTTCGAGCTCGGCAGCGAGGTCGGCGGCAACTGGCGCTACCAGAACGACAACGGCATGTCGTCGGCGTACCGGTCGCTGCACATCAACACCTCACGGCAGCTGATGGAGTACCGCGCCTACCCGATGCCCGACGACCTTCCGGACTACCCGAACCACTGGCAGATCGCGAAGTACTTCGACGACTACGTCGACCACTTCGGCTTCCGCGACAGGATCCGGTTCCGCACCGAGGTCGTGAAGGTCGAGCCGATGACGGCGGACGGCGCTGACCGCCGGAGGTGCACGGGGTGCATCGATCGGTACGCCGTGACGCTCCGCAGCCGCAACGAGCACGGCGAGACGTCCGAGCCGGAGGTCCGCCACTACGAGCACGTGATCGTCGCGAACGGCCACCACTGGGACCCGCGCTGGCCCGAGCCGTCCTTCCCGGGTGCCGAGTCGTTCCCGGGCGAGCAGATCCACGCGCACTACTACAAGACGCCGGAGATCTTCGATGGAAAGCGCGTGCTGGTGCTGGGCATCGGCAACTCCGCGTGCGACATCGCGGTCGAGTCGTCACGGGTGGCGACGGAGACCTTCCTCGCGATGCGGCGGGGGGCGTACATCATGCCCAAGTACCTCCTCGGCGTCCCCACCGACCACCTCACCGACTCGGCGCTCGCGCGCGGACCCTTGAAGCTGCAGCAGCTGTCGATGGCGGCGATGCTCCGCCTCGCCCAGGGCAAGGTCACCGACTACGGGCTGCCCCAGCCCGACCACGCGGTGCTCCATGCACACCCCACGGTGAGCGACGACCTCCTCACCCGCCTCGGGCACGGCGACATCACCGTGAAGCCGAACATCGACCGCTTCGAGGGCTCCAAGGTCTTCTTCGAGGACGGGTCTGCCGTAGAGGTCGATGTCGTCGTCTACTGCACCGGCTACAAGGTGACCTTCCCGTTCTTCGACGACAAGGTGGTCCGCGCCGAGGACAACCACATCGACCTGTACCGCCGGGTCGTCGACCCCGAGCATCCGGGTCTGTTCTTCGTGGGGCTGATCCAGCCGCTCGGTGCGATCATGCCGCTCGCCGAGGCCCAGGCCGAGTGGGTGGGCGACCTGATCGGCGGCGTCGGCGAGCTCCCGTCGTACGACCGGATGCGTGCCCAGATCCAGGAGTACGACGAGGCCCTCCGCAAGCGCTACGTGGCGTCCAAGAGGCACACCATCCAGGTGGACTTCCACAAGTACCTCGCCGAGATCGAGCGCGAGCGCCGTGCCTCGAAGGCCCGTGCGCAGGGTCGTCCGGTGACGAGGAGCGCTCAGGTGCGGGACGGGGTGCGGGGCGGCGTTCGCGCGCTGACCGCCGCGGCCCGCAACCTGCGTGCCTGAGGCCTAGTTCCTCGAGAGCAGGACCGGCGGGGCGACGTAGTAGGCGTCCGGGTCCACCTCGAGGTCCCAGACCCGGCTGGCGCGCTCACACGACCCGGCCGGGGTGCAACGGATGACCGCGGCGTTGCCGTCGTCGCCCTGCGCCATGGTGAGGTAGTGGCCGTTGTCCTCCCAGGCGACGTCCCAGTCGAGGCGTCCGTTGATCCGCGCCTCGCGCTCGCCGGTCCGGCCGTTCACCGTCACCCACCTGTCGGTCCCGGGGACGTCGAAGTAGATGTGCGTCGAGAGCGCGCGCTCGCCGTTCGGGGACCAGGCGTGCGGCGTGATGCCGCAGCTGCGCCACAGGGTCCGGCCCGGTCGCGAGAGCGGTGCGACCCGGTTGCAGCGGGTGGGGTTGCTGCTCGGGGCGAACACCACCCGGTCGTGGCGGATGTCGGCACGCTTCGCGTACTGGTCCGAGATCGTGCGCAGCGTGTCGTGCCGGTAGTTCCACCACCAGGTCCTGAGGGTCTTGCGGTAGCCGGGCCGCGTCAGGAGCACCCGGCTGTCCGTGACGGCGACGACCTCTGCCCGCTCGAACGTGCGGCGTGCCTCCACCGTCCCGGTGTGCGGGTCGACCACCTTGACGACCACGGGCTCGCCGAGCTCGCCCTTGGCGTCGGCAAGGGCGATGCGGGTGCCGCGCGGGGACACGGCGCTGCTGCTGAGCCAGTAGGGGCGCGCGATGACCTTGCGCTCACCGCTCTTGCTCACCGCGGTGACTCGCATGGAGTTGTCCTTGTTCCTCAGCAGGTCGGTGACGACGTACCCGCGGGCCGTGCTCCACAGGTCGAGGTGCAGCGACGCCTTGGCCACGGGGATCGAACGGGCGCCGTCGCGGATCGTGTTGCCGACCAGGTACGGGATGCGCGGGTCGGCCCCGCGCTCGAGCGAGGCGGGGGCGAGCCGATCCGGCTCGGCCTGCGCGGGGAAGGCCGCGGAACCGAGGGCGAGTGCGGTGACTGCGGTGGTGAAGGCGGCGAACAGGCGGCGTGTGCGCGGACGGATCGGCATCGTGTTCCCCCAGGAGACAGACGGTCGGGCCAGATGGCATCTGAAGGTAGGACGCACAGAGGCCGGGTCCGGTTGCCTCAGCGATCCGACTGCACGAGCAGCCGGGTGTACCTGACCTCGGTCGGGTGGGGAGGCCATGGCGCCTCCTGGGTGTCGGCGGTCTCTCGCCAGCCCAGGTAGGAGTACAGGCGACGAGCGCGGTGGTTCTCCTCGAGGACCCACAGTGACGCGATCGTCGTGCCCCGGAGATCCATGGCGTTCACCGCCGTCTCCACGGCCGCCGTGGCGAGCCCCTGGCCCCAGTGGCGTGGATGCACCGCGAGGTGGCGGATGGTGCTGTCGTCGTAGGCCGCATAGGCCGCCAGCCCTGCCGCTTCCTTCTCGTCCAGGACGAGTACGACGGCCGCCGGGTCGTCGAGCACGAGCCGCCACCGGGCCAGCACGTCGTCGAACGGGAACGGGTGCTCGTGCGCCGGGAAGACGTGTCCGAGCGCGGCGAGGTTCGCCTCACGCTCGAGCTCGGCCAGGTCGAGCAGGTCGTCCTCGGTTGCCTCGCGGAACATGACAGCATTCTCACCACAGTCGGCGGCTCGACGGGAGGGCGCGCCGCCCTGGGAAGAAAAAGTCAGGCTTGACTGTTTCTTGTCGCGCGTTCAGGATGGGCGGCATGTCGACCACCGTGCCTCGCGTGCCGCAGGAGGAGCGCACGCGCGCGATGCGGCTCCGGCTGCTCGAGGCCACGGTCGAGCTGCTCGTCGAGCGGGGCTGGAGCGGCACGTCGACCACCTTGGTCTCCCAGCGCGCGGGAGTGTCGCGGGGGGCGCAGCTGCACCACTTCCCGACCAAGAACGACCTGGTCCTCGCCGCGGTCGAGCACCTCAGCGACGTGCGCGGCCGTGAGCTCGCCGAGGCTGCGACGAAGCTGCCGACCGGGGGTCGCCGCACGCGAGCGGTCCTCGAGATGCTCGCCGACCACTTCACGAGCCCGGTGTTCACCGCCGCTCTGGAGCTGTGGGTCGCGGCGCGCACCGACCCGAACCTCCTCGCCGCCGTGGCGCCCCTCGAGCAGCGGATCGGGCGCGAGATCCACCGCCGTACCGTCGAGCTGCTCGACGTGGACGAGAAGCGCCCCGGCGCGCGCGAGCTCGTCCAGGCCACGCTCGACCTCGTGCGCGGGCTCGGCCTGGCGAACACCATCAGCGACGACACCGCCCGACGTGGACGGATCCTCGACGAGTGGGCGAGGACCCTCGACGCGCGTATCCGCGACATCCCCGAAGCCCAGGAGGCCTGATGACCGACGACCCCAAGCGCAGGGAGCAGCTGCTCCAGGTCGTCGCGGACCTCCGCGCGGAAGGCGACGCGCTCGACGGTCTGGTCGCCCCCCTCGGCGAGCAGGCCTGGCGCACCGCGACCCCCGCCGCGGGGTGGGACATCGCCCACCAGGTCGCGCACCTGGCCTGGACCGACGAGGTCGCGGTGAAGGCGGCAACCGACAAGCAGGCCTGGGACGAGGTCGTGCTCCAGGCGATCGAGGACCCCGAGGGGTTCGTCGACACCGAGGCCACCCGGCTCGCCGCGCTCTCCCCGGCCGAGCTGCTCGACCGGTGGCGCCGCGCGCGAGCCGCCCTCGCCGAGACCCTGCTCGCGCTCCCCGAGGGCACGAAGCTGCCGTGGTTCGGCCCGCCGATGAGCGCGACGTCGATGGCCACCGCCCGCTACATGGAGACCTGGGCGCACGGCCTCGACGTCGCGGAGGCCCTCGGCGTGACCCCGACGCCGACCGACCGGATCCGGCACCTCGTGCACCTCGGCGTGCGCACCCGGGGCTTCGCGTTCTCGGTGCACCAGCTCGACGCCCCGGCGGAGGAGTTCCGGGTCGAGCTCACCGCGCCGAGCGGCGAGACGTGGGTCTACGGGCCCGAGGACGCTGCCCAGTCGGTCCGCGGTCCGGCGTACGACTTCTGTCTCCTGGTCACCCAGCGCCGGCATCGCGACGACCTCGACCTCGTCGCCACCGGGCCCGACGCGGACCGCTGGCTCGACATCGCGCAGGCCTTCGCGGGACCGCCCGGTGCCGGGCGCGAGCCTGCAGCGCGACCCGCGGAGACCGCATGAGTACGACGGGCGTGCTGCGCATCGGCAACTGCAGCGGCTTCTACGGCGACCGGCTCTCCGCGATGCGCGAGATGCTGGAGGGCGGCGAGCTCGACGTGCTCACCGGTGACTACCTCGCCGAGCTGACCATGCTGATCCTCGGCCGCGACAAGATGAAGGACCCCACCCTCGGCTACGCCCGCACGTTCGTGAGGCAGGCCGAGGAGTGCATGGGTCTCGCGCTCGAGCGCGGCGTGAAGCTCGTGTCCAACGCCGGCGGCCTCAACCCCGCGGGCCTCGCCGACAAGCTGCGCGAGATCGCCGGAGCCCAGGGCCTCGACCCGAAGATCGCCTACGTGCAGGGCGACGACCTGATGCCGCGCGCCGCCGAGCTCGGCATCGAGAACGCACTGACCGCGAACGCCTACCTCGGCGCCTTCGGCATCGCCGCCGCCCTCGACCGGGGCGCGGACATCGTGGTCACGGGCAGGGTCACCGACGCCTCGGTCGTCATCGGCCCTGCGGCCTCGCACTTCGGCTGGTCGCCCACGCAGTACGACGAGCTGGCCGGTGCCCTGGTCGCGGGCCACGTCATCGAGTGCGGCACGCAGGCCACGGGGGGCAACTTCTCCGGCTTCCGCTCCTTCAAGCCCGACACCCGGCCGCTCGGGTTCCCGATCGCCGAGGTCGCCGCCGACGGCAGCTCCGTGATCACCAAGCACCCCGGCACGGGTGGCGTGGTCACGAAGGACACGGTCACCGCTCAGCTGATGTACGAGATCGGCGAGCCGACCTACCTCGGCCCCGACGTCTCCGCCCGCCTCGACACCATCGTGCTCAGCGACGACGGGGAGGACCGGGTCCGCGTCTCGGGTGTTCGCGGCGAGGCGCCTCCCGAGACGCTGAAGGTCTGCGTCAACGAGCTCGGCGGCTTCCGCAACACCATGGAGTTCGTGCTCGTCGGGCTCGAGATCGACGCCAAGGCCGACTGGGTGCGGATGCAGATGGAGGCGGCGCTGGAGAAGAACCAGCCGGCCTCTGTCGAGTGGAGCCTGGCCCGCACCGACCGCGACGACGCCTCGACCGAGGAGGCGGCGAGCTGTCGGTTGCGTTGCTCGGTCAAGGACCCGGACCCGAACGTGGTGGGCAAGAAGTTCACCGCCGCCGCGGTCGAGCTCGGCCTCGCGTCGTACCCCGGCTTCACCCTCACCGCGCCACCCGCCCCCGCCTCGCCGTACGGCGTCTACCGAGCCGAGTACGTCGACCGCGCCGAGGTCCAGCACACCGTGGTGCACGCTGATGGGCGCGCGGAGGTGATCGGCGCCGGGACCGGGGAGGACGGTCTGCACGAGAGAACCGGCCCGCCCGACCACCCTCGCGCCTCCGTCCCTCAGGGGCCGGCCCCCTCCACGGTCGGGCCGGCTCCCTCGCTCAGCCCGTCCTCGGACGCAACCGCGGCCGAGATCGCCGAGCAGGCACCCGTGGACACTGTCACGCGGCGGCTGCCTCTCGGGACGTTCGTGCACGCGCGCTCGGGCGACAAGGGCGGCGATGCGAACATCGGCCTCTGGGTGGACCAGAGCGAGCATGCTGAGGAGCGCATCGGGTGGCTCACCAAGCTCGTGACGCCCGAGCGGATCCGCGAGCTCGTCCCCGAGGCTGAGGAGCTACCGGTGGACGTGTACCCGCTGCCGAACCTCGGTGGGGTCAACGTCGTCATCCGCGGCCTGCTCGGCCAGGGTGTCGCCGCCTCGACGCGCTTCGATCCTCAGGCCAAGGCGCTGGGTGAGTGGCTGCGCTCGCGGCACGTGAGCATCACCGAGGACCTGATCTGAGCCTCCGTCGACGGGTCTCAGTCGACGAGGGCGACGTTCTCCACCTCGGTCTCATGGCCGTCCTCCCGGACCTCCGCGAGCTTCGCGCGCACGGTCTCGAGAGCGGCCGTGAGCCGGGCGACTCCCTCGTGAAGCCGCCGCTGGTAGTCCATCTCGGCGGCCCGGGAGGCGGTGCCGGGGTCCCACCCCTGGATGCGGGCGTCGACCTGCTCGAGCAGGGAGCGGACCTGCTCGACGATCTCGTCGTGGGCTGCGGTCAGCGCGGCTTCCATGTCGGACAGCGACGCCTGCCTGACCACGAGGGAGATGTCGGTCACTGCGCGCCTCCCAGCCGGGATGCGAGCCGGGCATAGCGCTCCTGCTGCGCTTCCTCGGTGCGCGCCTCCGTCACGTCGACGGCGACCAGCTTCGCGGCGTACTCCTGAAGCGTGGGGAGCAGGTCTCCCGCCGCCGTGAACCAGGCGTCCAGCGCCTCCGCGAGGCCGGCGGCTGCACCGCCCCGGAACCCTCCGGAGGCGCCCTGGAGTGCGTTGCCGAGATCCTGCAGGGTCGTCTGGATCGGGTCGACGGCACCGAGGACGAGCTGTGCGGCCTCCGCCTGCGCGCCGATCTGGAGCTGCGTGTCTGGCATCGATCCCCCTGAGGTGAACGCTGGGCGGGGCAAGTCTAGTGCGGCACGACCAGCCCGTCCGGGTACGCGTGGATCGCGAAGTCTGGGGTGCTCCGACATGGTCTGCAACGGTTATCGTGAGGCCCTCATCTTGTTCGGGCAGGGGGTGTCGCGGTGCCGTCGTACGACTTCGAGGTCGACCTCGAGAGCCTGGTGGCGGCTGCCCAGGGGATGGTCGACACGGTCCAGCTCTTCAAGGACAAGGACGTCGAGGACCTCGTTCCGAGCGAGGGCGACCTCGGCAGCGACGTCGTGTGGGGTGCCGTCGAGGAGTTCAAGAACCGGTGGGAGCTGGGGATGAACAACCTCAAGGACGACATGGAGGAGGCCGGCGGCCGGCTCGCGAAGATCGCCTCGAACTACGCCAGGTTCGACCAGGAGGGCCACGAGAAGCTCAAGGCCGCTGCGTCCGACCTCGCCGGCCTCCGCATCATGGGGTCGTGACGCGTGCCCACGTTCGAGATCGCGGGAAACCCCGCGGGGGTACGCAGCCGAGCCGCCCTGATGCGGTCCAAGGCGGAGATGCTGGTCACCACCGGTGACGCGCTGAGCAAGATCACCACTGACGGCTGGAACAGCCGCGCGGCGGACCGGTTCCGGGAGAAGTTCGAGACCGAGCCCGAGAGGTGGCGAACCGCGGGGGACGGCTTCCTGACGGCTGCCTCGTCGCTGGAGGCGTACGCAGCCGCCTTGGAGTCCGCACAGCAACGGGCCCGGTGGGCTCAGGGTGAGTACGCCCGGGGTGAGCAGGTGACCGAGTCGGCCCGCTCCGCCTACGACGCCGACGTCGCACGCGCCCGCGACGAGGTGAACGCCGCGGCATCCCGAGGCCAGCTGATGACGTTGACCATCGTGCCGTTCCAGGACCCTGGCGAGTCGATCCGCCAGTCGGCGCTGGCGGAGTACGCCGGGGCGAAGGCCGATCTCGAAGCCGCGGCACACACCTGTGCCGACGGGGTGCGGGCCGGGTGCTCGGCAGCACCGGAGGAGCGGAAGTGGTACGAGTCCGTGGGGGCCGCGGTCGGTGGCTTCCTGGTCGGTGCAGGTGAGGCGCTCCTGGACCTCGGCAAGCTGGTGGCCTTCCTCGGCAACCCCGCGGCCTACCTGTTCATGGAGATGTCCATGGACGCCGCCGGGGGGATGACGGCGGAGGAGATCGCCGCCAAGAACCGACTTCGTCTCGAGGACGCCGAGGGACTGCTCGACGCGCTCCGTGACGACCCGGTCGAGTTCGGCAGGAACATCGGCAAGGCGATGCTGGACTGGGACACCTGGGCTGACGATCCGGCGCGAGCCCTGGGGCATCTCGTGCCCGACGCGATCGCCGCTGTGGCGACCGGTGGCGCCGGGGCCGCTGCGACCCGGGGCGTGAAGGGCGGCGCGGACGCCGTCGACGCGCTCTCGGACCTGAGCAGGCTCAGCGACGTCGCCGACGTTCGCCACCTCGACGACCTCGCAGACCTCGCCGACCTCCGGCGGCTGGACGACCTCGACGCGCTCACGGCGTACGACGACGTGCCGGCGGCCCCGCAAGGAACCTGGAGAGGACTCGACGACCCAGCACTCGAGGCATGGCTCGATGACGTGACCACACGCCATCCCGAGCTCTCTCGGGACGGCGTCCGCGGGGTCTGGGACTACACCACCGACGACGGATACACGCGGATGAACGCCGAGATGCGGAGCCCGGGCGGCGCCGACGCAGCGGCCGTTCAGCAACGCATCGAGCGTGCCGACGCCGGACTCGACCAGCTGCCCAGCTACGAGGGCACCACCTACCGAGGCACGAACCTCCCCGACGCCGTCGTGGAACGGATGCTCGTCGAGGGCCGGTACAGTGACGAGGCGTTCTCGAGCTCCTCGCTCAACCCCGACGTCTCCGAAGGCTTCGTCAAGCTGAACAGGGAGAACCCCACGTTCATGACCATCCAGGGGCACAGCGGCGTGAACGTCGCTCCCTTCTCCGCGGCGCGCACGGAGGTCGAGATCCTCTTCCGCGGTGGGGCGGAGTTCGAGGTGCTCGACACGTGGGTCAGGCCGGACGGTGTTCGCGAGTTCACGCTCCGAGAGCTGCGTCGATGAGCAACCTCGACGGCATGTCCCCGGAGGAGATCCGCGCGTGGGCCGCGCGCGAGCGGGAGCGGTCACGTAGGCGGTTCTCCGGCCAGCCCGTGCCGCGGATCAGCCGCGCGAAGCGCGAGGACTATCCGCACCTGGAGTTCAAGGGCTGGGTGTTCCGCCTGTGGGACGGTGCAGCGGCCCGGGTGCGACAGGGCAGAGCCGACGAGACCTGTCTCGACGGAGTCGTGCGTGGGCTCCGCGAGGTCTCCGACAGAGGGCCGCTGGCTCTGCTCGTGGACCTCGGTGAGAAGGGCGTGTGGGCCCTTCGTCGCGATGACGGCGAGGTGTGGGCGGACAACCTCGAGGCCCGGGACGGCACGACGGCCGAGCTCGAGGTTCCCGTTGTCGCTTGGGTGGTGCCTCCGGGCTCCGTGGCGCGGACGGCCGAGGTGCCCCCTTCGACGTCGGTCGAGTCCTGGACGGTGCGCACGAACAAGCTGGAGGAACAAGGGTGACGTCGTCGGGCGGTGCCGGGGACCGGTTCCAGGAGTTCCTGGCAACCCTGGAGAAGCTTCCTCCGTTCCGGGGGGTCACGTTCCGGGGCTGCTCGGGGGACGCGCAGTTCGTGCGCGACGGGCAGTCCGTGGTCACCCGTGGGCTGGTCTCGTCGTCGCGGAGCCTCGACGTGGCAACCGAGAGGCGCACCGCTCCCGCGCTCTACGCGGTGATGAGCCGGACCGGCCGGGACATCTCTCCGTTCTCTGCCAAGCGTGAGGAGCACGAGGTCGTCTTCCTGCCCGGCACCCTGTTCTTCCTGGCGGAGAGCAGGCGGCTGGCCGGCCTCGACGTGCGGCTGGTCTTCGAGCTCGAGACCGGCGGAGGACCGCAGCAGCTGCCGGACGACCTGGTGACGCGGTTCGCCGAGGAGATGGAGCGTTTCCTCTCGTCGCGGCTCGCTGCGCCGGTAGCACAGGTCGAGCCGGTCCCAGGGAAGTTCGCCGGCGACATCGACTGACACCGCGTCGGCACCGGCTCGTGGGCCACGGTAAATTAACAGTCAGCCTTGACTGTTTGTTGGCCCAGCCCCGACGATGGTCGGCATGGTGGTCTCGCGATGACGGCGCACGAGGGCTTCTGGACCGACGAGCAGCGCGCGTTGCGTGAGAGCGCGAGAGCGTTCGTGCGCAAGGAGGTCCTGCCTCACCTGCAGGAGTGGGAGGACGCGGGTGAGGTCCCGCGTGAGCTCCACCGGTCGGCCGCCAAGCAGGGCTTCCTCGGCCTCGGAGTGCCCGAGGAGAAGGGCGGCAGCGGCGGGACGTTCCTCGACGCGGTCGCGCTGACCGAGGCGATGGCGGAGGCGGGTGCGAGCTCCGGCCTGCTGGCTGCGCTGTTCACCTCGGGCATCGCGCTGCCGCACATCGTCGACGCCGGCAGCCCCGACCTGGTCGACAGGTTCGTCCGGCCGACCTTGGCCGGGGAGACGATCGGCTCGCTCGCGATCACCGAGCCCGGAGGCGGGTCCGACGTCGCGAACCTCCGCACGACCGCGGTACACGACGGCGACCACCTCGTCGTGAACGGCGCGAAGACCTTCATCACCTCCGGCGTACGCGCGGACTTCGTCACGACCGCGGTCCGCACCGGCGGGCCGGGGTACGGCGGGGTCAGCCTGCTCGTGATCGAGAAGGGCGTGCCCGGCTTCGAGGTCACGCGTTCGCTGTCGAAGATGGGCTGGCACTGCTCCGACACCGCCGAGCTGTCGTTCACCGACGTCAGGGTCCCCGCGGCGAACCTCGTCGGTGAGGAGAACAGTGGCTTCGTGCTGATCGCGCAGCAGTTCGTCACCGAGCGGCTGGCGCTGGCCGTGCACGGCTACGGCATCGCGGCCCGGGCGCTGGAGCTGACCGTCGACTACGCCAAGCAGCGCGAGACCTTCGGCAAGCCGCTGGTGGCGCGCCAGGTCGTGCAGCACAAGCTCGTCGAGATGCATCGCAAGGTCGAGGTGGCCCGGACCTACGCACGGGAGGTCGCGCGCCGTTACGTGGCCGGCGAGAACCCTCTCGCAGAGGCGCTGCAGGCCAAGGCGTGCGCCGTCGAGGCATGCAGCTTCGTGGTGGACCAGGCCGTCCAGATCCACGGCGGCACCGGCTACATGCACGGGACCGAGGTGGAGCGCGCTTATCGCGATGCCCGCATCCTCGGCATCGGCGGCGGCGCGACCGAGGTCCTCAACGACCTGACTGCCCGCCTCCTCGGCTACGTGCCGGCTCGGGGGTGATCTCGTCCACCTGCGGTACCGGCTACCGCTTGCGGGCGACGGGGCGGCTCGGCTTGTCCGCGGCGCCGCGTCAGAGCCTGGGCAGCTTGGTGTCGTTGCCCCACCCGGAGATCGGCGCCGGTCCCGGACGGTCCTGCTGCCGCAGCCGGGGGCGGCGGATGTTTGCGTTCATGAGCGCCGCCAGAAGCGCGAGAGCAAGGGCGAGGACGATGAAAAGGATCCCGGTCCACATGACCATCACTTCCCTCCAACAGCACGACGGTACGCCCGGGGGGTGCGGGCGGATACCGTCCCGATCGCGGTCCATACCGCCCCGCTCGACAACGGGGACGCAAGAAAAAGTCAGGCTTGACTGTTTGTTGGAACTCGCCCACGATGGGCGCATGACACGTGCGTCCCGGGTGGCTGCCGCATGAGCAGCCGCCGCACCGCCATGCTGGAGAAGATCGCCGGGCTCGAGGCCGAGCACGCGAAGGCCGTGGCGGGTGGTGGAGACAAGTACATCGAGCGGCACCGCAAACGCGGCAAGCTGCTCGCCCGGGAGCGCATCGAGCTGCTCGTCGACGAGGGCTCGGCCTTCCTCGAGCTCAGCCCGCTCGCCGGCTGGGGGTCCGACTACAAGGTCGGGGCCAGCGTCGTGACCGGCATCGGTGTCATCGAGGGCGTCGAGTGCCTGATCGTCGCCAACGACCCGACCGTGCGCGGCGGCGCGAGCAACCCGTGGACGGTCAAGAAGCTCTTCCGCGCTGCGCAGATCGCCCGCGAGAACCGCCTGCCGACGGTCAACCTCGTCGAGTCCGGTGGCGCCGACCTGCCGAGCCAGAAGGAGATCTTCATCCCCGGCGGGGACCTGTTCCGGGGCCTGACGAAGGCGAGCGCCGCCAAGACGCCCACCGTCGCCCTCGTCTTCGGCAACTCCACCGCCGGCGGCGCCTACGTGCCCGGCATGAGCGACTACGTCGTCATGGTCAAGGAGGGCGCCAAGGTCTTCCTCGGCGGCCCGCCGCTGGTGAAGATGGCCACCGGCGAGGAGTCCGACGACGAGTCGCTCGGCGGCGCCGAGATGCACGCTCGTACGTCTGGCCTCGCGGACTACCTGGCCGTCGACGAGTACGACGCGATCCGGATCGGTCGCCGCATCGTGGCCCGGCTCAACTGGCGCAAGGCCCGCGGGACGTCATACGACGCGGCTGCTATGGCGACCGGAGCGTATGACGTCCCGAGCTACGCGGAGCCGGAGAAGGACCCCGAGGAGCTGCTCGACCTGATCCCCGAGGACCTGAAGGAGCCCTTCGACCCGCGCGACGTGATCGAGCGGATCTGCGACGGGGTCGGCGAGGACAACCGGGTCGTGTTCGACGAGTTCAAGCCTCTCTACGGTCCGTCCCTCGTCACGGGCTGGGCCAAGGTGCACGGACACCCGGTCGGCATCCTCGCCAACGCCCAGGGCGTGCTGTTCAGCGAGGAGTCCCAGAAGGCCGCGCAGTTCATCCAGCTCGCCAACCAGATCGACGTACCCCTGCTCTTCCTGCACAACACCACCGGCTACATGGTCGGCAAGGAGTACGAGCAGGGCGGCATCATCAAGCACGGCGCGATGATGATCAACGCGGTCAGCAACTCCACCGTGCCGCACATCTCGATCATGATGGGCGCCTCCTACGGCGCCGGGAACTACGGCATGTGCGGCCGCGCGTACGACCCGCGCTTCCTCTTCACCTGGCCCTCCGCCAAGTCCGCGGTGATGGGCCCGCAGCAGCTCGCCGGCGTCTTGTCGATCGTCGCGCGGGCTGCCTCCGAGGCGAAGGGCGAGGTGTACGACGAGGAGGCCGACGCCGGTCTCCGCAAGTACGTCGAGGACCAGGTCGAGGCCGAGTCCCTCCCGTTCTTCCTCTCCGGACGGCTGTACGACGACGGGGTGATCGACCCGCGTGACACCCGGACCGTGCTGGGCATCGCGCTGTCCGTGATCGACAACGCCCCCTACGAGGGCACCGACCGCTTCGGCGTCTTCAGGATGTGACATGACGATTCAGAGACTGCTCGTCGCGAACCGGGGCGAGATCGCCCGCCGGGTCTTCCGGACCTGCCGCACGCTCGGCATCGAGACCGTGGCCGTGTTCTCGGACGCCGACGCCGACCTGCCCTTCGTGCGCGAGGCCGACGTCGCGTTCCGCCTGCCCGGGAGCACCCCGGCGGAGACGTACCTCCGCGGCGACCTGGTCGTCGAGGCCGCGCTCAGGACGGGAGCCGACGCCGTCCACCCCGGCTACGGCTTCCTGTCGGAGAACGCCGCCTTCGCCCGCCAGGTCCTCGACGCGGGGCTGACCTGGGTGGGGCCGGCTCCCGACTCCATCGACGCCATGGGCTCGAAGGTCGAGGCCAAGAAGCTCATGGAGAAGGCCGGAGTCCCGGTGCTGGGCGAGATCTCGCCCGCCCAGGTCGTCGAGTCCGACCTTCCGCTGCTGGTGAAGGCGTCGGCGGGCGGCGGCGGCCGCGGCATGCGCGTGGTCCGATCGGTCGGCGACGTGGCCGCGCAGGTCGAGCTCGCTTCCAACGAGGCAGCCTCCGCCTTCGGAGACCCGACGGTCTTCTGCGAGCCGTACGTCGAGCACGGCCGCCACGTCGAGGTCCAGGTCGTGGGCGACACCCACGGCACCGTCCTCGTCATGGGTGAGCGCGACTGCTCCATCCAGCGCAGGCACCAGAAGGTCGTGGAGGAGACCCCCGCCCCGGGCCTCTCCGAGGAGACCCGGCTCGCGCTCCACGACGCGGCCCGCAGGGCAGCAGAGGCGATCGACTACGTCGGCGCGGGGACGGTCGAGTTCCTGCTGTCCGGGGACCGCTTCTGGTTCCTGGAGATGAACACCCGGCTCCAGGTGGAGCACCCCGTCACCGAGCTGGTCACGGGCACAGACCTCGTGGCGATGCAGATCGCCGTTGCCGAGGGACGGGGGGTCTCGACCAGCACAGGCGGCTCGACCGACGCCCCGGCGCCGCGGGGGCACGCGGTGGAGGTCCGCCTCTACGCCGAGGACCCGGCCGCCGACTGGCAGCCCCAGAGCGGCCGGCTCGCCCGCTTCGACGTACCCGAGGTCGCGGCGGAGTTCGAGAACCCTTCGGCGTACGGCATCCGCCTCGACTCCGGCTTCGAGGCCGGCTCCGAGGTCAGCACCCACTACGACGCGATGCTCGCGAAGGTGATCGCCTGGGCGCCGACCCGCGAGGAGGCCCTGCGCCGGCTCGCGGGCACGCTGTCCCGCGCCCGCATCCACGGGTTGCGGACCAACCGCGACCTGCTCGTCGAGGTCCTCAGGCACGACGCGGTCGTCAGCGGCGACGTGAGCACCGACTTCTTCGAGCGCCACGAGCTGGGTGCTCTCGCCGGCCGGGAGTACGGCTGGGGCACCGTGATCCCCGCCGAGGTCAGCGCCCACGCGGCCGCCCTCGCGCTGGCCGAGCGTGCCGCCGCCGCCCGACGGGTGCAGCAGCGGATCCCCGTGGCCTGGCGGAACGTCCCGTCGCAGCCACAGGTCGCGCGGTTCGTCGAGGGCTACCAGGCCGGCTCGCGTGCGGTGGCGGACGACGACGTCGAGCTCGAGGTCGAGTGGTACGCCGGCCGCGACGGCTACCGGTTCGCCCACCAGGACCGGCCTGCCCTCGACGCGACCAGCATCCGGGCCGGGAGGGCCAGCGAGGACCGCGTGGTGCTCGAGGTCAACGGGGTGGAGACCACCTTCGAGGTCAGCCTGCGCGGAGACGTCGTCGACGTCGACTCGGTGCACGGCCATGTCGCACTCACCAGGCTGCCGAGGTTCGTCGACCCGGCCGACCAGCTCGCGACCGGATCGCTCCTCGCCCCCATGCCGGGGGTGGTGATCAGTGTCGCGGTCGCGGCCGGCGCGGAGGTGACGGCGGGCCAGCCGGTCCTCGTGCTCGAGGCCATGAAGATGCAGCACACCGTGTCCGCGCCCCACGACGGCGTCGTCGTCGACCTCCCCGTGACACCTGGAGACCAGGTCGCGGCGGGGGCGGTGCTGGCCGTCGTACAGGAATCAGCCGATCAGCCGCAGGAAGTCGCAGCCGACGGCACAGCCGAAGGAGACAGCAATGACTGAGATCGCGTTCACCGAGTCCGAGGAGCGGCAGACCCTCCGCAAGGAGGTCGCCAAGCTCGCCTCCGGCTTCGGCCGGGAGTACTTCGTGAAGCAGGCCCGCAGCGGCGGGAAGACCACCGACCTCTGGCTCGCGATCGGGAAGAACGGGTACCTCGGGATCAACATCCCCGAGGAGTACGGCGGCGGCGGGGGCGGCATCGGCGACATCGCCGCGGTCTGCGAGGAGCTCGCTGCTCAGGGCTGCCCGCTGCTGATGATGGTCGTCTCGCCGGCGATCTGCGGCACCGTGATCTCGCGCTTCGGCACCGAGGAGCAGAAGCAGCGCTGGCTCCCCGGCATCTGCGACGGCACTCAGACGATGGCCTTCGCGATCACCGAGCCCGACGCCGGCACCAACTCGCACAACATCACCACCACCGGCCGCCGCGACGGCGACGGGTGGGTGCTCAACGGTCGCAAGATCTACATCTCCGGCGTCGACGAGGCGGCCAGCGTCCTCGTCGTCGCGCGCGCCGAGGACGCCAGGACCGGCAAGCTCAAGCCCTGCCTGTTCGTGGTTCCGACGGACGCACCCGGCTTCGAGTACCAGCCGATCCCGATGGAGATCGTCAGCCCCGAGCAGCAGTTCGGCGTCTTCATCGACGACGTGCGGCTGCCGGCCGACGCCCTGGTCGGCGACGAGGACGCGGGTCTGGTCCAGCTGTTCGCCGGGCTCAACCCCGAGCGGATCATGGCAGCCTCGTTCTCGACGGGCCTGGCGCGCTACGCCCTCGACAAGGCGGTCGCCTACGTCAAGGAGCGTGAGGTCTTCGGAGCGCCGATCGGGTCCCACCAGGGTCTTGCTCACCCGCTGGCCCAGTCGAAGATCGAGATCGAGCTGGCCCGGCTGATGACCCAGAAGGCCGCCGCGCTCTACGACGCCGGCGACGACATGGGTGCCGGGGAGGCGGCCAACATGGCGAAGTACGCCGCAGCGGAAGCGGCCTGCGATGCCGCGGACCGGGCGGTGCAGGCCCACGGCGGCAACGGCATCACCCAGGAGTACGGCGTCGCCGGGTTGCTGGTCGCGGCCCGGGCGGGTCGCATCGCGCCGGTGTCCCGCGAGATGATCCTGAACTTCGTGGGCATGCACTCGCTGGGCCTGCCCAAGTCCTACTGACCCTCCGGACGTCATACGTTGGGTGCCCTATAGCGACCCCCTTGATGACGTCCCGCGAGAGCCCCGACAGGAGCACTGCATGACCGACGAGCTCGTCCACTACGACGTCGCCGACGGCGTCGCGACGCTGACCCTCGACTCCCAGCACAACCGCAACGCGCTCTCCCGCCAGCTCGTCGGTGAGCTGTTCGAGCGGCTCGAGCGCGCCGAGGGCGACGACGAGGTGAAGGTCGTGGTGGTCCGGGCCGAGGGGCGGACCTTCTGCTCGGGCGCCGACCTCTCCGAGGCCAGCGACGAGGGGATGGAGAAGGCGGCCGGAGTGCTCGTCGACCTCCAGCGCCGGATCGCGACGCTCACCAAGCCGGTCGTCACGCGGCTTCACGGGAACGTCCGCGCCGGCGGCATCGGCATCGTGGCCGCCTCGGACATCGCGCTCAGCGCCGCCGACGCGACGTACGCGTTCACCGAGGTCCGCCTCGGGCTGACGCCCGCCGCGATCTCGCTGAGCGTGCTGCCGCGGATGACCGACCGGTCGGCGGCGCTGACGTTCCTGACCGGCGAGGTCTTCGACGGTACGACGGCCGCGGCGATGGGCCTGGTGACCAAGGCGGTGCCCGAGGACGAGCTCGACACCGAGCTGCGACAGGTCTGCGACGCGCTGACCAAGGGCAACCCGCAGGGCCTCCGCGAGACCAAGCGACTCCTCGGGCAGCCCCTCGTCGAGCGGATCGACCGTCATGGCGACGAGCTTTCCAAGCTCTCCGCCAAGCTGTTCGGCTCGGAGGAGGCCAAGAACGCGATGCTGGCCTTCCTCTCCCGCAAGAAGTAGCACCTCTTCCCGTTGGTCCACTGATCCCGCGCCGGCTGCGCGACACTGGGTGCATGCACAGTGACGCCACCTCGGTCGAGGAGTACCTCGCGAGCCTTCCCGACGACCGTCGTACCGCCATCGGCGCCGTGCGCGACACCGTCAACGCGAACCTGCCCGAGGGGTACGTCGAGACGATGGCCTTCGGGATGATCGGCTGGGGCATCCCCCTCGAGGACTACCCGGACACCTACAACGGGCAGCCGCTCGGGATCGCCGCCCTGGCCAGCCAGAAGAACCACATGGCGCTGTACCTGATGGGGCTCTACTCCTCGGAGCCGGAGCTCGAGTGGTTCAAGCAGCAGTACGCCGAGCGTGGGCTCAAGCTCGACCTGGGCAAGTCCTGCCTGCGCTTCAAGCGGCTCGAGCAGGTCCCGCTCGACGTGGTCGGCGAGGTGATCGCCAAGATCCCGCCGGCGCTGCTCATCGAGCGCTACGAGGCTGCGCGGGCGCTGACGAAGCGCGGCCGGTGACCTGCGCCGTCGTCCGGGAACACCAGAGCCCGCGGCCTCGTACGCCGCGGGCTCTGAAGGTCGAACGGAGGAGTCAGCCTCGGCGCAGGCGCTCCGAGAGCTTGACGGTCGCGTTCACGCGCCCGGAAAGCTGGGCGTCGTCCTGGTAGGCGGTGCCGGTCACGCCGTTCATCCAGAACGACCCGGCACCCAGGCGGACCCAGCGCGGGTCGCTGACACAGCTCCTCGGGAAGCTCACAGTGAGCACGTTGGTGTCGTAGTTGATCGCGTGCTTCAGGTCGCAGTCCACGGGGTTGCCGTTCGGCCGGGTCATCTGAGCATCGCCTCGCCACTGTCGCGGCCCGGCGAAGATGATGACGTCGCGGCGGACATTCTCGTTCGTGACGACGCGCGCGACGTACCCGCTCATCGCCCCCTTGCGCTGGAGGTCGGCGAACTTGAGGCGTGCGGAGACGCGGCGGTCGCTGTGCTTGAAGACAGTGCGCAGGATGTCGCCGTTCTTGACCCCGGGGGCCGGGGACGACGTCTCCTGCTCGCTCTCCATGTCGTAGGCACGCACGTCGCCGCGTGCGTCCGTGACGGTCAGGGTCTGTGCGGCGGCGGCGCCGGCGGTGCCGAGGGCAAGGCCGGCCGCGAGTGCGAGCGTGGAGATGGTGCGCCCGAGAGAGAGTGTCATGAGAGCCCTTGTGGGGTGAGAAGCGGTGTAGGTGCGCGACAGCGTAGGGCTGAGTTCCGACAATCCCCTCTCCGGGGGCCAAAAGTCTTCGAAACGTGACCAAGCGGCCTGGACCTTCGCGCTAGGCAGCGCTGTGACTGTGGTCGCGGAAGAGGCGAAAACGGTCCGATGGCCCGCTCCTGCCGGGGTAGAGTTGACGACTTGGTTTTTCCAGCGACGGGAAAGCGCACCAGACGTCGAGGAGCGGTGGATCCACCTTGTCCGCAGAGATCGCTGAGCAGGAGCTTGCTCACGAGCAGGAGTTCGTCGACCGCGTCTACCTCCAGCTCGAGGAGTCCGCGCGGAGCGCCCAGGCCCTCGCGAAGGAGGGCTACGGCCGCGGACGGCTCGGGCACGAGGGCGGCCTCGTCGAGCGTGACGCGATGGTGTTCCAGGCCGCCAAGCGCCTGGCCACGCTGAACGCCGCCCACGAGGGGCTGGTCTTCGGCCGGCTGGACCTGAACGACGCCGACGAGGGTGCGCGCTACATCGGCCGCATCGGCCTTCGTGACGCGAACCGCGACTCGCTCCTGATCGACTGGCGCGCTCCCGCCGCCGCGGTCTTCTACCAGGCCACCGCTGCGGAGCCGCAGGGAGTCGTACGACGCCGGGTGCTGCGCTGCGCCGGGCAGAAGGTCGTGGCGATCGAGGACGACCTCCTCGACTCCGACAGCGCGATGGCCGAGGCCTTGCCGATCGTCGGCGAGGGTGCGCTCATGGCCCAGCTGTCCCGGGCGCGCGACCGCTCCATGCACTCGATCGTCGCGACCATCCAGGCCGAGCAGGACGAGGCGATCCGCGCCCCGGGCAAGGGCGTCGTCCTCATCACCGGCGGCCCCGGCACGGGCAAGACCGTGGTCGCGCTGCACCGCGCCGCCTACCTGCTCTACAGCGACCGGCGTCGCTACGAGAGCGGGGGCGTGCTCGTCGTCGGACCGTCGGGCGTGTTCATGCGCTACATCGAGCGTGTGCTGCCCTCGCTCGGTGAGACGGCGGTGGCCCTGCGCTCGCTCGGCGAGGTGGTCGACGGGGTGAAGGGCGTGCGTCACGACGACCCGGCGGTCGCCGACGTGAAGGGCTCAGCCCGGATGGCCGAGCTGATGCGTCGTACCGCTCGCCAGGCCGTGCCCGGGGCGCCGACCGACTTCCGGATCTTCTACCGCGACGAGAACATCCACCTGACCCCGCGCGACCTCTCCGCGCTACGCCGCCAGCTGCTCGGTCAGGGCAAGCGCAACCGGCAGCTCACGCGGGTCACGCAGGCCCTCCTCGACCTGATGTGGCGCCAGGTCCGGGGCGAACGCGGCCGCGAACGCGGGCGGGAGCAGTTCAACGACGAGATGCTCGACAAGGCCGGGTTCCTCGACTTCGCACGCGCCTGGTGGCCGCCGCTCGACGCCACGCAGGTGCTGGGCTGGCTGGCCGACGCGGACTTCCTCGCGCGTGTGGGTGAGGGCGTGCTGACGCAGGAGGACCGTGCGCTGCTCACGAAGTCCTGGGCGTACGACGCGTCGCGCGACGGCCGCAGGGGGCCGGACTGGTCGGTCGAGGACGTGCCGCTGCTCGACGAGCTGCGCTACCAGCTCGGCGACATCCCCGAGAAGCACGACGAGGAGGAGGACCCGCTCGCGTACCTCGTCGACGAGAACACCCGCGAGGTGACCACGATCGCCGACCGCGACTACGCCACGGGACCCCGGACGTCGACCCGCACCGAGGACGACGGGTACGCCCATGTCCTCGTCGACGAGGCCCAGGACCTCACCCCGATGCAGTGGCGGATGGTCGGCCGTCGTGGCCGTGCCGCGAGCTGGACCGTGGTCGGTGACCCGGCCCAGTCGTCGTGGCCGGTCCCGGCCGAGGCCGCGCGGGCGCGCGACGAGGCGTTCGGCGACAAGCCTCGCCACGAGTTCCACCTGTCGACGAACTACCGCAACAGCAAGGAGATCTACGACTTCGCGGCCGCCTACGCGGCTCGGGTCGGGCTCGACGCGGACCTCCCCAACGCGGTCCGCTCGACCGGGATCGACCCCGAGGAGCGTCAGGTCGACGATCTCGAGGCGGGTGTGCGCGCTGCGGTCGCCGAGCTGGCCGATGCGGTCGAGGGCACGGTCGGGATCGTCGTCCCCGCCGCCCGTCGTACCTCTGTGCAGGCGTGGCTGGACTCCTGGGAGGAGCTCGGTGAGGACCGCTTCGGCGGTGCGGACGCGCGGATCGCGGTGCTGACCGGCCTCGACACCAAGGGCCTCGAGTTCGACGGCATCGTCGTGGTCGAGCCCGGCGAGATCGAGTCGGAGTCGCAGACCGGCCGAGCGACGCTGTACGTCGTGCTCACCCGCGCCACCCAGCGGATGGTCACCGTCTCCGCCGGCTGACCAGCTCACATGCAGCGCGCGAGAAGCCCACGTGCGGGGTTCCGCGCGGCGGACGTGCCGCGCCGGACGCGGCCGGACCGGGGTAGCGTTGCCGCACCATGAGCACACCCATCTCCCCCTCGGCAGCGCAGGCGCTCGACGCACTGGTGCGGCACGAGGCGTGGGCTGCGATCAGGCTCCGCGACTCCGGCACGGTCACCCTGGTCGGCGGCACGCGGAGCGAGGTGGACAGCCTCATGGACGTCCCGCTGGAGGACGGTCCCGCTCCCGAGGGCAGGCGGTTCGACCGGCTGCTGGCGATCCCCTTCAGGCAGGTCGCCGAGCGCGGCTTCGAGGTCCACGACGACGGGGCCCCGCTGACCGTCGTACACCTCGAGTCCGAGGTGGAGGTCCCGCTCGCCGAGATGCTCGCCGCGCTGCCGGACGAGCCGATCGAGTTCGAGGACCGCGGCGGCTTCGAGACCGGCGACGACGAGTACGCCGCGGTCGTGGACCGGATCATCAGGGACGAGATCGGCAACGGCGAGGGCGCGAACCTCGTCGTCGGCCGCCACTACCGCGCGCAGCTGCGCGACTGGGGCGCCCGCCAGGCGCTGACCGTCTTCCGCCGCCTGCTCGAGAAGGAGCGGGGGGCGTACTGGACCTACTGCTTCTTCACCGGCGACCGGTTCCTGATCGGGGCGAGCCCGGAGCGGCACGTCAGCGTCCACGGCGGCGACGTGCGGATGAACCCGATCAGCGGCACCTTCCGGCTCAAGGGGCACGACGACCCGGCCGAGCGCAAGGCCAGGCTGCTGGACTTCCTCGCCGACGAGAAGGAGATCTACGAGCTCTTCATGGTCGTCGACGAAGAGCTGAAGATGATGTGCGACGTCTGCAACGAGGGCGGCCAGGTGCTCGGGCCGTTCCTCAAGCCGATGACGCACCTCGTGCACACCGAGTACCTCCTCGCCGGGCGGACCAGCCGTGACGTGCGGGAGGTGCATCCGCGACACGATGTACGCCGCGACCGTCACCGGCTCGCCCGTCGAGAACGCCTGCCGCCTGATCAAGCAGTACGAGCCGGAGGGCCGCGGCTACTACGGCGCGGCGCTGGCGCTCCTCGGCAGAGACGGCGAGGGACAGCCCACCGCCGACTCGCCGATCGTGATCCGCACCGCCGACGTCTCCCCGGACGGCCACCTGAAGGTCACCGCGGGGGCGACCCTCGTGCGTGACTCCGTGGCGGACCACGAGGTCGCCGAGACCCACGCCAAGGCCGGCGGCATCCTCACCGCCTTCGGGCTCGTGCCCGGTGCCGGAGCAGCGCCCGACGGCGTGGCCGAGCTGACCCTGGACGAGGACGTCCTCATCGCGCTCAACTCCCGCAACCAGCGGCTGAGCAAGTTCTGGCTCACCGACCAGGGCGGCTCCCCGCCGGCGCCGGAGCTCAAGGGCAAGACCGCCGTCATCCTCGACGGCGAGGACGACTTCGTGAACATGCTCCGTCACGTGCTCGCGGTGATGGGCATGACGTCGAGCGTGGTCCGCCACGAGGACTACGAGCCGGGTGTCCTCGACGGCTACGACCTCGTCATCGTCGGGCCCGGGCCCGGCGACCCGCGGGAGGCGGACCACCCGAAGATCGCCGCGTTCGCCAAGGCGGTCGACGAGCTGCAGGGCGTCGGAGCGGCCGTTCCTCTCGGTCTGCCTCGGGCACCAGGTGCTCTGCAGCCGCCTCGGGATCCCCCTGACGTACAAGGACATCGTCTTCCAGGGCACGCAGTCGCGGGTGTCGCTCCAGGGCCGCGAGGAGAACGTCGGCTTCTACAACACCTTCGTGGGCCGGCTCGGTCCCGGAGGTGCGCCGGACCAGGTGGAGGTCACCGCCGACCCGGAGAGCGGCGACATCCACATGGTCGCCGGGCCGCACTTCCGCGGGGTGCAGTTCCACGCCGAGTCGATCCTCACCGAGCACGGCTACGAGCTGATCCACGACCTCGTGCTGGACCTGCTGACATGACCAAGAGGGTTGTGGTGGTGGACCACCACGACTCCTACACCTACAACCTGGTGCACCTCGTGGCGGCGGTCACCGGGATCCTGCCCGAGGTCGTCGAGCACGACGAGGTCGAGGCGGACGCCCTGCTCGGCAGCGGGTTCAGCCACATCGTCCTCTCGCCCGGGCCCGGCAGCCCCGACGAGGAGCGTGACTTCTCCGTCGGCCGGGCGGTCCTCCTCGAGGCGCGGGTGCCGGTCCTCGGCGTCTGCCTGGGCATGCAGGGCCTGGTGAGCGTGTACGGCGGGAGGGTCGCTCAGATCGAGCCGGCCCACGGCGAGGTGGCGGTCGTGACCCACGACGGGAGCGGGATCTTCGAGGGGTGCCGGACCCGTTCCATGCGGTCCGCTACCACTCGCTCGCGGCAGTCGCCCTGCCCGGCGTACTCGTCGCCAACGCGTGGTGCGACACCGACGCGGGAAGGGTCGTGATGGGCGTGGCGCATCGGGAGCTGCCCTTGTGGGGCGTGCAGTTCCACCCCGAGTCGATCCTCACCGAGCACGGCGAGACGATGCTCCGCGAACTTCCTGGAGCTCGCATGACCTGGGCCGACCCGGTGGCAGCCTTCCGCGACCTCGCGGACCGCCACGACCGGATGTTCTGGCTCGACGGCGGCGGCTCCCGGGAGTGGTCGGGTCGCCGCTCGATCCTCGGCTGGCTCGAGGAGGACGACCTCTCGCTCACCTACGACGCCGCGGCGCGCGAGGTCTGGGCGGTCCGGGGCGGTGACCGGACGCTGGTCGGTGACGACATCTTCACCGTGCTCGGCGAGCAGGTGGCCCGCGACAGCGGCGACCCGGACGTGAGCTGGGTGGGCTGGTTCGGGTACGCCTGCAGGCCGGACCTCCCGGCGCTCAACGGACCCCCAGGTGGCGAGGTGCCCGACGCGGTGTGGATGCGCTCTCCGCGCCGGCTCGTGTTCGACCACGTGCCGACCGAGGCGCCCCACCTGGACCTGCCGACCCACGACGCGGGTACGCGGCCTGCGCCCCGCCACCGTCGGCCGGTCGTCCTACGACGGCTGGTTCGCCCGCGTGCAGGAGCAGCTGCGACTCGGCAACACCTACGAGGTGAACCTGACCTACCGCGAGAGCGTGGTCAGCGAGGTCGCACCGGTCGACGCCTACCTGCGCCTGCGGGAGGTGAACCCGGCGCCGTACGCCGCCTATCTCCAGCACGACGGGGTGAGCGTGCTGAGCTCGAGCCCGGAGCGGTTCGCCACGATCGACCGGAGCCGCTGGGTGGAGACCAAGCCGATCAAGGGCACCACGCCCCGGGGAGGCACTCCGGCGGAGGACGAGGCGCACCGCGAGGCGCTGCGCACCGACGTCCGCTACCGCGCCGAGAACCTCATGATCGTCGACCTGCTCCGCAACGACCTGTCGATGGTGTGCGATCCGGGCACGGTCACCGTGCCGATGCTGATGGAGGTCGAGTCGTACGCGAACGTCCACCAGCTCGTGTCGACGATCCGCGGCCACCTCCGCGAGGGCATCTCGACGGTGGAGGCGCTGCGGGCGCTCTTCCCGGCCGGTTCGATGACCGGAGCGCCGAAGCTGCGCACGATGGAGGTGATCGCCGACGTCGAGACCACGCCCCGTGGGGTGTACTCAGGCGCACTCGGCTGGATCAGCGGCGACGGCCGCGCCGACCTCGGCGTCGTGATCCGGACCCTCGTCGCCCACGACGGCGGCTACACGCTCGGCACGGGCGGGGGCGTCACGGTCCGTTCCGACGCCGCGAGCGAGTACGACGAGACCAGGTGGAAGGCCGCTCGGCTGCTTCACGCCCTCGTCTGAACCAGCAAGGGCCCAGCTGCGCCGGCCCGCTGGGAGTGGGGGAGGCCCGCGGGCCGGTCGCAGTGGGTCTCACTGCACCGGCCCGTGGCAGTGGGGGTTAGACGGCACGGGCCGGGCAGCGGTCCTGGTCAGGATGCAGGTGCCCCCTTGTCGCTGTCGAGGGTGGTCTTGACCTGCTGCTGGTCGCCGTCGCGTACGACGGTCAGGGTGACGGAGTCTCCGGGGCGGTGCCCGCGGATCGTCGCGACCAGGGACGAGGAGTCCTGCACGGGCTGGTCGCCGACCTTGACCACGATGTCGCCGCGCTGGAGACCCGCCTTGTCAGCGGCGGACCCGGCCGAGACTTCGGCGATCCCGGCGCCCGTGACGAGACCGTCCTGGGTCGCCGCGTTCGTGACCGAGACCCCCAGCCGTGCGTGGGTCGGTGTCTCGCCGGCGCGCAGCTGCTCGACGACCGGCATCGCCTGGTCGAGGGGGATCGCGAAGCCGAGCCCGATCGAGCCGCCCTGGCCCTCCATGGAGCTGGACGCGGAACGGATGGAGGAGTTGATGCCGACCACCTGGCCCTGCATGTTCACCAGCGGGCCGCCGGAGTTGCCCGGGTTGATCGCCGCGTCGGTCTGGATCGCGGGGTAGGCCGTGTCGATCGAGCTGCCCTGGTCGGCGATGGAGACCGGCCGGTGCAGGGCGGAGACGATGCCGCTCGTGACCGTGGCCTCGAGGCCGAAGGGAGAGCCGATCGCGACGACCTGCTCGCCGACGTCCAGGTTCCCGGACTCGCCCAGGGTGGCGGGCGTGAGTCCGGAGACCCCCTGGGCCTTGATGATGGCGAGGTCGGTGAGCGGGTCGGTTCCGACGACCTCGGCGGGTGCGGTCTTCCCGTCGTTGAACGCGACCGAGACCCTGCCGCCCTGCTGGGCGAGCTCGACGACGTGGTTGTTCGTGAGGATCTCGCCGTCGGTGCTGATGACGACGCCGGAGCCCGAGCCCGCGCCCTGTGCGCCCTGGACGTTGATCTTGACCACCGACGGCAGCACGGAGCTCGCGACCGCCTCGACCGAGCCGGCCTTCGCGGGGGTGTCGTCGGTGTTCACGACCGGTGAGGTCTGGGCTCCGGTGGAGTCCGCGGTGAGGGCGTCGTAGCCCGCTGCTCCGCCGATCCCGGCCGCGCCGCCGACCACAAGCGCCGCGGCCAGGATCCCGGCGACCAGCCCCCCGCTGATCGTCGAACGGCCGGGCCGGCCCGCGAAGGGGGAGGGGGCCTGTGGCCCGGGTCCGCCGAAGTACGGTCCGCCGGGCTGCCCCGGCGACGTGCCCCAGGTCCGAGTGTCGTAGGCAGCGGTGTGCTCGTAGCCGGGGTGGCCCTCGCCGTAGCGGTGCGTCTGGCCGGCGTATCCCGGGGCCGATGCGCCCACGGGCACCGGCTGGGTGTCGTCCTGCTCGCGGGTGGGGTCGTGCTGGTTCATGCCTCCAGCATGCTGCGCCTGCCTGAGACGAGTCTGAGAGGCTGCTACGACACGGTTGTGAGGTCTGCCTCGAGCGCCTGTCCGCGGCGTTCCGGCATGCCCCAGGTGGCGAGCGCCGCAAGACGAAGAACCCCGCGAAGACCGCGAACACCAGCCCGGTGCCGCCCGGTCGAGCAGCCACGGCACGGACAGCGGGCGCGAGCGATCGGAGGCGATCCGGCCGAAGCCCGCCGCCAGCCCGTGCCCGTGCCCCGCAGCGACGTCGGGTAGACCTCCGGCGTCACGCGCGTACAGCGCGCCCCAGGCGCCGAGGTTGAAGAACGACAGCGCCATTCCCGGCGCCGACCGCGGTGCGTCGCCGTCGGCCGTGCCGAACAGGCGGGCCGACGGGCCGAGCCGGCGAGGAACAGCGGCCAGGGTGGGGCGTCGGCCCCACAGCTCGATGAGCAACGCGGCCACCGCGTAGCCGGGCAGCTGGGCGAGCGTGATGACCAGCGTGTAGCCGAACGAGCTGGACCAGGTCAAGCCGGAGGCGACCAGCAGGCTCGGGAGCCAGATGAACGCCCCGTAGTAGGAGAAGTTGACGCAGAACCACACCGCCCACAGCGACGCGGTGCGCCCGCGGAGGCCGGGTGCCCACAAGCGCTCGGCCCCGGGACCGCGCGCGGGGCCGCGGTGTCCGCGGCGGCTGGGACGGCCGGCGGCTCGACCCCGGCGGCGTCCTCGAACCGGCGTACGACGGCCTCCGCCTCGTCGTTCCGCCCGCGTCGTCTCCAGGAAGCGCACCGACTCCGGCAGCCCGCAGCGCACCACGACGGCGTACGACGGCGGGCACGGCCCCGAGGGCGAGGGCCCACCGCCAGCCGTCGTCGGACTGCGGGACGACGAAGTAGCCGATGAGCGCGGCCAGGAGTCCAGCCGACCGCCCAGAACGCCTCGAGCAGCACCACCACGCGGCCGCGGATCCGCGCCGGGGCGAACTCGCTGACCAGGGTGGAGGCGACCGGCAGCTCGGCGCCGAGGCCGAGGCCGATCAGGAAGCGGAAGACCAGCAGCGCGCCGACCGACCAGGACAGCGCAGCGGCGCCGGTCGCCAGGCCGTAGATCAGCAGGGTCAGCGCGAACACCTGCCGGCGCCCGATCCGGTCGGCCAGCAGCCCGCCGACGCTGGCGCCGATCGCCATGCCGACGAAGCCGATCGAGCCGATCCAGGACAGGGTCGTCCGGTCGAGCGCCCACTGCTCGGCGAGCGCGGCCATCACGAAGGAGATCAGGCCGACGTCCATCGCGTCGAGCGCCCAGCCGATCCCGGAGCCGACCAGGAGCCGGCCGTGCTGACGCGTGAACGGCAGCCGGTCGAGCCGCTCGCTGCGGGTCAGCGCCGTCCGGGTTGTGGCATCGCCGGCGGTGCCACCTGGGGCTTCGCGGAAGTCCATGCGCCCTTTTCTACACGTTCCGAGCGGGGCGAACCCGGCACGGTGAACCAGAAGGCCGCACCGCCCGAGGGTGAGGTTCCCGCGCGGACGCTCCCGCCGTGACGCTCGGCGACCTGCCGGACGATCGCGAGCCCGAGCCCCGAGCCCGGCATCGACCGCGACTCCGTGGACCGGTAGAAGCGGTCGAACACGTGCGGCAGGTCCTCCTCGGCGATCCCCGAGCCCTCGTCGGCGACCAGCAGGGTGCCGCCCTCCTGCAGGTGCACCGTGACGACCCCGAGCGGCGGGCTCCACTTCGCCGCGTTGTCGAGCAGGTTGGTCACGGCACGCTCGAGGGCTGACGGGTCGCCGGTGACCCACCACGGGGAGGCGCGTACGTCGAACTCCAGGCTCGAGGCCCGCCGCCGCACCCGCTCGACGGCACGGTCGACGATCTCGGCGAGGTCGACCGGCTCGACCGTGACCGCGAGCGGTTCGTCCCGGGCGAGCTCGACGAGGTCCCCGATCAGCGTGGTCAGCTCCTCGATCTGGAAGCGCACGTCGCCGAGCAGCTCGGCCCGGGACTCGTCGGAGAGCCCGCCGCTGCGGTCGGCCTGGACGAGCAGGTCGAGGTTCGTCCGCAGGGAGGTGAGAGGGGTGCGCAGCTCGTGCCCCGCGTCGCCCACGAGCTGGCGCTGCCGGTCACGCGAGGCCGACAGGGCGGCGAGCATCGCGTTGAACGCCGAGGCCAGCCGGGCGATCTCGTCGTTGCCCTCGACCTCGATCGGGTCGAGCTTCTCGGTCCGCGCGATCTCCTCGGCGGCGTGGGTGAGCCGGCGGACGGGGCGCAGTCCGCTGCGGGCGACGGCCCAGCCGGCGAAGGTGGCGCCGAGGACTCCCATCAGGCCGAAGATCGTGAGCACGAGACCGAGCCGTTCGAGGGTCTCCTCGGTGGGATGGAGCGACTGGGCGAGCACCAGGGCGACGCCGTCGTCAGTGGTCGGGACGGCGACCACGCGGTACCGGCCGTCCTCGGTCGCGACGGTCCTGATCGACGAGGAGCGCTGCCCCCGTGCCACCTCCAGCTCGGGACGCTGCAGCGGGATGCTGTCCCCACGGTCGGCGCTGGCGCTCTTCACGGTGCCATCGGCCTCGATGAAGCCGATGCGTACGTCGGCCGCTCCGAGCGCCCATGAGGGGACCTGCTGCTCGGTGAGCGCGCTCAGCGCCTCGGTCCGGGCTGCCGCGGAGGCGCGTTCGAGGAGCGACTGGTCGAGCGAGGAGTAGGTCTGCATGCGCACCGTCGGCGAACCCGGCCAGCGCGACCACCGCGACGGCGAGACCCACGGCCATGCCGGCCAGCAGGGTGACCCGGCTGGCGAGCGACCGGCGGTAGCGCAGCCGGCCCATCAGGCTTCTCGCAGCACGTATCCGACCCCGCGAACCGTGTGGATCAGGCGGGGCTCACCCTCCGCCTCGGTCTTGCGGCGCAGGTAGCCGACGTAGACCTCGAGCGAGTTGGCCGTCGTGGGGAAGTCGTAGCCCCACACCTCCTCGAGGATGAACGACCGGTCGAGGACCCGGCGCGGCCGCCGCAGGAACATCTCGAGCAGGCTGAACTCGGTGCGGGTCAGGTCGATGGGTCGCCCTGCCCGTCGTACCTCTCGGGTGGCGGGGTTGAGGCTGAGGTCGGCGAAGGTGAGCGTCTCCGCCTCGGTGTCGTCCTCGGCGCCGTTCGTGCTCGGCTGGACCCGCCGCAGCAGCGCCCGGAGCCGGGCGAGCAGCTCCTCGAGCGCGAACGGCTTGGTCAGGTAGTCGTCGGCCCCCGCGTCGAGACCCTCGACCCGGTCACCGACGGAGTCGCGGGCGGTGAGGACCAGGATCGGCAGGTCGTTGCCGGCGGCCCGGAGCGCGCGGGTGGTCTCGAGCCCGTCGAGCCGCGGCATCATCACGTCGATGACCAGGGCGTCGGGCGCGCTCTGCCCGATCGAGGCGAGCGCCTGGGCGCCGTCCTGCGCGAGAGTGACGTCGTAGCCGTTGAACTGCGAGCGAACGACGCAACGAGTCCCGCACGGCCTGGTCGTCGTCGACGACGAGGACCCGGGGCTGGGACGTCTTGGGATCAGCGCTTGACACGACTCAAGACTGCCATCTCTCCCTGAGACGGTCCTGAAGACGGACATTGCAGGTCAGAGCAGGGAGCGGGCCGCATCGGCGGCGCGGGCGCCGTACCCGCCTCCGAACAGGCAGGCGTGCACGAGCAGTGGGAACAGCTGGTGCAGCTCCACGCGGTCCTCCCACCCGTCCGCGAGCGGTGACTGCTCCTGGTAGGCCTCGAGGACCCGCTGCAGCTGGGGGAGCCCGAACAGCGCGAGCATCGCGAGGTCGGTCTCACGGTGACCGCCGTGGGCGGCCGGGTCGACCAGCCACGTCCTGCCGCCCTGGCCCCACAGCACGTTGCCCGACCACAGGTCGCCGTGCAGCCGCGCGGGTGGCTCCTCGGGCCCGGCGAGCTCGGTCATCCGGCGGACGACGGACTCGACGTCGTGGGAGTCGGAGGCGGTGATCGCGCCGCGGTCCCGGGCCAGCTTCAGGTAGGGCAGGATGCGGCGGGTCGCGAAGAACTCCGGCCAGCTCGGGGCGGTGCGGTTGGGGAGTGGCAGGAGGCCGATGTAGCCGTCCTCCTCCGCACCGAACGCCGGAGCACCCGCCTGGTGCGTCTTCGCCAGGAGCCGGCCCAGCTGTTCGGCGGCCTCGAGGGTGGGGCGTCCGGTCTCGACCCACTCGAGGATCAGGCAGTCCGGCTCCGCGGCGAGGACCCCGGGAACGTCGACACCGCCACCGTCGCCCAGCCACCCGAGCCCGCGGGCCTCGGCCGTGAAGAAGTCGGCCGGGGCGTTGGGCCGGGTCTTGATCAGCGCCGAGGTCCCTCCGGCGAGGCGCAGTCGGGTCGAGGTGCAGATGTCACCGCCGGCGACGGGCGTCGTCGCCACCACCGCCGTGCCGAGAAGCGCCTCCGCCCGGCTCGCGATCGCCCCCATCCGCGCCACGTCAGCCTCCGCCCAGCTCTCGCTCGAGGGCCGCGACGATCGCCTCGCTGGTGCGCTCCACGGTCGCGAGCACGTGCGCGAACCCGTCGTCGCCGCCGTAGTAGGGGTCGGGGACGTCCCGGTCGCCGCCTGCCGCACGCGGGTCGAAGTCGCGGAACATCCGCAGCCGCTCGGTGCTGCCGTCCGCGGAGAGGTCGGTCAGGTCGGTGTGGTTGTTCTCGTCCATGGCGAGGACGAGGTCGTAGTCGTCGTGCCAGTGCGGCTCGAACTGCGAGGCACGGTGCGCCGACCCGTCGTACCCGGCGGATGCCAGCACCGTGGCAGCCCGACGGTCCATCGGCTCCCCGACGTGCCAGCCGCCGGTGCCGGCGCTGACCACCTCGACCCGGTCGTCGAGGCCGGCGCGGGCGATCTTCTCGGAGAGCACGACCTCACCGATCGGGGAGCGGCAGATGTTGCCGAGGCAGACGACGATGATCCGGTACGGCGACCCGTCCGCACGTCGCTTCGGCGGCAGCAGGTCCTCGGAGTGGGCGGTGGTCACGGCAACGGCGCTCCTCAGTCCCGGTCCGGCAGCACGGCCTCGAGGATCCAGGTGGCGATCGTGATGATGACGGCGCCCAGCACTGCGGTCCAGAAGCCGTCGACCTCGAACCGGCGGCCGAGCTCGCCCGAGATCCAGCTCGTGAGCAGCAGCATCGCCGCGTTGATCACGATCAGGAACAGGCCGAGCGTCAAGATGATGAACGGCAGCGAGAGCAGCTTGACGATGGGCTCGACGATCGCGTTGACGACACCGAAGATCAGCGCCACCACGATCAGCGTGACGACCTGGTCCTGGGTGGTCGCGCCGCTGACGGTGATGCCGTCGAGGAGACCGGCCGCGATCGCGAGCGCGGCGGCGTTGACGACGACCCAGATCAGGAACCTCACGCGGCCGATACTGCCAGAACCCGCCTACTTCGGTCAGCCCGCGGGCTCGGCTGTACGCGCACGTGTCCGGCCCCGGCGGAGTGGCTCCGCCGGGGCCGGCACGGTGGTCCCCCCACCTGCGGCCCCAAGGTGGTCCCAGGAGATCTCCCGGCCGAGACGAGTTCGATGACCCCCAAAAAGGTTGCCGGCTCGAAACCGCCCTGGTGCTTCGGCGGCCGGTTCCATGACCCCCCGGATCCGGTCCGCTTGAGTCCATCTTGAACCCCTTCGCAACTGAATGCGAAGGGGAAGTCGGCGATTTGTAGCGGATGCGGTTGCGAATGACGTTCCGGCGCCCCAGGGTCGTGACCCACTCGGACTACTGGGGTGGGCCCCTTCGTGCGTCTATGAGGCCGCCGCCCGGGTTGGGTGGTTATGTCTGGTCTAGACCGGATTTCATCAGGTGACCAGCGGTGGCTCGACGGACACGTGAGCCCGCCGCGCGGACTGGGCGAGCACGATGCCCGCGACCACCGCGAGCCCGCCTACCGCGGCGACGGCGTCGAGGCGCTCGCCGAACCAGATCCAGCCGAGGACGCTCACCCCCACCGGCTCCAGCATGGCGACCATCGTGACCGTGGTGGCGCTCAGGTGGCGCAGCGCGGCGAGCTCGACTCCGAACGGCACGACCGTGCCGAGGACGACGATCCACACGAGCAGCGCCCACACGGGTGCGTTGTGCTCCGCGAGCGACCCGAGGAGTGACACCTGGTCGTCGAGCAGCGTCGTGTCGAAGGAGGTGATCGGCGAGACCAGGTTGAGCGCCACCGACGCGGTCAGGAACGACCAGACGATCACACGCAAGGGGTCCAGCGCGCCGACGCCGTGCTCGCCGATGAGGAAGTACGCCGCGAAGCAGACCGCCGCGCCGAGACCTGCGGCGATGCCGACCGGGTCGAAGACCGTGCCCTTCCAGATGCCGGTGGCGGCGGCGAGGCCCGCCATGGCGAGCGCGAGGCCGACCCACATGCGTGGCCTGACCGCCTCCTTCTGCACGACCCTCGCCCAGACCGCGACGATGATCGGCGCCTGGTACTCGAGCAGCAGCGCCATCCCGACGGGCAGCCGGTCGATCGCGACGAAGTAGGTCCACTGGAGGGCCGCCACGCCGATCAGGCCGTGGGCGACGATGAGCAGGCCGAGCCGGCCGCGTGGCGGGCGCAGGGCGCTGGGGCGGAAGAGCGCGGCGAAGAGCAGCAGTACGACGAAGGTGCCGGTCACCCGGATCGTGGTGAGGGTGACCGGGTCCACGCCGGCGCGCAGGGCGACCCGGGAGACCCCGGCGTTGACGATGAACAGCGTCGCCCCCAGGACGACCAGGGTGAGGCCGAAGGCGGGGTTACGGGGCGGCACCGGACGAGTGTAAGGGGTGAACACCTTGCTTGCCCCTGTCTCACGTGGGGTGGTGACCTGGCTAGGCTGAGCGCCATGACGCACTCCGCTGAGGGCCCGAAGATCCGGCAGGCCATCGCCGACATCCCCGCCTACGTCCCCGGCAAGCCCCCGGCGCCGCGTGAGGGCGTTCGCACCTACAAGCTCTCCTCGAACGAGAACCCGAACCCGCCGCTGCCCGGCGTGGTCGAGGCTGTGACCGACGCCGTCCAGGCGATGAACCGCTACCCGGACATGGGCTGCACCGGCCTCTACGCGGCACTCAGCGACCGCCTCGGCGTGCCGACCGAGCACCTCGCCGCGGGCACCGGCTCGGTGGCCGTGCTCTACCACCTGCTCCAGGCGTTCTGCGAGAGCGGCGACGAGGTCGTCTACGCGTGGCGGTCGTTCGAGGCGTACCCGATCGCCGTGGCCGTCACCGGCGCCACCTCGGTCAAGGTGCCGCTCGGGCCTGGCTCGCGCCACGACCTCGACGCCATGCTCGAGGCGATCACCGACCGCACCAAGGTCGTCATCGTGTGCACGCCGAACAACCCCACCGGCCCCGCCGTGTCGCACGCGGAGCTCGAGGCGTTCATCGACAGGGTCCCGCCGCACGTGGTGGTCGTCGTCGACGAGGCCTACCGGGAGTTCGTCCGGAGCGAGGACCCCGTCGACGGCCTTCGCCTCTACGGGGGCCGGTCGAACGTCGTGGTGATGAGGACCTTCGCCAAGGCCTACGGGCTCGCCGGGTTCCGGGTCGGCTACGTCGTCGCACCTCCGGCGATCGCGTCCGCCGTACGCGCGTGCGCACTGCCGTTCGGCGTCTCCTCCGTCGCGCAGGCGGCGGCGGTGGCTTCGCTGGCGGCCGAGTCCGAGCTCCTCGAGCGCGTGGAGGCCATCGTCGCCGAGCGCGAGCGAGTCGCCGCCGAGCTGCGCCTCCAGGGCTGGGAGGTCCCCGATGCCCAGGGCAACTTCGTCTGGCTCGCCCTCGGGGACCGGGCGGGCGAGTTCGCCGCGGTCGCGGAGGAGGCCGGGATCATGGTGCGCCCGTTCGCGGGCGAAGGGGTGCGGGTCAGCATCGGCGAGCCTGAGGGGAACGACGTCTTCCTCTCGATCGCCGCGAAGACTGGTCGACGCCGGCTGACACCCGGTCACGTTCAGCAGGGCGCCCGACGGCAATAGGGCGTTCGGGCCACCCCTCGGACCCCAGATGAACGGTCTCGCGTAGATCGACCGAGCCGGTTCCGGCCCCTTTGACACCCAGAAGCCGGATTTCGCATGCATTACCGGTACGGAGTGGACAACATGGTCGAGCGGGCCAGCCAGGGTGGGGACTTTGGGCGGCTCGCGACGAGGAACGCTGATGCGGCTTCGGCGCCAGGACCACGCGCTGGAACAAGCTTCTGCATCTGGTGACCGAATCGCACCCCAGGCTCGGCGGGGCGACGAGAACAGACTTCTCTGGACTGCCACCTTGGGGGACTCGGTGGAGGGGGAGATTCATCTCGGCGACGTCCGTTGCTTTCGTGCATCGGCGTCGATCTGTCCATCGCCTGAAGCTCTGCACACAGGTGGCTGACCAGACAGGTTCCGTGGGGGGAACATGGCCAGCCAGCTCGACAGTCGTACCGGTACCAGTGCATCGCGGTGGGGGCGGTGGGCCTTCCTGCGCGTCGCGTTGGCGTTCGCGCTCGCGCTGCTGACGCTTCCGATGCTCCAGGCGAGCGCGTCCGCCGACGAGGCAGCCGAGTCGAGTGAGACCAGCTCCGCGCAGGAGGAGGCCGCCGTCGAGGAGCCCGCCGCGGCACCGACGAGGAGCCCGCCGTCGAGGAGCCCGCCGCCGACGGAGCCCGGCCGAGGAGCCCGCCGCGACGGAGCCCGCCGAGGAGCCGCCGAGCGATCGCGCCGGTCGTGGAGCCGAAGCGCTGGCCGCCGCCGCGGAGTGCGACCCGGGGACCCTGGTCGGCACGTTCGAGATCGACGGGAACATCCCGCCGTGCTCCGGCAACGACGACTGGGGAAACCGGGGCACCTACGACGACGTGTTCAACGACGGCACCCAGTTCACCAACGGCTCCAAGGAGATGGACAACCCCAGCACCTGGGTGAACGGTGTCCAGACCTCGGCCGGCAAGAACGACATCGGCGAGGTCTACCTCTACAACACGACCGTCCAGGGCGACGTCTGGTCCTTCTTCGGCTTCACGCGCAACGCGAGCAACGGAACCACCGCCTTCGACGTCGAGTACAACCAGCGGCTCAACTCCTCGGCGTCGCTCCCCACGCGTCCGACGCGCACCCCCGGGGACCTGCTGATCCAGCTCGAGCAGGACGGGAACAAGAAGTTCGCCGTCACCAACGTCTTCAGGTGGCAGGACAGCGGCCTCACCGACAGCTGCTTCGCGGTCGCCGGCTTCACCCCGGCCGCAGGCTGGTGCCCCGTGAACGTGGGGGGCTCCGACTTCGTCGGGGAGACGAGCGACGACGGGTTCTTCGCGGAGGGAGCGGTCAACCTCGGCAAGCTCGTCGGTGGCGGCACCTGCGTCGGTGACTTCGGCGTCATGAACATCCGCTCACGGGCCTCCGACGAGGAGAATGCGGCGCTCAAGGACTGGGTGCAGGAGCAGACGGTGAGCATCCCCGGCACCTGCGGCCACATCGACATCGAGAAGACGGACAGCATCACCGGCGAACCACCTCGCTGGTGCCACGTTCGAGATCACGCCGGACCCGACCCCCGGCGCGAACGGCGGCAGCGTCACCGTCACCGACAACGACGCCGGATGTGACCGCCGGTGAGGTCGCCGACGCCGACAGTCGCCCCGGCTACATCGAGGTCGACAGGGTCGAGCCCGGCGAGTACACCGTGACCGAGGTGACGGCGCCGCCCGGGTACTTCCTGCCTGCGCCCGCGGACCGCGCCAAGACGTTGACGGTGGCGAAGAACGCCACGGCCACCTTCACGTTCGAGGACGTCATGCCGTGGCGGCCGCTGACGGTCACCAAGACGGCGACAGCGACGTACGACGCCGACTACGCCTGGCACATCGACAAGAGGGTGGACGACGCCACCGAGCAGGTCGCCGAAGGCACGCCCGCGTCCTTCGACTACACGGTCGAGGTGACGCAGGGAGCCCGGACCACCTCTGACTGGAAGGTGGCCGGCAAGGTCACGCTGAACAACCCGAACACCCAGCCGATGACGGTGACGCTGGACGACTCGCTCTCCACCGAGGGCGCGACCTGCGACTTCCCCGGTGCAAGCGACGCCTCGACCGCCTCCGGCCTCCAGGTGACCGTCCCGCCCTCCGGCCAGGGTGGCGGGACCGACTACGGCTACGTCTGCAGCCTCGCCGGCGCCCCGAGCAGCATGGGCGGGACGAACACCGCCACGGCCACGTGGAGCAGGGCCGACTACCCGCAGACCCAGGCCGACGTCGACGACCCGATCGAAGGCTCCGTCGGCCTCCGCCCAGGCGAAGGCGCAGTACACCTTCACGGTGGCCGAGGAGACGAACAAGACCGTCACGGTCGTCGACTCGCAGTACACCTTCGACCCGGCGTGGACCATCACCTGGTCCGCCCAGGGCGCCACGACCGCCCGGACCTACCAGAAGTCCTTCGAGGGCACGCCCGGTCAGTGCAGCACCTACGACAACGTCGCGAAGGTGCTCGGCCACGAGAGCGCGGTCGTCACGCAGGACTCGCAGAGCGTCCAGGCGTGCGTCGGCAAGGACCTCGCCGTCGACAAGGTCGTCGTGCACAGCTACGACCGCACCTACCGTTGGGACCTCGACAAGTCGGTGACGACGGCTCGGAAGGACGTCGACCCGGAGACCGGCAAGGCGTCCTTCGACTACGAGGTCACGCTGAAGGCCCTTCCGTACGAGGACTCGAAGTGGGCGATGTCCGGCTCGATCCGGGTCACCAACCCGAACCTCTGGCAGGACGTCACGCTGACCAGGATCACGGACTCGGTCGACGTGGGAGGTGGCGCGGAGTGCACCGTCGGCACCAGCAAGGGCCTCGTCGTCCCGCACGCGACGCAGACCCCCGGGTCGTCGACGGTGACACCGGGGACGGCCGTCTTCCCCTACACCTGCACCTTCACCGGCAAGCCGTCGTACGAGGGCGTCAACACGGCGACCATCGAGTGGGACGAGGCGACGTACTCCACTCCGAGCGGCACCGCGACGGGCACCAAGGACGTCGAGGCGGAGAAGTGGTCCGAGACGCCGATCAACAAGACGGTGGACGTGATCGACGACAAGACCGACCCGGCGAACCCGACGGTGCTCGACACCGTGACCTGGGACGACGCCGACCCCGTTCACACCTTCACCTACTCGATCCCGCTGGACGGGGTGAGGGGTGAGTGCGTCGACTACACGAACACCGCGCTGGTCTCGCCTGCTCGGACCCACCTCGGCATCCCCGCAGCCCATCGACTCGGCCTCCCAGGACACGACGGTGTGCTGGCCGCTCGACCTCGCCATCGACGGGACGGTCGACGCCTCCTACGACACCACCTACCTCTGGGACATCAGCAAGGTCGTCGACCGGACGGCGGTCGAGCTCACCGCGGGCGGCGAGGCGACGTTCGACTACACCGTCACGGCGATCCCGACCGACAAGCGGGACTCGGGCTGGGAGATGGGTGGTGTGATCACCCTCGAGAACCCCAACCTCTTCAAGGCGGTCACGGCCACGGTGACCGACGTGTACGACAACGCCACGCCGGGTGACGTCGGTGACGACCCGGTCTGCTCGGTCCGCTACCCGGATGGGGCGGACGACGTCGAGGTGCCCGCCGCGACCAGGGAGGGCGGCGTGGTCGTCCCCGGCGAGGTGACGTTGGAGTACGGCTGTGACTTCGACGGGGACGCGGTCGAGGGCGGAACCAGCACCGCGACGGTGGCCTGGGACGGCGCCGAGCCGGTCTCGGTGTCGAAGCGGGACGTCACGTTCACCCAGGACGAGAAGACCGACTGGACCGTCGACGTCTACGACGACAAGACGGACCCGGAGAACTTCGTCAAGATCGGTACGGCGACGTGGGACGCACCCGAGGAGGAGCGGACGTTCGAGTACTCGGTCGAGAAGTCGGGCGTGGCAGGACAGTGCACCGTCTACGACAACACGGCCTATGTGGACGTGACACCTCGCGAGGTGCCGGTGCTGGGCCTCGCGAGCATCACCCTCCCGCCACCGACCGCGGAGCAGGCGGTGGACGTCTGCGTCGAGTCGCCACTCGAGGTGTCGAAGTCGCTGGAGGCGACCTACGACACGACCTACTCCTGGAAGCTCGAGAAGGACGTCGACAAGACCCGGGTCGAGATCGGCGAGGGCGACGAGGCGACGTTCGGCTACACCGTGAAGGCGGTCCCGGACGGGTCGGCGGACTCGAACTGGGCACTCGCGGGTGAGGTCACGGTCGAGAACCCGAACACCTACAAGCCGATGCAGGTGTCCTTCGACGCCGCCTACGACAACGGCACCCCGGGCGACGACGGTGACGACCCGACCTGCACGGTGACCTACCTGAGTGGTTCCGCGCTGGAGGTGCCCGCGGCGACCGGGACCGGTGACGCCCTCACGCCGGGGGAGGCGAGTGCCGCGTTCACGTGCGACTTCGGGAGCGAGCAGCCGGCGTACTCGGGGACGAACACCCTCACCATGCACTGGGGGAAGGACTCCGTCCGCAGCTACGAGCAGGACGTGACGTTCACCCAGGACCGCGCTGTCGACAAGACGGTCACGGTCGTCGACGACAAGACCGACCCGGCGGCTCCGGTGCCGCTCGGCACGGCGACCTGGGACGAGCCGGAGACGCAGACGTTCACCTACTCGCTCACCAAGGCCGGTGCGGCCGGAGAGTGCACCGACTTCACCAACACCGCCACGATCGACGTGACCGGGGACGCGGACCTGTCTGCCGAGAGGGCCGCGACCCTCTGCGTCGAGTCGTCACCGGAGGTGGCCAACTCGGTCGACGCGGGCTTCGACCGCACCTACCTGTGGGACGTCACCAAGGTGGCCGACAAGACGAAGGTGGACATCGTCGAGGGCGGGAGCGCGACCTTCGGGTACACCGTGACCGCCGTCCCGGACGGTTACGAGGACCGCGGACACCGGCTGTCGGGTGAGATCACCGTCGAGAACCCCAACGAGTACAAGGACCTGACCGTCGACGTGACCGACGCCGTCGACCTCGATGCGGTCGAGTCCTGCACCGTCGAGGGTGGTGCCGCCCTGGTGGTGAAGGCCGGAGCGAGCCGGACGGTCACCTACGACTGTGTCCTGAAGGGTCTGACCGAGGCTGACTACGAGACCGGGACCAGCACCGCCACCGTGACGTGGGACCGGGGCCCTGGGCTGGGCGCGGGTACGGCCACCGGGACTGCTCCGGTGCGCCTGGTCGAGAAGAGCTCGACCGACAAGAGCGTCGAGGTGGTCGACGACAAGACCGACCCGTCGGCTCCGGTGAGCCTTGGCACGGTCTCCTGGGACGCGCCGGACGCCGAGCGGACGATCCGGTACACCCTGACCAAGGAGGGTGTGGTCGGTCAGTGCACCGACTACACCAACATCGCCACCCTTCGGGTGGAGGGCGACGACCCGACCGCCGAGAAGACCGTGACCGTGTGTGTCGAGCCGGCGCCGGTCGTGCCCGGGGACCCGTCGGTGCAGGGGACAGCTGAGGCGACCTACGACACCACGTACCTCTGGAAGGTCGAGAAGGACGTCGACAACACGCAGCTCGAGATCACCGAGGGGGAGCAGGCGACCTTCGACTACACGGTGAAGGCGATCCCCAGCGGGTCCGAGGACGGGCGCTTCGTGCTCTCGGGCCTGGTCACGGTGCAGAACCCGAACCCCGGAGGGGCGGTGCGGGTGACGTTGGACGACGTGTACGACAACGGCACCCCCGACGACGAGACCGACGACTCGGCCTGCACGGTGACCTACCCGACCGGGTCGGACCTGGAGGTGCCTGCGGCGACCGGGTCCGGCGACTCCGTGAGGCCGGGCACGGCAACGGCCACCTACGAGTGCACCTTCGACGACGAGCACCCGCCGGCGTACTCGGGGACGAACACGGTCACCATGCACTGGGGCGACGGCCGGACGAGCTTCGCGGAGCAGGCCGTGAGCTTCACGCAGCAGGGCGCGACCGACTGGAGCGTCGACGTGTACGACGACATGACGGACTCGTCCACTCCGGCGCAGAGCATCGGTACCGCGACCTGGAACGAGGCGGGAACGCCGACGGCGATCACCTACTCGCTGACCAAGGCCGGGGTGACCGGCGGAGTGCACCGACTACACCAACACCGCCACCGTCCGGGTGGAGGGCGACGACCCGACCGCCGAGAAGACCGTTCAGGTCTGCGTGACGCCGTCCCCGGTCGTGCCACACGAGCCGACGCTCCACGGGACGGTCGAGGCGACGTACGACACCCGGTACCTGTGGCAGATCGAGAAGGACGTCGACAGGACGAAGGTGGAGGTCGCCGACGGCGAGAGCGCGACCTTCGAGTACACCGTGACGGCGACCCCGAACCGGTCGTCGGACTTCGACTGGACGTTGAGCGGCGAGATCACCGTGGCGAACCCGGGGACCGAGGCCGTGCAGGTGACCTTGGGCGACGTGTTCGACAACGGGACGCCGGACGACGCCGGTGACGACGTGGCGTGCACCGTGACCACCCCGGCGGGGACCGACGTGCTGGACGTTCCCGCGGGTACGGCGTCCGGCGACAACGTGACGCCCGGGACGGCTGCGGCCACCTACCACTGCTCCTTCGACGAGGCGCACCCCCCGTCGTACTCGGGGACGAACACGGTGACCATGCACTGGGGAGAGAGCTCCTCGAGCTCGTACCAGCAGGCGGTGAGCTTCGCCCAGGACGAGAAGGTCGACTGGACCGTCGACGTGCTCGACGACAAGACCGACCCGGAGAACTTCGGCAAGATCGGCTCGGCGACCTGGAACGCCGCAGGGACGCCTACGGCGATCACCTACGCGGTGACCAAGCGCGGCGTGGCGGGTCGGTGCACCGACTACACCAACACCGCCTACGTGGACGTGACGGGGACGGAGTCCGCGCTGCTGGGCTCGTTCACCCTCGACGTCCCCTGGCGGCCGACTGCCCAGGCCGGAGTGGAGGTCTGCGCCGAGGCGCCGCTGAAGGTGTCGAAGTCGGTCGACGCGGGCTATGACCGCACCTACCTGTGGGGCCTCACCAAGCAGGTGGACAAGACGAAGGTCGACGTCACAGCCGACGGCACCGCGACCTTCGAGTACACCGTGACGGCGGTCCCCGACGGCTACCGGGACTCCGGTCACCGGCTGTCGGGCGAGGTCACGATCGAGAACCCCAACGAGTACAAGGACGTGACCGTGCACGTCACGGACGCCGTCGACCTGGACCCGGCACAGGTCTGCCGCTTCCCTGACGGCCAGGACCTGGTGGTCGAGGCCGGGACGTCGCGGACGGTCGGCTACGACTGCCTCGTGAGCGGTGTGACCGAGTCGGACTACTCGGCCGGCGACGACACGACGACGGTGACCTGGCAACGCGGTCAGGACACCGGCACGGTCACAGAGACCTCCCCGGTGACGTTCGTCGAGAAGAGCTCGATCGACAAGAGCGTCACGGTCGTCGACGACAAGACCGACCCGTCCACGCCGTCGGAGCCGCTGGGCACCGCGACCTGGGACCTGCCGGCGACGCAGACGTTCACCTACCCGCTGGAGAAGGCCGGTGTGGCCGGAGAGTGCAGGGACTACACCAACACCGCGACCATCGACCTGGCCGGCGGGAGGAAGTCCGCGAACAGCACCGTGACCGTCTGTGGTGAGCCGGTGCCGCCGGTCGAGCCCGAGGCTCCGCAGGTGCGGGGGACCGCAGTGGCCACCTACGACAGGCAGTACTTCTGGAAGGTCGAGAAGGACGTCGACCGGACCGAGGCCGAGATCGTCGACGGGCAGTCCGCGAGGTTCACCTACACGGTGAAGGCGGTCCCGGACCGGACGGAGGACTCGGACCGGGTGTTGGCCGGGGACATCACCGTGGAGAACCCGAACCCGGACGGCCCGGTGCGGGTGACTCTCGAGGACTTCTACGACAACGGAACTCCGGACGACGAGGCCGACGACGCCAGGTGCACGGTGACCTACCCCAGCGGCTCGGGGCTGGACGTGCCTGCGGCGACCGGATCCGGCGACCGGATCACGCCCGGTACGGCGACCGCCCGCTACAGCTGCCGGTTCGACGAGCAGCACCCTCCGGCGTACTCGGGGACGAACTGGGTGACCATGCACTGGGGCGACGGCTCCTCGACCTCTGTCCGGCAGTCCGTGACCTTCACCCAGCTGGGCGCGACTGACAAGACGGTCGCGGTCGTCGACGACAAGACCGACCCGTCCGCTGCGCCGGTGACCTTGGGCACGGCGACCTGGGACAAGCCCGAGACCCACACGTTCACGTACTCGCTGACCAAGAGCGGGGTGGTCGGAGAGCGGACCGACTACACCAACACCGCGACCATCGAGCTCGAGGGGGAGGATGCGTCCGACTCCGAGACGGTGACGGTGGCCGTCGAGGACGAGCTCGACATCACGAAGACGGTCGACGCGTCGTTCGGTCGCAGCTACCACTGGCTGATCGACAAGACGGTCGACAAGACCCGGGTCGAGCTGACCGGTGACAAGGATGCCGTCTTCCACTACACGGTGAAGGCCACGCCCGACGGGTCGAGCGAATCCGGCTACACGATGGGCGGCACCATCACGGTGACCAACCCGAACACCTACGACGGGGGCGCGATCACCGCCACGGTGACCGACGTGCCGAACGTGGGTGGCGGGGCGGCCTGCGTCGTGGCGGGGGGCCAGAGCGTTCGGCTCGCGCCGAAGGAGACGAGGACGCTGGCGTACTCCTGCTCGTTCACCGGTCAGCCGAGCCACAGTGGCAGCAACCTGGCGACGGTGAGCTGGCTGGGGCCGGACCAGAAGGGTCGCAGCACCTCGACCGGCCCGGTTCCGGTGCGGTTCAGCAGCGGTGGCGAGGCGAACAGCAGCGTCACGGTGACCGACAGCATGACCACGCCCTCCGTCCTCGGCACGGCGATCTGGAACTCCTCGGGCGAGCCGACGGAGTTCACCTACTCCCTGACCCACAAGGGCAAGGAGAGCTCCTGCGTCGACTACACCAACACCGCGACGATCAGCCAGACCGGCCAGTCCGACTCGGAGACCGTGACGGTGTGCCACCAGGGTGCCCTCGTGGTGACCAACACCGCGGAGGCGTCGTACGACCGGGCCTATCGGTGGGACATCACCAAGGTCGCCGACCGCACCAGGATCGACACCAGGGCGGGTGGGGCAGGCACCGTCGGCTACACGGTCGGGGTCACGCCGACGGGCTACGCGGACTCGGGCTGGGAGATGGCGGGCACGGTCACCGTCTCCAACCCGAACGCCCACAAGGACGTGACGGTTCGTCTGACCGAGGTCCCCGACCTCGGCGAGGACGCCACCTGCGTCTTCGACGAGACCGAGGACTTCCTGGTCGAGGCAGGCGAGACCCGGGCCTTCACCTACACCTGCGAGTTCGAGAAGCAGCCGTCGTACGACGGGAGCAGCACCGTGCTCGTCGACTGGGGAGCCGGAAAGGTCGAGGCGACGGCCGAGGTGGTCTTCGAGGTCGACGAGGAGACCGACAAGACCGTGGACGTCACCGACGACATGCTCGAGCCGGGCGATCTCGGCCAGGTGACCTGGGACGCGAGCGGCAGGACCGTGGAGTTCGAGTACGCCATCGATCTCGAGGGGCAGGTCGGCGAGTGCCAGACGGTGACCAACACCGCCGCGATCGTGGAGACCGGCCAGGAGGCCCGGGCCGACGTCGAGGTGTGCGGCCCCGAGATCGAGGACGAGGAGGAGCAGCCGCCCGTGAAGCCGAAGCCGCCGGTCAAGCCGCACCACCCGGTGCAGCCCGGACTGCCGATCAAGCCTGAGCTCCCGGTCAAGGCGAGGCCCCCGGCCGACCTGCCGGACACGGGTGCTCCGTCGGGCGCCGGCGCCATGACGATGCTGGGCGGGCTGATGGTGGCCCTGGGCGCAGCACTCCTCGTGCGGCGGCGGAGGGGCGGCGTGATGTAGCCGCCAGGGCGCACCGGGAGAAAACGGTTGGTGCTGTCAGGACCACGGGGTAATCTGCGTCTTACAACCACCCCGACGCACCGCTGAGCGACCACAAGTCGCTCCTCGCTGTCCGGGCAGACCGCAAGGGGGCCCCGCCACACGATGTCGTCCGCCGCACCAGCCCCGCCGAGCCAGGCCCGCACGATCACCAAGCCAACCGAGCATCCACCCGCGGGGGTGAGCTCACTGTGGCGACTCAAGGGCTACCTCCGCCCCCACCTCCCGTCGCTGGTGATCATGCTCGTCACCGCGCTCGTCGGCGTGGGGGTCAGCCTCGCGATACCGCTGGTCACCAAGGCGATGATCGACGGCCCGATCGCCGACCGCGAGATCGGCCCGGTCCTCCCGCTCGGCCTCCTCGCGCTGGGGCTGGGCGTCCTGGAGGCACTGCTCATCTTCTGGCGGCGGTGGGTGCAGTCCAACGCCGTCCTCGGCCTGGAGACCCAGGTCCGCCACGACCTGTACGACCGCCTCCAGCAGCTGCCGATGGCCTTCCACGGCTACTGGCAGTCCGGCCAGCTGCTGTCCCGGGTCACCACCGACCTGTCGAGCATCCGCCGGTTCTCGGGCTTCGGCCTGATCTTCTTGATCATCAACGTCACCCAGCTGACCGTGGTGACGGGCGTGCTGCTCCACATGTACCTGCCCCTCGGGCTCGTCGTCGCGGCCGCGGCGGTCCCCATCGTCTACCTGTCGATGCGGTTCGAGAGGGCGTACGTCGTCGTCTCCCGCCGCGTCCAGGACGAGCAGGGCGACCTCGCGACGCGGGCCGAGGAGGGCGCGGTCGGCATCCGCGTGATCAAGTCCTTCGGCCGCTCCAGGCACGTGTCGGAGCAGTACGACGCGGCCGCCCGCCAGCTCTACGAGACCTCGATGGACAAGGTCCGGCTGTCCGCGAGGTTCTGGTCCTTCCTGGAGGTCATCCCGAACCTCGCCGTGGTCGTCGTACTCCTCATCGGAGCCCTCGGAGTGGGCCGTGGCGACCTGAGCTCGGGCACCCTCGTGGCCTTCATCCTCCTGCTGCTCTCGCTCGTGTGGCCGGTCGCCGCGCTCGGCGTGATCCTGGCGATGGCGCAGGAGGCGATGACCGCCGCCGCGCGCGTGCTGGAGATCTTCGACACCGTCCCCGCGATCGTCTCGGGACCGCGCACCCTCGAGGCCCCCAAGGGCCACCTCAGGTTCGAGCACGTCGACTTCGCCTTCCCCGACGCCGACCACCCCGACAGGGAGGGCGAGCTGCTGCTGCGCGACGTGAACCTCGACGTCGCCCCCGGCGAGACGGTCGCCATCGTCGGCGCCACCGGCTCCGGCAAGACCACGCTCACCGCCCTCGTGCCGAGGCTGTACGACGTCACCGGGGGACGCGTGACGATCGACGGGGTCGACGTACGCGAGCTCACGCTCCCCGACCTGCGGCAGGTCGTGGCCACCGCCTTCGAGGAGCCGACGCTGTTCTCCATGAGTGCGCGGGAGAACATCACGCTCGGCCGGTCGGACGCGACCGAGGAGGAGATCCTCGACGCGATCGAGGTCGCGCAGGCCGGCTTCGTCCACGACCTCCCCTGGGGCCTCGACACCCGCATCGGCGAGCAGGGCATGTCGCTCTCCGGCGGCCAGCGGCAGCGCCTCGCGCTGGCCCGCGCCGTGCTCGCGAGGCCCAGGATCCTCGTGCTCGACGACACGCTGTCCGCGCTCGACGTGCACACCGAGAAGCTCGTCGAGGCCGCGCTGAGACGGGTCCTGGAGAACGCCACCGGCATCGTGGTGGCACACCGTGCCTCCACCGTGCTCCTCGCCGACAAGGTCGCCCTCCTCCAGGACGGCACGATCACCCACGTCGGTGACCACAGCGAGCTGCTGGCCACCGTCCCCGCCTACCGCGAGCTCCTCGCGGCCGACGTCAACGAGGAGGTGTCGGCGTGAGCAGCCCCACCCCCGGGCCGGGCAACGAGCCTCTCGAGGACGAGGCCCGGATCGTCGCCGAGAACGAGGACCACGAGCTCAGCTGGCGTGGCGTCGCCGCGGACGGGCGAGGGGAGGACGAGCTCAGCGAGCACGTCTCCGGCATGCTCCGGAACCGCTCGCGCAGGCTCCTCGGCGAGCTGCTCCGGCCCCACCGCCGGTGGCTCTACATCCTCATCGGCGTCGTCCTCGCCGAGAACGCCGCCCGCCTGTCGATCCCGTACCTGGTCAAGGTGGGCATCGACGATGGCATCCCGCCGATCCGGGAGAGCGGCGACACGAGCCTGCTCTACACGATCGTCGGCGTGGTGCTGTTCGCGATCGTCGTGCAGGCCGTGACCCGGCAGACCTTCCTGGTGCTCTCGGGACGGATCGGCCAGGACATGCTCTTCGAGATCCGGCGCCGGGTCTTCCGCCACTTCCAGGCGCTCAGCCCCGCCTTCCACGACGAGTACACCTCCGGCCGGGTGATCTCGCGGCAGACCTCGGACATGGACGCGATCTACGAGATGCTCGAGAGCGGCTTCGACGGTCTGGTGACCGCCGTGCTCACCCTCTTCGGCACCGCGGTCCTGCTGCTCGTGCTCGACGTGAAGCTCGCCCTCGTGGCGCTGCTCTGCTTCCCGTTCCTGGTGCTGCTCACGAACTGGTTCCGCAAGGAGTCGGCGAAGACCTACCGCGTCACCCGCGAGAAGGTCGCGCTGGTGATCGTGCACTTCGTGGAGTCGATGGGCGGGATCCGGGCTGTCCAGGCCTTCCGCCGTGAGGGCCGCAACCAGGAGATCTTCGACGACGTCAACGACCAGTACCGCGTCGCGAACCTGCGTGCCTTCCGCCTCGTCGCCTGGTTCATGCCGGGCATCAAGCTGATCGGGAACATCACGATCGCGGTCACCCTGCTCTACGGCGGCTACCTCGCCTTCGACGGCGAGGTCACCGTCGGTGTGCTGGCGGCGTTCCTGCTCTACCTGCGCCAGTTCTTCGAGCCCATGCAGGAGATCTCGCAGTTCTACAACACCTTCCAGTCCGCCTCGGCCGCCCTCGAGAAGCTGTCGGGCGTGCTCGAGGAGGAGCCCAGCGTCCCCGAGCCCGCGAGACCGTTCCCGCTGGAGGACGTCCGCGGCGAGGTGCGCTTCGACCACGTCCGGTTCGAGTACGTCGACGGAGCCCCGGTGCTTCCCGGCCTCGACCTGACCGTCCCGGCCGGCCAGACGGTGGCCCTCGTCGGCACGACCGGCGCGGGGAAGACCACGATCGCGAAGCTGCTCTCGCGGTTCTACGACCCCGTGGCCGGAAGGGTCCTCCTCGACGGGGTCGACCTGCGCGACCTCGACGAGGGGACCTTGCGCAAGTCGGTCGTGATGGTCACGCAGGAGAACTACATGTTCGGCGGCACGGTTGCCGACAACATCCGGTTCGGCCGTCCCGAGGCGTCGATGGCGGAGGTCGTGGCGGCGGCGGAGGCGATCGGCGCGCACGAGTTCGTCACCGCGCTTCCCGACGGCTACGACACCGACGTGGCCAACAAGGGCGGCCGGCTCTCCGCGGGCCAGCGTCAGCTCGTCGCGTTCGCCCGGGCCTTCCTGGCCGACCCCGACGTGCTGATCCTCGACGAGGCGACCTCGTCGCTCGACGTGCCCTCCGAGCGCCTGGTGCAGCGCGCGCTCCAGACGATCCTCGCCGATCGGACCGCGGTGATCATCGCCCACCGGCTCTCGACGGTGGAGATCGCCGACCGGGTCCTCGTCCTGGAGCACGGCCGGATCGTCGAGGACGGTTCCCCACGCGACCTGGTCGAGGGCGGCGAGGGGCGGTTCTCCGACCTGCACGACGCCTGGCTCGCGTCACTGGCCTGAACCGCCCTGCCCGGGTCAGCCGACCCTGATTCCCCGGTACATCCCCAGGACCGCGTGCGGCGCACCGCCCTCGTCGGGGTCGGGCCACCAGCAGAGCAGCACGTACCTGCCCGCGGGGAGCCGGTACTCGAAGCTCATGCTCTTCCCGCCGCTCAGCAGGCCCGAGTCGAGCCCGGCGTTCCCGAACGGTGGCGGGCTCTGCTTGCCCTGCTTGGCGAGCTCCATGAACTGTCGGACGTCCTTCATCGTCTTGCCCTTGCGGAGCTTGGCGATCTCGAGGAAGTGGATGACCTCGCTACGGTTCTGGAAGCGGATCTCCCCGCGCTTGGGGATCCGCGGGCTGGCGGGTCCCCAGGAGTGCTCCCCGGTGGCCCGGATGGTCCTCCCGGAGAGGCTTCCGCCCACCGGGTCGCCGGTGACGGTCAGGTCGAACAGCTTCGACGGCTTGGTTCTCCGGGCGTCGATGTCGGCCACCCAGTAGGTGCCCCTGCGCAGGCTCACGGACATGGTCGCCGGCTTGTTCCGGCTGCTCTGGACGCCGCCGAACAGCGTGACGTTGGCCTCGAACCGGCGCTGTGCCGGGATCTTGCCCTTGTCGAACGCGAGGAAGGCGTCGCGGGTGAGCTCGCGCTTGGAGTAGCCGGGAGCGGCCTGGATCAGCTGGAGCATCGCGTCGCGGCGAGAGCTGATCTCGAAGGTCGTGACGCCGGGTCTGATCGCATCCTGCATCACGATGGTGCGGTCGCGCTTGACCTGGATCTCGATGGTCTGTCCCGGCGCCGAGACGCGGGCGTCCGCCGGGTGGGCGGCGACGCCGGAGACGAGTCCGGCGAGGACGGTGCCGAGTGTGGTCGCTACCGCGGCCAGACGACGACTGGTGGACATGGCCCCTCCTGTGTACCGCGTCCGGGCGGGCGCGCAGCATGTCCACGCTTCTCCCGTGCGCCCGCGAGGTCGAGACCGGGGGCGGAAGATCGCCCGTTCGGGCCAGACCAGCCCACCCCTCCGAGGCCGGCCGCCGGCCTCGGAGGGGTGGGGAGGTCAGCCGACCTTGAGTCCCCGGACCATCCCCATGAACGCGTGCGGCATGCCGCCCATGTCGGCGTCCGGCCACCAGCACAGCAGCACGTACTTGCCGGGGCGCAGCTTGTAGTCGAAGCTCATGCTCGTTCCGGGGCTGATCACGCCTGTGTCGACGGACCCGGTCATGACCACCGGAGGCCTCGTCTCCTTGCCCTTCTTGGCCTGTCGCAGCCAGGTGCGGAAGTCCTTCATCGTCTTGCCCTTGGCGAGCCGGACGATCTCGAGGAAGTGGTTCTCCGTGCTGGCGTTCTCGAAGAGGATCGTGCCGCTTCGGGGTGATCTTCGGGGTGACCTTGCCCCAGGACACCGCGTCGACCGCCTTGATCACCTGGCCGGAGAGCTCGCCGTGGGCCGCCTTGCCCGTGACGGTGAACGTCAGGATCTTCGACGGCGGGAGCTTCGCCGGCATGGTGTCCAGAGCCCAGTAGGTGCCCGCGGCGAGCTCGGCCCTCATCGTCGCGGACTTCTTCGGGGTGCTCGGCATGCCGCCGTACAGCGTGATGTTCTTCTCGAACCGCTTCAGCGCCTTCAGGTTGTTCTTCGTGAAGGAGGCGGCGATGTCGCGCATCGCCTCGCGCTTGGTGTAGCCCGGGGCCGACTGGACGATCTGGAATCCCGCGGCGCGAGCCGAGCTGATCTCGAACGTCGTGACGCCGGGGCTGATCGAGGTGAGCATCTGCACCGTGTGGTCCCGCTTGATGAAGACCTCGACGGTCTGCTCCGTCTCCGTGGAGCTCGCGTTCGCGGAACCGACGGTGGCGCCGGAGAAGAGCCCGGCGGCGATGGTTCCCAGCGCGGTGGCTACCGCGGCGAGGCGACGACTGATGGACATGTGACCCCCTGAGTTCATGCACGTCGTGACGACGCGAGGACAGCACCGTCCACCCAGGCGCGTGTCCCCGTCGAGGGTCTGGCCCGGAAATGCCCTCTTTAGGTGAGACCAGCCCCGGCCTCGGCGGCCTCCTTCAGGCGGGTGAGCGTCTGCTCGATCCCGCGCCGGTTGCGCTCGGGGAAGCCGGTGACCTCGATGAGCCTCGACCAGAGGCCGCTGTAGCGGGAGTAGTCGAACGTCTCGGTGACCGTCGTGCCCCCGTCGTCGGTCGGCTCGAGCTCGTAGCGCCAGCGGTGGCCGCCGAAGTGGCGCCACGCGATCCGCCGGTCGGTCTCGAGCTCCACCACGGTGTTCTTGATCTTGTACGGGACGCCGAGCTTCATGTGGACCGTGAACGTGTCGCCCTTGGCGCCCAGGCGGTCGGGGCCCTCGATCACCGAGCCGACGGAGCCGGAGCCGTCGATGCGGGCGTGCTGGCGGGGGTCGGCGAGGATCGCGAAGACCGTGGCTGGTGGAGCGTCGATGATGGTTGACGCCGAGATCGTCTTGTCGCTCATGGGGAAACGGTAGTGGCGTCCGGCTCCGCCGGCGTCAGGCATCCGCCGGTCAGGACGGCGCTTCACGAAGGCGGGCGGGGGATGTGTACGCCGGGGGGCGGGAAGCCGTGCCGCGCGGTGTACTCCTCGGCGTAGGCGACAACCGCGGTCGGCAGGGTCAGGAAGATCCGGTCCTCGCCGACCCTGTCGATGAAGCCGGCCGCCACCAGGGGGTCGCGGACGTCCTGCTTGACCCGTGCCATCGCGAAGACGATGCCGCGGTCGGCCAGCGTCCGGCGTACCTCCTCGAGCGCGTCCACGCCGGTGAGGTCGACGTCGATGTTCGCCTCCACGTTGAGCAGGAACCACTCGACCGGCGTCTCGCTGGCGTCGACCGCGGCCAGCGCCCGGCGGCGGAAGTCCTCGGCGTTGGCGAAGAAGATCGGGGAGTCGTAGCGGTAGACCACCAGGCCGGGCACCTGATCGGCCCCGGGATAGTCGTCGACGTCGTGCATGCCGGGCACGTCCGTGGCGTAGCCGAGGATCGCGTCGTGCGGGCGGGCCACCCGGCGGAGCAGGTCGAGGATCGACAGCCCGATCGCGACCCCGATGCCCGGCAGCACGCCGAGCAGCAGCACCGCGGCCGTGGTGGCCAGGGCGAGGGCCAGCTCGGTACGCCGGAACCGGGCGATCCGTCTCAGCTCCGCGACGTCGACCAGCCGGATCGCGGCGTACACCACCACGCCACCGAGCGCCGCCATCGGGAACGCCGCGAGCACAGGGGCCAGGAAGAACATCGTCAGCAGCACCACACCAAGGCTCACCAGCGAGTAGAGCTGGCTGCGGCTACCGAGCGAGTCGCCGATGACCGTGCGACTCCCACTGCTGCTGACCGGGAAAGCGGAGGAGAGGCCCGAGCTGATGTTGGCGACCCCGAGGGCGAGGAACTCCTGGTTGGCCTCGATGCGATCGCGCCGCCGGACGGCGAAGGCGCGGCCCGTGAGGACGTTGTCGGAGTAGGCGACGACCGCGACCCCGACCGCCGGGACCGCGAGCTCGAGCATCGTGCCCGGGTCGATGTCGGGGAAGCCCGGGGTAGGGAGGCCGACCGGGATCGTGCCGACCACCGCGATGCCCTGCTCCTCGAGCCCGAGCACGGCGACGGCGGCGGCGGCGAGGAGCATCACGATCAGCGGGTTGGGCCAGCGTGGGCGGTACCGCTGGCCGAGAAGGAGCAGGACGAGCACCGTCCCGGCCAGCGCGACCGTCGCGAGCTGTGCGTCGCTGAGGTGCGTGAGCGTGTAGACCGTCTCCTCCAGCGGGGTGTCGCCCTCGACCTCCATGCCGGTGAGCTTCGCCAGCTGGCTGACCACCATGAGCACGGCGATGCCGGCCATGTAGCCGACGAGCACGGGGCGGGACAGGAGATCGGCGAGGAAGCCGAGCCGCCCGACATACCCGAGGAGGCAGACCGCGCCGACGGCGAGTGCGAGCGCGGCGCAGAGCGAGGCATAGCGCTCCGGGTCCCCGGCTCCCAGGGCGCCGACCGCCGCGGCGGTCATCAGCGCGGTGGTGGACTCCGGGCCGACGGACAGCTGCGGCGACGAGCCCAGGACGGCGTAGACGAGCAGCGGCCCGACACAGGCCCAGAGGCCGACGACCGCGGGGAGGCCGGCGACCTCGGCGTAGGCCATCACCTGCGGCACGAGGTACGCCGCGACGGTGACGCCGGCGACCAGGTCGCCGCGCAGCCAGCCGCGGTCGTAGTGCAGGAGGGTCGAGAGGCCAGGAGCGAGCGCGGAGAGCCGGTCAGTCGGCGTCGACGCGCTCTGCTTCGCCATGGGGCGAAACTACTGCGTCGACCGTCTCCGGCGCCGGGGTCTCCGGAAGTGGCTTGCGCCGCGGTCGCTCGGCGGTGATGACGATCGCGACGGCGAGCACGACGACCCCACCGCCGATCACGATGGGGGCGGTCACCGACTCGCCGAGGATCAGCCAGCCCAGGAAGACCGCGACCACCGGGTTCACGTAGGCGTAGGTCGCGACGAGGGAGATCGGCGCGTTCGCGAGCAGCCAGACGTACGCCGTGAAGGCGAGCATCGACCCGAAGACGACGAGGTAGGAGAGCGCCACCCAGGTCCGCGGTCCGTAGTCGCCGGTGAACCGCTCGCCCGAGACCAGCCCTGAGGTGATCATGATCAGGCCGCCGCAGACCATCTCGTAGACGGTGGTCACGAACACGTCCTGGGGCAGCAGGAGCCGCGGCTGGATGAACGACCCGAAGGCCCAGCAGGTGGCCGCGAACAAGATGACGAGCGCGGGTCCGAGAGGAAGGTCGCCACCGCCACGCCCCGCGAGCACCAGGTAGCCGAGGCCTGCGAAACCGAGCAGCACGCCGAAGACCGACAGCGGTCTCGGGGCGTCGCCGGTGAAGGCCCGGAACACCACGATCATGATCGGCGCGACCGCGATGAGCAGCGCCGTCGCTCCCGAGGGGGCGCCCATGTTCTCGCCCACCGAGACGAGTCCGTTGCCGAGCATCGGCAGCATGAGCCCGAGCAGGGCGGCCCCGGCGATCTCACGAGGACGGACCGCGAGACGTCGCACGCCGCTCCTGAGCGACAGGACCACGCCGAGGAGCAGCCCCGCAGTCAGGAACCGCAGGCCCATCGAGGTGAGCGGTGGCGCCTCCTCCACGACGACCCGGATCCCGAGGTAGGTCGACCCCCAGACGACGTAGACGACCCCGAGAGCCGCGACGACCAGCCCGATGGCCGGTGCCGCCTTCGCGGGAGCGTTGCGAGCCACCGTCTGCGTCATGAGCGTCCTGTCCTTTCACCCATGACAAGGGTAGGTCCGCCGTACCCCTTCGGTCGCGCGGTTTTCGGACACGTGACCACGAGATGCCGCCACCATGGGCGGGCGGGCTCGATTAGGTCAGTCGTGCCAAAGGTAGGTACCTTATGAACCACTGAAACCGGTGTGTCGCCGGTCACAGTCGACATCAAACGACCAGCACGAACCGATGCGCACCACCCCTGGCGCACGACTCGCGCACGGTCGTGAACTCGAGAGCCGACGGCGGTGACCCCGCTCGTCGTCAACTCCAAGGAGTGCAGGTGACAGAGAGCAAGACAGAGTTCGGCCCCGACCTCGGCGAGGTCTTCGGCCCGAACGCCGCCGACGGCGGCCCCGAGCTGGTGCAGCTGCTGACGCCCGAGGGCGAGCGGGTCGAGCACCCCGAGTTCTCGTTCGACCTCGACGACGAGGCGATCAAGGGCTTCTACCGCGACATGGCCCTCACCCGGCGCATCGACGTCGAGGCCACCGCGCTGCAGCGCCACGGCGAGCTCGGCATCTGGGCCCAGCTCCTCGGCCAGGAGGCCGCGCAGATCGGCTCCGGCCGCGCGCTGGCCCCGCAGGACTTCGTCTTCCCGACCTACCGCGAGCACGGCGTCGCCTGGTGCCGCGACCTCGACCCGCTGCGGCTGCTCGGCCTCTTCCGCGGCGTCGACCAGGGCGGCTGGGACCCGAACGCGAACAACTTCGGGCTCTACACGATCGTCATCGGCGCCCAGACCCTGCACGCCGTGGGCTACGGCATGGGCATGCAGCGCGACGGCGTCGTCGGCACCGGCGACCCCGAGCGCGACTCCGCGGTGATCGCCTACTTCGGCGACGGCGCGAGCAGCCAGGGTGACGTCAACGAGTCGTTCATCTTCGCCGCCTCCTACAACGCCCCCGTGGTGTTCTTCTGCCAGAACAACCAGTGGGCGATCTCCGAGCCGATCGAGCGCCAGAGCCGGATCCCGCTCTACCAGCGCGCCCTGGGCTTCGGCTTCCCCGGCGTCCGCGTCGACGGCAACGACGTCCTCGCCTGCTACGCGGTCACCAAGGCCGCGCTCGAGCGGGCCCACGAGGGCAGCGGCCCGACCTTCATCGAGGCCTACACCTACCGGATGGGTGCGCACACCACCACCGACGACCCGACCCGCTACCGCCTCTCCTCCGACGTGGAGGCGTGGAAGCTCAAGGACCCGATCGAGCGCGTGAAGGCCTACCTCACCCGCAACGGCCTGGTCGACCAGGACTTCTTCGACAGCATCGAGGAGGAGGCCGAGCAGCTCGGCCACCACCTCCGCGAGGGCTGCAAGGCCCTCCCCGAGCCCGACCCGCTCAGCGTCTTCGACAACGTGTACGTCGACCAGACCCCTGAGCTCGCCGCACAGAAGGAGGCCTACGCGGCCTACCTCGCGTCTTTCGAGGGAGCCCACTGATGGCCAAGATCACTCTTGCGAAGGGCCTGAACGCCGGCCTTCGCGCCGCGATGGAGAAGGACCCCAAGGTCGTCATCATGGGAGAGGACGTCGGCAAGCTCGGCGGCGTCTTCCGCATCACCGACGGCCTCCAGAAGGACTTCGGCGAGGACCGGGTCATCGACAGCCCGCTCGCCGAGTCCGGCATCCTCGGCACGGCGGTGGGCCTCGCGATGCGCGGCTACCGGCCCGTCTGCGAGATCCAGTTCGACGGCTTCGTCTACCCGGCCTACGACCAGATCGTCAGCCAGGTCGCCAAGATCCACTTCCGCAGCCAGGGCAAGGTCAAGATGCCCATGGTCATCCGGATCCCCTTCGGCGGCGGCATCGGCGCGGTCGAGCACCACAGCGAGAGCCCCGAGGCGCAGTTCGCGCACACCCCGGGCCTCAAGGTCGTGGCCTGCTCCAACCCGGTCGACGGCTACTTCATGATCCAGCAGGCCATCGCCTGCGACGATCCGGTCGTCTTCTTCGAGCCGAAGCGGCAGTACCACGCCGACAAGGCCGAGCTCGACGAGTCGCTCACGCTCGCCGACGCCGACCCGCTGTTCAGCTCCCGCGTGGTGCGTGAGGGCAGCGACCTGACGCTCCTCGCCTACGGCCCGATGGTGAAGACCTGCATGCAGAGCGCGGAGGCCGCGGCAGGCGAGGGCAAGAGCATCGAGGTCATCGACCTGCGCACGCTCTCGCCGCTCGACATGGACCCGGTGCTCGCCTCGGTCCGCAAGACCGGGCGGGCCGTGGTCGCCCACGAGGCGCACGTGAACCTCGGCATGGGCTCGGAGATCGCCGCGAGGATCACCGAGGAGTGCTTCTACAACCTCGAGGCCCCGGTGCTGCGGGTGGGCGGTTTCGACACGCCCTACCCGCCGAGCCGGATCGAGGAGGAGTGGCTCCCCGACCTCGACCGGGTGCTCGACGCCGTCGACCGTTCCCTCGCCTTCTGACCCCGGAGTTCGCACATGCCTGAGTACAAGCTGCCCGACCCGGGTGAGGGCCTCACCGAGGCCGAGATCGTCGCCTGGAAGGTCAAGGTCGGAGACACCGTCAAGATCAACGACATCGTCGTCGAGATCGAGACCGCCAAGTCACTGGTCGAGCTTCCTTCGCCGTTCGCCGGCACGGTGAGCGCGATCCTCGTGGAGGAGGGCGAGACGGTCGAGGTGGGCACCCCGATCATCGCGATCGGCGACGGCTCGGCGGCCGAGCCCGTCGAGACCCCTGCGGGCAAGCACGCCGCCCCCGCGGAGCCCTCGGTGGCCGAGACCGCCGCGGACACCGACGAGCCGCCGATGAAGACGCTGGTCGGCTACGGCCCGCGCACCGTCGAGGCCAAGCGCCGCCCCCGCAAGGGCGGGGCCACCCCGGCGACCGACGCGGGCGCCGCGACGCAGATGCAGGTGCAAGGATCGTTCGCCCCCGGCGGCGCGCAGTCGCAGGCCGTCGTCGAGTCCGACGAGCCCGCCGTCCCCGCGGTGTCCGCCCGGGTCGGCTCCGAGGGCGACGGCGCGAGCGTCCAGGTCCTCGCCAAGCCGCCCGTGCGCAAGCTGGCCAAGGACCTCGGGATCGACCTTCGCTCGGTCACCCCGACCGGCCCGAACGGCACGGTCACGCGCTCCGACGTCGAGAACCACACCGGCGGTGCCGCCGGGACCTCGGCGGTCGAGCCCGTCGAGACCATGGTCGCGACCCCTGCGCCCGTCCGCACCGGCGAGCGGGAGACCCGCGAGCCGATCAAGGGCGTGCGCAAGATGATGGGCCAGGCCATGGTTCAGTCGGCCTTCACCGCCCCGCACGTCACCGAGTGGATCACCGTCGACGTCACGAAGACGATGAAGTACGTCGAGAAGCTGCGGTCCCACCGCGACTTCCGCGACGTGAAGGTGTCGCCGCTGCTGGTCGTGGCCCGGGCGGTGTGCCTGGCCGCCCGTCGTACGCCGGAGGTCAACGCGACCTGGGACGAGGCTGCCGGGGAGGTCGTGTTCAAGAGCTACGTGAACCTCGGCATCGCCGCCGCCACCCCCCGTGGCCTGGTCGTGCCCAACGTCAAGGACGCCGACCAGCTGCCCATGGTCGAGCTCGCCAAGGCGATCAACGACCTCGCGGCGACCGCCCGCCAGGGTCGGACGCAGCCCTCGGAGATGGCCGGCGGGTCGTTCACGATCACGAACGTCGGTGTGTTCGGGGTCGACGCCGGCACCCCGATCATCAACCCGGGCGAGTCCGCGATCCTGTGCTTCGGCGCGGTCCGGAAGCAGCCGTGGGTCCACAAGGGGAAGATCAAGGCACGCGACATCACGACGCTCGCGCTGTCCTTCGACCACCGGCTCGTCGACGGTGAGAAGGGCTCGCGCTTCCTCGCCGACGTCGCAGCGATCCTCGAGGACCCCGCGAACTCCTTGATGTTCTAGCGCTTGCGGAGGGCCTGGACCTTGGTCGCGACGCCGGCCACCTTCTGGGCCACGCTCATCGCGATCGCCGGGACGTTCATGCCCTCCGGCTTCAGTGGATGCATGATCGCGTCGGTGCCGCCGTCGACGAAGACGGTGGCACCGACGATCAGGCTCGACTGCTCCGACAGCAGGAACCCGATCGTGGCGGCGACCTCCTCGGGTCGTCCGGGGCGGCCGATCGCGTCCGGGTAGGCGTCTGCGAACACCCCGAGCTCGGGGTCCTCGCGCAGCTGGTCGGTCATCGCGGTCGCGATGAACCCGGGTGCGATCGCGTTGGCGCGGATACCGGCCCCGATCCACGGGGGCTTGATGCCCTCACGGCGTACCCACCAGGCCAGCGCTGCCTTGGTGGCCGGGTAGACGTTCACCGCCTGCTTGTCCGCGGCGAGCCGTCGCGCCTTCTCCTCGTCGTGCTCGACGCACGCGCCGGCCACGTCGGAGGTCCACCCCGGCTGGCAGGTGACGGAGTTCGAGGAGATGAGGACGACGGCGGGGTGCTCGCCGTTCTCCGCGGCCTTGGCGAGCAGTGGCCGCAGGCCGGTGAGTACGTCGATCGCCCCGAAGTAGTTCACCGACACGACGAGCTGCGGGTCCACACCGGTGAGCCCGGCGACCCCGGCGCAGGGGACGAAGCCGGTGATGCCCTCGGGGGCGAGCTCCTCGACCCGGCGCACGACGTCGGCACGGCCTGCCGCGGTCGACAGGTCCGCGGTGATGTCCGAGGGCGTCCGGTCCACGCCGATCACGCGGTGCCCCTGCTCGCGCAGCAGCCTCGCGGTGGCAGCGCCGATGCCCGACTCCGCTCCGGTGACGACGTAGGTGCTCATCTGGTGTTCCTGTCCTCGAGGCGAAGGACGCCGGTCATGGTCGCGATGTAGGCGGCCCCCGAGGGGCCAAGGTAGATCGCCGCGTAGTGGTTGTTCCACTGGGGTCCGGTGCCGGTGAGACGGCGCCAGGCGGTGCGGCCGTTGTCGACGTCGATCGCGGTGAGGTACCACGGGTCGGCGGGCGCGCCGGGCGGCTTGGCGTAGACGTAGAGCAGGCCGTTCGCCAGGGAGGCCTTCGGCACCGACGTCGGAGCCGTCTCGTTCGAGGTCCACCGGACCGAGCAGCCCTTGCGGCCGAAGTCCACGCGGGCGATCCCGGGGGTCGTGCTCGCTCCGTTCATGGTCGACGCCGGGCCGGTGTAGCCGTAGTTGTTCTCGACCAGCACCGCCCGGCCGACGGCGACGATGCTGTTCTCCGTGGCACTGCGACCCCTGCGAAGCACCGGCTGGGCGCACACGCGACGGTGACGACGAGGCTCTGCGGTCCGCTTGAACGCCAGCACGCGCATCCGCGGGTCGGCGTTGTCGGTCACCACGACCAGGTCGCGACCGACCAGGGTCGGCGTGGTTCCTGAGCCCTGGGACAGCTGTCCGGGCTTCTGGGTCGAGCCACGGTCGTAGGTCTCGCGCCAGGTCACGCGTGGTCTTCCGCGACGACCGCTGTCGAACCGGTAGAGCGCGTGGTCGCTGACGACGAACACGCCTCCGGTCTCGTCCGTGGCGAACGAGTTGACGATCTTCTCGCCGTGCAGGCGGAGGCTGCGGACCCGCCCGGTGCGTGGCTCGACGGTCCCGACGCCGCCCTCCTGGGTCACGAACCAGATCAGCCCGTCCCAGTCGGGCAGCAGCGCCACCAGGCAGTCGCCGTCGGGCACGTGCGAGGCGAGGTCGTACCGGCGCCGGAGCTCGAATCCGGTGCCGACCGGCGTCTGCGTCTGGCCGACCACCCAGACCTGGGCGTCGGTGGTCGCGATGACGGCCCGGTCGCGGTGGTCGAGGTAGAAGTAGGCGCCCGCGCAGATGTCCTCGAGCGGGCTCTTCTCCGGGTTCGCCTTGCGGAGCGGGAGCGGATGCGCCGCGAGGACGTCGAGCGACTCGGGGTCGAGCAGCATCAGCCGCGACCCCTCGAGACCACCGCACAGGGCCTCGATGCGGCCGGCCCGGTCGAAGGCCATGGTCGCGCACTCCTCGACGCCGTAGGTCGCACTGGTCAGCTCCAGGCCGCGGCCGAGGGGTCCTGCTCCGGCGTACGCGTCGGATGCGTATGCGTCGTTGTGCATGCTGTTGCGGTCGTTGGGCGCGAGGAAGGGGTTCTGCGGCACCTCCCGGGTGTGCACCGGGTCCGGTACGGCGGCCCGCCCCTCGAACTCCGGGACGCTGGAGTCCGCGGGTCCGGGCGGGATCGGTACGGCGCCCGTGGCGGCCGTGACCGAGGCGGGCCCGAGGGCGAGCAGCGCGACCGGGAGGACAAGCAGACGGGCTCGCCACGTGACTCGTGTCATGCCGGCTCCAACGAGGTTCTCACCGGTTCGTCACGGTCTAGGCGGGTCTGCGGGACCTCCTGCGGAGGAGGGACTGCGTCTTTACCATGGAGAGCACCATGCGTTCTTCGTCCCGCCCGCCGCGCCCCAACGCTGCCCAGCGCGCCTACGACTTCGCCAAGTGGGCGATCCTCAACGCGGTCTACCCGGCCGGCTCGGTGGTGTCGGTGGGCGCGCTGGCAGGTGAGCTCGGCCTGAGCCGCAGCCCGGCACGGGAGGCGCTGCTCCGGCTGGAGGCCGAGGGGCTGGTCCAGGTCGAGCCGGGGCGGGGAGCGGTGGTGGCGACCTTCAGCCTGGCGGAGGTCGAGGACGTGCTCGAGGCGCGGATCCTCGTGGAGAACTACACCGCGGCGAGGTCCTTCGAGAACCGGGCGAAGTTCCTGCCCGACCTCGTCGAGGTGCACGAGGAGATGAAGCAGCGCCGCCGGGAGAGGGACACCGCGGGCTTCACCGGAGCGGACCGGGTCTTCCACGAGATCATCGTCGACGGAGCGGGGAACACCGTCCTGTCGGAGATGTACCGCTCCTTGAGGGAGCGCCAGACGCTGTTCACCTCGGCGATGGTGCGCGGTCGCACCGACCGGATGGAGGCGGCGATCGCCGAGCACCAGGGGATCGTCGACACGCTTCACGGCGACGACGAGGATGCGTTCATCGAGGTGGTCAACACCCACCTCCAGTGGTCGATCGCGCTCGCCCGCACGTCGACCTAGCGCACGCGCCCGATCTTCTCGTAGCGCGCGGCTCGCTGCTCCACCAGCGTGCTCCGGTCGCGCTGCCAGAGCTCGGCGAGCTCGTAGCGCAGCACCTCGCCGAGGCGGGCGCAGAACTCCTCCGCCTCCTCGGCGGCGTCCGGCTTCTCCACCACGATCCGGTCGACGATCCCCGCCGCGCGCATGTCGAGAGAGCGCACCCCCTGGGCGCGCGCCATCTCGGGGGCGTGCTCGAGGTCGCGGTGGACGATCGCGCTCGCACCCTCCGGGGGGAGGGGCGAGAGCCAGGCGTGCTGGGCCGCGACCACCCGGTCCGCGGGCAGCAGGGCCAGGGCGCCGCCTCCCGTGCCCTCCCCGAGCAGCAGGGTCAGCGTGGGTGCGTCGAGCGTCACGAGGTCGGCCAGGCACCGGGCGATCTCCCCGGCGAGGCCGCCCTCCTCCGCCTCCACCGACAGTGCTGCGCCGGGTGTGTCGATGACGGTCATCAGCGGCAGGTGCAGCTCTGCGGCGAGCCGCATGCCCCGGCGCGCCTCGCGCAGGGCGCCAGGGCCGAGCGGATGGGCCTCGGTCTGGCCCCGGCGGTCCTGGCCGAGGAAGACGCAAGGGGAGCCACCGAACCGGGCGAGGGCGATGAGGAGGCCGGGGTCGTGCTCGCCCTGGCCGGTGCCGTTCAGTGGGATGACGTCGGTCGCGGCGTACCGCAGCAGCCTCCGGACACCGGGACGCTCCGGCCGGCGGGACCGGGTGATCGACTCCCACGTGTCGACGTCGGGGACGTCCTCCTCGACCGGGTTCGGGATGTCGCCGAGCGCCGTCTGCGGCGCGAGCAGGACGGTCAGCGCGCGGTCGAGGATGTCCGCGATCTGGGAGGGAGGTACGACGGCGTCGATCAGGCCGTGGGCGTACAGGTTCTCCGAGGTCTGCACCCCTTGGGGGAACGGCTTGTCGTAGAGCGCCTCGTAGACGCGTGGTCCGAGGAAGCCGACGAGCGCGCCAGGCTCGGCGACCGTCACATGGCCGAGCGAGCCCCACGAGGCCATCACGCCGCCGGTCGTGGGGTTGCGGAGGTACACGAGGTAGGGGAGGCCGGCGTTCTTGTGCGCGGCGATCGCCGCGGAGATCTTCACCATCTGCATGAACGCGACGGTGCCCTCCTGCATCCGCGTCCCGCCGGACACAGGGGCTGCCAGCAGCGGGAGCCCCTCGGTGGTGGCGCGGTGGATCGCGGCGACGAGGCGCTCGGCGGAGGCGACGCCGATCGAGCCGGCCAGGAACCGGAACTCGCAGGCGACCACCGCGACGCGCCGGCCGCGCATGAGACCCTCGCCGGTGATGACCGACTCGTCGAGACCCGTCTTCTCCTCGGCCGCTCGCAGCTCGGCGGCGTACTCCTCGGAGATCGGACCACGCTTCGGGGGTGTGTCCCAGGAGCTCCACGACCCCTCGTCGAGGACGAGGTCGATCAGCTCGGTGGCAGACAGTCGCTCACTCATTCAGCACATTCTGCCGCTCTTGGGACTCGCCTCGCCGATGGGCATGGTCCGGCCACCGGCGAGACGAGGACTATGGACTTCTCCCCATCAACGAGCCGTCCCTCACAGAGGTCACGGCTTTTTTGCCGAATGCGCTAGACCGGTTGCCTAGCCCAGGCGCCGGCCGCAGGCGTTCAGGTCCACCTTCACCTGCTGGCCACGCTCCACGACGACCGGAACCTGCTCGACCACGCGCCCGTCCCGCTCGCAGGAGAGGGTCCAGCTCTCGATGAGGCCGGGCACCTCCTCGGAGGAGACGGTCGTCGAGTCGAAGAGCGTCGCGGTCAGCGTGTACGACGGGGTCACCGAGGCGAAGTTGACGACCCGCAGGACGTAGTCACCGGGCTCCGGAGCGGCGATCTCGACCTGCTCCTTCTCTCCCGGCATGTTCCCCGAGGTGCCGACCTGGGTCAGCGAGCCGTCGGCGTTCTTCCGGTACACCTCGAGGTCGAGGTCGTCGGGCATCGGCCAGTCGAGGTCGACCTTGAGCACGTCGACGCCGGTCTCGGTGATCGTGAGCTCGTGGTCCACCGACTGGCCGACGGTGGTCGCACCGCCCTCGAAGGTCTCCGAGCGCACCGGCTCGTCCGAGGTGATCTCGACCAGCTTCTTCTGCACCAACGGCCGGGTCGACTGGTTCACGTGCCAGGTGTAGCGGCCCTTGGGCCCCACGACCATGCTCGTCTCGAGCTCGTCGGTGAACGAGCTCTCCCAGGTCGGGGTCGAGAACTGCTTGGCCAGGCGCAGCGTCGCGCCCTTCGGTGCCTTGCCGGTGATCACTGCGTGGTTCGAGGCGTCGACGGCGTTCTCCAGCGCGAGCAGGTAGGCCTCGCGGTTGCCCTTCCCGGCGTACTGGCCGGCGCCGAGGTACTCGTCGATCACCTCCGGGTACGGCGGGTGGAACTCGTCGGGTCCGATCTCGAAGGTGTAGCCGTAGCCGCCGGTGGCGTTGTAGGACCAGTCCTCGGTCGTGCCCGTCGTGTCGTAGAGCTCCCAGCCGTGGATGTTCGCGTAGCCGTTGGCGGCGGTCATGTCGGCGCCGAGCGCCTTCAGGCCGTCCTCGTCCGGGGCGTTGCCGACGGGCAGGCCGTCGTGGCCGATCGTGTCCGGGTGAACGCCGTTCGGACGCAGCACGAGGTTCGAGAAGGTGTGGTTGGAGATCATCGTGGTGACCTGGCGGCTGCTGATCAGGTCGCGGATGTTCTGCGTCTCCGGCTCGGAGAAGGGCTCGGCGCCGCGGTAGGTCGGTTCGGGGAACAGGGTGCCCGCCCCCGGTCCGCCCCAGAACCCGCCGTAGTTGCGGTTCAGGTCGACCCCCGCGCCGTAGCCACCGGGGCTCGCGAGGACGGCGGCGCAGGTGCCGTCAGGGGTGTCCTGCCCGTCGACCACCCGGCAGTTCTTGCGCATGTACGCGCGGCCCGGGGTGGCCAGGACCGAGGTCGTCCCCCCGAGCGGGTCGAGCTCGTTGAGGTCGCGCAGGTCGATGAGGGCACCGTCGGTGCGCGAGAGGTGGAAGCCGTCGACGTTCATGACCGGGACGACCACGACCCGGGCCCGGTCGAGGAGGCCGGTGATCCGCTGGTCGGTGCCGTAGCTCTTCACCAGGTCGGTGGCGAACTCCATCGCCAGCTCACCCGACGGCCACTCGCGGGCGTGGTGGACGCCGAGCAGCACGAACACAGGGCGGCCGTCCTCCGGTGCCTGCACGTCCCGGCCGATCTCGATGCCGTGGACGTCCCGGCCGTCGAGGGACTTGTGGGGCAGGGTGAGCTTCTTGGCGATGGCCGGGTGCGAGGCGACGAGCGAGTCGATGTCGGCGTTGTAGTCGGACAGCGTGCGGTAGGCGTCGCGTCCCGAGGGGAGCGGCGACGTCGTGGTCGCGGCGGCGTAGGCCGCGTTGACCCGGTTGTTCTCGGCCTCGCGGCGGACGAGGTCGGGGATGCGCACGTCGTAGGTCAGGCCGGCCTGCTCCAGGGCGTCCAGGTCGAGGGCGTTGTGGAGGACCACCTCGACGTAGTCGTGGCCGGCGTGCTCGGTGAGGTCGAGGCCGAGCGACTGGAGCAGCTCCTTGTGCTCCCGGGTCGGGGTGTCCACGGTGACGAGCTTCGGGGCGAAGGCGGTGTCCTCCGCGGCCGCGACGGAGGTGACGGCTGCGGGCGCGAGTCCCAGCACGGCGAGGGAGGTGAGTGCGGCGAGCGCCAGACGAGGACGTGACCGGTGGGCCATGCGGACTCCAGGTGATGAGCAGGGGGTCTACTTCTCCCCACCAACGAGGCGGTTCTCACCGAGGTGACGGAAATTTTCCTTTTGTGCCCAGACCACCTGGTCAGGCCGGGCTGGTGATTGCGGCCCGAGCGGCCTAGCCGCCAGACCTCGCCCTGACCGCGGTGGCCATCTCCTCGAGCGTCTCCTCGGAGGTGTGCCGTGGCTGCCAGCCGAGGAGGGTCTTGGCCCGTGTCGTGTCCATGAGCACCGGGGTGCGCGCGACGTGGATCCACTCGGCGAGGGCCGGCACCCAGGGCAGCTTGCCCACCACCTCGGACGCGAGGGCGGCGGCCGCCTGAGGCACCGGCACCGGGAGCGCCCCGAGCGCGGTGACGACGTCTCCGAACGTGACGGTCCCGTCGGCGGCGAGGTTGTAGGCGCCGGGCTCCCCGCGGCCGACCGTGGCCGCGGCGATCGCGTCGGCCACGTCGTCCTGGTGCACGAGCTGGAGCGGGCCGCCCGGGTCCGGGACCACCATGCGCAGTCCGGGGACGCGTGCCAGGGCGCGGCGGGCGGCTCCGGGCAGGCGCGCCGTGACCTGGCGCCACGGCATCGAGTCGGCCAGCGCGGTCGCCTGCGGTCCGGCGACGATGCAGGGGCGCAGGACGTACACCTCGAGGTCGGAGAGCGCGGTCGTCTCCTCCAGCAGGGCCTCGCACTCGGCCTTCTGCTGCGAGTAGTAGTGCTCCCTCGAGCCCCGCGTCGGCACGTCCTCGGTGAGCGGCTGCGGGTTGTCGGGGTGGTAGCCGTAGGCCGCGACGGAGGACGTGTAGACGAGCCGGGACGGCTTCTCGGCGGAGACGGTCGCCTCGAAGACGTTGCGGGTGCCGTCGAGGTTCACGAGGTGGCTCGCTGCGCGCGAGCCCATGATCAGGTAGGCCAGGTGCACGACCACGTCGGCCTCGGCGACGAGCTTCTCCACGGCGGCGCGGTCGAGGATGTCGCCCTGCCGGTACTCCGTCTTGACCCATCCGTAGGACGACGGGTCGAAGGCGCGCCGGGCCATGCCGATGATCCGGTCGACCCCGGGCTCACGCTCGAGCGCGTCGACGGCCGGGATGCCGATCTCCCCGGTCGGGCCGGTGACCGCGACAGTCAGTCCCATCAGGGTTCCTCCTCGTAGAGCGCGCCCCGGATCTCCTTGCTCCTGCCCACGAACTCCGCGACCATGCCCTTGCCGTTGTGGACCACGACGTCGTAGATGCCGTCACGGCCCTCCCGGGAGCGCTCGACCGCGGTCGCGGTGAGCACGTCGCCGAGGCCGGTCGGGGCGAGGTAGGTGATCTCGCAGGTGTGGGCGACGGTACGGCGGTTGTAGCTGTTGCAGGCGAACGCGAAGGCAGAGTCGGCGAGGGAGAACGTGAAGCCGCCGTGGCCGATGCCGTGCCCGTTGACCATGTCGTCTCGGACGGTCATCTCGAGCGTGGCGGCGCCCGGGCCGACGTGGACGATGCGCATGCCGAGGGCCTGGCTGGCCGCGTCCCCGGCCCACATGGCGTCGGCGCTGCGGCGTGCGGTCTCCTCGGCGGTGTTCACGGCAGTCGTTTCTCCATCAGTGAGACGAGGTGGGAGTCGTCGCCGAGCCGGCCGACCTCGACGTACCCGCGGCGGTCGTGGAAAACGAGCGACACGTGGTTGCGCGGCACGAGGTTGACCTCCAGCGCCAGGCGGCCGTAGCCGCGCGCCACCTCCTCGAGCTCGTCGTACACGAAGGTGCCGAGGCCGAGCCGGCGGTGCTCGTCGGCGAGGACGATGCGGTCCAGGTAGTAGAAGTCGCGGTCGTGGCGCTCGGCGAACCAGCGGTAGTTCTCCGAGTCGTACGCCGTGCCCGGCCCGAACGTGATCACGAAGCCCCCGAACCCACCGTCCACGTCGATGACGTCGAACCGGTCCGCGAGCTTCTCGAGCTCGAGGAGCCGGTCCTCGTCCATGGGCGCGAGCGCCTCGACGTTGGCCTCGTTCAGGGCGAGCACCTGGGCGTGGTCGGCGGGTTCGATGCGGCGGAGCTTCGGCACGGTCACAGCCTGCCACGCCCGCTGCGCAAGCTCATGCAGCGACCTCGAGCCGAACCTCGGTGCCGCCTCCCTCTCGGGCTGCGACGGTCAGCCGGGCGCCGATGAGGCCGGCTCGCTCGCGCATGCCGAGGATGCCGGTGCGCTCGAGGTACTGCCCACGGCCGACGCCGTCGTCGCAGACGCGGAGCACGACGAGGTCGTCCTCGCGGGTGAGGGAGAGGTCCACGTGCTGTGCCCGGGCGTGCCGTCCGATGTTCGTGAGCGACTCCTCGGCCACGCGGTAGATGGTCAGCTCCGCGCTGTCGGAGAGGCCACGGAAGGGGCCCTCGAGGTGACGGCGGACGCGGATGCCGGGGTGGCGGGCGGCGAAGTCGGTGGCGAGGGTGGAGAGCGCGCCGTGGAGGCCGAGGTCCTCGAGCATCGCGGGGAGGAGCCGGCGGCCGATCTTGCGCACCTCGACCAGCCCGAGGCGGGCGTGGTGCTGGACGGCGCTGAGCTCCGCGGCCAGCTCGGGTGGCGCGTGGTCGATCGCCTTCTTCAGGCCGACCAGGGCGGCGCTCAGGTTGTCGCCGACGTTGTCGTGGAGCTGCGTGGCCATCTGCCGGCCGTCGTACTCCTTGGTGGCCAGCGACCTCGCCGTCTGCGCGCGCCGCTCGCCCTCCCACCGGCCACGCAGCGTGCCGACGGTGGTCATGAGAGGGGTCAGGCTCTGGCGCAGGTGTCGGGTGTTGACCGCGACGACGAGGCCGAGGCCGCCGGCGAGCACGACGAGGGCGCCCACGCCTCGGTGGCTCCGCGGGACCATCGACATGGCGAGCACGGCGAGCGCGAGGACGAGGCCGTTCGCGAGGACGAGGCGCAGGTGCAGCGGCACGCTCTCGGGGGACCTCACGGGTCACACCCTAGAGACCCGAGGCGTGGTGACGCGCGTCTCCCGCGCGTCGCTGTGATGTGACACACTTGCGCCTGATCCGCAGACAACTGTCACAACGGGCGATCCCCGGGACGAGGACCTCCGCAATGAGCCACGAACTCTTCGACCGTCACCGCGACATGCTCGAGAAGGCGGTGGCCGCGTCGCGGTCACGCGAGTACTACTCCGCGTTCGACGAGAGCCCGTCGCCGCGGGTGTACGGCGAGGACGCCGCCCCGTCGGGGAAGGCGGCCTTCGAGGCCGTGCTCGGGTCGGCCTTCCCGCTCTCGACCCCCGGCGCCTCCGGCACGGTGTCGACCGAGAAGTCGCCCTTCGGCTTCGACCTCGGCGTGGCCTACCCGCGCGTGACCGAGTCCGGCGTCGACGAGCTGCTCTCCGCGGCGCGGGCCGGGATGAAGGCCTGGCGCGACGCCGGTCCGCTCGCGCGCGTCGGCGTCTGCCTGGAGATCCTGCACCGGCTCCACGGGCGGATCTTCGAGCTCGCCAACGCCGTGCAGCACACCTCGGGCCAGGCGTTCGTGATGGCGTTCCAGGCCGGTGGCGCGCACGCGCTCGACCGCGCGCTGGAGTCGATCGCCTACGCGTACGAGGAGATGACCCGCGTCCCCGAGACGGCGGTCTGGGAGAAGCCCGCCAAGGGCGAGCCGCTGCGGATGGAGAAGACCTTCACGGTCGTGCCCCGCGGAGTCGCGCTCGTGATCGGCTGCAACACCTTCCCGACCTGGAACTCCTGGCCCGGGCTCTTCGCGTCGCTGGTCTGCGGCAACCCGGTCGTCGTCAAGCCGCACCCCGGTGCGGTGCTCCCGCTCGCGATCACGGTCCAGGTCGCCCAGGAGGTGCTGTCCGAGGCCGGCTTCGACCCCGACCTCGTGACGCTTGCGGCCGAGGACCCCGCGGACCGGCTCGCCGCCGTCCTCGCGGTGCGCCCCGAGGTGAGGCTCATCGACTTCACCGGTTCGAACGCGTTCGGTGACTGGCTCGAGCAGAACGCCGGCCAGGCGACTGTCTTCACGGAGAAGGCCGGCGTGAACACGGTCGTCATCGACTCGACCGACACCTTCCGCGGCATGTGCATGAACCTCGCGTTCTCGTTCTCGCTCTACACCGGCCAGATGTGCACGGCGCCGCAGAACATCTACCTCCCCGCGTCCGGCATCGAGACCGACGACGGGCACAAGTCGGTCGAGGAGGTGGCCGCAGGGGTCGAGGCCGCGCTCGGCAAGCTCCTCGGCGACGACGCCCGGGCCGTCGAGCTGCTCGGTGGCGTGGTCAACGAGGGTGTGCTCTCCCGGCTGTCCGAGGTCGGGTCGCGCGGCGAGGTGCTGATCCCGTCGCGGGAGGTCAGGCACCCGGCGTTCGAGGGTGCGGTGGTGCGTACGCCGACCATGGTCGGTCTCACCTCGAAGGACGCGGACGTCTACGAGAGCGAGTGCTTCGGCCCGGTGTCCTACCTCATCGCGACCTCCGGAACCGACGAGTCGATCGACCTCTTCCGGCGTACCGTCCTCGAGCACGGTGCGATGACCGCCGGGGTCTACAGCACCTCGTCCTCGGTGGTCGACGCGATGCGCGACGCCGCCCTCGACGCGGGTGTGGCGCTGTCGGAGAACCTCACCGGGCAGGTCTTCGTGAACCAGTCCGCGGCGTTCTCCGACTTCCACGGCACGGGCGCGAACCCGGCCGCGAACGCCTCCTACACCGACACCGCCTACGTCGCCTCGCGGTTCCGCATCGTCCAGTCGCGCCGCCACATCTAGGGTCCACCGACCCTGGCGGGTGGTCCGGACAGGTGATGCGATCGGGTCATGGTGAGCACGACTCCCGCGGCGCAGGGGCTCGACGCCGAAACAGGCGTGATGCTGCGGTGCACGGACCTGCGGAAGAGCTACGGCTCGCTGCTCGCGGTGGACGGGGTCTCCTTCGAGATCCGGCCGGGTGAGACCTACGGGCTCCTCGGTCCGAACGGGGCGGGCAAGACCACGGTGATCTCGATCATCGCGGGAGTGCTCGAGGGCGACGGCGGCGAGGTGACGCTCGACGGCCGGCGCATGGGCCCGTCCGCGCTCGACGCCAAGGCGCTGATCGGGTACGTCCCCCAGGAGGTGGCGCTCTACCCGGACCTCACGGGGCGGGAGAACCTGAGGTTCTTCGCCTCGCTCTACCGGCTCGACCGGCGGCAGGCGGCCGCGCGGGTCGCGGAGGTGCTCGAGGTCGTGGGCCTGGGCGAGCGGGCGGGCGACCCGGTCAAGGAGTACTCCGGCGGCATGAAGCGGCGGCTCAACATCGCCGTGGGGCTGCTCCACCGGCCGAGGCTGCTGATCCTCGACGAGCCGACCGTCGGAGTGGACCCGCAGAGCCGCAACGCGATCCTCGACAGCATCGAGGCGCTGAGCTCGGAGGGCATGGCGGTGCTGTACACGACCCACTACATGGAGGAGGCCGAGCGGCTGTGCGACCGGGTCGGGATCGTCGACCTGGGGCGGCTCATCGCCGAAGGGCCGCCGCGAGCCCTGACTGCGGAGCTCGGTCAGGCGGAGCACATCACGATGGTCGTCGAGGGAGACCTCGGCCGTGCCATGGCGGCCGTCGACGCGCTGCCGGTGACGGGGACGGACGACCGGCGAGCAGGGGGTGCTCGACGTCCTGGTCACCGACGCCGAGTCCGCCCTGCCCCGGGTGATGCAGGCCGCGATGGGTGCGGGAGCGTCGATCCGCTCCGTGACGGTCCAGGAGCCGGACCTCGAGGTGGTCTTCCTGCACCTGACGGGGAAACGGCTGCGTGACTGAGATGCCCGCGAGCATCGTCATCGCCTGGAAGGACATCCGGCAGCGGGTCCGGGACCGCTCGGCGATCATGCTGGCGGTCGTCGTACCCCTCGGTCTCGCCGCGATCTTCAGCCTCATCTTCGGCTCGGCCGCGACCCCGAGCGCCTTCGCCTACGCCGTCGTCGACGAGGACCGCAGCTCGATCAGCCGGACGTTCCGCGGCGAGGTGCTCGCGAGCCTGGAGGACGACGGCATCGCCACCGTGCAGGAGATGGACGAGGCCGATGCCCGAGCAGGCGTGCGTGACGGCGACCTCGACGCGGCCTTCATCCTGCCCGCCGGGTTCGCGGACCGCGTGCAGAGCCAGGATCCCGCGCAGCTCGACGTGGTGGGCAGCGTGGACGCCGCGACGGCGACGGACGTGGCGCGATCGGTCGCCTCGTCGTACGTCGAGGGTCTCGAGGCGGTACGCGTCGCGGTCGCGGCCGTGGCGCACGAGAGTGGCGGCCTCTCCCCGGCACAGCTGCAGGAGGTGGCGCAGGAGACCCTCGCCACCTCCGCGCCGATCACTCTCGAGGACACCTCCGCGGCGGCGCACGTGCTCGACACCAAGACGTACCTCGCCGCAGGAATGGCCGTGTTCTTCCTCCTCTTCACCGTGCAGTTCGGGGTGTCCTCGCTCATCGAGGAGCGCTCCGAGGGCACTCTCTCGAGGCTCCTCGCGGCGCCGGTACGGCGCGGGGCGATCCTCGTGGGGAAGCTGCTGACCTCCGTCGTCCTCGGCACCGTCAGCCTCACCGTGCTGGTGGTGGCCTCGTCGCTCCTGCTCGGAGCGTCGTGGGGGAACCCGGTCGGAGTGGCGATGCTGATCCTCGCGGGGGTCCTCGCGGCCACGGGGATCACCTCGGTGGTGGCCTCCCTCGCGAAGACATCGGAGCAGGCGGGCAGCTGGCAGGCTGTCGTAGCGGTGTCCCTGGGCCTGCTGGGTGGCGCGTTCTTCCCCATCCAGCAGTCCGGCACGGTGATGGCGACGGTCAGCCTGGTCACGCCGCACGCCTGGTTCATGCGCGGGCTGGGCAGCCTCGCCGGAGGTGGTGAGGCTCTCGACGTCCTTCCGGCGGTGGCCGCCCTGCTGCTCATCGCCGCGGTCACCGGGGCGGTGGCCTCGCGAAGGATCGCCCGGGTGGTGGCTCCATGACCCCGTTCGTGATCGCCGGTGTGAACCTTCGCCGGATGCTGCGCGACCGCACCAACGGCTTCTTCGTCGTGCTCTTCCCGATGTTGATGGTGCTGGTCCTCGGGTTCGCGTTCGGAGGGGAGTACACACCGCGCGTCGCGGTCGTCGTCGGTCAGTCCGGGCCGTTGGCGAACGCAGTGGTCGACGAGCTCGAGGCCTCCGGCGCCTTCGAGGTGAAACGGGTCGACGACCGGGACGCGGCCGTCGCTGCGGTCGAGGCCGGACGGCTGGAGTCCGCCGTCGTGATCCCCGCCGACTACGACCGTGCTCTGGCGGAGGGGGAGAACGCCCCGGTCGAGTACGTCTCCCGCGCCGACCGATCCGCACAGCAGGTCGCGATGGTGGTGCGCGCGGCGGTGGATGCACAGGCGTCGCGGGTGCAGGTCGCCCGAGTGCTGGAGCAGCGCCTCGGCTCGGACCTCCAGACCAACCTCGAACGGACCGACCGGACGGCGGCCTCACTGGCCGATATCAGCGTCGTCACCACGACCACGGGCACGGCCGTGTTCCCGGAGGACCTCGGACGGTTCGACCTCGGCGCTAGCAGCATGCTGATGCTGTTCATCTTCGTGACGTCGATGACGACGGCCACGGCCCTGATCGAGACCCGCCGCCTCGGGGTGTCTCGACGCATGCTCTCCACCCCGACCCGGGTATCGAGCATCGTGGCCGGAGAGGCACTCGGCCGCGTCGGGATAGCCATCGTGCAGGGCATCGTGATCATGGCGGGATCGGCCCTGCTGTTCGGGGTGTCCTGGGGTAGCCCGCTGGGAGCGGTCGCCCTGATGGTGCTCTTCGCCGCGGTCGCCGGAGGAGCCGGCCTTCTGCTCGGAGCGGTGTCCCGGAGCCCTCAGCAGGCGATCGGAGCAGGACTCCTGCTGGGGCTGGGGCTGTCGGCACTAGGCGGATCGATGATGCCGCTCGAGTTCTACTCGCCCACGATGTTGACGGCGGCGCACCTGACCCCTCACGCCTGGGCGGCGGACGGGTACGCGACCCTCGTCCGGCACGACGGGACGATCTTCGACGTCCTGGGCGAGCTCGGGGTACTTCTCGCCTATGCAGCAGTGCTGTTCGCGCTCGGGGCGTGGGTGCTGCGACGCCGGATCGTTCACGGAGACTGACGACCACCCCGATGCGGGATGTGTTCGTTTGCTGCAAGCCCGGGGTCAGGTCCGTCCTCAGGTGGCTACTCGTGTTGCGGCGGGGTCTTGCCGAGGGGGTGGGTGCCGGCGTGGTCGACGAGGAAGCGGTAGCCGTGTGGTGAGGTCCATTCGTACTCGCCGGGGCGGGTCTGGGTCAGCCGCCAGTTGCCGTGGGTCTTGAGGCGGTGGGGGAACCGGGTCAGCCGGGCGATGTTGTGCATCCCGGTCTGCCCGGGTGGGCCGCCCTGCTCGCGGGGCAGGTAGGGGATCACGTGGTCGTGGTCCTTGCGTCGGCCGGTGTGGGTGGCCCAGACGGAGACGCAGGCGGGGTTGCGCAGGTGCAGGGCCTCGGCCATCGGGTCGGGGACCACGTAGCCGTCGACGGGGTCGATGTGGGCGGGGTCGACCACGGGGACGACGCGGACGTTGGTGTGGCCGAGGAACTCGATGACCTGGCTGGTGGTGATCGGGCCGACGCCCTCGAGCTGCGCGATGCCGTGGCTGTTGCGGGTCAGGCTGGTCTCGGAGAGGTGGATGTAGAGGGTGGCGGGGGGCAGCAGCCGGCGCGGGTCGAGGTCGGCGGGCTTGAGGAACAGGGTCGGGTCGCCGGTCACGGTGCCGGTCACGGACCCGGTGCCGGTGCAGGTGGGGCAGGTGCGGGGTTCGGGGGCGGGGTCGTCGGCGTCGTTGTGGGCGGGGTGCACGTCGGCCTCGGTGACCACCTCCGGATCCCCCTCCGGATCCCCCTCCGGATCCCCCGTCCGGATCCCCGTCCGGATCCCCGTCCGGATCGTCGCCCTCGGCTGCGTCGCTGTCGCCGCCGGTGTTGTCGCTGCCGGTGCTGCTGCTGCCGGTGCTGTCGCCGGTGTCGGTGCTGCCGGTGGAGTCGGTGGTGGGGGTGGGGTCGCCGAGGGGGGTGAGGGAGCCGAGGAGCTGGAGGGCGCGGGCGGGGGTGGCGAGGATCCCGATCGCCTTGGACCGGCGGACCTCGAGGGGGTCGGTGTCGCCGTGGACGGCGAGGATCCTCGCGATCCGGTCGACCATCGCGACGAAGTAGATCACCTCGCCGGCGGTGGCGCGGGCGACCAGGGTCTTCAGGCCGTGCTCGGAGGACTGGCCGGTGGCCACGAACCGGCGCAGCGCGGCGGCGCGGGCGCGGGCATCGGCGGCGGCCGGGTCGGCCTCGGCGATCTTGGTCGCGACCAGGGACTCGAACCGGCCCCAGGGCAGCGCGTCGAGGTACTCGGTGGTCTGCTCGTCGACCCAGTCGGCCTGGTCGAGGTCCAGGCCCGCGGCCGCGCACATCTGGGCGACCTGGCGGGCCTGCCAGACCCGGCCCCGGCCGGCGGTGAGCCGGGCCCACAGCCGGGGGTGGCGGTGCCGGACGTTGAGCGCGTCGCGGATCAGGTGGTCCGCGGCGACGTGCCCGATGCCCTGGAGCGCGCCGAGCTCGGCGGCGGCGAACTCCGCGACCGTGGGGGTGCCGTGCGCGCCGACCTGGTTGGCGCGCTCCATCCCGGGCCGGACCCGGATCCCGGCGCGGCGCCGGTGCTCGCTCAACGCGGCGCCGGAGTGCAGGTCGGCCCAGTGCGCGGCCAGCACGAACAGCTCGCCCTCGACCCGGAGCCGCTGGGCGTGCCGGTCGGCGACCACGGCGCAGGCGGTGTCCGCGTCCAGGTCCTCGATCCAGTCGGTGTCCAGCATGCATCGAACATACGTACGAACACCGACACTCCCCGCGACTGGTCCATACCGCCACAAGAGCTCGATTCCGGACGTACGAGGAGCCCTGGTCAGGTCAGGGGAAGTGGACCCGCGTCGCTTCCTCGGAGACCTCCCAGAGCTTGCCCGCGAGCACGGCGTCGCGCGCCGTCCGTGACGGCGTCACCACTGTCGGCCTGCCTCGCATCTCCCACGGTCCACGCGGTCCGGTGTAGCTGCCGCCGGGAAGCCCGGGCATGGTCGCCGCCATGAGCGAGGGCTGCGCCCCCAGCTCCGAGGGCTGACCCAGGAGTCTGCTCGCCCCGACGACGATGGCGCCGTCGGCCCTCGGCCCAGACAGGTTCATGCCGTCGAAGAGGTTGGTCGCGGCGTACCCGGGGTGTGCAGCCATCGACGAGACCGCAGTGCCGGCCGCACGCGCCCGTCGGTCGAGCTCGAACGCGAAGAGCAGGTTCGCCAGCTTCGACTCCGCGTAGGCGATCCACTTGCGGTAGTGCCTCTGGTCATGCCGCGGGTCGGTCAGCGGCACGCTGCGGGCGATCCGGTGCGCCTGGGAGGAGACCGTGACCACTCGAGCCGACTCTGCCGCGGCGAGCTGCGGGAAGAGCAGCCCGGTCAGGGCGAAGTGGCCGAGGTGGTTCGTGCCGAACTGGAGCTCGAACCCGTCGACGGTACGACGCTGTGGGGTGGCCATCACGCCGGCGTTGTTGATCAGGATGTCGATCGGCCCGTACGCGCGCGCCTCCTCCACTGCACGCCTGATCGAGCCCAGGTCTGCGAGGTCCACGACCAGGGGAACGAGGTCGGCGTGGGGGAGTACTCGGTGGATGTCGGCGATCGTCGCCAGCAGCTTGTAGTCCGCGCGCGCAGCCATGACGATCCGGGCGCCCTTGCGCGCGAGCTCGAGGACGGTCTTCTCGCCGAGACCGCTGGTGACTCCGGTGACGAGCGCCTGCTTGCCCGACAGGTCAGGGATGTCGTCGAGCGTCCACTGGTGCTCGGTCAAGGCGTCACTGCCATCGCCTCGAGGATCCGGCGTCCGAGGTCCTCGTCGCCCTCGACGTCCACGGAGAGCTCGACCGCGGGACGGCGGCCTCCTGCGAGGAGGACGAACGTCTCGACGTCCATGGTCAGGGAGACGGACGGGCTCTCGGGGTCCGGGTTCACAGGTACGGCGCGCCCCGACTCGTCCACCTCCACCGCGAGGTGGACCGGGCTCACTCCCGTGACGTCGAGCACGACCGTCGTACCGACCGGCGGAGCCACGCGCTTGCCCACCGCGTACGGGAAGCTGCGGGTGAACGTCGCAACCGTGTGGGCGGCGCCCGGGGTGTTCATGCCACCTGGGCGGCCCACGGCCCGGCGGATGTCCTGGTCGTGCATCCACACGTCGACGACGCGGTTGCTCAGCAGGGTCTCCCAGTTCCACCCGATCTTGCCCGGCGTGCGCGGCGGGTCCGCCTTTCCGTCGGTCGGCGGGTCCGCGAGCAGCTGCTCGTGCCGGGACCGCGCGCACTGCTCGAGCTCGTCGGCGATCTCCGCGCCGGACATGTCCTCGCGGGCGACCAGGCCGAGCTCGGTGTACGCCGACGTGGGCGCGGTGTAGTGGTCGCGATCGGGGAGCTCGACCCGCTTCTGCTTCACGCCGGCGAGCTCGGACTCCAGGTGCGCCAGGTGGGAGGCAACACCCTTGACGTCCCAGCCGGGAAGGTCGGTCGGGCGCGACCAGTCGGACTCGTCAAGGCTGCGGAGGAGGGCGACGGCGTCGTCGACGGCACTGCGCCACGACTCGACGTACCCGCTGAGGCGTTCCTGGTCCGAAGTCATGCGGGGAAGCGTAGGGCAGCCGTCGCTCGGCCTGACCCCCCTCCCGGACTCTGATCAACCGACACGTTCCAGCCGGGTGACCCATGACGTCGTCAGCGACCCGGCCAGCCGGTGGGACTTCGCCAGGAGCTCTCGCAGCTTGTCCTCGGCAACCCGGTCGAGGCGGACGAGGACGAGGTTCGGCGATCGGTCGTGATGCGGCGTCCAGGAGTACGTGTCCGGCTCCGAATGCACCAGCACGTCACGCTCGCCGGTCTTGACCGTGAGCACCCCGTCGTCCCACATGCGAGCAACCATCGTGCGCGCGAACCAGGCCGGTCGCGACCAGCTGGGGCGCTCGACGACACCGTGAAGCGACAGGCACAACCGTCTGACGTCGTCCTCGGTGGCCATGCCCACACGATGCCGGGAGCCCGTGAAGCCTGCATCCCCAACCCGGGGTAACGGAGCACGTGAGATCAGCCGGATCAGAACTGTCGGTGCTTGCTGCAAGGCTCGGTGAAGGTCGGTCGCCCCGGCAAGTTCACGCCGAGCACGGCTCGTGGATCGACGACGGCCACAGCGAGGGCGGTCACGGTTGATTGGTGCACCGGAGGAGACTGGACCTCATGAGCACCCGCCCTCGCGTCCGCGCCCCCGAGCTGAGGGGCCGTGGCTGGCTGAACACCGGCGGCCGCGACCTACGGCTCTCGGACTTCCGCGGACGCTGGCTGTTGCTCGATTTCTGGACTTTTTGCTGCGTGAACTGCCTGCACGTCCTGGACGAGCTTCGCCCGCTGGAGAAGAAGTACGACGGTGAGCTCGTCGTCGTGGGCGTGCACTCCCCGAAGTTCGTCCACGAGGCAGACCCGGACGCACTCGCGGCAGCCGTCGAGCGCTACGAGGTCGCCCACCCCGTGCTCGACGACCCTGACCTCGAGACCTGGCAGGCGTACACCGCCCGGGCCTGGCCGACGCTCGTCCTGGTCGACCCCGAGGGCTACGTCGTCGCCCAGTACGCCGGGGAGGGCCACGAGCACGCGATCGACGCCCTGATCGCCGAGCTTCGCGAGGAGCACCTCGCGAAGGGCACGCTCCAACCGGGTGACTCGCCCTACGTCCCGCCGACTCCCGAGCCGAGCGACCTCCGGTTCCCCGCGAAGGCGATCCGCCTTCTTGGCGAGGGCTTCCTGGTCGCGGACGCGGGCCACCACCAGCTCGTCGAGCTCGGGGCGGACGCGGAGACCGTCGTACGCCGGATCGGGTCCGGGACCCGGGGACGGGCCGACGGGCCCCCCGACCAGGCCTGCTTCAACGAGCCGAACGGCCTGGCCGCGCTCCCGCCCGACGTCGCCAAGGCCGTCGGCTACGACGTCGTGGTCGCCGACACCGTGAACCACCTGCTGCGCGGCGTCGACCTGTCGACCGGCGACGTAAGCACCCTCGCGGGCAACGGCAGGCAGTGGATGCAGGGCGACGGCACCGCCAGCCTGTCGAGCCCCTGGGACGTCGCCTGGTGGCGGGACCGGGTGTGGGTCGCGATGGCCGGCATCCACCAGCTCTGGACCTTCGACCCGCTCACCGGCGAGGTCGTGGTCGTGGCCGGGACGACCAACGAAGGACTGCTCGACGGCCCGCTCGCCGACGCGTGGTTCGCGCAGACGTCCGGCTTCGCCGTGGACGGGGACCGGCTCTGGATCGCCGACTCGGAGACGTCCTCCCTGCGCTTCGCCGAGGCCTCGACAGGCGAGACCGGCGAGCTGCGGGTCGACACCGTCGTTGGCAAGGGCCTGTTCGACTTCGGCTTCCAGGACGGCCCCGCCGCTGACGCCCTGCTCCAGCACCCGCTCGGCGTGACCGCTCTGCCGGACGGGTCCGTCGCGGTGTGCGACACCTACAACGGCGCCGTCCGCCGCTTCGACCCCGCGACGAGCACGCTCTCCACCATCGCCACGGATCTCGCCGAGCCCAGCGGCGCGGTCGTCGCCGGGGAGCACCTCGTCGTCGTCGAGTCGGCAGCCCACCGGCTCACCCGGATCCCGCTCGGACAGGCAGCGAAGGCCGGCGGGTTCGCCCACACCACGCAGCGGCCGGTCACCGAGATCGCAGGCGAGGAGCTCGAGCTCGTCGTCTCGTTCGAGCCTCCGCCCGGGCAGAAGGTCGACGACCGGTTCGGGCCGTCCGCGCAGCTGCTGGTCTCCGCGACACCGCCGGCGCTCCTGAAGGACGGGGAGGGTCGCGGCACCGCCCTCGCCCGCACTCTCGTCATCGACCCGGCGGTCGGGGACGGCGTCCTCCACATCGCCGCCCGTGCAGCGTCCTGCGACGCCGACGGAGGTGAGGGCGCCGCCTGCCACATGCACCAGCAGGACTGGGGCGTGCCGGTGCGGTCACCCCCGGAGGTGTCCGACGTCTCGTCCTCCCGCTCTCGGGACGGTCGGAGGCGTGACACATCGCTGTTAGACTGGAGACAGCCAGGCCGCGGGTTACAGACTTCGTAGTTTCTGACCCGTGGCCTTTTCTGTGCCCGGTGTGGGTGCGCGGAGCAGAGCAACACTGCCGCGCTGGACCTAGTGATCGGGCGCCTTGCGTCTCGCAGGCTTGCCGGACCACGCCGTGGCATCCGGGCTAGGACGCGCCCGACCATCTTTGGAGCAACACCCCCTTGACTGCTGTTCAGTCCACCCTGCCCACCCCTGCCCACGCGGGCCCCACCTTCGACTCCCTCGACCTCCCCGTCGAGCTCGTGGGCGCACTGGCCCGCCAGGGCATCACCGCGCCCACGCCGGTCCAGGCGGCCGTCGTACCCGACGCCCTCGCCGGCCACGACGTCCTCGGCCGCGCCCAGACCGGGTCCGGCAAGACGCTCGCCTTCGGCCTCCCCGTGCTCGCTCGCCTCGCCGGTGAGCGCAGCCGGCCCAAGCACCCGCGCGCGCTGATCATCGTTCCCACGCGCGAGCTGGCGACCCAGGTACGACGCTCGCTCGAGCCGCTCGCGAACGCGATGCGCCTCAAGCTGACCACCGTGTACGGCGGGACGCCCTACGACCGCCAGCTCAAGCAGCTGCGCAACGGCGCCGACATCGTCGTCGCCACCCCCGGACGTCTCAACGACCTCATCGACCGGGGTGCGTGCCGTCTCGACGACATCGCGATCACCGTGCTCGACGAGGCAGACCACCTCTGCGACCTCGGCTTCTACCCGGTCGTGGACGCGATCCTCGGGCAGACCCCCGAGGGTGGCCAGCGGCTGCTGCTCTCGGCGACGCTCGACGGTGACGTCGACCGCCTGGTGCGCAAGCACCTGCGCGGACCCAAGCTGCACGAGCTCGACGCCAACGAGGGCTCGGTCACCACGATGGACCACCACGTGCTGGTCGTCAGCGGGTACCGCGACAAGGCCGTCGCCGCGACGAGGCTCGTGGACGCCAACGAGCGCTCGATCGTCTTCACCCGCACGCGCGAAGGAGCAACCGAGCTCGCGGCCGCCATGACCGAGGCCGGCATCGAGGCGGTCGACCTTCACGGCAACCTCTCGCAGCGGGTCCGCGAGCGCAACCTGCACAAGTTCTCCTCCGGCAAGGCGCGGGTCGTCGTCGCCACCGACGTCGCCGCCCGCGGCATCCACGTCGACGGTGTGGGGCTCGTCATCCACTACGACACCCCCACCGACCCGAAGGCGTACCTGCACCGGTCCGGGCGCACGGCCCGCGCCGGCCAGTCGGGCGCGGTGGTCACGATCACCACGCCGCGGCAGGTCGACGAGGTGGTCCGCCTGCAGAAGCGTGCCGGCGTCGAGTCGCGCCACCACGACATCCGCACCGCCCCCGAGCCGATGAGCGCGGAGGCACTGGCCGCCTCGGGCGAGACCGCGCCCGCGCCGCGTCGTGGCGGCGGTGGAGCGGCTCCCCGGCGTGGAGGCGGCGGCTACCGTGGGGCGCGTGACAACCAGGGAAGTCGGCGTCAGGACAGGTCGTGGAGCCGCGACGGTGGGCCGGTACGTCGGAGCAACGATGGCGGTGCTCGTCCCGCTGCTGGCGATGCTGGTCGCGCTCAGCGTGAGGACCGCCCGTCGTACCGTCGTGATCGCCGTGACGATGCTGCGCGCCCGGCTCGCGGCGAGCGAAGCTCCACGGTGACCAAGCGGAGCACGCTCAGCTGGTAACCAGACACACGTGAAACGCCCCGGTGCTCCTCAGAGCGCCGGGGCGTTTTGCCGCTGCAGGTTCGCGGTGTCAGATCACTGCGTCAACGGGTGGGACCGTTGTAGCGGTGCTCCTCCACGTGCCTGGTCTCTGACCGCTGCTTGTTCATCACCAGCGCCAGGGCGATCGCCAGGATGCCGACGATGACGAAGATCCAGCCCAGGGCCTCACTGTCGACGGGCAGGCCGTCGAGGCCGGGGATGACGTCAAGGACGAGAATCAGGCCCACTAGCAGAAGCACGATGCCCAGACCGATGCCCATCTTCATTCCTCCTGTGTCTGCGGCAGCATCCGTCTGCTGCCTCGGGGGAGCGCCGTGGCGACACGGCGTACCTGGTCAGAGGTACCCGTCCGGGCGCGCTGTCAATCACCGACAAGGTAAAGCGTGACCGGACGCACGAGGGCCGCCCCACCAATCGGTGAGACGGCCCTCGATGTCGGCTGGTCGAGCCGATGGCAGCTCAGAGGATCAGAACGCGTCCTCGGACAGGTCCATCAGCGACAGGTCGGTGGCCTCGGCGATGCTGCGCTCGGCGGTGACCTTCGGGAGCACGTTGCGCGCGAAGAACTGGGCCGCGGCGACCTTGCCCTCGTAGAACACCTTGTCCTTGTCGCTCACCTCGCCCGAGAGCTTCTCGAGCGCGATCTCGGCCTGGCGCAGCAGCAGCCACGAGCAGACGAGGTCGCCGAGCACCATCAGCAGGCGGCTGGTGTTCAGGCCGACCTTGTAGATGTTGCGCAGCTCGCCGCCCTCGGCGTTCGGGTCGGAGGACATCAGCTGGTTGATCAGCGTGCCCACGATCGCCTGCCCGTCCTCGAGACCCTTCGCGAGCAGGTCGCGCTCGATCTTGAGGCGGCCGTTGCCGGCCTCGCTGGTGATGAACTTCTCGATCTCACCGGCGATGTGGCCGAGCGCCTGCGCCTGGTCCTTCACGATCTTGCGGAAGAACAGGTCCTGGCCCTGGATCGCGGTCGTGCCCTCGTAGAGGGTGTCGATCTTCGCGTCGCGGACGTACTGCTCGATCGGGTACTCCTGCAGGAAGCCCGAGCCGCCGAAGGTCTGCAGGGACTCGGTGCCGAGCAGCACCCAGGAACGCTCGGAGCCGTAGCCCTTGACGATCGGCAGCAGCAGGTCGTTGACGCGCTCGGCGAGCTCGTCGCGCTCCCCGCTGAACTCGGCCATCTGGACCTTGTCCTGCCACGTCGCGGTGTAGATGACCAGGGCACGCAGCGCCTCGGCGTACGACTTCTGGGTCATCAGCGAGCGGCGGACGTCGGGGTGGTGGGTGATGGTGACGCGCGGCGCGGTCTTGTCCGACGCCCGCGAGAGGTCGGCGCCCTGGACGCGGCTCTTGGCGTACTCGAGCGCGTTGAGGTAGCCCGTCGAGAGGGTGGCGATGGCCTTCGTGCCCACGAGCATGCGGGCGTTCTCGATGACCTGGAACATCTGCGCGATGCCGTCGTGGACCTCGCCGAGCAGCCAGCCCTTGGCGGGCTCCTTCTCGCCGAAGGTGACCTCGCACGTGGTGGAGACCTTGATGCCCATCTTCTTCTCGACGCCGGTGACGTAGGCGCCGTTGCGCTCACCGGTGAGCTCGCCGGTCTCGAAGTCGAAGTGGTACTTCGGCACGATGAACAGCGAGAGGCCCTTGGTGCCCGGGCCGCCCACGCCCTCGACACCCTGCGGGCGCGCGAGCACCAGGTGGATGATGTTCTCGCTCATGTCGTGCTCGCCGGACGTGATGAAGCGCTTGACGCCCTCGATGTTCCAGGAGCCGTCCTCGTTCTGCGTCGCCTTGGTGCGGCCGGCGCCCACGTCGGAGCCCGCGTCGGGCTCGGTGAGGACCATGGTGGCGCCCCACTTGCGCTCCACCATGTGGTGGGCGATCTTCTTGTCGCGGTCGTTGCCGTTGCGGTACACGACGTTGCCGAAGTTCGGGCCAGCGGCGTACATCCACACCGGCGGGTTCGCACCGAGCACGAGCTCGGCCATCGACCAGATCAGCGAGGCCGGGGCCGGCTGGCCACCGAGCTCGGCGGGGAGCTGGAGGCGGTACCACTCGGCGTCCATGAACGCCTGGTAGCTCTTGGCGAAGTTCTCGTTCATCTTGACCGTGTTGGTCTCGGGGTCGAAGACCGGCGGGTTGCGGTCTCCGTCCTCGAACGAGGCCGCGATCTCCTCGCGGGCGAGGCGGTCGACCTCGGACAGGATCGACTTCGCGGTGTCCAGGTCGACCTCCTCGAAGAGGCCGTTACCGAGGACCTCGTCGCGGCCGAAGACCTCGAAGAGGTTGAACTCGATGTCGCGGATGTTGCTCTTGTAGTGGCTCACGGCTCTACCTTCGAATTCGGGGTACCGGCGCACTCGCGGTCCGGTCCGGACAGGCCCTGGGCAGGGGATGCCCCTGGGTGTACTCGTCAGTAACATAATTATCGTACCCACGGGTAATAAAGACAACCCCTGCCAGAAGGTGGCCTGCCCGTGAACCGCGTCACCGCCGCTGCGTCGCCCACCGGATTCGGGTGACCCGTTCCCCGGACCTCGGACGGTGACCGGGCGGCATCGGTGCAAGTCGGGACTTTCGCCCCACTGACTGAGGCGCGATCCTCCTGCACAGTGGACGTCATGGTTTCTGCAGGGTTGTTCCGGCAGGACCAGGGCAACCAGATGCCCTGGTTCCGCAACCGGCCGAGCGTGACGGTCGCTGTCGCCACCGTGCTGTTCATCGCGGTGTTCGTGCTCCGGATCTCCTTCGGCGGACCCGCTGATGCGATCAACATGCTCTACGGCCTTCCCGTCGCGCTTCTCGCGCTGGCGTTCGGTCGAAACGCCGGCATCGGCGCCGGGCTGCTCGCCGTCGTCCTCGTGGCTGCCTGGGTGGTGATCGACGACGTCGACCTCTCCGTCGTCGGCTGGGCGTCGCGGGTCCTTCCGCTTCTTCTGCTCGGCGGCCTGCTGGGTGACGCCTCGGACCGGCTGGCGACGTCGGACGCCCGGCAGCGTGCGATGGAGGCCGCCGCCCAACGCCACCGTGACGCGACCGAGGTCAACGACACGCTCATCCAGGGCATGGCCGCGGCGAAGTGGGCCCTCGAGGCGGGTCGCCACGAGTCAGGCCTCAAGACTCTGCAGGAGACCCTCGAGACCGGGCACCAGCTCGTCTCCAAGCTGATGCGGGACGCCGACATGGGCCTGAACGGGCACCGGCCTCCGGCTCGCCGCTGACCCGCCCGGTCGGCACCGCCGTACCGCATCGCCCTCTCGAGACCGCCCGGTCGCCGGCCGGTCTGCTTCGCCTCCCCGCCGGCCCTTCCGTGATGTGCGCGACACGCAATGGTTAAAACCGGACTAACCAGATTGACTCTGCTTAGTCTAGTGAATAACTTGGATTACGACACAAGCAAAAGATGCTCCTCGTCCCTCGGAAGGGCTTCCCGCATGCGCAACCTCATCGTCCTCGGAGTGGTGGGCCTCATCGCCCAGCTGATCGACGGCTCCCTCGGCATGGCCTACGGCGTCACGTCGTCGACACTGCTCCTCGCCGCGGGGATCGCTCCCGCCGCCGCGTCTGCCGCCGTGCACTTCTCAGAGATCGGTACGACGCTCGTCTCGGGCATCTCGCACCACAAGCTCGGGAACGTCGACTGGCGCACCGTCAGCATCATCGCCCTTCCCGGTGGCATCGGCGCCTTCGCGGGCGCGACGTTCCTCTCCAGCATCGACGGTGACACCGCGAAGCCCTGGGTCGCAGCCCTCCTGCTCGGGCTCGGCGTCTACGTCGTGTGGCGCTTCCTCGTCCTGGGCGGCCGGCGTCCCCAGTTCAAGGGCCGGCTCTCGGCCGCCTTCCTCGCTCCGCTCGGCGTCGTGGCCGGCCTCATGGACGCGATCGGTGGCGGCGGCTGGGGGCCGGTCGGCACCACGTCGCTGCTCTCCTCCGGCCGCCTCGAGCCCCGCAAGGTCGTGGGCTCCATCGACACCTCGGAGTTCGTCGTCGCCGTGGGTGGCTCGCTCGGCTTCCTGTTCGCGCTGGGCACTGCCGGGATCGACTTCAGGTACGCAGCCGCGCTGCTCGTCGGCGGTGTCATCGCCGCGCCCGTCGCGGCCTGGCTGGTGCGCGTGATGCCGGCCCGCGTCCTCGGTGTCGCGGCTGGTGGCCTGATCATCCTCACCAACAGCAAGACGATCCTCGAGTCCTTCGGGGCGGAGCCCTTCACCGTGGCGCTCGCCGCGTCGGCCCTGGCCTTCGTCTGGGTCTCGATGATCGTGTGGGCCGTGCGTCAGGAGCAGGTGTCGCGCGCCCGCTCGGCCGAGCTCGAGACGGCCGCGGCCTGAGACGCAGGCGCCGTGAGACCTGGCGTCCTCAGTGAGGGCGCCAGGCCTCGTCGTCCTCGGTGAGTGCGATGACCTCGTCCGGCAGCTGCTTCCCGGCCAGCGACTCGATCGTCACCCGCTCGAAGACGCCGCGGAGGCTGCTTCGCGCCGCGATCCAGACGTGCTGGAGCACCTGGGCCGTCTCGTTGTAGCTGACCGCCTCGGGGCGCAGGCCGTAGACGCTGACCAGAGGGCCGTCCACCGCGCGGATCACGTCGGCCACGGTGATCGAGCCGGGGTCTCGCGCGAGGCGCCAGCCGCCGGCCTGGCCCCGCTGGCTCGCGACGATGTCCGCGCGCCTCAGGTCGGCGAGGATCGCCTGCAAGAACCCTCGGGGGATGTCCTGGCGCCGGCCGAGCTCCTCGGCGCTGACGGCGACACCCTCGGTGTTCGTCGCGATCTCGATGAGCGCGCGGAGCGCATAGTCGGACTTGGCTGAGACTCGCACCTGCCAAGTCTGTCAGATCTACCGGGTTGGTCGAGTTTGCGGACCGTCGAAACGCCCCTGGCGGCGGAAAACTGGAACGCGTTACAGTTCTACACGTGATCGAGACCGATGCCCTCACCTGGACCGCTCCAGACGGGGACCACCCGGCCCGCCGGGCGTCCCAACGCTCTGCCGCGACCGTGGCCCGCGGAGTGAAGGAGGACTGGGTCGCACTGTTCGCTCCCGACGGGGTCGTGGAGGACCCGGTCGGTCCGTCGGTCTTCGACCCGGAGGGCAAGGGTCACCACGGGCACGAGGGCATCGGCAGGTTCTGGGACCTCGCCATCGCCGGGGTCCAGGAGTTCCACTTCACCATCACCGACTCGTTCGCGAACGGCGACTCCTGCGCCAACGTCGGCACGATCAGCACGATCCTCGAGGACGGCACCCGCGTCGACACCGAGGGCGTCTTCGTCTACCGCGTCGACGAGTCCGGCCTCATCACATCGATGCGTGCGCACTGGGAGTTCGACCGGGCGATGGCGACCGCGACCAAGGGGCGCGCCGGGGGCTGAGCCCCGACCCGTTACGGACTTCACGCCCGGGCGTGTTTCAATCTTCCCCTGGGTTGAGCAAGGCAGCCCAGGACTGGCCGACGGCCGGGGTCGTCGGGGGGGAGCATGCCCGAACGCGATCCGGCGCCGTCCTCACCCCGGAGTTGACGATGCGCTCCTGCCGCTTGCCATGACCACGGTGATCACCGGTCCGTACGGACCGTTCGTCTACAACGTGGAGGCGAAGACGTGGTGGTGGTCCGACGACCTCTACCGCATCCTCGGCTTCGAGCCGGGCGACATCGTCCCGACGACCGAGCTGCTCGTCGCCCACAAGCACCCCGACGACGCGGCAGTGGCAACGGCGATCATCCTCAACGCGTTCACCAGCGGCGAGCCGTTCGCCCTGTGGCACCGGATCATCGACGCGCGGAGGCGCGTCCGGACCGTGGTCTCGGTCGGCGACGGTTATCGCGACACCTCGGGCACCCTCGTCGAGGTGCGTGGCTACATGGTCGACGTCACCGGGTCCAAGCGAGGGCAGACCGCGCGCGACATCGACGAGGCGGTACGACGGTCGGCGGAGTCACGCGGGACCATCGAGCAGGCCAAGGGAATCGTCATGGCCACGCTCGGGGTCGACGCCGACGAGGCGTTCGGACTGCTCAAGCGCGCCTCCCAGAACGCGAACATCAAGCTCCGCGACCTGGCCCAGACGCTGGTGTCCACGCTCGCCGAGATGCGCGGAGCGGGCATGGACTCTCTCAAGGCCGTCGAGCAGGTCCTCGGGCCGGACGTGGTCTCCGACGTCTGAGCAACGGGCCTCAGTCCCCGCCGGCGTTGTCGGACACCCACTGCACGAACGGAGAGGCCTCCCGCCAGTCGTCGCGGACCCTTTCGAGCAGCTCTGGTGTGTGGATGAACGGCTCGAAGCCGTAGTTCTTTCCCAGGGACATCGACTTGTGGCGGAGCAGCCCGATGCGAGGGTGGTCGGCGTCGTACCCCCGCGGTGAGGTCTTGAGCTGCTCCCCGCCGAGCTCCCACCCGGAGCCGCGCAGCGACTCCAGGATCCCCTCGAGGTCGGTGCCACGACGCTCGTCGGCGATCGCCGCGCGGATCCGGGCAAGGCGCGGCCCGGACGCCTCGTAGAAGCCGACTCCGACGCGGACGCCCGGAGCGCCGACCTGGACGTAGTAACCGGTCGAGGGGCCGTTCGGCACGAACACGCCCTGGTGGGTCTTGTAGGGCGTCTTGTCCTTGGCGAAGCGGACGTCGCGGTAGGGCCGGAACACCTTCGCCGCGCCGAACTCGGGCTCCAAGGCCTGGGCGAGCGCGGTCATCGGGCCGCGGACGGAGGTCTCGTAGACGTCCTTGTGCGCCGCCCAGAACGACTTCGTGTTGTCGACCTCCAGGTCGTCGTAGAAGTCGAGGGCAGCCACGGGGATCCCGGTGAAGTCGGCCATCGGCGCAGGATATCCGCGCCGCGCCTCAAGGCGTCCGGGGAGGGCCGTCGGTGGCCTCCGGGTGGCCACCCCGGCGGAGCACCTCGGCCCGCGCGCGTTCGATGCCACCGTGCTCGAGGGCGGCGATCGGGGACCTGCCCTGCCACGCGACCCGCCCCCACCGGCGCACCCGCACGTGCATGGTGGCGCCGAGGTGCTCGATCGCCCCGGGCACGTTGCGCCGCTCCGTGGGAAGCGGGACGGGCAGCACGTGCGCGGCCTCGAGCGGTGCGAACCCCTCCACGTCGACCTGCCACTGAGCGCTGCGCCCGCGGAGCAGCCACCTCTCGTCGCTGACGTCGGCGAGCACGGGTGAGACGAGCGGGTCACCGAGGCGGACCAGGGTGCCGTCCGGGAGGAGTACGACGAGCGCGGTGACCGTCGTGCGCAGGGGGCCCGCCGTCACCTCGCCGCCGGCGAAGGCGACGCAGACCGACGGGTCCTCGAACCCGTGGGCCTGGCCCCACCACCACGACTCGGGGAAGCCGCCCTTGCCCCAGTTCTTCTCGGCGTAGACGTCCCACCCGTCGAGGTCCCACTCGTCGCCGCCCACGACCGCGCTGCCCCGGGCGACCCCGCCGAGGAGCCACGGGTGCCAGTACTGGTTGAGCGCGGGCACCGCCTGGAACACGCTCGACCCACCGAGGCTCGACCGGGGCCACCTCACCGGCGCCTCGACCTGCACGTCGAGGCGCCCGTCAGGGCCGAGATCCACACGCAGCCTGTCCTCCGTGCCCTGGAAGGCCTCCCCGGCGTACGCGCCGAGCGAGGTCGAGGAGGCGTGCGCCGTCGGGTGCATGACGGTGCGCAGGAACCCGTTGGGGTGCGCGGCGAGGCCGAGGGTCGCCCAGTGGGAGCCGGTCGCGTCCCGGTTCACGCCGTTCAGTGCGATGACCGCGCGGCCCGTCGAGGGGTGGGTGAAGCGCCAGAAGTAGCCCTCCATGGCGACGTCGTGCGCAGGCAACGGGTCCCCGAAAGGGAGGTCCGCCCCCGTGGCGCGGTACAAGCGGAAGGCCCGACGTACCGCTGCCGTCACCGGTGTGATCACCGCGCCATCATGTCAGCCCGTGTGGTCTAGACCTTGGCTGCACGCCGTGCCCGATGCTCACGGACCCGACCCAGCGGGTGTGACGCCTCGTTAACTTGGGGCTTGCGTAGCCGGTCGGCCGGGTAAATCCTGATTGCCTGATCGCAAAGGTGCGACTCGGCATGGAGAAAAGAGGCAAGACATGAGTTGGATCGGTGTCATCATCGCGGGCATCATCATCGGCCTGCTCGGCAAGTTCTTCGCTCCTGGCGACAAGGACAACATCCCGTTGTGGCTGACCATCGCGTGCGGCGTGGTCGGGGTGCTGCTCGGCTACTGGCTCATGGGTCTCACCGACGGGGTCGACTGGCTCCGCTGGCTCGTCTCGATCGTCCTGGCCGCCGTGCTGGTGATGATCGCGTCGACGATCACGGGCAGGAACACCGCCCGCAAGGTCTGATCGCGAACAGTTCGAGAAGCGGAAGCCCCGGCCGGGAGGCCGGGGCTTTCGTCATTACCGCGCTGAGCCGTGCCGATGCCCATGCATGTAAGCGCTCTCAGGGGGAACAGGAGGGCTGCTTGAACAACGAATACATAGGGAGCAACACGACATGGCAATCATCGGATTTCTCGTCTTCGGGCTGGTCGTCGGTGCGATCGCGCGCCTCATCAAGCCCGGCAAGCAGAACCTCAGCCTTCTCATGACGCTGCTCCTCGGCGTCGTCGGCTCGCTCATCGGCGGCGTCGTCGCGAGCGCCCTCGGCACCGGCAGCATCACCGAGCTCAACGTCCTCGGCGCGATCGTCGCGATCGTCGCGGCCTTCCTCCTCATCGGAGTCGCCGAGAGCATGTCGGGCAAGAACAAGGTGCACGCCTGACCTGACGGACAGTCGCGAAGGGAGCCCCCGGGTTGCACACCCGGGGGCTTTCTTGTGTCCCCCGGCTATCGTTGTGCGCGAGGGGAGTACTTCCCGGACCCGTGCCGGTCACTACGGTCGCTTCGAGGCGACCTCGGGCGGGTGCCTGCAACCTGGGCTCGACCCGTGCAGGTGAAGGAGACCTCAGACCGTTCAACGTGTCTGAGGAGATCTCATGGAGTCTGTCGGTACCCCCGCCCTGTGGTTCTTGACGATCGCCGCGGTCGTCGTACTCCTGGTCCTGGACTTCCTGCTGACCCGCCGGCCGCACGAGGTGTCGATGCGGGAGGCAGTCGGGTGGTCGGCGTTCTACATCGCCCTCCCGCTGGCCTTCGGCGGCTACGTCTGGTGGAGCTTCGGGTCCGAGCGCGGGGTGGAGTACCTGACCGGTTACCTGGTCGAGAAGTCGCTGAGCGTCGACAACCTGTTCGTCTTCATGCTGCTGCTCTCGGCGTTCGCAGTACCCCGGGTGCTCCAGCAGCGGGTGCTGCTCTACGGCATCGCCGGCGCTCTCGTCCTGCGCGGGATCTTCATCGCGCTCGGCGCGGCGGCACTCGCCCGGTTCGACGTGATGTTCCTGGTGTTCGGGCTGATCCTCGTGGTCACCGCGGTGAAGATCCTTCGCGACACCGTCACCGGCAGCGAGCACCAGGTCGACGTGGACAGGATGCGCAGCGTGCGGCTGCTCCGGCGGTTCTTCCCGGTCACCGGGGAGTACGACGGGCCGCGCCTGCTCGGGCGGGTCGACGGGCGTCGCGCAGTCACACCCTTCGCGCTCGTCGTGATGGCCGTCCTCGCCACCGACATCGTCTTCGCCGTGGACTCGGTCCCCGCGGTCTACGGCATCACCGGCGACCCGTACCTGGTCTTTGCGACCAACGCGTTCGCCCTCCTCGGCCTCCGGGCGCTGTACTTCGTCCTCGAGGGCGGGCTGAGCAAGCTGGTGCACCTCGGGTACGGACTCGCCGTGATCCTGGGCTTCATCGGCACCAAGCTCGCGCTGCACTGGGCACACCTGCAGTGGTCGTGGGTGCCGGAGATCCCGACCCTCGTGTCGCTCGCGGTGATCGTGGGGGTCCTCGCCGTCACGACGGCGACGAGCCTTGCGGCTTCCCGGCGGGCGGCCGAGCAGGCTCAGGCACCGGCGGAAGCTTCACGCTGACCCGCAGCCGGTTGATGCCGGCGCTCTCGACGGTGGTGGGCCCGAGGGCGCGCAGCATCGCCAGGGACGCCGGATTGTCGGCGACCACCTCGGTCAGGATGCACTCGACGCCCTCCAGCCTCCTGTCCATGAGCTCGGCCAGCAGCGCTGAGGCGACGCCGCGTCCCTGGAACTCGTCGGCGACCGTCACGGCCACGTCGGCCACGGTGGGTTCGTCGGTGTACCTGATCATGCGGGCGACGCCCGCAGGGACACCGAGCTTGCTGTCCTCGAGGACGAACAGCACGCGGGCCACGTGGTCGACGCCGTCGACCTCGTCGACGAGGTGGTCGAGCATCGTCTCGGTGAGGTGGGGGACCGGTGTCAGGAACCGGTGGAGCTTCGACTCCGGCGAGAGGTGCTCGTAGGCCTCGCGGAGGGCCTCGCGGTCGCCGGGAAGGAGGGACCAGATCACGGCGCGGGTGCCGTCGCGCAGTCGTACCTCCGTTGCCACGGCCCCAACCTAGCGGCGGCACGTCCGACCCGGAGGCGGTACCCGGGTCAGAGGAGACGGCCCAGCGGCCCCAGGTCGAGGTTGAGGTCCTCGGGGGTGAGCCCGAAGTGCTCCCGCAGCTCGGTCATGCGCATGTCGAGCAGCATCAGCGTCTCGCCGAGGCGGTCGACCTCCTCGTCGGAGAGCCCGCCGTCGTCGACGCGACGGATCGCCTGCTTCTCCATCAGCTGCCGGAGCAGCTCGACGAGGGTGAGAACGAGCTGGGCGAGCCCCTTCTCGACGTCCTCCGGGTCGGCGCTCACCCGGCGCGAGAGCCCGGGTACGTCGACGTGCTGGCTGTCCTCCTCCTCGAAGGGCCAGATCGAACGGTCGGGAGGCTTCGTCATTCGGGATCCCTCTCGGTGAAGCTGAAGGGCGGCCAGGGGCCGGTGGTCGTGACCCGTCGGCCGTCCTGAGCCTCGGCCCAGCTGCCGACCGCCGACCTGAGCTCGTCGACATCGTCGCGGGGGACCAGGCAGGCGATCCGGATCTCGTCGGTCTCGCGGAGCCGCCTCACCTCGGTGCAGTGGGGCGCCACCTGTGCCTCCAGCTCCTCGAGCGTGGTCTCGGTGTGGCGACGTGCCGCCGCACGCGACATCAGGTACTCGCGGCCCGCGCCCGGGACCCCGCGTGCGGGCCGGGCGAGGGGAGGGGTGTTCTCGTCGCGCACGTGAACGACGACCTCGCTGTGGCCGGCGACCGCACCGAGCCTCTCCCGCCACTCCTGCTCGCGCTCGTCGAGCAGGGCCTCGAGGTCGGACAGGCTCTCCAGCACGGTGCCGTACCGCACGGGGAGCGCGGGGCCCGAGGCCGAGATCTCCGTGATGCTCCTCCCGAAGGCGAGCAGGTCCTCCCGGCTCGTCGAAGGCCGCTCGTCACGCTCGTCGTACAACGCTGCAACGGAACCGTGCGCGAGGACGGACAGGCCGCCGGTCGCCTCGGCCGAGGGAGGCGTCCGGTCGGCGGGGACGAGGGCGTACAGCAGAAGGACGCTCATCCTTCGACGCGCCCCCGCGGACGACTCAACCGGACGGTGTCCTCGACCTTGTGCGCCGGGGCCAGCACGAGCCGCAGCCCGAGGTAGACCAGGTCCACGTCCGCGATCGAGAGCACGATGTCGCCGGTGAGCACGACGCCGCCGTCGATCAACCGGTCGATGAGGTCGACGAGTGCGACGTCCTCCCCGACGTTGACGTGCTCGACGCTCACCGGCCCCGTCCCACCGTGCTGCCGTCGGCGACGTCGGCGACGTCGGCGAAGTTGTACGGCGGCCAGGGGCCGGTGACCTCGAGGGTCATCCCGTCCTGGGCCAGGTCGGCGTGGACACGCTCGGCGAGCGCGACGAACTCGTCCATCCCCGCCCGGGGCACGAGGTAGGCGGCGTTGAGCAGCATCGGCTCCGCACGCCCCGAGAGCGCGGCGTCCTGGGGCGGGTTCACGGCGGTGCGGGTCGACCCGTGTGCCATCGCCTCGTGGGCGTCGAGCACCTCCTTCTGCCGACGCAGCCTCGCCTCCTCCCGCTGGGTTGCTTCCGCGGAGCGGCGGGCCAGGTACTCGCGCCCACTGGTAGGTCGCTGCTCCCCGTCCGGCTTGCCCGCCGGGTCGACCAGGAAGACCTTCGCCCCGAGCTCCACGTGGCCGCGGACCCGCCCCAGCGCATGCTCGAGGTCGGACGCCTGCTCGCGCAGGACCTGCTCGAGCGTGGAGACGTCGCGGTGGATCCCGGGGAGCCTGAGGGGGAGGACGTCGGCCTGGCCGACCACCTCCTGGAGCACCGCGTGGTGCCGGCTCGCCACCTGCTCGAGCCACCGGGGGTCCTCGGCGTGGGCGCGCCAGACCTCCGGCCCGTATGACTCGGTGCTCAGCTCACTGGCAAGCGCCACGACGTTGCCGACGCGGACCTCGGTGACAGCGGCCCCGTCGATGCCCTCCGGCAGCGACAGGACCTGGCCGGCGGGAACGACCCCGTAGGCGTGGACGACGGTCGCGTCAGCCGCGCTCATCGCGCTCCTTGTCCGCCAGCCGCGCCTCCAGCGCGTCGATGCGGCGCTGCAGCTCGTCGCGGTCCTCGTCCTTCTCCTCCAGGGTGCTCACGAAGGGGTCGCCCTCCCACCAGTTGATGCCCATCTCACGGGCGCGGTCGACAGAGGCGACCATCAGGCGGATCTTGATCGTGAGCAGCTCGATGTCGAGCAGGCGGACCTGGATGTCGCCGACGATCACGATGCCCTTGTCGAGGACGCGCTCGAGGACGTCGGCGAGGCTCTGCGCGGGCGCGCCACGCGTGCCGACGAAGGTCGGACCCTGCCGAGGGGAGGGCTGGCCGGTGGCGACCCGGTCCGGAGCGGACTGGCCGTCCATGTCAGTCCTCCACCTGTGAGCGGAGGTAGCGGCGCAACCGTCGGTACTCGGTCACATCGCCGTCCTTGTCGACGTGCACGTCGTAGCTCGCCAGCACGTCGGTGGTCTCGGGGATCCGGCCGACCTCGAGCACCTCGATGGTCACGATCCAGCCGTCCTCGCCCTTGCGGATGCCGGTGACGCCCTCGCCGGGGCAGCCGACGAGGTCCGAGACCTCGTCCAGGGCGATCTCCCCGACTCTGCGGATGGTGAGCTTCTCAGGCATCGTCGACACCCTCCCACGGGTTGAGGCTCTGGCCCTGCTGCGGTGAGGAGGCGATCAGCCTCTGCACCAGCTCCTCCTCGCGCGCGTCGGCCTCGGCGTCGTCGATCTCGCCGGCCTCCCTCAGCGCCTCGATGTCGGTCAGCGCCGCCTGGATGGTGGCCGGGTCCGACCACTGCCGCTCGGCCTCCTCCTTCACCTGCTCGGCCACCCAGCCCACCCCGCGCACCGGCGCGAGCGGAAGCAGGAGCAGCTCGCGGATCAGTCCCATGCCAGCTCACCGGACCTCATGGCTTCGAGGAAGGAGTACGGCGGCTGAGGTCCGACGTACCTGACCCGCATCCGCTGCTCGGTCTCCTGGCGCAGGGCGCCGACCGCCTCGTCGAACGCCGGCCAGGCGTCACGCTCCACGAGGAAGGCCGCGTGCACGACCTCGTGCGCACCGGCCGCGTCGTTCTCGGCGACCGCGCGGCTCAGGGGCGCGAGGCGGTCGAGGACCATCGCCCTCTCCTCCTCCTGCAGCTCCTCGAGAGCGGAGGCCACTGCCTGCCCCAGCTCCATCTGCCGAGCCTGTGTCGCCGCCTCGGGGAAGGCCTTCAGCTGCTCTCGCTCGGAGAGCAGCTCCGGGTAGCGCTCGAGGACCTCCCGAAGCGCCGGCTCCTCGTGGTGGAAGACCTGCACCGTCAGCTGGACGAGTCCGTCGAAGGAGCGGAGCAGGTGCTCGAGCGACTCACGATCACGTTCGATCACCTGCTGTCGTACGACGTCGTCGTCGGGGAGAGCGATGCCGAACTGCATGGGGACCACGGTCGAGCTGTCGGCGTACGCCTCGAGGACGTGCGCGTGCGCCAGCAGGTCCTTGCGGCCGGCGGGCGCGTCGGCGTCGACGTCGCTCACGATGACCGCGAGCCCGCTCTCCGAGACCAGCCGCAGCTCGGAGTCCTGCCGCCCCTTGAGGTCGGGAGGCAGGGGCGCGTCAGCCGTGGTCACGCCGTACAGGTGGACGACCACGCTCAGCTCTCCTCCGACCGCTTGGGCCGCGAGCTCGTCTTGCGCGCAGGCCTGCTGGAGGACTTGCTGGAGCTGCTCCTCCGGGGAGCCTCTTCCTTCTCATCGTCGTCGCCGCCGCCCATGAGGCCGCTGAGCTTGTCCTTCGCGCCCTCGATCGCGCCCGAGGTCTTCCCCTTGGCGCCCGCGCTCGAGATGTCCTCCATGAGCTCGGGGATGCCGCTGGTCTGGGTCTCGGTGAGGTCCAGACGGTTCACGGCCTCGGCGAACCGCAGGTAGGTGTCGACGCTGGCGATCACGATCCGTGCGTCGATGGTCAGCAGCTCGATGCCCACCAGGGACACGCGGATGTACACGTCGATGACGAGACCCTTGTCGAGGATCGTGTCGATGACGTCGGCGAGGCCGCTGGGGGCCGGACGGCTGGCGTAGCCTCCGGCGGCCCCGCGGTGTTGTGTGACGGTCATGGGTGTCTGCCTTTCAGAGCTCGGTCATTCGGAAGGGACGGGCATGCTCTGCTCATCTCGCTTGAGCAGGTGGCGACGGATGGAGGCGCGGTTGGCGCCGAGCGACTTGGCGATGGTCGACTTGTTGCTTCCGGTGAAGTAGCCGATGCACCAGTCGATCTGCTGCATTGCGTCCTCGGTGGCCGTGCGGTACTTGTCCACCTCGTGCATCAACCGCTCGACCTCGAGCTCGAGCTCCTTGACTCGGTCTTCGTCCGACGCCATGGCCCTACCTCGCCGACGCCTTCTTCGCGGGGCTCTTCCTCGCGCTCGACTTCCTGGCGGTCTTCTTCGCGGGAGCGGACTTCTTGGCGGGCGCGCTCTTCTTGGCCGCGGCCGTCGTCCTCGCCGGTGAGCTCTTCTTGGCGGCTGCGGTCTTCTTGGCCGGGGCGCTCCTGCCGGCCGACGCAGCCTTCTTGGCCGGAGCACTCTTCTTGGCCGGAGCGCTGCTCTTCTTGGCGGCTGCGGTCTTCTTGGCCGGGGCGCTCCTGCCGGCCGACGAGGCCTTCTTGGCGGGAGCGGTCTTCTTGGCCGGAGCGCTGCTCTTCTTGGCAGCCGCCTTCTTCGCAGGTGCGGACTCCTTGGCAGCCGCCTTCTTCGCGGGAGCGGACTTCTTCGCGGGAGCGGACTTCTTCGCGGCGCTCCTCTTCCGAGCGGCCGGCTTCTGCTCCTCCTGGCCCTGCTCCTCCTGGCCCTGCTCCTCCTGGCCCGTTCTCCTCCGGCTCCTCCTGCTCGCCGGACTCGCTGCTGCCCTCCACGACCTCACCGTCGTGGATCTCGCCCTTCCAGCCCTCCAGCTCGTCCTGGTGGAGGATCGTCTGGGTGCTGACGTAGCGTGCGAAGTGCTTGAGCTCGAGGCGTGCACGTCGTCCCTGGGCTCGCCAGAGATTTCCGGTGTGCTCGAAGAGACCCTTCGGGTGGTACTCGAGGACCATCAGGATCCGGGTCAGCTCAGGTCCGAGCTCGTGGAAGGTGATCGCGCCGTCGACGTGGCCCTTCTCGCCGTCGGACTTCCACACGATCCGCTCGTTCGGGACCTGGTCGACGATCTCGGCGTCCCAGCTGCGGTGGGACCAGAAGATCTGGGCCTTCCAGGTGAGCTTCTCGTCCTCTTCCTGCTTGACGTTCTCGACCTTCTTCATGAACGTCGGGAAGTCCTCGAACTGGGTCCACTGCTCGTAGGCCACCTGGCGGCTGACGGGGACGTCGACGCTCTCCATGATGTTGGTGACCTTGATCTTGTTGCCGCCGCCACCTCCACCGCCCATCCCGAGCTTCTCCTTGACGGTGTCCTTCACCTTGGAGGCGGTGGCCTTGACACCTGCCTTGACGGGGGAGTCGCCCTGGGCCACGTTCGCAGCCGTCTTGGTGGCCGTCGACTTGCCCTCGGCGATGTCGTTCAGCCTCCCGGTCAGCGACTCGACGCCCTGGCTCGCCTTCGAGAAGCCCTGCTTGGTGAGCGACTGGCCGAAGCTCTGCGCCTCCTCCTTGAGTCGGCCGATCGGCAGCTGCGAGGCCAGGCCGGACAGTGCGGACGTCGGTTTCGTCTCTGCCATGGTCAGCGCCTTCCTGCAGGTGCGGCGGACCGGCTACGTCGCGAGGACCTCCGCTTGGGCTTCGGAGCCTCTTCGGGCTCCTCTTCCTCTTCCTCTTCTTCGTACTCGTCCTCGGGCTCTTCCTCGCCCTCTTCGGCTCTTCTTCTTCCTCGTACTCGTCTTCGGGCTCTTCTCTCTTCCTCGCCCTCTTCTTCGTACTCGTCTTCGGGTTCTTCCTCGCCCTCTTCGGGCTCTTCTTCCTCTTCGTACTCGTCTTCGGGCTCTTCTTCTTCCTCGCCCTCTTCTTCGTACTCGTCCTCGGGTTCTTCCTCGCCCTCTTCGGACTCTTCTTCCTCTTCGTACTCGTCCTCGGGCTCCTCGCCCTCCTCTGCCTGGTCCTCGTCGGAGTCCGGCACGGAGACGAGCTCCTGCAGCTGCGAGCTGCGCTCGTTCAGCTTGTCGCTGAGCGAGTCGATCCGGGACGCGGCGGCGCTGACGGCGGCGGCCCGGCCTGCCTGCATGAGCTGTGAGGTGATCTGCTCCGTGAGCTTCTTGGCCTCCGGTGACGAGGTGAGGCCCGAGGTGCCCTGCTGAAGCAGTCCTAGCCCCGAGTCCCTCAGGTTCTTGTTGGCCAGTGCCGAGCCCACGACAAGGGCGAGCCGAAGCTTCTTGAAGCGGCCCAGGAAATATCCGGCCGCAATGGCCGCACCTACGCGCGACGAACTAGACATGCTGTGCTCCCTCCCTGGATGGCCCCTCCAGCCATCGCTTGGACCAACGGCGTACCCACGCGGTGACTCGAGAAACGGGGGGTGAGCCGCGAGACGAGTGTGGCGCTTCGGAAAGGGGCGCGCCAGAGGCGTGACGGGCTTGCCCGGAATGTCTGGGAGACCACTGGTCCAGACCGGTGCTGGTGCCTCACCGTGTGACCGGCCGGCGGCGTGCAAGTCCTCATGGATCGGGTCGTTGGCTCGGAGGTGACTCTCAGGTTGCGGACGCACACCGGTGACAGGTGCGCTGGCATCTAGCCTCTTGGCCATGCCTGATGACGACCTCGACCCCGGCGCAAGCACGCAGATGTTCCAGGCGTTCATGGAACGTTCCGACGAGCAGTCGGCCGCCGGGTCGCGCTGGACCCTGGTCGCCCTGGCGGCGGTCGCCGCTTTGGTGATCGTGTCGGTCCTTGTCTGGCTCGTGCTCGGCCGCTGAAGCTGCACGCGTAGGCGCGCTTGAGCGACACCTGGACCTGCGGACCGCGATGACCGGACACTTCGGGACGCGTCGTCGACTATCCAACGAGGAGGGCGACGCCACGAGACGCTCCGCTGGCGATCGGACTGACGCCGCTGCCGGCGGACGCCCGGCCACCGGGGCCCGGCTGGCCGCCCGTACGACGGTGGCCTGACAGGGCCGCCCGGACTCTGGGCAGTGAGTGACGTCGAGTCCGGATTGTGATCGATGGCACGCCTGCTCCCGGTTTCATGGGGATGTCCCGAGAGCGCTTCAGGGACTCCTCGCGCCGAGGCTCGGGGTGCGGAGCGGTGCCTGCAAGTAGGTTGTTCATGAGCTGACTCCCTCGAGGTGGACCGGCTGGGCCCGTCGTGACGCTTCAGAGGCTGCGTGCGGGGACGCGGTGGCGTACGCCGTGCGGAATCGGTCTCGATATTCCGAGGGTGCGATGCCAACCAGTCGGTGGAATGTCCTGCGTAATGTCTCGGCGGTGCCGAAGCCGTAGCGTCGGGCGATGGTTTCCAGTGGGTCGTCGCGTTCTGCGAGGGCCCGCTGCGCCGCCTCGACGCGGACCCGTTCGACGTACGCCGCTGGTGGTAGTCCTGTTTCCTGGGTGAATCGCCGCTGTAGGTGTCGTGGGCTCAGCCCGGCGAGCGACGCCAAGTCGTCGATCCCGTGTCGCGCACCGGGATCGAGGTGGATGGCTTCGACGACGCGACGCATCACATCGCTTGCGGGCTGTGCGGACCACAGCGGCACGCTGAACTGCGACTGGTTCCCCGGTCGGCGCAGGAACAGCACCAGCTCTCGGGCGACGTCGAGGGCGGTCTGAGGTCCGAGGTCTGCCTCGACCAGCGCGAGCGCCAGGTCCATGCCCGCTGCCACACCTGCGGAGGTCCAGATTCGCCCGTCCTGGATGAAGATGGGGTCGCTGTCGACGATGACTGCCGGGTACTCCCGCGCCAACCGGTCCGCTTCCCTCCAGTGCGTGGTCACGCGACGCCCGTCGAGCAGCCCGGCCTCGGCGAGGATGAACGCGCCACAGCAGACAGACGCGACCCGGTCGGTCTTGGTGGCGGCCGCGGCCACCCAGTCGACCAGGCTGCGGTCGCACATCGCCGCATCCACGCCGTCGCCGCCCACGACCAGCAGCGTGCCGGGACGGTCCGGATCCAGGCTCGCCACCGAGCTTTGCGCCTGGATCGGCAGCCCCGTGTCCGAGCGGACCGGACCGGCCTTCGGGGCCACGACCGTGAGCTCGTATCCGGCCTCACCGAAGACTTCGAACGGGCCGGCCAGATCGAGGGCGTCGAAGCCATCGAAGATCACGAAGGTGACTGCCTGAGTCGTCATGGCTCCACCGTGCCGCTCAGGAGGGCATGTCGTCTACGACAGGCACCCCACAGATCGCGCCATCAGGCGGCAGAAGACCCCCGCTCCGCCGATTCCGGTGAAGAGGGGGCCTGATCTGCTGTGTTGCGTGGAGCGGATGACGAGACTCGAACTCGCGACATCGACCTTGGGAAGGTCGCGCTCTACCAACTGAGCTACATCCGCAGATGGAGCCCTTGTGGGGCTACCGGCAGGAATAGTACCCGACGCCTCGGCGCCTCAGGTGCCGAGTGTCGAGGACAGCGCGGCGACCGCGTCGGCGACCGTCTTGCAGCGGGTCACCTCGGGCCCTGGCAGGTCCCAGCTGTCTACCGCGAACACGGGGACGCCTGCGCGCGCGGCGAGTGCGATCTCCGACAGGGTGCCCCACGCGCCACCGATCGCGAGGACCGCGTCGACGCTGCGGACGATCAGCGCGTTGCGCATCTCGCCCATCCCTGTGGGGATGACGATGCGGTGCCCGGGGGACGCGTCCTGCCGGTAGGGACCGGGCAGGATGGCCACCGCCGTTGCTCCCACCTCGGAGGCGCCGGCCGCAGCGGCGGCCATCACACCGCCGAGGCCACCGGTCACGATGACGTAGCCCCGCTCGCCGAGAAGGCGACCCGCTGTCCGGGCAGCCTCGAGCACCTCGGGGTCGTCAGGCGCGGACGGTCCGATGACGGCGACGTACGGCGGGTGCACGGTCCCGAGCCTAGACCCGCGCACCCGCCCGTCGAGACGGTTCAGATCGAGCGTTGGTACGCGCCGAAGGTCCGCGTCGCGGCCCACGCCATCGCCACCGCGAGCACCGCCAGGGCGCCGAGCCGTGGCCACACCATGCCCCAGTCGGGGCTGCCGAGCAGCGTCTCGCGGCTCGCGACCACCGCCCAGTCCAGCGGGTTGTACTTCGCGGCGGTCTGCATCCAGTCCGGGGCCAGCTGCGGGTTCATCACCGCTGAGGACAGGAAGGTGGCCGGGAGGCTCAGGAACTGGCTGATCCCGATCAGCGCCTCCTGCTGGCGGGCCATCAGGGCGATCGCGTTCGACAGGGCGGCGCAGACGACCGTGAGCAGCACGGCCGCGAGCACCGTGACCGCGACACCCGTGAGGCCACCGTCGAAGCGAGCGCCCGCCAGCAGCGCGACGACGAGCACGATCGCGGTCTGGACGACGCTCGTCAGGGACTGGTAGGCGAGGGTGCCGTTCATCATCGCGCCGCGGCGTACCGGTGAGGCGAGCAGCCGGTCCATGACACCGCGCTGCATGTCGTCGACGTACACCGTGCCTGCCCACATCGCCGAGAACAGCGCGGTCATCGCGATCACGCCGGGGGTGAGGAACTCCATGTACGAGCCCTGCGTGTCGAAGCCAGGGATGCTCACGACCGACTCGAAGAGGTTGCCGAACAGCAGGAGCCAGAACATCGGCTGGATCAGCGTGATCACGAGGAACACCGGGACCCGGACGAGCTGCTTCACCGAGCGCACCGTCAGGTACGCGGAGTGGCTGATCAGAGTGCTCATCTCACGCCACCGCCTCGAACGTCCGGCCCACGTGACGCAGGTAGACGTCGTCGAGAGACGGCCGGGCCACGGTCGCCGAGACCACGTCCAGCCCGGCCGCGTCGAGCGCCGCGAACACCTGCGGTACGACGCGCGCACCGGCCGCCGAACGGGCCCGGAGGCTGCTCCCCTCGGCAACCAGGTCCGACAGCCCTGCCAGGTGCACGACCCGCCCGAGGGCTGTGAGTGCGGCCTCGGCGTCCTCGAGCTCGACGTGGAGCACGTCGCCGCGCAGCTCGGACTTGAGCTGGTCCGGCGTACCTTCCACCGCGACGCGCCCGTGGTCGATGATCGCGAGCCGGCTCGCCAGCCGGTCGGCCTCGTCGAGGTAGTGCGTGGTGAGAAGGACCGTCATGTCGTCGTCGCCGGCCATCCGGGCGATCTCGGCCCACATCTCCGCCCGAGCCTCGGGGTCGAGGCCGGTGGTCGGCTCGTCGAGGAAGAGCACCTCGGGCTGGTGCACCAGGCCGATCGCCACGTCGAGCTTGCGCGCCATGCCACCGGACCAGGTCTTGACGAGGCGGTCCGCCGCGTCGGTGAGGCCGAAGCGGGAGAGCAGCGACCGGGTGCGGCTGGTCGCGTCGCTCTTGCTCATCCCCTGGATCCGCGCGGCGAGCATGAGGTTCTCCCGGCCCGTTGCCATGGGGTCGCTCGACGGCTTCTGGGAGACCAGTCCGATCCTCCGGCGTACGCCGTCCGGGCGCCGGGCGACGTCGATGCCGGCCACTGACGCGGTCCCGGAGTCGGCTCGCGACAGCGTGCTCAGGATCCTCACGGTCGTGGACTTGCCCGCGCCGTTGGGGCCGAGAAGGCCGTAGACGGTGCCGCGCTCGACGGCGAACGAGAGCCCGTCGAGGGCCCGGAGAGGTGGCTTTCCCCGGCCGGCGGGGTAGGACTTGCGCAGGTCTTCGGCCTGCAAGGCATACGTGTGCATGCGGTTGCTCCTTGTGTGGGAGGAGCCGCCCCGGGCTGCCGTATCGTGGTGCTTGCGCCTTGGGTTGACCAGGACCGGCAGGTCCGGGGTCGGCTCGAGGATGGGTCCCCGGGCAGGTGTTGCCGCACCTGGCCGGGGACGTTTCAGTTGTCCTGCATGAGGAACGGTGCGATCTCGGCTGCCTCCTCTCCGAGATGCTTGACGGGGTCGGCGAAGATCTCGGCCAGGCTCACGCCCTGGTCCCTCAGCTCGTGGATGCGCCGCCACCACGTCGTGCCGCCGAGCTCCTCACGGCGGATCCGCTCGGCGAGCCGGGTCACGAAGGCGATCTCGGCGTCGAGCATCGCCTTGCGGTACTCGCCCTCGACGGCGAAGAGCTCGGGGATCCCGTGCTCGGAGGTGAGGGTGAGTCCGGCCTCGACCGACCCCAGCTCGATCCTCAGCCGCACGACGCGCTGGTCGAGCAGCCGGGACGCGTCGTCCGGCGACAGCCCGGCGATCAGGGAGAGTCCGGCCTCGAGGGAGGGGTACTCGCGAACCGGCGTGGAGATCAGCTCGGCGAGCCAGTCCTCGAACTCCGCCATGCCCGCCTCGGTGATCGCATAGATCGTGCGCTCGGGACGCCGGCCCTCGCGGGTCGTCTCCTGCGCCTCGATCAGCCCGTGCTTGGCGAGGGAGTCGACGACGGAGTAGAGCGATCCGTAGTTGAGCTTGATGCTCTGCTCCTTGCCGCGGGAGCGCAGGGTCGTGGAGATCTCGTAGGGGTGCATCGGCCGCTCCGAGACGCAGGAGAGCACCGCCAGCGCCAGCAGGTTGGACACCCGTCGTCGTGCCATCACCACTCCTCCAGGACGAATACTCTGATTCGAGTATTCAACCACGGGTGTCCGGTGTCAACAGGTCGCGAGTCGTGTCGTACGGAGCGGTGCCGTGCCCGGGGCGCGAGGGGGTCGGTAAGTTACGCGTGTGCTCCTCTCAGACCGCGACATCCTCGCCGAGATCGACAAGGACCGGGTCCGGCTCGACCCGTTCGAGCCCGCCATGGTGCAGCCGTCGAGCATCGACGTGCGCCTCGACCGGTTCTTCCGGGTCTTCGAGAACCACAAGTACCCCCACATCGACCCGGCCGCGGACCAGCCCGACCTGACCCGGATGGTCGAGCCCGAGGCGGACGAGCCGTTCATCCTGCACCCGGGCGAGTTCGTCCTGGGGTCGACGTACGAGGTGATCACGCTCCCCGACGACGTCGCCGCGCGCCTCGAGGGGAAGTCGTCGCTCGGCCGGCTCGGACTGCTCACGCACTCGACCGCCGGTTTCATAGACCCCGGCTTCTCGGGTCACGTGACCCTGGAGCTGTCGAACGTCGCGACCCTGCCGATCAAGCTGTGGCCCGGGATGAAGATCGGTCAGCTCTGCTTCTTCAGGCTCTCCTCGCCTTCGGAGCACCCGTACGGCTCGGAGAAGTACGGGTCCCGCTACCAGGGTCAGCGTGGGCCCACGCCGTCTCGGTCGTTCCAGAACTTCCACCGCACGACCATCTGAGCCTGTCGAAGGGTCAGCTGCGACGCCGGCGCTTGAGGACGAGGCCGCCGACAGCGGCGAGCCCCACCAGGCCCGCGCCGGAGGCCGCGACGAGCGGCAGCGTGCCGGTGCGGTCCTCCTCGGACTGTGAGGCCTTCTCGGTGGACTCCGTGGCAGGCGCCCTTTCCGGGTCCGGCTCGGAGTCGGCCCCTTCGCCTGCCGCGGCTGCTTCCTCGAGAGGTTGGGTGACGGTTGCCCCGCCCTCGTACGACGGTTCGCCGCTCGGCTCGCCCCGGACCTCGATCGCGAGCTCGTAGGGCTGGACCCACGTGTCGCCGTCGTGGTCGGCGTTCATGGAGACGACCACGAAGTAGTCGCCGGGCAGGTAGGCGGTGTCGCCGGACGCCTCCCGGTTGCGGTAGCGCACCACCGGCGACATCGCCGTGAGCTCGCCGTCGTCCGCCCCGGGCATGATCGCGTTGTCGTCGACGCCCACGTAGGAGCCGGCCAGGGCTCCGCCGAGGGGGCTGTACATCTTCAGGTCGCCGAAGGGGCCCTGGACACCCGTGAGCTCCTCGACCCCAGGGGTGCCGGACGGGAACGCGGCGCGAACGGTGAACTGCTGCCCCCAGTCGAGGGGCACCTTCACGATCTGCGACTCGCCCGGGACGATGTCGAGCGCGTAGACGCCGCTGGTGACCTGAGGTGCGTCCCCGAAGCCGGAGCCGGCCATGAGGTCCTGTGCCGGCCCGGTGACCTTCGGCGCGACGAACTCGGTGGGATCCCAGTACTCGGGAAGCCCGTCCACCGCCCGGGCAGGGGGCTCCTCGAAGACCGTGATCGCCATGGGCGCGCGCTTGGTGTCGGCCTCGTTGCCGCGCTCGATCTTCAGGTCGAGCTGGTCGGCTTTCCAGCACCCCTCCTCGGGGAAGCGCGCGTCACGGCCGGCAGACACCTGGGGAGACAGCACGGAGTACTGGTCGATGTTCCGCTCGTCGTCCTCGGTGCTGCACTCGGTCCCCTGAGGGTCGGCCAAGGTGGCGGCCACGCTGTCCCACTTGTCAGGCGTGCCGCGGGTCGTCACGGTGACGTGCAGCGTCGAGTGCGGGATCCGGCGCTGGACCCGGTAGTGCAGCGCCGCGTCGGGAGTGCCCTCGCCGCCGATGAAGTCGGTCCACTGTCCCTGGGCGATGATGGGGGCCGACTCGGGGGTTCGCGTGCCCTCGACCGGAGTCCCCGTGAGCGTGAACGGGCGGACGGCCCGTTGCGAGACCCGGGTCAGGGTCGAGGCGATCTCGTCGGCGGAGTCGACGTTGTAGTACGTGCCGTTGCCCCTGTCGGCGATGCACTGCAGCTGTTGCCGGGCCTTTCCCGAGACGCCGAGGCCGACCACGTCGATCGCCAGGTCTATCCCGGAGGAGGACAGGTCGGCGGCGACCTCGCAGGGGTCGGGCGTGCAGGTCGCGATGCCGTCGGAGACCAGCACGATGGAGCGCTTTCCCGCGCCCCCGACGTCCTTCGCGGCCTCACGGAGTGCGTGGGCGATGGGCGTCTCGCCGTACGGCTTGAAGCCCGCGATCGCCTCCGTCAGCTCCGCGCGGTTGTCGGTGCCGAGCGGGACCGCAAGCTGACTGTCGGTACAGGCGCCCTTGTCCTTCTTGCTGAACACGGTGGCCCCGTAGACCCGCAGCCCGACGGAGGACTCTGCCGGCAGGTCCTTCACCACCCTGGTGAGCGCCGTCTTCGCGGCCTTGATCTTGGTGGTGCCGCCGGCTGTCTTCTCGGCCATCGATCCCGAGGAGTCGAGCACGAGCATCATCCGGCCGTGGCCGGCCTCGGACTCGTCGGCGCGCGACGGGCCGGGCAACGCGGTGGTCAGGCCGACGGTGAGTGCCGCAGCGGCAAGCAGCGAGAACGTGTGCGCGAGACGTCGCATGACCGAATTGCCCCCATGTGTCCGGAAGGCTCCGAGCGTACCGTCGTGCGAAGGGCCCGCGCCTCTTCAGGCGCGGGCCCCGACTTCTGGCTCAGCTGTCGAGCCGCTCGGCGATCGAGTGAAGCCCGCGGGCGAGCGCCTTCCGACCCGGGTGCCGACGCCGCTGGCGGGGCAGCCGTGCGCGCTGCGCCTGCTCGACGCGCTCCTGGATCTGGTCGGTGGCGTTGCGGTACGTGACGTAGTGGCCGTAGTCGGACATGGGAACTCCTCTGGTGGTCTGATGGTCTCTAGAGCTGGGAGAGGCTGACGTCGCCGCTGACCGTGGTCGCGCGGATCTCGATGTGGTCCTGGCCTTCTTCGGGCTGGCCCGCGCCTTCGAGGTTCGACCAGACGCTTCCGGTGACGCAGCTGACGTCGGTCCAGACGGGGATGCCGGCCGGCACGCCGATGTGGACGTCGCCCGAGGCGGCCTTGGCTTTCACCGCTCCGCGCAGGATGCGCCCGACGTACACGTCTCCGGAACCTGTGACGGCCGAGACGTCGGTGTGCGCCTCCTTGACCTTGATGTCGCCGGAGCCTGACTTGAGTGAGGTGGTGTCCTCCGCTGCGCCGAGCTCGATGCTGCCGGAGCCGGTGGAGACGACCAGCGAGGAGGCCGCCCGGCCGACCGCCACCTCGCCCGAGCCGGTCTTGACGCGAAGGTCGGACAGCGAGCTGTCGATCTCGACGTCGCCCGAACCCGTGTCGACGACGGAGTCCTGGGTCAGGTCGGCTAGTCGGACCTCGCCCGAACCGCTCTTGATCCGGACCGCGCCGAGCCGTCCGGTCGCGACGATGTCGGCCGACCCCAGCTTGGTGGACAGGTGGCTGTCGAGCGGCATCGTGACGGCCACGGTCAGCTCGCCGTTGCTGCTGAAGAACCCGCTTCGGCGGGGAGGTGCGAGGACGACGACCTGGTCGCCGCGCTGCTCGACGATCACGTCGTCCGCGTCGCGGCCGGTGACGTGGACCTCGGTCTCGGTGGTGTCGGTGGCGTCGACCGTTACGTCACCGGAGCCGATCTCGACGTGCAGCGAGATCGGTCCGTTCGTGGAGAACGTCTGGTGCATGGTGGCCTCCAGGGCGCGTTGAGGGTGTGCTGAACCACCCGACCCGGCGTTGCCGGTCGGCTGGAAGGAACAGGGGGGCTCTGCCGGGTCAGACCCAGCCGGTCAATCGGCGGCTTGCTCGACGGCCAGGGCCGCGCTGCATGTCGTCGAGGAAGGGGATGCTCGACAGGTCGATGTCGACGTTGATCGCCCGTTCGCTCCGGGTCGCGTTGCGGATCGTGGTGACCAGCCAGGTGTTGAGGGAGTGGCCGCTGCGAGCAGCAAGCTCCTCCGCCTTGGCCTTGAGCGACTCGGGGATCCGGAGCGTGATCCGCGCGACCGCGCCGTCCTCGTCCACGTCCTCGGGCTCCGGCGGCGGGGGCGGGGCGGGCGGAGCCGGTGCGGCCATCGGCATGGTGGGGACGTCGACGACGAACTCGGGCTCGCGGCCGCGCAGTCGTACGTCGACCGAGCCGGCCGGCAGCTCACTGGTGATCTCGGCAGCGGCCTGGGAGAGGGCGTCCATCAGCGCGAGGCGCATGGCGGGGTCGAGGGCGAGTGCGAGCCGTTCGGCAGCAGCCTTGGCCTCGTCGCCCCCTGCTTCGGCCGCAGCCGCGAGGTCGCGGCGGAGGCTGTCGACGTACGGGGTGATGTCCATGCGCACCACGATGACATCACTGTGATGTCATGTCAAGCAGTCTTTGACGTCACGTGATGTCAGACGCAGTCGTCGGTGGTGTCATGTGGATGTCAGTCGTCCGGCACGTGGCGCCGGTGCTCCGGCCGAGCGCGCCGTTCTCACGCAGATGGACGGGAACGACACCCTTGAGGCGACGGAACGCGTCGTTCCCATCCATTTGAACGATCGGGACGGCACTGGAGACGCACAACGGGCCGCCCCGATTCGGGACGGCCCGTTGGTACGACGCTGGTGGAGATCCGGCTAGAGGTCGAAGAGGGAGTCGGCCTCGTCGATGCCACCCTTCGGCTTCTTCGGCTCGTGAGTCTCGCCGGAGGCCGAGGTGGCCGTGCCTTCGGGCTCCGCCGTCGACTCGGAGGTCGTCTCGGTCGCCTCGGTCGTCTCTGCCTCGTCCGCCTGCGCGGGCTCCTCCGCCTGCGCGGGCTCAGCACTTGCCGGCTCGGGCTCGCTGGGTGCGACGTCGAAGAGCGACCCGGCCGAGTCGATGTTGCTCTCCGCCGGCTTCGAGGGCGTCTGGGGCTCGGCCTTCGCTGCCGGCACCTCGGCCTCGGGGGCCGTCGCTGCCTTCGGCTCCTCGGCCTCGGCGGGCTCGGGCTCGCTGGGTGCGACGTCGAACAGGGAGCCGCCGACGATGCTGCTCTCGGCTGCTTGGCGGGCTCGGCCTTGGCGGGCCTCGGCCTCGGGGGCGTCGGCCTTGCGCTCGGGCTCGGCCGGCGGGGGTGTCGAACAGCGAGCTCGCCCTCGGTCTTCGCCTTCTCGGTGGTGTCGGCGCTTCCGGCAGGCGCCTCCTCGGCGGAAGTGTCGAACAGCGAGGTGCCCGTCGTACCGCTGGGCTTCTCGTCCGCGGCGGGGGTGGAGTCGAACAGCGAGCCGGAGCCTGCCGGCTTGCTCTCCTCCGCAGCGGCTCCCGCCCCGGCGCCGACCTCCTCGGTCTTGGTCACCGTGCTGGCGGTCTGGGTGACGTCGCCCTTCGACGGCTCGGCCTTCGCGGACGCACCGGCCGGCACCGGCGTACGGCTCTCGCCCTTGACCGAGGCGAGCAGCATCTGGGCGACGTCGAGGACCTCGACCTCCTCGCGGGCAGAGCCGTCGGCCTGCATCGCGGTGAGGCCGTCGGAGAGCATCACGCGGCAGAAGGGGCAGCCGACCGCGATCTGGTCGGCGCCGGTCTCGACCGCCTCGGTCGTGCGGTTGACGTTGATCCGCTCACCGATCGTCTCCTCCATCCACATGCGCGCACCGCCGGCGCCGCAGCAGAACGAGCGCTCGCTGTTGCGCGGCATCTCCTTCAGCTCGGCGTCGGGGATGACGTTCAGGAGCTCACGCGGCGGCTCGTAGACCTTGTTGTGGCGACCGATGTAGCACGGGTCGTGGTAGGTCAGCGTCCGCTTCGGCGCGCCGTTGGTCGGCACCGGGGTCAGCTTGCCCTCGCGCACCAGGCGGTTGAGCAGCTGGGTGTGGTGGACGACCTCGAGCTCGACGCCGAACTGGGCGTACTCGTTCTTCAGGGTGTTGAAGCAGTGGGCGCAGGTCGAGACGACCTTCTTGACCTTGGTCTCCTTGAACAGCTCGGCGTTCTGGGTCGCGAGGCTCTGGAACAGGAACTCGTTGCCGGCGCGGCGGGCCGAGTCGCCGGTACAGGTCTCGCCGTTGCCGAGTACGCCGAAGGAGACGCCGGCCATGTCGAGCAGCTCCGCGACGGCGCGGGTGGTCTTCTTCGCGCGGTCCTCGTAGGCGCCGGCGCAGCCGACCCAGAAGAGCCAGTCGACCTCGTCGAGGGACTCGATGTCCTCACCGACGACCTTGACGTCGAAGGGCAGGCCCTGGGCCCACTCCATGCGCGCGTTGGGTGACATGTTCCACGGGTTGCCCTTGTTCTCGAGCCCCTTGAACAGGCCGTTGAGCTCCGCGGGGAAGTTCGACTCCACGAGCACCTGGTAGCGGCGCATGTCGACGATGTGGTCGATGTGCTCGATGTCGACCGGGCACTGTTCCACGCACGCGCCGCAGGTCACGCACGACCACAGGACGTCGTTGTCGATGATCGCGCCACCCTCCGGGTGCCACGCGAGCCCCTCGGTGTCGCCTACGAGCGGGCGCTCGGCCTCGGTCAGCACATCGGCTGACAGGTTCGCGCGCTCGTCCTCGGAGTCGGCCAGCATGTACGGCGCCTTGGCGAACGCGTGGTCACGCAGGTTGAGGATGACCATCTTCGGCGACAGGGGCTTCTCGGTGTTCCACGCCGGGCACTGGTCCTGGCAGCGACCGCACTCCGTGCACGTGGCGAAGTCGAGCATGCCCTTCCACGTGAAGTCGTCGACCTTCCCGACGCCCATCGCGGTGTCCTCGTCCATCTCCTCGACCATCTCGAGGTCGAAGGGCTTGCCGTCGATCGTCAGCGGCTTGACCGCGCCCAGGGCGACAGGCTTGCGCCCGAACATCACGTTCAGAGGTGCGATGAAGATGTGGAGGTGCTTGGAGTGGACGACGAGGATCAAGAAGGCGAGCATGACGCCGATGTGCAGCAGGAGGCCGACGTGCTCCAGCGCCTCGTTCGCGCTCTCCCCGAGCGGCTCGAGGAGTGCTGCGACGCCCTCGGAGACGAAGGCACCGCTCTCGTAGGGGAGGTGGCCGGTGTTGATCGCCGCACCCCGGAACAGCATCATCGTCCAGAGCACGTTGAAGATCATGAACAGGGTCAGCCAGGCGCCGCCGAGGTGAGAGCCTTCGAACCGCGACTTGCGGCCCAGCCGCTCCGGGGAGTTCTTCGCCCGGATGATCGCGAACACCAGGATGCCGAAGAACGCCATCATCGCGATGAAGTCCTGCAGGAAGCCCAGGACCGGCCAGGTGCCGACGAGCGGGATGTGGAAGTCAGGGCTGAACAGCGCGCCGTAGGCCTCCAGGTAGACCGTGGCGAGAACGAGGAAGGCCCAGAACACGAAGAAGTGCGCGGCGCCGGGAACGGTCCACTTGAGCAGCTTCTTCTGCCCGAGGACCTCCACGACCTGCGACTTGACCGCCTGGCCGACGTGATGTCCGACGTTCTCGAGCCTGTCCGGCGCCGGCTGACCGCCCGCGATCAGGCGATAGAGGAACCAGACTCGTCGCCCGGCGATCGCCAGTGCGACCGCGGTCATCAACAAACCCAGGATCAAGACAACGGGCATTAGTCACTCCAACCTGCCGGCGAGGAGCCGGGTCTGCGCTGCACTTTTCGGCCCGACGGTACGGGGGATGAGGCCGCCGGGTCAGCCCCCGGGCCACGTGAGAAAGATCCTACCAGTGGGTAACTTCGTGCGGCAGACCCCTCTACGACCGGTCTTGTCCAGGTTCGCCCCGACCCTCGCGTGGCATGCCTAGGCTGACGGCCATGAGGACCTCTTTCCCCTTGCCGGTACGACGCCCCGGTGCACGTCTCCTTCTCGAGCTCGACCTGACTCGCGGGCTGCTCGAGAGCCCTCCCGCCTCGCCGATCGAGGCGCTGCGCGCGATGCACCTGCCGAGCCTACGCGGGGTGGTCGAGGCGCTGCGTCGCGCGGCCGGGGACGACCAGGTCGCCGGGCTCATCGCGCACGTCGGGGCGAAGCAGCCCACCCTCGCCCAGTCCGACGAGCTGCGGTCGGCCGTCGCCGCGTTCCGGGCCGCGGGCAAGCCGACGGTGTGCTGGTCGGAGAGCTACGGCGAGATGGGCCCCGGCAACGTCGGCTACCACCTCGCGAGCGCCTTCGACGAGGTGTGGGTGCAGCCGAGCGGCGACGTCGGCCTCGTCGGCGTCACGGCACAGGCGGTCTTCCTGCGAGACACCCTCGACAAGCTCGGCGTGCAGCCGCAGTTCGGCCAGCGGCACGAGTACAAGAGCGCGGCCGACACCTTCCTGCGCTCCTCGATGTCCGAGCCGAACCGGGAGATGGTCACCCGCCTCGTCGACTCCGCCATGGAGACTCTCGTGCGCGACGTCGCGGCCGGCCGGGGACTCGACGAGGCAGCCGTGCGGGAGGCGGTCGACGCCGCGCCGCTGAGCGCCGAGGAGGCAGTCACCAGGAAGCTGGTGGACAAGGTCGGCTACCGGGACGAGGTGTACGCCGACCTGCGCGGCCGCCTCGGCGACGTGGAGCTCAAGTACGTCGACCGCTACGGCAGGGGCGGCCTCGCCCAGGCCGGCGCGTCCGTCGCGCGGCGCAACAAGCCGGTGGTCGCGGTCGTGCACGCCGCGGGGCCGATCCACCTCGGCCGGAGCAGCTCGACTCCGCTGTCAGGCAGATCGGTCGGGTCCGACAGCATCGGTACGGCGCTCCGGGCGGCCGCGAAGGACGACTCCGTGAAGGCCGTCGTGCTGAGGGTCGACAGCCCCGGTGGCTCCTACGTCGCCTCGGACGCGATCCGCCGCGAGGTGCTCGCCCTTCGGCGTACCGGCCGGCCCGTCGTCGCCTCGATGGCGAACGTCGCTGCGTCCGGCGGCTACTACATCGCGATGCCCGCGGACCGGGTGCTCGCGAGCGCCGGCACGATCACCGGGTCCATCGGCGTGCTCGCCGGGAAGCAGGTGATCCGCGAGATGCTCGAGCGGGTCGGCGTCCGGCGGGAGAGTGTTTCGGCGGGGAGGTACGCCGACATGTTCTCCAGCGACCGCCCCTTCGACGAGGGCGAGTGGACACGCCTCGAGTCGTGGCTCGACCGGGTCTACGACGACTTCACCAGCAAGGCGGCCGAGGACCGGGGCATGCCCGTGGAGAACCTCCGCGTCGTCGCCAGGGGCCGGGTCTGGACGGGTGCGGACGCGCTCCGCCACGGTCTCGTCGACGAGCTCGGCGGGATCGAGAGGGCCGTCGAGGTGGCCTGCGAACGAGCGGGCCTCGACCGTGCCGAGGTCGAGCTGCGCACGATGCCGAAGCCGAAGCCCCTCGAGCGGCTGCTGCCCGTGGAGAACAGCGAGTCGCCCGCCGCAGCCTCCCTCGGCGACGGCCTGCCCCTGCTCGACGGGCTGCTCGCGGCGGTCGGCCTCCCGTCGTACGGCGTCCTCTCCATGCCGGTCGGCTGGCGGCTCAGCTGACGCGGACCAGGCGACCCGCCTTCGAGAACTCGACCCGCACCTTCGTGCGCTTGCCGGAGGGCTTGCGCGCGCAGTAGGTGAACGAGTCGCCGACACGGGCGTCCGGCTGCCCTGCCGCGAACAGCACCTTCCGGGTGCTCGCGCCACGGGGGAGGTCGCGGAAGGCGGAGACCGGGAGCACCTTCGAACCGCCGGTGCAGCTGTTCGCCTTCACGCCGACCGCGCGCTCCCAGGTCTGGAGGTACGCCTCGGCGCCGCGGGCCATGTCCTGCACGATGGCGTCTCCGGCGAGCTTCCGCAGGTCCTCGACCCAGTCCGGGTAAAGCCCGTAGTGGGCCACGCCGTCGGTGTTGATGTCGTAGACGCGTCTGCCGCTGACCTGCTTGTGCACGGTGACGCCGCCGAGGCCCTTGAAGGGGTAGGTCACGGGGTTCTTCGCATCCGCGCCGCGGGGGTCGCCCTGGGCGCCGAGGCCGTTGATGTCCGCGCCGTAGCCGAGGCCGAAGTAGTACCGCTTGTCCGCGCGGCCGACGTGGTACTTCCACTTGTCCACGAAGCCCGTGCTGTCACCGGCGTACGGCGCGATGAAGCCGCCGAGCTTCGAGATCCGAGGGTACGCGTCCGGGGTCGACCACGAGTGGCTCGACAGGATGCCGGGGTAGCGCATCTTCTCGACCAGGTCGAGCGAGGCGCGGCGTGCGATGACGCTCATGTGGTCGGGGTCGAAGAGCATCTTGCGCCTGGCCAGGCCCCGGACCGTGAACTTGCCGAGGTCGGTGAGCCCGAACTGGTTGCAGTGCGGGGCACCCGGGTAGAGCGGCGGGCGCGGCGCCTTGTCGCCGTAGACGTCCATGATCGCGCCGAACAGCGGGTCGCGGTCGGAGACCTCGCTCGGCACGGCGTACTGCTCCTTGTCGTGCACCCCCTCGCCGTACGTCTTCGGGCAGCTCTCCATCCGCCAGAACGACCCGGTCTCGAGGAAGTTCGCGGAGTTCACGAGGACGCCGGTCTCGCCGTTGTCGCCGGCCACACCGGACAGTGCGTTGTCGAACTTGTTGACCAGCTCCATCTGGCGCACGCCCATCTTGTGCACCTCGTCGAGCTGCCGGTCGATGTCGTCGGCCGTGCACTGCGGCATGCCGGCCTTCATCGTGCAGCCGAAGACCACGCTGGTCTCGATGCCCATGACCACTGCCAGCTTGCCGTCGTTGATGACCTGGCGGGCCTCGAAGGGCGAGTGCACGATGCGGTACCAGCCCTCGCCAGGACCGCCGGACTGCGCGTCGATGTAGCGCTCGAACTGCTTCATCCGCTTGGCCTGCAGGCGGATGGAGTCCATGTCGTCGCAGCTGTTCTTCTTCAGCGGGTAGAGCTGGCACAGCTTGTTGTTCTCGACGAGCAGGTTCACGAACAGCCGGAGGCCACCGCGCCAGGAGCGCTCCATCCACTTGTAGTACGTGCCCTCGTGGGTGAGCGAGTTCGGCGCGGGCCAGTCCTTGAACGTCGGCCAGCCGACCGGGTCGTGACCGTCGGGGTCGCCGGAGAGGAAGCTCTCCACCGCCGCACCCTTGCCGCCGGTGGAGGTGTGGTCCTCGCAGTCCTCCAGGGCGTACTCGACGCCGTAGGGGTCCCACGGCTTGCCGCAGTGCACGCGGCCGCCGAGGAACTCGAAGGCCATCCCGTGGGTGTGCGCGTCGGTGTAGCCGCGGACCTCGGCGAAGGCGGTCTCGCCCCGGTGCGGTCGGCCGGTGACGTTGGTCCGCACCTCGGGCCACTTCGCGCAGGAGCCGGTACGCCGGATCGTGAACCGCGCGGGGCCGTCGGCCAGCACGAGGTTGCCGGCCCCGTCGACGGCGAGCGCCTTGCCGGTCCCGGGGAGCCGGAAGCGGAAGGTCGAGCCCTGCTTCGTCACGCTCCAGTCCGCCGACGTGCTCGGCTTGTCGGCCGCGACCACACCGCTCGGCCCGGTGAGGCCGACCGGGTCGGCGGAGCCGGCCGCGACGAAGTCCTTCGCGGTTCCGTACAGGAGGTACTTGCCCAGGTCAGTGGCCTGGAAGTGGAACGGCTCGCCGGCGCGCGCGCTCCCGGCCGAGGCCACGAAGCCGTCCCCCACACGCCGGACCCACTTGCCGTCGCTGCCGATCGCGTAGCAGCCGCCGGCCATGGCGTAACGGTCCTCGGGTGTCGCACGCCGGCGGCTCGGGGCACGACCCGGCAGCAGGGTCGGCTCGTTGTCGTAGCGGCGGTCGGCCACGGCGGCGCTGTTCGCCGCGACCTGCCTGGCGGTGGTGGGGTCCTTCGTGAGGGGGTCGGAGTCGTCGGTGACCGAGCGGGAGATGAGGTTCTTCGTGGCCGGGTCGGAGTGGTCGTGGCCGTGTCCGTCGTCGAGCGCCGAAAGCCCGGCGCCGGCCGAGTGGTCGTGGGTCGAGTGGTCGTGCGGCTTCGCCTCGTCGAGCGCTGCCTTCGTCGTACTCGCGGCTGCGTTCTTGAAGGCGTCGGCTCCTGCGCGGTCGTCGGTGCCGTTGGCGTTCGACGGGAAGCCGAGCGTCGCGACGAGCACCGCTCCCGCGGCGAGGCCGACCGACCAGACCAGCCGCTTGCGTGCCTGCGCGTGTCCCGACGGGAGCTGGAGCTTGGGGTTGACCTCGCCGGACATGCGCACTCCTGTCGATGCTGCTCGTTTCGAACAGCAACGAGTTCTCGCGGGTTAGGTCACGCCGGTCTCTACCGGTCGAGGGGGCCGACCGCCGATCCGCGCGGTGAGACGTTCAGCGGTACGACGGGTGGCGGCGATCGTCGCGGGCAGGTCCGGCGGGTGGTCGCTGGGGAAGGTCACGGCGACACCGGCCGTGGGGTGCCCGGTGTGGTCGAGCACGGCCGCCGCGACGGACGCGAAGCCGGGCGTCACCTCCCCGTCCTCCATGGCGTAGCCGCGCTGACGGGTCTCGACGAGGAGGGCGCGCAGCGCGCCGGGCGAGGCCGGCCCCACGCCGTGGCGGTCGACGAACGCCGCTCGGTCCGGGTAGAGCGCGCGCACCTGGCTCGCGGCCAGCGCGGCGAGGATCGCGCGGCCGCTCGCGGTCAGGTGGGCCGGGAGGCGGACGCCCACGTCGGTGACCAGAGGAGGCCTGCCGGGCGCGCGCTCCTCGAGGACGTAGAGCACGTCGCGCCCGTGCAGCACCGCGAGGTGCGCCGACTGGCCCACCGCGTCGACGAGGGCTGCCAGCGGCCGGCGGGCGATGCGCTGAAGCGGCTCCTGGCGCGCGTAGCCGCTGCCCACCTCGAACGACGCGACGCCCAGCCCGTAGCGGTGCTCCTCCGGCAGGTGGACGACGAAGCCCTCCTCCACCATGACGCCCAGCAGGTGGTAGGCCGTCGAGCGGGGGAGGCCCACGGCGCCGGCGATCGCCTGGAGGGTCACCGGGTCGGCCTGGGACGCCAGGAAGCGCAACACCCGCAGAGCTCTCGTCGCAGCCGGGACCTGTCCCACGCCCGTGACGATAGCCGCCGGCAGGCGCACCGGCGTACGGCACGACGGGTGTGACCTGGCACACATGGGTGGTGTCCGATTCGACCGAATGGCTCGCTTTTTACCAAAAGCGTCCGTAATCGGAGTTCTTTACCGAGGATAAGTAAAGACGTCCGGCTGGGAGGAGTTCGGACGCACAGCGTCGCGCTGGGTCGCGACGCGACGATTCTGGGAGCTACAAAGTCGTGTCTCAAGTACGTCGTCATACCAAGCATGCCCTCACGGCGCTGATCGCCTGGTCCCTCGTCACGGGGGCCCTCGTCGGGCTCGGGGCCGGGACCGCCGAGGCGAGGGTGCCGAAGGCAGCGGCCCGCTACACCGCAGCGATCGAGCCGCTGGCCGGCTACGTCGGGCAGTCCACCTGCTCGCCGGCGGCGAAGCCGGGCACGGCCGCGTTCGCGAACCTGCTGCTGCGCACCTACAGGAACTCGCGCAGCCTTGGGATCTCCCGCTCCTGCGGTGTGGGCGGGAAGTCCGAGCACAAGGAGGGCCGCGCCTTCGACTGGGGCGTCAACGTCCGCAGCAAGGCAGACCGGGCCTCGGTGAAGGCGCTCATGCACTGGCTGCTCAAGCGCGACCGGTTCGGCAACCGCTACGCGATGGCCCGCCGTCTCGGCATCCAGTACATGATCTGGAACCGCCGGATCTGGGGCGCCTACTCCGCGGGCTCCGGATGGCGCAAGTACACCGGCTCGAACCCGCACACCGACCACGTGCACTTCTCCATGAGCTGGGCCGGCGCGCGCAAGAAGACCTCGTTCTGGAACCCGCGCAGCTTCCCGAACAACTCGGGATCCGCACCGTCGAGGCCGGGCAAGCCGAAGCCGAAGCCGACCCCCGCCGTGCCGACGCGTCCGTCCGGCCAGCACGACTACCCCCACCCGACCCCGGACGAGCGGCGCACGACGCACGCGATCCCGGAGCCGCGGGCCCCGCGCACGCTGGAAGGCGCAGCGCCGCTGGTCGCCGAGCGGGTGTCGGTGCCGTCCGCCCGCCGGGCCGGTATCCGCACCCAGAAGGCGCTCGTCGCCGGGCACCGGTACCTCATCGAGGTCTCGGGCAGCTACAAGTACGCGAACAACAGCGGCTCCGCCGCCGATGCCGAGTGCAGCACCCGCTCGGGCGCGTCGTGGTGGCAGCGTGACCGGTCGCTGCGGGCCGACGAGTGGTACGCCGACCACCTCGACCTGTACGTCGACGGGCACGACCTGATGTCGGAGGCCGACGACAGCGAGGACTGCGACTCGGGACACACCTACCGCTGGGTGTACGAGGCCGAGCGGAGCGGGCGAGTGCCGTTCGCGATCTGGGACCCCGAGAACTACCAGGACAACAGCGGAAGGCTGAGCGTCCGGGTCCTCGACCTCGCCACCTCGCCGGACTCGATGTCGTGGTCGGTGCCCGCTCGCAACAAGGCCGGCGCCACCAGCCCGGGCCTCCTGCGTGGCGGCCAGGACTACCTGGTCACCGTCTCGGGCACGTGGAAGAACGGCACCGGCGGTATCGCCGACGCGGAGTGCCTGGCCACCGACGACGGGTGGCGGCGTGACGCCGACGCCTACGACATGGTCGCCGGGGAGTGGCGCTACGACAGCCTCTCGCCGCGGATCAGCGGAGTGCGGGCCACGCCGGCCGGCGGTGGGTCGGAGTGCGACGCCGAGCACACCTACAGCTGGGTGCATCACGCCGACCGGACCACGCCGCTCAACGTGCGGGTCAGCGACCCCGACGGGTTCGACGACAACACCGGTGCCCTGAAGGTCAAGGTGGAGCTCTACGACGGCTCGTCGTCCGGTGCCGCCCCGGCGCCCGCGCCGCTGCCGGTTCCCGAGACGGTCGCCGCGGAGGAGCTCTCGGTCGACTCCGCGTCCAAGTCGCCGGTGAGGACCGCCCAGGAGTACGCCGCGGGCACGAAGCTCCGGGTGGCGGTGAAGGGCACGTACCTCATGCGGGCCTCCTCCAGCGGCTGGATCGCGGCCGACGCCGAGTGCTCGATCGCCTCGTGGGACCAGCAGTGGCGCTCGTCGCGGCGCGAGGGTCTCTTCAACGGCAGGACCACGCCGCTCGGTGACCTCGCCGTCAACGGCTCGATCGTCGACTGGGCGCCTGCCGACGGCGCCGGGTCGTGCGACACGGACAACGTGTACAGCTACGACCTGACCACCTCGAAGGCCGGCCCGCTGTCGTTCGTCGTCGCCGACGACGAGTACGGCGACAACAAGGGCGCCCTGGAAGTGACGGTGGAGATGCGGTGAGGCTCGCAGATCTCGGGATGCGAAGCACCGCACGAGCATGCTCGGCTCTCGTCGTCGCACTCCTGGCCGCAGGTTGTGGCCAGAGTGCGGTGGAGTCGCCGCCGACGTCGTCAGGTCGTGCGACCGCGGTGGACCAGGCGGCGTCCTCGACGCCCTCGCTCCCGCCCGGGGACCCGGGCCTCGACGCGCCGGCCGCCCCGGACTCCGGGGCGGCCGGCGCGGGGGAGCACGCTCACGGGCGGGCTCGCCGTGTTGTCCCGACCAGGGCGCTCCTCACTGCAGGCACCGTGCGCATGGTGCTGGGCGGGAGCTGGGCGAGGCACCCCGCCGACGGCGACGAGTGCGTCCGGCCGACGGGGGCGGTGGGCAGCGCGACGATGTCCTTCGGCGGCTCGGCCGCCGGGCTCGTCGTGGAGACCGTGGCGACCTATGAGGACGCGGAGGCGGCAGATGCCGCGGTGACCGCGCTCGGCCGGTCCGCCACGGCCTGCGGCTGGACCGCCGGTCCCGACCCCCGCCTCGGGTCGGCCTCGGTAGCCGCCACCGACGGCACACGCTCGATGGTCGGGGTCTCCGCGGAGGGCGTTGTCCTGGTCCTCGTGGGACAGGGCGAGCTCACCGGCGACGCCGTCGGATGGGGCTCGCTGGTGGACCTCGCGCTGGGCACCTCGTGCGCCGCCGCCGCGGACGGCTGCCACTGACACTCCAGGACGTCATACGCGGCGGTGCCTATGACGACCGGGACGTATGACGTCCCAAAGGTAGATGTCTCGGATCTGAGACAGATGCGGGGCGTAGATGGTGGTCCCCGGGGCTCGCGCGCAGTGGAATGGTCACCATGACAGTCGTGCATGTCGGGGTCGGCCCCGTCTCCTTCGAGAACGTCCTCGCCGTGGCCCGCGGTGGCGCCGGCGTCGAGCTCTCCGCGGACGCGGTCACCGCCATCGAGCGGGCTCGCAAGGCGGTGGAGGCGCTCGCCGCGGCCCCCAGGCCGGCCTACGGCATCTCCACCGGGTTCGGCGCCCTCGCCACCCGGCACATCCCCACCGAGCGGCGGGCCCAGCTCCAGCGCTCGCTGGTCCGCTCCCACGCCGCGGGCAGTGGTCCGGAGGTGGAGCGCGAGGTGGTCCGCGCGCTCATGCTGCTCCGCCTCTCCACGCTCGCCACCGGGCACACCGGCATCCGCCTCGAGACCGCCCGGACGATGGCCGCGATGCTGACCCACGGCATCACCCCGGTCGTCCGGGAGTACGGCTCGCTCGGCTGCTCCGGCGACCTCGCCCCGCTCTCGCACTGCGCGCTCGCGCTGATGGGCGAGGGCGAGGTGCGCGACGCCCGCGGTGACCTCGTCCCCGCCGCAGACGCCCTCCGCGCCGCAGGGCTGGAGCCGGTCGAGCTCGCGGCGAAGGAGGGCCTGGCCCTCATCAACGGCACCGACGGCATGCTCGGGATGCTCGTGATGGCGATCGAGGACCTGCGGACGATCCTGCGTACGGCGGACGTGGCGGCTGCCATGTCGGTCGAGGCGCAGCTCGCAACCGACCGGGTCTTCGCCGCCGACCTCCAGGCGCTCCGGCCGCACCCGGGCCAGGCCGCCTCGGCCGAGAACCTCAGCCGGATCCTCGCCGACTCGGGCGTCGTCGCCAGCCACCGCGGGCCCGACTGCAACCGGGTCCAGGACGCCTACTCCCTGCGCTGCTCGCCGCAGGTGCACGGCGCGGCCCGCGACACCGTGGACCACGCGGCCCGGGTGGCCGAGCGCGAGCTCGACTCGGCCGTCGACAACCCGGTCGTGCTCGACGACGGCCGCGTGGAGTCCAACGGCAACTTCCACGGCGCCCCTGTCGCCTACGTCCTCGACTTCCTCGCCATCGCGGCGGCCGACGTCGCCTCCATCTCGGAGCGGCGCACCGACCGGTTCCTGGACAAGGCGCGCAGCCACGGGCTCCCGCCGTTCCTCGCCGACGACCCCGGCGTCGACTCGGGCCACATGATCGCCCAGTACACCGCGGCCGCGATCGTCTCGGAGCTGAAGCGCCTCGCCGTCCCCGCCAGCGTCGACTCCATCCCCTCGAGCGCGATGCAGGAGGACCACGTGTCGATGGGCTGGTCGGCGGCCCGCAAGCTCCGTCGCGCCGTCGACGGGCTGACCCGCGTCGTCGCGATCGAGGTGCTCACGGCAGCTCGGGCCCTCGACCTGCGGGCCCCGCTGCAACCGGCACCGGCCACCGCCGCCGTACTCGGGCTGCTGCGGCAGACCGTGCCGGGGCCGGGCCCGGACCGCCACCTGTCACCCGAGATCGAGCAGGCCGTCGACCTCGTCCGCACCGGCGCGGTGCTCGCCGCCGTCGAGAACACGATCGGAGAACTTCGATGACCAGAGAGATCAGAGCACGCAGGGGCACCGAGCTCACCGCCCGCAGCTGGCAGACCGAGGCGCCGCTCCGGATGCTCATGAACAACCTCGACCCCGAGGTCGCCGAGCGCCCCGAGGAGCTCGTCGTGTACGGCGGGACGGGCAAGGCCGCGCGGAACTGGGAGTCCTACGACGCGATCGTCCGCGCGCTGACCACCCTCGCCGACGACGAGACGCTGCTCGTGCAGTCGGGCAAGCCGGTCGGTGTCATGCGCACCCACGAGTGGGCGCCGCGCGTCCTCATCGCGAACTCCAACCTGGTCGGTGACTGGGCCAACTGGGAGGAGTTCCGCCGGCTCGAGGAGCTCGGGCTGACGATGTACGGCCAGATGACGGCCGGCTCCTGGATCTACATCGGCACGCAGGGCATCCTCCAGGGCACCTTCGAGACCTTCGCCGCGGTGCGCGGACAAGAAGTTCGGCGGCTCGCTGGCAGGGACGATCACCCTGACCGCGGGGCTCGGTGGCATGGGCGGCGCGCAGCCGCTCGCGGTCACCATGAACGACGGCGTCGCGATCTGCATCGAGTGCGACGAGTCGCGCATCGAGAGGCGGATCGAGCACCGCTACCTCGACGTGCAGGCGGCCTCGCTCGACGACGCCCTGCGGATGGCGGTCGAGGCGCGCGACGAGCGCCGCCCCCTGTCGATCGGCGTGCTCGGCAACGCGGCCGACATGCTCCCCGCCCTGCTGGAGCAGAAGGCCCCGATCGACATCGTCACCGACCAGACCTCCGCGCACGACCCGCTCTACTACCTGCCCTCGGGGGTGGCCTTCGAGGACTGGGCGGCGTTCCGCGCCAAGGACCCGGCCGGGCTGACCGAGCGTGCACGCGAGTCGATGGCACGCCACGTCGAGGCGATGGTCGGGTTCATGGACGCCGGCGCCGAGGTCTTCGACTACGGCAACTCGATCCGCGACGAGGCCCGCAAGGGCGGCTTCGCCCGGGCCTTCGACTTCCCGGGCTTCGTGCCGGCGTACATCAGGCCGCTGTTCTGCGAGGGCAAGGGCCCGTTCCGCTGGGCCGCGCTGTCCGGCGACCCGGCCGACATCGCCGCCACCGACAAGGCGATCCTCGAGCTCTTCCCGGACAACGAGCGGCTGCGGAAGTGGATCACGATGGCCGGTGAGCGGGTGGCCTTCCAGGGCCTCCCGGCGCGGATCTGCTGGCTCGGCTACGGCGAGCGCCACCGCGCGGGCCTGAAGTTCAACGAGATGGTGCGCAACGGCGAGCTCAAGGCGCCGATCGTCATCGGCCGTGACCACCTCGACTGCGGCTCGGTCGCTTCGCCGTACCGCGAGACCGAGGGCATGATCGACGGCTCCGACGCGATCGCAGACTGGCCGCTGCTCAACGCGCTGGTCAACACCGCCTCCGGCGCGTCGTGGGTGTCGATCCACCACGGCGGCGGCGTCGGCATGGGCCGCTCGATCCACGCCGGACAGGTCACCGTCGCCGACGGCACCGACCTCGCGGCCCAGAAGATCGAGCGGGTCCTCACCAACGACCCCGGCATGGGCGTGATCCGCCACGTCGACGCAGGCTACGAGGAGGCCGAGGAGGTCGCGGCAGAGCGTGGCGTCCGCATCCCGATGCAGGAGTCCTGAGCGGGCGCGATGGCGACGCCAATTACCAGGGTATGCAGGGAAACTGCCACTCCCCACGGTGATATCCCCATGGGGAGTGGCAGTTCTCCATGGGAGGCTGTCCGGCCCTCGCCAGGGAGGTCAGCGGCCGCGGTGCCACCAGCGACGCCGGCGCCCTCCCGGTACGTCGGACGGCTGCACGTCGAGCTGACGGCGCTGTCGCTCCCGGCGCTCGACGAGCCTCGCCCTCCACGCCTTGACCTCGGCGTCCTCGTCGCGGGTCGGGGTGATCACCGGGGGGCCGCCCGTGAGCTGCCGTCGCGCATCGACGACCCGCCGGTTGAAGTCCGCGACCGTCCGCCGTACGCCTTCCTCGGTGGTCTCCCTGTCGAGCACCGCGTCGAGCTCGGCGTCCTCCTTGCGCAGGGCGAGTGCCGGAGGCAGTACGCCGGTGATCTGCTCGCGCTCGACGAGGCTCTTCACCCACCAGTTCGGGTCGTGCGCACCGCCGAGGCCCTTGATCGGCTTGCCGGCGCCGGGGAGGTCGTCGAACTCGCCGCGCTCCATGGCCTTGCGTACCTGGAGGTCGACCCACAGCGTCTGCTGCTCCATCCGCTGGGCGGGCGCGTCGTCGTCGGGCTCGTCGCTGTCCTCGACCTCCGGATCGGGCGGGTCCGGGGCCTGGCCGGTCGCCTTGGTGACCGCGGCTCGGCGCAGCCGCCGCTCCTCCTCGATCTCCCGCTCCAGCGAGCGGTCGCGGTCGCCCATCTGGGACACCCCCTCGTGTCGTCCTCGGGTGGGACCAGCCTACAAAGCGAGGTCACTTCGCCGACCTCACCAGCGGCCGCGGTGGACGACGTCCTCGACCGGCTTGCGGCTCCGACGGGCCGAGGACCCCGGCGACCCGAGGTCCTCGGTGCGGTGCCCGAGCGTGATCGCGCCGACCGGCATGAAGTCGGCGGGCACCCCGAACGCCTCCCGGAAAGCCTCGGTCCGAGAGCCGGGGACGCCGAAGAAGCACGCACCCAGGCCGGCGTCGACGGCGGTCAGCAGCATGAGCAGCGACGCCATCGCGGTGTCCATGTGCCAGTACGGCACCGGCCAACGCGCCTCCGCCCGGTCCGTCCAGCCCTTGTCCGCCTCGGCGTACCGGCCCACGTAGGCCGCCTTGTTCGACAGCGGCACGATCACGACCGGGGCGGTGCGCATCCCGCGCAGCCAGGAGTCGGGCGCGCCTGCTGCCTCAGGTGGCGTGCAGGCCTCCCAGAAGCGCCCTACGTCGTCGGCTGTGTCGAGCAGCAGGAACGCCCACCCCTGCGTGAACCCCGCGCTCGGCGCGTGCAGCGCGTTCGCGAGGATGCGCTCGACCACAGTGGTGTCCACCGGCCGGTCCGAGTAGTTGCGCACCATCCGGCGCCGTCGCACGACCTCTTGGAACTCCATGGAGCAGATCATGTCGCACCCTGACTTCGAGCAGATGTGGCGCGACCTCGCGCCGCTTGGCAGGTCCTCGGCGAGCGGGGGGTACTTCCGGCAGCCGTTCGCTACGGCCGAGCGCGAGGCTGCCGCGTGGTTCCTCGAGCAGTGCCGCGCCCGGGACCTCGACGTGCAGACCGACCCCGTCGGGAACGTCGTCGCGTGGTGGGGCGGGCCTCCGGTCGCCGGCGGGCCCGAGGCGGTGCTGACGGGCTCGCACCTGGACTCCGTGCTCGACGGAGGCGCGTACGACGGCCCGCTCGGTGTCGTGTCCGCGCTCGCGGCGATCGACCTGCTGCGGGACCGCGGCTTCACGCCGGCTCGCCCGGTCGGTGTCTCGGTGTTCGTGGAGGAGGAGGGATCTCGCTTCGGGATCGCCTGCCTCGGTTCGCGACTCGCGACGGGGGTCCTGCCGTGGGAGAAGGCGGCGCAGCTCCGGGACAAGGACGGGACCCGGTTCGACGAGGCGCTCGCCGCGGTCGGTCTGGAACCGGATCCCGTGCACGTCGTGTGGACCGAGCTGAGGGACCGGATCGCCTGCTTCGTCGAGCTCCATGTCGAGCAGGGGCGCGACCTCGTGGACCGCGACGCCGCGGTCGGCGTGGCGAGTGCGATCTGGCCGCATGGGCGGTACCGCTTCGACTTCGAGGGTGAGGCGAACCATGCCGGCACCACGCGCATGGAGGACCGGCACGACCCGATGCTGACCTACGCGATGACTGTGCTCGCCGCGAACAAGCAGGCCCGGCTCTCCGGTCAGCGCGCGACGTTCGGCCGCATCGACGTACACCCGAACGGCACCAACGCGGTCCCGTCCCGGGTCACGGCTTGGCTCGACGCACGCGCCGAGTCCGAGACCCACCTCGCGTCGCTGGTGGCGGAGGTGGAGCGGCTGGCGGGTGAGCGGGCCGGCCGCGACGGTACGACGGTGGCGGTGACGGCCGAGTCGGTCTCGCCGGAGGTCGTCTTCGACGCGGACCTCGCCCGTCGGATCGCCGCGGAGGACGGCTGGCCGGTGATCCCGACCATGGCCGGTCACGACGCGGGGATCCTGTCGGCCGCCGGTGTGCCCACGGCGATGCTCTTCGTGCGCAACCCCACGGGCATCTCGCACTCGCCGGCCGAGCACGCAGAGATCCCCGACTGCCTCGTCGGTGTCGAGGCGCTCGCGGCCACCTTGGAGAGGCTCGCGTCGTGATGGCGACCTTCTGGCTGGAGCGCGCCTGGCTCGGGGCAGGGCAGGTCCACGACGGGGTCCTGGTCACGATCGAGGACGAGCGCTTCTCGTCCGTGGAGACCGGCGTCCCCCACGCGCCGGGGGGAGCGCACCGGCTGATCGGCCTCACCGTGCCCGGGATGGCGAACTGTCACAGCCACGCGTTCCACCGCGCGCTGCGGGGCCGCACCCAGCGAGGGCGAGGCACGTTCTGGACGTGGCGCGAGCAGATGTACGCGCTCGCCGGCCGCCTCGACCCCGACTCCTACTACGAGCTCGCGCGGGCGACCTACCGCGAGATGCTCGCCAGCGGCTACACGAGCGTCGGGGAGTTCCACTACCTGCACCATGGTCCCGGCGGCACCCCTACGACAACCCGAACGCCATGGGGCTCGCCGTCGTCGAGGCGGCGCGCGACGCCGGGATCAGGATCGCGCTCCTCGACACCTGCTACGTCGCGTCGGGGATCGGCGTGGGACCCGAAGGCGTGCAGACCCGCTTCAGCGACGGCGACGCCGAAGGCTGGGCGAACCGGCTCGAGCGGCTGGAGTACCAAGCCGGTGACGACGTCGTCGTGGGAGCCGCGGTGCACTCGGTCCGGGCGGTTCCTCCCGAGCAGATGGTCCTCGTCGCAGCCTGGGCCGACGAGCACCGTGCACCCATCCACGTCCACCTCTCCGAGCAGGTGGCGGAGAACGACGCCTGTCTCGCGGCGTACGGCCGCACGCCCACTGGGGTCCTCGAGGATGCGGGGGTCCTCGGCGAGCGCACGAGCGCCGTGCACGCCACTCACCTCACCGACACGGACATCGAGGCACTGGGACGCACACGCACCCATGCCTGCTTCTGCCCCACCACCGAGCGCGACCTCGGTGACGGCGTCGGTCCGTCCCGGCGGCTCCACACGTCCGGGTCCGCGCTCACTCTGGGCTCGGACAGCCACGCGGTGATCGACGCCTTCGAGGAGATGCGCGCCGTCGAGCTCGACGAGCGGCTCGCGTCGCAGGAGCGCGGCCACTGGTCCGCGGAGGAGCTGCTCGTCGCGGCCACGGTCACCGGACACACCTCGCTCGGCTTCGCCGACGTCGGCCGGATCGAGGTCGGGGCGCATGCCGACCTCGTGACCTTGGACATGGACTCGCCCCGGACCGCGGGCACCGGCGCCACCGTCGAGAGCGCGGTCTTCGCGGCGGGCGCCGCCGACGTGGTGCAGGTGGTCCGTGACGGGCAGGTGGTGGCGAACGCGTCCCACCGGCGCCAGGTCGGCCGCGAGCTCGAAGACGTCATCTCCAGGCTCTGGGAGGAATCGTGACCAGCCTTCTGCTGACCGGCATCGGCCAGCTCGTGACCAACGACAGCACCACCGGGGACGGCTCTCCGCTCGGCCTGGTGGCCAACGCCGCCGTCGTCGTCGAGGACCGGCAGGTGGCGTGGGTCGGCCCCGCCGCCTCCGCGCCCGCAGCGGACACGGTGTACGACGTGGGTGGCCGCGCCGTCGTTCCCGGCTTCGTGGACTCCCACTCCCACCTCGTCTTCGCCGGTGACCGGTCCGAGGAGTTCGCGGCGCGGATGAGCGGTACGCCGTACTCGGCGGGCGGCATTCGTACGACGGTGGCAGCCACGCGGGCAGCGTCCGACGAGCAGCTCGCGGCGAACATCGCCCGCCATGTCGCCGAGATGCGACGCCAGGGCACGACCACCGTGGAGATCAAGAGCGGCTACGGCCTCACCGTCCTCGACGAGGCGCGTGGGCTGGCGCTGGCCCACCAGGTCACGGAGGAGACGACCTTCCTGGGAGCCCACGTCGTGCCGCCCGAGTTCGCCGACGACCCAGGCGGGTACGTCGAGCTGGTCACCGGCCCGATGCTCGAGGCCTGCGCTCCGCACGCCAAGTGGGTCGACGTGTTCTGCGAGAAGGGCGCGTTCGACGCCGACCAGGCGAGGGCGGTGCTGGCGGCCGGTACGGCGGCGGGTCTGCGTGGCCGGCTCCACGCGAACCAGCTCGGCCACGGCCCCGGCGTTCAGCTGGCCTGCGAGCTCGGGCTGGTCGCGGTCGACCACTGCACCTACCTGTCCGACGCGGACGTCTCCGCGCTGGCCTCTACCGGGACGGTCGCGACACTCCTTCCCGGAGTCGAGTTCTCGACGCGCTCGCCCTACCCGGATGCACGGCTGCTGCTCGACAGCGGCTGCCGCGTGGCGATCGCCACCGACTGCAACCCCGGCTCGAGCTACACGTCGTCGATGCCGCTGTGCGTCGCGCTGGCGGTGCGGGAGATGAGGATGACGCCCGCCGAGGCCCTGCTGGCCGCGACCCGTGGCGGCGCCTCTGCCCTGGGTCGTGGGGATGTGGGTCACCTCGCGGTCGGCGCGGCGGCGGACCTCGTCGTGCTCGACGCTCCGTCGTACATCCATCTCGCCTACCGTCCCGGCGTACCCCTGGTGCGCGAGGTCTTCGTCGGAGGCTCTCTCATCTGAGCCGACTCGCGGTTCACCGCGACACACTTGTGCGGACTTGGACAGGAACAGGTATGGACTCCACCACTTCGTCGCCGCGGGAGCGCGAACAGCGCTTCCGGGAGATCTACGACGCGGCGTACGTCGATCTGCTTGGTTTCGTACGCAGGCGCGTTCATCCAACCCACGCCGAGGACGTTGTCGGTGAGGTCATGCTCGTCGCGTGGCGCCGCCTCGACGATGTCCCCGCCGACCTTTCGGCGGCGCGCGCCTGGCTCTTCGGCGTGGCACGCAAGACCCTCCAGAACACCCGGCGCCGTGAGGAAAGGCATGATGCCGTCGCGGTCCGTCTCGCCGAAGTCCGTCACGGTCCCGCCGATGCCGGCCAGCACCCTGACCTGGTCGCCCATCGAGTCGACATCGCCGCAGCCTGGCCGCACCTGAGCGCGTTGCACCAGGAGGCGATCGCACTCTCCGTCCTCGACGGGCTGACCGCGCCCGAGGCGGCCGCCGTGCTGGGCATCTCGTCCACCGCCTTTCGCCTGCGGTTGTCCCGTGCGCGGCGCACCCTGCGGCGCCACCTCGACTCGACCACCGCCGCTGACCAAGCGCCCGGCCGCCTTGCTTCCGACAGGAGCGCACGATGAACAAGCACACCGTCGACACCATGACCACCGCTGCTCTGCGCGACCTCGACCCCGCACCGACGACCGCGCTGACCGATGAGGAGCGCGAACGCGCCGACGCGACGTTCGCCCGCATTCTGGCCACCCCCAGCCATGATCAAGCCCCGGAGGAGTCCGATCGGCCGCGGCGGCGCTGGAGCCGACTGCTCGTGCCGGTGGGTCTGGTCGGCGCCGCCGTCCCCGCACTGCTTCTTGGCGGCGGCCCCGTTTTCGCGTCGTGGACGCCGAAGCCCCAGCCACTCACGGCCGCGGCCGCGGCCGAGGCGGCCACCACGTGCCGCACCGTTCTCGAGGTGCCTGACCAGGACGAGCGGGTCGTGATCGCAGAGCGACGTGGCGGATGGACCTACGTGCGCATCGCCGGCCCCAATTCGGAAGGGTTCTGCCTGATGCCCGACGACCTCGTCGGGCATCAGGACCCCGCGAACCACAGGGAGGAGGGATTTTTCGGGGGCTACGACACGGACCCCGTCGAGGCCCCGACGCCGGCTCGGGACCGCATCGTCGAGTTCGAGAGCATGGCGGGCAGCGTGCCCGCCCCGGGTCTCTGGCCCTTCAACAACGACGACGGGTGGTTCAGCTCGGTCGAGGGCTATGTGGGCAGTGACGTCACCGGTGTCACCGTGCACACCCCTGTGGGGACCGACGTCGAGGCTTCCGTCGCCAATGGGCGCTTTGCCGCCTGGTGGCCATCGGCCCAACCCAGCAGCGAGAACTTCGAGGTGATGGGAGCGTGGACCTACACCGTGACCCTCGCCGACGGCAGCACGCGTCGGGTCACGGGCTGACTCCTGCTCAGCGGACAAGGACCACCTACTAAGGCTTCTCAGGAGCCTCGGATAAGGACTTCTCCCGATGTGCCGGCCTACCTCAGCCGCGCAGTCTCGGTGCATCAGATCAGACGATGCACAAGGAGAAGCGAGATGTTCCCCGCAAGCGACATGTTCCTGAAGGCCGAGCTCGACTACCGACGCGAGCAGATGTTGAAGGCTGCCGGACCGCGGCGTAGCCGCCGGCGCTCCGGGACCCACCTGCTGCCGCGTCGCAGCCACCGCGCAAGAACCGCGTGAGCGAGTCCGTGCAGACACTGCAGCGAACAGGGCTGCAAGTGTCGGCGGTAGCCCCGATGATGGGGGACGTGCCCACGCATCTGCTCACCACGCCGCTCGTCGGGCGCAACGAAGAGCTCGACGAGCTGGCGCGGCTGGTCGGTCTGTCCGCCGGCCCCGCCGCCGAAGCCGCAGTCGTGCTGCTCTCCGGCGACGCCGGCGTCGGCAAGACCCGTCTTCTCAACGAGCTCCGCGAGACCGCGGACGCCGCCGGCTGGCGCACGCTGGTCGGCCACTGCCTGGACTTCGGCGACAGCGCCTTGCCGTACCTCCCTTTCACCGAGATCCTCGGTCGTCTCGTCCAGGAGTCGCCCTCGTTCGTCACCGACCTCGCCGAGGTGCACCCGGCCGTGCGACACCTCCTGCCCGGCCAGCGGCTGCTCTTCGGTCAGCCCGCTCTCGACAGCGAGGACGTGGAGCGCACCGAGCTCTTCGAGACCGTGCACGCGGGGTTCGAGAGGCTCGCCGAGTCAGGTCCGCTGCTCGTGGTCCTCGAGGACCTGCACTGGGCCGACCAGTCCACCCGGGACCTGCTCGGGTTCCTGTTCCAGCGCCGCTTCACCGGCCCGATCAGCATCGTCGCGTCCTACCGCAGCGACGACATGCACCGCCGGCACCCGCTGCGTACGTCGGTCGCACAGTGGAGCCGCATGCCGGCGGTGTACCGCCTCCAGCTGGGCCCGCTGAGCGACGCCTCGGTGAGGGCCTTGGCGCGGGCGATCGAGGAGGGGCACCTGTCCGAGGCAGACCTCCAGGCGATCGTCAGCCGGGCCGAGGGCAACGCGTTCTTCGCCGAGGAGCTGGTCGTCGCCACGGAGCTGGGCGGGAGCGCCCTCCCCGACGACCTCGCCAGCCTGCTGATGGTGCGGGTCGACCAGCTCGACGACGAGGCGCGAAAAGTCGTGCGTGCCGCGTCCTGCGCCGGCCGCCAGGTCTCCCACGAGCTGCTCGCCGCGGTCGTCGGGCTCGACCCGGTCCGCCTGGACGAAGCCCTGCGGGACGCCGTGGACAGCAACGTGCTCGTCCCGTCCGGCACGAGCTACGCCTTCCGCCACGCCCTGCTGGGCGAAGCCGTGCACGACGACCTGCTGCCGGGGGAGCGCGTCCGGATCCACGCCGCCTACGCGAAGGCACTGTCGGGGCACGCGGCACCAGGCACCGCCGCGGAGCTCGCCCGCCACGCGCGAGCAGCGCACGACGTCGTGACCGCGGTCCGGGCGAGCATCGAGGCCGGCGACGACGCGATGGCCGTCGGCGGACCCGACGACGCCGCCCGTCACTACGAGGTGGCGCTCGAGCTGCTCGGCAACCCCGCCGACCACCGCGACGGGCTCGAGGAGGTCGACGTCGTCACGCTTGCCACCCGGGCCAGCGAGGCGCTGATCTCCGCGGGCGATGCCCATCGCGCGATCCAGCTCGTCTCGGACCAGCTCGACAGGCTCGCGCCCGATGCGCCGACCGACCGGGCCCGGCTGCTGATGACCCTCGCGACGGCCGCGCTCATGGTGGGTGACGACATCGATGCGCTCGCCCTCACCACCGAGGCGGTCGGCCTGGTCGGCCCGGAGCCGAGCGTGCTCCGGGCGAAGGTGCTCAGCGTCCACGCCCACGCCAACGCCTCTCGCCAGCGGGTGGACGAGGCGGCCCGCTGGGCAGGCGAAGCGGTCGCGCTCGGGCGTGAGGTCGGCTCGCCCCGCGTCGTCCTCGACGCCACCACGACGCTCGCCAGGCTCGAGGAGCGCGCGGGCGACCCGGATGCCTCGCGGCGTACCTTCGAACGGATCGTCGCGCAGGCCCGGGCCGACGGCGACCTCGTCGGAGAGCTGCGTGGCCTCGGGTACCTCGGCGTCCTGCACTTCGAGCTCGGCCGGCTCGACGCGGCGGCGGAGGCCTTCGCCGTCGCCTCGAAGCGTGCGCTCGAGCGAGGCCGCCCCTGGACGCCCTACGGCTTCGACGCCCGCCTGATGGCTGCGATCACCGCCTACGTCACCGGGCAGTGGGACGAGGCCCTTCGGCTCAGCGACGTCACGGGAGAGGCGCCCCCGGAGTTCGCGGAAGCCGCACTGGCCTCGGTGTCCCTGACGGTCTCGGCCGGCCGGGGCCAGGCTGCGGACCTCGACGCGTTCCCGCGGATCAAGGCCTTCTGGCAGCGCGACGGCCTCGTCGCGATCCTGAGCGGCGCCGGAGCCATCGACCTGCTGGGCGACAAGGGGGACGTCGAGGGCGCGCTGCGCGTCCACGAGGAGCTGGTGGAAGCGGTCCGCGACCGGTGGCAGGTCAAGAGCTTCATGGCCCAGGTCCGGCTAGGCGCGCTCGTCCTCGGCCACCTGGGCAGCCACGTGGTGGACCTCGCCGCCTCGGAGCGGGCGACGATCCTCCGTCGCGGGGACGACCTCCTCGCTGCCGGGCGCGAGGCGATCTCCCGGGCCGAGGCGCACGGCCGGGTCGTGGGTGCCGAAGGGCAGGCGTGGGCGGCGCGCGCCGAGGCCGAGCACCTCCGGCTGCGCTGGCGCAGCGGGATCTCCACACCCACGGAGGAGGAGCTGCTGACGGCCTGGGAGAAGGCGGTGGCCTCGTTCGACGCGTTCGGCCACGTCTTCGAGGGCGCCAGATCACGCACTCGGCTGGCCGCCGTACTCCGATCCCTCGGACGGACCACGGAGGCCCGCGAGCACGCCGACCCGGCGCGCGAGGTGGCCCACCGGCTCGGCGCGGCGCCGCTGCTCGCGGAGCTGCGCGCTGCCGGTACGACGGCGCAGCGGTCGGAGACCGCGCCGGGGGCGCTCACGCCCCGGGAGCACGAGATCCTTCAGCTCGTGGCACAGGGGCGGTCGAACGCCGAGATCGCCAGACACCTCTACATCAGCGCCAAGACCGTGAGCGTCCACGTGTCGAACATCCTCGCCAAGCTCGGGGCGGGCGGGCGCACCGAGGCCGCGGCCCTGGCCCGAAGCCGGGGGCTGCTCGACTGACGCTCAGCGATCGGCGGCAGCGCGCACGAGCGCCCGGAACAGGCCGGCGTCGGCCGCCATCTCCGGGTGCCACTGGACCGCGACGCAGAACCTCTCGCTCTGCAGCTCCATCGCCTCGAGCGTGCCGTCGTCGGCGTAGGCCGCCGGTGCGTAGCCGGGATGCTCGCGCACCGACTGGTGGTGGTGGCAGTGCACGCTGAGCCGGTCGCCCACCAGTGAGCGGACCAGCGACCCGTCGATCAGGTCCACCTCAACGGTCCCGAACGCGTCTCCGCCGGGACTGTGGTTCTCGTGCCCGACGAGGTCAGGGGTGTGCTGGTGGAGCGACCCTCCGGCACGCACGGCCATGAGCTGCATGCCGCGGCACACGCCGAGGGTCGGCAGCCCCACCTCCTCCGCCGCCTCGAGGAGGGCGAGCTCCCAGGCGTCGCGGTCCTCGCGCCAGGCCACGGTGCGCGGGTCGGGCTCCTCGCCGTACTGCCGTGGGTCGACGTCGGCTCCGCCGGAGATGACCAGCCCGTCGATCCGCCTCACGACGGCCCGAGCAGCCGCCAGCGGGTCCGACTGGGGCGGCAGCAGGACCGGGGTCCCCTCGACCGCCTCCACCGACGTCGCGTAGGACGTGGGGAGGAGGTCGGCGGAGGTGTGCCACACACCCCAGGCGGCGGTCTCCCGGTAGGTGCTCAGGCCGATGAGCGGGCGCATCCTCAGAGCGGCGTCACGTAGGCGCCGGAGATCCCGCCGTCCACCAGGAAGGTCGACGCTGTGATGAAGGAGGACTCGTCGGAGGCGAGGAACAGCACGGCGTTGGCCATCTCCTCGGGCTCGCCGAACCGGCCCATCGGGACGTGCACCAGCCGGCGGGCGGCGCGCTCGGCGTCCTTTGCGAAGAGCTCCTGCAGCAAGGGTGTGTTGACCGGGCCGGGGCACAGCGCGTTGACGCGCACCCCCTGCCGTGCGAACTGCACACCGAGCTCCCGCGACATCGACAGCACCCCGCCCTTGGAGGCCGAGTAGGAGATCTGCGAGGTGGCGGCACCCATCACCGCGACGAACGAGGCGGTGTTGATGATCGAGCCGGACCCCTGTTCGATCATGTAGGGCAGGGCGGCCTTGCAGCACAGGTACACGCTGGTCAGGTTCACCTCCTGCACCTTCCGCCAGGCCTCGAGGTCGGTGTCCAGGATCGAGTCGTCCTCGGGCGGCGAGATGCCGGCGTTGTTGAACGCGATGTCGACCGAGCCGTAGGTGTCCTTGGCGGTCTTGAAGAGCGCGTCCACCTGCTCCTTGTCCGTGACGTCCGCGTGCACGTAGGTCCCGCCGACCTCACCGGCGACCTCCTTGCCGCGGGCGTCGTCGAGGTCGCCGATGACGACCTTCGCGCCCTCCTCGGCGAACCGGCGGACCGTCGCCAGGCCGATGCCGGAGCAGCCTCCGGTGACGACGGCGACCTTGCCCTCGAGGCGTCCTGTCATGAGATACACGTTCCTTTCAGCTTGGTGCGGTGGGTCGGTCGCCTCAGTCGTGGGCGATGAAGACGTTCTTCTCCTCGGTGAACGCGTTGGGCGCGTCCGGGCCGAGCTCGCGGCCGAGGCCGGACTGCTTGTAGCCGCCGAACGGGGTCCAGTAGCGCACCGACGCGTGCGAGTTGACGCTGAGGTTGCCTGCCTCGATCCGCCGGGAGACGCGCAGGGCGCGGCCGAGGTCGTTGGTGTAGATCGAGCCGGAGAGGCCGTACTCGGTGTCGTTCGCCAGCGTGACCGCGTGCTCCTCGTCGTCGAAGGGCATCACCGCGACGACGGGTCCGAAGACCTCTTCGCGCCACACACGCTGCTCGGGGGAGCCCGCGAGCACGACCGTCGGGGGGACCCAGAAGCCGTCGCCGCCGGGTGTGCTTCCGGTGAAGGCCACCTCCGCCTCGTCGATGAACCCCTGGACCGTCTGCTTCTGGTGGGCCGAGATCAGCGGCCCCATCTCGCTGGCCTCGTCGGCCGGGTCGGTCACCTTGAGCGCCGTGACCGCCTGCTCGAGCCGGCCGAGGAACTCGTCGTACGCCGAGCGCTCGACCAGGATGCGCGACCTGGCGCAGCAGTCCTGTCCCGCGTTGTCGAAGACGGCGTACGGCGCGGCGGCGGCCGCCTTCTCGAGGTCCGCGTCGGCGAACACCACGTTCGCGCTCTTGCCGCCGAGCTCGAGGGTCACCCGCTTCACCTGCTCGGCGCAGCCGGCCATGATCTGCTTGCCGACCTCGGTGGAGCCGGTGAACGTGACCTTGCGGACGAGCGGGTGCGTCACGAACCGCTGTCCGACCACCGAGCCCTTGCCCGGGATGACGTTGAGTACGCCCTCGGGAAGGCCGGCCTCGAGCGCGAGCTCCGCGAGGCGTATCGCGGTGAGCGGGGTCAGCTCGGCCGGCTTGAGGACCACGGTGTTCCCGGCCGCCAGCGCCGGACCGAACCCCCAGCCCGCGATCGGCATGGGGAAGTTCCACGGCACGATGATCCCGACCACGCCGAGCGGCTCGTGGAGGGTGATGTTCACCCCGCCGGGCACCGGGATCTGCCGTCCGAAGAGCCGCTCGGGCGCGGCCGAGTAGTAGTTCAGGACGTCGCGGACGTTGCCGGCCTCCCACCGCGCGTTGCCGACCGTGTGGCCGGCGTTGCGGACCTCGAGCTCGGCGAGCTCCTCGATGTGCTCGTCGACGACGGCGGCGAACCGGCGCAGGAGGGTCGCCCGGGCGCCGGGCGCCATGTCGCGCCAGGCCGGGAACGCCTCTTGGGCGCGCTCGATCACCGCGTCGGTCTGCTCGACGCTCGCGAGCTCGACCTCGGTCACGGGCGAACCGGTGGCGGGGTTGAGGACTACGTGTGTGGAGGTGTCTTGGGTCATCACATGCTTTCGGTGTCGTAGGGCTTCTGGACTTGTGGGAGGTGCTGCCCCGCCCGGCTAGCGGTCAGAAGCGCTCGAAGCCGCGCCGGAGCTCCCAGTCGGTGACGCTGGACTCGAAGGCCCGGAGCTCGACGTCGGCCATGTTCGTGTAGTGGTCGACGACCTCGTCACCGAAGGCGGCCCGTGCGAGCTTCGAGGAGGCGAACACGTCGCGCGCCTCCCGCAGCGTCCTGGGCACCTTCGGCTTGTCGGCCGTGTAGGCGTTGCCCAGCTGCTCCGGCTCCAGCGGCAGCTCCCGCTCGATGCCGTGCAGCCCCCCGGCGATCATCGCAGCCAGGGCGAGGTAGGGGTTCACGTCCCCTCCCGGCAGCCGGTTCTCCAGGCGGGCAGCGGCGCCCTTTCCCACCAGCCGGACCGCGCACGTCCGGTTGTCGTTGCCCCACGCGATCGTGGTCGGGGCGAACGAGGCGTCCGCGAACCGCTTGTAGGAGTTGACGTTCGGGGCGTACAGCAAGGTGAAGTCGGCCATCGTGTCGAGGATCCCGGCGACGAAGTGGTCGTAGAGAGGGGTACGACGGCCGTGCTCGTCGTCCCAGAAGACGATGGAGCCGTCCTGTCCTCGAAGGGACAGGTGGATGTGGCACGAGTTGCCCTCACGCTCGTTGAACTTGGCCATGAAGGTGATCGACTTGCCGTGCAGGGAGGCGATCTCCTTGGCGGCGGTCTTGTAGACGGCGTGGTTGTCCGCGGTGACGAGTGCGTCGGCGTACAGGAAGCCCACCTCGTGCTGCCCGAGGTTGCACTCGCCCTTGGCGCCCTCGACGTCCATGCCTGCGGCGTACATGGCGTTGCGGATGTCGCGCAGCAGCGGCTCGATCCGGGTGGTGCCGAGGATCGAGTAGTCGACGTTGTACTGGTTCGCCGGTGTCAGGTCGCGGTAGCCGGTGTTCCACCCCTTCTCGTAGGTGTCGTGGAACGCGATGAACTCCAGCTCGGTGCCGGAGAGGGCGACCATGCCCCGGTCGGCCACGCGGTCGAGCTGCCGGCGGAGGATCCTGCGCGGTGACGGCTCCACCGGGCGGTGGTCGTTCCAGACCAGGTCGCACTGGACGAGCGCGGTGCCGGGGAGGTGGGGAAGCAGCCGGATCGTGTCGAAGTCGGCGACGAACTCCATGTCGCCGTACCCCTGCTCCCACGAGGACATGGCGTAGCCGTCGACGGTGTTCATGTCGACGTCCACCGCGAGCAGGTAGTTGCAGCCTTCGGCGCCCTGCGAGATCACGTGGTCGACGAAGTACCTCCCGTGCAGGCGCTTGCCCTGCAGCCTGCCCTGCATGTCGGTGAAGGCGATGACCACGGTGTCGACCTGGTCCGCGCTGACCTTCTCCTTCAGCTGTTCGAGGGTCAGGTGCCGCTCGTTGCGCCGAGCAGGATTCATGATCTTCCTTCCTTCGTGGTCCGCCTCGTGGGTGGTGGGCTCTACGGGTCCGAGCTATCCGAGAAGCCCCCGCAGCAGCGCCGCGGTGTCGTCGCAGTGGGCCTCCATGACGCGTCTGGCCCGGCTCGGCGTACCGGCCAGGATCGCGTCGACGATCGCCTGGTGCTGGGTGTTCGAGTGCTCGATGTTCACGTCGAGCACCGGGATGGCGCCGAGCATGTCGTGGAGGTCGGCCTGGCACTGGGTGACCGCCGCGATGATCAGCGGGGACTCGGTGACCGTCGCCAGAGCCAGGTGCAGCCGGGAGTCGGCCTGCCGGTAGGCGGCCGTGTCCGGCGCACCCGCGACCTCCTTCAGCGCTGTCGTCAGCATGTGCTGCTGGTCCTCGCTGAGCCGGCGGCTCGCGGCGAGGTGGCACGCGCCCGGCTCGACGACCCGGCGGAAGACCAGCGAGTCGAGCAGCGGGACCCGGCGTTCCTCGAGGTTCGCCAGCCCTTTGCGCCGGGGGGTCTCCGGCTCGTGGTGGACCACCGTGCCGCCGCCGCGCCCCCGCGTCGTGCGGACCATGCCGGCGGTGCGAAGCGCTGCGATCGCCTCGCGCAGCGTCGCGCGGGAGACCCCCATCCGCTCGGCGAGCTCGCGCTCCGGCGGCAGGGTGCTCCCGTTGGGGAACGCGCCCAGCCGGATCGCCGTGGCCAGCTGCTCGACGCAGCTCTCGAAGGCGTGGTGTCCGCGAACCGGGCGCAGGACGACGTCGGCGAGGTCGGCGTCGCTGCCGACCCCCGACGCGCCCTGCCCCCCGGCTCACGCTCCGTGCTCTCCGCTCTCGAAGATCTCGTCGAGCGACTTGGTGGTGTGCTCGTCCTTGAGACCGTGCATGAAGTGATGGCGCCCGCCGATGAACCAGGTGACCGTCGCGAAGGCGAGCACCACCAGCACCGCGACCGGCGCGTAGTTGAAGGTCGCGTCACCCGGCGTGCCCGGCGCGTACTGGGGCAGCATGAACAGCACCACGATGAACACCACCCAGACCACCGCGATCCAGCCGATCGGGGCGCTCCACTTGCCGAGGTTCCAGCGCCCGACGGGGAAGTCCGGACCGCAGCCGGCGCAGGAGCACCGGAGTCACGTAGGCGATGTAGAGGCCGATCACCGCGATGGACGTCACGGCGAAGTAGGCCGTGAGGGACCACAGGGCAGGCAGCGCCAGGACGATCGAGCAGGCCACGCACAGCCAGATCGAGTTGGTGGGCGTCCCGGTCCGCGGGTTCACCTTCGCCCACAGCGGCGAGCCGGGCAGCGCGTTGTCGCGGGAGAAGGCGAACGCCATCCGCGAGTTCGCCGTGACCGACGCCATGCCGCAGAAGAACTGGGCGACCGCGGCGATGAAGAGCAGGAAGATGCCGAGGTCCTCGCCGACCGCGTCGATGAAGATCTGGGCGGGCGGCAGCCCGGTGTCGCTGTTGCGCGCAGCCCGCGTAGTCCTGGATCGCCGCGGTCACCGAGACGAGCAGGATCCAGCCGGCGATGATCGAGACCCAGACGCTCCGGACGATGCCCTTGGGCGCGTCGACCGCGGCGTTGTGGGTCTCCTCGGCGACGTGGGCGCGACGCGTCGTACCCGGTGTAGGTGTACTGCGCCATCAGCAGACCGACGAGGAACACGTAGATCGGGCTGCTGAACCCGGTCTCGTTGACGAACTCCGTGAACGTCCACGACAGCGACTGGTGCTGGTCGGGGACGGCCCAGAGGATGACGACGATCACCAGCACGCCGACGATGTGCCACCAGGCGCTCACGTTCGAGAGCACCTTGACGAGGTTGACGCCGAAGGTGTTGAGCAGGCCGTGCAACGCGATGATGACGAGGAAGGCCACGAAGGTGGAGCGCGAGGCGTGACGTCGACGCCGAAGGTCAGGTTGAGCAGCGCCATCCAGGTGATCGCCGCGCCGTAGTCGATGGCCGCCGTCACCGCGACCTCGCCGAGGAAGTTGAACCACCCGACGTACCAGGCCCACACCCGCTTGTTGCGCTTGGCGAGCCGGCCCGCCCAGAAGTACAGGCCGCCCGCGGTCGGGTAGACCGAGCAGACCTCCGCCATCGACAGGGAGACCATCAAGCACGAACAGGCCGACGAGCGGCCAGCCGATCGAGATGACGACCGGGCCGCCGGCGTCCATCGCGAGGTAGTAGGTGGTGATGCAGCCGGCCAGGACCGAGATGATCGAGAACGACACCGCGAAGTTCGAGAACGCGGACATGCCGCGGTGCAGCTCCTGCTTGTAGCCCAGCTCGGCGAGGCGCGCGGCGTCCTCGTCAGCGGTTCCGGTGGCGGCACCGGGCGGCACGGCCTCGTCGCGTGGATCTTTGGTACTCATCCGGGCTCCCGTGAGGGTGAGGAGATCGATCTCGTGAGTCTCTTGCGGTCTGGAACAGACTGTCAATGGCTTGACCTCAGACCATTTCAGGAGTAAATCCGTGGCACGTCCCGGGCCAGCCTGGGAGCATTCGGCCGTGACACTGAGGGAGCGCATCGCCGGGCTGCGCGTCGACACCACGCCGCTGCGGCAGTCCCGCGACTTCCGGCTGCTGTTCTGGGCGGGCACGGTCTTCTACCTCGGCGCGATGGTGACCTACGTCGCCCTGCCGTACCAGCTCTACACGCTGACCGGGTCGAACTTCGCGGTCGGTGCGCTCGGCATCGTGGAGCTGGTGCCGCTGGTCGTCTTCGGGCTGTACGGCGGAGCGCTCGCCGACCATGTCGACCGGCGGCGGATGCTGGTCGCGGCCGGCGCGGCGCAGGTCGCTCCTCACCGCGGTCCTCGCGCTCAACGCGGTGCTGGCCGAGCCTCGGGTCTGGCTGATCTACGTGGTCGGTGCACTGCTCGCGGCCGCCCAGTCGTTGCAGCGCCCGTCCAAGGAGGCGCTCGAGCCGCGCACCGTCGAGCACGACCAGATCATGGCCGCGAGCGCCCTCTCCTCGCTCGGCATGCAGGTCGGCCTGCTCGCCGGTCCGGCCGTCGGAGGTGTGCTGCTCGCGGCGTACGGGGCAGCCTGGTGCTACGCGGTGGACGTGGCCGCGCTCGTGGTCGCCACCGCGCTCTTCGCGGCGATGCGGCCCTACCCGGCCACCGACCGCAGCAACCCGCCCTCCCTGCGAGGCATCCAGGAAGGGCTCGTGTACGCGCTGCGCAGGCGTGACCTCCTGGGCACCTACGTGGTGGACATCGTCGCGATGTTCATGGCGATGCCGACCGTGCTGTTCCCGGCGCTCGCGGCGGACGTCTTCGAGCAGCCGGAGATGCTCGGGCTCCTCTACAGCGCCGGGACCGTGGGCAGCCTGCTGGCGACGGTGACCTCGGGCTGGGCCAAGCACGTGCACCACCATGGTCGCGCCGTCGTCATCGCGGCCGCGGCATGGGGCGCCGCCGTGGCACTCGCGGGCGTCTCGCCGAGCATCTGGCTCGTGCTGGCGTTCCTCGTGGTCGCCGGGGCCGCGGACATGATCAGCGGCATCTTCCGCTCGACCGTGTGGAACCAGACCATCCCCGACTCGATGCGCGGCCGCCTCGCCGGAATCGAGATGCTGTCGTACTCGGTCGGCCCGCTCGGCGGTCAGTCCCGGGCCGGCCTCGTCGCGGATGCCTGGACCGTCCGCGGGTCGATCGCCAGTGGCGGGGTGCTGTGCGTGGTGGGCGTCGCCGCCACCGCGCTGTGGCTCCGGGACTTCTGGGCCTACGACGAGCGCACCGACGTCCATGCCGCCCGGGAGCGGGAGCTACGCGCCCAGCAGACGGCCTGAGCCTTCCTTCAGACCGGACATACCCGTAGTATGCGAAACACGTTCTAGCAACCGGGATGGGGTCACATGACCGTCACCGACGACCGTTTCGCGAAGATGAAGCCGTACAACGCAGGCTTCGCCCGCAAGATCCCGGCGCGCGACCTGCCGCCGGGCCCGCACCTGCCGGCGCTCCTGCAGAGCATGCTGCTGATGCGGTTCCGCCACCAGTTCATCCCGGCCATGCACCGCAGGTACGGCGACGTGTTCACGATCCGCCTGGTGCCGAAGGCCGCGCCGCTCGTGCTCTTCACGCGTCCGGAGTACGCCAAGGAGATCTTCGCCGGCGACCCGGAGGTCTTCCACGCGGGCAAGGGCAACGCCATCCTCGGCCCGATCATGGGCGAGCACTCGCTGCTCCTCCAGGACTCCACCGAGCACCGCCGGGCCCGCAAGCTGCTGATGCCCGCCTTCAACGGCGCCGCCCTGCGCCGCTACCAGTCGGTGGTCACCGGCCTGGCGAAGGACGAGGTGGCCCGATGGGCGCCCGGCGTACCCTTCCGGTCACTCGAGCGCATGAACGCCCTCACCCTCGAGGTCATCCTCCGGGTCGTCTTCGGCGTGACCGACGAGCAGCGGCTCGCCGAGCTGCGGCCGCTGGTCAACAAGACCGTCGACATCAACCCGATCGTGCTGCTCGGCTGGGGCTACCCGTTCCTGCAGAAGTTCGGGCCGTGGAAGGCGACGGTCGACAACCAGCGCGCCCTCGACCGGGTGATGTACGCCGAGATCGCCGAACGTCGTGCGGCGGGCGACCTGCACGAGCGCACCGACGTGCTCTCCCAGCTGCTGGCCGCGGGTGACGGCGAGGACGGCCTCTCCGACCCCGAGCTGCGCGACCAGCTGGTGACCCTGCTCCTCGCCGGCCACGAGACGACGGCCACGGCGCTGTCCTGGTCGCTCTACGAGCTCGGCCGCGACGAGGCACAGCTGCGTCGCGCGCAGCGTGCGGCCGACGAGGGCGACGACGACTACCTCGAAGCCGTGATGAAGGAGGCCATGCGCCTGCACCCGGTGATCCCGATGGTCGTGCGGCACCTGATGGCGCCGGCCACCATCGGCGGCTGGGACCTCCCGCAGGGCACCAATGTGGGGCCCTCGATCATCGTCTCCCACAGCCGGCCGGACAACTTCGAGCAGCCGGACGTCTTCCGCCCCGAGCGGTTCGTCGAGGGCCACATCGAGGCGAACACCTGGATCCCGTTCGGCGGCGGGGTCCGGCGATGCATCGGGGCCGGGTTCTCGCTGATGGAGGGCGTCGCCGTGCTGCGGGAGGTCCTGGCCGCCTACGACGTCCGGGTGCCCGCAGGGGCGCACGACGTGCCGAAGGTCCGCAACATCACCAGCGTGCCCCGCCACGGCGCGCGGATCGTCGTACACCGCCGGGAGTGACCCAGGTCGCGTTGCGCGGCTCGCCTCTTGAGTGCTTAGGTAAGGCTTACCTAAGCACTCAACGGAAGGTGTTCCATGTCCCGCGCCCTGCTTGCCGCCGCTCTCCTGCCGGTCACCGCCCTCGCCGCCTGCGGTGGTGAGGCGAGCTCGTCCGAGAGTGACACCGAGAGCGTCCCCGCGGGCGTCGCCGAGCAGTACTCGGTCCTCGCCGACGAGGTCGCCGAGCGTGGCGGGGAGACCGAGAGCGGCGACTGGACCGTCTCCTACATCGTCGAGGGGGCCGAGCCCTGGTTCGAGTCCCACGACGGAAGCGAGCACTTCCGGAAGCCCGCCGCCGGCGAGACCCACCACATCGAGATCATCCCCACGGAGACCGAGACCGGCCGCATCGTGCCCGACGTCCCGATCACTCTCCAGGTCGTCGACGCCGACGGGAAGGTCGTGGACGAGAAGCAGCTGCACTTCCTGTACAGCACCTTCTTCCACTACGCGAACAACTTCGAGGTCCCCGAGGACGGCAAGTACACGCTTCGCGCGACCCTCGGCGAACCGACCTTCGCCCGCCACGGTGACGAGGGCGAGAAGCCCGCACTCGCCGAGGGGACCGAGGTGGAGTTCAAGGACGTCGAGCTCACCCACGAGTAGGTTCGCCGGGCAGGGTGCGGCGGCGGCTCAGAAGCGGGCGAGGACCCCGTCCTCGGTGAGGCCGTAGTCGGCGAGCGAGTAGCGGTGCGAGGGGCGCCGACCGCCCTGGCGCGACTCGGCGTCGATGGCGCAGACGCGCTCTGACACCTCCTCGGTCCACGGGAGGTCGAAGGACGTGTAGATGCCGCGGACCGTCCCGACCGGGTCGGCCACGAAGTCGTCGTACTCCACGTCGACGAACTGCGCCGGGTCGTACTTCGCTCGCTCGTCCGAGAACCGCCTCCAAGCCCCCGACAGCATGTCGAGCTGGGTCCGCCCGATCACCTCGCCCTCGAAGACGGTCGACCAGCCACGCGTGGCCTCCGCGCTCAGCGAGCAGGCCGAGGCGACAGCCACCCGCGGGTCGCGGTGGGTCTGCACGACGAGCGCGTCGGGGTAGACGCTCATGATCGCGTCGAGGCCGACGAGGTGGGACGGGTTCTTCAGCACCCATCGCCTGTCCTGGTCGTGGAGGCCGATGCAGCTGGAGGTTGGCCTTGTGGCGCTCGTAGGCGTCGGTCCAGTCCTGCTTCGCGAGCCACGCGGAGTAGTTCGGGACGTAGGCGAGTGACTCGTAGCCGATCGACTTGCCCGACTGGCGCAGCAGCCGCCAGCACTCCTCGACCGAGGCGGCGTCCATGTAGTGGATGCCCATGAACTCCGGGTTCTCCACGTGGTGCTCGGCGTAGGCGGCCTGGATGCCGGAGAAGACCGGGTCGTCGTCCCAGGTCGACCGCGGTGGGCGGGGCCGCGGGAACTCGGTCAGCCACAGCTCGACCCCCTGGTGCGTCGGGTCGGCGGTGAGCAGGCGGTGGAGGGCGGTGGTGCCGGTGCGGGGCAGGCCGGTGACGAACACGGGGCGCTCGATCGCCACGTCGACGTACCCGGGGTGCTGCTTGAAGCCCAGCTCGCTGAGCAGGCGCGCGATGAGGGCGCCGCGCACGAACGACCGCTGCATGTAGTTGCCGACGCCGGTGAGGCCCGCCTCGTCGGCGTAGTCGTCGAGCAGGATGCGCAGACCCTCGTGGTACTCGTCGCCGCCGAAGTCGTCGAGGCCTGTCGCCCGCGACGCCGCCTCGTGGAGGTCCTCGAACGTCCCGACGCTGTCCCGCTCCCGCATGCTGCTCCTCAGTGGTGGTACTCGCCGCAGTTGACGTCGAGGCACTGGCCGGTGATCCCGCGCGCCATGTCGGAGGCGAGGAAGACGACCGCGTCGGCGATCTCCTCCGGCACCGGCAGCCGCCGCAGGTCGCACGTCGCCGCGGTCTCGTCGTACACCTGCTGGTGCGTGACCCCGCGCTCCCCGGCCAGGTGGTCGAAGTACCACTTCAGCGAGTCGGCGTAGATGTAGCCCGGGGCGACGGAGTTGACGCGTACGCCGCGAGGGCCGACCTCGGACGCGAGCGTCTGGGACATCGCGAGCAGCGCGGCCTTGCCCATCTTGTAGGCGCCGTACTCCGGGCTGCTGTGCCGCAGCACCGCGGAGTTGACCATCACGACCGAGCCCTGCGTCTCCTCGAGCGAGGGCACGAAGGCCTTCGACATGCGCAGCGCGCCGAGGACGTTGGTCTCCAGGCCCGTCACGGATGACGTCGAAGTCCGCCTCGCCGACCGGCTCGATCGGCGGCATGACGAAGGCGTTGTTGACCAGCGCGTCGACCCGGCCGTACTCGTCGAGCGTGCGGTCGAGGAGCCGCTGGACCGAGTCGTCGTCGGTGATGTCGGTGGGTACGACGAGGGCGGTGCCTCCGACTTCCTGCACGGCGGCGGCGACCTTCTCCAGCCTCCGCTCGGTCCGGGCGGCGAGTACGACGGCCGCCCCGGCCCGCACCGACTGGAGGGCGATCGCCGTGCCGAGGCCGGGGCCCGACCCCTGAGACCACCACGACGCGGTCGTCGAGGAGGCCCATCAGCTGATCATCCTTCGCGCGACGCCGACCTGGCGTGCGCGGATCCGCTCGCGTCCACTCGGCGCGCGTCACGCGCTGCGCCTCGAGGTGCGGCACCACGTCGGCGAGCTCGTCGAGCTTCACGACCTCGACTCGTGGACCGTCCTCGGCGGTCAGCTCGCGGGAGAGCCGCTGCCAGCGCAGCATCATCACGCCGCGGGAGTGGCCGGTGGTCTCGAGCCAGTTGGCGACGCCTGGATCGCGCTCGCAGATCACGTAGCGGATCATCCCGTCCGGGTCGACGGCCGACTGGGCGGCGGTGAGCGAGGTCTGGTGGTGGACGTAGTCGGTGGAGATGTACCAGGCGGAGCCGATCTGGATGCCCTGGTAGGCGCAGTCGGCCTTGGGGACCGTGACGACGAGCGCCTCGTCCTCGGTGAGGTCGTAGTGGCCGATGCTCGAGAACTGGCTCGTCAGTCCGCCGGGCGTCGACCTGTGGGGCGGTCAGGGTGTTGACCGGCTCCTTGTAGGTGAACCACTCCGGGAAGGCGAACCAGGTCTTGATCCGGCCCACGAGCATCTTCGCGGCGACGGCGTACCTCTTCGCGACGCGGTCGAGGTCGACCGGCTCGGGCACCGTGCCGAGGGTGTCGACACGGTGGATGCGCAGCTCGCCGCGCGCCTCGGTGCTCCAGTCGCTGTACACCTCGCGGACGATCAGGATCGAGGAGTCCGGGGGCGAGCGGGAAGTAGTTCACCGGGGTGTCGTCGCGCGCCGGGCCGAACCGGACCTCGAACGTCCCGTCCGGGGCGATCTCGAGCGCGCGGTCGTCGAAGGCGGCGACGCTGTCGGGCGCCTCGACCGGGGAGTAGTTGCCGTTCATCACCTGGAAGGACAGGTCGGCGGTCGTCCCGCGGCGGCCGGTGACGACGTACTCGGCGTCGTCCGGCGATGTAGGCGTGGAAGTAGATCGCGTCGGGGTTGTCGAGGCCCTGCTTGGCGTACTGGTGCGTGGAGTTGACGAACAGCGGGTGCGCGAGGTCGTAGGCGAAGGCGAGCCTGGAGCGAGGCCCGGACCGACCCGGCGAGGTAGTCGTACCCCTCGGCCAGGTCCTGCTCGGTGCGGATGAACTCCGCGCCCTCGATCAGGCGCTCCGCCTCCGCGACCGCCTCGCTGAAAGGTCTCGTCAGATCGCGGCTCACGGGCGGACCTTCGCGATGACCGACTCGGCGAACCGCTCGAGGTGCTCGACCTTCTTCGTCAGCGGCTCGGTGTCGGGCCCCATCACGTAGGGCACCCGGAAGCCGACGATCACGTCGGTGACGCCCTTGTCCTCGAGGCGCTTGATGCCGTCGGGGGAGTAGGCGTCCATCGAGATCACGTGGATCTCGAACGGCTTCGTCCGACACGCCCTCTGCCGCGCGGAGCTTGGCGAGCTTGTCGAGCAGCAGGTCGAGCTCCTCGGCGTCGCCGCCCGCGTGCATCCAGCCGTCCCCGCGGCGTACCGCCCGGCGCAGCGCCGCCTCGCTGTGGCCGCCGACGAGGATCGGGATCGGCTCGGTGGGGGCCGGGCGTCATCTTCATCGCCGGGACGTCGTAGACCTCGCCGTGGTACTCGAACCAGCCGCCGCGAGGTCAGGCCGCGGACGATGTCGATCGCCTCGTCCATGCGCTTGCCGCGACCCTTCCACGGCACGCCCATCGCGACGAAGTCCTCCGGCCACGGGCTGAGGCCGACCCCGAGGCCGAGCCGGTTCCCGGTGAGGAACGCGACCGAGCTCGCCTGCTTGGCCACGAGCACCGGGGGACGGACCGGCAGCTTGAGCACGAACGGCGTGAACCGGATCCGCTCGGTCACCGCCCCCATGGCGGCCACGAGCGTGAACGTCTCGATGAACTCCTTGTCCTCGAGGAACTCGCGGTTGCCGTCGTCGGTGTAGGGGTAGGTCGCGTCCGACTCCTTGGGGTAGATCAGGGAGTCGGCGACGGTCATCGTGTCGTAGCCGGCGGCTTCGGCGGCCCGGGCGAGCGGGAGGTAGTACTCCGCCTGGGTCATGGCCTCGGCGTAGGTGAATCGCATGGACTGACTCCCGGGCAGTGAGGAACGGTCGGCCCAGCCTAGAACGTGTTCCAGTTCTGGTCCAGGGTCGGCGCTCCTCGCCGCGTCAGATCGGTCACGTCTCGCGGCAGCGGCTTCGACTGGGCTGGTCCGGCCGCCTAGGGTGGAGGCGTGGCCGCGGACGACGACGAATCTCCGTACCGGTCCCTGCTGCTGGGGGTCGGTGCGCTGCTCGGTGTGGCCCTTCTCGTCGGCAGTGTGATCAGCCTCGTGGCGCTGGGCGCGGTCAACATCACCGGGCTCGGGGGAGCGGACTCCGAGGCGACGGCGGAGCCCAGCCTCTACATCCCCGAGCACACCCAGACCGCTGAGGACGACGACGAGGGGACCACCCTCGCCGACCTGAACGGCGGCGTGGACCCGCGGGAGTCCGAGTCGGCGAGCCCGACCCCGGAGTCCGGGACGCCCACGCCGGAGAAGAAGGCGAAGCGGAAGCCGCCGCCCTCGGTGATCAGCCTCTCCGCCAGCCCCAACGAGGTCTCCCCGATGGAGCAGATCTACCTCTCCGGCACCTATCCCCGTGGTGAGGGTGCCTCGTTGCAGGTGCAGCGCTTCTCCGGCGGGTGGACCGACTTCCCCAGCTCGGCCACGGTCAGCGGTGGCACGTTCACGACCTACGTCATGACCGGCCAGTCCGGGGTCAACAAGTTCCGTGTCGAGGACCGCGCCACGGGCAAGAAGTCCAACCCCGTCACGGTGACGGTCCGCTGACCACGAAGGAGCTCCCGTGATCCGCGACGCCGACGCGAGCGCGCCTCGCGGGGGGCTGGTCAGGTACGTCCAGCTGGTCCTCGCCTGCGTCGTCCTCGGCGTCGGTGTGGCACTGCTGCTGGAGGCCTCGCTCGGCTCGGACGGCTACTCGACCCTCGTCAACGGCCTGGCGATCTCCACGGGGGTGGAGTTCTGGCAGCTCAACATCCTGGTCGGCGCCGCGTTCATCGGCCTGGCGTGGGTGCGCGGCACGAGGCCCGGCCCGGGCACGCTCGTGCAGTGGTTCCTGGTCGGTGTCGTCATCTCGGCGGTCATGGTCGCCGTCCCCGACGTCTCCTCGACAGGGGTTCGCACGGCGCTCCTGGTCCCCGCCCTGGTGCTGATCACGGTCGGGGTCGCCGCGTACCTGGCCAGCGCCACCGGGGCGGGCCCGGCTGAGGCGATGGCGCTCGCGTGGGACCCGCCGATCCCGTTCAGGTGGAGCTACAACCTCGTGCAGGGCGGTGGCGCGCTGGCCGGGTGGCTGCTCGGGGCGGCGGTCGGGCCGGCCACCGTGCTCGTCTTCCTGCTGCTCGGCCCTGCCGTCGACCTCTTCCGGCGTACCTTCCCGCACCTGGAGCGCGGCCGCACCCGGCCGTGACCGAGACCACATCCGTCGTGCGCCCGGCCCGGGAACAGGGCGCAGGGCGCCTGCGTTTCCACCTATGACAGAAGTTGAGTTGAGTCCACTCAAGTTCTTTGCCACACTCGGCATTCACGGGGGTCTCCTGACCCTCGTCCCCAGCAGACGAAGAAGCACACCCCCGCCACCGCGGCGGGAGAGATCCGTGGAGGTAGGAACATGGCACGCGCGGTCGGCATCGACCTGGGCACGACGAACTCCGTCGTCTCCGTACTCGAAGGTGGCGAGCCCACCGTCATCGCAAACGCAGAGGGTGCCCGGACCACGCCGTCCGTGGTCGCCTTCGCCAAGAACGGCGAGGTGCTCGTCGGCGAGGTGGCCAAGCGTCAGGCCGTCACCAACGTGGACCGCACCATCCGGTCCGTGAAGCGCCACATGGGCACCGACTGGAAGACCAAGATCGACGACAAGGAGTTCACGCCGCAGCAGATCTCGGCGTTCGTGCTCCAGAAGCTCAAGCGGGACGCCGAGTCCTACCTCGGTGAGACCGTCACCGACGCCGTGATCACGGTCCCGGCGTACTTCTCCGACGCCCAGCGCCAGGCCACCAAGGAGGCCGGCGAGATCGCGGGCCTCAACGTCTCGCGCATCGTCAACGAGCCGACGGCGGCGGCGCTCGCCTACGGCCTCGACAAGGAGCACGACCAGACCATCCTGGTCTTCGACCTCGGCGGCGGCACCTTCGACGTCTCCCTGCTCGAGATCGGCGACGGCGTGGTCGAGGTCAAGGCGACCTCCGGCGACAACCACCTCGGTGGCGACGACTGGGACAACCGGATCGTCGAGTGGATGGTCAAGAAGTTCAAGGACAGCAACAACGTCGACCTCGGCGCGGACAAGATCGCCCGTCAGCGTCTCCAGGAGGCTGCCGAGAAGGCGAAGATCGAGCTCTCCGCCTCGAGCGAGACCACGGTCCACCTGCCCTACATCACCCACGGCGAGTCCGGCCCGCTGCACTTCGAGGAGCGGCTGACCCGGTCGGAGTTCCAGAAGATCACCGCCGACCTGCTCGAGCGCACCAAGTCGCCCGTGCAGCAGGTGCTCAAGGACGCCGGCCAGGACATCTCCAAGATCGACCACGTGATCATGGTCGGCGGCTCGACCCGGATGCCGGCCGTCACCGAGCAGGTCAAGCAGCTGCTCGGCGGCAAGGAGCCCAACAAGGGCGTGAACCCTGACGAGGTCGTCGCCGTCGGCGCGGCCCTGCAGGCCGGCGTGCTCAAGGGCGAGGTCAAGGACGTCCTTCTCCTCGACGTCACGCCGCTCTCCCTCGGCATCGAGACCAAGGGTGGCGTGATGACCAAGCTGATCGAGCGCAACACCACGATCCCGACCAAGCGTTCCGAGGTCTTCACGACCGCCGACGACAACCAGCCCTCGGTGCAGATCCAGGTCTACCAGGGTGAGCGTCAGATGGCGGCCCAGAACCAGCCGCTCGGCAACTTCGAGCTGACCGGACTCCCGCCGGCTCCGCGCGGGGTCCCGCAGATCGAGGTCACCTTCGACATCGACGCCAACGGCATCGTGCACGTGTCCGCCAAGGACCGCGGCACCGGCCACGAGCAGTCGATGACGATCACCGGCGGCTCGGCCCTGTCGAAGGAAGACATCGACAAGATGATCAAGGACGCCGAGCAGTACGCCGAGGAGGACCGCAAGCGTCGCGAGGCCGTCGAGACCCGCAACCAGGCCGACAGCCTCGTGTACACCACGGAGAAGTTCCTCTCCGAGAACGGCGAGAAGGTGCCGGCGGAGGTCAAGACCGAGGTCGAGGCCGACGTCGAGGCGCTCAAGAAGCTGCTCGAGGACGAGAACGCCGAGAAGGACACCCTCGAGGCGGCCGTCGCCAAGCTGGGCGAGTCCAGCCAGAAGATGGGCGCGGCGATGTACGCCGCCGGTGAGTCCGAGGCCGCCGCTGCCGGCGGTACGACGGGCACCGGCGACTCCGACGAGGACGTCGTGGACGCCGAGATCGTCGACGAGGACAACGACGGCGCCGAGGGTGAGAACAAGTGACCTCTGCTGACCACCAGCACGAGAGCACGACCGGCACGGACACCACCGGGACCGAGGGGCCGCAGGAGACTGCACCCCTCGGCCCCGAGGGGCCGGCCGGTGACGCAGCGGCGGGAGAGGCCGAGGCCGGCACCCAGGCCGGCGCGGCCCCGACCGCCCAGAATGGAGGCGAGACGATGAGCGAGACCGAGGCCCAGGAGGGCACGGTGGACAACAACGAGCTCGTCGACGACCTGGCCAAGGCCCAGGAGGACGTCGCGTCGCTGACCGGGGACCTGCAGCGGCTCCAGGCGGAGTACGTCAACTACAAGCGCCGGGTCGACCGCGACCGGGAGCTGGTCAAGCAGAACGCGACGTTCGCGGTGCTGTCGGCCATGCTGCCGGTGCTCGACGACATCGACCGGGCCCGCGAGCACGGTGAGGTCGAAGGCGGCTTCAAGGCGGTCGCCGACTCGCTCGAGCGCATCGTCGCGAGCCTCGGCCTGGAGAAGTTCGGCGAGCCCGGCGACGAGTTCGACCCGAACCTCCACGAGGCGCTGATGCACTCGCACTCGCCGGACGTGACCACCACGACCTGCCAGAACATCGTGCACGCCGGCTACCGCATCGGTGAGCGGGTCGTCCGCCCGGCGCGAGTGACCGTGGTGGACCCCGAGCCGGAGGCCACGACAGCCGGCAGGCGAGAACGAAGACCAGTGACACCCAGGTGACCGGAGGGGAGGTGCGCGCATGACCAGTGCTGACTGGGCGACCAAGGACTTCTACAAGGTGCTCGGCGTCTCCAAGGACGCATCCGCGGACGAGATCAAGAAGGCGTACCGCAAGCTTGCGCGCGCCAACCATCCGGACTCCCACCCCGGCGACAAGGTCGCGGAGGATCGCTTCAAGCAGATCGCCGAGGCCTACGACGTCGTGGGTGACGCGGAGAAGCGCAAGAAGTACGACGACCTTCGCACCTACGGCGGCGGATTCGGGCCCTTCACCACGGGCCGGCCCGGCGGGGCCGGTGGCTCGCAGCCGTTCGACATGAGCGACTTCCTCGGCGGCCAGGGCGGCGGCGGAGGCGGCGGCTTCAGCGACATCTTCGGCACGATGTTCGGCGGTGGACGCGCGCGACAGCAGGCCGCCCCCCGCCGGGGCGCGGACATCGAGACCGACGCGACGATCAGCTTCCTCGACTCGACCGAGGGCGTGACCGTCTCGCTGCGGCTCTCCTCGGACGCGGCCTGCCCGGACTGCAACGGCACCGGCGCCCGCTCCGGAACGGTCCCCAGGGTCTGTCCCGAGTGCGACGGCGTCGGCATGCACGCGGCCTCCGTGGGCGGCGCCTTCACGATGAACGAGACCTGCCCGGCCTGCCGCGGTCGTGGCCTCGTCGTCGACGACCCGTGCCCGACCTGCCACGGCTCCGGCCGGGGCAAGTCCTCGCGCACGATCCAGGCGCGCATCCCCGCCGGCGTCAAGGACGGCCAGCGGATCCGGCTGCGTGGCAAGGGGGCCAGCGGCGAGCAAGGTGGCCCGGCCGGCGACCTGTACGTCAACGTGAAGGTCTCGTCGCACCCGGTCTTCGGGCGCAAGGGCGACAACCTCACCGTCACCGTCCCGGTCAGCTTCGACGAGGCGGCCCTCGGCGGGGAGATCAAGGTCCCCACCCTCAACGGGGCGCCGGTGACGGTGAAGATCCCTGCCGGGACCCCGAACGGCCGCACCTTCCGGGTCCGCGGCAAGGGCGTGCAGCGCAAGGACGGACACCGCGGTGACCTGCTCGTCACCGTCGAGGTCCACGTCCCGGCCGCGCTCAACGAGCAGGCCAAGGAGGCCGTCCAGGCCTTCCGCGAGGCGACCGCGGGGAGTGACCTTCGCGCGAACCTCTTCGCCGGAGGTGCCCGATGACCACACCCCAGCGACCCACCACCCCGCGCGTGCCCCGCTCCGCCGGGCCGCGGAGGGTGGAGGCTCCCGGCCCTGACGTCCCGGTGTACGTCATCTCGGTCGCCGCCGAGCTCACCGGCCTGCACCCGCAGACCCTCCGCGCCTACGACCGGATCGGCCTCGTGAGTCCCGGCCGGACCGGTGGCGGCGGCCGGCGCTACTCGTGGCGCGACATCGAGATGCTGCGAGAGGTCGCCGAGCTGACCGCGTCGGGCATCGGGCTCGAGGGGGTCAAGCGGATCCTCGACCTCGAGAACCAGGTGACCGCGCTGCGCATGCGCGTCGCCGAGCTCGAGGACGAGCTCACCGCGACGCAGTACGCCCTGCAGAAGACCATCACCGAGGCCCAGCGGCAGGCACAGACCCAGAACCTTCCCGCGGTCCGCCCGGCCGGTCACGCAGTGACCATCTGGCGCCGCGGACGCATCTGAGACACCAAGAGGGGGCATCCCGCATGGACGCATCGAAGTTCACCACCCGAAGTCAAGAGGCCATCAGCACCGCCATCTCCACGGCGAACTCCGCGGGCCACGCCCAGGTCGAGGCGGTCCACCTCCTCGCGGCGCTGCTGGCGCAGCCCGAGGGCATCGCGCGTCCGCTCTTCGAGGCAGCCGGGGTGCAGCCCCAGCAGGTGATCTCCGGCCTGGAGGCCGAGCTGAAGAAGCTTCCGGCAGCCTCCGGTACGACGGTCGGCGCACCGTCGTACTCCCGTGCCGCCCTGCAGATCCTGAGCAAGGCCGGCGACATCGCCGCGGAGATGAAGGACGAGTACACCTCCACCGAGCACCTGCTGATCGCCGCCGCGACCGTCGAGTCGCCGGTGCGGAGCGTGCTCGTCGAGGCGGGCGCGACGCCCGAGGCGCTGCAGGCGGCTCTCACCAGCGTGCGCGGCAACCGGCGGGTCACCAGCCAGGACCCCGAGGCGACCTACCAGGCGCTCGAGAAGTACGCCGTGGACCTCACCGACCGGGCTGCGGAGGGCAAGCTCGACCCGGTCATCGGCCGCGACTCCGAGATCCGCCGCGTGGTGCAGGTGCTCTCGCGGCGCACCAAGAACAACCCGGTGCTGATCGGCGAGCCCGGAGTCGGCAAGACCGCGGTCGTCGAGGGGCTGGCCCAGCGTGTCGTCGACGGCGACGTCCCCGACTCGCTCAAGGGCCGGCGTGTGCTGAGCCTCGACCTCAGCGCGATGGTCGCGGGCGCGAAGTACCGCGGCGAGTTCGAGGAGCGCCTCAAGGCGGTCCTGCAGGAGATCAAGGACTCCGAGGGCCAGATCATCACGTTCATCGACGAGCTGCACACCGTCGTGGGCGCAGGTGCGGGCGGGGACTCCGCGATGGACGCGGGCAACATGCTCAAGCCGATGCTGGCCCGCGGCGAGCTGCGGATGATCGGTGCCACCACCCTCGACGAGTACCGCGAGCGCATCGAGAAGGACCCCGCCCTCGAGCGGCGCTTCCAGCAGGTCTTCGTGGGCGAGCCGTCGGTGGAGGACACCGTCGCGATCCTGCGCGGCCTCCAGGAGAAGTACGAAGCGCACCACGGCGTGAAGATCACCGACCAGGCGCTCGTCGCGGCCGCGATGCTCTCCGACCGCTACATCACCGGCCGGCAGCTGCCCGACAAGGCGATCGACCTCGTCGACGAGGCGGCCTCCCGGCTGCGCATGGAGATCGAGTCCTCCCCGGTCGAGGTCGACGAGCTCCGTCGCGCCGTCGACCGGATGAAGATGGAGGAGCTCGCCCTCGAGCGCGAGACCGACGTGGCGTCGAAGGACCGGCTCGAGAAGCTGCGTGCCGAGATGGCCGACCGGGAGGAGGAGCTCCGTGGCCTCGAGGCGCGCTGGGAGCGCGAGAAGACCGCGCTCGAAGGCTCGGGCGAGCTGCGCAAGCAGATCGACGCGCTGCGGAGCGAGGCGGACCGGTTCCAGCGAGAGGGCGACCTGGCGAAGGCCAGCGAGATCCTCTACGGCCAGATCCCGGCGCTGGAGAAGCAGATCGAGGCCGCCGAGGACGCGGAGGTGATCGAGAACCCCATGGTCCGGGAGGCCGTCGGACCCGAGGAGATCGCCGAGGTCGTCGAGGCCTGGACCGGCATCCCGACCGGCCGTCTGCTGGAGGGGGAGACCGCCAAGCTGCTCCACATGGAGGAGGTCCTCGGCAAGCGCCTGATCGGCCAGACGTCCGCGGTCGCGGCGGTGTCCGACGCGGTTCGCCGTTCACGCGCGGGCATCTCGGACCCGAACCGGCCCACGGGCTCGTTCCTCTTCCTCGGCCCCACCGGCGTCGGCAAGACCGAGCTGGCCAAGTCGCTCGCCGACTTCCTCTTCGACGACGAGCGGGCGATCGTCCGCATCGACATGAGCGAGTACAGCGAGAAGCACAGCGTCGCGCGCCTCGTGGGCGCTCCGCCCGGCTACGTCGGCTACGAGGAGGGCGGCCAGCTCACCGAGGCGGTGCGCCGCCGGCCCTACTCCGTCGTGCTCCTCGACGAGGTCGAGAAGGCCCACCCCGAGGTCTTCGACATCCTGCTCCAGGTGCTCGACGACGGGCGGCTGACCGACGGCCAGGGTCGCACGGTCGACTTCCGCAACACCCTGCTGATCCTCACCTCGAACCTCGGGTCGCACTACCTGGTGGACCCGACCGTCGACGAGGAGAAGAAGCGCGACTCGGTCATGGCCGTGGTCCGGCAGTCGTTCAAGCCGGAGTTCTTGAACCGTCTCGACGAGATCGTGATGTTCGACGCGCTGACCACGGACCAGCTGTCCCACATCGTCGACCTGCAGGTCGCCGAGCTGAACAAGCGTCTCGCGGTCCGCCGGATCACCGTCACCGTGACCCCGGCGGCTCACGACTGGCTGAGCCTCACCGGCTACGACCCGGCGTACGGCGCCCGGCCACTGCGCCGGCTCGTGCAGACCGCGATCGGCGACCCGCTGGCCAGGATGCTGCTCGCGGGCGAGGTGCTCGACGGCAGCGAGGTCGTCGTCGACGTGGACGCGTCGGGCGAGGGGCTGTCCCTGCGCTCTGCCCATTCCGCCGAGGTTGGTCGCTCGTGATGCAATGGCCCCATGACTGAGAAGAGCAAGCTCGTGCGCCCCAGCCAGGTGACGATGTCCGCCTGGATGGCGCTCGTGGGCTCCCTGCTGCTCGTGGTGACACTGTTCGACTCGGTCTCCCGGCTGCGGACCGTCGAGTTCCGCGAGAGCATCACCGAGTTCCTCTCCACCCAGCCCGGCAGCGGCCTCGGCCTCGACATCGCGCAGGTCGTCGAGTTCCTGCGCGTGCTCATGCTGGTCAGCGGTGCGGCGGCCGCGGCAGCGGCAGTGCTCGCGATCTACGTGCTGCAGCGCCACAAGGCCGCGCGCGTGGGCCTCACGGTCGCGGCGGCCGCGCTGGTTCTCACGCTCGCCACGGCCGCGGCCATCCCCGACGCTCCGGTCTCCGGAGGCTTCCTGCCGGTGATGATCGCCTTCGCGGCGATCTCGCTCTGGACCAAGCCTGCGCGCGACTGGTTCAACGGCGTCCCGGCCACCGAGGCGAACTCCCGGACCGGTTCTCAGAGCGGTACCTTCGGCGGGCAGACTCCCCGCTACGGACTGGAAGGCAACCTCTTGTCCTCAGAGAACCAGCCACCGAACGAGCAGCCCGAAGGCCCCGGGGCCGGTGGCGGTCGGCCCACGAGCGGTGACGAGACCGCGCCGTGGCCGAGGATGCCCGACGACACGACGGGGCGCCCGCTCCCGCCGCCCACCCAGGGCTTCGGGTCCCAGCAGGGACAGGGCGGCCCGGCCGGCCCGTCCTACCCGCAGGGTGGCTACCCGCCGGCGTACGGGCAGCAGGCGCCCTACGGCCAGCAGCACCCTACGGTCAGCAGCCGCCCTACGGCCAGCAGCAGCCTTACGGCGGCTACCCGCAGCAGTACGCCCAGCCGTACTACGGGGCGCCTCAGCCTCCCCGTGACCCGGAGAAGCGCCCCACGACCATCACCGTCGCGGCCTGGGTCACGTGGGCACTCTCCGGACTCACGCTCCTCGGCCTGACCCTGACCGGCCTCGCCCTCGGCCGTCGGCGGTCAGGACCTGGTCCGCCAGGTCGAGCAGGACCCGAACATCCAGGGTCAGCTCGACGGCTACACGATCGACCAGCTCATCGCGGCCGTGTGGGTCTTCGTCGCCATCGGCGCCTTCTGGTCGCTCGCCGCGATCGTGCTCGCCTTCTTCGCCTACCGACGGGCGAACTGGGCCCGCATCACGTTGGTGGTCTCCTCGGCGGTGACCGCGCTGTTCAGCCTGCTGACCTTCCCGGTCGGCCTGCTGCACACCTTCGGCTCCGGCGCAGTCATCGCCCTGCTGTTCGTGGGTGGTGCGAACGAGTGGTACGCCCGTCGCACCGGCGTCCAGGCCTTCCCCGGAGCGTTCCAGCCCTACGGTCAGCAGCCGCAGCAGCCGCAGCAGCCGCAGCAGCCGCAGCAGCCGCCGCAGCAGTACGGCGCCGCGCCGCCGCCGTACCCCGGTCAGCCGCAGCAGCCCCAGCAGCCCGCAGCAGCAGGACTCCCAGGAGCCCTCACGTGGTCGCGGCAAGGACGAGCCCCCGTCGAACGTCTGGTGACCTGAGCGTCGCCTGCTGACCCGGGTCGCGGGCGCTCCCGGGAGCTCAGGCGTGCAGGTCTGACTCCACCAGACGGCGGATGCCCTCGTCGAGCACGCCCTGGTCCTTGCAGAACGCCCACCGCACCTTGTGGCGGCCCTCGTCGGCGTCGTCGTAGAACACCTGCGAAGGGATGGCGACCACGCCGGCCTTCGAGGGAAGGGCCTTGCAGAACTCCAGACCGTCGCGGTAGCCGTACCGCCGCACGTCGGTGGTCACGAAGTAGGTGCCCTCGGGGACGTAGACGTCCATGTCCAGCCGGCGAAGGCCCTCGCACAGGCTGTCGCGCTTGGCCTGGAGCTCCTTCGCGAGCCCGACGTAGTAGTCCGACTCGGCGTCGAGCGCGTGCGCGATCGCGGGCTGCAGGGGTGCGCCGTTGCTGAAGGTGAGCCACTGCTTCGCGGCCTCGACGGTGCGCACGAGCGGCTCCGGCCCGGTCGCCCAGCCGATCTTCCACCCGGTGAACGAGAACGTCTTGCCCGCGCTCGAGAGTGCGATCGTCCGCTCGAACATCCCCGGCAGCGTCTGCAGCGGGACGTGCTCGCGGTCGTCGTACACGAGGTGCTCGTAGACCTCGTCGGTGATCACCACCAGGTCGTGCTCCCGCGCGACGTCGGCGACGGCCTCCAGCTCGGCGCGGGTCAGCACGGCGCCGGTCGGGTTGTGCGGGGAGTTGAGGAGGAGCACGGTCGTCCGCTCGCTCACCGCGGCACGCAGCGCCTCGACGTCGAGCCGGAAGTCCGGAGCACGCAGGGTGACCGGCTTCCGCACCCCGCCGGCCATCTGGATGCAGGCGGTGTAGGAGTCGTAGAACGGCTCGAGCACGACCACCTCGTCGCCGGGGTCCACGAGCGCCAGGAGCGCCGCGGCGATCCCCTCGGTCGCGCCGGCGGTGACCAGCACCTGGCGAGCGGGGTCGAGGTCGAGGTCGTAGTGGCGCCCCTGGTGCGCGGCGACCGCCTCCCGCAGCTCGGGGACGCCGATGCCCGGGGCGTACTGGTTGCGCCCGCCGCGCAGCGCCGTCACCGCCGCCTCCACGACGGAGTCCGGGCCGTCGTGGTCGGGGAAGCCCTGGCCGAGGTTCAGGGCGCCGGTGCGCACGGCCAGCGCGGACATCTCCGAGAAGATCGTGCCCGGGATGCCTCGCAGCCGGTCGGCCATCCGATGGTCTGGGTCGGTTGGTGCCATACCTGCGACTGTAGTGGGGGCCATCAGCCATGATGGAGCGGTGAGCCAGGACACCGGTACGACCGCCGCCACCTCCGCCGAGGGCGAGCCCGGGGGCACGCCTCCGCGGAGACCGCGAAAGTCGCGGCGGCATCGCGCCGGCCGCGGGGTGGCGTTCTGGGTGGGGATCGTCTTCGTCCTGGCGGGCCTGAGCATGCTCGGCTACGTCGCCTGGCAGTTCTACGGGACGAACATCATCGCGAGGCAGACGCAGGAGCGCATCGTCGACGACCTGACCGACAGGTGGGCGCAGGCGCCGGAGGAGACCGTCGAACGTGCGCCCGCCGCGGAGGCCGACGTGCCCCTCGGTGACGCGTCCGCGCTGATCCGGATCCCCGCCTTCGGCAAGGACTACGTCGTGCCCGTGCTCGAAGGGATCGGCGGCGACGAGCTCTCCTCCGGCTACGGGCACTTCCCGGACACCGCCGACCCGGGCAAGCGCGGCAACTACGCCCTCGCCGCCCACCGGGTCACCCACGGCGAGCCGCTCCGGGACATGCCCGACCTCCGGCCGGGCGACCAGGTGATCGTCGAGACCCGCGACGCGGTCTACACCTACGAGCTCGACACCAACCCCAACGACCTCGTCGTCACCTTCCGCGACATCTGGGTGATCGACCCGCTGCCGACCAACCCCGGAGGCGGCGTCCAGCCGGAGCAGCGCCCTGGCCAGAAGCTGATCACCCTGACCACCTGCTCGGAGCTCTTCCACACCGACAACCGGATGATCGCCTTCGGGCACCTCGTCGACACCGAGAAGAAGGACTCCGGCACGGCTGGCTAGAGTCGCGGACCATGAGTGACACCCTTGCGCGCGACATCGATGCCTGCTGCCGGCTGACCGGCGAGTTCACGCTGCGTTCCGGCCAGGTGGCGACCGAGTACTTCGACAAGTACCTGTTCGAGTCCGACCCGAGGCTTCTGGCCCGGGTGGTCGACCGGATGCTCGACCTCGTGCCGGAGGACACGGAGCTGCTGGGCGGACTGGAGCTCGGTGGGGTGCCGATCGTGACGGTGCTGAGCAGCCGGACGGCACTGCCGGCGCTCTTCGTGCGCAAGAAGGCCAAGGAGTACGGCACCTGCAAGCTCGCGGAGGGGCCCGACGTCGCCGGGCGGCGCGTGACCCTGGTCGAGGACGTGATCACGACCGGCGGCGCGGTGCGCGACGCCACGCGTGCGCTGCGTGACGCGGGAGCCACGGTCGAGGTCGTGGTCTGTGCCATCGACCGCAGCCCGGAGGGTGAGAACCCGCTCGCCGACGTCGGCCTCGAGGTGCGCGCAGTGCTCACGAAGGCCGAGCTGGACGCCGTGTCCGAGACTCCGTCCTGACCGGATGAGCAGGCCGGCTCAGCCGGCGGTGTCGTCGCCCACCGGGGTCCGGCGGCGGTGCCGGAGGTACTCCACGACCATGGGCAGCACCGACACCGCGACGATCACCAGGACGGCCGCCTCGATGTTGTGCTGGAGGAAGTCGATCCCGCCGAGGAAGTACCCGAGCAGCGTGAGGCCGGTCGCCCACAGCGCGGCGCCCACGGCGGACCAGGTGAAGAAGTGCCGGCGGTCCATCCGGCCGACGCCGGCGACCACGGTGATGAAGGTGCGCACGATCGGCACGAAGCGTCCGAGCACGAGCGCGCGGGCGCCGTACCTGTCGAAGAACGCGTGCGTCTGGTCGAAGTAGCGCTTCTTGATGAACCGGCCGTCCCGCTCGCGGAGCGGCTCACCGATGGCGCGGCCGATCTCGTAGCCCACGACGTTGCCGGCGAACGCGGCGACTGTGAGGATGGCGCACGCGGCGACGATGCCCACCGAGATGCCGGGCTCGCCGGCCTCCGCACGGTGGACGAAGAGGCCGACGCTGAACAGCAGCGAGTCGCCGGGCAGGATCGGGAAGAGCAGCCCGCACTCGGCGAAGACGATGAACACGCTGACCCAGAACATGGTCCCGCCGAACTGCTCGAGGAGCCACTCGGGGTCCATCCAGTCCAGGCCGAGCAGCAACGGTGCGGAAGCGAGCAGGTCGATCACCCGAGCACCCTAACCGGCGAACCCTGAACGACCCCACCTAGCATCGAGCCGTGTCAGACAACCTCGAGCGGCGCGCTCCCTACGACCCGATGCCGCACGGGCCGGCCGAGGTCGGCGTCGGCCCGTGGGAGGGCGAGTGGCCCACCGGTGAGCAGTACGACGAGCGCCTGCTCGCCGAGGGGGACCGGCGCAACGTCGTCGACAGGTACCGCTACTGGACGATGGAGGCGATCGTCGCCGACCTCGACACCCGGCGGCACGACTTCCACGTCGCCATCGAGAACTGGCAGCACGACTTCAACATCGGCACGATCGTCCGCACCGCGAACGCGTTCCTCGCCGAGGAGGTGCACATCGTCGGCAACCGTCGCTGGAACCGTCGTGGGGCGATGGTGACCGACCGCTACCAGCACATCCGGCACCACGAGAGTGCGGCGGAGCTCGAGGCGTACCTGCACGAGCGCGGCGTGGTGCTGCTCGGCATCGACAACCTCCCGGGCTCGCAGCCGATCGAGACCCTGGAGCTGCCGCGGCGCTGCTGCCTGCTGTTCGGCCAGGAGGGCCCGGGCCTGTCCGATGCGGCGCGGGAGGCCTGCGACGGGACGTTCTCCATCACGCAGTTCGGCTCGACCCGCTCGATCAACGCCTCGGCGGCGGCCGCGATCGCGATGCACACCTGGGTCCGCCGGCACGCCGACCTCGGCGCCGCCGAGTCCTGGCGCGACTAGCTAGCAGTCCACCTCGAAGAGCAGGTCCCCGCGCTCGACGTCGACGTCGAGCGCCTCGCTGCTTGACGGTGGTGGGGTCGCAGTCGAGTACGACGACCGCACAGACCGGCGAGCGACCCGACCTGCTCGACCTGCGAGGGGTCCCAGGCGACGATCTCGTCCCGCGCCTCGACATGCTCGCCCTCGCGCGCCAGGAGCTCGAAGCACTCGCCCTGCATGTGCACGGTGTCGATCCCGAGGTGCACGAGCACGCCGTTGCCGGCGTCGCTGACGACGAGGTAGGCATGCGGATGCAGCTTGGCCAGGACTCCGGACACGGGCGCCACCGCGACCTGCCGCCCGCCGCGCGGGCGGATCGCGGTGCCCGGACCGACGAGCCCCCTGGCGAAGACCGGGTCCGGGATGTCGCTCACTGCGAGGCTGTGACCTGCGACGGGTGAGACGACCCGCAGCATCAGAGCAGTTCTTCGATGTCGCCGGCCAGGATGTCGGCCTGCGGACCGACCACCACCTGGACCACGGCGCCCGCGCGCATCACCCCGTGCACCCCGGCGTCCTTGAGCGTCTGCTCGTTCACGAGCGAGCTGTCCGCAAGCTCCGTACGGAGCCGGGTGATGCAGGCCTCCACCTCGACGATGTTGGCCCGACCGCCCAGACCTGCGACGATCTGCTCTGCTTGGCTCATGAAGGCATTCAACCATCGATGGCAAGGGGAGCGGCGCCGTCTCGTAGGCACGCGACCTGCTTGACATCGGGTGCCCGCGTCGCAGACCGTTCAGGGGACCAGACGTCGAGGGAGGACGATGAGCGGGGGACAGCCCATGCAGGCGCGAGCGCAGGAGACGCCTGCGGCGCCGCACCGGGCTCGGCGTGCTCCAACGGCTCGGGCGCAGCCTCATGCTCCCGATCGCCGCGCTCCCGGTCGCCGCCCTGCTCTTCCGGCTGGGTCAGCCCGACATGCTCGGTGCCGGGGACACCGGGCTCGCTCTGGCCACGCACTGGCCCTGGCTCGAGCCGGTGGCCGCCGTGCTCGCCGCCGCCGGCGGGGCCCTGTTCACCAACCTCGGCCTGATCTTCGCGGTGGGCGTGGCCGTCGGCTTCGCCCGCAAGTCCGACGGCTCCACCGCCCTGGCAGCGGTGGTCGGCTACCTGGTGTTCACCGCCGTCGAGGACGCCATGTCGCCCTACGTCCTCTCCGACCCTCACATGGCCGACGGCGCGACGGTGCAGTACGGCGTCTTCGGGGGCATCCTCGTGGGCGTCACCACGGCGCTGCTGTGGCAGCGGTACTACCGGATCAAGCTCCCGCCGTACCTCGCCTTCTTCGGTGGCCGCAGGTTCGTCCCGATCATCACCGCGCTGGTCACGCTGTTGCTCGGGGTCGCGCTGTCGTTCGTGTACCCGGCGTTCGACACCGGCCTGACCCACCTCGGCGAGTGGCTGGTGGCCAACAGCATCCTCGGCGCCGGGGTCTACGGGTTCGCGAACCGGCTGCTCATCCCGTTCGGGCTGCACCACATCCTCAACTCCGTCCCCTGGTTCGTCGTCGGGCAGTACGAGACTGCCGAGCGGCGAGGTGGTGCACGGGGACATCGCCCGGTTCCTCGCCGGCGACCCGGCCGCGGGCGCGTTCATGACCGGTTTCTTCCCGATCATGATGTTCGCGCTCCCGGCGGCGGCCCTCGCGATCTACCACGAGGCGCGACCGGAGCGGAAGGCCTTCGTCGGCGGCGTGATGCTCTCCGGAGCGCTGACCGCCTTCGTCACCGGTGTCACCGAGCCGCTCGAGTTCGCCTTCCTCTTCGTGGCCTGGCCGCTCTACCTGATCCACGCGTTCCTGACGGGTACCTCGCTGGCGCTCGTGAACGCGCTCGGCATCAAGGACGGCTTCGGCTTCTCCGCGGGGTTCATCGACTACGCACTGAACTTCACCACTGCGACCAAACCGCTGTGGCTGGTGCCGATCGGCCTCGCCTACGCAGCGGTCTACTACCTCCTCTTCCGGTTCGCGATCCGCCGCTTCCGCCTGGCCACCCCCGGCCGGGAGACGTCCGACGAGGCGGCCGAGCAGTCCGCCGACCCGGCCGAACCGGTGGCAGGCGACCAGGCCTCCGGCGAGACCGCCGACCCGACCGGCGGGACCGAGCCACGCTGACGAGAGCGGACGGGGCTCGCCCCGAGGCAGCGGGGCTTCTAGAGTGGCGTCGGGAGCCGGGAAACCCCCGACCCGATCGACCCGCCGTCTGAAACAGGAGACCAGCTCGATGCCCATCGCGACCCCTGAGGTCTACGCAGAGATGCTCGACAAGGCGAAGCGCGACTCGTTCGCCTACCCGGCGATCAACGTGACGTCCTCGCAGACCCTGAACGCGGCCCTCAAGGGCTTCGCCGACGCCGGTAGCGACGGGATCATCCAGATCTCCACCGGTGGCGCCGAGTACCTCTCCGGGCCGAGCGTCAAGGACATGGTCACCGGGTCGGTGGCCTTCGCGGCGTTCGCCGCCGAGGTCGCGAAGAGCTACCCGGTCAACGTCGCGCTCCACACCGACCACTGCCCCAAGGACAAGCTCGACAAGTTCGTCCGTCCCCTGCTCGACATCTCGGTGGAGCGGGTCAAGAACGGGCAGGACCCGCTCTTCCAGTCGCACATGTGGGACGGCTCCGCCGTGCCCCTCGACGAGAACCTCCAGATCGCGCAGGAGCTGCTCGAGAAGGCCGCGGCTGCCAAGATCATCCTGGAGATCGAGGTCGGTGTCGTCGGCGGCGAGGAGGACGGCATCGTCGGCGAGATCAACGAGAAGCTCTACACGACGCCTGAGGACGCCCTCGCGACGGTGGAGGCCCTCGGTGCGGGCGAGAAGGGTCGGTACATGACCGCCCTCACCTTCGGCAACGTGCACGGCGCCTACAAGCCGGGACACGTGAAGCTGCGCCCGGAGATCCTCAAGCACGCGCAGGAGGCGGTCTGCGAGAAGCTCGGTCTCGACGCCGGGTCCAGGCCGTTCGACCTGGTCTTCCACGGCGGTTCCGGCTCCCTCGCCGAGGAGATCGCGGCGGCGGTGGACTACGGCGTGGTGAAGATGAACGTCGACACCGACACCCAGTACGCCTTCACCCGGCCCGTGGCCGCGCACATGTTCCAGAACTACGACGGCGTCCTGAAGATCGACGGCGAGGTCGGCAACAAGAAGCAGTACGACCCCCGCGCGTGGGGCAAGGCCGCGGAGGCGGGCATGGCCGCCCGCATCGTCGAGGCGTGCGAGAACCTCCGCAGCGCAGGCACCTCGGTCTCCCAGTAGGCCACTCCGGGTGGTCGCCGTGCATGCGGCGACCACCCGATCTGCACAATGGCGGCATGACGTTCAACGACCTTATGGCCGGACCTCCGCCGACCCACCTCCCCGAGGACCCTGCGAGCGCAGCACTCGCGGCGGGCACCCCTGCCGCCGAGGTGGTTCGCTCCCACCCCGAGTCGCCGACCGCCTGGGCGACGCTGGCCGAGGCGGCACTCGAGGACGGCTCGGTGGACGACGTGACGGCCTACGCCTACGCGCGGGTCGGCTACCACCGCAGCCTGGACCTGCTGCGCCGCAACGGCTGGAAGGGCCACGGGCCGGTGCCCTGGGAGCACGAGCCGAACCGCGGCTTCCTGCGAGCCCTGGCGGCCCTGGCGACGGCCGCCGACCGGATCGGCGAGACCTCCGAGGCGCAGCGCTGCTCGGAGTTCCTCCGCGACTCGAGCCCGACGGCCTACGACGAGCTGCTCGCCTGACCGCTTGCCACTCCGTCCCGGCCGGACATGGCGGAGCGCCGGAATCGTCCCCTGCTGCGATTCCGGCGCTCCGACTGTGAAAGTTCCGACCGAGGCGCTCGTCCCCCGAAGCCTCGGCCGGGCTTCCACGCGAAAGTCTGTCAGCGCGCAAGCACGAGAGGCTGGCCGCTTCCTGCCACTGGCATTAAGATGACAAGGGTGGCGGGCAAAGCGGACGGACCGAACTCCCCATTGAGGCTCGTCGGGCTACACCCGGGGGACGAGCCGGTCTACCGCAGCATGCTGCGTGCGTCCGGCGAGACGCGGGCAAGGCTGACCGAGGTCACCGGCCTCACGTCGGCCGAGCTCGACGAGGTCCTGGAGCGGTTCGCAGCCCTCGGCCTGGTCCGCCTCGACGGTGAGGTGCTGCGGGCCGAGCCTCCCGCGGAGGTCCTCGGACAGCTCATCGCCGGCGAGACCGAGCGGATGCACCGGGAGAGCGAGCAGGTCGACGCTCTCCGCAACCTCCTGCCGACCCTGATCACCGAGCACCTGACCGCCCCCCAGCAGCGAGGGGGTGCCGTCGACGTGCACGCGGTGGAGGGCGGCGACGTGGTGAACCTGATCCGCAGCCTGGCTCACGAGTCCTCCGGTGACCTCCTGTGGTTCCGGCCCGACCAGTGGCGGCTCCCGGTGGCCGCCGAGATCGACGGGGTGGTGCGCGAGCTCGTCTCGTCCGGTCGCCGGTCGCGGGCGATCTACCCCGCGCGGGTGCTCGAGGAGGCGCCCCGCACCCTCCGCTCCCGGGCGGAGGCGGGGGAACAGGTCCGGATCGTCGCGACCGTCTCCTCGCGGGTCTCGGTCTTCGGCAGCACCGCCGCCCTCCTGTCCGACCGCTGGGGGAGCAGCACCGGGCGGCGGCTCGTCGTACGCGAGCACTCGCTCGTGGGCGCGCTGGCGTCGCTGTTCGAGAACGTCTGGGAGCGCGGCATGGCCGTGCCGGGCATGGATCCCGGCGTGGACGACCCCGGTGGTCAGCGCCGGCTGCTGCTGCACCAGCTGACCCAGGGAGCCAAGGACGAGCACATCGCGCGCACCCTCGGCGTGAGCCTGCGCACGGTGCGCCGCCGGATCGCCGAGCTCATGGAGGAGCTCGGCGCCGAGTCGCGTTTCCAGGCGGGCGCGGAGGCGGTCCGCCGCGGCTGGCTCTGAGCCGGCCCGGCCGGCCCCGCGGGTCAGCGGGGCAGGCTCATCCGCAGCGCCCCGCCCTCGACCCGCCAGGTGCGATGGCGCTCGGGGCCGTAGATCTCGCCGTCGGCGCTGCAGTAGAACTGCTGGCCGGTGACCGAGACGGTCGAGGCTCGCAGGTACTTCACGTCCTCGCGCTCCGGGTGCTCGCCCTTGCGGAAGGTCGCGGCGTACGACAGGCGGGCCAGCGGCCCGATCGCGAACGAGACCATCAGGTCCATCTTGCCGTCCTCGGGGTTCGCCTCCGGGGTGATCTCCGCGCCCCCGCCCACGTTGGGCCCGTTGCCGATCGCGACCATGAGGATCGGGTGGGCGAAGTCGGCGACCTCCACCCCGTCGGCCTCGATCCGCAGCCGCACGAACGGAGGGTTGACCGCGGCGAGCAGCGCGCCGATGGGGTAGCCCAGACGGCCGATGCCCAGCCGGCCGAGCCTGCCCTTCCACTTGTGCGCCTTGCGGCTGGCCTGTGCGCCGACCCCGATGTGCACGTTGTTGACGACCACGTTGCCCACGCAGTCGACGATCAGGTCGACCGGTCGCACCTCGCCCTTGACCACGACCTCGGCGGCCTCCTCCGGGTCGAGCGGGATCCCCGCCCCGCGCGCGAAGTCGTTGCCGGTGCCGAGCGGGATCAGCCCGAGCACGGCGTCGGCGAGCTCCTGGCGCCGGTGCAGCGCGGCGACCACGGCGTGCAGGCTGCCGTCCCCGCCGGCGACCACCACCCGTCGGCTGCCGCGGCGGTGGAGCACGCCGTCGAGCTCGCCGGGGTTGGAGGTTGCACAGACCTCGACGTCGGCAGCGCCCCGGAGCACCGTGAGCGCCCTCTCGACGTTCTCGGTGTCGGTCGTGCCGGCCTCGGCGTTGGTGATCAGCAGCAGCGGGTCCACGGGGCGGACCCTACAGCGGCTTCCCAGAATCCGGACACCGCGGCGGCCCGGTGGACCTCTGTTAACGTTGTGTCGCAAGAGCCCCGATGCTGTTGCACAGCCGGGGCCTCTTCGTTTTGTCTGGCCAGAGCCCGGAACTGACCCAGCACTGACCAAAGGCCAGCGAGAGGGGTGCTCGATGCCCGCGATTGTCCTCGTCGGAGCCCAGTGGGGCGATGAAGGCAAAGGCAAGGCGACCGACCAGCTCGGCTCGTCGATCGATTATTGCGTGCGTTACCAGGGCGGAAACAACGCCGGACACACCATCGTCATCGACGGTGAGAAGTTCGCGCTCCACCTGCTTCCGTCCGGGACCCTGTCCCCGGGTGTCACCCCGGTCATCGGCAACGGGGTCGTGGTCGACGCCCGCGTGCTGCTCGAGGAGATCGAGGGCCTCGACGCCCGCGGTGTGGACACCAGCCGCCTGCTGGTCTCGAGCAACGCGCACCTGATCACGTCGTACCACACGACGATCGACAAGGTCACCGAGCGCTTCCTCGGCAAGAACCAGATCGGTACGACGGGCCGGGGCATCGGTCCGACGTACGCCGACAAGATCAACCGCATGGGCATCCGCGTCGCGGACATCTTCGACGAGAAGATCCTGCGGCAGAAGATCGAGGCCGCGCTCGAGCAGAAGAACCACCTCCTCGTGAAGGTCTACAACCGCCGCGCCATCGAGGTGGACGCGATCATGGAGGAGATCGCCGAGTACGCCGGCCGGCTCGAGCCGTATGTCGCCGACACCTCCCGCGTCCTGAACTCCGCCCTCGACGAGGGCAGGACGGTCCTGTTCGAGGGCGCCCAGGCGACGATGCTCGACGTCGACCACGGGACCTACCCCTTCGTCACCTCCAGCAACCCGACCGCCGGCGGAGTCTGCGCCGGCGCAGGGATCGGCCCCACGCGGATCGACCGGGTGATCGGCGTGATCAAGGCCTACACCACCCGTGTCGGCGCCGGCCCGTTCCCGACCGAGCTCCTCGACGAGGACGGCGAGAGGCTGCGCGACCTCGGCGCGGAGTTCGGCACGACGACCGGGCGCAACCGCCGCTGCGGCTGGTACGACGCCGTGATCGCCCGCTACGCCGCCCGGATCAACGGCCTCACGGAGTTCGCGCTGACCAAGCTCGACATCCTGGGCGCCTGGGAGCGGATCCCGGTGTGCGTGGCCTACGAGATCGACGGGGTCCGGCACGACGAGATGCCGATGACCCAGTCGGAGTTCCACCACGCCAAGCCGGTCTACGAGTTCTTCGACGGCTGGAACGAGGACATCTCACACTGCCGCACCTTCGATGAGCTCCCGAAGAACGCCCAGGTCTACGTCAAGGCCCTCGAGGAGATGTCCGGGGCGCCGTTCTGGGCGGTCGGGGTCGGCCCCGGCCGTGAGCAGACCGTGATCCTGCGCGAGAGCTGAGGTCCCGAGCCGTGAAGGTCCTTGTCATCGGTGGCGGCGGCCGTGAGCACGCCCTCGCCCTCGCCCTGTCCCGCGATCCCGAGGTGAGCGAGGTCCACGCCGCCCCCGGCAACCCAGGGATCGCCGCGGTCGCGGAGCTGCACGAGGTCAGGGCCGACGACGGTACGGCGGTCGCGGACCTCGCCGAGGGCCTCGGCATCGACCTGGTGGTGATCGGGCCCGAGGCGCCGCTCGTCGCGGGGGTCGCCGACGCCGTGCGGGCCCGCGGCATCGACTGCTTCGGCCCGTCGAAGGAGGCCGCGCAGCTCGAGGGGTCGAAGGCGTTCGCGAAGGACGTCATGGCCGCCGCCGACGTGCCTACCGCGATGGCTCACGTGTGCACCTCGCCCGAGGAGGTCGAGGCCGCTCTCGACGCGTTCGGCGCGCCCTTTGTGGTGAAGGACGACGGGCTCGCCGCAGGCAAGGGCGTGGTGGTGACCGACTCCCGTGACGAGGCGCTGGCCCACGCGGCCGCCTGCGAGCGCGTCGTGGTCGAGGAGTACCTCGACGGACCCGAGGTCTCCCTGTTCGCGATCACGGACGGCACGACCGTCGTACCCCTCCAGCCCGCGCAGGACTTCAAGCGGGTGGGTGACGGGGACGCCGGGCCGAACACCGGAGGCATGGGCGCCTACACCCCGTTGCCGTGGGCTCCTGAAGGCCTGGTCGCCGAGGTGACCGAGCGGGTCCTCCAGCCGACGGTCGACGAGATGGCCCGGCGCGGCACCCCGTTCGCCGGCCTGCTCTACGCCGGGCTCGCCCTGACCGGTCGCGGCGTGAAGGTGATCGAGTTCAACGCCCGTTTCGGCGACCCGGAGACGCAGCCGCTGATGGCGCTGCTCGAGTCGCCGCTCAGCGTGCTGCTGCGCGCCGCCGCTCGCGGGACGCTCGACGAGGTCGCCGCGCCGCGGTGGCGGGACGGTGCCGCCGTCGCGGTCGTCGTCGCCTCCAAGGACTACCCCGCCCAGCCGCGTACCGGCGACGTGATCCACGGGCTCATGGACGCCGAGCGCGTCGACGGGGTCGACGTGGTCCACGCCGGGACCGCCCGCGGCGAGGACGGCGCGCTGGTGACCTCCGGTGGTCGTGTTCTCGCGGTGACCGCCGTCGGGTCCGACGTCGCCGACGCCCGCACACGCGCCTACGAGGCGGTGGAGAAGATCCGCATCGACGGCAGCCACCACCGGACGGACATCGCAGCCGGCATCTGAGGGCCCGGTGCTACGTTCGGACGGGTGAGCACGGTCGCGGGGACCACCTCGCTCGCCTACCACGAGCCGGCGGCTCGCTGGGTCCTCGTGGCCACGGTCCTCGGCACGGGCATGGCCTTCCTCGACGCCACCGTGGTCAACGTCGCCCTCCCGGCGATCGGGAGCGACCTGGACACCGACCTCGCCGGGCTCCAGTGGACGGTGAACGCCTACACGCTGACCCTGGCCTCGTTCATCCTGCTCGGAGGCTCCGCCGGCGACCGCTACGGGCGGCGCCGGGTCTTCGTCGTGGGAGTGGTCTGGTTCGCCCTCGCCTCGGTGCTGTGTGGCCTCGCCCCGAGCGTGGAGGTCCTCATCGTTGCCCGGGCCCTGCAGGGCGTCGGCGGCGCGCTCCTGACCCCGGGAAGCCTGGCGATCCTGCAGGCGTCCTTCAGGGAGGAGGACCGTGGCCGGGTCATCGGGGCCTGGTCGGGACTCGGCGGCATCGCCGGCGCCCTGGGCCCGTTCCTGGGCGGCTGGCTCGTCGAGTCGGCGAGCTGGCGGCTGGTGTTCCTCATCAACGCGCCGATCGCCGCGGGGGTGGTCCTGGTGTCCCAGCGCTACGTGCCGGAGACGCGTAACCCGACGGCGCAGGGCCGGTTCGACATACCCGGTGCGCTGCTCTGCGCGGCCGGCCTGGCCGGTGTCACCTACGGTCTCATCGCCTGGGGCGACCAGGGCCTCCGGCAACCGGTGACCTGGGTCTCGCTCGCCCTCGGGGCGGTCGCGGCCGTCGCCTTCGTGTGGGTGGAGCGCTCGGCTCTCAACCCCATGGTCCCGCTCGGCGTGTTCCGCTCCGCGCTGTTCCGCAACGTGAACCTGGTGACCTTCGTCGTGTACGCCGCGCTGGGCGGTCTCTTCTTCATGCTGGTCATCACCCTCCAGGTCGTGGCGGGGTTCAGCCCGATCCTCGCCGGCGCGGCCCTGCTCCCCGTGACGGCGCTGATGCTCGTGCTCTCCGCGCCGGCCGGCGACCTCTCGCAACGCATCGGGCCGCGCCTCCCGATGACGGTCGGTCCTCTCCTCGCCGCTCTCGGGGTGCTCCTGCTCGTGCCGATCGGCCCGGGGTCGACGTACCTCGGATCCGTCCTGCCCGGGATGACCCTCTTCGGCCTGGGACTGTCGGCAACCGTCGCCCCGCTGACCGCGACCGTGCTCGCCGCTGCCCCGGTCGAGCACGCCGGCATGGCCAGCGGGGTCAACAACGCCGTCGCGCGCGCAGGTGGCCTCCTCGTCGTCGCCGCCCTGCCGGCGCTCGTCGGGCTCTCCGCAGGCGCCTACACCGACCCGGTCGCGATGGAGCCGGCGTTCAGGCGAGCCATGCTGCTGTGCGCGGCGCTGCTCGCCGCCGGGGGGCTCTTCTCCCTGGCGACGATCCGGACGCCACGAGGTGGCGCGAGACACGATGGTGGAGCCGAAGCGGGCGAGGAGCCCCCGCACCCGCCGGAGTGCATGTGCCGGGTGCACTGTGCCGTCGCAGGGACGCCGTTGGAGCCGGAGCCGTCCAGCCCCGTCAACCGGTAGGGGCGGTGCCACGGGGGGCTGCGAGAATGTGCCGGGTGAGCATCCCCAACGTCCTCGCCAACAGGTACGCCGGAGCCGACCTCGCGCAGCTGTGGTCGCCCGAGCACAAGATCAGGCTCGAGCGCCGGCTGTGGATCGCGGTCCTCAAGGCGCAGAAGGACCTCGGCATCGAGGTCCCGGACGGGGTGGTCGAGGCCTACGAGAAGGTCGTCGACGACGTCGACCTGGACTCGATCGCCGCGCGTGAGCGGGTGACCCGCCACGACGTGAAGGCCCGGATCGAGGAGTTCTGCGCGCTCGCCGGCCACGAGCACATCCACAAGGGGATGACCTCACGCGACCTGACCGAGAACGTCGAGCAGCTCCAGGTCAAGGCCTCCCTCGAGCTGGTCCGCGACCGCGTTGTCGCGACGCTCGCGCGCCTGGGCCGGCTGGCGTCGGAGCACGAGACGCTGGTCATGGCCGGCCGGTCGCACAACGTCGCGGCGCAGGCCACCACGCTCGGAAAGCGCTTCGCGACCATCGCCGACGAGATGCTCGTCGCGCTCGCCCGCCTCGAGGAGCTGATCGCGCGCTACCCGCTCCGCGGCATCAAGGGCCCGGTCGGCACCGCCCAGGACATGCTGGACCTGCTCGGCGGCGACGACGCCTTGCTCGCCACGCTCGAGGAGCGGGTCGCCGCCCACCTCGGCTTCGACAACGTGCTCACCTCCGTGGGGCAGGTGTACCCCCGCTCGCTGGACTTCGAGGTCGTCTCCGCGCTCGTCCAGGTCGTGGCCGGCCCCTCCAACCTCGCCACCACGATCCGTCTCATGGCCGGCATCGAGCTGGTCACCGAGGGCTTCAAGGAGGGCCAGGTCGGCTCCTCGGCGATGCCGCACAAGATGAACACGCGCTCGTGCGAGCGGGTGAACGGCCTCGCGGTGGTGCTGCGCGGCTACCTCTCGATGGTCGGCGAGCTCGCCGGCGACCAGTGGAACGAGGGCGACGTCTCGTGCTCCGTCGTACGCCGGGTGGCCCTGCCCGACGCGTTCTTCGCCACCGACGGGCTGTTCCAGACGTTCCTCACCGTGCTCGACGAGTTCGGGGCCTTCCCCGCGGTGATCCAGCGCGAGCTCGACCGCTACCTCCCGTTCCTCGCGACCACCAAGGTGCTGATGGCCGCGGTACGCAACGGCGTGGGCCGGGAGACCGCCCACGAGGCGATCAAGCAGGCCGCCGTGGGCGTGGCACTCGACATGCGCAAGGGCGCGACCGAGAACGACGTCTTCCAGCGACTCGCCGCCGACGAGCGCCTCGGGCTCACCAAGGAGCAGCTCGACTCGCTCGTCGCCGAGCCGATCACGTTCACCGGTGCTGCGGTCGCGCAGGTGCAGGCCGTCGTACGCCGGATCGCGGAGGTCTCCGCGCGTCACCCGCAGGCCGCGGCGTACTCACCCGGCGAGATCCTCTAGCCGCCGGGAAGCCGCGTGAAGGCTCCTCGAGGGACGTCATACGTCGCGGTCGTTAGCACCGCGAAGGTACGTCGTCCTGCTCGGACGTCTGCAAAGCGGTGCCTATGGCGACCGGGACGTATGACGTCCGGAGGGTCAGACGAGTGCGCTGCCGTCGTGGGTCGCGAGCTTGCGGGCGACCTCGTGCAGGTCCGCACGCCAGATGTCCTCGGGCACGGGCGGCAGCAGCTCGTCCCACTCGGCGGCGTAGCTCCCGAGGACCTGGGGGAGGCGGGCGGTCCTGGCCATGAACCAGGAGTGCAGGTGCTGTGAGCCGTCGCCCCACTTGCAGATGTGCACCCGGCCGATGTTCGGCAGGCCGGCCATGATCCGGTGCAGCCAGTTGCTGATCCGGCCGTACTCCGAGGCCAGGTCGTCGTCCATCTCGTTGAAGTCCATGTGCTTCACCGTCTGGAGGAAGAGCACGAGGGGCAGCCCGGTCGGCTCCCGCGTGCTGGCCACGGTCCACCGCTCGTTGCGCCAGACCACGCCGACGTCCGGGTTGTCGCAGCGCCAGCACGGGGTGCCGTTCTCGCCGGCGCGCGGCTTCTCGGCCTCCACCGGTGGGAGCAGCTTGCGGGGGACGATGTCGCCCTCCCACGGGAACGTCTCCCAGTCCGCGACGCCCGGCATGGGCAGGCGGCCCTGCTCCCCGACGCGTGCCGTGACCCTGGCGTAGACCTCTTCAGCTGTCTCAGGCATGCGGCCCAGGGTGCCACCCCGGTCGGGCGCCGTTCGAAGAAGGTCCGGCCTCCGTCGGTTCCGGCGGCGTCGTCCACCCGGACAGCCAAGCGTGTCAGAGCAGCCGGGACCGCAGCAGGCTCTGCTCGGCCGCGTTGCCGGTGAGGTCGAGCGCCCGGCGGTCCGCATCCGCTGCCTCGCCGATCCGGCCGAGCGTGCGAAGGAGGTCCGCCCTGGTGGCGTGGAACAGGTGGTAGCGCTCCAGCTCGTCATGCAGCCCGTCGACGTACTCCAGCGCCACCCCCGCGCCACGCACCTTGCCGAGCGCGACGGCCCGGTTGAGCCGGACCACCGCCGAGGCGTCGTGGCGCAGCAGCAGGTCGTAGAGCGTGAGGATCTGGAGCCAGTCGGTCGCCTCCCAGGTGGGTGAGGCGGCGTGGCAGGCCGCGATCGCCGCCTGGAGCTGGAACCGCCCGGGCCGTCGCAGGGCGGCTGCTCGCTCGAGCAGCCGCTCCGCCGACGCGATGGCGGACCTGTCCCAGAGCGTCCGGTCCTGGTCGCGGAGGAGCACGAGGCCTCCGGAGTCGTCGAACCGGGAAGGGCGGCGGGCGTGCTGGAGCCGGAGCAGCGCGAGAAGCCCGAGGGCCTCCGGCTGGTCGGGCATGGCCGTGGCCACCACGCCTGCGAGCCAGACCGCGTCGTCGGCGAGGTCACGGTCCTCGCTCGCCCCGGTGCTGGAGATGAAACCCTCGTTGTACATCAGGTAGGTGACCGTGAGGACGTCGTCGAGCCGCTCGCCGCGCTCGTGGGGCTCGGGCACCTTCAACGTGATGCCCTTGTCGACGATCTTCCGCTTGGCGCGCACGATCCGCTGCGCCATCGTCGCCTCCGGCACCAGGAACGCGCGGGCGATCTGGGCGGTCGTGAGTCCGAGCACCGCGCGCAGGGTCAACGGCAGGCGGGCGTCGGCGGGCAGGGCGGGGTGGCAGCAGCCGAAGACGAGCCCGAGCCGCTCGTCCGCCTCGTCGAGCTCATCGGGCGCCACGTCCTGCCGGAGCCGTTCGAGCACCCGGACGTGGCGCTGCTGCCGCCGGAGCCGGTCGAGCGCGTTGCGGCGGGCGGCCACCTGGAGCCACGCGCCGGGCCGGTCCGGAACCCCGCGGGCGCGCCAGGTCCGCAGCGCCTCGATGATCGCGTCCTGCACCGCCTCCTCCGCGACGTCGAAGTCGGCGACGAGGCGGTACAGGGAAGCCACGATGGCGGCCGCCTCGGCCCGGACCGCGACGGCGAGCGCCTGGTCCGGACCGGAGGGGCCCTCCATCACATCTCGTGTTCGATGATCGGCCGGATCTCGACGGCCGCGCCGTCGTAGACGAGCGGGGGCCAGGACTTCGCCATCGTGATCGCCGCGTCGAGGTCGGCCACGTCGATGACGGTGAACCCGCCGACGACCTCCTTGGCCTCGCTGAACGGCCCGTCGACGACCACGCGCTCCTCACCGTCACCGGCGCGCACGGTGGTGGCGGTGCTGACCGGCTGCAGCTCGGCCCCGCCGTTCGCGATCCGTCCTGCCTTGCCGTGCTCGTCGAACCAGGCGTAGACCTGCTGGTAGACCTTCTCCGCCACGGACGGGTCGACGGCATCGTCGAGCTCGGGCGTACTGGTGAACATCAGGACGTACTTCATGGTGCATTCCTCTCGGGTCGAGAACAGTCTCGTCCGTACGACGCGCGAGGTGGACTGTTCTCGACAGCGGGCCCGGACTTTTTTCGGTGACCGGTCAGTAGGATCACGACATGAGCGGCCCCACCACCTCTGACACCGGCCCGGACCTCGGCATCCCGCCAGCCCCGGAGATCCCCGGCGCGACGCACCTCCACTCCGGCAAGGTGCGCGACCTCTACCGCCTCGAGGACGGCCGGCTGCTCATGGTCGCCTCGGACCGGATCTCGGCCTACGACTTCGTGCTCGAGACCACGATCCCCGACAAGGGCGTGATCCTCACCCAGATGTCGCTGTGGTGGTTCGAGCAGCTCGCCGACCTCGTCCCCAACCACATCGTGTCGACCGACGTACCCGAGTCCGTCCGCGGTCGCGCGGTCGTCTGCGAGGCGCTCGACATGTTCCCGGTCGAGTGCGTGGCCCGCGGCTACCTGACCGGGTCGGGGCTCGCGGACTACCGCAGCACCGGCGAGGTCTGCGGCATCGCGCTCCCCGCCGGGCTCGTCGACGGCAGCCGGCTGCCCGCGCCGATCTTCACCCCCGCGACCAAGGCCGCGGTCGGCGACCACGACGAGAACGTGTCGTACGACGCCGTGGTGGGACGGATCGGGGAGGACAGCGCCGCCGTGCTGCGCGACCTCACCCTCAACGTCTACGGCCGCGCCGAGCAGATCGCGCGGGAGCGCGGGATCATCCTGGCCGACACCAAGCTCGAGTTCGGCGCCCGGCCCGACGGCACCGTCGTCCTCGGCGACGAGGTGCTCACCCCCGACTCGTCGCGCTTCTGGCCGGCCGACGACTGGGAGCCGGGTCGCACGCAGCCGTCGTTCGACAAGCAGATCGTGCGCAACTGGCTGACCTCGGCCGAGAGCGGCTGGGACCGTGTCTCGGGGGCCAAGCCGCCCGCCCTGCCCGACGAGGTCGTCGAGCGCACCCGTGCGAAGTACATCGAGGCCTACGAACGTCTCACCGGACAGCAGTTCACCCCCACCGCCAGGTCAACCGCCGCCCGAAGGAGTCACCCGTGCTCAACCTCTCGATCTTCCTGGAAGACAGCGCCCGCAGCTACCCCGACCGGGACGCCGTCGTGCTCGGCGACCCCCGGCTGACCTACGCCCAGGTGAACGGCTTCGCCAACCAGGTCGCGAACCTGCTCGTCTCGCGCGGCATCCGGCCCGGCGACAAGGTGGCGCTGTCCTGCCCGAACCTGCCCTACTTCCCGATCGTCTACTACGGGATCCTCAAGGCCGGCGCGATCGTCGTCCCGCTGAACGTGCTGCTCAAGGGCCGCGAGATCGCCTACCACCTCGGCGACTCCGACGCGAAGGCCTACTTCTGCTTCCAGGGCACCGCCGACCTGCCGATGGGCCGGAGGGCCACGACGGCTTCGAGCAGGCCGACGGCTGCGAGCACTTCTTCATGATCACCGCCGACCCGACGGCGCCGTCCCCGGTCGAGGGCACCGAGACCCTCGTGCAGGCGCTCGGCGGCCAGTCCGCGGTGTTCGAGTCCGTCGACACCGAGCCGACCGACACCGCGGTCATCCTCTACACGAGCGGCACGACCGGGCAGCCCAAGGGCGCCGAGCTCTCGCCACTGCAACCTGGTGATGAACGCGCTCACCTGCAACCGGCTCTTCGACTCGCGGCCGGCCAGCCGACACGCACCTGCTCATGCTGCCGCTGTTCCACTCCTTCGGGCAGACGGTGCAACATGAACGCCGGCTTCTCCAACGCCGCCACCCTCGTGCTGCTCCCGCGCTTCGACGCCGAGCAGGCGCTCGACCTGATGCAGAAGGAGGACATCACCTTCTTCGCCGGCGTCCCGACGATGTACTGGGGCCTGCTCGGCGCGCTCAACGAGGGCGTCGACGTGGAGCGGATCGCGGACAACCTGCGGCGCGCCGTCTCCGGCGGCTCGGCCTCCCGGTCGAGATCCTCAAGCCGTTCAAGGAGAACTTCGACGTCCAGATCCTCGAGGGCTACGGCCTCTCCGAGACCTCGCCGGTCGCCACCTTCAGCGACCCCGAGCGCGACCCGCGGCCCGGCTCGATCGGCGTCCCGATCTGGGGCGTCGAGGTGCAAGCTCGTCGACGCCGACTGGAAGACCGTCGAGGGCGCCGACGAGATCGGCGAGATCGCGATCCGCGGCCACAACATCATGAAGGGCTACTACAAGCGCGCCGAGGCGACCGCCGAGGTGATGAACGACGGCTGGTTCCGCACCGGCGACCTCGCCCGCCGCGACGAGGACGGCTTCTACTACATCGTCGACCGGGCCAAGGACATGATCATCCGCGGCGGCTTCAACGTGTACCCGCGCGAGATCGAGGAGGTGCTGATGACGCACGAGGCGGTCTCGCTCGCGGCCGTCGTCGGCGTCCCGGACGAGAGCCACGGCGAGGAGATCAAGGCGTTCGTCATCCTCGAACGAGGGCGCGACGATCACCGAGGACGAGCTCCGCGAGCTGGGCCAAGGAGCAGATGGCGAACTACAAGTACCCGCGCCTCATCGAGTTCGCCCCGAGCCTGCCGATGACCGCGACCGGCAAGATCCTCAAGCGCGAGCTCAACCAGTAGGCCCTTCGGGAAGAGTGATCGATGGCGGCAGGTTTCCGAGCGGTTCCTGTCACCATCGACCACTCGCGGTTGCGCACGTGCCCGCGTCGACGGACCTGCGCCGCGTCTAGACTGTGGCCGCCGGTCTCACCACCCACACCTAGGAGCCCCCCGTGGCCCGTGTCGTCGTCGACGTCATGCTCAAGCCCGAGATCCTCGACCCCCAGGGCAAGGCCGTGCACGGTGCACTGCCGCGGCTCGGCTTCGCCGGGGTCACCGACGTGCGCCAGGGCAAGCGCTTCGAGCTCGAGGTCGACGGACCTGACCGACGAGCGGCTCGCCGAGATCCACGAGATCGCCGAGAAGCTCCTCTCCAACCCCGTGATCGAGGACTTCACCGTCCACGTCGAGGGCCAGGCGTGAGGATCGGCGTCGTCACCTTCCCGGGCTCCCTCGACGACGTCGACGCCGTGCGCGCGGTCGGCTTCGCCGGTGCCGAGGCGGTTGCGCTCTGGCACGACGAGCACGACCTCCGGGGAGTCGACGCGGTGGTCCTGCCGGGCGGCTTCTCCTACGGCGACTACCTCCGCTGCGGCGCGATCTCGCGGTTCTCGCCGGTCATGACCGAGGTCGTCGAGGCCGCCGGCAAGGGCCTGCCGGTGCTCGGCATCTGCAACGGCTTCCAGATCCTGTGCGAGTCGCACCTCCTGCCCGGGGCGTTGATCCGCAACGACGCGCGGAAGTTCGTCTGCCGTGACCAGCGGCTCCGGATCGAGAACAACCAGACCCCCTGGACCTCCGACTACGACGAGAGCGCGGAGATCACCGTCGTGCTCAAGAACGGCGAGGGCAAGTACGTCGCCGACGAGGACACCCTGGACCGGCTCGAGGGCGAGGGCCGTGTCGTCGCCCGCTACCTCGACGTGAACCCCAACGGGTCCCTGCGCGACATCGCCGGCATCACCAACGAGGCCGGCAACGTCGTCGGCCTCATGCCCCACCCGGAGCACGCCGTCGAGGACCTGTGTGGTCCCGGCACGGACGGGCTCGGCGTTCTTCACCTCCGCGGTGTCACAGCTCCTCCGCGCCTGACCCGCGTCGCCGGGTCAGACGACGACGCGGATGATCCGGTCGTCGTTGGGCGCGGCCGGGGACGGCCGTCCGTCGTGGTTGCTCGTCGTGATCCACAGCGAACCGTCCGGTGCCTTCTGCACGGTGCGGATCCGGCCGAACCGCTCGTGGAAGTACCGCACCCGGCGACCCGCGTGCGTGCCGTAGAGCCGCACCGCCCACAGCGCGTGACCGCGCAGCGCGCCGATGTAGGCCCGGCCACCGGCGATCGCGATCCCGCTCGGCGAGCAGTTCTCGGGCCGCCAGGTGGTGAGCGGGTCGCGGTACCCGCCGCGACCGTCGCCGCCTTCGACGCGCGGCCAGCCGTAGTTGCCGCCCTTCACGATCCGGTTCAGCTCGTCACGGCTCCTGTCGCCGAACTCGCTGGCCCACAGGTTGCCCTTGTGGTCGAAGGCGATGCCCTCGACGTTGCGGTGGCCGTAGGACCAGGTGTAGTTCCCGAACGGGTTGCCCTGGGGCACCCTGCCGTCGGGGGTCAGCCGGAGGATCTTGCCGCCGAGGGAACGGCGGTTCTGCGCGCGCTCGCCGTTCTCGGCGTCGCCGGTGCTGGCGTAGAGCAGGCCCCCGTGGAAGACCAGGCGCCCGCCGTTGTGGTGGGTGTTGGTCGGGATGCCGCCGAGGATCACGTGCGGGCGGCCGAGCGCGCCGTCGCGGTAGCGCAGGCGCACGATGCGGTTGTCCGAGGCGGTCGAGATGTAGGCGTAGACCCAGCGGTCGTTGCGGAAGTTCGGGGAGAGCGCCAGGCCGAGGAGGCCGCCCTCGCCCCAGTTCGCCTTCTCGCTGCGCACGTTGAGCCGGCCGACGAGGTGGCGGCCGCCGGTCTTCCGGACGCGGTGCACCTTGCCGGAGTCACGCTCGCCGACGAGCGCGTCGCCGTTGGGCAGGAACGCGATTCCCCACGGCGTCGAGAGGTTTCGGGCGACCGCCTTGGTGACGCGCGGCGCCGCCTCCGCGGACTCGACCAGCCCGTCGGTGGCGGGAATGAGCAGCCCGCCGGCGGTCGTGGCCAGTCCGGCCTTGAGCAGGGTACGTCGGTCCATGGCTCGTCTCCGTCATGAGGGCCGGATGCTGCAGGCGGTCGGTGCTCGGTGCGCGCGAACTGCGCAGGTCATACCTTGCCATGACGAAGTAAAGGCGCAACAGGTTCGAGGCCATGTTTCGTGGGCCGGGCTGCGGCGCGGGCAAGGACGCCCGGACGGTAGATTGTGGCTCGGCCACACCGTCCTGATCGACCGATCCGAAAGCCACTATCGGTGACTGAACAGCGCCATGAAGCCCGGCTCGACACCGTCGAGGTCGCGAGCAAGGACCCCGACCGCGAGCAGCCCTGGGCCGACCTCGGACTCAAGCAGGACGAGTACGAACGGATCCGCGAGATCCTCGGCCGCCGCCCGAGCTCCTCGGAGCTCGCGATGTACTCCGTGATGTGGAGCGAGCACTGCTCCTACAAGTCGAGCAAGGTCACCTGCGCCAGTTCGGCGAGAAGGTCACCGACGAGATGCGCAGGTCGCTGATGGCGGGCATCGGCGAGAACGCCGGCGTCGTCGACATCGGCGACGGGTACGCCGTCACGTTCAAGGTCGAGTCACACAACCACCCGTCGTACGTCGAGCCCTACCAGGGCGCGGCCACCGGGGTCGGCGGCATCGTCCGCGACATCCTCGCCATGGGCGCCCGACCGGTCGCCGTCATGGACCCGCTGCGCTTCGGACCCCTCGACGCCGACGACACCCACCGGGTGCTGCCCGGGATCGTCGCGGGCGTCGGTGGCTACGGCAACTGCCTCGGCCTGCCGAACATCGGCGGCGAGGCGGTCTTCGACGCGTCCTACCTCGGCAACCCGCTCGTGAACGCCCTGTGCGTCGGCGTTCTCCGGCACGAGGACATGCAGACCGCGCAGGCGTCCGGCGTCGGCAACAAGGTGACCCTGTGACGGCGCGCGCACCGGGGGTGACGGGATCGGCGGCGTGTCCGTGCTCGCCAGCGAGACGTTCGAGGCGGGCGGCCCCGCGAAGCGTCCGGCGGTCCAGGTCGGCGACCCGTTCATGGAGAAGCTGCTGATCGAGTGCACCCTCGAGATCTT
>CAVUBO010000011.1:0-9528 GCA_963739785.1 uncultured Actinomycetota bacterium | reverse complement strand
TGCGTGGACCGAGGGCCGGCCCCGTCCTCCCTCACCCTCCCCCCGCGGTCGGGCGTGTCGCCCACTCCGCGACTCACCGCGGATCTCTCCGCGGCAAAGGAGCGCTTCGGTTGAACGCTGCGATCGCAGCCACGTGGCTCGCGGTGGAACCTGCCCTGGTCCTACTGCTGGGCGACGGTTCCCCTTCGGAGCACACGCGATGGCCTGGGTCGAGCCAGGCACGCTGAAAAAGATTACCGGCTCGCCGGAGCAGGGTCAAAACGGGGAGGCCGCACGTGCGCTATGCGGCGGTGGGCCATGCCTGCGTGACCGGGAATAGCCCGTTTGGTCCGATTTCGGTGGTTATCGAGACGGCGCCGTGCCAGCGGCTGAGGATACTACGCATGGGGGGCCTGTTCGAACGTACCGCCGAGGTCTCGGCGATCGAGGAAGCACTGCGTGACGCCGCAGGAGGTGCCGGACAGTCGGTCCTCCTGGCCGGTCCGGCAGGCATGGGGAAGTCGACGCTCGTGTCCCGGGCACAGGAGCAGGCCCGGGCAGCCGGTTTCACCGTGCTCTCCTCGTGCGCGACCCCGGTGTCGACGGCTCTCCCGCAGGGGGTGGTCCGCGACTGGCTGAGCACAGCCGTCCGCTCCGGCCAGGCGGGCTCGCCTCCCTTCGACGGCCCCGCCGCCGACCTGGCCGACGCACTGGCGCACCCTTCGTCACCGCACCAGGTGTGGAACCTGGCGAGCCTCGACTACGCGCTGACCTGGGTGCTGGAGAGCCTGGCAGAGGCCCAGCCGCTGCTGCTCGTCGTCGACGAGGTGCAGTGGGTCGACGTGGCCTCGCTGCAGGTTCTCGACCTGCTCTCGGCACGGGTGCGCCTCATGCCCGTCGTGCTGCTGCTTGCCCTCCGCACCGGCGAGCCGGCGCACAGCCCCGACATCGTGAACCGGATCAGCGCGCGTGCCAGGCGGCTCGACCTCGCGCCGCTGTCGGTGGTGGGCGTGGAGCAGCTGCGTCGCCGGCTCGGCTGCCCACCCACCCTCGCCGGCGTCACCGCGCAGGAGCTGCACCGGCTCACCGGGGGCGTGCCTTTCCTGCTCCGCGAGCTGCTGAGGTCGGAGACTCCCGACCGCATCCCCAGCGGGGTCGTCGAGTCGGTGCGCGAGCGGCTCACCCGGCTGGGGCCTGAGGCGGTCGCCGTCGCTCGGGCCACCGCGGTCCTCGGGGAGGAGGCCGGGTTCGACGCCCTTGCCGAGCTGACCTCGTGCAGCGTCGCCGACCTCGCCGACCCGCTGGAGCTTCTCACCGACGCCGGCCTCGTCGGCCTCGGGATGTGGCGGGCCTGGGCCGCGCACCCGCTCGTCGCCGAGGCGGTCCTGTCCTCGATGACCCCCTCGGAACGGTCGGAGCTGCACCGCGCGGCTGCCGACCACCTGACCAAGCAGGGCAGCTCGAAGCAGGTGATCGCCGGCCACCTCGTGCACACGCTTCCACAGGAGGACCTTGCCGTGGTCGAGGTGCTCTGGGCCGCGGGCGAGGAGTCGCTCCGGGCGGGGGCACCCGACGCCGCCGCACGACAGCTCCTCCGCGCCGTGGGCGAGACCCGCCCCGAGGACACCGACGCCGACCTGCTGACGCTGGCCGCCACGGCGCACCTGCACGCCGGCCGGCGGGCTGAGGCGTTCGACCTCTGGGCACGCGCGCTGGACCACGTCGAGGACGCTGAGGCAGAGGCCCGACTGCTCACCGACATGGCCGATGTCCAGGCAACGATGGGACAGCGCTCGGCGGCCTCGGAGTCCTACCACCGCGCGGTCAGCATCCTCACACAGGCGGGTCACGACTCCACCTCCCCCGCGACGCGACGCGTCCTGGTCCGGATGGGCCTCACCCGCGCCTTGTACGACGGAGCGCGCCCGGAGATCGTCAACGCCGTGGCCGATGCCATGCGACAGGGCGTCGAGCAGGACACGCACACCGACCGGATGTTGTTCGCCCTCGCAGCGTCCGACCTCGCGTTCAGAGGCGAGAGCCGCACCGTCGCGCGGGAGCTCGCGCTCCGCTCGCTCGGCGACGGCGCCCTGCTCGCGGAGGAGACGCCCGAGGGAATCGGGTTCTACCTCGCCTCCGCCGTGCTCTCCTGGGCCGACGCCTACGAGGAGAACCTCGCCGCGCTCGACGCCGCCGTCGAGGAGGCCCGCCGGCGTGGCTCGGTCCTCGGGTTCGCGTCCGCGTCGTACTGCCGTGGCCTGGTGCACTACCGCCAGGGGCGGCTGCGGCAGGCGAGCGCGGAGTTCCAGTCAGCGCTCGACCTGCGCGCAAGGGGCTGGACGGACTTCGCCGAGTCGGGGCTGGCCGGGGCCGCGCTGACCCACGTCGGGCTCGGCAGGCACGAGGAGGCGCTCGCCCTCGAGCCCGCCCTGCGGGCCGCGGCTGCGCGAGGTCAGTTCGTCGCCGCCTTCCCCCTCGCCGCCGCGGGAGTGGTCCGGGCCGCTCACGGGGACCACGAGCAGGCACTCGACGACTACCGCAACGCCGGCCGGCTCATGGGCGACCACCCCGACAACGCCTCGATCGTCGAGTGGCGTGAGCTCTCCGCCTGGTCGTTGCTGGCACTCGGGCGCGAGGAGGAGGCACTCGAGCTCGCCGAGGACGCCCTGGCGCACGCCCGACGCTGGGGGGCGCCACGGGCGCTCGGCTTCGCCCTGCGCACCAAGGCACAGCTCACCTCGCGCGAAGAGAGCATCCAGCTCCTCAGGGAGGCGGTGGACCACTTCGACGCCGTCGGAGCCGTCGACTACCGCACCCGAGCCTGGATCGACCTGGCCCGTCTCCTCGTCCCCGGCACCCGTGCCGAGCGGTCCGAGGGGGTGGCGCTGCTCCAGCAGACCGTCGAGCACGGCCGCAGCGCCGACATCCCTCCGGCCGTGATCAGGGCCACCCGGCTCCTGATGCGCGCCGGAGAGCCGGTCAGCGACCCCGCGGCGAACCCGGCAAGCTCCCTGACACCGGGCGAACGACGGGTGGTCGACCTCGCGATCGCCGGCGACACGAACCGCCAGATCGCGCAGAAGCTGTTCGTGACCGTGAAGGCCGTCGAGTGGCACCTGTCCCACGCCTACCGCAAGCTCAAGATCTCCTCCCGCGCCGAGCTGGCCGCGGTGCTCTACGACGAGCCGGGCTGGAGCAGCAGCTCGGAGAGGTGAAGCGCGCTGACCCCGGCGAGGTCGTCGAGCTGGGTGCGGCAGGAGAAGCCGTCCGCGAGAACGACCGCGTCCGGTCCGGCGGACCTGACCGCGGGCAGCAGGCTGTGCTCGGCGATCGCGACGGACACCTCGTAGTGCCCCTTCTCGACGCCGAAGTTGCCCGCGAGCCCGCAGCATCCACCGAGCCGCTTCACCTTCGCGCCGGCCCTGGCGAGCACGCGTGCGTCGGCCTCCCACCCCAGCACGGAGGTGTGGTGGCAGTGCGGTTGCGCGACGACCGTCGTACCGCTGAGGTCTGGTGGCGACCAGTCCGGCAGCGACTCGAGGAGCTCCGCCAGGGTCCGAACGCCGCCGGCCACCTCGGCCGCGCGCGGGTCGTCGGTGAGCTGCACCAGGTCCGAGCGCAGCGCGGCGAGGCACGACGGCTCCAGGCCCACGACCGGGACACCGTTCGCGACGTACGGATGCAGCACGTCCACAGTGCGCCCGACGATCCGCCGAGCGGCGTCGAGCTGCCCGGTGCTGATCCAGGTGAGGCCGCAGCACGCGCCCTCGCCCACCACCGCCACACTCAGGCCAGCGCGCTCGAGGAGAGCGACGGCTGCCTGACCCGGACCGGTGGAGAAGTACTCGGTGAAGGAGTCCGCCCAGACCACCACGTCCGGCCGGGCGGCGCGGTCCGTGGCGACCCGGTCGGAGGCCCAGCGTGAGAGCGAGCGTGCCGCGAACGCCGGGACGCCTCGCCGCTGGTCGATGCCGGCCGCCGCCTTGGCGACCCGCTGCACGATGCGGGAGCGCATCGCCCGGTTGGCCACCGGCGCTACCGGTCGGGTGAGCCTCGCCCAGCGCGGAAGCTGCCCCAGCGCGTAGTGGCTGCGGGGCCGAAGCCGTCCGCGGTAGGTCTGGTGCAGCGCCTCGGCCTTGTACGTCGCCATGTCCACACCGGTCGGACAGTCGGTCGAGCAGCCCTTGCAGGCAAGGCAGAGGTCCAGGGCCTCGTGCACCTCCGGCGAGCGCCAGCCGTCACTGACGAGCTGCCCGTTGACCATCTCCTGGAGCACCCGGGCGCGCCCTCGAGTGGAGTCCTTCTCCTCGCGCGTCGCGACGTAGGAGGGACACATGACGCCGCCGGTGCCCGTGTTGTCGGCGATGCAGCGACCGACGCCGGTGCAGCGGTGGACGGCGCTGAGCAGCGACCCGCCGTCCTCCACCAGGCGCAGCGACGTGCGCGGCTCGCGCAGCTTCGCCGAGAGCCGCAGGTCCGCGTCGACCGGTCGTGGGGCCACGAGGACGCCCGGGTTGAGGACGTCGCCGGGGTCGAGGACGGCCTTGACCCGTCCGAAGAGGGCCAGCGCCTGGGGTGAGTACATCGCGGGCAGCAGCTCGGAACGCGCCCGTCCGTCGCCGTGCTCTCCCGAGAGCGTGCCGCCGTGGCTCGCGACGAGCGTCGCCGCGTCCTCGAGGAAGGTCCGGAACCTGCCGCGTCCCGTGTCGGTCCCGTCGAGCTCGAAGTCGATGCGGACGTGGACGCAGCCCTCGCCGAAGTGGCCGTAGGGGACCCCGTCGTACCCGTAGCCGCGAAGCAGGTCGTCGAAGCCGCGAAGGTAGGCGCCGAGCCGCTCGGGCGGGACCGCGGCGTCCTCCCACCCGGCGTGGGCGGGTCGGTCGAGGCTGCGCGCTGCGAGGCCGGCGCCGTCCTCCCGGATCCGCCACAGCGCCGCCTGCTCCAGGGGGTCGGTGACCACGCGGTGGCCGAGCGCGCCGGAGCCGTCCGCCACCGCCGTGGCGAGCGCGCGCACCTCGGCCTCGGTGGCGCCGGTGACCTCGGCGAACAGCCAGCCGGCCCCGCGCGGCAGATCCGGTACGGCGGAGGCTCCCCTCCGTTCCTTGACCACCTCGACGATGCGCTCGTCGAGGCCCTCACAGGCCACGAGCGGGTGATGGAGCAGGGAGGGCACGGCGTCGGCGGCCTCGACCATCGACTGATAGCCGAGCACCGCGAGCGCACGATGCGGCGCGTCCTCGACGAGCGAGACCCTCGCGGCGAGCACGAGGGCGAGCGTGCCCTCGCTCCCCACGAGGAACCTGTCGACGCGACGGCCGTTCTCGGGCAGCAGGTGCTCGAGGGAGTAGCCGGAGACCTGGCGGCCGAACCTGCCGAACTCGGTGCGGACCGTCGCGAGGTCTGCCCCCACCACCTCGTCGAGGCTCCGCAGCACGGCCGAGGACTCGCCCGGGCCCGGACCCGGGGTGTCCGCTCCCAGCAGGAGCCGCTCCCCCGTGCCGGTCAGCACGTCGAGGGAGACCACGTTGTCCACGGTCCGGCCGTAGCCGAGCGCACGTGACCCACAGGCGTTGTTGCCGATCATCCCGCCGACGGTGCAACGGGAGTGGGTCGAGGGGTCGGGACCGAAGCGGAGGCCGTGCGCGAGCGCCTGGGTCTGGAGGGTGGCGTGCACGGTGCCCGGCTCGACCAGAGCGGTGCGCGTCTCCGGGTCGAGCTCGAGGACCCTGTCGAGGTGGCGGCGGGTGTCGACCACGATGCCGGTGCCCACGGCGTTCCCGGCGATCGACGTACCCGCGCCGCGCATCGTCAACGGCACCCGGTGCTGGCGGGCGACCGCGAGCGCAGCGGCGATCTCGTCGACGTGGCGGGGGCGGACGACCACCTGGGGCACCACGCGGTAGAGCGAGGCGTCGGTGGAGTACATCGCCCTCGTCAGGGAGGAGTCGTCGACCTCGGCGATCCCCTGGCGACGCAGCGCTTCTGCGAGCCCGGTCATCTCTGGCTCGGTCACCACAGCGCCAGGGAGGCCCGCAGGATGCCGGCCGCGTCCTCCTCGGCGACCTCCCGCGGCGCCGTCGCGAGCAGGCGTTGCTGCTTCATCGTCCCCTCGACGAGGTCGTCGACGTCGCCCTCGGTGTAGCCGACGGCGCCGATGCCGTTGGGCATCGCGATGTCGCGCATGAGCTCGGTGAGCACCCCCGGCAGGAAGTCCCGCAGGTCGTCGGGCCGCTGCGCCTCAGGGGCCAGCAGCTCGGCGGCGCGGACGTGACGCTCCGGCGCGGCCTCGAAGGTGAACCGGAAGGCCTCCGGAGCGGTCAGGGCGACCGCCATCCCGTGCGGCACCATCGGCTCGTCCGCGGGGTAGTCCGCCGGGTGGAAGTCCTTGACCCGGCCGGCGATCGGGTAGGCGTTCGCGTGCGGGATGTGCACGCCCGCGTTGCCGAAGCCGAGCCCGGCGAAGGTCGCCGCGAGCGCCATCTCCCCGCGTGCCTGCTCGTCGTCGCCGTGCCGCACCGCCCTGCGGAAGGAGCCCGCGAGGAGGGACATCGCCTTCTCGGACCACATGTCGGCGATCGGGTTGGAGCCGCAGTAGGGGACGCGCTGCTCGGGCCGCTTGGCCTCGAACGAGTCGTAGGGCCGAGCGGTGTAGCTCTCCAGCGCGTGGCACAGGATGTCCATGCCCGCGGCGGCGGTGACACCGGCCGGCTGGGTGAGCGTCAGCCGCGGGTCGACGACGGCCATGGCGGGCCGCAGCCGCGGGTGGCTGATGCCGGTCTTGACCTTCTGGTCGAGCACGTCGAGGACGCAGATCGTCGTGCTCTCGCTGCCCGTGCCGGTGGTGGTGGGCACGGCGATGAGCGGCTTGAGCGGCCTCTCCGGAGCCAGGCCCTTGCCGACCGGCAGGTTCACGTAGTCCATGAGGTCGCCGGTGTTGGAGGTCAGCAGGTTCACAGCCTTCGCGGTGTCGATCGCCGAGCCACCGCCGACCGCGACGAAGGCGTCCCACGGCCCGTTGTCGCGGGCGAACCCGATCGCGTGCTCCATGCTCTCGTCGGTGGGCTCGACGTGCGCCACGTCGGCGACGACTGCCTCGAGCCCGAAGGATCGGATCTGCTCGGCCACCCGCTCCGGGTGTCCGGTGGCCGCGACGCCGGGGTCGGTGACCACGAGAACCCGGCGGGCGTCGTACTGCTGGAGGTCGTAGCCGATCTCGTCGGCCGCCCCGGGCCCGAACTTCAGGGCGGGGGCACCGTAGGTGAAGACGGTCTCCGTGATCATGCGCGTTCTCCTTCCACCAGACCGAGGGCGTGCCTCGCGGCCGAGAGCAGGTCGAGCCCGAGCGCCTTCTCCACCGGGATCCAGGCGGCCCGGGCGGTGGAGCCGTCCTCCTCCACGACGTGCGGCTCGACTTCACGCGAGGCAGGGTCGATGTCGACGTCGAAGATCAGGTGGATGCCGTGGTAGTCCTCCACCGTGCCGTCGGCCCGGGCCCCCACGAAGTGCGTCGCGTGCACGTCCATGACAGCACGCGGCTCGACCCGGAGCCCGGTCTCCTCGTAGACCTCGCGACGCAGGGCGTCTCGTGGGTCCTCGCCGTGGTCGATGCCGCCGCCGGGCAGCGTCCAACGCCCCTCGATGCGGGTGCGCGAGGACATCTGGGTCAGGAGGACTTCCCCGTCGCGGGTGAGCAAGGCGTACGCCGCGACGCGTTGTCGCTCGGGCGGAGCAGCATCCACAGCCATGCGGGGAGTCTATGCATGGCCGGCGCCACGTTTGGCGGCACCGTGATCGGGCACGGGTGGAAGAGCCAGGTTTCCCGGACCCACGAGAGCGATGCCGAGCACCCTCCAGCTGACCCGCCCTGCCCAGCCGACGACGGCGGACCTGCGTTCGCACCGTCCCGAGCGTTCGGCCTCGCGGCGCGACCCGTACTACGACAACGCGAAGATGCTCCTCGTCACGCTGGTCGTCGTGGGGCACTCGTGGACGCTGTTGCCCGACAGCTTCGCGCAGCACTGGCTCTACGACTTCCTCTACCTGTGGCACGTGCCGGCGTTCGTCCTCGTGACCGGGTACCTCTCGCGAAGCTTCACCTGGAGCCGGGCGCACCTGAGCCGGCTGGTGACCACGGTCGCGGTGCCCTACGTCGTCTTCGAGGGCGCCCTCGCTGCGTTCCGGGTGGTTGTCGGCGGTGAGGAGCTCGACATGCTCTTCGCGGACCCGCACTGGCCGATGTGGTACCTCTCGGCGCTCCTCCTGTGGCGGCTGGCCACTCCCCTGCTCCGCTCACCACGCGGCCTCGCCGTCGCGGTCGGCATGAGCCTCCTCGGCGGGCTCACCACCGGGGAGGTCCTCGACAGTGCGCGTGCCATGGGGCTGCTGCCGTTCTTCGTGCTCGGGCTGCTGGCACGACCCGAGCACGTCGAGGTGCTCCGCCGCCCGGCGGCCAGGTCCGCCGCCGTCGCGGTGCTGTTCACCGCCTTCGTCTCGGCCGCGTTCATCGACGGGCACCTGCAGACCGAGTGGCTGTACTGGCGCTCGAGCTACTCCGAGCTCGACGCCTCCTTCGCCCACGGGGTGGCGGTCCGCGCCGGGCTGCTCGTGGTGGCCACGCTGCTCGCGCTGAGCTTCCTCGCCCTGGTCCCACGGCGCGGTGGGTGGTTCGCGCGCCTGGGTGCCGCGTCCCTGGTGGTGTACCTCTTCCACGGCTTCTTCGTGAAGTCCGCCGAGTACGCCGGGGCGTTCGACTGGGCCTCGCGGCATCCGTGGCTGGGCCTGCTCACGACGACCGCCCTGTCCGTCGTACTCGCCCTCGCGCTGGCCACGCCCGCCGTGGCCCGGAGGCTGAACGTGGCAGTCGACCCGGTGAGGGCCTACCGCCGCCGGCGAGCGTCGCCTCGGGAGGGCAGCGCCACGCACCGCTGACTCACGGGCGCTCCGTGATGGCCTTCAGCTGCGCCAGCCCCTTCTCGAAGTCCGGGCCGACCATCTTGTCCAGCGAGGTGAAGACACCGAGCAGCCGGGTCATGAGCGTCCTCTCCCCCGTCATCGTCCAGGTCACGTGCGACCCGGATCCTTCCGGTCGGATGGTGAACCGGGTGTCGTTGCGCGACTTCCACGGCTTCTCGAAGACGAGGTCGATCCGGACCCGGGCGGGCTCCACGGCTTCGACGATCTCCATCCGTCCCTGACCGGCCTTCCGGTTGCCCGACCAGGCGTACACCGCCCCGGTGCCCGACTCCGCGCCGGAGTAGGTGCGCCGGAGGTTCGGGTCGAGGTCCTCCCAGGGTGACCAGCTCGTCCACCTGTGGAAGTCCGCCACCTGCTCGTAGACGCGTTCCGGAGCCGCTTCGATCGTCGCCGACCGCTCGACGGTGTAGCTGTCACCTGCCATGGCGCGATGGTAGCGCCGACCCCGCCCTGGACGGCCCGTTCAACGTCCGACTCGAGGCTCGTTCGGGCGGCGCACCCGCAGACCGACCGCAAGACGCGCGAAGGCCCCGGGTTCCAGCTGGAACCCGGGGCCTTCGTCGTGGCCGGATCGAC
>CAVUBO010000010.1:0-15689 GCA_963739785.1 uncultured Actinomycetota bacterium | reverse complement strand
GGCCAGCCTGCGCGCCACCCGGGGCTCCGGGTCAACCCCGGGTCGTGTTGCCGGCGAGGACGAGGTCGATGAAGTCACCCACCGAGGTGCCTGACTCGAGGGGATGCCGAAAGTGCCCGGTGCGGACGACGGTGTAGTTGTTGCGACGCCCGACCCGCTGCTTCACGACGTACCCCGACTGCTCGAGCTCCCGGACGATCTGCTGGACGGCGCGCTCGGTGATTCCTACGCGCTCCGCGATGTCCCGGAGCCGGGCGTCGGGGGTCGCGGCCAGGCACACGAGGACGTGTCCATGGTTGGTCAGGAAGGTCCAGCCGTGCGCAGCGGTCATGGGCACACGGTAGGACAACCACGAACCGCAGTTCCGCTGTCAGCCGGCGAGCGTGCCTCCGAAGATCTGCCAGGCCAGCGCCGACTTCGCCGTCAGGCTCAGCACGATGTACGCCCGCTCGCCGTACAGGTAGTCCGCCCATCTGCCGCGGCCGCGATACTGCAGCCACTGGTTCAGCGCGAAGACGTTGAAGAAGACGAACAGCGACACGAAGATCCCGTAGACGAACCCGGGTGGTTCTGCCGATGAGGCCGATCCTGGTGACACGAGGTAGATGGCGATGGCCAGCCAGGGGACGACGCCGGCGATGCAGCCGAAGATGAAGGGCAGCCAGCCATGGCTGCGCGGCTGCTCGTACTTCTCCTGGAGCCAGCCGAAGAAGATCATCGCTGCGTTGACACCGAAGAGCGCCACGAGCGCAGCGATGTCGGAGATACCGACGAGCTGTGCGATGAGCACGATCATCAGTGACGCGGACAGGGAGTACTCCACCCATCGGGCGGCGTTGCGCTGACGGGAGAGGTCGCTGAGATACCCCCGCCACCACACGGTGCTCACGAGGACGTGGGCCACGGCGGACAGTGCGAGGAAGCCGGCGACGGCCAGGCCGGTGGCGATGTCGAACAGCACGACCGGGTCCTGCGGAGCAGTGCCGGGCGGACCCTCGAGATAGCTGCCGGTCACCGGCAGGCTGAAGTCGGAGGCCAGCGCGACGACCACCACCGCCTGGAAGGCGTGGAGCGCCGCGGCAGCCAGGTTGAGTCGCCTGAGGCCTCGCTGCTCCCTCTCGGGGATGCTCTGCGTCTCCATGGTGACCCCCTCCGGTCGCCGCCTGGTGCTCTCAGTGTGCCGGTCCGTGCCTGCGCCCGGATGAAATCGACTCTAGTCCCAGAGCGGCCGCCAGCGGTCAGCTCGAGCGGGTGACTCGGTCGCCAGCCACGACAGACTGGGCGCATGGTCGAGACGGTAACCGGGAGCTCGGGTGGCGACGGGGTCGCCGCCGCGGCGCAGCTGCTCCACGACTTCAACGTGGAGTACGACGAGCCGACGCCTCCGCCCGACGAGCTGGCGGTCAGACTGGCGGAGCTGGTCGGGGGCGACCACGTCACGATCCTGCTGGCCCGCGCGCATGAGACGGGCGTGGCGGTCGGGGTCGCGGTGATGCGGGTGCAGCCGTCGGTGTGGAGCCGGGCCCAGGAGGCCTACCTGGCCGAGCTGTACGTCGTACCGAGCAGGCGCGGCCAGGGGTATGGCCGGGAGCTGATCATCGAGGCCCTGCGCGTCGCGCGCGAGCGGGGTGCCGACTACGCGTTCCTGGTCACGAGCGAGGACGACCGGCTTGCCCAACGCCTCTACGAGGCGGCCGGGTTCCGCCGGACCGAGGGCGAAGGCGGTCCGCTCATGCTGGCGTACGAGCGCGAGCTGTAGCCTCAGCGCCCTGCCCGTGGTCTCGTTGCGCCTTCGGCGTCGTATCCCTCGAGGAGCTCGACCAGGGCCGCGCGCTCGATCCAGGCGGCGTACTCGTCGCGAGTCCAGCCGTGCTGGTGGACGAGCGTGCGGTGGACGGCAGGGTCCATCAGCACGAGCGTGGCGGCCACGGCGCGTTCGGTGGTCAGACCCGGTCGCAGACCATCGATCTCCGCGAGGTGGGCCACGAAGGCCGTCGCCCCCCCGAGCCGGTTGCGTTCGGACTCGGCGTGCACCACGGCGGCGTCCGGGTCTGCGTCCGCAGCGACGACGAGTACGGCGGCGAGCGGGGCCGCCCGCTCCTCCAGCTCAGCGACGAACCGTGCCCAGCGGGCCACGAGCTCGCGGGGATCGGTCAACCGTTCCATCTCCGCGATGACCGGTCGTTCGGACATCGGCACCGGTTCGTCGTCACCGACCAGGGCCCAGTCCAGGGCGAGCTTCAGGAGGGCCGCCTTCCCGCCGACCGAGGTGAACACCGTCTTGCGGCTCACCTCGGCGCGGGCGGCCACGGCGTCGATGGTCGTTCGCGACCACCCGAGCTCGACGAACAGGTCCCGCGCGGCACTGACGACCGCTCGCCGGGTCGCCCGGGCCTGCTCCTCCCGGAGCGTCGACCGGTATGGACGACGTGCCTGGGGCATCTTGACACCCAACCCTATTGGAGTGACTCTCGGTGTAATCAAGTCACTCACAGTGTAGCGGAGGGCAGTCATGCGGACACTCATCGTGGGGTCGGGCCCGACGGGACTGCTGCTCGGCGCCGCCCTCGCACGTCGCGGTCACCAGGTCACCTCGGTGGACCGAGACCCCGGCCCGACGGGAGACAACTGGGTCCGTCGTGGCGTCATGCAGTTCGAGCACGCGCACGGCTTCCGGCCCCAGGTGCCGATGGTCCTCCAGGCGGAATGGCCGGAGGCCTTCGACCACTGGCTGTCCCTTGGCGCCGAGCCCATCGAGGTGCCGAACCCCGTCGGATCTCGCCAGGTGATGGGGGTGCGATCACGTCGGTCGACCTTCGAGCGAGCGCTGCGCCACGCGGCCGAGAAGCAGCCGGGCCTCACCCTGCGCACCGGTCACGTCGACGGGCTCGTCCTCGACCGCGGACAGGTCACCGGCGCGCGGGTCGACGGATCCCTCGTCGAGGCCGACCTGGTCGTGGACGCCTCGGGCCGAGCCGGGCGTCTCGGCAGGTCGAGCGCGCTGGGCGGCGATCCCGACCTCGACGGCGACTGCGGCCTCGCGTACGTCGACCGCACCTACCGACTGCGCGCCGGAGCGGAGCCCGGCCCCTTGATGACCCCGATCGCCTACATCGCCGACTTCGACGGCTACCAGTGCCTGGTCTTCCTGCACGAGTCCGGGCACTTCTCGGTGGTGCTCGTGCGCCCCACCAGAGACGCCGCACTCAAGGCACTGCGGTTCGAGACCGCCTTCGAGGCCGCCTGCCAAGCCATCCCGGCGCTCGCCGAGTGGACCGAACCGGCCCGCGCACACCCCACCTCGCAGGTGCTCGTCGGCGGGGCGCTGCGCAACGTCTACCGCCGGCAAACCGGCACGCCCGGACTGGTCGCCGTAGGGGACTCGGTCGCGACGACGACCCCGACCAGAGGACGTGGAATCGCCATGGCCTGCATGCAGGTGACCGCGCTCCTCGCGCTCCTCGACGAGGGCGCAGACCCCTCAACCGTGGCCGAACCGTTCGGCGCCTGGTGCGACCACAACATCGAACCCTGGGTGGCCGACCACATCGCGATCGATGGCGGGACGGTCAGGCGCTGGCAGGGCGAAGACCTCGACCTGAGCGGCCCGCTGACCTCCGACCTCATCGCCGCGGCAGTCGAGGCCGACCCCCGGATCGGGCCGTACGCCGCGGGCTACTTCGCGATGACCGCGCTGCCCGAGACACTCAGGCCCGCCGAGCCATTGGCACGGGCGGTCTACCAGGGCGGCTGGCGACCGGCGTACGCACCTGGCCCCACGCGCGACGAGCTCGTCGACGTCATCCGCGGGGCCGTACCGGCCGCGTGACCGAGCGCGAGGACCTCATCAAGGAGGCAGAAGCATCGCGCGGATGTCGGGTGCGGGCTGCGAGGGTGCCGCGGCCCTAGTCCGACTCCAGGGAACGCCGCAGGGACTTGAGCGTTCGGGTCCGTTCGACGTTCGCCAGCAGCGCTGCGGCAGGCTTCATGAACCGCATCCAGCCGAAGAGCTCTCCGACGGCGATGTGGTGAACAACCGTGACGTCCCCGTCCCCATCGAGTGTGTACTCAGGCCGGGCCTGCGTCATCTGGGAGCCGAACCAGTGCAGGGTCTCGCGAAACGCTATTCGCGACGGCGGCGCGAACTCGGTCACTTCGCCCTCAAAGGTGCCCATCCGCGTCGCATCGAAGTAGGTCGTCCCTTCTCGGACAGGACTCTCGGAGATCAGCCCGCACCGTCGGAACAAACCCGTGCGGTGCATCCAGCGCCCGTAGTTCGGCAGGTCCGCCAAACGCTCGAACACCACGCCGATCGGTCGTCGGATCAGCGTGCTCGACTCGAACCGGACAGTGCTGCCAGCCACGAGGTCCTCACCCGTCTTCCCAGCGCGCCCCTGGCGATCCACTCACATCAGCTCAGCAAGCCTGGCCAGCCCAGGACGCGTGTGAGCCGCCAGGCGCTCGCGCGCGTCGTCCAACGCCGCCGAGCCGGGATGTCCTGGCGGGATCCGCGCCGGGTTGAGCGCGACCTGGTCGGACCACGCCTTGATGTCGGGCTCGGCCGAGAAGGACATCGCGGCCCGGGTGCCCAGGACGCTCATCCGCGCCCACTCCGCCATGGAGTTGCCGTACGGCGACGGCGGGCAGAGCCGGTTCTTGTCGTCGTCGTCCTCGCGGGTCGCCTCGACGTACCCGACCAGTGCCGCGCCGAAGCAGGGGAACCCGGCTCTGATCGGCTGCAGCGTGATCGCCTCGGGGCGCCAGACGGGAACGAGCGGGGGGTACTTCAAGCCATCCGCCGCGCAGTGCACGACGAGGGCGTCGTCCGCGACGGCGACCGATCCGTCGGCGAAGGTGAGCTTGCCCCGGTCCACGGCCTCGATGTGACCTCGTCGTACGACGTTCTCGAGGGTGCGCAGCTGCTCGAGCTCCCACGTGGCCAGCGTGGGCGCCTTGGCCATCGTCGGCATGACCGTGCGGTCGATGCGCAGCATGATGCCGGCGTCCTCCAGCCGGAGGAACAGGTCTTCGAGCGAGGTCGCGACCTCCGCTGCCTGCATCATGTCGGCGGCCATGCCGAGGAAGATCGCGGGATCCGGCTGGACCACGGCCCGGTTCATCATCCACGGGTCGCGGGGCCGCACCCAGCAGATCGCGTCGGGGTCCACGCCACGCGCGAGCAGCCAGATGCACGCGTCGGTCGCGGTCTTGCCCGACCCGGCGATGACGTACTGGCTCGGCGCCTCCTCCAGTCGTGCGAGGTCGTTGACCGGCAGCACCCGGGCGTCCTCGGCGACGGCGAACGGGGGCGGCTTCTCCGCGGGGATGCTGGGGGCCAGGTAGTGGGCGTCGACGATCCGGCACCGCCCGGGCACCTCGAACCGCTCGCCCGAGATGCGCGAGACGACGGTGCGGTCGCCGACGTACTCGCTGTTGGGGAAGAACTCGACCTTGCCCGACTCCACCATCCGGTCGAGCATCCGGGCGTAGTAGGCGCAGATCTCCGCCTGGGAGGCCCGCTCCTGGAGGCCCTCCTCAGGTCCGCGCTGCTGCAGCTGCCCGCCGCCGAGCAGGGTCGACGCGACGCCGTAGAAGGCAGAGGCCTGGTGCAGGCGGACGAAGGGGTACGCCTCGAGCCAGTGGCCGCTGACGCTGTGGCGACGGTCGACCAGGGCCACGCGAACGTCGGCGTGGTCGGTCAGCGCGTCGGTGAAAGCCATCCCCATGGCACCGGCGCCCACCACCAGGTAGTCGGCTTCGATGGTGCGCGTCACGAATCCACGATGGCACTCGATGCGGCGCCGCGTCCACGGGTTGACAACGAGGCCAGGGCGTCGGCGTTCTCCGGCGGACTTCTCGGATCAGTCTGCCGGAGTGTCGTAGAGGAGGCGTCGTACGGCGGCCCGCGACGCGAGAAGGGCGACAACGAGCAATGTCACGGGTATGAATCCGCCCAGGCTCACAGCGTCGCCGAAGACGAGATCGACCAGTTCCAGCACGACCAGCTTGCTCCCGGCCGCGACCACCCACAGGGACAGGGCGGCGACAGCCTTCGCGCGCCGGGTTGTCGCGGCCCGGAGCCGGCTGATGACCTTGTTCTTGAGGACGATCACCAGCTCCAGCGAGACCTTGAGCAGGAGTGCGGTCAGCAGCGAGAGGGTGAAGCCTTCGCTGATGACCGATGGGACGTACTCGACGGCGAGGTTGAGGACGACCACGTAGACGAAGAGGTCGAGGACGTCGGCCGGGCGGGCGAGGACCCACCTGCGGGCTGGACCCCGTGGTGGGCGCGGTTCATCGGAGGCCGCCCTCCCAGGCTCGGTTGTCACAGCACGATCCTGACGCACCTCGCGCTCGAACCGCATCGATCAGCTGTTTCCGCCTCGCCGGGTCAGGCGGTCCCGCGCTCGTCCCACCACTCGAGCGTCCTGGTCGCGAAGAACGTCAGCCACTTCGACGGCTCCCCGGCGGGCACGTCGACCTCGAACCACACCCGGCCGGGATGCCGCCGTGCCTGGAGCCACGTGCCGTCCGGCTGGCGCGCCGCGCGGATCGCCTCGATCGCGTCGGCCATCCGCGGGTCGGGCGCGCGTGCCGTCGAGGAGCGACGCGGCACGGAAGTAGTCGGCGGCGTTCAGCACGCTGTAGAACCAGCGGAACGGGTAGGCGAAGTGCGTCACCCAGGGCGCGACCGGCTCGCCGGTCGACAGCGGCGGTACATGAGCCCGCGCTCGAGCAGGTACTCCTCGCCGGCGCGTCGCGCGCCGCACGCGTCGCGTCGGTCCCGCCGGTCGCCGGCCTCGTAGGCGAGCAGACCCTTGAGCGTGTTCAGCGTGGAGTGGAACGACGACCGCGTCGACCCCTCGACCCACTCGCAGTTCCAGCCGCCGTCGGCCAGCCGGTGCTCGACGAACCACTCGGCGATGCCCGTCGACGTCGGCGCCCAGCCAGAGCGCCGTTCGCGAGCGTCCACGCGTTGATGCAGCAGTCGACCTCGCCGCCCCAGTACGGCAGGTCGTCGTACTCCCAGCGGCTGTTCGCCGCGAGTCGCTCGGCCGTGTCCGTCAGCACGGACGCGTCGAGCGCCCCACTCGCGCAGCGAGTTCAGCGACCAGGTCGTCGCCGTCCACGGCTGGCCCGGCACCCTCCTGCGGCCTCGGGGCCGCTGAAGTCGAAGTCGCCGGGGAAGAACGCGCCGCCGGCCCACTGGCCGTCCGGGTCCTGCAGCGCGAGCAGCCGCGCGCCGAACCCCTCGGTCGCGACCCGCGCCCGCGTCGCCGCCCACACCTCCTCCGGCAGCGCCGAGCAGGTCCCGCTCGACCTGCCAGCGCAGCGCGGGGTCGGAGTCGAGCAGCCAGTCGGTGAGCGTGGCTTCAACCATGCGAGAGCTCAGTCGCCCTGGAACCCGATGAGCCAGTGGAGGCCGTAACGGTCGATGACCCGTCCGTCGGAGTCTCCCCAGGGCCGCACCTGCAAGTCGTCCACCACCCGGCCACCGTCGGAGAGCCTGGAGAACCAGTTGCGCAGGGTGGAGGACGCAGCGGTGCCGAGCAGGGACAGCATCATGCCTTCGCATCGGAACGGAGGTTCGTTGCCGGACACGTCAGCGGCGCAGAGCGCGACCGGTCCCTCGACGAGCTGGCCGTGGGCAATCGCGTCAGCCGGGCCGTCGGTCCTGTTGAACTCGGCGAAGGTGTACAGCTGAACTCCGCAACCGAAGACATCGCCATAGAACGTCAAGGCTTCACGAGCAGTGCCGGGAAGATGGAGGTAGGGCGTCGGGTCCGTCATGCATCGCATGCTATGCACCAGGAGCGCGTGCGCCGCCACGCCACGAGCGGAACGCGGCGAGGGAGCTCAGTCATGCAATGCTGCGGCCCGTGATGTCGTCGCCTCCGGATCCGCTCGGCCTCCGCAGCGTGCGCCGCGCCTACGACACGGTCGCGGAGGACTACGCCAACCGGCTGCCGGACACCCGGGCCGAGGCTCCACTCGACCTCGCCATGATCGACTCTTTCTCTGAAGCGGTGATGTCGGGTGACGCACGCGTCCTCGACGCAGGGTGCGGCACGGGTCGGATGAGCCGGTACCTCGCCGAGCGCGGGTGTCTCGTCGAGGGAGTCGACCTGTCTTCGAACATGGTCGCCATGGCACGACGCGACCACCCTGACCTGGTGTTCACCGTTGGCTCGCTGACCGAACTCCCGTATCCGGACGACCAGTTCGCGGGCGTGATGCTGTGGTACTCGATCATCCACACGCCCCCCGCGGGCCAGGCGCGCATCTTTGCCGAGGTCGCCCGGGTTCTGGGCACCGGTGGCTACGTGCTCGTCGGTTTCCAGTCCGGCGAAGGTACGCGTGACGTGTCCGCGGCATACCGCCGGCTCGGTCACGAGATCCGGCTCGAGCGCCACCTCTACACGGCGGATCAAGTCGCTTCCCAGATCGAGGCGGCCGGCCTGCGAGAAGTGTGCCGCCTGGTGCGACGTGCCCAGGGCAACGAGAGGGACGACCAGGCCTTCCTGCTCGCCAAGGCGGGTTAGCCCGCTCAGGCGGTCTGATCTGGGCGAACACGGCGGAGTGTGGTTACCTGAAAAAAGGCAGCCTTAGCGACTGTCCTCGGGTGCGGCCGCGGTGGACGTGAGCAGGAGGCGGCGATGACCCCGCTGAAGCGACGATGGACCCGCTTCGGGAACCGGATCGCGGTGTCGATGTACCGAAGGCTGGACGGACGGCTGTCCAGCGGCAGCAAGAAGGTGCACGTGCTGATGATCACGACCCCGGGCCGGCGGACAGGGGTGCCGCGTTCGACCTGCGTCCGTTACCTCGAGACGTCGTCGGGGTTCCTCGTCTGGGGGACCGGCTCGGGCTCACGCCGAGACCCGGACTGGTTCCAGAACCTGCGCAAGGTGCCCACCGCCACGGTGCAGGTGATGGATCGGGAGCTCGAGATGAGGCCACGCGAGCTCCTCGGCGCGGAACGAGACGCCACGTGGAGCGACGTCATCCTCGCCGAGGCGCCCGAGGTGATCAGGTACGAGCGCAAGGCGGGCCGCACGATCCCGGTCGCCATTCTCGAACCTGTGCACGGCACGACCAGCCCCGAGGCTCGAAGCCGCTCGGCCGAAACGAGCAGCCCGGTCTCCGGCACGGGGGAGCCGCCGCCGGGTCAGACCGCCACCAGGGCGGCAGCCGTCCTGGCATGGGTGTCGGGGCTCGGCTTCGGGTTGCCCGGCGTCTACGCCATCGCGCACGTGGTGCGGTACGGCGAGATCGCCAGGTTCATGGGATACCCGACCTACGGCGAAGGGGTGTTCGAGAGGAGTCTGGGCGTTCGCACGACGGTCCCGCTGCTCTCGTCCTTCGTCATCGTCTGTGCCGCGGAGTGCTGTGCCGGATGGTTGCTGTGGAATCGGAGGCGTTCCGGCGGAGCCCTCGCCCTGGGACTGCTTCCCGTCGAGACGGTGTTCTGGGTCGGGTTCTCGCTGCCTTTCGGCCCGCTGGCCGGAGCAGCCCGAACCGCGCTCGTTGTGTCGAGCTGGTCCTCGCTTGGTGTGACCTCATCACCGACACAGAGCCCGACCGGCGAGCCGAGGGGCCCTGCATAGGCGAGCGGTCGTCATCACCGGAAGCCCACCGTCCCGAGGTCGCTTCACTTGTCGAGGAGCGACTTCATCCGCTTGGCGACCAGGTCCGTCGCCCGCTGGGGCATGAGCCGGGAGAGCCGGTCGAGCAAGCGGGAGTCGGCACCGATCCGCACCCGGTAGCTCCCCTTCTCGATGGCCTCGACGATCTGGCGGGCGGCGTCCACAGAGGTCGTCATCCTCTGGGCCATCTTGCTGCTCGACGCATCGAGTCCGGGAACCGCAACCCCGGAGTGCGCGGCGATGTCGGTCCCGACCGCGCCTGGGAAGACACCGGTCACCGTGACGCTGGTGTCGCGCAGCTCGGCGTAGAGGCCTTCGGTGAGCAGCTTCACGGCAGCCTTGCTCGCGCCGTACACCGCCTGTCCCGGCACGGAGACGAACGCGCCCATGCTCGCGACGTTGACCAGGCTGGCTTCCGGGCGTTCCAGCAGGTGCGGCAGGAAGGTCTTGGTCATGTAGGCCACGCCCCAGAAGTTCACGGCGAAGACCTTCTCCATCTCGGCGTAGGAGAGGTCGTTGAAGTGCACGAAGCGTTGGATGATTCCGGCGACGTTGACCACGCCGTCGACGCGACCATGCACGGCGACGACCTCGTCGCGGAGTGTCTCCACGGCGGCGCGGTCAGAGACATCCACGCCGTGACTGCTGAGCGTTCCGGGCTTCGCCGCGGCGAGCTCCGTCGTCTCCTCGAGCGACTCGGCCCTCAGGTCTACGGCGGCCACCAGGCCGCCGCGAGCCAGAAGCTGCAGTACGACGTCCCGCCCGATCCCGTTACCGCCGCCGGTGACGACGAACACCTTCTCCGAGATCTGCACACGGGCTCCTCTCGCCGGGTGCGACCCGTCGTCGGGTCTCCTTGATCAGGCTAGCCGGGGCCCGACATCCGTCGGGCGCCGAAAGGCCGATCACACTGGGTGGCGCCAAGCGGCGCTTCCCCGACCACGGACGCTCGCGCTCTCTCGACCTGGTGAGCGTCACGACGAGCCAGCCGGAGTGCAGAGCAGCACGCAGCGGCCGGTCCGGACATCCGGCGATCAACCAGACGACCAGCCATGTCCCCGCCGTACTGGCGCGCACGTGACCACGTCGCACGGCGCGTAGCAGAACTGCTCTCGGAACGCCCTCTCGACGACAGGTTTGCTACATCCGGTCGCCTGACGGTGCGACAGGCTCAACCTCGTCCTCGACTCCGGCGCGGACAGTGGTCGGCGGGCACCCAGCGGGCCCGATCGGTCGCAAACTGCTTGCCGCCCGGGCCGGACCACCCCACACTGAGGTTCGCAAACGGGGGAGGTTCGATGAAGAGCACGGGGGTGGCCCGCTTCGCGGGCGCGTGCGCGGCAGTCGGTGGAGCGGCGTGGACCGCGGCGAGCATCATCCATGCGTCGCAGCCGAGAGGCTGCGTCGGGGATGAGTGCGCCGCCTGGCAGATGCGTGAGGCCACGACCGTGACCTCGCTCCTCATAGCCCTGTCCGCAGTGATGCTGGTCGCGAGCGGCGTGGGACTGGTCGTGCTCACCCGCCGGCAGGGTCGTCTCGGTCGGACGGGCGTCATCGGTGCGAGCGCCGCCGGTCTGGGGATCACGGTTCTGGTGCTGGCAGTCGCCCTACAGGGACTCTTCTTCGGCCAGGACTTCCGTTGGATGCCGGCGTTCGTCGTGCCAGGAGTCACCTCTCTCGCAGCCGGCCTCGCGCTCCTCGGCTGGACGGTCCTGCGGTCTCGTGTCCTTCCGGCGTGGCTGGCCTTGTGGCTGATCGTCGGAGCAGTGCTGCTGGTCGGAGCGAACGAGCAGACGGCGGCGGTCCTGCTGGCGCTCCCGTTCGGCGTGGCGTGGCTCGCCACCGGTGCGGCTCTGCTGGTACACCGAAGCGAGGAGACCCCCAGGGATCACAGCGCGGACGTGACCTCGGCCATCCGGTGAAGCTGCTCGATCTCGTCGGTGACCGGCCACAGGAACATCCACTGCACGCCGGCGTCCCGGAAGGCGGCCAGCTTCTCCAGCACCGCCTCGGCCGGTCCGAAGGCCAACCGTTCACCGAGCTGCTCAGCGGACCTGTTCACCACCGGCGCCAGTCGCTGGGCGAGCACCTCGCCGGCTCGGTTCTCGTCGATGTGGAACCACATCGTGGCGAGTCCGTTGGCAAAGCCTTCGTGGTCGCGCCCGGCTGACCTCAGTGAACGCTGGACCTTCTCCCATCGCTCCCTGAACTGCCCCGGCGTGATGTTGTACGCCGAAGCCAGCCACCCGTCACCCAGCCTTACCGCACGACGCAGGCCGACATCGGAACCCCAGCTCGCCAGCCACAGAGGCGGCCCGCCCGGCTGGGCAGGCATCGGCTCGAACCGGTCCGCGGCGGTGTAGAAGCGGCCCTCGAACGACTCGCCCCGCAGCAGCGCGCGTGTGGCCGTGACCGCCTCGTCGAAGCGGGGCCAGCGCTCTTCGAACGGCACGCCCACGCTCGCGTAGTCTCGTTCCGACGACCCGGGCCCCAGCCCGGCCACCACGCGTCCGCCGGACATCACGTCCAGCCCGGCCAGCACCTTCGCGAGTGCTGCGGGGCCGCGGACGACGGGGTTCGCCACCGTCGTGAAGAGTCTCGCGTCGCCTGAGCAGGACACTACGGCCGCGAGAGCCGTGGGGCCGTCCAACCAGGGCGCTGCGAACACCATGTGGTCGTTGACGGAGACCGCTTCGAAGCCGAGCGCAGTCGCGGTTCCGACGTACTCCTTCAAGTAGTCGACGTCGAAGCGCTGACCACCGAAGTCCATGAGCGGCAGATGGACACCCAGCCTCACCTGATCAGTGCACCATGCCGTCGGGCACCGGCCAACGGCTCGTCGGTGACGAGTCCGTGCCGGTCAGCGCCGCGAGGAACGCAGCAACGACGAGACCACGGATCGGTACCTCGACCAGCCGTTGTAGCCGCCGTTGACCTTCACCCGGGTCTCACGCCAGCGGCCGCGCCGGGCGTCGCGGTCGATCCGGCGCTCCTTGAAGTACGCGGCCAGCACGCGAGCACCCACGTAGGGCCGCAGGGCCATCCCGGGCTTCTCCTCGAGCGGCAGGTCCAGCTTCTCCCCGTAGCTGCGGTAGTTGGCGCGGCCGGTGAGCTGGATGTAGCCACGACCGTGGAAGCGCGCGCCGTCTCCGGGGACGGTGTTGCCGAGGTCGCTGCGCCCTTCGTACATCTGCGTGAAGTACCCGCGTCCGCCGTACTCGTTGATCGGCCGGAGCCCGGTCCCCACTTCCGTGACCACCGTTGCGACGGCAGCGATCTGGCTCTTGGTGTCGGTGATCCCCTCGTCCCTGAGCGCCCTCTCGAGCGCGGGCCACTGGCCTGCAACCTCCGCCTCGTCGGCTCCCAGGGCGCGGGCGACCTCACGCGTGCTCAGGCCGCTACCGGTCCGGTTCCTCGTCGCCGGCCGGGCACCGGACTGTCGCGACGTCTTCGACTCGGCCCGTCCGGACCCCTTGTCCGCGACGTCCTCCGGCGCGTCCTCAACCGGCGCGTCCTCAACCGGCGCGTCCTCGCTTCCTCGGCCGTCGCCTCACGGGGCCGGCTCTCCCGCGACGACTCGGTCGAGCGGGGCTCTCGCCGCGGGCTGGTCGACCGCGCGTCCAGGGGCTCGGCCATGTCCTCGCTCGCCCCGGCGGGTGCATGCCACGAGACGGCTGCCGGAAGGTTCGCCGCCCCGGCGTCGATGCCCGGGTTCATCGCTGCGTTCGTGCCGGCGCCCGCGGCAGCGGCGATCCAGACCGCCCCGAACCCGGCCACCGAGGGTACGGCGCGGAGGGCGGAGTGCTTCCGGTAGCGCGCGGACCAGCGTTCGCGCGCGCACATGCGATGACGTGCTGACAAGCTCGGCTCCCTCGCCCGGCGTCGGCGGGCTCGAGGCCCCCAGCCGCCTTCCGGGCGTGCGGTACTGCCTGCAGCGTTCGTCGTGGTCGGTTGCAGGCGAGTTATCGCCGGACCGCCCCCGCTTCATGACTTCCCGTCACTCGACCGATATTTCGGTCTGGCCCGACCGACCAAAGGCCTTATGCCCGGGGACATGCGGCGCAGAAACGGCCCGCCGACAGATGTCCAGACAGAAAACCGCAGGTCAGAGGGGCTTTTGCACTACTCAGGAGCCTTTTGTGCCACGACAAACGCTCTCGGTGTGGTCACGCTCACGGCGCAGACAGGGACCTAGGGCCTCGTGAGGTGAGGTCGTTCGCTCCTCCCGGGCACCACATGCGGACAGGTTGACTGCCCACAGGACGAACACCGATCGATTCAGGGGAGTCACCATGAAAGCCGCCGTCGTACCCGAGCTCGCCGCACCTCTGGAGATCCGTGAGGTGCCGGTGCCCACGCCTGGACCGGGGCAGATCGTGGTCAAGATCGAGGCGAGCGGGCTGTGCCACACCGACATCCACGCGGCCAACGGTGACTGGCCGGTCAAGCCGAAGATGCCGCTCATCCCCGGCCACGAAGGCGTCGGGCGGGTCGTGGACGTGGGCGCCGGCGACCTGCCGGTCGCGGTGGGCGACCGCGTGGCCCTGCCCTGGCTCGGCCACGCCTGTGGCCACTGCCGCTACTGCCTGACGGGGTGGGAGACCTACTGCCAGACGCCGCAGTACATGGGCTACACCATGGACGGCGGGTACGCCGAGTACACCCTCGCCTACGCCAGCCACGCCGTGAAGGTCCCGGAAGGCGTCTCCTCCTTCGACGCGGCGCCGCTCACCTGTGCGGGCGTCACGACCTACAAGGCGCTCAAGGTCGCACGTCCTCAGCCCGCCGAGACGGCGATGATCGTGGGCGTCGGCGGGCTCGGTCACCTCGCCCTGCAGTACGCCAAGATCTTCGGGACCACGACCGTCGCCGTGGACGTCGAGGACGAGAAGCTCGCGCTCGCCAGGGAGCTCGGCGCGGACCACGTCGTGGATGCGCGTGGGGACCAGGCCGGCGAGCTCGCGGCGCTCGGCGGCGTCGACATCGCCGTGGTCACCGTGCCGTCCCCTCAGGCCATGCACGCCGCACACGCCGCACTCAACCCCAACGGCCGCCTGGTCCTGGTCGGCCTGCCCGCGGACAACCGCCTCGAGCTGCCGGTCTTCGAGACCGTGCTGAAGGGGATCCACGTCATCGGGTCGCTCGTCGGCACCCGCAACGACCTCGCCGAGTGCTTCGCACTTCACGCGCAAGGGCGCACTCGCGTCGTCGCCGAGGCCCGCCGGCTCGAGGACGTCAACGCGTGCTTCGAGGAGGTCCTCAGCGGGAAGGTGCCGGCTCGCCTGGTCTTCGACCTCACCTGACGTGGGCGGGGGGCCGGCCACCCTGACCCGGTTCCCCACCTATCGCGGCCGGATCGGCAGGCGCACCCGCAGCACCGTCTCCCCTTCGGTCTGGACGATCTCGATGGTGCCGCCGTGCCGCTCCACGACGATGCGCCGGGCGATGTCGAGGCCGAGCCCGGTGCCCTTGCCGACCTCCTTGGTCGTGTAGAACGCCTCGAACGCACGTGGCGGCCGACTCGGGCGTGAGGCCCGAGCCGGTGTCGCCGACCTCGACGGCGATCCAGTCGCCGTCTGCGCGTGTCGTCACGCGCAGGGTCCCATCGCCCGCCATCGCGTCGACGGCGTTGTCGATCAGGTTGGTCCACACCTGGTTGAGCTCGCCGGGGTTCGCCTCGATCTGCGGCAGGCCTTCGGCGTACTCCCGGACGACCCGCACCCCGTCACGCGTCTTGTGGCCGAGCATCACGAGCGTGCTGTCCAAGCCCTCCGTGACGTCGACGTCCTGCCGCGAGGAGCGGTCCATCTGGGTGTACGACCTCACGGCGGCCACCAGGTCGCTCACCCGGCGGGTCGACTCCTTGACCTCGGACACCAGGGTCCGCACCGACAAGGTGCTCGCCACCCATTCCAGACCGTGCTCGAGCGCCGGTCCCTCACCGAGTACGTCGGCCGCGCGGTCGCACCAGGCGACCTCGACGCCGGCTTCCGCGAGGGACGACGCGATGACCCACTCGCGTGCGACGCGGTGATCGGTCAG
>CAVUBO010000009.1:0-4034 GCA_963739785.1 uncultured Actinomycetota bacterium | reverse complement strand
GCCGGGGGTGGGGGGTAGGACGGCAGGCCCTGGCCCGGACCGTGCTGCACCTCCTGGCGGAAGCGCGAGAGCTGGGTCTCGGTGAGCCGTCCCTCGAGGTAGGCCCGGGCGTAGATGCCGGGGGAGCCGTGGCCCTGGATGTACACCTGGTCGCCGCCGCCGGGGTGGTCCTTGCCGCGGAAGAAGTGGTTGAAGCCGACCTCGTAGAGGGAGGCCGAGGACTGGTACGTCGCGATGTGGCCGCCGACCTCGAGGCCCTTGCGGTTGGCGCGAGAGACCATCACCGCGGCGTTCCACCGAGAACGCGCGGATCCGGCGCTCGATCTCCTCGTCCCCGGGGAACCACGGCTCGCGCTCGGGCGGGATGGTGTTGATGAAGTCGGTGGCCGGAGCGACGGCACGCCGACCTGCGCGCGCGCGCGCGCTCGAGCAGGCGCAGCATGACGTAGCGGGCCCGGTCGCGGCCGTCGCTCGTCGACCTCGCTCGAGCGAGTCGAGCCACTCGTGGGTCTCGTCGGGATCGATGTCCGGGAGCTGCGTCGGCAGGCCTTCATGGATGACCGGGCGAGTCGACCAGTCCGTGGTGGCGGAGGCTGCGGGGGTGGTGCTGCTCTCGTGGGGGGAGACGTCATCGGTCACCCGCCCGTCGTCGCGCAGGGCTGGACCACGAAATTTACCGACGGGTAGTCGCCGGCGCGCCTCGCGGAGCGACACGGGTTGCGCCAGGGTCGGCTCCGCTGGACTACTGCCCACGGTCCGACCTGCACGACGCGGACGGGCCGCGCACGACCAACGAGACAGGCCAGACACACACGGATGATGGAGGAGATGGTGAGCGCGACCGCGGGTGGCGAGTCCACCCGGACCGGGGACCCGGTCGGCACGAGCCCTGCCGACCGGCTGGGGTTCAGCAAGGGGATGGTGGTCCAGGAGCTCGGCTGGGACTCCGACACCGACGACGAGCTGCGGGTTGCGATCGAGGACGCCATCGACGCCGACCTGGTCGACGGCGACTACGGCAACGTGGTCGACGCGGTGCTGCTGTGGTGGCGCCGGGAGGACGGTGACCTCGTCGACGGTCTCGTCGACGCGCTGACCGACCTGGTGGGCGGGGGCGCCATCTGGCTGCTGACCCCCAAGGTGGGGCGCCCCGGGTCGCTGGACCCGGCCGACATCGCCGAGGCGGCCCCGATCGCCGGGCTCGCCCTGACCACCAGCGCGGCCGTCAGCAAGGACTGGTCGGCCATCCGGCTGGTGGCGCCCAAGACGCCTACCGAGCGGCGGTCGCCCCGCGACCCGTCGTACGACACCCACCGGTCGGGCGTTCCTGCCCGCGCACCGAAGGATCTCCGCTGTTGCCGATCGCCACGGCCCTCCTCACCCGCGCGACGGCCACGGCCGGCCTCAGGGTGCTCGGGAGGGCCGGCGTCGTACGGCCCCTACTCGCCGGTCGCGCTGGCCCGCGTCGGCAAGGCGGTCAAGGACGTGGGGGACCGGTCCGGCGGGCGGCTTCACCGCGATGGCCCTGCTGACGCCGCAGCAGGTGGCGATCGTCGACGAGCTCGGTGAGCTGACCTTCGCTCGAGCTCCACCAGCGCTCCAACGCCCTGGCCCGTGCCCTGGCCGAGCGCGGCGTCGGCGAGGGCGACAGTGTCGCCGTGATGTGCCGCAACCACCGCGGCTTCGTCGACGTCAGCATCGCGGTGTCCAAGCTCGGCGCCGACGTGCTCTACCTCAACACCGCGTTCGCGGGGCCGCAGCTCGTCGACGTCCTCGAGCGCGAGCAGCCCCGGGTCGTCGTCCACGACGAGGAGTTCACCGAGCTGCTGGCGCAGGCGCACACCCGGCGCCGGATCATCGCGTGGACCGACTCCGACGAGCCCGATCCGGACGTCGAGACCCTCGAGGCGCTGATCGCGGACCACCCCAGCGACGACCACGACCCCCCGCGGCGACGCGGCCGCATCGTGATCCTCACCTCAGGGACGACGGGCACGCCGAAGGGCGCCCCGCGCAACGAGGCCGGCATCGAGGCGGCGGTGGCGCTCCTGTCGCGGATGCCGCTGCGGCGCGGCTGGCGCACCCACATCGCCGCCCCGCTCTTCCACACCTGGGGCTTCGCCCACCTCGCGCTGGCGATGCTGCTCGGCTCGACCGTGGTGCTGCGGCGGCGCTTCGACGCCGAGGAGTGCCTGCGCACGGCTCGCGCGGAGCGGTGCGACTCCCTGGTGGTGATCCCGGTGATGCTCCAGCGGATCCTGGCCCTGCCCGAGGAGACGCTGCACCAGTACGACCTGCCGCGGCTCAAGGTCGTCGCCTGCTCGGGATCGGCGCTGCCCGGCGACCTCGCGCTGGACTGGATGGACCACTTCGGCGACAACCTCTACAACATCTACGGCTCCACCGAGGTCGCCTACGCCTCGATCGCCACGCCCGAGGACCTGCGTGCCGCGCCCGACTCGGCCGGGAGACCCCCGTTCGCGACGGTCGTGAAGATCCTCGACCCCGAGGGTCGCCCGGTGCCCGACGGCGAGCCCGGCCGGATCTTCGTCGGCAACGGGCTGCTCTTCGAGGGCTACACCGGCGGCGGGCACAAGGAGGTCGTCGACGGCCTGATGTCGTCGGGCGACGTGGGCCGCTTCGACGCGGACGGCCGGCTCTTCGTCGAGGGTCGCGACGACGAGATGATCGTCTCCGGCGGCGAGAACGTCTTCCCCAAGGAGGTCGAGGACTGCCTCGCCCGCCACGAGGCCGTGGACGAGGTGGCCGCGATCGGGGTCGACGACGCCCACTACGGCAAGCGGCTCAAGGCGTTCGTGGCACTGCGTCCCGGGGCGCAGGTCACCGAGGACGACCTCAAGGTCTGGGTCAGGCAGAACCTCGCCCGCTACAAGGTGCCGCGCGAGATCGTCTTCCTCTCGGAGCTGCCGCGCAACGCCACCGGCAAGATCCTCAAGCGCGAGCTGGCCGAGCCGTGAGCGGCCAGGGCCCCACGGCCGGCGAGGGGCTGCCGATCGGCTCCGTCGCCCCGGACTTCTCCCTGCGCGACCAGTTCGGGCAGGACGTCAGGCTCTCGGAGTTCCGCGGCCGCAAGGCGGTGGCGCTGGTCTTCTACCCCTTCGCCTTCTCGGGGGTGTGCACGGGGGAGATGGCCGGCATCCGGCAGCGGCTGGCGTCGTTCCTGACCTTCGACACCGAGATCGTCGCGATCTCGTGCGACCCGGTCTACGCGCTCCGGGCGTGGGCCGACCAGGACGGCCTGAACTTCCCCCTGCTCTCGGACTTCTGGCCGCACGGCGAGGTCACCCGGGCGTACGGCGTCTTCGACGAGGTCCGCGGTGCGCCGCGGCGCTCGTCCTACACCGTGGACAAGGAGGGGATCGTGCGCTGGGCGGTGCACAACGCCAACCCGGACGGTCGTGACCTCGACGAGCACGTGGCCCGTCTCCAGGCGCTGGCCTAGACCACTACGATGAAGTTGTTTGAAAGTGCGGACAGGGTTTGGCGTCCCCGTCTATGGTTCTTCTCGTCGAGCCGCTGGTGACCCGAGACGCCAGCGGCTCGACTTTTCTCATTTCCGGGCCGGCCGTCCTCGTCGTCGCCGTCCCGACGGCGTCCGGTGGTGGGCGCAGAGGGGATCGAACCCCCGACATCTTGCTTGTAAGGCAAGCGCTCTACCGCTGAGCTATGCGCCCCGGGGAATCGCGCGCACAGACTAGTCGTGCCCGCGGGCAACCTGCTCGCTCCCCCCGCCGTGGTCCCCTTGCCAAGGGGCAGGCAGACTCGCAAGGGTGGAGCACTCACCGGGAGGAAGGCACCACATGGCGGAAACGTTCGGCATCGCCGGGCGGCTGGACGGGCAGCGCGTGCTGCTCACGGGGGCAACCGGGTTCGTGGAGGGGCCCTGCTGCACCTGCTCCTGAGCGAGGTGCCGGGCTGCCACCTCACCCTGCTGGTCCGTGCCCGCGGCTCGCAGCCGGCCGAGCAGCGCGTGCGCGCGCTGGTCGCCAAGCCGATCTTCGCCGACGTCGTCG
>CAVUBO010000008.1:0-5971 GCA_963739785.1 uncultured Actinomycetota bacterium | reverse complement strand
TGCGGGTGTTGTCGGCGCTCCGATCTACCGTTCGCCTCGTGCCCTCGGAGAAGACGTATCCGCCTGTGGGCGACGTTTGCTTGGCGTATGGCAGATGACCGAGGCGGTCGAGGCCTTCAGTGGCTAGTGTGTCGAGGTGGCACAGGACCATCCACCGACCGAACCCGACCGATCCGGCTCGGTGGCCTTCGTGGCCGCCATCGGCGGCCTGGCGGGAGCCTCCCTGGCGGGCCGTCGCGGTCTCCGGTCCGCTGCTGTCGCCGCGGTCGTGGGTGCCGTCGGGCTGGGAGCGTCCGAGGCGGTGGCCCGCGCCCGCCAGCGCCCCGGCGAGATCCCGGCGCTGTGGCAGCGGATCGCGGTCAGCACGGCTCTGGCCGCACCGGTGGGCTGGGTGGCTGGGAAGGTCACGGGCGTCCGGCCTCTCGCCGTCGGCACGACCACCGGTGCTGTGGTGGGAGCACTCGGCCTGCGGCCACAGAAGGTCGTGCTCGGTCCGCTTGTGGGCGCAGCCGTCGGGCGGGCATTCGCCTCCCGCCGTACCGCTCCAGCGTCGGTGGTCGCCAGCAGCACCGTGCTCGTCTTCCGCTGCCTGTCGGCAGTGGTGTTCCGCGACGCGCAGCTGAGCCTGCTCGCGGAGCGGGTCGCGGCGGCGGACCTGCCATTCGTCGTTCCGCTGCCGGCGCGCTCCCGGTACGTCGGCACCGGCTACGTGCGCGAGCTCGCTGCCGCTCGCGGTGGGACGTACGTCGCCGACGCCCAGGACACCGGCATCGTCACTTCCCTCCACGCCCTGGCCGGACCCGGGTTCGATCCGGAGGCCGTCGACCCACGGGTGCGTGAGTTCTACGAGCACACCACCCGGTTCGCCCTCGACATCGTCCCGCGCTGGCGGCTATGGGTCCGCCCGGGCTACCTGCTCTACCGCACGCTGGTCGCGCGACCCCTTGGACAGGCCAGCGTTCCGATGAACCAGCGGGAGGCGCTGCGCGGGATTCGCAGCCGGATCGACACGATCGCGGGAGTGGACGGGGCGGTGTCGGTTCGCGGCTGGATCCGCTCGTTCTCCGACAACGACGAACCGATCATGGTGGGGATCTACACCACCTACCGGCGCGACGGGAACGGGTACGTCAGCGTGGGGTTCCCGGTCCCCGAGGGCAGCTTCACCGCAACCCTGCTTCCCCGTGCCCACGCCGGCGGCGGTCTGACCCTGACCAGCCGCGTCCAAGACGGACAGGCCGGCCACTACCTCACCTACATCGACCCCGCCGCCGACGAGCTCACCGCCCTGGTCGTGCACGGCTTCGCCGAGGAGCTCCACGTGTACGTCGAAGGGGGCGAGCTGCGCGCCAGTCATGCCTTCTGGGTCTTCGGCCTGCCGTTCCTGACATTGGACTACCGCATGTCACGCAAGTTGTCGTGAGTCCCATGGGTCGGGGCTTGCTCATGACGTCGATCCTTCGATCACGAGCCGGAGAGCTCCGCGACGATGTCGAACTGGCCGGCATGCCGGGCGTACTCAGCCAAGACGTGGAAACAGATCCACTCCAGCGTGGGCGGATCTTCGGTGAAGCGTCCTCCAGTCCGAGCGCGCGCCTCGAGTGGGTGGTCACGAAGGACTGACCGCGTGCGCTCACCCATTGCGCGGAGCTGCTCGGCCAGGTGCTCGGCACTGACGTGATCGCCAACCGCCCATCGGGCGTCCGGACCATCGTCGGTGCCGTCTCCTGTCTGAGGGTCGGGAACGTTCCAGTCACCCCACGGCTCGGCGACTGGTTCGCCGAGGAACCCCCAGATGAACCAACGCTGCTCCATGTGCAACAGGTGGCTCAACAGCTCGACAGGAGACCAGTCGCTGGGTAGGCGTGAGCTTCGCCGCTCCTGTGGAGGCAACGACAGGATGCCTTCGATCAGATCCTCGCGTAGCCAGTCGAGATAGGCGGCCCAGCGCTCCGCACCCGCCGGCCCAGTCTTCTCCGGCTCCCGGGCGTTCCTGCTGACCCGCTGATCCTCGCTCATGCCTGGACACTAGTACGAGGTCAAGCTCTCCAGGTTCAACGTACAGCCCACCCCCGGACTGCGCTCCGCCGGGCACCGTGACGAGGCGGACGCCGACAGCTTCGTCCTCGAACTCACCGTCTCGGCCTTCGTCTCGTACGCGACACTGACTCAGGTTGCAGATGGCCCCAGCCGGCTTGCCCAGCTCGCCGAATCAGCCGGGGCCATGGACATCAGCGCCGCCTGTCCCTGCGGTCGTCACGCCGGTCGTCTCTGCGGTCGGTACGACGGCCGACCCCGTGCGCGACGACTGCTGCGGTGGCGACGGTGGTGGCGGTTCTGGCTACGGGTGCGGGGCCGACCACGCCTCCGCGACGGGCCCTGCGTGCTGCCAACGGCATGTCAGTCTCCTTCTTCCTCGTTCTCGTCCGCCTCGAGCGCGGCGAGGAGCGCCTGCACCGGGATCCGCCCGCTCGCGGCCAGCTGCCCGCCGGCATGACGCACGGCCGACGCGAAGGGAGCGGCCCAGGAGTTCTCCCACACCAACAGAGCCGCGGTGCTGCCGGGCTCGATGGCAGCAGCCACCGCCTCGACGTCCTCCTCGCTCAGCAGGTTCGCCAGGGCTGTCTCGTAGAGCCGCAGGGTGCCGATCTCGCTCTCGTCCAGGTCGCTCAGCTCGAAGACCTCGAGCGACCCTCCGCGTCCTTGCGAATCAGCAGGAGGTCGAGCACCCTGATGATCTTGCGCATCACGAGGTCGTCGAGGGCCGGTGCGATCTCGCCCTTGAACTTGCTCCCGGGAAACTCCACGACGATCCAGTCGACGGGACCAGCTCGTCAACGGTCTCGCCGAGCTGCTCGGTCACCTGGTCGGTCATGCCACCACCTCCTGCTTGTTGCGACGTCAGGCCCGAGTGGTCCTCGGGACACGTCCATGGTCGACGCAGCGACCTGCCTGGCGCGTCACCCGCGGAGGATGACGTGCCGGGCTCTGGAGGGCTTCGAGGTCCGCTGGTCCTGCAACGCCGGTTTCATCCGGTTGTGGGGCGGGTAACCGGGTCCGTGAGACCGGCCGTCCAGCGGGGAAGGCAGCGTGTGAGAGCGAGAACGCCCGACGACGAGTCGACGGTGGCAGCGATGTGCGAGGCACTGTCGCCCTACCCATGGCGCAGCTTCACTCCTGAGCTGCTCGCCCGTCTCACGCTCGCTGCGCGCGACCGGCAGCCTGCTCGAAGCAGCGCTGTCCTACGTGCAGGGTGCTGCTGTCGGGCCGGTGGGAGAGTGCTCGAGCCGGTCGGTCGTGACGACGCACGGGTGGCGCCGATCGTCGAGTTCCTCGGGTGCCATCGCTGGACCGAGACTGAGACTTCCGACGCTGTGCGAGAACCTGGCCGGCGTCCTGGGCCTGGAGCCCAGGTAGACGCGGCAGGCGTCGTCGTGCACCCGACCCGGGTGCACGACGGAGACGACGTATTGACCTACTGACGGGCCATCGCCGCGCGCATCTCGCTCTCGCTGTCGGTGATGAGCTCACCGGAGACGTCGACGGTCACGGTTCGCAGCGTGCCGGTGAACCGGAACGGTGACGGATAGTCGGGCGTCACCGGCGACCCGGGGTTCGCCCCGCAGGTGAGTGCGCCGGGGTTGAGCATGAACGGCGTCGTCATCGGCGCCTCCGCCTCGGCGGTGAGCTCTCCGTCGACGTAGAGCTGGAGGCGTCCCGGCGCTCCTCGTCCCGTGGTCATGTCCGGCTGACCCGTCGGCTCGAACTCGAAGCGGAGCTGATGCGCACCGGGCGCGAGCGGGTCGGGCGTGGAGACCTTGTAAAGACCCCGGCCGACGTAGTTGTGGACGTAGTGGAGCCGGCCGTCCTGGACGAACAGCGAATAGCCGCCGGCCGCGGTGCCCTGGCTCAACAGGACGCCCTTCGGCGCCGTGCTCGGGCAGCTCGACCTCGGCGGTGATGCTGTGCGGCCGGTTGAGCAGGCGCGGGGCGGCGTTGTACGGAACCGACTGCGTGTTCGGCCTGTAGACGTACCGGTCGCGAGGCACGGCCGCCTCGGGCTTCTCGGTGAGGACACGGTTCACCCCGCTGCCGTCGACGGGCAGGACGTCGTACTTGCCGGCCTCGGCGTACCACATCCCGATGAGCTCGATCAGCTTCGGACGGTTCTCCTGCGCGACATTGTTGTTCTCCGCGAAGTCTTCCGCCACGTAGTAGAGCTCCCACCCCGTGGCGTCGAGATCGGTGAGCTTCTCCGCCGAGATGGGTTGTCCGAACCCGACTCCGGCCTCGGTGAACGAGGGACCTGGCCACGGGCAGACCGCACGCCATCCGTCGTGGTAGATCGCCCGGTGGCCCAACATCTCGAAGTACTGCGTGTGGTGCTTGCACGCGGCCTCGGCGTCGTCGAGGGTGTGCGCGAAGCTGACCCCCTGGATCGGCGACTGCGTGACGCCCCTGATCGTTCCCGGCGGCTCGATGCCGAGCAGGTCGAGCACGGTGGGGACCATGTCGACGATGTGCGCGTACTGCGTGCGGATCTCACCCTTGCTCCTGATGCCCTGCGGCCACGAGACGATGAACGGGTCGGAGGCGCCGCCGCGGTAGGTCTCTCGCTTCCAGCGCCGGAACGGCGTGTTGCCGGCCCACGTCCAGCCCCACGGGTAGTGGTTGAAGTGACTGGGGCCGCCGATCTCGTCGATGACCTTGAGGCTGTCCTCCAGGGGCTCTTGGGCGTTGTTGAAGAACTGCGCCTCGTTCGTGGTGCCGGTGGGGCCGCCCTCGGCGCTGGCCCCGTTGTCGGAGATCACCATGACGATCGTGTTGTCGAGCTGTCCCTGCTCGCGGAGGAAGTCGAGCAGCCGTCCCAGGTGGTGGTCGGTGTGGCTGAGGAAGCCGGCGAAGACCTCCATCATGCGGCTGAACAACCTGCGCGCCGGCTCGGGCTGCGCGTCCCAGTCCGGGACGTCCGGGTCGTGCCGCGAGAGCTCGGCGTCGGCGGGGACGATCCCGAGCTCCTTCTGCTTCGCGAAGACCCTCTCCCGGTAGGCGTCCCACCCGTCGTCGAACTTCCCGGCGTACTTGTCCGCCCATTCCTTGGCGACGTGGTGGGGTGCGTGCGTGGCCCCGAAGCAGAGGTGGAGGTAGAAGGGCTTGTCGGGATCGACCTGCTTGGCGTCGGCGACGAACTCGATCGACCTGTCGACCAGGTCCTCGGTCAGGTGGTAGCCGTCCTCAGGCCGCGCGGGCGGCTCGACCTGGTGGTTGTCGTAGACCAGGTCGGGATACCACTGGCTGGTGTCGCCGCCGAGGAAGCCGTAGAAGCGCTCGAAGCCGCGGGCCAGCGGCCAGCGGTCGTACGGTCCGGCGGCGGTCTCCTGGTTGCTGGGCGTGAGGTGCCACTTGCCGACCATGAACGTGTTGTAGCCGTGCCCCAGCAGCATCTCGGAGAGAAAGCCGTTCTCGAACGGGATGACGCCGTTGTAGCCGGGGTAGCCGGTGGCGAACTCGGTGACGCAGGCCATGCCGTTGCTGTGGTGGTTGCGTCCGGTGAGGATGCACGAACGACTCGGCGAGCACAGCGCTGTGGTGTGCATGTTGTTGTAACGCAGCCCATTGGATGCGAGAGCGTCGAAGTTCGGCGTCTCGATCGGGCTCCCGTAGCACCCGAGCTGACCGAAGCCGGTGTCGTCGAGGACCACCGTCAGAACGTTCGGCGCACCCGGCACGGCACGTGTCGGCCTCGGCCACGCAGGCGCCGACTCATCGGCCGTCCTGCCGACCACTCCGGGAAATGTCGATCCCGGGTCGTACTCGTTCAGCGCCATGGAAAGCCCCTCTCCTCGCGATGCCTCTGTGAGAACTACACCGCCGTCGAGGCGCGCACCGCATCATCCGGGGAGGGTGAGCCAGGTGCTCGCGCGGAGTCGGACACTGAGGAGCGAGGCCGACACCCGCGGGGATCGGGTCA
>CAVUBO010000007.1:0-19555 GCA_963739785.1 uncultured Actinomycetota bacterium | reverse complement strand
AGGTCTCCGCCGACCTGGCCCGGCCGTGGGCCGAAGCCGTGCGCCACGCCTCGGTCTCGCGGCTGCCCGACCTGGGGGACCGCCTGGACCGCACGCTCGCCAACACCGACCTCGGGGTCGGTCGGATGCCGGTGTGGGCCGGCGCGGTCCGGTTCCTGCAGTGGCTGCTGATCCTCTGCGCGCTGGGGGGCGCCGGCTGGCTGGCGGCCCTCGCGGTGCTGGGCTACCTCCAGATGCCGGAGCCCTCGACGCCGGACGCGGTCGCTTCCCGGTGCCGACGCTGCTCTTCGTGGGGGGTGTGGCGCTGGGCATCGTGCTGGCCCTGGTCTGCCGCCTGCTCGTGCGCCTGACCGCGCGGCGCCGGGCGCACGCCGCCGACCACCGGCTGCGTGCGGGGGTCCGTGCCGTCGCCCATGAGCTGGTCGTCGAGCCGGTCGAGGCCGAGCTGGACGCGTACGCCAGGGTGCGGACCGGGCTCGCGCGGGCGCTCAGGTAGCCCGCTTCCCACGCACAGGCCGCGCCCGCGTCGGCCCGGTCCACAGGGCCGCCGGGGGAGCCCGCCCGGCGTCGGCGCCTCCCCGGAGTCTCGAACCGATCACACGGATCGAGACAAGGAGAGCACCGATGAACGACACCCTCGTGACCCTGCAGGGCTGGGTCGGCGCGGACGTGAAGGTCCGCGAGGCGGGCGAGGCCCGCGTCGCCCACATCCGGGTGGCCTGCACCCCACGCCGCTACCAGCGGAAGTCGGGGGAGTGGGCCGACGGTGACACCCAGTGGTACACCGTCAACGCCTGGCGCGGCCTGGCCGACAACTGCGAGCAGTCGTTGCGGCGCGGCGACCCGGTCGTCGTCCACGGCCGGCTGAACGCGCAGACCTGGACGAACTCCGCGGGCATCGAGGTCACGTCCTTCGAGGTCGACGCGGTCTTCGTGGGCCACGACCTCAACCGGGGGACCAGCGCCTTCACGCGCTCGCTGCGGCCAGCGGTCGAGGGGGCCGAGCAGACGACGCCCCAGGACGGCGCCGAGGCGGCCGCCCCGGTCGTCGCCGCCTGAACGGACGCCTGCGGGGCCAGTTCGGTCCGCGTGGCCCCGGCCCCGTAGGCTCCGTGACCATGGCGGAATATGTGTTCACCCTGCGCAACGTGCGCAAGGCCCACGGCGACAAGGTCGTCCTCGACAACGTGACGCTCTCGTTCCTGCACGGAGCGAAGATCGGCGTCGTCGGCCCGAACGGCACCGGCAAGTCGTCCCTGCTCAAGATCATGGCCGGGCTCGACCACGCCAACAACGGCGACGCGATCCTGGACCCCGAGGCCACCGTCGGCATGCTCCAGCAGGAGCCCCCGCTCTCCGAGGGCAAGACCGTCCTGGAGAACGTCGAGGAGGCCGTCGGCGCGATCAAGGGCAAGCTGGACCGCTTCAACCAGATCTCCGAGGAGCTCGCGGACCCGGACGCCGACTACGACAAGCTCCTGGGCGAGATGGGCGACCTCCAGACCGATCTCGACCACGCCAACGCGTGGGACCTCGACAGCCGCCTCGACCAGGCGATGGACGCGCTGCGCTGCCCGCCGCCGGACGTGCTCGTCGACAACCTCTCGGGTGGTGAGCGGCGCCGCGTCGCGCTCTGCAAGCTGCTGCTCCAGCAGCCCGACCTGCTGCTCCTCGACGAGCCCACCAACCACCTCGACGCCGAGTCCGTGCAGTGGCTCGAGGGCCACCTCGCGAACTACCCCGGCGCCGTCCTCGCCGTGACCCACGACCGGTACTTCCTCGACAACGTGGCGTCCTGGATCCTCGAGCTCGACCGGGGCCAGGCGCACCCCTACGAGGGCAACTACTCGACGTACCTCGAGACCAAGAAGGACCGCCTCAAGATCGAGGGCCAGAAGGACGCCAAGCGCGCCAAGATGCTCGAGCGCGAGCTCGAGTGGGTCCGCTCCAACGCCAAGGCCCGCCAGACCAAGAGCAAGTCCCGCCTGGCGCGCTACGAGGAGATGGCGGCCGAGGCCGACCGGATGCGCAAGATCGACACCTCCGAGATCAACATCCCGGCGGGTCCGCGCCTCGGCGACGTCGTCCTGGAGGCGGAGAAGCTGGGCAAGGGCTTCGACGACCGCACGCTGATCCAGGACCTGTCGTTCTCGCTGCCCCGGGCCGGCATCGTCGGCGTCATCGGCCCCAACGGTGTCGGCAAGACCACCCTGTTCCGGATGATCACCGGCCAGGAGCAGCCCGACGCCGGCGAGCTCAGGGTCGGCCAGACCGTCAAGATCTCGTACGTCGACCAGAGCCGTGGCGGCATCGACCCCAACAAGAACGTCTGGGAGGTCGTGTCGGACGGCCTGGACTTCATCAAGGTCGCCAACTTCGAGATGAACTCGCGTGCCTATGTCGCGTCGTTCGGCTTCAAGGGCCCCGACCAGCAGAAGAAGGCCGGCGTGCTGTCCGGTGGTGAGCGCAACCGCCTGAACCTCGCGCTCACGCTGAAGATGGGCGGCAACATGCTGCTCCTCGACGAGCCCACCAACGACCTCGACGTCGAGACCCTGTCCTCGCTCGAGGACGCGCTGCTGGAGTTCCCCGGCTGTGCCGTGGTCACCTCCCACGACCGGTGGTTCCTCGACCGGGTCGCCACCCACATCCTCGCCTGGGAGGGCGAGGACGAGGACCCGGCGAGGTGGTTCTGGTTCGAGGGCAACTTCGCGGCCTACGAGGAGAACAAGATCGAGCGGCTCGGCGTGGAGGCGGCCCGTCCGCACCGGGTCACCGCACCGCCGTCTGACGCGCGACTGATGAGCTGACCCGCGCGGTGCGGGTTTCCCCGGTCAGCCGGGGAAACCGGACTGACGGCAGGATCCCCGCTGCAGTGCTTCCGGTCAGCCGGGAACCTCACGCGACCATCTCCATCTCCGGGTGGGCGGCGACGAGGTGGTCGGCGACCGCGTTCATCACGCGACCCAGCGCCGCGAAGTCCTCGGCGGAGGCCAGGTCGACGAGGTGCTTGCGCACCCCGTTGACGTGCGCCGGGGCGACCCGGACGAGCAGGTCGTAGCCCTTCTGCGTCATCGTGCAGAGGATCCCGCGACCGTCCTCGGGTGACGTGGAGCGGACGACGAGCCCGGCGCGCTCCATCCGGGTCACGGTGTGTGTCACGCGGCTGCGGCTGTGCGCCAGGGCGTCGGCGAGCTGGGCCATGCGCAGCCGACGGTCCTCGCGCTCGGAGAGGCGCACGAGGATCTCGTACTCGACCAGGGAGAGGTCGCACTCCCGGCGCAGGTCGTCGTCGAGCCGGTCCATGAGCAGGGTGGTGCCCATGACCAGGGCACGCCACGACCGCTGCTGGTCCGCATCGAGCCAGCGGGTCGGAGGTGGCTGGTCGGTCATGGGCGCCACCCTAGTAGCCGGATCGACCGATCCGCGCCGGGTTCAGCTCAGGCGCTCGAGGATCAGCGCCATGCCCTGCCCGCCGCCGACGCACATGGTGATCAGGCCGGTCGTCTTGTCGTGCCAGTCCAGGGAGTTGAGCATCGTGTTCTGCAGGCGCGCACCGGTCATGCCGAACGGGTGGCCGACCGCGATCGCCCCGCCGTTGACGTTGAGCCGGTCGAGGTCGATGCCGAGGTCCTGGTACGACGGCACGACCTGCGCCGCGAACGCCTCGTTGATCTCGACCAGGTCGATGTCGCCGATGCTCATGTTGGCGTGCGCGAGCGCCCGCTTGGTCGCCTCGACCGGGCCGAGTCCCATGATCTCGGGGGAGAGGCCGCTGACGCCGGTGGCGACGATGCGGGCGAGCGGGGTCAGGCCGAGCTCGGCGGCCTTGGTGTCCGACATGATGACGACGGCGGCCGCGCCGTCATTGAGCGCGCAGCAGTTGCCGGCGGTGACCACGCCGTCCGGGCGGAAGACCGGCTTGAGCTCGCGGGCGGCCTCGATGGTGACGCCGGCGCGCGGGCCGTCGTCCTTGCTGACGACGGTGCCGTCGGGGGTCGTGACCGGCGTGATCTCCCGGGCCCAGAATCCGTCGGCGATGGCCTTCTCGGCGAGGTTCTGCGAGCGCACCCCGAACTCGTCGAGCTCCTCGCGGCTGAGACCGCGCAGCTTCGCGACGTTCTCGGCGGTCTGCCCCATCGCGATGTAGGCGTCCGGGAGCCGGCCGTCCTCGCGCGGGTCGTGCCAGTCGACGCCGCCCTCGGCGGACGTCTCGGTGCGCGCCCTGGCCTCGGCGAAGAGCGGGTTCTGGGTGTCCGGCCAGTGGTCGGACGTGCCCTTGGCGAAGCGGGAGACGGTCTCGACGCCGGCGGAGACGAAGATGTCGCCCTCGCCGGCCTTGATCGCGTGGAACGCCATCCGGGTGGTCTGCACCGACGAGGCGCAGTAGCGGGTGATCGTGGCTCCGGGCACGTCGTCCATGCCGTTGAGCACGTTGACGATGCGGCCCATGTTGTTGCCGCTCTCGCCGCCGGGCAGGCCGCAGCCGAGGTAGAGGTCGTCGACGGTGTGCGGGTCGAGTCCGGGCACCTTGTCCAGCGCGGTCTTCACGATCAGCGCGGCCAGGTCATCGGGGCGGAACTCCTTCAGCGACCCCTTGTTCGCTCGTCCGATGGGGGATCGAGCGGCGGAAACGATGACTGCCTCGGGCATGGGAACTCCGTTCTCGGGTGGTCTGCTGCGCTCGTCACCCTAGACCGTCGGCGGCAGCCACGAACGAGTCGTTCGTCACCCCGGACGGCCACCGTTCAGCCCGTTGCAGGGCCGGCCAGGGAACGCATCAGCGGCCCCAGCGACCGTTCCAGGAAGGCGGCCCGGGCGGCCCGTGGCTTCAGCAGGGCGGCGAACAGGATGCCGTCGAACGAGGAGACCAGGGTCTCGGCCCGCTCCGCGCTGTGCTCGGGGTCCCGCGCGGCCATCATGGCGTCGACCACGTCGACCAGGCGGGATCGGTAGCAGGCGAGGAGCTCGGCGAGGTCGGGGTCACGGGAGGCCTCCATCGACAGCTCCAGCTTGGCCAGCAGCAGCTCGCGCTCCTCGACCCAGCGCTGGAAGAGCCGCATGGTCAGCTCGATCGCCCGGTCCTCGGCGCCGGAGCAGTCCTGCAGGTCCACGGCGAGCCGGTCGACGTCCGCGGCGAGCGCGCCCGCGACGTACTCCGTCAGCGCGGACTGGAGGGCCTTGCGGGTCCGCAGGTAGGCACGAGCAGCTGCCCTCGGGGAGCCCGGCCTGCCGGTCGACGGCGCGGTGGGTGAGCCCGCGCAGGCCCTGGTCGGCCACGACGTGCAGCGCCGCCTCGAGCAGCTGGCGCCGGCGCGGGCTGAGCGTGAGGTCGTCCGACAGCGAGGCGGTCATGCGGTCCTTCCGGGAGGGCTTTCAGAGGCGAGACTACCCGGCCCCTTGCCACGTGCGGGAGAGCGGCGTACCTTCTACAGAAGTAGAAACTCTACAGGTGTAGAAAGGACCGACCATGTACTACAGCTACGACCCCACCACCCTCACCTACCTGCTGATCGGCTTCTTCGCCCTGGCCGGCCTCGGCGTCGCGCTCGCGGTCGCTGCCGTCGCGGACCTCGTCGTGAGCCACCGCCGCGCACGCGTGGCCCGTCGCCAGTCGGTGCGCGCCTACCACCGCGATCTCGTCCCCAGCCACTGAGGCGCGGCCTGGGCCCGCGGTCTGGCAGCATCGGGGCGTGCGCCACGTCTACGAATGTCCGATGCGCTGGGCCGACCTGGACCTGCTGGGCCACGTCAACAACGTGGTCTACGTCGACTACCTCCAGGAGGCCCGGGTCGACATGCTGCGCACCCACGGCCCGGCCGCCCAGACCGGTGAGCTGGCCGAGGGCGTGGTCGTGGTCCGCCACGAGGTGCAGTACCTCGCCCCGCTGACCTACAGGTTCCGGCCGGTCAGCATCGAGTGCTGGGTCACCGAGATCCGGGCCGCGTCGTTCACGATGGCCTACGAGATCTACCAGGAGGATCCCGAGGCCGAGGGCGGCCGCCGCGTCTACCTGCGGGCGACGACGCTGCTCACGCCGTACGTCTTCGCCACGGAGCGCCCGCGCCGCCTCGGCGACGTCGAGCGCGAGACCCTCGGCCGGTTCCTGGAGCCGGTGGAGAAGCGGAAGCGTGGCGAGCTCAGCGTGCCCCGGCACGAGAAGGTCGGGCACTATCCCGTCAACGTGCGCTTCTCCGACGTCGACGTCTACGGCCACGTCAACAACGTGAAGTACTTCGAGTACTTCCAGGAGGCGCGGATCCTCCTCCACGCCCGGCTCTGGCGCGACCTGCCCGAGGGGGCGCCCGAGTTCGTGGTCGCCCAGATCGACGTCGACTACAAGGTGCCGATCCTCTTCCGGCCCGAGGCGTACGACGTGTGGTCCTGGGTCTCCCGGGTCGGCGAGCGTTCGGTCACCATCGACTCCGAGATCTGCGACGGCGGGAGCGTGCTGTCCCGGGCGCGGGTCGTGCTGGTCTTCTTCGACCGTGCCACCCAGCGTTCGACGACCCCGCCGGACCCCTACCGCGACCGACTGGTGGCGGCGCTGGGCTGACACCTCGCGCGGGCAGCAGAACGCCCCGCTGGCAACGCGGGGGCAGCGCTGCCGGCGGGGCGTTCGTTCGTGGGGGGACGGTCAGTCGTCGTTCCCCTGGGTCGACGAGTGCTCGTCGGGGTGGTCGCCCGCGTGCTCGTCGGGCGTGGCCGGGTGGTCGCCCGTGGCGTGCTCGTCGGGGTGGTCGCCCGCGTGCTCGTCCGGCGTGGCCGGGTGGGCGGGGTGCGCCGGCTGCTCGGCGGCGTCGTCGTCGCCCTCGGTGCCCGACTCGTCGTCGCCCTGCTGGTCGGCGTCCGTGGTCTCGTCGGAGGTGGTCTCGGACGTGGTGTCCTCGGACGTGGTGTCGTCGGACGTGGTGTCCTCGGACGTGGTGTCCTCGGACGTGGTGTCGTCAGCGGGGTCGGTGGCCGGGTCCGTGGACTCGTCGTCGGTCGCGTCCGCGTGCTGGGCGCGCGCCTCGGCCGCACGGGCCTGGCCCTTGGCGGCGTGCTCGTTGACCTCGTGGCCGTTCTTGTTGACCACCGTGGTGGTGGGCTGGTCCTCACCCGACGTGCCGCTGGTGGCGTAGGCGGCGCCCATCGTGGTCGCGGCGGCGATGGCCGCTCCGGCTGCGATGACCCGAGCTGCGTTCTTCCTGCGCATGTGATGGCTCCTCATGTGGGGCGTCTGCCACCCGGTGTGGTGGCTGTCATCACCTACCTGTCGCCAGCAGCCCCGTGCGTTACGCCCCGGCAGGAACTTTCTTCCAGGAGTCACTCGATGGTGTTCACCATGAACTGCGCGGCGTGCGTGACGTAGTCCCAGAACTGCGCGTCCTGCTCCGGGGTGAGGGCCACCTCGTCGAGCCCGGCGCGGAAGTGCACGAGCCAGCGGTCCTTGGCCTCGGGGGTGACGGCGAACGGTGCGTGCCGCATCCGCAGCCGGGGGTGGCCGCGGTTCTCGGAGTACGTCGTGGGCCCGCCCCAGTACTGCACCAGGAACAGCAGGAACCGCTCCTCGGCCGGACCGAGGTCCTCCTCGGGGTAGAGCGGCCGCAGCACCTCGTCCTGGGCCACGCCCTCGTAGAACTTCGCGACGATCCTCCGGAAGGTCTCGAAGCCGCCGATCTCGTCGTAGTAGGTGCTCACGGTGCCATTCTGCCGTCGCCCGTCGGGGCGCCCGACAGCGGCGTGCAAGACTCGGGCGACGACCGAACCGATGAAGGAGTGATGCACATGGCCACCACCCGCAAGGCAACGACGCACTGGGAAGGCAGCCTCTTCGAGGGCGCCGGCAAGGTCACCCTGGACTCGTCCGGCGTCGGCACCTACGACGTCTCGTGGCCCAGCCGCGCGGAGGAGGCCAACGGCAAGACCAGCCCCGAGGAGCTGATCGCGGCCGCGCACTCGGCGTGCTTCTCGATGGCGCTCTCCAACGGCCTGGCCAAGGCCGGCACCGCGCCGACGTCGCTGGACACCAGCGCCGACGTGGAGTTCACCCCCGGCACCGGCATCACGGGCATCAAGCTCACCGTGCGCGGCGTGGTCGAGGGGATGAGCAACGACGACTTCGTCGAGGCCGCCGAGGCCGCCAAGGTCGGTTGCCCGGTGAGCCAGGCGCTGACGGGTACGACGATCACGCTGGACGCCGCGCTGGCCTGACAGGCGCCGCCCGGACTGACGAGAGCCGGACCCCGCATGGTGCGGGGTCCGGCTCTCGGCGTCTCAGGCTGTCAGCTGGCGGCCGGATCCACGGTGCTGGGCCGCGGCGCCTCGTCGGCGGCGGCCTTCTCCTCGCGGTGCCAGACGACGCGCTGGGGGAGCGGGATCTCGATGCCCTCGTGGTCGAAGCGGGCCTTGATCCGCTGCCGCAGCTCGCGTGCCACGCCCCACTGCTCCATGGGCGCGGTCTTGATCAGCACCCGCAGCGTGACCGACTCGGGGCCGAAGGCCTCCACGCCGGTGACCTCGGGCTCCTCGATGATGATCCCCTTGAAGTCCTCGTCCTCCCACAGCGCGTGCGCCAGCTCGCTGAGGATCCGCTGCACGCGGGCGAGGTCCTCGCCGAAGCCGACGGCCACGTCGACGACCGCCCGCGACCAGTTCTGGCTCATGTTGCCCACGCGCATGATCTCGCCGTTGGGGACGTACCAGACGGTGCCGTTCAGGTCGCGCAGCCGCGTGACCCGCAGGCTGACCGCCTCGATGACGCCGGAGGCCTCGCCCACGTCCACGACGTCGCCCACGCCGTACTGGTCCTCGAAGATCATGAAGATGCCGGACAGGAAGTCCTTGACGAGGGACTGCGCGCCGAAGCCGAGGGCCAGGCCGATGATGCCGGCGCTGGCGATGATGGGCGCGATGTTGACGCCGAGCTCGCTGAGCATCATGGTGCCGAAGATCGCGACCAGGATGCCGGTGATGATGCTCTTGAGCAGGTCGCCCATCGTCTTGGCCCGCTGGACCCGCCGGGTCGCGGTGACCATGTCCCGCGCCGAGCTCTGGGCGGCCGACTTGCCGGGCCGGGTGAACCGGTTGGCCGGGAGCATCCCGCCCTCGGCGCGCGCGACGACGCGGTCGACGAGCTTGTGCAGGACCCAGCGGATCACCAGGCCCAGCGCCAGCAGTCCGAGGAGGGCGAGCGGCTTGCCGATCACCACGTCGGCGATCTTCGCCAGCGTGCCGTTGCCCGTGATGTCCAGGGCGGCCCGACAGATGTGCTGGTCGGCCGCGCAGGGGTCTGTCGTCTCGAGCGCAAACATGGGCCCCAGTATGACCACGCCCGGGCCGCGATTCCGAACTCAGCGAGCCCGGTGTGACCCAGTCGACCCGGGCGCTGCGAAGGGCAGCCTCCCCGAGCCGATATCCTGCTGGCGTGACCACCACGTTCGAGACCATCGTCCGCCGGACCACCGCCGTGCTCGTCGCCGCCGGGGCGTTCCTCACGCTGGCGGGCCCCGCTCAGGCCGACGTGCCGGAGGGGTGGGCGCAGCCCTACCACGTCGACGGCATGCACACGTTGCTGGTGCTCGTCGGCATCCCGGTGCTGCTGTTCGTCGTGATCACCACGCTGGTCTACATCCCGTCGCTGATCCGCGGTGAGCGGCTGACCCCGGGTGCCCCGGCGGTGGAGGACCACTGGTTCGGCGGCCCGCGCAAGGGCACCTCGGAGCTTCCCGGGCCCGACAACGACGAGTCCAAGGCCGGTGGCGCAAGTGGCCGCTGGTGACTTCAGCAGCGCCGAGCGGTTCGCGCTCGACGAGGCGATCCGCAAGGCGGAGACCCTCAGCCGCGTCGAGTTCTCGCTCTTCGTCGGCAACGCCGAGGGCGACCCGCGCGCCTTCGCGACCCAGCTGCACAACTCGCTGGTGGCGCCCTCGCGCAGCATCATGATCATGGTGGACCCGACCGCGCGCGCCCTGGAGATCGTGACCGGTGGCTCCGTGCGCCGCACGCTCACCGACAAGGAGGTCGAGCTGACCGCGGCGCAGATGCAGTCCTCCTTCGCCGAAGGCGACCTCGTCGGCGGCCTCAAGCGCGGCATCGCGATGCTCGCCGACCACGCCCGGGCCCCGCAGACCCTCCACGCGGACTCCTAGGACTCAGTCCTGCGACGTTGCAGGCTCAGGGTCGACTCGGGAGCGCCCGCCGGTCATCCAGTGCGTGATCGCCCACGCGGACGCCCGACGCCGTCACGTCGTGCTGGCCGTGCGCGGAGCAGGACGCTGCGGACAGGCCCAGGGAGGCGGCCGATGAGCCGGTGCGCCGGCGAATGACGGGTTCGTGTCCGGGGGGCTGGTGGTGGCATCCGAGTGTCCGGTGCGGGGCCTGGAAGCAGTGCGACCGGCGTCGTCGACGGCGCCAGCAGCCGCGCCTGCGCCCGGACGAACCGACTGCTGGTCGAGAGCTGGATCGCGATGCGCCACGCGGCGCGGCCGAGCTCGGCCTGGGGGGCGCTGAAGGAGACCACACTCGCACCCTCCGCTGCCGTCACCTCCGCCGGCAGCCGGACCCGGCGGCGTCCGCTGACGAGCCGCACGTTGCCCGCGCCCGGCTCGAGAGTCGCGGCCGGCAGCCGCAGCTGGACGCGGACCTCGTCGCCGACGCGCCGCGCCCAGCTCAGCCGCTCGTCGACGTCGAGCGCTCCGGCGGTCATCGGTACCCCTTCGCTGCGGTGAGCGCGGCCCCGGCGAAGGCGGTGCTCAGCACCTCCCTGGCCTGGTCGCGGCCGAGCCCCCGCGCCCCGCGGATCGCGTCCCAGATGGGCGCGTCGAGCAGTTCGCTGGGATCGATGGCACGGCTGCGCGTGAGCGACCAGTCGGGCACGGCCTGCGGGTCGGGCACCACGAGCTCGGGTACGAGTGCGTCGTACTCCGCCGCCAGGCGGGTGTCTGACGGGTCCGGCAGCAGGACGACGAGCGTGCCGGTGGGTGTGGTGTCCAGCTCGAGCACCATCAGGTCCGGCCGGTGTGTGCGCAGTACGTCGATGACCTTGTAGACGTCGCCGGCCCAGGGACCGCGATTGGCAGTGCCGACGCGTCCCCGACCGCCCTCGTCGACGCTGCGGGGTAGGACGTCGTCGATGACGATCACGCTGGCGGGGTGGCAGTGGCGTTCTGTGTTGATGAAGTCCCTCAGGGCGAATTCGGCCAGGTGCATCCCGTCGATGAATGCCAGGTCCACGACCGGGTGGTCGAAGTGCGCAAAGGGGTGACGGCGTGCGAAGAACTCGTCGCTCGTGGTCCGGACCAGGTGCACGTCGCAGTGCAGTTCTTCCGTCAGCATGAAGAACGGGTCGACGCCCACACTCGGGACGCGCGACAGCGTCAGGCTTCTGCCTCTCTGCACCCCGATCTCGAAGTACGTGCGTGGACGCAGCAGCGAGTGCAGGCTCTTCAGGAGTTCATGTCGTTGCACCGCTTCGTCCCGTCCTCGTGGCGTCACGCCAGCGTAGGACATGACCCGTCGCCACCGGCCACCCCGCCACGCCGGTGGCTTCCTCCTCGCACGGATCCTGGCGTAGGCCGGGTCACCCTCGTTGAGCAGCAGCGGGGGGCACCCCGATCCCCGGTCGACGTCGTCGCACGCTCACGGACGGAGGAGGTCGAGCTGACCGCGGCGCAGATGCAGTCATCCTTCGCCGAGGCCTGACGCCCACCCGTCGTGAAATGACGTAGACAAGCGCCGACCCGTCGTCAACTGACGACGGGTCGGCGCTTTCTTGCGTCAACTAGCGACGGGTCGGCGTCACTGCGCGTCCTTGGCCTGGGCGGCCAGCGCGCGGGCCACGTCGGCCCGGCCCTCGCGCACGTAGCGCTTCGCGGCCGGGTTGGCCGGCGAGCTCTCCAGCCAGGCGTCGACGCGGTCCAGCAGCTGCTGGCTCGCGAGCGGGCGCGGGAACATGAACTCGAGGGCGGTCGAGGCACGCTGGGTGCCCTTCTCCTCCCACATGGTGTCGGCGGCGGCGAGGTACTTCTCGACGTACGGCGCGAGGACGTCGTCCTGGCCGTGGCACTGGAAGGCCATCACGACGCTGCGCTGGGTCTCGTTCGGGATGTCGTCACGCACCATCGCGTCCTCCCATGCCTCGGCCTTGGCCTCGGCGGTCGGTCGGGCGGCCCGCGCGGACGCGGCGTGCTCCTGGCCGGAGATGGTGTTGTCGCGCGCCAGCTCCGCGGCGATCCGGCCGGCGTCGGCGCGTCCGGCCCGGACCAGGCCGGTCAGCACGGTCCAGCGCAGGTCGGTGTCGACCTGGAGCCCCTCGTAGGTCACGGAGCCGTCGAGCAGCCCCTCGAGGTCGGCGAGCGCCTGCTCGGAGTGGGCCGCGCCGGCGTAGGCGCGCACGAACGACAGCTGGTGGTCGCTGCCCGGCTCGGCGTTCTCGAGCAGCTTGCGCAGCCCCTGCTCCCACGTCTCCTTCAGGGCGGCCCGGTTGCCCGGTGCGCTGTAGGAGTTGACGGCCTGGGCGGCGTACCCGGGGATCCGGCTGACGCCGAACGCGTCGGTCTCGTGGCCCACGGCGCTGAGCACCAGGGTCACGAAGTCGGTGGCGGACATCTCGGCGTCGCGCGTCATGTCCCACGCGGCACCCCAGCACAGGGCCCGGGCGAGCGAGTCGTCCAGCGTCGCGAGGCCGGAGACCACGGTGGCCAGCGAGCGCTCGTCGAGGCGGATCTTGGCGTAGGCCAGGTCGCCCTCGTTGAGCAGCAGCAGGTCGGGCTGCTTCTGGCCGATCAGGTCGTGGACCGTGGTCAGGGCGCCCTCGACGTCGATCTCCACCGACGCGCGGCGGACCAGGCGGCCGTGCACCTCGTCGTACAGGCCGATGCCGAGGCGGTGGCGGCGCAGCGTGGGGTAGTCCGCGGCCGCGGTCTGGCGGACGGCGAACGAGGTGAAGCGGCCCTCGGCGTCCACCTCGAACACGGGGGCGAGGGTGTTGACGCCCGAGGTCTGCAGCCACTCCGAGGCCCAGGACTGGAGCTCACGGCCCGAGGCCTTCTCCAGCGCGGCGAGCAGGTCGGCGAACTCGGAGTTGGAGAACTCGAAGTCCTTGAAGTAGCCGCGGATGCCCTGCAGGAAGTTCTCCAGGCCCACCCATGCGACGAGCTGCTTGAGCACCGAGGCGCCCTTGGCGTAGGTGATGCCGTCGAAGTTCACCTCGACGGCCTGCAGGTCGTGGTTGTCGGCCGCGATGGGGTGCGTGCTGGGCAGCTGGTCCTGGCGGTAGGCCCAGTTCTTGCGGGCGTTCGTGAAGCCGGTCCACGACTCCGTGAACTCCGTGGCCTCGACCGCGGCGTGGTAGCAGGCCCACTCGGCGAACGACTCGTTCAGCCACAGGTCGTCCCACCAGCGCATCGTGACCAGGTCGCCGAACCACATGTGCGCCATCTCGTGCAGGATCACCTCGGCCCGGAACTCGTAGAACGCCCGGTCCTGGCGGCTGCGCGGGAGGTACTCGTCGCGCAGCGTCACGCAGCCGGCGTTCTCCATCGCGCCCATGTTGTACTCCGGCACGTAGAGCTGGTCGTACTTGCCGAAGGGGTACGGGTAGTCGAAGAGGTCCTCGAAGAACGCGAAGCCCTGCTCGGTGAGCTTCACCAGCTCCTCGACGTCGAGGTACTCGACGAGCGACTGGCGGCAGTAGTGGCCGAGCGGGATGTTGCCGTGCTTGCCCTCGAAGGTGTGCTGCACCTCGTGGTACTCACCGGCGACGAGCGCGGTGATGTACGTCGACATCGGCTTCGTCGCGGGGAAGTGCCACACGGCCTTGCCGCTCTGCCCGTCGCCGGCCAAGGCCTCGGGCTCCGGGGTCGGCGCGTTGGAGACGACCTTCCAGTGCGACGGCGCGGTCACGTGGAAGGTGAAGGGCGCCTTCAGGTCGGGCTGCTCGAAGGTGGTGTAGACGCGGCGGGCGTCCGGCACCTCGAACTGCGAGTAGAGGTAGACGCGGTCGTCGACGGGGTCGACGAAGCGGTGCAGGCCCTCACCCGTGCGCGAGTAGGTGCAGTCCGCCTTCACGACCAGGACGTTCTCGGCGGCCAGGCCGGACAGTGCGATCCGGTTGTCGGCGTACGCCGTGGCCGGGTCGATCGAGGCCCCGTTGAGGGTGATCTCGTGCACCGTCGCGCCGACGAGGTCGGCGAACGTCGCGGCACCCGGCTCGGTGCACGTGAAGGTGATCGTCGTGGTCGATCCGAACGTCTTGTCGCCAGTCGTGAGATCCAGGTCGATGGAGTACGACGTGACGTCCAGGAGGGCGGCGCGGGTGGCGGCCTCGTCCCGGGTCAGGTTGGTTCCAGGCATGCGTCAGATCATGTCACCTGCGTCACGTACAGGAGAAAACGGCAAACCGCCATCATGTGTCCGTGGTGAGCGATTCCCGGGTGCGTGAGGTGGCATGGGTCTTCCTCCGGCTCGGCACGATCGCGTTCGGCGGCCCGGCCGCGCACACGGCGCTGATGCGCGAGGAGCTGGTCCGCCGCCGTGGCTGGGTGAGCGACGAGCGGTTCCTGGACCTGATGGGCGCCACCAACCTGATCCCCGGCCCGAACTCCACCGAGCTGGCGATCCACCTCGGCCACGACCGTGCGCGCTGGCGCGGCCTGCTGGCGGCCGGGGTCTGCTTCATCCTGCCGGCGGCGCTGATGGTGACCGGCCTGGCCTGGGCGTACGTCCGCTACGGGAAGACGCCGGCGGTCGAAGGCCTGTTGTACGGCGTGGTGCCGGCCGTGGTCGCGATCATCGTCTTCGCCGTGGTGGGGCTCTCCCGGACCGCGCTGAAGTCCGTCTGGCTGGGCCTGCTCGCCGCGGCCGCGCTCACGGCGTACCTCCTGGGGGTCAACGAGCTCGTCGTCCTGTTCGGCGGCGCGGCCCTGGCGGCGGGCGTCCACCTGGGCCGCGAGGCCGGGCACCGGGCGCTGGTCGCACCCCTGGCCCTGCCGTTCTTCCCCGACCCGACCTCGGCCCAGCTGGCCCAGCTCTTCGTGACGATGCTCAAGATCGGGTCCGTGCTCTACGGCAGCGGCTACGTGCTGCTGGCCTTCCTCGAGGGCGACTTCGTCGACCGGCTCGGCTGGGTGACCCACCAGCAGCTCCTCGACGCGGTGTCGATCGGCCAGGTGACCCCTGGCCCGGTCTTCACGACGGCCACCTTCCTGGGCTACCTCGTCGCCGGTCCGGCGGGCGCGTTCGTGGCGACGGTCGGGATCTTCCTGCCGTCCTTCGTCTTCGTGGGGCTGCTCAGCAGGATCACCGACCGGCTCCGGTCCTCACCCTGGACCTCGACCCTGCTCGACGGCGTGATCGTGAGCTCGCTCGCGCTGATGGCCGGGGTCACCTGGCAGCTCGGGCGGTCGGCGCTCGTGGACGCCTGGACGGTGACGATCTTCGTGGTGACGCTGGTGCTGCTGTGGCGGACCCGGCTGAACAGCGCCTGGTACGTCGCCGGGGGAGCCGCGGTGGGGCTGCTGGTCCGGCTGCTCGGCTGGGGGGAATAGCCAGCGGTCAGGATGGTTGACGCTTGTATGACCAATGCTGACTTCTGGCTCGACCCTGCCTGCCCGTTCGCCTGGATCACCTCGCGCTGGATCCTCGAGGTGGAGAAGGTCCGTGACATCCAGGTCACCTGGAACATCATGAGCCTGGCCTTCCTCAACGAGGACAAGGACGTCTCGGAGGAGTACCGGTCGTTCCTGGCCACCGCGTGGCAGCCGGTGCGCGTGCTGATGGCCGCGGAGCAGAAGTACGGCAAGGAGGCGGTGCTGCCGCTGTACACCGCGATGGGCACCCGGATCCACCTCCAGAAGCAGGACAAGGACCGCGCCATGATCGAGGCGTCGCTCGAGGACGCCGGCCTGCCGGTCGAGCTCGCCGACGCGATGGACGACCTCTCGTACGACGACGCGATCCGCGAGTCGCACCGCGCCGGCATGGACCAGGTCGGCAACGAGGTGGGCACCCCGACGATCGCCTTCAACGGCGCCGCGTTCTTCGGTCCGGTCATCTCCAAGGCGCCGCGCGGCGAGGAGGCCGGGCAGCTGTGGGACGCCTGCGTGACGCTCTCGGCCTACCCGCACTTCTACGAGCTCAAGCGCGCCCGCGACAAGGACCTCGACTTCGCCTAGGCCGGGCCAGGGGTCGCTTCCGTGACGGAAGTGACGCATGATGTCGGGCCATGGCCTACTCGGGTGTGTTGCTGACCTCTGTGCTCCTCGCGGCGGGGCTCTCCGTCCCCGGCCCGGCGGTCGCGACCGCTGCCGGGCCTCCGATTCTGCGCCTCGCGCCCGACCGCGGGTCGGGGGTGCGGTCGCTCGACGTGCGCCTGACCACCCGGCGTACGCCGATGCTGCGGACGTCGACGTACCGGATGCTGGGCCTGACCTGGCACGGCGCCGACCCCCGCCTCCGGGTCCGGACCAGGTCGGCGGGCACCTGGAGCGCCTGGCGGCCGATGCCGGCGCTGACGGACCTGCCCGACCGCGGCAGCCCCGAGGGGAGCCGGCCCGTCCACGGCACCGAGCCGCTCTGGGTCGGCCCGTCCGACGGCGTCCAGGTCGACGCGCGGGGACCGGCCCGGGACCTCGACCTGGTGCTGATCGACCCGGGGACCGACCCGTCCGACGCGAGCGCCGGTGTGCCGCTGCCGCGGACCACGGCGACCACGCCCGACCGGGCGCCGCGACCCACGATCCTGACCCGGCAGGACTGGGGCGCCGACGGCTCGTGGCGCAACGGCGGCCCGCGCTACAACAAGACGATCAAGCAGGTGCACGTCCACCACACCGTGACCGGCAACGACTACACCGCCGACGACGTGCCCGGGCTGATCCGCGGCATGTACCGCTACCACACGCACAACCTCGGCTGGTCCGACATCGGCTACAACTTCCTCGTCGACCGCTTCGGCCGGACCTGGCTCGGCCGCGCCGGCGGCGCCGGCCGGGCGGTGCGCGGTGCGCACACCCTCGGCTTCAACAACACCTCGACCGGCGTCGCGGTGATCGGCAACTTCGAGGACAAGCGGCCGGGCGACAAGGTGCTCAACGCGATCGTGCGGCTGGCCGCGTGGAAGCTGGACCGCTACCACCGCCGCCCCGCGGGGCACGTGTGGGTCGTCTCCCAGGGCAGCGACCGGTACCGCGACGGGCGGCGGGTGCGCCTGCCCGTCATCGACGGCCACCGGGACACCAACCAGACCGCCTGCCCCGGCCAGGACCTCTACGACCTCCTGCCCGTGATCCGGCGTCGGACCCAGGCGCGCGTGGACCGCTATTGACCGGCGGCGTAGCGTCCTCGACAACGTCGAGGAGGGTGCCCCGTGGACGACCTGGACCCTGTGGTCAGCAACGCCGACCTCTACCACGTCATCTTCGAGAACGAGCGCGTGCGCGTGCTGGAGTACCGCGACCGCCCCGGTGACCGGACCACGCCGCACCAGCATCCCGACAGCGTGATGTTCACGCTCTCCTCGTTCCGGCGCCGGCTGGTCTCCGGCGGTGACTCCCGCGACGTCGACCTCGGCGCCGGCCTCGCCAACTGGCTCCCGGCCCAGCAGCACAGCGGCGAGAACATCGGCGGCACCGAGACGCACGTGCTCTTCGTCGAGCTCAAGGAGCCGGCACCGGCCCGGGCCGCGAGCGGTGAGGTGCTGGGGCCCGAGGCCTGACCCCCTCGCGGCCCGCGAGACCGCCGGGGGACGAGCGGCAGCCGCCACCTAGGATTCCCGCATGAGCAAAGTCCTGTCCGCCGTCGCCTGGCCGTACGCCAACGGCCCGCGCCACATCGGCCACGTGGCCGGTTTCGGCGTGCCCTCCGACGTCTTCAGCCGGTACATGCGGATGGCCGGACACGACGTGCTCATGGTCTCCGGGACCGACGAGCACGGCACGCCGCTCCTGATCGCCGCCGACGAGGCGGGGGTCGCGCCCCAGGCGCTCGCCGACAAGTACCACCGGATGATCGCCGAGGACCTGTGCGCGCTCGGCGTCACCTACGACCTCTACACGCGCACCACCACGCCCAACCACCACGCGGTGGTGCAGGAGCTCTTCCTCGGCGTCTACGAGAACGGCTACTTCGTCGAGCAGACGACGTACGGCGCCATCTCGCCGTCGACGGGCCGCACCCTGCCGGACCGCTACATCGAGGGCACCTGCCCGATCTGCGGCTACGACGGCGCGCGCGGCGACCAGTGCGACAACTGCGGCAACCAGCTCGACCCGCACGACCTGAAGAACCCGAGGTCGCGGATCAACGGCGAGACGCCGGAGTTCGTCGAGACCCAGCACTTCTTCCTCGACCTGCCGGCGCTGGCGCAGGCGCTGGGCGACTGGCTCGACGAGCGCGAGGCGTCGGGCACCTGGCGGCCCAACGTGATCCGCTTCAGCCAGAACATCCTCAAGGAGATCCGGCCGCGGGCGATGACCCGCGACATCGACTGGGGCATCGCGGTGCCGCTGGACGGCTGGCGGGAGAACCCGACCAAGAAGCTCTACGTCTGGTTCGACGCGGTCATCGGCTACCTGTCGGCGTCGATCGAGTGGGCGCGCCGCTCCGGCGACCCGGAGGCGTGGCGCCGGTGGTGGAACGACCCCGAGGCCCTGTCGTACTACTTCATGGGCAAGGACAACATCACCTTCCACAGCCAGATCTGGCCCGCCGAGCTGCTGGCCTACGCCGGCAAGGGGGACAAGGGCGGGAAGCCGCGGACGTACGGCGAGCTGAACCTGCCCACCGAGGTGGTCTCCAGCGAGTTCCTCACCATGGAGGGCAAGAAGTTCTCGTCCTCGAAGCGGGTCGTGATCTACGTGCGCGACCTGCTGAGCCGCTACCAGCCCGACGCGTTCCGCTACTTCGTCGCCGCGGCCGGCCCGGAGAACCAGGACTCCGACTTCACCTGGTCGGAGTTCGTGCGGCGCACCAACGACGAGCTGGTGGCGGGCTGGGGCAACCTGGTCAACCGCACGGCGAACCTGATCGCCAAGAACTTCGGCGAGATCCCGGCCGCCGGGCCGCTGACCGCCGAGGACGAGGCGCTGCTCGCGCACGTCGAGACGGCCTTCGACACGGTGGGCGCCCTGATCGCCCGGCACCGGCAGAAGCAGGCGATCGGCGAGGCGATGCGGACGGTCGCCGAGGTCAACAAGTACGTCTCCGACACCGAGCCGTGGAAGATCAAGGATGACCCGGAGCGGCTCGGGACGATCCTGCACGTGGTCGCGCAGTGCGTGGCCGACCTGAACCTCGTGCTCGCGCCGTTCCTGCCGTTCTCCGCGAACGCGGTCGACGTCGCGCTCGGTGGCACCGGCGAGGTGGCCCCGATGCCGCGCCTCGAGGAGGCCGAGGACCTCGACGGGGGCGCGGCGTACCCGATCATCACCGGCGACTACACGACCGCGCCCGCGTGGCAGCGGCACCCGATCGTGGTCGGCACGCCGGTCACCAAGCCGACCCCGGTCTTCACCAAGCTCGACACCGCGGTCGTCGACGAGGAGCTCGCGCGACTCGGCGGCTGATCGCGCG
>CAVUBO010000006.1:0-11395 GCA_963739785.1 uncultured Actinomycetota bacterium | reverse complement strand
CCCCGAGTGGTGGCCGCAGGTGCGCGCAGTGGCGAGGGTCGGCGTCGACGACGCCCGGGTGCTGTGCCGCTCGACGCTGCCCTACACCCTCGACCTGGTGCTGCACGCCGTGCACCGCGAGCGGCGGCTGCTGGAGACGGGGATCTCCGGAGACCTCCACGGGTCGGTCCGGTGGCGGCTCACGTCGATCGAGGGGGGCACCCGGATGGACTTCGAGCAGGACGTGGCCGTGCGCGGCCGGCGGCTGGGCCTGGCGTCCTACCTCGTCGGTCCGGTGCTGAGGTGGAACCACGACCGGATGATGGCCGGCTGCCTGGCCGGGCTCCGGGCCCGGCTCGGGCACGGCTCCTAGCCCACGCAGAACTCGTTGCCCTCGGGGTCGAGCATGACCACGAAGTAGTGGTCCTCGTACTGCACGAGGCCGTCGTCGGAGCTGCGGTTGCGCACGGTTGCGCCCCGCTCGACCAGCTCGGCGACCTTGGCCTCGACGATCTCGCGCCGGCGCTCGATCGGCAGGCTCCGGTCGCGGCCCGTGGGGTAGATGTCGAAGTGGAAGCGGTTCTTCCCGGACTTCGCCTCCGGCACGATCTGGAACCAGATCTTCGGTCCCGCTCCGGTCGGGTCCTGGATGCGGTCCACGCTGTCGCGGGTGGGGTCGAGCTCGCCGGGAGGGACGCCGACCGAGAGGTACCACTCGTTCCAGGTGGCGTACCCCTCCGGCGGCGGCTGCACCTCGTAGCCCAGCACCGGGGCCCAGAACTCGACCAGCCGGCCGGGGTCGTTGGCGTCGATCGTCAGCTGCCAGGTCACCATGCGCCGACGCTAGTCGCGCCTAGTCGTCCTTGGCGACGTCCGGCATGTTCTCGCCGGTGTTGTCGACCTCGGCGTTGTCGGGGCGGTTCTCCGGGGCGAGGCGGCGCTCGCGCTCCTCCTCGATCTCGGCGACCTCCTCCTCCGAGGGGTGGATCTTGCGAAAGGCCTGGCTCGGGTCGGAGCTCCCGGCGCTGCCCTCCTGCTCCTCGCCGGCGTTCAGCTCCTCGAACTCCTCGACGGTCGGCAGCGTCGCGTCGGTGTTGTCGACCTCGGCGTTCTCGGGGCGGTTCTCCGGGGCGAGCCGGCGCTCCCGCTCGGCCTCGATCTCCTCGACCTCCGACTGCGGGGGCTTCTCCATCCGGGACCTCCCTCGTGGGCTGGTGTGGTCCAGACCACCCTGCCACGGCCCGACCCCACCCGCAGTTCACCCGAAGGGGTGGGTCGGGCCGCGGCGGTCAGGCGTCGATGTGGCTCATGTCGCCGTAGCGGTCGCCCGCGACCGCGTCGCGCGGCACGGCCTGCTCGAGGGCGGCCACGTCGTCCGCGGAGAGCACGACGCCGAGGGCGCCCACGTTCTCCTCGAGGTAGGGGATCCGCTTGGTCCCCGGGATCGGGGCCACGTCGTCGCCCTGGGCGAGCACCCAGGCCAGGGCGAGCTGGCCGGGCGTGCAGCCCTTCTCCGCGGCCATCCTCCGGACCCGCTCGACGAGGCCGAGGTTGGTCTCGAGGGCCTCGCCCTGGAACCGCGGGAAGTAGGCCGACCGCCGGAAGTCCCCCTCGGTGTCGGCGCCGGACTCCCGGGTGATCGTGCCGGTGAGCAGGCCGCGGCCCAGCGGCGAGTAGGGCACCAGGCCGATGCCGAGCTCGCGGATCGTCGGGAGGATCTCGTCCTCGAGGTCGCGGGTGAACAGGGAGTACTCCGTCTGGAGCGCGGTGACCGGGTGGGTCGCGTGCGCCTTGCGGATGTTGGCGGCCGAGGCCTCCGAGAGGCCGAGGTGGCGGACCTTGCCCGCCTCGACGAGCTCCGCCATGGCCCCGACGGTCTCCTCGATCGGGACGGTCTTGTCGACGCGGTGCTGGTAGTAGAGGTCGATGTGGTCGACCCCGAGCCGCTGGAGGGAGGCGTCGCAGGCCGCGCGGACGTACTCCGGCTTGCCGTTGACGCCGACGCGGGTGCCGTCGGGCCTCCGCTCGTTGCCGAACTTGGTGGCGAGCTGGACCTCCTCGCGCCGGTCGTGGATGGCCTTGCCCACGAGCTGCTCGTTGGTGAACGGGCCGTACATGTCGGCGGTGTCGAGGAAGGTCACGCCGAGGTCGAGGGCGCGGTGGATGGTGGCGATCCCGGTGGCCTCGTCGCCGGTCCCGTAGAACTCCGACATGCCCATGCAGCCGAGCCCGAGGGCCGAGACGGTGAGGGGAGAGGTGGTGCCGAGCGTCCGTCGCTGAAGAGTCATGCCTCCACTCAACGCGATGGGGTGCGCCCCCGGTCAAGTCGGTGGGAAATCGGGCCACGCGCCCGCCCGTCCGGTTCACCCGCTGGGGATGAGGCGGTCGTTCGGTGTGCGGACAAGGCTGGAGGCCTCATCGGATGCAATCGACTGAAGAGGAGCTCGTCATGTCGGACACGGGCACGGGCGCGTCGACGCACAAGTCGCAAACCGCATCGACGCCGTCGAGCTATCGCGGGGAGCAGGAGGAGACCGGCTGGGTCGGCTGGATCATGTTCGCGGCCACCATGATGTTGATGCTCGGGATCTTCCACGCCATCCAGGGACTGGTCGCGCTCTTCCGCGACGAGTACTACCTGGTCGGCAAGAACGGGCTCACCGTGCACGTCGACTACACGACGTGGGGGTGGGTCCACCTGATCCTGGGCATCGTCGTGGCGGGTGCCGGAGCGGCGCTGTTCGTCGGACAGATGTGGGCACGGATCGTCGGTGTGCTGGTGGCGCTGCTGAGCTCCGTCATCAACCTCGCGTTCCTGGCCTCCTACCCGATCTGGTCGATGATGATGATCGCGGTCGACATCCTCGTGATCTGGGCCCTGACCGTGCACGGTCGCGAGATGAAGGCCTACCGGGGCTGACCCGCCCCGTCGGTCGTGGCACCGTCGCACCCGCGACTGTGGTGGGCGGCTGTGCTGTTCGTCGCGGGGTCGACCTGCTTCCTGGTCGCCCCCGTCCCCGGCTTCGCCGAGCTGGTCGGGCAGCAGGTGGACGCCGGGGTGTTCTTCGTGGGCTCGCTCCTGTTCACGTCGGCTGCGACGCTGCAGTGGCTCCCGGTCGGCGCGCCGCGCGACCTCGACTGGTGGAGCAGCACGTGGCAGCTCGTCGGCACCGTGTTCTTCAACGCCACCACCTTCCGGGCCCTCACCACCGAGCTCGGCTCCTCCGACTACGACCGCGTCGTGTGGCGCCCCGACGCCCTCGGTTCCCTGTGCTTCCTCGTCTCGGGACTCCTCGCCTACGTCGCGGTGGCCGGCTCCCTCAGGCGCCGGCCACCCCGCACGACCGAGGGCGGGATCGCGACGGTCAACCTGGTCGGGTGCGTCGCCTTCGGGGTGTCGGCGGTCGCGGCGTACGTCGTGCCGTCGACGGCCGAGGAGCTGGACGCGGCCCTCGCCAACACGACGACCTCCCTCGGGGCGCTCGCCTTCCTGGTCGGCGCCCTGCTGCTGATGAGGGAGAACCCGGCGGCGGCCTGAGCGGCGTCGGGTCCGTCAGTGGTGGAACCCGGCGGGTTGCTCCTCGCGGGGCATCGGCGCGGAGAGGCCGTCGAGGTAGGCGGTCGCGGCCTGCAGGTCGCGCAGGAACATCTCGGCCATGTCGTGGCTGAAACCGTTGCGCACCACGACCCGGAGGACGGCCAGGTCCTCGCGGTTGGGCGGCATCGTGTACGCCGGCACCAGCCAGCCGCGCTCACGAAGCTTGCGCGAGACGTCGTAGACGTCGTACTTCGTGGTGGCGCTGCTGATCGAGAACGTCACCACGGGCAGGTCGCGGCCGTCCGAGACGACGTCGAACTCCGGCATCGCGCGCAGGGTGTCGGCGATGTGCACCGCCACGTCCTGGCAGGCCTGCTGGACCAGGCGGTAGCCCTCCTTGCCGAGGCGGAGGAACTGGAAGTACTGCAGGACGACCTGGGCGCCGGGCCTCGAGAAGTTCAGCGCGAACGTGGGCATGTCGCCACCGAGGTAGTTCACGTGGAAGACCAGGTCGTCCGGCAGGTACGCCGCCCCGCGCCAGAGCACCCAGCCGATGCCCGGGTAGACGAGGCCGAACTTGTGGCCCGACACCTGGATGGACACCACCCGCTCCAGGCGGAAGTCCCAGACCAGGTCCGGCTGCAGGAACGGGGCGACGAAGCCGCCCGAGGCGGCGTCGACGTGCACCGGCACGGAGACGCCGGTCTCGGCCTCGTAGGCGTCGAGGGCCGCGCAGATCTCCTGCACCGGCTCGTAGCTGCCGTCCATCGTCGAGCCGAGGACCGCCACCACCCCGATCGTGTTCTCGTCCACGTGGTCGAGCAGCCGGTCGGTCGTCAGGTGCAGGACGTCGCCCTCGAGGCTCACGTAGCGCGGTTCGACGTCCCAGTAGTTGGCGAACTTCTCCCAGACGACCTGGACGTTCCCGCCCATGACGATGTTGGGGCGGTCGTGGGGCAGGCCGGCCTCGCGACGGGCGTGCTGCCAGCGGCGCTTGAGCGCGAGCCCGCCGAGCATGCACCCCTCGGAGCTGCCCGTCGTCGAGGTGCCCACGCTCTCCGCGGCGTCCGGGGCGTGCCACAGGTCGCCGAGCATCCGCACGCACCGCGACTCGATCTCGGCGGTCTGCGGGTACTCGTCCTTGTCGACCATGTTCTTGTCGAACGTGGCGGCGTAGAGGCGGTCCGCCTCGTCGTCCATCCACGTGGTGACGAAGGTCGCGAGGTTGAACCGGGCGTTCCCGTCGAGCATGACCTCGTCCAGGACGATCTGGTACGCCGTCTGGGGCAGCATCGGCAGGTCGTGGAGCCGGTGCCGGGGCACCTCCACCATGCCCGCCCGGGTGAACCGGGGAACGCTGGTCAGGTCCGGCTCGTCCGCCGGCTTACGGCTCTTCCACACTCCCATGGGTGACTTCCTCTCGTTCTCGCTGGATCCACTCGATGACCTCGTCGGCGAAGCCACCGGACCGCAGCGCCGCGGCCATGAACCGCATGGGGCGGTCGACATGGCGGAAGAACTCCTGGTAGCTGGGACACAGGTAGTGCAGGCCCGGTTCGCCGTCCGGGGTCAGGGTGAAGCGGTCCTTGGGGCATCCGCCGTGGCACGCGAAGCGCACGTCGCAGGAGCGGCAGTACGCCGGCAGCGCGTCCCGCTTGGCCCGGCCGAAGGCCACCTGCCGGGGTGAGGCGACGAGCTCGAGCAGGTGCTGGGAGCGGATGTTGCCGAGCAGGTGGTCGGGCTCGACGAAGTGGTCGCACGAGTAGAGGTCCCCGTTGTGCTCGAGCGCCACCGCCGTGCCGCAGGTCTCGGAGTGGACGCAGAGCGACCCGGGAACCCCGACGAAGCTCGCCAGCGTGGAGTCGAACATCTGGACGTACACCTGCCCGACGTCGCGGCGTACCCACTCGTCGAAGACCTCGACGAGGAACGTCCCGTAGCCGGCGGGCGACACCGACCGATCGGTCACGACGTCCCCACCGGGCACCCCGGCCTGCGTCGGGCGCTCGACGATGGGGATGAACTGGATGTGCTCCGCGGCGAGGTCGTCACGCAGGAACCGGTAGACCGCCAGGCCGTGGTCCTCGTTGGCATGGTGCACGGTGGTCAGGGCGTTCCAGCGAACCCCGTGCGCCACCAGCCGGTCGAGCCCGCGCATCACCCGGGCGAAGGTCGGCTTGCCGCCCTTGTCCACGCGGTAGGCGTCGTGCATCGCCTGCGGCCCGTCGACCGAGACGCCGACCAGGACGTCGTGCTCGGCGAGGAGCTCCGCCCAGGCGTCGTCGATCAGCGTGGCGTTGGTCTGCATCGTGTGCACGACCCGCTGTCCGGGCCGGCGCAGCTCCTCGACCATCGCCATCGCCCGCCGGAAGAAGTCGAGCCCCATCAGCGTGGGCTCGCCGCCCTGCCAGGCCACGGTCACCTCGGGCGCGCGGTGCGACTCCAGCAGCTGGCGGAGGTACTCGCCCAGCAGCTCCTCGCCCATCCGGAAGGAGCTGCCGGGATACAGCTCCTCCTTGGACAGGAAGAAGCAGTAGGCGCAGTCGAGGTTGCAGATGGCCCCCGACGGCTTGGCCAGCACGTGGAAGGCCGGGGGCGCGGACAGCCCGACCGGCAGCTGCGGTGGCCCCGACAGCGGGAGCCCCAGATCGACGGCGGCCATCACCTGTCACTCGCGCGACAGCATCGCTGCCGCCTCGCGCTCCAGGTCCACGAACGGCTCACCGCTGACGTCGACCGCCACCCGGTGGAGGCGGCCGCCGGTGAAGGTCCACGGCCCGTCGCCGGGGTAGTCGTCGGTGACGGGCTCCCCGCCGTCCCGCCCGATGCAGAGCCCCTCACCCGCGATGGAGAACTTGCCCGGCTGGGTGCGGATCCGCGCCTCGCCCACCTGGTGGTCCCCGTGCCACAGAGTCAGGGTTCCCTGGGCCACTCCCGGTGGGTCCTCCGAGTCCTTCTCGAAGCTCGCCGCGAGCACCAGGTTCTTCCCGGTCGGGAGGTCCTCGGTGGCCACGACCCGCTGCTCGGCGATGCCGGCGAAGTTGTAGACGTAGTGGAGCCGGTTGTCCCGGACGTACATCGCGTGGCCGCCGAACCGGCTGCCGTGCGCGAACAGCACGCCCTGGCTCCCCGGCCCCGGGAGGTCGACGAGAGCCCCGATGCTGAATGACCGGTTGCGGGTGTTGGCTGCGACCGACTCGGGCACCTCGCTGCTGCCGGGGCGGTAGACGTAGCGGTTGCGCGGCTTCACCATCTGCGGGCGCGGGCTGGTGAGGATCTCGACGGCTGCGCGGTCGTCCAGCGGGAAGGCGTGGTTGACCCCGGCCTCGTAGAACCACAGGCCGATGAGCTCGGAGAGCCGCTCGGGCTGCTCCGCGGCCAGGTCGTGGAGCTCCGCGCGGTCCTCGTCGGTGTGGTAGAGCTCCCAGGTGTCCTGGTCGAAGTGGCTCCAGCCGCTGATCGCGGGGTGGCTGGTGACGGCCTTCCAGCCGTCGTGCCAGATCCCGCGGGTGCCGAGCATCGAGTAGAACTGGGTCGTCCGCGCGGTGGGCAGGTTCGCGGCGTCGAAGCTGTAGCGCATGCTGACGCCCTGGATGGGGAGCTGGGTCACGCCCTTGACGGTCTCCGGCTCGCGCACGCCGATGCAGTCCAGGACGGTCGGCACGACGTCGATGGCGTGGTGGTACTGGTGGCGGATCTCGCCCCGCGCGCTGATGCCGGCCGGCCAGGAGATGATGCAGGGGTCCGCGCTGCCGCCGTTGAACGAGTAGCGCTTCCACATCTTGAAGGGCGTGTTGAACGCCATCGCCCAACCGTTGGGGTAGTGGTTGTACGTCCGCGTCCCGCCCAGCTCGTCGAGCATCGCGAGGTTGGCCTCCAGGTCGTCGGGCAACCCGTTGGCCATCTTGTTCTCGTTGACCGAGCCGTTGGGTCCGCCCTCGCCGCTCGCCCCGTTGTCGGAGACCAGCACGATCAGGGTGTTGTCGAGCTCCTCGATGGCCTCGAGGTGGTCCAGCACCCGGCCCAGCTGCGCGTCGGCGTGGGAGAGGAAGCCGGCGTACACCTCGGCCATCCGGGCGAAGAGCCGGCGCTCGTCCGCGCTGAGATCCGCCCACGGCTTCGTGTAGTCCAGCGCCGGGAACGGCTCCCCGCCCGGTCCCTGTCGGACCCCCGGTGCGCCGATGGGGTTCAGCGGCGGGAGCTCGGTGTTCCGGGGCACGATCCCGAGGTCCTTCTGGCGGGCCAGGATCTCCTCGCGGGCCGCTTCGTAGCCGGCGTCGAAGCGGCCCCGGTAGCGGTCCGCCCACTCCTGGGCACGTGGTGTGGTGCGTGCGCGGCGCCCGGGGCGAAGTACAGGAAGAACGGCCGCTCGGGGGAGACGGACCTGACATCGTTGATGAAGTCCACGGCGCGGTCGGCGAGGTCGACGCTGAGGTGGTAACCCTGCTCCGGCGTGCTCGGCTGGTCGACCGGGTGGTTGTCGTGCACGAGGTCCGGGTACCACTGGTTCGTCTCCGCGCCCAGGAAGCCGTAGAACCGGTCGAAGCCGCGGCCGAGCGGCCAGCTGCGTCGCGTCGCGGCGACGTTCATCTCGTCCTCGGCGGTCAGGTGCCACTTGCCGAGCGCGCACGTGCTGAAGCCCTCGTCGACCAGCATCTCCGCCACGGTGGCGCACTCCGGCGGGACGTGTCCGTTGCCGTTGGGGAACCCGGCGGCCGCCTCGGTGATGCACGCCATGCCGTTCGTGGTGTGGTTGCGCCCCGTCAGCAGGCACGACCGGGTGGGGGAGCAGAGCGCCGTCGTGTGCCACTGCGTGAAGCGCAGGCCGGCGGAGGCGACGCGGTCGATGTTGGGGGTGCTGATCAGACCGCCGTAGCAGCCGAGTCCGGCGAAGCCCACGTCGTCCAGGACCACGTAGAGGACGTTCGGCGTCCCCGGGGGCGAGGCGGGTTGCTCGTAGGGCGACCAGTCGGGGACCGAGTCCCGGATGTCGAGGTTCACCACTCCGCGGAAGGGCCTGGCCATTGCGAGCTCCTCAGATGGACGTTCCGTCCACCCTTCGCAGTCACGCGCAGGAAGTCATCGTCCCTCGGGGATGAGGTCCGCTCGTCGGCGCGGCTCAGGCCCGGTCGAGGGCCGGCCGGTAGAACTGCTCGGTCGCGAACGGCCCGCCGACGTGCGCGGCGTCGGACTCGTCCTCGACCCGGGCGGGGATCCGGTCCGCGAACTCCTCGGCGTCGTCCTGCGGGTCGTAGCCCAGCGCCCGGCCCGGCGCGAGGTCCCACCAGGCGCGGGTGTTGGCCGAGATACCGTAGAGCAGCGCGAAGCCCGGCGAGGTGGCGGTGAGAGCGGCCTCGACCATCCGCACGCAGTCGTCGTGGGAGAGCCACGTCGCGAGGTGCCGGGCCGTCTCCGGCTCGGCCAGGAACGACCCGATCCGGCAGGCGACGGCGTCGACGCCGTAGCGGTCGGCGTACAGGCTCATCACGGCCTCGGCCGCCACCTTGCCGACGCCGTAGAACGTGTCCGGCCGGGGCCGGGCGTCCTCGGTGAGCAGGTCCCGGCGCGGGGTCCGGCCGACCGCGTGGTTGGAGGAGGCGTAGACGAAGCGGGTGACGTCGCGCTCCACCATCGCGTCGAGCAGGGCCGCCGTGGTCACGACGTGGGAGGTCAGCGAGTCGGGCAGGCTCGCCTCGCCCGGGTAGCCGGCCAGGTGCACGACCGCGTCCAGCGCCTCCTCGGCGAAGACGGCGGCGACCGCGTCGGGGTCCGCACAGTCGATGAGGTGCCAGTGGCCGTCGAAGCCGTCGGGAGCGGGCACCCGGTCGAGGCCGACGACCTCGTGGCCACGATCGGCCAGGCCGACCGTGAGGACCTTGCCGATGGAGCCGGCGGCGCCGGTGACGAGGACGCGCATGCTCAGATCCCCGGGACGATCCGGCCGAGCAGGTCGCCCATGCGCGAGGCGGCGGCCTTGCCCGCCTCGAGGACCTCCGCGTGGTTCAGCGGCTCGCCACTGATGCCGGCCGCCAGGTTGGTGACCAGGCTGATGCCGAGCACCTCCATGCCCGCCTCGCGGGCCGCGATCGCCTCGAGGGTGGTGCTCATGCCGACCAGGTGGCCGCCGATCGCGCGGACCATCCCGATCTCGGCGGGGGTCTCGTAGTGCGGGCCGGGGAACTGGACGTAGATCCCCTCGTCCAGGGACGGGTCCACCTCGCGGCACATCTGACGCAGGCGGCTGCTGTAGAGGTCGGTCAGGTCGACGAAGTTCGCGCCCTCGATCGGCGACTTGCCGGTGAGGTTGATGTGGTCGCTGATCAGCACCGGGGTGCCGGGCGTCCAGGTCTCCTTCAGGCCGCCGCACCCGTTGGTGAGCACGATCGCGCGGCAGCCGGCCGCGGCCGCCGTACGCACCCCGTGGACGACCGCGGCGACGCCGCGGCCCTCGTAGAAGTGGGTGCGGCTGAGGAAGACCAGCAGGTTCCGGTCGCCGGAGCGCACCGAGCGGATCTTGCCCGAGTGACCGGCCACGGCCGCGGCGGAGAAGCCGGGCAGGTCGGTCGTGTCGATCTCGGCGGTCGCCTCGCCCAGGGCGTCGACGGCCGGCAGCCAGCCGGAGCCGAGGACCAGGGCCACGTCGTGCTGGGGGACGCCGGTGAGCTCGGCGAGTCGGGCGGCGGCCTGCTGGGCCAGCTCCTGCGGGGTCTGCTGATCGGTCACGGGGCGTGACTCTAGTCCGGTCCGCGGGGGTCGACCGAAACCCGACGCGGCTTTCGGTGGCACGGTGCAGGATCGATCCATGATCGATCACTTCGGCATCAACTGCGGAGACCTCACCGCCTCTGCCGCGTTCTACGACAAGGTCCTCGCGACCCTGGGCCACTCCCGGGTCATGGACTTCGGCATGGCGATCGGCTACGGCACCGACGGCCCGGTCTTCTGGATCAGCGAGCAGCCCGCCGAGGGCCCGGCGTCCGGGCCCAACCGCGAGGTGCACATCGCCTTCTCCGCGGCCGACGCGGCGGCGGTCCGGTCGTTCTTCGAGGCCGCCACCTCGCTGGGGGCCGAGGTGCTGCACGAGCCGCGCCTGTGGCCGGAGTACCACGAGCACTACTACGGCGGCTTCGTGCGCGACCCGGACGGCAACAACGTCGAGGCGGTCTGCCACACCGGGGAGTGACCGTTGGCTGAATCACCGGTTCACCGGCGACTCCTGACGTTTTGGGGCGTTGCAACGGCTGAGAACGTCAGGAAGTGCCCGGGAGGTCTGGTCCGGATCGGCTATCCACAGGCTCCGTGTTGCCGGGTGTGAAACACCTTCGGGAGCGGGCAATCGATGGTCATGGAGAAACGACCGGCGGACGATCCGCGCAACAGCCCGATCTGGCTGCGACAGGAGCTCATCGACCAGGGGTTCAACGACCGAGCGATCGCCCAGCACAGGAAGCAGGGGATCCTGGTGCGGCCGCGACGCGGAGCCTACGTCGACGGTGCCGCGTGGCGATCCCTCGACGAGGCCGGTCAACACGCGCTGACGGCACGCGCGGTGCTGCGCCAGGCGAAGGCGGAGGTGGTGCTGTCGCATGTCTCGGCACTCGACGAGTACGACGCGCCGACGTGGGGCGTCGACCTCTCCTGGGTCCACGTGACGCGCAAGGACGGCAAGGCCGGTCGGAAGGAGCGCGGGATCCAACAGCACTGCGGACTGTTGCTTCCGGAGGACGTGGTCACGCGTAACGGCGTACCGGTGACCAGCGCCACCAGGCTGGCACTCGACGTGACGACGGTGGTGGGCGCCGAGGTCGGCCTGGGGATCGTCAACCACTTGCTGCACCAGGGGCTGACTTCGAAGAAGTCGCTGGAGATCCGGTACGC
>CAVUBO010000005.1:0-4449 GCA_963739785.1 uncultured Actinomycetota bacterium | reverse complement strand
GGTGTCGTGGAGACCCGCGAGGACCGCCTGGCGGGCGAGGAGCCGCATGGCGATCCGGGCCTGCGGGCCCCGGCCAGGACCCCGTCGACGTCGCCGTCACGATGCGCACGCCCGGGTCACGAGGCGGAGCTCGCGGCCGGCTTCCTGCGCACGGAGGGCCTGATCGACGGCCGCGGCGGACATCGTCTCCATCGACGCTCGGCGACCCGGGCGACCCACGCCCAGCCCGACGACGAGGTCACCGTCCGCCTCGCCGGCCCCTTCGACGCCGGCCGGCATCGCGGAGCGCCACTTCGTGGCCACCGCGTCGTGCGGCATCTGCGGCAAGGCATCGCTGGACGAGGTCGAGGTGCGCTGCGCGCCGATCCCGGACGGGCCGGTCGTGACGCCGGAGACGCTGCTCGCGCTCCCCGCGCGCCTCCGCGAGGCGCCAGGCCGTGTTCGAGCGCCACCGGCGGCCTCCACGCGGCCGGCCTGTTCGACGCCGACGGGACGCTCGTCGCGGTGCGCGAGGACGTCGGCCGGCACAACGCGCTGGACAAGCTGGTCGGGAGCCGGCTGCTCGCCGGCGAGCTGCCGCTCCACGACCGGATCGTGCTGGTCTCGGGCCGGGCCAGCTTCGAGCTCGTCCAGAAGGCGGCCGTCGCCGGCGTCCCGATCCTCGCCGCCGTCTCCGCCCCGAGCGACCTCGCGGTGGAGGCCGCCGAGCGCCTGGGCGTGACGCTCGTCGGGCTTCCTGCGCGGCGACGGCTTCAACGTCTACGCGCGCCCGGAGCGGGTCGCGGTCGGGCGGGCGTAGGGCTCCTCGCGCCGCCGGCCTCGGCGGGTGGCCGGGTCACCTATTCGTGGCTGCGCGCCTCGAGGTCGCGCTCCAGCTCGCGATCCAGCCGCCGCTTGAGGAGCCATAGCCACGCGACACCCAGCAGGATGAACCCGAGCACGACCACCATCGCCTCGCGCCGGAAGACGCTCTCGTCGACCTTCGCCGTCGCCAGCGCCTTGGCGTCCTCCGCCTTGGTCCCGGCGTCGGCGGACAGCTCGGCGATGGACGTGAGCTTGGTCGTGTGGACCGCCGCCTGGGCCTGGATCAGGCTCGTCTTCGCCCCTGCCAGCGCCACCTCGGCGTCGGAGGTGATCATGCCCAGTCCGGCGGCCTCCTCGATCTCGTCCTCCGCGTCGTCGTAGGCCTCCTCGGCGGACACCACCGCGTTCGCGATCCCCTCGATCTGCGCGTAGATCTGGGAGTCCGGGTGGTGGCAGGTGTCGCACCGCCGATCTGTCCGGGTCGTCGAACCGGCTGAGCTCCAGGCGCAGCGTGTGGGTCTGCGAGGTCGTGGCACGTGACGCACGTGTAGTCGGGTGTCGAGGGATGGAAGAAGAGCTTGCGAGCTCGGCTGCGACACGTCGTGGGTCCCGTGGCAGGTCCAGCACTTCGGGGCCGCGGTCTGGAGCTCCGAGTGCCGGCTCTCCATGTACAGGTCCTGCGTGGCGGTGTGGCACTTGCCGCAGACCTCGACCACCGTCGCCGACGTCGGCGGCTTGGCGTCGTGCGAGCCGTGGCAGGACGCGCAGCTGGGCGCGCGGACGTCCTTGTTGTCGAGGAGCGCCGTGACCGTGGACGCTCTTCGAGTAGACGTCGAACTGGTCCGTGGGGATGCCGTACGGCTCCATCCGCTGCTCGTCCGCGTGGCAGCTCGCGCACAGCTTCGGGCACGTTGAGCGGCGAACGTCTTGGCCGTCGGGTCCGACACCTTCTTGATGTCGTGCGACGCCGTGGCAGTCGGTGCAGACGGCGACGCGCGTGTCGTCGTCGGTGATGCAGCTGCTGGCCGTGGACGCTGGACCAGTACTTCGCGTACTGGTCGGTGGGCAGGCCGGACGCCTTCATCGTGTCCACGTTCGCGTGGCAGCTGCCGCACAGCCCCACGGTCTGCCGGTCGATCGGGCGCCCCCACGAACCCGATCTCCGGGTCCATCGCCTTCGTGATCTGGTCGGACCCCGGGTCGCCGCCGTGGCAGTCGGCGCAGGTCACGCTCGCCCTGGCCGTGGACGCTGTCCTTCCAGTCGGTCGCGATCTCGGCCTGCTTGTCGTTGACCGCGCTGTGGCAGTCGTAGCACCCGTTCGCGTCGCCGCCGTCCGGGTGGGCGATCGGCGTCGGGCACCGGTGGTGCGGTGGCGAGGGGCGCCGTCTGGGAGGGGACCGGCGTCGCGTACATCCAGTCGGTGTCCGACGGCCTGGGCGTCGGTGCGGCGGGCGTCGAGACTGCTGGCGACGGCGACGGCGACGGAGCGTCGACGGGTGCCGCCGACGGACTCGGGCTCTCCGCCGAGGCCGAGAATGCGACGCGCGAACCATGCGAGGCAGGCGAGCGCGAGCGTGCCGCCGAGGCGCGGCGAACCGGCCGCGCAGCCGGGGCTGGTGGAGCATGCCGTCCCCGGTCATCTCAGCTGACGTAGCCCCAGATCGTGAGCACGATCAGGCCGAGCGATCACGACGGTCGCCACGCCGACGACGACCTTCCGCCGCCGCATCAGGACCTCCGGGTTCCGGTCCAGGAACGGCCAGACGACGAGCAGCGCGATCCCGACGATCGGGACCAGGATGCCGACGACCTTGACCGGGACGAGCTTGAGGAACTCGTAGACGCCGAGGTAGTACCACTCGGGCTTGGTGTGGGCCGGCGTCTCGAGCGGGTTCGCCTGCTCCTCCAGCCCGGCCGGGAACAGCGAGGCGAGGACGACGAGGATGGCCAGCAGGACGTACCAGGCCATCAGCTCGTCGAGGATGTAGTGCGGGAAGAACGGTCGCTGCGGCTCGTTCTCGATCTCCGGCGTCGCTGACGCGGGGCTCCGGCCGCTTCGGGTTCGCGAGGCCGAGCTGGTGCACCAGGATCAGGTGGACGGCAAGCAGGCCGCCGAGCGCGAGCGGCAGCACCAGGACGTGGATCCCGAAGAACCGGCTCATCGTGTCGCCCGTGACGTCGGTGCCGCCGCGCAGCAGCAGCAGCAGCTGCTCGCCGATGACCGGCACGCCGCCCGCGATCTCCGTGCCCACGACCGTCGCCCAGTAGGCGCGCTGGTCCCAGGGCAGGAGGTAGCCGGTGAAGCCGAAGCCGAGCGTCACCATCAGGAGCAGGCAGCCCGAAGACCCAGGTGAGCTCGCGCGGGTACTTGTAGGCCGCCTGGAAGAAGACCCGCAGCAGGTGCAGGACCACGAACAGGATCATCAGGTTGGCGGCCCAGTGGTGGACGCTGCCGGATCAGCCAGCCGAAGCTGACGTCGCTGGTGATGAACTGGACGCTCTCGTAGGCGGCCTCGGGCGTCGGCTTGTAGTACAGCGCCAGCAGGGTGCCGGTGGCCACCTGGATGCCGAACAGGAACAGCGCGATGCCGCCGAAGTAGTAGGTCCGCGCCGGACATCGGGATCCGGACGTGCAGGCTGGCCCGCAGGAGCGGCCCGATGCTTCGTCCGCTGGTCGAGCCAGCCGGCTGGCTTGCCGGCCCGCCGGGGCCTCGGGGTCGCGGCGCCATCTCAGGCCTCCGTCAGGAAGATCTGGTCGCCCTCGACCGAGACGGTGATCGGCGGCAGCGGGGCGGGCGGCGGGCCGGAGATCGACCGCGCCCGTGCCGGGTTGAAGCGTCCGTCGTGGCAGGGGCACTGGATTGCACCCGACCATGTCGTTCCAGGCGACGACGCAGCCGAGGTGCGTGCAGATCGCCGAATAGGCCTTCACGCCCTGCTCGGTGTTGACGACGATGGCGGGCTTGCTGCCCATCGCCACGACCTTGCCTGCGCCGGCGGGGATGTCGGCGGTCGTCCCGACCAGGACCTTGCCGCCGCCCGCGGATGCCCCGTTCTTGGAGGGGATGAGGAACCCGACGACCGGCGTCAGGACCATGGCGGCGGTCGACACGAGCGTGAGGCCCCCGAGCCAGCGCAGGAACGTGCGCCGCGAGGTCGCGGTCGGGCTCGGGGTTGCGTCCACGGGCTCGGCTGCGGGCTCAGGCTCCATCGCTGCCTCCTGGTGCCCAGGCGACGCCGCGTCTGCGCGCCCGTTGCATGGATTTTGAGGACCGGGCGCGACACCACAATCCATGGGTGGGTACAGAAAGGACATATACCGAAGTGACAGATGGCCCCTCCGAGCAGGGCATCTCGGGCTGCTCGAGATGCCCGCCTCACTCACGGAGGACGAAACCCGGCTCAGGGGTGGCGAGCCGTGCACCACCACTCCGGATCCCAGCCGCTCCTGGATGGGCAGCCCCGCGACACGGAGCCAGGCGACCTCAGCCCGGTGGCGCCAGCGGGAACGCCAGCCCGGCCGGTGGTTCCAGCCGCCAGCCCTCCTCCGCACCCCCAGCAGCCGGCGACGTCACCGGCAGCACCGGCTCCACGTGGCACACCGCGCATTGCGCGGGCTGGTGGCAGTAGGCGCAGGACTGCGT
>CAVUBO010000004.1:0-8404 GCA_963739785.1 uncultured Actinomycetota bacterium | reverse complement strand
TGTTGCGTGGACCCCCTGAACCCAAGCGCCGAGAACCTGCCATATCTGCCCACTTGCGGGGCTGCCCGCCTCAGCACAAGCCCCATCGGCGCAGCAGGCGCATCCTGCCGGACGAGGTGAACATCGACTCCCGCAAGGCATCGAGCCACGGGTCGAGCCGTCGCGGGTCGTGCGTGCGCCCGAGCGCGGCATCGGCCTCCCGCAGCATCACGTGGCTCCGTCCGAGCAGGTCCCCCGACGTGTAACCGCGCCTCGTCCAGCCGTTGTTGACGAGTCCGCGCTCGCGGGCAAGGTCCTTGACGTGGGTACGACGGTCGCGGTGCGCGGCCCCGTCGTACTCGTGGAGCGTCTTGGTCCCCCGCACCCACAGGTCGCCCCGGGCAACGAAGAGCCCGCGATCGTCGTACACCTCGAGCTGCGGCTCGACCGGCACATCGCACAGGACGTGGAACATCCGAAGCAGGCTCTCCCACGGCGACTCGGATCGTGCGTCGGCGAACGGCAGAGCCGCACGCAGAGCCGGGCCGCCGCGACGGCGGGGTGCTGCGACCTCGGCGATCTCCTCGGGCGAGCAGCGGCCAGATCGCATCGCCGAGTCGAGCAAGACCACCAGGTCGAGCAGACCGAGATCGCGAGAGCACGCCAGAAGCACCTCTGGCAGCGGTGCCACGCGAACGCCTTCGACGAGCACCGGCGTCATCGCAGCCGTCAGCCGTGCCACCCGCAGTCCCTTCCGTCGAGGACGTTCCACTCCCTTGGGGAGGCAGAGGCTGACGGGAAGGATGTCGGACAGCGGGGGAAGCCAGAGGCCGTGGACCTCAGCCGCAGTCAGGTGGGTGAAGCACGCCGAGGGCAGGAGGATCTGTTGCCAGGCGCGCAGATCCGCCAGCCGCTCACGCCTGTCTCGAGCCGCCCCGACTGTGGCCGCGACAGAGTCGCCTGCCTCGACCGGCTGACGCCGATGCAGGCCGTGCCCGACCTGCCGCCACCCTCGCCCTCGTCGCCGTCCGACGACCACCTCGACCTCGTCCATGGCCGGAGACTGCCGCGACGAAGGCACCGGTGACGTGACGAGGCCGCGCACCTGTGGAAAGGACCTGGGCGGCAGAGACCTGGGGAGGAACAGCAAGTGGGCAGAGACGACAGATCCGGAGCAGCCGGACTGGTCGTCTCTGCCCACTTGCGAGGCCGAGCGGCGCGCGCCCTAGCGGATGCCGGTCCTGCGCATGATCGCGAGTGACTTGAGCGTCGTGGCGGCGTACTTCTCGTAGGTCTGGCCGGGCTGGACACCCATGATCTGCTTCTTGACCACCGCGAGGTTCTGCACGTCGGTGTACTTCAGCAGCCCGTTGTCGCCGTGGCGCGCACCGACGCCCGACTGCTTCACACCGCCGGACGGCGTGCCCTTGGAGGCGTACGCGGCGGCGAAACCCTCGTTGACGTTGACGTTGCCGGCCTGGAGCTGCAGGGCCACCTCGGTGGCGCGCTTGAGGTCGCTCCCCCACACGCTGGCGTTCAGGCCGTAGTCGGTGTCGTTCGCGAGCGCGATCGCCTCGGACAGCGTCCGGTAGGGGTGCAGGGCGACGACCGGGCCGAAGGTCTCGCAGGACCCCGCGAGCATCTCCTTGGTGACACCGGTGAGCACGGTCGGCTCGTAGAAGGCCGGCCCGAGGTCCGGCCGCGCCCGGCCGCCGGTCAGCACGGTGGCGCCCTGGGCCCGGGCGTCCTCCACGTGCGAGGCCACCCGGTTCTTGTGGTCGACCGAGATCAGCGAGCCCATCTCCGGACCGAAGTCGTACGTCGCCCCCACCTTGATCGACCGGGCCGCCTCGACGAACCGGCGGGTGTACTCCTCGAACATCCGCTCGTGCACGTAGATCCGCTCGATGTGCATGCAGACCTGGCCGGTGTTGCGGAACACGCCCTCGATCGCGCCGGGGATCGCCTCGTCGAGGTCGGCGTCGTCCATCACGATCATGGGGTTCTTGCCGCCGAGCTCGAGCGTGCAGCCGATCAGGTTCTCGCCGGCCCGCTGGCCGATGAACCGGCCGGTTGCCGTGGAGCCGGTGAACATCACGAAGTTCGCGTGGTCGATCACCGGCGGACCGGCGGCGGGCCCTTCGCCGCACACGACCTGGAACAGGCCGCGCGGGAGGCCTGCTTCGTAGAGCAGCGAGACGCCGTACAACGGCGAGAGGGCGGTCTTGTTGTCCGGCTTGAGGACCACGCCGTTGCCCGCCATCAGAGCGGGTACGGCGTCCGACAGACCGGTCGCGAACGGGAAGTTCCACGGCGCGATGATGCCGACGACCCCCTTGGGCTGACGGATCTCGGTCGAGGTGGTCACCACCGGCACGGGCCCGCCCCGGCGGACCGGCTTGAGCAGCTTGGGCGCGCGCTTGAGGTAGTGGCTGATCACCATCGGGACGTCGCAGGTCTCCTCGAAGGCCATCCGACGTGCCTTGCCGCTCTCGGCCTGGATCAGGTCGACGATCGTCTCGTTGTGCTCGAGCAGGAGCGCGTGGAACCTCTTGAAGACCTTCAGCCGCTTCGCGACCGGCCACGAGGCCCACTCGGCCTGCGCCCGTCGAGCCTCCGCGAACGCGCCCGCGATGTCGGCCGGGCTCGACTGCGGGAGCGCGGTGATGACCTCGCCGGTGTAGACCTCGGTCATCTTGTAGGCATCACCTCCGGAGGAGGCGACGAGGCCGGTCAGCCGGCGTGAGCAGCTCGTCGTCGATGCTGGCGGGCAGGCTCATGCGATGCGCTCCTTCTCGGCGCCGGGCGCGCTGTTCGCGACGCGGTTCTCGTAGTCCTGACGGTCCGGCGACGCGATGGCGTCGAGGGCGGCGCGCTCGCCACCGAGCACCTTGTTGAGCCACTCCCCGAACCGCTGCGGCACCAGGGCGCCGGTCTTGGTCGCCGTGCCGAGGCTCTTGGGGACGTACACGTTGGGCTTGGGGTGCTTCAGCGCGTCGACGACCGCGGCCGCGACCTGCTCCGGCGTGACCGGCGAGACGCCCTTGTTGTCCTTCAGGCCCTTCGACAGCTCGGTGCGGACGATCGCGGGGTGCACCGCGGTGATGGCGATCGGCGTCTTGTCGGCCTTGAACTCGATGTGCAGGGCGTTCGAGAACCCGGAGACGGCGTGCTTGGTGCCGGTGTACGTCGCACCGCCGGCGACGGGCACCCGGCCCGCGGCCGAGGAGATGTTGACGATGTGACCGCCGCCGCGGGGCTTCATCCGGCGTACCGCCTCCTTGGTGCCGTGGATGACCGCGAGGACGTTCACCGCGACCTGGGCGTACGTCGAGGCCTCCGACTCGTCCTCGATCCGGCTGAGCGGCATGATCCCCGCGTTGTTGACCAGCACGTCGATCGGCCCGAGCTCGCGTTCCACCTGGTCCAGGAATGCCGTGAATCCCGCATGGTCGGTGACGTCGAGCGCCAGGCCCATCGCCTTGTCACCGAGGCCGGCAGCGGTCTCCTTGGCGAGGGTCCCGTCGAGGTCGCCGATCGCGACGACGGCTCCTTCCCGGACGAGATGGGCGGCAGTGGCGGCGCCGATGCCCCGGCCTCCGCCGGTGATGACGACGACCTTGCCGGCAAGGCTTCGTGGTTGGCGGGCCATGGGAACTCCTCGGGTCCTGATCTGTGTCGCGGGTCACCCCGGGACCTGAATGTAACGCGTTCTAGTTTCTCGGGCCAGACCCGAGCTCACACGGTGGTCGTGAGCCGGTCACGACCCGGTCATCAGCTCCGCGCAACGCTCGCCGATCATCATGGCCGGGGCGTTCGTGTTGCCCCCGGTGATGGACGGCATGACCGAGGCGTCGGCGACGCGCAGCCCGTCGATGCCGCGGACGCGGAGCTGCGGGTCGACGACTGCGCCGTTGTCGACGCCCATCCGGCAGCTCCCCACCGGGTGGTAGACGGTGGTCGCGCGGTTCGGCAGCTCGCGGGCGAGCGAGGCGTCGTCCGGGAAGTCGCGGCCCGGGTTGAGCTCGGAGCTGACACCGGCCGAGACGAGGCGGTTGGCCATCGTCTCGCGCACCAGCTTCATGCCCTCGAGCAGCAGGTCCCGGTCGGCCTTCTCCGAGAGGTAGCCGGGGTCGATCAGCGGCGCCGCTGCAGGGTCGGCGGAGGCCAGTCGCAGGGTGCCTCGGCTCTGCGGGTAGATCAGCGTCGGCATGATCGTCAGCGCAGGCGCGGGGTCGACCTTGTGCCGGATCGGGGCGTCCTGGTTCGGGAACGGGTAGGACCACGGCAGCGCGTGGATCTGGATGTCGGGCACCTCGGCGCCGCGCGAGGAGTGGACGAAGCCGACCGCCTCGAACACGGTCCGCCCCATCCAGCTGTTGCCGCGCAACGCCTCCTGGACCATCCCGCGCGCGAAGTACGCCGCCGAGCTCTTGTTGCGCGCACCCTTCATCACATAGGTCATCGGCACGAACATGTGGTCGTGGAGGTTCTCACCGACCGGGAGGTCGGCCCGGACGTCGAGACCGTGATCACGCAGGTGGTCGGCGGGACCGATGCCCGAGAGCATGAGCACCTGGGGCGAGCCGAACGCGCCGGCGGAGACCACGACCTCCCGCTCCGCGCGGACGACGCGCTTGCCGCCCGGTGCGAGCACCTCCACGCCGACCGCGCGCGACCCCTCGAGCACCACCCTGCTCACGGCGACGCCGGTCTCGACGCGGAGGTTCGGCAGGGGGTCGTCGAGGTAGGCGACCGAGGAGCTGTACCGGAGCCCGGCATGCGCGCTCTGCTGGAAGACGCTGACGCCCTCCTGGGACTTGCCGTTGTAGTCCTCGATCTTCGGGACGCCCGCGGTGTCGCTGAGCGCCTCCATGAACTCGAGCGTCGCCGGAGTCAGGTCCTCCTGACGCGTGACCCTCACCGGCCCCGCGTCGCCGCGCAGGTCGTCCGCGCCGCCTTCCCAGCTCTCCAACCGCTTGAAGCTCGGCAGGACGTCGTCGAAGCCCCAGCCCTCGTTGCCCTCGGCGGCCCAGTCGTCGTAGTTCTTGGCGTTGCCGCGGACGAACAGCATCCCGTTGACCGAGCTCGACCCGCCGAGCACCTTGCCGCGGGTCTGCGGGATCCTCCGGCCGAGCGCGTGCTTCTGCGGCGTGGTGTAGAAGCCCCAGTCCAGACGCTTCTTGAGCTGCGGGACGTTGTGGAAGACCGCGATCATGCCGGGCTTGCGGACGAACCGTGTCTTGTCGACCGGCCCCGCCTCGAGCAGCACGACGCTCGCCCCGGTCTCGGCGAGCCGTCGGGCGACGATGCACCCCGCGCTGCCGGCCCCGATCACGACGTAGTCGGCGGAGTCTCCAGCACCCATGTCACAACCTCGATCATCCGGGAGGTCCGGGCGGGCGTGGTCCCACCCGGATCGGAAGAACTGTAACGCGTTCTATTTCCGGCGTACAGGGTTCCGCGTGCCCGGCAGTGGTGCGATGTCGAGCGGCGAGGGTGGCAGGATGCCGCACGTGAACATCCTGTCGATCCAGTCCCTCGTCTCCTACGGCCACGCCGGCAACAGCGCCGCGATGTTCCCGCTCCAGCGTCTGGGCTACGACGTCTGGCCGGTGGTGACGGTGCACTTCTCCAACCACACCGGGTACGGCGCCGCGCGCGGTCCTCTGCTGCGGGCCGAGGACATCGCCGAGGTGATCCGTGGCGTGGAGGACCGTGGCGCGCTCGACCGCTGCGACGCCGTGCTCTCCGGCTACCAGGGTGCCGAGGACGTCGGGGCGGTCATCCTCGACGCGGTCGCGAACGTCAAGAAGCGCAACCCGGAGGCGATCTACTTCTGCGACCCGGTCATGGGCGACGTCGGCCGCGGGTTCTTCGTGCGGCCGGGGATCCCTGAGTTCATGCGCGACCAGGTCGTCCCGGCTGCCGACGTGATCACGCCGAACCAGTTCGAGCTCGGCTTCCTCGCAGGCACCGAGCCGCGCACGCTCGAGGAGGTCGTGGACGCCGCCGAGGCGGTGCGTGCGACCGGGCCCGGGACCGTGCTCGTCACGAGCGTGATCACCGAGGAGACGCCCGACGAGAGCCTCGACATGGTGGCGGTCTCAGCCGACGGCGCCTGGAGCGTGCGCACGCCCCGGCTGCCGATCAACCCGCCCGGCGCGGGCGACCTGACCTCCGCGGTGTTCCTGGCGAACGTGCTCGACGGTCACGACCTCCCCACCGCGCTGGCGCGGACGACCTCGTCGGTCTTCGCGGTCATGGAGGCGACCCTCGAGGCCGGCACAAGGGAGATGCGGATCATCGCGAGCCAGTCCGCACTCGCCGCGCCGGCCATGCAGTTCGAGGTCAGGCCGTTGCGCACTTCCTCGTCTTCCGATAGCTGACCCTGTCGCCGCTGAGGTAGAACGCTCGCAGCGAGGTGTTGTCGTCCTCCACCGTCTCGGCGAGCTGGTCCTTGGGGTCGACCGCGATCTTCAGGCAGTACAGCCCGTCGCCCATCCGTGCGGGCAGGGTGAGCGCCTGTCCTGCGAGGTAGGACTGGTACACGTCGACCCAGCCGACCGAGATGCCCTGAGGGGAGTAACGAGAGCAGGCGCCGTAGTGCTGCGCGTAGTTGTAGGTGCCGTACGACGTCGGCACGCGCCTGCTGTCACGGAGGCAGAAGCTCATCTTGCGCTGTGCGACCAGCTTCTTGTCGGGCCGGTCGGCCTTGTAGAGGGTGTAGCGCGAGGCCGCCTCGAAGTGCCAGTGGTCGTGCTGGGGGTGGAAGACCATGCAGCCGGCCGACCGGCGCGCGACCTGCGTGTCGACCTTGAGCGAGTAACGCCCGTTGCCGTCCACGTCGCGGTACATGATCTGGCTGGCGTGGTGCTTGCCCTCGGGGCACACCGGGCGACGGTTGGGTCGCACCTCGATCGGCCCGTCACCGATGTTCGCGAGTCCCGACTCGAAGCGCAGCTTGCGCTGGGAGCCGCTGCGCGCGATGTGGACGTCCGCGGCAGGAAGGACAGCCAGGTTGGGCTTGAGCCGGGGCGCCTTCGAAGCCACCGCCTGGCGCGCTGCCGGGTCGACCGCGGTCGCACCGGCAGGTGTCAGGATCTGGGCGCCGACCAGGAGCAACGCTCCCGCCAGCAGCATCTTCATGGACCTTGCCGTGCGGTGCGCCACTGGTGTCCCCGTTCTGCCGACCTCGTCGTCGTGAGAGCACCATATGCGCGATTTGTGGCATTGGGAATGAAGCTGCCTGTGGGGCCGCCCCGCTGGGAGGAACAGGACGACCCCACAGGAAAGGACGGAGCCGCCCCCCGGAACTCCCTGGTCCGATAATGCCCGGACCTGTCCGCGCCATGCTGAAGTCGTCGCAGTTCGGCCGGTTTCCGGTCGGCGTCATCACCCCTGCGGGGGACACCGCCCCCTTCGGCCATCGACAAGAGAGATGGAGCCGGCCAGGGGACTCGAACCCCTAACCCCCTAATTACAAGTTAGGTGCGCTGCCAGTTGCGCCAGGCCGGCCAGCGACCGCATGCCTGTCCGGTCGAGCGGTCGCGAGAGCCATCGTAGACGGGCGCATGCCTGCGGCGACGCGGGGTACGACACCGCACCAAGCCAAGGAGGTTCACTCATGGGTATGGACGACAAGCTGAAGCACACGGCCGAGAGCGGCCTGGGCAAGGCCAAGGAGAAGCTCGGCGACGCCACGGATGACCGCACCCTCGAGGCGGAGGGCAAGAAGGACCAGAGCAAGTCCGACCTCAAGCAGGCCGGCGAGAAGGTCAAGGACGCCTTCCGCAAGTAGGGCTCACACACAGCGACGGGGCGGTTCTCACGGGACGGACCGCCCCGTCGTTCTGTGCTCGGGCAGGGGCCACTCAGGCGGCGAGGAAGCCCTCCACCGACCGCTTGATGCCAAGGGCGTCAAGGCCGTGTGCGGCCGCGTGGTCGGCGGGGGCTCCGTACCTGCGGAGCTCGCCGCGTGCCACCCCGAGAGACAGCAGCCGATGCGGTACGTCGACCAGCGCGTCGTTCACGCAGCGCGCGGAGGTCCCGGTCAGGTAGGGCTCCACCAGCGCCGCCTGGGCGTGCCGAGCCACGGCGCAAAGCTGCTGGTCGAAGGGCCGCACGGTGTTCGCGTAGAGCACGCTGACGTCCATCCCGGCCACGGCATCGAGCACGGGGTCCAGCATGGGGCCGACCGCGACCACCGTCGCGCCCTCGCCCCGCTTGACCAGGTGGAACCGCCCCAGGGCGTCACCGGGAACGACTCGCGGTTCTGCTGAGCCGTGACGCGGAGGTAGTCGCGGCCGGAGCCCGCCACGGCGAGCCGGACTGCCGCCTCCACCTCGTCCGCGTGCCCCGGCACGTGGATCGTCCAGTCGGGGAGGCTGTCGATCAGCGCGACGTCGCCGGGCGCCTGGTGCGT
>CAVUBO010000003.1:0-10955 GCA_963739785.1 uncultured Actinomycetota bacterium | reverse complement strand
GTTGCGGGCCGCTGGGGGAACTGGTCGTCGCGCCACTCCCCCGGCGCTGACTCGCCTCGCCGGCAGCGAGATCGGCCTCCCGCGTGCGCAGCTCGACGCGCCGGATCTTGCCGCTGATGGTCTTGGGCAGCTCGCCGAACTCCAGCCGGCGCACCCGCTGCCACGGTGAGAGGTGCTCCCGGGCGTAACGCAAGATGGCCAGGGCGGTCTCCTCGTCCGGCTCCCAGCCAGGTGCGAGCACGACGAACGCCTTCGGGACCGCCAGCCGCACGGGATCCGGAGACGGTACGACGGCGGCCTCCGCGACCGCAGGGTGCTCGATGAGCACCGACTCGAGCTCGAACGGGCTGATCTTGTAGTCGCTGGCCTTGAAGACGTCGTCTGTGCGACCCACGAAGGTCAGGTAGCCGTCGGCGTCGACCGCGGCGACGTCACCGGTGTGGTACCGCCCGCCCGTCATCGCGTCGGCATGCCGCTCGGGGTCGCCCTGGTAGCCGGTCATCAGCGGCAGGGGCCTGCCTGTGGGACCACCTAGGTCCAGGCACACCTCACCCTCGCCTGCGCCGTCCACGGCGTCGCCGGTCAGCGGGTCGACGAGCACCACCGGGTAACCGGGCAGCGGGCGCCCCATCGACCCCGGCTTCACGGGACTGCCCGGCGTGTTGCCGACCGCGGCCGTCGTCTCGGTCTGCCCGTACCCGTCGCGCAGGTCCAGCCCCCAGTGCCTGCGCACCTGCTCGATGATCTCCGGGTTGAGCGGCTCCCCCGCGCCGACGACCTCTCGCAACGAGCCGGGCCCGCCGGACAGGTCCGCCTGGATCAGCATCCGCCACACCGTGGGCGGTGCGCAGAACGTCGTCACCTCATGGACTAAGGAGCACGTCGAGCAGGTTCCGGGCGTCGAAACGGGCGTAGTCGACCACCATCGCGGTCGCCTCGGCGATCCAGGGCGCGAAGAAGCACGACCAGGCGTGCTTCGCCCAGCCCGGCGAGGAGATGTTGAGGTGCACGTCTCCGGGCTGCAGACCGAGCCAGTACACCGTCGACAGGTGGCCCACCGGGTAGGACACCTGCGTGTGCTCGACGAGCTTGGGCCGGCTCGTCGTACCGGAGGTGAAGTAGAGCAGCAGCGGGTCCGCCGCCGACGTACCCGGATGACCGACCGGCTCTGCGGAGGCCCCGGTGTTCTCGGCGTAGTCGTGCCACCCGGCCGGAGCCTCGCCTCCCACGCAGATCCGGGTGAACGCTCCCTCGACCGCGTCGACGGTCCCCGTGCAGCCCGCGGCGGCCACCACGTGGCGCGCGGCACCTCGGCGCACACGGTCCGCGAGGTCGGCCGCGCCGACCGCGGTCGTCGTCGGCACCACGACGGCACCGAGCTTCATCACCGCGAGCATGGTCTCCCACAGCTCGACCTGGTTGCCCAGCATGACGACCACCGGGTCACCCTTGGTGACGCCGAGCGTCCGCAGCCACTGCGCCACCCGGTCCGAACGCAGGGCCATCTCGTCGTAGGTCACCGATGTGGAGCTGTTGTCCTCGTGGACCAACACGAGGGCCGGACGGTCGCTGCCCCGGGCGACGGCGTCGAACCAGTCGACCGCCCAGCAGAACTGCTCGCCCACATCGGGCCAGGTGAACTCCTCGACCGCCTGCTCGTGCCGGCCTCGGAGGTCCAGGAGCTGGTCACGGGCAGTTCGGTACGTCGCTGTCGCGCCGGTCATCGTCGCCTCCAGGTCAGGTCGCAACTGCACGTTACGTCCTCTCGACGTGTCGAGCGGGCTGGTGCAGCCCGACGACGGCCTTGCGAACGGCCTCCAGGCTCCGCTCGACGTCGTCGTCGGTGGTCGACCAGTTGCTCACCGAGATCCGCAGGACACTTCGGTCGTGCCAGGTCGAGCCGCTCATCCACGCGGTCCCGTCCGCCAGGATCCGGCGTACCACCTCCTCCGTGCGGTCGTCGCTCCCGAACGCCGCGCAGACCTGCGTGAAGACGACGTCGTTGAGGACGGTCGCCTCAGGCATCGCCTCGAGCCCGGCGGCGAAGGCTGCCGCGTGACGGCAGAGGCGGTCCACGAGATCGGCCACTCCGGACCGCCCGAGCGAGCGCAGCACCGCCCAGACCGGGAAGGCCCTTCCCCGTCGGGAGATCTCGGGCACCTTGTCGAGCGGCTCGCCCTTCTCGTCGTGGATCAGGTAGGCACCGTGCATACCCATGGCAGCGCGGAGGTCGGCTGGATCGCGAACGATCGCGAGGCCGGTGTCGTAGGGCACGTTAAGCGTCTTGTGTGCGTCCGTCGTCCAGGAGTCCGCAGCCTCGCAGCCCAGGACGAGGTGCCGGTACGACGGGGAGGCCCCGGCCCACAACCCGAAAGCGCCGTCGACGTGCACCCAGGCCCCGTGGGCCTTTGCCATCGTGATCGCGTCCGTGAACGGGTCGAATGCGCCCGAGTGGACGTTGCCGGCCTGGAGTACGACGACCGTCGGCTCGTCGCTGCGGGCATCCAGGGCAGCTGCGAGAGCATCCGCGCGAAGCCGGCCCTGCTCGTCGACAGCAACCGGCTCGGGGGCTCCGAGCCCGAGGTATCGCAGCGCGAGATCGACGGTGTCGTGCCGCTCCTCCCCCACGAGTACCCGGACACGTGGCCCGCCCACGAGCCCCCGCTGGGCCACGTCCCAACCGGCTCGGCGGAGGACGGCGTCGCGACCTGCGGCGAGACCCGTGAAGTTCGCCATGGTCGCGCCGGTCACGAAGCCCACTGCACTCCCGGCGGGAAGTCCCAGGAGCTCCAGCACCCACGCGCTCGCGATGTCCTCGACCGCGCTGTGGGCGGGTGTCAACCGCCTCAGACCTGAGTTCTGGTCCCAGGCGGTGACCAGCCAGTCAGCCGCGAGGGCGGCCGGGTGCGTCCCCCCGATCACGAAGCCGAAGAACCGGCCCGAAGGCATCGCGGTGAGCCCGGGGTCGCACGCGTCGGCAAGCAGGTCCACGACCTGCGCCGGGTCGGTCGAGCCCTCGGGCAAGTCCGTCCCCAGTGACTGTGTCACCTGCTCGACCGACGCCTGCGGTGGTACGGGCCGGCTCCGCAAGGACGCCAACCAGTCCAGGGCATGCCGGTGCGCGCGCTCGAGCGCCTTTGACTGCTCGTCCATCGTTCGAGTCTCCCGCTGGGCGGCGACACTCGCCAGGCACCCGCGGGTGGTTCAGGGACGCCCGTTGTGGATCCCCTCCAGCTGCCAAGTCCCGTGCTGCTGAGTCACGTCCGGAAACGTGGCCCGGGCAGCCCAGTCACCCCCGAGGTAGGCGCCTGCCAACACGTCTTGTCCCGCCCGCCCCTTTCGTAGTTGCTTTGGCCACGAGCGGAGCGGGTGGTGGGCAGGGAGGATGGGCAGAGCGGTTCGAGATGGGTGTGAGGGCCTGTTATCTACACTTACCTGAGTAGGAAGGTGGGTTCGCCCGCTCTCACCGAGGGAAGATCCCTGAGCCGGCTCCCCTGTGCCAGCCGTCCGTCGTGCTGCCAGCCCGCCCTCTCCTCCCCCGGCTTCGCGGCGGCTGTCAGGCCGCCGGTGCGGGTGGAGCCTGCCCCGCGGCGTACTCCTGCATCGGCACGTCTCCGGCCGACCATGCCTTCATCACGGGGTCGACGATGCGCCAGGACTCCTCCGCCTCGTCACCGCGGATGAAGAGCATCGGGTCGTTCTTGAGCATCTCGAGGATGAGGTTGGCGTACGCCGTGAACCGCGGCGGAGTCGAGCTTGCCTCGAGCTGACGGGTCTCGGCTCTCCGCTCCGGCCCGTTGAGCACGGTGTCGAGACGCACGTACGGCTCGGTCAGACCGATCCTGAGCACGTTCGGCTCGACGCCGGGCCACTGGTCGAGCAGGTAGCGCGCCATCGGGCGGAAGCCGATCGCGACCTCGGCCGAGTCCCCCGCCAGGGCCTTGCCCGAACGCAGCGTGAACGGGACCCCCGTCCATCGCGGGTTGTTCACCTGCAGCGTCAGCGACGCGTACGTCTCGGTGTTGCGGTCGGGCTCGACGCCGGGCTCGTCGACGTACGACGGCACCTGGCGGTTGCCGATGGTCCCCTCGGTGTAGCGAGCGCGGATCGTGTCGCTGCGCATCCGCTCCGGCGTTGGGGTGGCCACTGCCCGCAGGGCCTCGACTCGCATGTCTCGGAAGGAATGGGCGTCGATGCGAGCGGGTTGTTCCATGAGGACGAGAGCCATCGCCTCCATGAGGTGGTTCTGCACCATGTCCTTCATGGCGCCGGCGCCGTCGTAGTAGCCGGCCCGGCCTTCGAGTGTCAGGCTCTCCAGCCAGCTGACGTCCACGCTCTCGACATGCACCGAGTTGAGGATCGGCTCGAACACCCGGTTGAGGAACCTGAGGCTGATCACTCGGCGGACGAGCTCGTTCGAGAGGAAGTGGTCGATGCGGAAGATCGTAGGCTCAGGCAGCTGGAGGCGGAGAAGCTCGTTGAGGTGCTGAGCCGAGGCGAGGTCGGTGCCGAAAGGCTTCTCGATCGCCACCGCATCGGTGGTGCGGAGCTTCGCTTCTGCCAGTGTCCGAAGCACCGGCTCGAAGAGGAAGGGGGGCAGCGCGAGGTAGACCAAGGTGTCCGGACGGTCCTCCCCGATCAGCGCGCTCAGCTCGTCGGCCCGCGTGACGTCACAGGGCTGGAAGCTCAGCATCCTGACGACGGCGTCACGCGTCGCCGACCCCACGGGAGCGTGCTTCTCGAGCTCGGTGGCGATGTGCTGGCGGAAGTCCTCGGTGGACCAGTCCGCGTTGGACGAGCCCACGATCGTGAACCCAGGTGGCAGGAGGCCGGCCTCGGCGACCTGGGCCACAGCCGGCATCAGCAACCGGCTGGTGAGGTCACCGGATGCTCCTAGGAGGACCAGTCGCTCGATCATGAGGTGCTGCCTTTCTCGGGTGGTGGTGCGTCGGGGGCGGCCGAGGACGAAGGCGGTAGGTCGGCGAGCCGTGGTGATGGCGGTCCTGTCACGCCGGGGCGGCACCGGAAGATCGCGCCGGCGAGAGGCTGGGTGGCACGGCTGTGCTCGTCGCAGTCGACCCACGAGGTGGTGATGTAGAGATCACCTCCGTCGTCTCCACCGAAGGCGACGGAGGTGGGGTTGCTCGTGGGCACCGTGACGAACCCGTCGAGGGTGCCGTCGGGCCGGTACCGGTGGACCTCGCCCTCTCGCCCCAACGCGACCCAGAGCATGCCGTCGTCGTCGACCGTCATACCGTCGGGCCAGACCTGCAGGTCGCCGAAGTCGAGGAGGCGCCGACGCCCCGAGAGGGTGCCCGTGTCCGGGTCGAGGTCGAAGACGTCGAGGACACACAGGGCGGTGTCGGCGAGGTAGAGGCGGCCCTGCGACTCGTCGAAGGCGGGCCCGTTGGAGATCGTGAGGCCATCGACCACACGCGTCGCCTTGTCGCCCTCTACTCGGTACAGCGCTGCGTTGCGTGGCCGTTTGTCGTAGGCCATCGTGCCGACCCACGCTCTCCCCCGGCGGTCGACCTTTACGTCGTTCGCGCGGTTCTCAGGTGTGTCCTGCTCTATCGGGACGCGCACATCGGTCCTCCCCGATCCCGGGTCGAGCACGGCGAGTCCCTCGGGTGTGGCGACCACCGGCTCTCCCGCGGCGCTGAGCACCACGCCTCCGGGCTGCCCGGGTGTGCCCCACGAAGAGTCCTGGCTGGAGACAGGGTCGAAGCAGTGCACCCGTTCTCCTGCGATGTCCACCCACCACAGGCGGCCGGTGACCGCATCCCACATCGGCCCCTCTGCGTGCTGCGCCCGCAGGCCCGACACCACCTCGACCTGTACGTCGCCCATGACCCTGCCCTCGGCTCGAGGAGCTTCTCAGACGTGCTCGAGAGCGCCGGGCAGCTGCGCCAGGGCGTCCTCGGCGTGGGTCACCATCGGCATGCCACCCTTGCCCACGGCCAGCGGCGTCCGGTGATAGCCGTGGTAGGTCATCATGCCGCCGGAGAGGAACGCCACCTGGTCGAAACCGTTCTGCTTCAGCACGCAGTAGGCGATGTAGCTCCGGAAGCCTGACCGGCAGTAGGTGTACACGGGCTTGTCGCGAGGGATCTCGTCGAGCCGTTGGCGGATCTCGGTGTAGGGCATGAGGACCGCTTCGGGGATGTGCCAGGCGTCGTACTCCGCCTGCGTGCGGGTGTCGAGGATCGTCACCTCGTCGGCGCAGTCCGGGTAGTCCTCGGGGTACCAGAGGTCGATGTCGCCACGCAGCAGGTTCGCTCCGAGGAAGCCGGCCATGTTGACCGGGTCCTTTGCCGAGCCGTACGGCGGGGCGTAGGCGAGCTCGAGGTGCTCGAGGTCGTAGACCGTCATGCCGGCGCGCAGCGCGACCGCGAGCACGTCGATGCGCTTGTCGACGCCGTCCCAGCCGAGCACCTGTCCCCCGAGCAGCTTGCCGTCGTCGGGAGAGAACAGCACCTTGAGGAACAGCGGCGCAGTGCCCGGGAAGTAGGCCGCGTGACCGTTCTGGTGGGTGTAGACCTTTCGGAAGTCCATGCCTGCGGCGCGCAGCTCGGTCTCGGTCATTCCCGTGCCACCCGCGGTCATGTCGAACACCTTGACCACGGCGGTGCCCTGGGTGCCGCGGTACTCGCTGCTCCGGCCGGCGATCGTCTCGGCGGCGATCCGTCCCTGCCTGTTCGCCGGGCCGGCCAGCATCGAGAGGACCGGCTCGCCGGTCAGGAAGTGCGGCGTCTCCACTGCGTCACCGGCCGCGAGGATGTCGGGGTCGGAGGTGCGCATCTGCGGGTCGACCACGATGCCGCCACGAGGACCGATCTCCAGGCCGGCGTCGCGGGCGAGGGTCGCGTTGGGACGCGCTCCTGCCGCCATGACCACGACGTCGGCCTCGACCGTCGTACCGTCGGATAGGTCGAGGGCGAACCGGTCCCCCGCGATCCGGCGTACTGCGTCGGCCGACGTGCCGAGCCGGAGGTCCACGTCATTGGTGCGGACATGGTAGTCGAGGATCCGGGTCATCTCGGGGTCGAGCCAGGGCATGAGCCGCTCGGTCCGCTCGATGACGGTGGTCTGCAGCCCCCGCGCCTTGAACGCCTCGGTGAGCTCCAGCCCGATGTAGCTCCCGCCGACCACCACGGCGCTGGAGGCGCCCCGCTCCAGGTGGGTGATGATGTGGTCCATGTAGATCCCGATCGCGGCCGGCGCCGACACCGAACCGCGCCTCGTGCCGGGCTCGGATCGCGGCCTTTCCTGATCGGTCCTGCTCATCAGATCGGACCCGGCCGAACGTGGCCGACGACGCTTTCTGTCTATTCGGGGGATCGGCTGAACGTGGACGAGGTCTCGATCTGATGAACCAGATCGATCGGGTGAGGCGACGACCCCTGGCGGCTCAGCCGCGGCCCTGATCGACCCTTGCTGAACGAGGCCGCCGCGTTCGGCCGACGCAGCCACGCGCCGCCCTCGGTTTCTTGCCAGATGCCCACCACGCGGGCATTCGGCCCGCAAGTTTCACCCTCGGACAAGATCCTGCGCATGTTCATGCAGCAGGGCCGATCGTCGCGCACAGGCAGCTTGTATCGGAGCATGGCCATGCATCGCTGCGCCTACCGAGGGTGTTGTTCGGTGCCCAGCGCCCAGGTGGCGATCATCTGGCAGGAACACTCGTCGCAGCGCGGCCGTCCGCGGCGAGGCGCCCGCGCGTCGTCACGACCGGCGCCGCCTGTGCGCCTGTAATTCCTTCCGGCTACGAGCCGAGGTAGGTCAGCACCGCCAGCACCCGGCGGTGGTCGTTCTGCGAGTCGGGCAGCTCGAGCTTGCCGAAGATGTTGCTGATGTGCTTCTCGGTCGCGCCCTCGGTGATGCCGAGGAGCGTCGCGATCCCGACGTTCGTCCGGCCCTCGGCCATCGCCGCGAGCACCTCGCGCTCGCGCGGCGTCAGCGTCCGCAAGCGGGTCGTCGGCCCGGCTCGCGGACCATCAGCTGGGCGACGACCTCGGGATCGAGCGCGGTCCCGCCGCGGGCGACCCGCCGCAGCGCGTCCATGAACTCGCGGATGTCGCCGACCCGGTCCTTGAGCAGGTAGCCGACGCCGCCGGCGCGGTCGGCCAGCAGCTCCGTCGCGTACTGGCGCTCGACGTACTGGCTGAGGACGAGGACCGGCGTGCCGGGCACGCGCCGGCGGGCCTCGATCGCCGCGCGCAGGCCCTCGTCGCGCTGGGTCGGCGGCATCCGGACGTCGACGACCGAGACGTCCGGGCCGATGCTCGACGACCGCCTCGACGAAGGACGGGCCGTCGCCGACCTTGGCCACGACCGTCCCGCCGGACTCCTCGATCAGCCGCGCGATGCCCTCGCGGATGAGCGCCGAGTCCTCGGCGATGACGACGCGCAGCGGCGGGGCGTCCACGCGTCGATCATGCGCGTCCGCGTCAGCCCGCGTCGCTCGCGGTCGGGGGCGTATCGCCGGCGTGGACGATGTGCCCGAGGAGTCCTCAGGTCCCGCTCCCCTTCCCGCTCGACGGCTTCCGGCCAACGGCGACCGAGACGACCGCGAGGATGACCGCCACGACCGTCAGGATGGCCACCGAGATCGTCCCGCTGCGTGCCGTGGACGTTGATGCGCAGGAGCAGGCCGGCCAGGACGTAGGCGAAGGCTGCCATGGCCAGCCCGAAGCCCCAGACGACCATGAGCATCCCCGTACGTGCCGGCGACGGCCGGGCGTGGAGGATGCCGTGGCTGAAGATGGCCAGGCCCGTCGCACCGGGCAGGGCGAGTGGCAGGCCGTAGAGCATCGCGTCCCAGCGATGGGTCGTCGCGGCCAGCAGGGCGATCGCCGAGATCGCCGCGAGGGTTGCCCCGGCGGCCGCGATCGCGAGGCCGCGGATGTCCGAGGCGAACAGCCCGATGACGAGGATGACGGCCCCGATCGCGATCCCGTAGTCCGGGATCTGCACGCCCGAGACCGGCATCGGCAGGCGGAAGAAGGGCTTCGTCACGCCGAACGCGGCGAAGGCCGCAAAGGCGATGAAGAGGGCCAGTCGCAGCCCGCTGAGGTTCGTGATCACCGCCGAAATCCGGTTGACCATCAGCCCCGGACCTCCGTGACGGCGAACGAATTCAGGTCGTCGACGTCGCGGTCGACCGCGAGGCGCACCCACGCCTGGGGGTCCGTCCACTTGAGGCCCTGTGATGCCGGCCCGTTGATCGCCTCGCGGCCGCCCCACAGGCCCTGGGAGCGCAGCCACCACCAGGCGTCGGTCTCGGCCCGGCTCGGCGCGGCGCCGGTCGGCACGGCACTGGTCTCGACGCCCCTCGGGATGACCTCGAGCCGGTAGGGGTGCTGCGCCGGGCCGATGGACGCCGCGACGACGTCCTTCCAGTCGTTCTGGACGGTGAGGCGGATGCGGAAGCTCGAGGAAGTCGAGCGGCTGGGTCAGCGTGGCCCGGTAGCCCTCCGGCCGGGGGATCTACTGGGCATGCGATCCGCGGGCGACGTACACGAGGGGGGTGGTCGCCGTCCCGGCTCTCCAGGTCCTCCCAGTTGCGCCAGTGCCCCCCGTAGTGGCTCGAGTAGGCCGCCGCCCGGGGCACCCAGCCAGCGTCCCCCGCGACTGACCGGGACGACGACGGAGCCTCCAGTCGGCCTCGTGGCGGTTGTGCCAGTCGTTGAAGACGTAGAACTGCCAGTACTCGAGGTACCGGTCATCGTCCTTCGGCACGACCCGGCCGTAGGCCGTCCGGGGATACGCCTCCGAGGAGGCGACCCGCTTCCTGTAGTCGTCCCAGGCCCAGCTGGCCCAGATCGTGTCGGGCGGGTCGGCCACGGAGCGGCGGATCCCGAGGTGGAACGCGTCCTCGCCCCGGGCAACCTTGTCCCGGAGCGCCGGCGTGGTCGCGGGTGCCGCCCGGGCGAGGATCGCCCAGAGGGACGAGCGCGGCGGCCGCGTTGATGACGAGCAGCCAGCTGAGGGCTCCCACGGCATCGAAGCGCACGACCGCCACGAGGAGCAGGAGCGCCCCGATTCCGGTCGCCAGGATCGCCACGGCCGCGACGGTACAACCCCGCAGGAGGCCGCCCGGCGTCGCCATGTACGGCCGGGCGCCGTCGAGGAAGGCCTCGACCGAGCGGGGGTGGTAGTCGTTCCGCCCGTCCTTGAACGGCGGCGAGGCGTCCGCGGTCGCGTCCGGGAAGACGATGAAGTCGGGGCTGAACCTGAGCAGCAGCGCCTCGTCCTCGGCATTGGCCGTCGTCGACGGGACGCCGGCGCCGGTGACGGCCGTCGTGCCGCCGGGGTCCGTCGTGGCGACGGCGGAGAGGCGGACGCCCTCGATCCGGTCATCCGATTTGACCTTGACGGGGGACGACGCCGTCGGGACGACGGATCGGCCGGCTCTCGGACCGCCCATGAGGCGTTCCGAGGTCGTGCTCATCGGCCGCGCTGCGCGAGCCGGTAGTCGAGGATGATGTCGATGGCCGGGATGATCAGCGCACCCAGGGCGAGGACGACGCTGGCGACCGTGGCATCGAGCGTCCCGGTGCCCTGGTGCACGGGCGGCCACTGGGCGACGAGCGCCCGGAACGCCTCGCTCGTGTTCAACGCCCAGACGACGAAGGCGATCGGCGCGAGGACGTAGAGGTACGGCCGGACCTTCGTCTTGCTGTCCGGTGCCTGGACCTCCTTGGTGATGTACAGGTACGCCGGTGTCAGGAGCAGGAAGACGATCGACAGGCTCGTCAGCAGGACCGGGCGGTCCTTGGCCAGGACCGCGAGCGGGTGCGGTCGGCGAGGATCTCGCCGGGGACGTACTTGGCCAGGCGTTCGAGATAGCCGTCGACGTCGAGGTCCTTCGTCGCGCCCCGCACGGACGTCGTCGTCGGGCCATGCTCGGCCGCGGGCCGCTGAGCTCGCATATCGGATTGCGCGCGCCACCG
>CAVUBO010000002.1:0-297859 GCA_963739785.1 uncultured Actinomycetota bacterium | reverse complement strand
TCGTTTTCTTCACCAGCGACAACGGACCCGCTACTCCGCTTTGGAAGGACGACTTCTTCAACAGCGCCGGTCCCTTCCGCGGTCACAAACGAAATTTCTACGAAGGCGGGATTCGCGTTCCCATGATTGTTCGGTGGCCCGGCAGAATACGCTCGGGTTCGATCAGCCATCACCCGTGCGGCTTCTTCGACGTGTTGCCGACGCTGGCCGAACTGGCCGGCAGGAGCGCACCGGAAGGTCTGGACGGAATCTCCATCCTTCCCGAAGTTCTGGGACCGAAGGCCGCCGGGCGGGCTCAGGCGCGACACGAATTCATGTATTGGGAACTGCCCACCTGGGACCGGGAGCGGAAGACATTTCGCAAGGAACTCCCTCTCCAGGCCGTTCGCATGGACGCGTGGAAGGCCGTGCGGCCCCAGCCGAACGCCGCGCTCGAATTGTACAACCTCGTGGAAGACCCCGGCGAGAAGCGGGACGTTGCGGCTGAAAATTCGTTGGTGATGTCCCGCATCGAGACCTATCTCAAGACAGCGCGGAACGAACCGCGCCCTCAGATCGAATCTCCTCGCGAAAGGTAACAGTGGATGAAGCTAATAACCGTGATGGTGGCAGCCATTTGCCTTCCCGCAACGGGGATCGCGGCGGACGTCCGTGCCAGGGTGCCTGACTACGACAAGTATGCTCCGAACCCAACCCTGAAGGTCGACCGGGGTACTGCAAAAACCTTGCAGGTGACGGATTGGGCTACCTACGTTCTCATTGAAGGCGCGGGCCCCGGAAAAGTGGCTTTGCAGGCGCCGGGCTATCGCGGCATGCGACTCATCGATCTTCTGGCCAGGCAGCGTTTGTCCGGACCGGGCGACCGGATGGAACTCCGGTTAGGCAAAGATGGTTACGCCTGGGTCATACTTTTCGCTCCGCTCCCGCCCGTCTCAGTCTACGAATACAACCCCAAGACCCAGTTGCGCGTTCCCGACAGCACTCCGAAGAAAGCCAAATACCCGGTGGTTGATGTCCACTCTCACCTTACGGCCAGAGGGGTCACAGCGGCCTCCAGGCTGCCGATTATGGATGAGGTCGGCGTCGCTCTCGTAATGGATAGCCCGCTGGCGATGACCGGGCTAAAGACGGAGGACAGCTTCGAACGGTTTGAGAAGGAACGCCCCGACCGGTTTCTGACGCTTGCCACGCTCGATCTTGAACGCCGCCACCAGGCCGGGTTCGAGAAAGAAGTAATCCGGAGACTGGATCAGGACGTGTCCCGGTTCGGCGTTGTGGGAGTCGGCGAAACGCACGACAAAGGCTCGGGGATGTTCGGCTACGCCCTGCTTCCGGACCCGCGGCCGGTGATTCACATCGATGATGAGCGCATGGCGCCAATCTGGCGCGCCATTCGGGACCGCAACGTGCCCGTCCTGATCCACGTCGGCGATCCCCTCGGGTTCTACGAACCCCCGAGCAAATTCAACGACCATCTGATGGCAATCTCCCGCGCGCCGTGGTTCCGCCTGGACGGGCTGAAAGTCCCATCCAACAGCGAAATGCGCCGGCGGCGGGATCGCCTGTTTGAGTTGGCCCCGGGAATCAAGATCATCGGGGCGCACATGGGCGAGATCCCCGAAGACCTCGGCGAACTCGGCGCTGCTCTTCGCAGGCATCCCAACCTCTACGTGGAGATCGGCGTCCGGCATTCGCAACTTGCGCGCCAGCCGCATGCCGCGCGGAAGTTCTTCCTGGAGTTCCAGGACCGCATCCTCTACGGGGCCGATAAGGCGCCCAGACCGTGGACACATACCGCCATCAATTCCGCATCTTCGAATCCGACGACGACGCCTTCCCATGCGGTGACTCCATCTCAATGCTACGGGCTCAACCTGCCGGACACCGTGTTGAAGAAACTGTATTACGCCAACGCGGCGCGGCTGATGCCGAAAGTCAAAGAGCGCCTGCTGAAGACGTTCCCAAGTGTTGACTTCCCTGAGCCGGGGGAACGCCGGCAGTGAGCGCCCCGGCTGCGCGTCTATTCTCGCTCGATGCCTTTCGCGGCCTGACGATGGTCTGGATGATCTCGCAAGGATTCGGCTTTCTGTATCTTCGGGATCACCCGGTCTTCGGCGCCGTAGCGACGCAGTTCACTCATCACGACTGGCACGGCGTCCATGCCTGGGACCTGATCCAGCCGTTCTTCATGTTCATCGTCGGCGTCGCCATGCCCTTCTCGTTCCAGCGCCGCCGGGATGCCGGAGAGACGTGGACGGCGAGCCTCCGCCACGTGCTGAAGCGCTGCGTCCTCCTGGTCCTGTTCGGCGCCCTCGCTCGTTCGATCGGCAGCGGGAAACTGGTGCTGGACCTCATCAATGTCCTCGCTCAGATCGCGTTCACGTACCTCGTGGCGTTCCTGGCGCTGCGTGCGGGTTGGGTCGCGCAGGCACTGCTCGCCGCCGGAATCCTGGCCGCGCATTGGGGCCTCTATCAGTTCTGGCCGGGGACCGTCGCATGGTCGCAGGGGGACAACTTCGGGAGGCATCTCGACCAGTGGATCCTGCACAAGAACTGGGGAGGGAATTATGCGACGTTCAACTGCGTTTCGTCCGCGGCGAACACGGTGATCGGACTGATGGCCGGCAGGCTGCTGATGGGGCCGCTGTCTGCCGCCAGGCGCATGAGCGATCTTGGGCGCTGCCGGCCTGGCGTTGCTGGCGTTGGGGCTGGCCCTGGATCCTTTCGTGCCGCTGGTCAAGCGCATTTGGACCGCCTCGTTTGCGCTCTACAGCGCGGGCTGGTCGCTGCTGGCGCTTGCGCTGCTCTACTGGCTTTGCGACATGCGGAAGTTTCGAGGCTGGGCCCGCGTGTTTGTCATGGTGGGCGCGAACTCGATCTTCATCTACCTGTTCCACGAGATCCTGCGCCGGTGGCTGAACCAGACCGCGCTGGTGTTTACAGGGTGGGCGGTAGAAGTGTGGGGACCCTGGGGAAAGGCGATGGGCGTCTGGCTGGTCATCGGGTTCGAGATCTACGTCTGCTACTGGCTGTTCAAGAGAAGGATATTCTTCAAACTATGAGTCCTGCCGTGGCGGTTGGATGAAGCGCGGCCGCCGCGATCCGGCCCGACGCGAACAGCGAGTATACTCGATGAGTGCGGGCGACCGGATTCCGGCAGGCGGCGCTTTCGGTCAAGCGGAGTGAACCTGGAGGAGAGAACATTGCGGGCGACGCGGAGGTTCTTCATTCGCAATGCCGCGCCGGCGGCGGATTCTATATCGCCTCGCCGGTCCCAAGCCACAACTGGCGGCGGCTGGACCCAATGGCCGGATCGGAGTTGGCTTCATCGGGGTGGGCATCCGGGGTTCGTACCACGTCGACAATTTCAAAGCGGCTCGAGGCGTGCGTGCGGTGATGGCCGCGGACTGTTACGAAGGCCACCTCGACTGGGCGAAGGAAGCGACCGGCGGGAAGATCGAGACGACCCGGGACTATCGCGAACTCCTAAATCGTAAAGATATATGACGCCGTAGTGATATCGACGCCCGATCACTGGCACGCGCGAATGACCCTCGATGCCCTCGCGGCAGGGAAGCACGTCTATGTGGAGAAGCCGCTGGCCTATTCGATCGAGGAAGGTAAGCGGGTGGTGGAGGCCGCGAAGAGATCGGGAAAACTGGTGATGGTGGGCAGCCAAGGCAAGACCGGCAGCCTGACCGCGAAGGCGCGCGAATTGGTCAAGTCGGGGATTCTCGGCAGGCTCAACCAGTGCCGGCTATCCATGAACCGCAACACTCCGGAAGGAGCCTGGATCTACCCTGTCCCCGAAGACGCGTCCGCCAGAACGATCGATTGGCCCAGGTGGCTTGGGCCGGCTCCGAAGATTCCCTTCGATGCGAAGAGGGTGTTTCGGTGGCGCTGCTGGTGGGAATATTCCGGTGGAGTGGCGACGGATCTTTGGGTGCACAGCTTCACCGCGTTCCACGAGGTGATGGATGTCAAGGGCCCAAGATCGGTCGTGGCGAATGGGGGATCTACCCGATTCGACGACGGGCGGACATGTCCCGACCTGCTGACCGGTGTGTACGAGTACCCCGAGTTCCTTCTGGAGATCACGACCAACCTCGGCAGTTCTCGCCCTTCCGCCGGGTTTCTCGTGTCCGGTTCGGAGGCCAGTTTGACGCTGTCCCGCGATGCGGTCCTCGTTACCTTCGAACCGCCCCCGGGGCCAATCGCCTGGTATGGTCTCAACGGCTGGCCGAGTACCATGCGCGAAAAGTACCTCGAGTCCATGGGCCTCGGCGGGGGCAAGCGGCCGGTCCCGCCGCAGGTGAAACCGCAGCAGGCCCCTGCCCAGCCGCCACAGCGCGAGGCCGAGAGCGACGCCGCCGGGACGGACAACCACACCACCGGCCGATAGGCCAACCGCGTGCGGACATGAAGAAAGGCCCCTGGTCAGACCAGGGGCCCTTCCGCCCGTCGTACGACGGTCAGTCGTTGCCGCGCAGGATCGCGAGGATGCGCAGAAGCTCGATGTAGATCCAGATGATCGTGACCGTGAGGCCGAACGCCGCACGCCAGGACTCGACCTCCGGGAGGCCGGCCGCCACGCCACGCTCGACGAAGTCGAAGTCGAGGATCAGCATCAGGACGCCGAGGCCCAGGCCGACGACGCTCATGACCAGGCCGAGGCCGCCGAACTCGTTGAACCCGATCTGGGCGCCGAAGAGGCTCGGCACGAAGTCGAGCATGACCACGGCGACGAAGCCGAACATCGCAGCCACGACCAACTTGCGGAACTTGGGGCTGACCTGGATGTCGAAGAACTTGTACGCAGCCAGCGTGCCCGCCACCGCGGCGAAGGTGCCGACCACCGCGCCGACGACGATGCCGTCACCGAACATCGCCTCGAAGGTCTTGCTCATCGCGCCGACGAAGACGCCCTCGACCGCTGCGTAGAGCAGCACCAGGGCCGGGCTGATGACCTTCTTGAACGAGATCACCAGCGCGAGGCCGAGGCCAGCGAAGCGCGCCGCCATCCAGGCCATGCCGAGCATCTGGTCCGGAACCGCCACCCAGGTGCAGCGCGGCGGCCAGGACGACGAGGCCGAGGTGATGCCGGTGCTTGCTGGACGACCGAGTCGATGGTCATCGGGCCCGTCGGGCGGGCCGGCGCGTAGGTCTCCTGCGCCTGCGTCCCACCGGTGCCCCATGTGGAGGGGTCGCTGTAGCCGGGGTACGTGACACCGCTCGTGGCTCCCCGGCCGTTGAAGCCTTCCGAGCGTGCGAATACCGGGTTGCTGCTCTGCATCTCTTGGTCTCCTCCTTGGAGGCCCTGGGTCGACACCCGCTCTGGCTGCCGATCGGCGGACCGCAGGCCCCATCCTAGGGTCCGCTACTCCCTCAACGATCCATCCGGTTTCGGTGTTCCCGCACGATAGTCCTCTGCGCTGGAGCTCACCGGCGAACGGTGCCGGTGCAGGCTGCCCAGTGCGGGTGCGTGAACTCGGGGAATCTCTCGACGAGCCTGTCCGCTCGGACGGTGGCCGACCTGGTGACCTCGTCGTCGAACCGGGTCGTATCCCCCTGGAAGGCGTAGCTGCGCCGGGTCACGCGGTACCGCTTGCCGTCCTGACTCAGCTCGGCCTCGGAGAGCACCATGCGCCCGTCGGCCGCACACGCCGCCCCGTGGGGGTAGGTGACCCCGCCGCCCTCGACGATGAACGTGCCGTCCTCGAACACCGGGACGTGCACCCACCTCAGGTCGTCTCCGGTGAAGGTGAACATCTGCGCGAGCACCGAGTCGACCGCGGCCCTGGTGTCGACGACGATCTGGGCCCCCGGATCGTCACCGAGGTCGGGCAGCCCGACGATCCGCACCTTGAACGGGTGCACCGGGACAGCGTCGCGGTGCAGGTGGGTGGAGTACGTCGACCCGCCCCGCACGCGCACCCCGACGAACGCGCGACAGCGCTTGCCCGCGTCATGGTCGGTCGCGACTGCGACCCTGTCGAGCCGCCCGTCCCCGTCCACGTCCACCTGCAGGCGGGACCGCTCGAGCGCCCGTCGTACCACCGTCTCCTCCCTGGCGCAGTCGCCCGAGGTGACGGAGCCGGCCGTCGACACGGTCGTGCTCCCGCAGGCTGCCAGGGCCAGGCCCACGACGAGGAGCGGTGCCGCAGAGAGAGGTGCCTTGGGACGACGCATGGGGACTCCCGGAGTCGTACGGCGAGAGCTGTCGCGCGTACCCCTCTAGCATGCATCGATCACGCGCCGGGTGCAGGGGAATCGTGGTCGAGCCACGGTGACCCGCTGTGGCCGACGGCGGCTCAGCGCCGAGACGGCGTCATCGGCCGGACTGGTACCCCCGGTGGGACTCGAACCCACACTGAAAGGTTTTTAAGACCTCTTCCTCTGCCATTGGGATACGGGGGCGCGGGACGTCATACAAGCCGGTCGCCATGACGACCGGAAGGTATGACGTCGTCAAAGATAGGTCTTCCGCGGGTAGATCGCGTGCGCACCGGCCACACGGTCGAGGAAGAGCAGTCCGTCGCAGTGGTCGATCTCGTGCTGGAGGGCCCGGGCCTCGAAGGCCTCGGCGACGACCTCGACCTTCTCCCCCGTGACCGGCAGCTGCCCGGCGACGACGACCCGGCTCGCCCGCTTCACGTCGCCGGTGAAGTCCGGCACGCTCATGCAGCCTTCCCGCGCCTTCTCGTTGCGAGAGGACTGCACCACCTCGGCGTTGCAGAGAACGAAGGTCCCGTGGTGGGCGCGGGTCTTGGGGTGCTCGGTCACGTCCACGCAGAACATCTTCACGCCGACCCCGACCTGGGGCGCAGCGAGCCCCACGCAGCCGGGTGAGACGCGCATGGTCGCGACCAGGTCCGCTGCGAGCTGCACCATCTCGGGGTCGGCCGGGTCCACCTCCGCGCCCGTCGTGGAGAGGACGGGGGCCGGCGCCCGCACGACGTCGAGGACACGACCCTCCACGGGGAGGTCGCGCTCGGTCCAGCGGCCGACGGCATCGTCGACGAAGGCGGAGCTCACAGCTCGTCGCTCTCCATCCGGCGCAGCGTCACGCCGACCCCGAGCTCGTCGCCGGCCCGGCGAAGTGCTGCCTGGAGGCCCTCGACGTCGCAGCCGGCGGGCAGGTCGACCTCGGCGACGAGGACGTAGAGGTCCCCGGACAGTCGGGTGGTCAGGTCGGTGATGTTGCCGCCGACGCGAGCGACCTCGCCGACGACCGTCGAGACGATGCCGGCACGGTCGCCGCCGTGGACGGTCAGGACGTACGACGACCCCACGGCCTCGTGCTCCGGCTCCTCGGGAACCTCGCGCACGGAGATGTCCAGGGAGCCGTCCGCGGTCATCGGGGCGAGCGCCGCCTCGATCTCCGCGGAGCCCCTCTCGCCGGCGCACACCAGCATCATCGCGAAGTGACCTCGAAGAAGGGTCATCGTCGAGTCCTCGATGTTGAGCCCGAGGTCGGCGAGGACACGGGTGGTCTCGGCGATGATCCCGGGCCGGTCCTGCCCGATGACGGTGATGGCTTGCTCGGTCACCCGGTCATCCTTCCACGTCGCCGCCGAGCGCAGCCGCGTGGCCGAGCACCGCGTCGAGCATGGTCCTCGGTGAGCTTGCCCGTGAAGGTGTTCTGCTGCGACGGGTGGTAGCTGCCGATCACCACGACCTCCCGCCCCTGCGGCGAGACGACCACGGTCTCCGCCGCGTGGCCGAAGCGTGGCTTGGGCCTCGGCACGTCGTACCCGAGCGCCCGGAAGGTGCGCAGTGCCGCGTCCCAGCCGTAGGAGCCCAGGGCGACCACGGCGCGCAGCGAGTCCCCGACGAACGAGACCTCCTCGAGCAGCCACGGTGCGCAGGTGTCGCGTTCGACGACCGTCGGCTTGTTGTCCGGCGGGGCGCACCGGACGGTGGCGACCATGCGCGCCCCGACCAGCCGCTGACCGTCGGCAGCGCTCACCGAGGTCTCCTGCGTGGCGAGCCCGACCCGGTGCAGTGAGGCGAACAGCCAGTCGCCCGAGCGGTCGCCGGTGAAGATCCGCCCGGTGCGGTTGCCCCCGTTGGCGGCGGGGGCGAGCCCGACGATGAGCACGCGCGGGTGGTCCTCGCCCCACCCCGCCACGGGACGGCCCCAGTACGGCTCCTCGGCGAACGACGCGCGCTTGACGACCGCCACGTCCTCGCGCCACTCCACGAGGCGGGGGCAGGCACGGCAGACCGAGACGCAGGCATCGAGCTCGGCCAGGTCGGCAGCCTGCCCTGCGAGGGAGATGACGTCCGCGGGCGTCCTCGCGACGGCCACGTCGGCGGGAGCGGGGTCGTCCGGCCAGCCCGTCCCTGGAGGCACCGGGCTCGGGAAGAGGTCGCCGGTGACCGGGTGCGGGAGGAGTGCGTCGGACATACGGCCCATCCTCTCAGGCCGCGCGGCTCCTTCAGTGAGTGCGACGCCGCCACAGGAGCGCGACGAGGCCCGCGACGCCGACCACGCCGACGCCGCCGGCCGCGACCGGCACGAGGGACCTCTCGTCCGGCTCGGCACCGGGGTCGCCTGAGGCGAGAGGAGGTCTCGGCGAACGCTCCCCGGCGACGCCGTACTCCATCGGCTCGCTCCGAGCCCACATGCCGCACGGGCTGACCACGAAGTCGTCCTGCGTCCCGAAGACGTACTCCTCCGGCGAGGAGTAGCCCTGGGGCACCTCGCCGCCGGAGCTGAACGGGAACCACATGTCCATGCCGGTCGCCCGCTCCAGCCAGACCTGGGGTGCCAGGTCCTCGCCATGCCAGACCTCGCTGACCTCGACCTGCATCGTGTCTCCGCGGACATCCGTGATCCGGCCCACGAAGACGTGCGCGGCCTTCGGGTACCAGTCCGCAGGATCCACGCAGGAGAGGGCGTTGGCGCTCCCCATCGGGAGCGCGATCGACGAACCGGCCATGACCAGGAGGGCGACGAGGCGCAGCAGGCTTCTCATGACGCTCCGACGCACCAGGGACCTCCCTGGTTCCACCGGAGGCTCAGGCGATCGACCAGGCGATGCCGTCGAGGATGTCGGCCTCGGACACGAGCAGGGTGTCGGCCGTCGTACGCCGGAGCACCTCGTCGAGGATCAGCGCGCCCGCTCCGATCACGTCCGCGCGGCCGGGGTGCATGTACGGCAGCGCCCTGCGCCCGGCCACCGTCATGGCGAGCAGCCGCTCGGTGAGCGCGTGCACGTCGGAGACGGCGAGCCGGGCCTGGTCGATCGCCGCGCGGTCGTACTCCTGGAGGCCGAGCACGCCCGCGGCCACGGTGGTGATCGTGCCGGCCACCCCGATGACGGTCCGCGCCTCGCCCAGCGGTACGCCGGAGGCGGCGACTGCTGCGGCGACGTCGGCTGTGGCCGCCGCGACCTCGTCGTGGGTCGGGGGGTCGCTGCGGAGGTACCGCTCGGTCATCCGCACCGACCCGATGTCGAGGGACCGGGCTGCCCGGACGTGCCCGGCCGTGGTCCCAGAGCCTGTCGAAGGGTCGCCGAGGATGAGCTCTGTCGACCCGCCGCCGATGTCGACGACGAGGAACGGGGCGGGGAGGTCGCCGCCGGCGAGGCCACGCGTCGCGCCGTCGTAGGACAGCTGCGCCTCCTCGGCCCCGGTCACGACCTCTGGCTTCACGCCGAGGCGGGCCTCGACACCCGCGGCGAACTCCGCTCCGTTGCCGGCGTCGCGCGCCGCGGACGTCGCACAGAACCGGATCGCGTCGACGTCGTGGGTCGCGACGATCGCGGCGTACTCGTCGACGGCCGCGAAGGTCCGCTCCAGGGCCTCGTCGGCGAGCCTGCCGGTGCGGTCGACGTCCTGGCCGAGGCGCACCATGCGCATCTCGCGGACCAGCTCGTGCTCGGTCCCGGTCTCCGGGTCGAGGTCGGCGACGAGGAGCTTGATCGTGTTCGTGCCGCAGTCGACCGCCGCGACCCGGGTCACGGCCGGTCCTCGGACCCGGCGTCGCCCTCGGGGCTCACGCAGGGGCCCGACGCCCAGAACTCCCCGAGCAGGTCGAGCACCTCGTCGCCGAGCGGGTTCACGCCCCGTCCCTGCGCAAGCGACTGTCCGGCGAGCACGTGCAGGCACTTGACCCGGGTCGGCATGCCGCCGGCGGAGACTCCGTGGATCTCGGGAACCTCGGCGATGGCCTCGCGGTACTCGAGGTAGGCCTCGTGCGCCCGGCGGTAGGCCGCGGCGAGCTCCTCGTCGCTCTCGAGCCGCTCTGACATCTCCTTCATCAGCCCGGAGGACTCGAGCGTGCCGATCATCGAGGCCGCGCGCGGGCAGGTCAGGTAGAAGGTCGTCGGGAACGGCGTGCCGTCCTCCAGCCGGGGCTCGGTGGCGACGACGTCGGGGTTCCCGCAGGGGCACCGGTGGCCGACGGCGTGGATCGAGCGGGGCGGACGGCCCAGCTGTGCCTCGATGGCCCTCTCGTCGCGCGGCTCGACAGCGGTCACTGCTTCCTCTTCTTCGGCGGGTCGATCTCCTCGACCGGGTTCGGCACGTCCTCGGGGTTCCCGGCGGCCTCCATCGTCTGCCACGCGGTCTGCCACCAGGCCGGCTCGTTCTCGACGTCGATCGTCGTGGGATCCGAGAGGCTGTCCTCGTGGTCGAGGGGTCGGCCGTTCTCGTCGATCACCTGGAAGCTGGTCTCCCCGGGCATCACCCAGCTCAGCCGCTGGGTCGCCTGTGCCTCGATGAAGGCGGGGTCCTTCCAGCGACGCTTCTCCCGCCTCAGCTCCGCGATGTTGTCCTGGGAGTCGGCGATGCTGGCGCGCAGCTCCTCGAGGTGGTCCTTCTGCTCGAGGTAGGCGCGCATGCTCGACGCGTAGGCCACCGCGAGAAGTGCGAGCACGAGCACGAGCACGACCGCCCGGCCGGTGAACCGGGGCCGGGCAGGCCGGGTCTCCGAGGCCGGGCGCGACCGTCCGTGGCCCGAGCGGGGGCCGGGGCGGGACGCCGGACGCGCCCCTGCCCCGGGCCGCGGCGGACGGCTCGTCGCTCCCCGGGGACGTGATCCCCGCTGGGAGGACGGACGGTTGCTGGGCACGTTCTACCTCAGCTGCGCCCGAACCGGGGGAACGCACCGCGCCCGGCGTAGCGGGCGGCGTCGTCGAGCTCCTCCTCGATGCGGAGCAGCTGGTTGTACTTCGCGACGCGCTCGGAGCGGGCCGGGGCGCCGGTCTTGATCTGGCCGCAGTTCGTGGCGACCGCGAGGTCGGCGATGGTGGTGTCCTCGGTCTCGCCCGAGCGGTGGCTCATCATGCAGCGGAAACCGTTGCGGTGCGCGAGGTCGACGGAGTCGAGGGTCTCGGTGAGCGAGCCGATCTGGTTGACCTTGACCAGCAGCGCGTTGGCGGACTTCTCGTCGATGCCGCGCTGGAGCCGCTCCACGTTGGTGACGAACAGGTCGTCGCCGACGATCTGGATCTGTCGCCGAGCAGTTGCGGTCACGACTTCCAGCCCGCCCAGTCCTCCTCGCTCATCGGGTCCTCGATCGAGACGATCGGGTACGACGCGACGAGGTCGGCGTAGTAGGCCGCCATCTGCTCGGCGGACTTCGCGGCGCCCTCGAACTGGTAGGCGCCGTCGGAGTAGAACTCGGTCGCAGCGACGTCGAGCGCGAAAGCGATGTCCTCACCGACCTTGAGACCGGTCTTCTCGATGGCGGCGACGATCAGGTCGAGCGCCTCGCGGTTCGAGCCGAGGTCGGGGGCGAAGCCGCCCTCGTCACCGAGTCCGGTGGACGAGGCCGCGCTCCTTGAGCACCGACTTGAGCGCGTGGTAGACCTCCGCGCCCTGGCGCAGCGCCTCGCGGAACGTCGGCGCGCCGACCGGGCGCGATCATGAACTCCTGGATGTCGACGGCGGTGTCGGCATGCGCACCGCCGTTGAGGATGTTCATCATCGGCACCGGCAGCAGGAACGCGTTGGGCCCTCCGACGTACCGGAAGAGGGGCAGGCCGGCCGAGTCGGCGGCGGCTCGGGCCACGGCGAGCGAGACGCCGAGGATGGCGTTCGCGCCGAGCTTGGCCTTGTTGGGCGTGCCGTCGAGCTCGAGCAGCCGCTGGTCGACGAGACGCTGCTCGGAGGCCTCGAACCCGACCAGCTCCGGGCCGATCGCGTCGAGCACCGCGTCGACGGCCTTCTCCACGCCCTTGCCGGCGTAGCGGGACCCGCCGTCACGCAGCTCCACCGCCTCGAAGGCGCCGGTCGACGCGCCCGATGGCACCGCTGCGCGGCTCACGGTTCCGTCGTCGAGAGCCACCTCGACCTCAACAGTGGGGTTTCCGCGCGAGTCGAGAATCTCGCGCGCGCCGACAGCCTCGATGGACGCCACGGTGTGCTCCTAGCCAGGGGTGGGTTCCGGACAGGGCCAGCCTAACGGCGCACGTCGCTCTCCCCTGGCAGGGCTCGCCCCATCGCGGCCCGCGGGGATGTGGCGCGGACGACACGTGACCCCGGGCTCCGAGGCTCGTTGAGAGGCGGGGAAGTAACGCATCTGGGGGTCCGGTCGTTTAGAGAGTGAAACCTTGGGAGGATTCGCATGACCAACGCTCTTGACGTCGAGCTGCAGGACAGCGAGCAGTTCGACGAGATCCTGCTGCTCGGCGAGCTGATGGTGCTCGCTTCGGAGTCGATGGGAAGCCTCGACCTCAACACGATCGATGCCACGCTCGGCGTCCCCCACACGCTGCCCGTGCAGCGTCGCGGGATCGGCTAGAGCGCCTCGGCGGGCTAGCGCGCCTCCGCGGCGCGCACCGCGTCCGCGAGCCGTCGCACGGCTCCCCTCAGCTCCTGCTCGGCGTCGAGGCCGGCGGCTCGCGCCTCCACCACCAGGGCGAGCAGCCGGTCCCCGAGCGACTCGGCACCGGCAGGTTCCGGCTGCACCCCGACCCTGTCCGCACGCCCCAGCGTCTTCTCCGCCAGCGACAGCGCGGGCAGCGCGAGCGGGATCCCGTCGAGGACGGACCGGCGTCCCTTCTCGGCTGTCTTGAGCTGCTCCCAGTTCCGCTCGACCTCGCCCAACGACGGAGCGTCCTCCCCCGCTGGATGAGCGAACACGTGCGGGTGCCGGTGGACGAGCTTTTCGACGATGCCGCCCGCCACGTCGTCGATCGTGAACGGCTCATCGGCGTCCTCGGCGGCGATCCGGGCGTGGAAGTACACCTGGAGCAGCAGGTCGCCGAGCTCCTCGCGCAGGTGGACGTAGTCGCCGGTCTCGATCGCCTCGAGCGTCTCGTAGGCCTCCTCCAGGAGGTACCTGGCCAGCGACTCGTGGGTCTGCTCCCGGTCCCAGGGGCAGGAGGTGCGCAGCCGGTCCATGACCGTCACCAGGTCGAGCAGCCGCGCCCCGGGCACGTCGTACGACGCGTGGAGCACCTCGACCTCCGGCGCGACCTCGGCCGAGACGATCCTCTCCGCGAGCGCCTGGGGGAACGAGGTCGCCTCCTCGTCGTCGGCCAGCCACACCACGCGGGCGTCGGTTGCCGCGGCCAGCAGGTCGTCGACCGAGGCGGCCGCGAGCACGTCGACCCGGTGGCCCGCCGCGGTCACGGCACGGAACAGCGGCGACCGGTCGTCGGAGGCGAGCACGCGCTCCGCCGACGCGATCGCCTGCCAGGCGGACCACGACATCAGCCCCGGTGCGACCCGCGGGCTGGTGACGAGGAAGGTCAGCGACACCGCTGCGACGCCGGGAGCTCCGAGACGAAGGTCGCGTCAGGCTGGGCCTTGGCGCCCCTGACCGCTTCCTCGGAGGCGGGGACGGAGAGGTCCGCGCCACCGCGCTTGAAAGCGCCCTTGGTGAAGATCCCGTAGCGCGGGTCGACCTCGACGTCGAGGGACTTCACGTACTGCTTGCGCAGCCGCAGGCCCTCGGCGATCGCCTCGTCGTCGCTGACGTCACCGCCGAGCGACTCCCGGCCGGCCTCGATCAGCATGAGCTGGCCCGAGGCGTAGTCACGGAGCGCCGTGCGGAAGTCCTCCCGCTGGTCCTCGGGGAGCATGCCGAGGCCGGCCTCGTTCTGGGCGACGGCCTGGGAGACCTCCTGCGGGTTGGCCTCGACGCCCTCGTGTGCGCCGAACTGCCGCGACAGCTCGGTCTCGAGCAGGATCTGCATCGCCACCTCACGGGCGCCCCGGGTGGCCAGCGCCTGGACCGGCTGGCCCTGGGCCTTCGCGGTGGCGATGTTCGCGGAGCACACCGCCAGGGCCACGTCGTCGACCTCGCCGTGGGAGATCTCCTGCGACCCCACCACGGCGGCGGAACCGGGATGGCTCCCGCACCCGGCCAACATCGTCATCCCCGCTGCGAGCGCAGCCAGCTTCACCTTGCGTGATGCCAACACTCGTGACTCTCCGTTCGACCTCTGGATGCTCAGGCTCTCGGCTGCTCGTGACTCAGCCGACCGGCGTGGGCTCACGGTCCACGATCGAGTCCACGACCTGTCGCGCCCACGCGAGCAGCTCCTCGTCCCTGATGGGCGGCCCTCCCACGGTGGTGGGCAGGGGCCGGGGCACCAGCATCGTACGCACGCCGGGCTTGAGGATGCTGCGCGGGTAGAGCCTGTCGAGCCGGACCTTGCCGGAGTCGGGCAGCTCCACGGGCGCGAAGCGGACGTACTTGCCCTGGAGCGTGATGTCGGTGAGCCCCGCGCGCCGGGCCCGGGCACGCAGCCGGGCGACCTCCAGCAGGCTCGCCACGGGGGTCGGCGGCTCGCCGTAGCGGTCGAGCAGCTCCTCGCGGATCGCGGTGACGTCCTCGTCGGTCCGGACCTCGGCGAGCCGCTTGTACATCTCGAGGCGAAGCCGCTCCGACGGCACGTAGTCGTGGGGCAGGTGCGCGTCGATCGGCAGCTCGATCTTGACCTCCGGCTCCTCCGCGGACGCGTCGCCCTTGAACTCGGCGACGGCCTCGCCGACGAGGCGCACGTAGAGGTCGAAGCCGACGTCTGCGATGTGGCCGGACTGCTCCCCGCCGAGCAGGTTGCCCGCACCGCGGATCTCGAGGTCCTTCATCGCGATCGCCATGCCGCCGCCGAGGTCGGAGTGCTGGGCGAGCGTGGCCAGCCGCTCGTGGGCGGTCTCGGTCAGCGGCTTGTCGGCCGGGTACAGGAAGTACGCGTAGGCACGCTCACGGCCTCGGCCGACGCGACCACGGAGCTGGTGGAGCTGGGAGAGGCCGAGCATGTCCGCACGCTCGATCACCATCGTGTTCGCGTTCGACACGTCGAGTCCCGACTCCACGATCGTCGTGCACACGAGCACGTCGAAGCGCTTCTCCCAGAAGTCGACCATCACCTGCTCGAGCTGGTGCTCGCCCATCTGCCCGTGGGCGACGCCGACCCGCGCCTCGGGCACGAGCTGGCGGATGTGAGCGGCAGCCTTCTCGATCGAGTTCACCCGGTTGTGGATGTAGAAGACCTGGCCCTCGCGCAGCAGCTCGCGACGGATGGCGGCGGTCACCTGGCGGTCCTCGTAGCCGCCGACGTAGGTCAGCACCGGGTGCCGCTCCTCGGGCGGGGTGGTGATCGTCGACATCTCGCGGATGCCGGTGATCGCCATCTCCAGCGTGCGCGGGATCGGCGTCGCGGACATGGCGAGCACGTCGACGGAGGTCCGGAGACGCTTCATCGCCTCCTTGTGCTCGACGCCGAAGCGCTGCTCCTCGTCGACGACGACGAGACCGAGGTTCTTGATCTTGATGTCGGGGTTGAGCAGCCGGTGCGTGCCGATCACGATGTCCACGCTGCCCTCGGCGAGCCCGTCGATGACCGCCTTCGCCTCACTGTCGGTCTGGAACCGCGACAGCCCCTTGAGCACGACCGGGAAGCCGCCCATCCGCTCCGCGAACGTCGAGAAGTGCTGCTGCACGAGCAGCGTCGTCGGCACGAGCACCGCGACCTGCTTGCCGTCCTGCACCGCCTTGAACGCCGCCCGGACCGCGATCTCGGTCTTGCCGTAGCCCACGTCGCCGCAGACCAGCCGGTCCATCGGCATGATCTGCTCCATGTCGCGCTTGACCTCGTCGACGGTGGAGAGCTGGTCGACGGTCTCGACGAACGGGAAGGCGTCCTCGAGCTCGCGCTGCCAGGGCGTGTCGGGGCCGAACTGGTGGCCCTTCGTGGCCTGCCTCGCGGCGTAGAGCTTGATCAGCTCTGCCGCGATCTCGCGCACCGCCTTGCGCGCGCGGCTCTTGCGCTTGGCCCAGTCTCCGCCGCCGAGGCGGTCGAGGCTGGGCTGCTCGCCTCCGACGTACCGGGTCACCTGGTCGAGCGTGTCCGCCGGCACGTAGAGCCGGTCCGGTGGCGCACCCCGCTTGGAGGAGCCGTACTCGAGCACGAGGTACTCGCGCGTCGCGCCCTGCACCGTGCGCTGGGCCATCTCGACGTAGCGCCCCACGCCGTGCTGCTCGTGCACCACGTAGTCGCCGGGCTTCAGCTCGAGCGGGTCGATCTGCTTCTTGCGGCGAGCCGGCATCCGGCGCATGTCCTTGGTGGAGGAGCGCTGGCCGGTGAGGTCGTCGCCGGTGAGCACCGCGAGGCACTGCTCCTCGTCGACGAAGCCGTGGTCGAGGCAGGCCGTGGAGACGTGCACGATCCCGGCCTCGGGTTCGGAGTCGATGCTCTCGACGAGGCGGACCGGGACGTCGTGCTCCTTGAGCACCTCCACCATGCGCTGGGCCGGGCCGTGGCCCTCGTTGAGCAGCACCACCCGCGAGCCGTTGGTCAGCCACTGCTTCATGTCGGTGACCGCGTGCTCGATGTCGCCGCGGTAGGCCTCGACCGCGTGGATGTCGACGTTGCGCGACTCGACCGCGCCCGCCTCGACGTCCACGCCCGAGTCGACGACCTCGCCGAGCTCGTCGCGCAGCGGCTCGGTGGCCGAGCCTGTCGAGACCCCGGCGACCTTCGAGGCGTCGGGGTCGAGGCCGAACGGCGAGATGCTCCACCACGGCTTGCCCTGGGACAGGCTCAGCGCGCGGACGTCGCCGAGGGAGTGGTACGACGCAGCGCCGAGGTCGATCGGGGCCTGGCCCCCGCCCGCTGCGGCGGCCCAGGACGCGTGCAGGAACTCCTCGCTGGTCGCCACCAGGTCGTGGGCGCGGCTGCGAGCACGTTCGGGGTCGAGCACGAGGACGTGGGTGTTGTCCGGCATCAGGTCGATGAGCATCTCCATCTCGTCGACCAGCACAGGAGCCAGCGACTCCATGCCCTCGACGGCGTGCCCCTCGGCCAGCTTGTGGGTGATCTCGGCGAGCTCGGGATGACGCTCCCCCAGCTCGGCCGCCCGGCGTCGTACCTCCTCGGTCAGCAGCAGCTCGCGGCACGGCGGCGCCCACAGGCGCTGCACCGGCTCGAGCGAGCGCTGGTCGGCCACCGAGAAGGACCGGATCTCCTCGACCTCGTCGCCCCAGAACTCCACGCGCAGCGGGTGCTCGAGGGTCGGTGGGAAGACGTCGACGATGCCGCCGCGAACCGCGAACTCCCCGCGCTTCTCGACGAGGTCGACGCGGGAGTACGCCGCCGCGCTCAGCCTTCGCACGACGTCCTCGAGGTCGGCCTCGTCCCCGACGGCCAGCTCGACCGGCTCGAGGTCGGCGAGACCCTTGACCTGCGGCTGGAGGATCGACCGGACCGGTGCGACCACGACGTTGAGCGGACCGTTGCTCGGGTCGTCGCCGGGGTGCTTGAGGCGGCGCAGCACCGCGAGGCGCGTGCCGACGGTGTCCGAGCGGGGAGAGAGCCGTTCGTGCGGCAGGGTCTCCCAGGCCGGGTAGTAGGCGACCGTGCTCGGGTCGACGAGGTCTCGCAGGTAGGTCACGAGGTCCTCGGCCTCGCGGGCGGTGGCCGCGACGGCGAGGACCGTCCGGCCGGCGTCGACGAGACCCTTCACGACGAACGGTCTCAGCGCGCTCGGACCGGTGAGGTCCAGGGCGGGCACCGCCCCGTCGCGTGCGTCCTCGACGGCGGAGGCAAGGACCTTGTCCCGCAGGACGAGGTCGGCCAGACCCTTCAGGCTCACACTCGTGCTCATTCCTGCCGAAGCATGGGGGACAACACACCTGCCCCCTGCCAGGAGAGGACGAGGGGGTCGGTCATCGAGTCTACGACGCTGCTGGTGGGCGACCTGCGGGCGAGGGTCCGGCCGTTGGGGCCGGTCGCCCGCTCCGCGCCGAGGGCCGGCGGGCACTCATCCCGGATGGACGATGCGGGCCAGTGCGACGGCGAGCAGAGTCGGGCCCATGACGTCGTCCCAGCGCTCCGACCGCGGCCTCGCCGAGCGCAACGAGGAGAGCATCGCCGCCGGCATCCTCGGCATCGTGGTCAGCGGGTCGGTGATGGCCTCCGCGCACAAGGAGACGATCTGGCAGCTGGCCGTGGCGGTGCTGGTCACGCTCTTCGTCTACTGGGCCGCCGAGAGGTACGCACGGGTCGTCTCGCGGCGGGTCGCCGACGGTCGCCGACCGACCTGGCGCGCGATCCGCGCCGAGCTCACCGACGGCTGGGAGATCGTCACCGAGTCCACCCTGCCGCTGTTGGTGCTGGCGGCACTCGGACTGCTCGGCGCGGAGTACACCACGGCCGTCTTCGTCGCTCTCGGCATGAACACCGCGCTGCTCGCCCTCGCGGGCTGGACGGTCGGCCGGAACGGCCGGATGAGCACGCCCGAGCGACTCATGTCCGCGGCCGTCGCCGCGCTGTTCGGGCTGCTCACCATCGCGTTCAAGGCGCTCGTCCACTGACGTCGCTGGCGGCGGGTGGATCCGGGCGGCGTCAGGCGGGAGGGTTCTCCGCCCAGTAGCGCTTGACGAAGCCGGTGATCTGCTCGGCGAGCTCGGGACGGCACACGAGCAGGTCCGGGAGCAGCACGTCGTCCTGGTTGTACGCGAGCTTCGCGCCGTCGGCGCGGCTGGTGTGCAGACCCGCGGCACGGGCCACGGCCACCGGAGCGGCGGAGTCCCACTCGTACTGTCCGCCGGCGTGCACGTAGGCGTCCGTGACGTCGCGGGCGACCGAGATCACCTTGGCGCCGGCCGAGCCCATCGGCACGAGCTCGGCGTCGATCTCCTCCGCCAGCGCCTTCACGAACTCCGGCGGCCGGGTCCGGCTGACCGCGATCCTGGGCCGCTCGCTGGTGCGCGGGGGTACGACGGGGGGCTCGCCGGTGTTGAACGTGGTGCCGAGCCCCGGCTGCGCGACGGCACCGGCGACCAGGTCACCGTCCTGCCACAGCGCGACGTGCACGGCCCAGTCGTCGCGGGGCGGCTCGGAGAACTCGCGGGTCCCGTCGAGCGGGTCGACGATCCACACGCGCTGCGAGCTGAGCCGCACCTTGTCGTCCTTGCCCTCCTCGCTGAGGACCGCGTCATCGGGCCGGTGCTGCTTCAGCAGGCGCATCAAGAGCTCGTGGGCGGCGCGGTCGCCGGCGTCCTTGAGCTCCTTGCCCTCCAGACCCTGGCCACGCACCTGCACCAGCAGCTCCCCGGCCACGGTGGCGGTCCACGCAGCGAGGACGTGGTCGTCGTGGGCCGCCTCGGCGGGCGGCTGTCCTGCGTCGAAGAAGTCGGTCTCGGTCACTGGGCTCAGCCTTTCACTTCGGGTGGCCGGTGCTCAGCGGCTTGCGACCGGCCTCTTCGGGGTTGGAGTCAGCTGTTGAACCGGCCCTGGGTCTTCTCCAGGCCGTCGGTGATGAGGCACTCCACCGCGTCGGCGGCACGGTCCAGCTGGAACTGCAGGATCTTGCGCTCGGCCGACGAGTAGTCCGAGAGCACGAAGTCGGCCGGGGACTGCCGGCCGGGGGGCCGTCCGATGCCGACGCGGACCCGGTAGAACTCCCCCGAGTCGAGCGAGCGCCGCATCGAGCGAAGGCCGTTGTGGCCGTTGTCGCCGCCGCCCCGCTTGACGCGCAGGGTGTCGAAGTCGATGTCGAGCTCGTCGTGGACGGCGATGATCCGCTCCACCGGCACCTTGTAGAACTTCGCGAGCGCGGACACGGGTCCGCCGGTCTCGTTCATGTAGCAGCGGGGCCGGGCCAGGACGACACGCGCCCCTCCCGGTCCGCCGAGCCTGCCCTCCACGACGTCCGCGCGGCCGGTCTTGTGGGGCCGGAAGCCCGAGCCGACTCGCGAGGCGAGCTCGTCGTTGACCATGTAGCCGATGTTGTGTCGGTTTCCGGCGTACGAAGGGCCGGGGTTCCCGAGTCCGACGACCAGCCACAAGTTCTCTGTCATCGAAGCCTCTCGGGAGCTCCGGCCCTTCCACGTGTCAGTGCGTTCCAGGCCCTGTGCCACATGGGCACGCAGCCTAGATGTTGCCGGACCTCACTCCTCGGTGGAGGTCTCCTCGGCAGCCTCGGCGGGAGCGGCCTCGCCCTCCTCGGCCTCCTCGGCCTCCTCGCGCTCGATGCCGACCTCGGCCTCGGCCTCGGCGAGCTCCTCCTCGAGCTCGTCGGCGGTGGGCGCGTGCACCACGTTGACGATCAGCGCGTCGTCATCGGTCTGCAGGGTCGAGCCCTTGGGCAGCTCGAGGTCCTTGGCGAAGATCTGCGTGCCGATCTCGGCGCCCTCGATGGAGACCTCGACGTACTCGGGGATGTGGGTGGCCTCGGCCTCGACGGAGATGACGGTGTGGTCGACGACGACCATCGTCTCGGAGGCGGACTCGCCGAGCACGTGCACGGGGATGTCGACGGTGACCTTCTCGCCCTTCCGGACGACGATCAGGTCGAGGTGCTCGAGGAAGCCCTTGATCGGGTCGCGCTGGACCTGCTTGGGCAGCGCGAGCTGCGACTTGCCCTCGATCTCGATGGAGAGGAGTGCGTTCGCGCCGCCGTGCTTGAGGGCGAGCATGGTCTCGTGGCCCGGCATCGTGATGTGGACCGGGTCGGTGCCGTGACCGTAGAGGACGGCGGGGACCTTGTCTGCGCGGCGGATGCGGCGTGCGGCGCCCTTGCCGAACTCGGTGCGCGACTCAGCCTGGATCTTGGTCTCAGACACGGGGGGAACTCCTCAATCGACTAAAACTCAGCGTGCAACGTTGGTGGCTGCCCCAGAGAGTCCTGCGAACCGTCGGGTCCGGGTCGAGGAGGTCTGCTGCCGCGATGCGCGGCTTTAGCCCGGTGGACACCGGGTTGACCGCCGCGTCGATCACGGAGCGAGAAGCTCTCCCTCGCCGAGGCAACCTGGCAATCCTAGCGAGGCTTGGCAGATCCGTGAAATCGGACCAGCCCGCCACGCCGCGGGGAGAGGCTCAGGCCTGGCCGTCGAAGAGGCTCGTCACGGAGCCGTCCTCGAACACCTCGCGGATGGCCCGGCTCACCAGCGGGGCGATCGAGAGGATGGTCAGCTTGTCGAACCGGCGGTCGTCGGGGATCGGCAGCGTGTTGGTGACGATCACCTCCACGGCCGAGCTGTTCTTGAGCCGGTCCACTGCCGGGTCCGACAGGATCGCGTGCGTGGCGGCGATGATCACACCGCTCGCGCCGTCGGCCACCAGCGCCTCGGCGGCCTTCACGATCGTGCCGCCGGTGTCGATCATGTCGTCGACGAGCACGCACATGCGGCCCTTGACGTCACCGACGACCCGGTTCGCGACCGACTCGTTGGGGCGGTGGATGTCGCGGGTCTTGTGGATGAACGCCAGGGGCGCACCACCGAGACGGCTCGACCACTGCTCGGCCACCTTGATCCGGCCGGCGTCCGGGGAGACGACGGCGAGCTGCTCGTGGCCGTACTTCTGCCGCACGTGGTCCGAGAGGATCGGCAGCGCCATGAGGTGGTCCACCGGACCGTCGAAGAACCCCTGGATCTGAGCGGTGTGCAGGTCGACCGCGATCAGCCGGTCGGCGCCGGCGGTCTTGAACAGGTCGGCCATGAGGCGGGCCGAGATCGGCTCGCGGCCGCGGTGCTTCTTGTCCTGACGGGCGTAGCCGTAGAACGGCATCACCACGGTGATCCGCTTGGCCGAGGCGCGCTTGAGGGCGTCGACCATGATCAGGTGCTCCATGATCCACTCGTTGACCGGAGCCGTGTGACTCTGGATCACGAAGGCGTCGCAGCCGCGGACCGACTCCTCGAAGCGGACGTAGATCTCGGAGTTGGCGAAGTTGTAGGCCGAGGTCGGCACCAGCCCGGTGCCGAGCTGCTCGGCGACCTCCTCGGCGAGCTCGGGGTGTGCCCGACCGCTGAAGACCATCAGGTTCTTCTCGGTCGTCCGCTTCATTCCGCTCACGCCTGCGTCTCCTCGTTTGCTGCTCTGCTCGATGACGGCCGCCCCTCGATTGTCACTCAGGTCCGACCTCAGGCGCGACCTCAGGGGTATCTTTGTGAGACGACGCACGCTCCTCGAGTGCCGCTTCGGCTGCCTCGGCGGCCGCGGTGCCGCTCCGCTTGCGCAGCACCCACCCCTCGATGTGCCGCTGCGGGCCCGTGGAGACGGCGAGCGCACCGGGCGGCACGTCACGGCGTACGACGGTCCCGCCGCCTGTCACGACCCCGTCACCGACGTTCACCGGCGCGACGAACGTGTTGTTGGACCCGGTCCTCGCGTGCCTGCCGACCGTCGTACGGTGCTTGTTCACGCCGTCGTAGTTGGCGAAGATCGTGCCGGCGCCGATGTTCGAGCCCTCCCCGATCTCCGCGTCGCCGACGTAGGACAGGTGCGGGACCTTCGCGCCGTCGTGGATCTCGGCGTTCTTGGTCTCGACGAACGTGCCGATCTTGCCCTTGACGCCGAGCACGGTGCCCGGGCGCAGGTACGAGAACGGCCCGACGCTCGCCCCGGCACCGATGACCGCGCCGGAGCCGTGCGTACGCACGACGGTGGCGCCCTCCCCGACCGTGACGTCGGTCAGGGTCGTGTCGGGCCCGACGACGGCGTCCTCGCTGATGCGGGTGGCGCCGTGAAGCTGCACGCCCGGCAGCAGGGTCACGTCCTGCGCCAGCTCGACGGTCACGTCCACCCAGGTGCTGGCAGGGTCGACGACCGTCACGCCGTCCTTCATCCACCGGGTCAGGACACGGCGGTTCATCTCGGCGGCGAGGCCGGCGAGCTGCGCCCGGTCGTTGGCCCCCTCGGTCTGCATCACGTCGTCGGTGCTGTGGGCGCCGACGGTCCGGCCTTCGCTCGCGCGCGATCGCCACCACGTCGGTCAGGTAGTACTCGCCCTTGGCGTTGTCGTTGGTGATCCGGGTGACCGCGTCGGCGAGGAACGCCCCGTCGAACGCGAAGATCCCGCTGTTGATCTCCTTGATCGCCGCCTGCTCCGGGGTCGCGTCCTTCTCCTCCACGATCGCGGCGACGTCTCCCGACGAGTCGCGGACGATGCGGCCGTAGCCGAACGGGTTGTCGACCTCGGCGGTCAGGATCGTCAGCGCGCGACCGGACCCGGCGTGGTCGGCGACGAGCGCCGCGACGGTCTCGCCCTCGAGGAGCGGGGTGTCCCCGAACATCACGACGACCGTGCCGTTCGTGGCTCCGGCCTCCTTCTGGAGCGCCTCGACCGCGATCCGGACCGCGTGCCCCGTGCCGTCCTGGGTCTCCTGGACCGCGAGCACGGCGTCGGGAACCTGCTCGAGGATGTGCGGCTCGACCTGCTCCCGCTGGTTGCCGACGACGGCGACCAGGTGCTCGGGGTCGAGGGCCTGCGAGGCGGCGATCACGTGGCCGATGAGCGAGCGCCCGCAGATCGGGTGCAGGACCTTCATCGTCTTCGACTTCATCCGGGTGCCCGCTCCGGCTGCCAGGAGGACCACGGCTGCGGGGCGGGGCACGGCGGTGCTTGCGGGCTCGGGCACGTCTAGAACTCTCCCTCGTCGGCGGTTGGCTTGCCCCCCAGCGGGTACTTGCTCCCCGGGTAGGAGTCGAACCTACGTCGCTTGTCCGCATTCAAAGTGCGGCGGGCCCTGCCGACAGACCAACCGGGGATCGGTTGGGCACACATTACGCAATCACGCCGCACGTCTCCCATTCCCGGACGCTCTTGGCTAGTTACGGTTCCGTAGGTTACGGTGGCGTAGGTCAGTATCTCTCTTCGATGGCACCTTGCGAGGAACCACCCATATGACCCCACCCAACTCCGGAACCATCGCGCCGACACACCCTGAGGCCTCCGAGGCCGAGCTGGTCAGCGCCACCTGGGGCGGTGACACCCAGTCCCGCAAGGAGCAGGTGGCGCTGGCGGTCTTCATCGTCGTGCCGTTCCTCGCCGTCGCCGCGGCCATCCCGGTCGCCTGGGGCGGCTGGCTCGGCTGGACCGACCTGGCGATCATGGCGGCCATGTACTGGCTCACCGGCCACGGCATCACGGTCGGCTTCCACCGGCTCTTCACCCACAAGTCCTACAAGCCCAACCGGGCCGTCAAGGTCTTCTGGGCGATCGCCGGCTCCATGGCCATCCAGGGCCCCGTCATCCGCTGGGTCGCTGACCACCGCAAGCACCACAAGTTCTCCGACCGCGACGGCGACCCGCACTCGCCGTGGCGCTACGGCGACGACATCAAGGCGCTCGCCAAGGGGTTCTGGCACGCCCACATGATGTGGCTGTTCAACCCCGAGCAGACCCCGCAGCGCAAGTACGCCCCCGACCTGATGAAGGACCGCGACATCGTCAAGATCTCGCGCCAGTTCCCCATCTGGGTCGCGGTGTCGCTGCTGCTGCCGGCCGTCCTCGGCGGCCTGCTGACCATGTCCTGGCAGGGCGCGCTGACCGGGTTCTTCTGGGGCTCGCTGGTCCGCGTCAGCCTGCTGCACCACGTGACCTGGTCGATCAACTCGATCTGCCACACGATCGGTGAGCGCCCCTTCCTCTCCCGCGACAAGTCCGCCAACGTCTGGTGGCTGGCGATCCCGTCCATGGGCGAGTCCTGGCACAACCTGCACCACGCCGACCCGACCTGCGCCCGCCACGGCGTGCTGCGCGGCCAGGTCGACACCTCGGCCCGGGTGATCTGGTTCATGGAGAAGGTCGGCTGGGTCAAGGATGTGCGCTGGCCGGTCAAGGAGCGCATCGAGGGCAAGCTGGTCAAGAACCAGCAGCTCCCCGAAGCAGCCTGAGACCCCCTCCTGCTCCCGCCGTCGTACCCCGGAAGCGCCGTGCTGACATCATGGGCGCGTGGCTGACGTGAGCGTGGACAAGAACCGGCGGAGCGGCCGCGCCCGGATGACCGCTGCCGAGCGGCGCGAGCAGCTCGTGGACATCTCCCGCGGCATCTTCGCCGAGCGCGGCTTCGACGGTACGTCGATCGAGGAGATCGCCAGCCGGGCCGGTGTGTCCAAGCCGGTCGTCTACGAGCACTTCGGCGGCAAGGAAGGCCTCTACGCCGTGGTCGTCGACCGAGAGGTACGACGACTGCTCGCCATGATGCAGGGCTCGCTCGACGCCGAGCACCCCCGGGTGCTCCTCGAGCAGGCGGCGTTCGCGCTCCTCGACTACATCGAGGACGCCCCGGACGGCTTCCGGATCCTGGTCCGCGACTCCCCGATCGGGTCGGCCACCGGGTCCTTCGTCTCGATCATCGGCGACATCGCCTCACGGGTGGAGTACATCCTGGTCGCGGAGTTCAAGTCCCGGGGCTTCGACGCGAAGGTCGCACCGCTCTACGCCCAGATGCTCGTCGGCATGGTCGGCACGACCGGCCAGTGGTGGCTCGACGCACGCACTCCCGAGAAGCAGGTCGTCGCCGAGCACCTGGTGAACCTCGCCTGGAACGGCCTGGCCGGCATGGAGAAGAACCCCCGGCTGCGCACCGTGCGCTGACCTCGGCGGCGTTCCGGGCCGACCCCACGCCAAGTGGGCAGTAGTGGCACGTTCGAGGGCGCCGGAACTGCCCGCTCTGCCCACTTGCGGCGCGTCCTCTCAGCCGGCGCGCGCGGCCAGCCGCTGCTGCAGTCTGTCCCGCTTCTCCTCGAACCGGCTCGCCTGCGTGTCCAGCTCGTCCATGAAGGCGGCGAGCTCGTTGCGTGCCTGCTCCCCCTCTGCGTCGAGGCCCTCGACCTCGAAGACCTTCCAGAAACGCAGCACCGGCGCAACGACGTCGTCGCGGTGCTGCCGCAGGTCGTACACCCCTGCGATCGCCATCTCCACCGCCTTGCGCTGGAAGCCTGCGATGTCGGTGCCCGGCATCTGGAAGGTCTTCACGACGTCGGCGATGGCCCGCATCGTCTGGTTCGGCGAGAGCTCGAGAGCCCCGGCCAGCAGGTTGCGGTAGAAGATCATGTGCAGGTTCTCGTCCGCGGCGACGCGGCCGAGCAGCGCGTCGGCGACCGGGTCGTCCGTGAGCCGCCCCGTGTTGCGATGCGACACCCGGGTCGCGAGCTCCTGGAACGACACGTAGGCCAGCGAGCGGATCAGGTCCTGGCTGTGCGCGGACTCGTAGCCGGTGGACATGTGGTCCATCCGCAGCCGTTCGAGCTGCACCGGGTCGACCGCGCGGCTGGTCAGCAGGTAGTCGCGGATCGCGATCCCGTGCCTGCCCTCCTCAGCGGTCCACCGGTGCACCCAGTCGCCCCACGCGGCGTCACGGCCGAACAGGATCGCGATCTCGTGGTGGTAGCTCGGCAGGTTGTCCTCGGTCAGCAGGTTCACGATCAACGACGAACGCGCGACGTCGGACATCTTCGCGTCATCCGGGCTCCACGGGTCCCCGTCGAGCGGGCCGTCGAAGTTGCGGCCGTCGCTCCACGGGACGTACTCGTGCGGGAACCACTCCTTGGCCACCGTCAGGTGGCGGTTCAGGTTCTCCTCGACGACCTGCTCGAGCTCGATCAGCATCTGGGTCTGGGTCAGTGGCTTGCTCACGGGTCTCCTCCCGGCCGAGTCCCTCCGACCCGACCTACGACACCGTAACCTTCGGGAGCGTAGGTAATCCAGGTCGACCCGCTCGCGCTCAGCGCACCGCGAGCACCTCGACCCGGTTGCCGTTCCCGTCAGCGGTGTAGAACCTCCGGTACCCAGGAAAGTCGTCGTCCCACGTTACCGGGAAGTTGCCTTCCACCAGCCGGACAGCAAGCGCGTCGATGTCGTCGACGAGGAACGCCGGGTGCGCCTTGCCGGCGGGCCTGAAGTCCGCCTCGACACCGACGTGGACCTCGACGGCCTCACCGCGGAACCAGCAGCCACCCCGCGCCGCGAGCACCGGCGGCTTCTCGACCTCGGGGATCCCGAGCCCGTCGGCGTAGAAGGACCGTGCGGCATCCTCGCCACCGGCCGGGCAGGACACCTGGACGTGGTGCAACCTCATGCTTGTTCTCCCTCCTAGGTAGTAGCTTCATCCCGACGTGCGAGGCGACGAACGGCCTCGCGGATGATCACGAGATCGACCCTGTTGGCACCTGGGCGACCACGAAGACCCTCCGGAAGGGCAGAACGGTGCCGTGCGGTCCGGCCGGGTAGGCGTCGCGGAGCAGCTGCTTGTACTCCGCCTCGAACTCCCTCCGCGGGCCCTCGGGGAGCGCCTGGAGCACCGGTCGCGCTCCGGTCCCGCTGATCCACGTGAAGACGGGGTCCTCGCCCTGCAGCAGGTGCAGGTACGTCGTCTCCCACGCGTCCACCCGGCAGCCGAGAGCCAAGAGCGCCTCGAGGTACACCTCGGGCCCGAAGCCGTCCGGGCGCGCCACACCTTCGGCGTACCCACGGAACCGGTCGTCGGCGGCGAGCCCGTGCAGGAGGGCGTGGCTGGGCTGGTCGAAGTTGCCCGGCACCTGGAACGCGAACCACCCGCCCGGTGCCACCTGCGCCAGCAGCTGCGGCAGGAGCTCGAGGTGGCCGGGGACCCACTGCAGGGTCGCGTTGGAGACGAGTACGTCGACCGGCGCCTCCGTCCTCCACTCGCGCAGGTCTGCCACGTCGAACCGGACGCCGCCCGGCCCCGACTCCTTCGCACGGTCGATCATCTCCGGCGAGGAGTCGAGCCCGAGTACGTCGGAGGCCGGCCAGCGCTGCTTCAGCAAGGCCGTGAGGTTGCCGGGGCCGCAGCCGAGGTCCACGACGCGTCCGGCCTCGGTCGCACCCACCCTGGCGAGGAGGTCCGCGAACGGGCGGCCGCGCTCGTCGGCGTAGGTGAGGTACCGCTCCGGGTCCCACGTGTGCTTGCTCATGATGCTCCCCCTCGAGGCAAAGTCTCTTGATGTCAAGATAAACCATGCTGCCCGAATGTCTCGATGTCAAGAATCTCGACAGGTACGATCGAGGACATGCGTGACGAAGTGGACCGTATTGTCGAGGCCTGGGAACGAGAGCGCCCTGATCTCGAGCTCGCGCCGATGCAGGTGCTCAGCCGGGTCAGCCGCCTGGGCCACCACCTCGACCGCGCACGCCGCGAGTCCTTCAGCGACCACGGCATCGAGTCATGGGAGTTCGACGTGCTCGCCGCGCTGCGCCGGGCCGGCACGCCGTACGAGCTCTCCCCGGGCCGGCTCATCAAGGAGACCCTGGTGACCAGCGGCACGATGACCAACCGCGTCGACCGTCTCGTCGCCCGGGGTCTCGTCGAGCGACTCCCCGACCCGCACGACCGGCGCGGCGTGCTGGTCAGGCTCACCGACGAGGGTCGCGCCACGGTCGACGGCGCCCTCGCCAGCCTGCTCGACCGCGAACGCGAGCTGCTGGGGGGTCTCGACGCGTCCGCGCAGGAGCGTCTGGCCTCTCTCCTCCGCCGCCTGGTGGCCCCCTTCGAGCCGGAGCTGTAGTCGGGACCTCCCTGCGGCCAGGATCGTGCACGTGCGAAGTAATGACGTCGCGGACGGCAGCCCGAGCCTGATCCCGCTGCTCCGGTCCACATGGATGGGAACGGCAGCCCCGAGCACGATCGGCGTGTCGTTCGAGTCCATATGGATGGGAACGGCGCCCGGGCCTACTCGAGCATCGAGGCGGCCTCGAGCCACTCCTCCTCGAGGGCTTCCTTCTCCGCGTGCAGCGCCTGGAGCTTCTCGTCGAGCTCCGCGAGCCTCTCGTAGTCGGCGGCGTGCTCGAGGAGCTCGGCGTGCAGCTTCTCCTCCCGCTCGGCGAGCTTCCCGAGCTGGCGGTCGATCCGCCCGATCGCCTTCCGAGCCTCCCGCATCTCGGCCTGCGACGACGGGGTCTCAGCAGGCTCGACCACCGGCTGTCCGGGAGCCCCGGCAGCGAGCATGGCGCGCCGGCGCTCGAGGTACTCGTCCACTCCCCGCGGCAGCATCCGGATCGTCCCGTCACCCATCAGGGCCCAGACGGTGTCGCAGACGCGCTCCAGGAAGTAACGGTCGTGGGAGACGACCACGAGCGTTCCGGGCCAGCCGTCGAGGAAGTCCTCGAGGACGGTGAGGGTCTCGATGTCGAGGTCGTTGGTCGGCTCGTCGAGCAGCAGGACGTTCGGCTCCGAGAGCAGCAGCCGGAGCATCTGGAAGCGCCGCCTCTCGCCGCCCGAGAGGTCGCCGACCCGGGCGGTCAACCGGTCGCCGGTGAAGCCGAACCGCTCCAGCATCGAGCTGGCGGTGACCTCGCCGCTCGCGGTCTTCGTCACCCGTTTGATCGCCTCGACCGAGTCGAGCACGCGTTCGTTCGGGTCGATCTCGTCGAGGCCCTGGCTGAGCTGCTCGAGCGCGACCGTGCGACCTGTCTTGACCCGGCCGGCGGCGGGTGGGAGCTCTCCGGAGAGCAGCCGGAGCACCGAGGTCTTGCCGGCGCCGTTCACGCCGACGAGCCCCACGCGGTCACCGGGGCCGAGCCGCCACGTGGCGTGGTCGAGCAGCGTCTTCTCTCCCCGCACCAGCGTGACGTCCTCGACGTCGAGCACGTCCTTGCCGAGCCGCTGCGTGGCGAACCGCTGGAGCTCGAGGGAGTCACGCGGTGCTGGCTCGTCCTCGATCAGGGCATTGGCGGCGTCGATGCGGAACTTCGGCTTCGAGGTCCGGGCAGGTGCTCCCCGGCGGAGCCACGCGAGCTCCTTGCGCATGAGGTTCTGGCGTCTCGCCTCCGAGGCCGCGGCCTGGCGCTGCCGCTCGGCCTTGGCGAGCACGAAGGCGGCGTAGCCCCCGTCGTACACGTCGACGACACCGTCGTGGACCTCCCAGGTGGTGTCGCAGACCTCGTCGAGGAACCAGCGGTCGTGGGTCACGACGACGAGGGCGGAGGTACGACGGGCAAGGTGCTCGGCCAGCCAGGCGACCGCCTCGACGTCGAGGTGGTTCGTCGGCTCGTCGAGCACGATGAGGTCGTGGTCCTCGAGCAGGAGACGGGCCAGCGAGCAGCGCCGCCGCTCACCACCGGACAGTCCCGACACGACCCGCCCGAGCGAGAGCCCGACGAGGAGCACCTCGACGATCTCGCGGGTGAACGCGTCGGCCGCCCACTCGTGCTCCGCCCGCTCACCGAGGACCGCATCGCGCACGGTGGCGGCGGGGTCGAGGTCGTCGCCCTGGGTGAGGTAGCCGAGGTGCAGGCCGCGGGCCCTCGACACACGCCCCTCGTCGGCCTCCTCGAGCCCGCCGATGATGCGCAGGAGCGTCGTCTTGCCGTCGCCGTTGCGGCCGACGACGCCGACGCGCTCGCCCGTGCCGACGCCGAGGCTCACCCCGTCGAGGAGGGGGCGGATGCCGTAGGACTTGTGGACGCGCTCGAGGTTGACGAGGTTCGCTGCGGGTGAGGCCATCAGGGTGCTATCGCATCACAGACCGTCGAGGACACGAGCGCCGGGCACCGGTCCACGAGCGGTCAGCGCGGCGGTCCCCCGGTCGCGCAGGAGCTCCTCGATCTTCGTGGCCGCGGCCTCGTCGGCGGCGAGGAACAGGCACGTGGGGCCGGAGCCCGAGACCATCGCCCCCAGCGCACCGGCCGATCGACCCGAGTCCAGCAGCTTCGCGAGCTCCGGCCGGAGGCTGAGCGCGGCGGGCTCGAGGTCGTTCGCGAGCAGACCGGCGAGCTCCTCGACCCGGCCCGCCCGCAGCGCGTCGACGAGCGCGTCGGCGACAACCGGCTCCGGCGGCCGCGATGCGGCGCACAGCCGGTCGAACTCCCGGTAGACCCCCGGAGTCGAGAGCCCACCCCCCGGCAGCGCGACCACCCACCAGTACACCCCCGTGTCCTCCAGGGCCGACACGAGCTCGCCGCGACCCTCGCCGCGGGCGGTCCCGCCGACGAGGCAGAACGGCACGTCGCTGCCGAGCTGGGCTGCCAGGGAGAGCAGCTCCTCACGCGGCGTCCCGAGCCCCCAGAGCACGTCACAGGCCAGGAGCGCGGCCGCGGCGTCGGTGCTGCCGCCCGCCATCCCCCCGGCCACGGGGATCCGCTTGCGGATCGACATGGACACCGTGCCGTCGACGCCGGCCCGAGACGCGAGCAACGCGGCGGCCCGCAGAGCGAGGTTCGAGGCGTCGGTGGGTACGTCGGAGGCGTCCACGCCCTCGCCCACGACGGTCAGTGTCGTGGTCGTGGCGGGGGCCACCGTCACCTCGTCGTACAGCCCGATCGCCTGGTAGACGGTCGCCAGCGTGTGGAAGCCGTCCGGGCGTGCGGGCCCCACGCCGAGCTGGAGGTTGATCTTCGCGGGTGCGGCGACGGTCACCCTCGCGCTCATGCCGAGCCTCCGGAGGCGACCAGCGCGAGCCCCTCGGCGACCCGCGCGAAGTCCTCGACGCCCAGTGACTCCCCGCGGGCCATCGGGCTCACTCCGGCGTGTGCGAGGGCCGCCTCGGCTGCCTCGGCGGAGCCGGCCATGCCCTTCAGGGTCGAGCGGAGCGTCTTGCGTCGCTGGGCGAACGCGGCGTCGACGACCGCGAACACCTCCTCCCGCTTGACCGACACGGCCGGCGGGTCGCGGTGCTCCCAGGCGACGAGGCCGGAGTCGACGTTCGGAGCGGGCCAGAAGACGTTGCGGCCGATGGCCCCGGCCCGGCGGACCTTGGCGTACCAGGCGGCCTTGACCGAGGGCACGCCGTAGGTGCGGGAGCCCGGCTCGGCCGCAAGGCGGTCGGCCACCTCCGACTGCACCATCACCAGGCCCTTGCGCAGGGAGGGCAGCAGCGCCATCAGGTGCAGCAGCACGGGCACGGAGACGTTGTAGGGCAGGTTGGCCACCAGCGCCGTCGGAGGCGGACCCGGCAACGAGGTGACCTTGAGCGCGTCGGCCTCCACGACGTCGAGCCGGTCGGCGTGCTCGGGGGCGAACTTCTGCACGGTGTCCGGGAGCGCGGCGGCGAGCAGCGGGTCCACCTCGATCGCGACCACCCGTGAGACGGCACCGAGGAGCGCCAGGGTGAGCGAGCCGAGCCCCGGCCCGACCTCCACGACCACGTCCGAGGGGTCGAGCCCGGCGACCCGCACGATCCGGCGCACGGTGTTGGCGTCGATGACGAAGTTCTGGCCCCGCTGCTTCGTCGGCCTGATGCCGAGCTGCTCGGCCAGGGAACGCACATCCGCCGGACCGAGGAGCCTCGGTCCGGCGGATGTCATGTCGTCGTCGCTCACCACGCGGATGAGCCTAGACGCATCGCTTTCAGGCGCGACGCCCCGTCACTGGTCGATCACTGGGGCAGGCCGAGCTGCTGCGAGCAGTGCGGCCAGGAGCCGTAGCCGCCGCCGTTGGCGTCACGCACGCGCTCGGCCACTGCGATCTGCTGCTCGCGGCTGTTCTCGTGCGGGTAGCCGCTGCCGCCGTAGGACTGCCACGTCGAGAGGTTGAACTGGAGGCCGCCGTAGTAGCCGTTACCGGTGTTGATGGCCCAGTTGCCGCCGGACTCGCACTCGGCGAGCTGGTCCCACACGGTGCTGCCGTTGGCGTAGTTCGCCGCGGGCGCCGCCTTCTTCGTGCCCACGCGGACGATCTCGTCACGGGCCTCGGCGAGCGTCTTCGAGCTCAGCTCCTTGCGGGCGACGAGCTTGCCGTTCTCGTACCGGATCCGGTACACGACCGAGCGGGAGCCGTCGCGACCCTCGCGGACGACCTTGCTGTCTCCCTCGGTCATGGAGGAGTCGGACTTCTCGACGGTGGAGAAGTCGACGTCCTCGGTGACCTTCTTGGTGACCACGCGGACCCGCGTGACGACGATCTTGTCGCCCTCGTCGAGGGTCGCGTCGCGACCGGGCTTGACCTCGTCGAGCTTGCCGAGGTCGATGTCGAGGTCCTTGAGCGCCTCGGAGACGGTCAGCGCCGGGACGGTCACGGTGCGGGCCTTGTGCGGACCGTTCTTCAGCGTGACCTTCTTCGGCGTCACGACCTCGAGGTCGAGCCCCTCGCGGGGAACCTCGGCGCTACGGCTGACGGAGAGGTCGGCACCGGCGTACCGGAGGCCGAGCTGCTCGAGGGCCGAGCTGACGTCGGTCGCGGTGACCCAGTAGCTCTTCTCCTTGCCGTCGACGCTGACCTGCAGCTCGCGGGCGTAGCGGACCGCGATCCGGGTGCCGTCGTTGACCTTGCTGTCGAGGCCGGGGGCGACCACGTCGCGCTCTCCCACCTCGACGCCCTCGGCCTCCAAGACGTCGGCCACGGTGCCGCCCAGGGTGCTCACCTGGTCGCTCTCACCGTCGACCGACACGGTCACGGTCTTGCTCATCGCGGCGTAGCCGACGGTGGTGGCAAGAAGAGTGGCCGCCAGTGCGGCCACGAGGACGACGATGGTGCGCCTGCTCTTGCTGAGAAGTGCGATAGAACTCCGCACGATGCTCCAATGGTGGTACTCCCCGGGCCGCAGGACAGACAGCGCTCGTGCTCGTCCCGGTGTACTCATGCTGCGTGAGACGGCACGGCGATCCCCCACGCGAGTGCGCCGGACCAGCCGGCGACTGTGTATCGGATCCCCTTGGCACTGCCCGAAAGCTTCCCCACTCCCGGCCAACAGTCACATGACGATAACGGTCATGGTCCCCACGGCAAAGCCGAGCTAACCCCGGGGTGTCGCTGATCACGCATATGACTAGTCCGTTCGGGCTACTCCACGGGCATTTGTGACGGCTTGTCCGTGACCAGGCTCTCCCCCCGAACGGGGCAAATCAGACAGGGGTCAGTCCCCCCAGCCGCCCCCGAACGCCGCGTCGGTGTTCGCGTCGACCGCCTCGCACAGGCTCGCGAGGTCGGTCCCCAGGGTCTCCGCCATCGACCGCAGGGTGACCGGCACGAGGTACGACGCGTTGGGCCTGCCGCGGTAGGGCATGGGCGTCAGGTAGGGGGCGTCGGTCTCGACGAGGATCCGGTCTCTCGGGGTCGCCCGAAGCGCCTCGCGCAGCGGCTCTGCGTTCTTGAACGTCACGGTGCCGGCGAAGGAGAGCCACGCGCCACGGTCGAGGCACGCACGAGCGAAGTCGGCGTCGCCGGAGAAGCAGTGCATGACCACGCGGTCGGGGACACCCTCCTCGTCGAGGATGCGCAGCACGTCGTCGTGGGCGTCGCGGTCGTGGATCACCAGGGTCTTGTCGAGCCGCTTCGCCAGGTCGATGTGGCGCCTGAACGACTCGTGCTGGGCGGGCCGCCCGTCCTCGCCGGTGCGGAAGTAGTCGAGCCCGGTCTCCCCCACAGCGCGCACCCGCTCGCTGCTCGCGGCGAGCCGCTCGATCACGCCGAGTGCCTCCTCCAGCCTGCCGGCGGCGGCGAGCAGCGGGGCCTCGTTGGGGTGCAGCGCCACGCCCGCGACGATCGCGTCGAACCGCCCGGCGACGTCGACGGCCCACTGCGCGCCGGGCAGGTCGCAGCCGATCTGCACGATGCGCGGTACGCCGACGGCGGCCGCCTCGGACAGCGCCTCCTCGACCTCGAGCCAGGAGCCGTCGGCGATGTCGAGGTGGCAGTGGTTGTCCACGACAGGGCGCGGCAGCGGCTCGGGCGCGGGCGGCCTGCTGCGGTCCCGCCTGTCGCCGGCCCGCTCGCGGGTGGGTGCGTCGGGGGCCATGCGGCGGAGTCTACGAGGGGCTCAGCGCGGCTTGTGCACCGCATCGTAGACGACCCGTTTGGGCAGCCCCGCCCGGCGGGCGACCTCGAGGATCGCCTCCTTGCGCGTGCTCCCCTCCGCCTCCGCCTCGGCCACGAGCGCCGCCAGGGAGTCGGGATCGGTCGGTACGTCGGAGGCGGTGCTCGCACCCTGTACGACCAGCGTGACCTCCCCGCGCACGCCGTCGGCGGCCCACGCCGCGAGGTCTGCCAGCCCCGCCCGTCGTACCTCCTCGTGGGTCTTGGTCAGCTCCCGGCACACGGCGGCGGGCCGTTCGGCGCCGAAGGCCTCGGCCATCGCGGTGAGCGTGGCCTCGGTGCGGTGAGGAGCCTCGAAGAAGACCATCGTGCGCTCCTCTCCGGCGAGGGAGGCCAGGCGGCGGGCCCGCTCACCGGCCTTGCGCGGGAGGAAGCCCTCGAAGCAGAACCGGTCGACGGGGAGCCCCGACACCGCGAGGGCGGTCAGGACCGCGGAGGGCCCCGGCACGGCGGTGATGGCGATGCCGCGCTCCACCGCGGCGGCGACGAGGCGGTAGCCGGGGTCGGACACGCTCGGCATGCCGGCGTCGGTCACGACCAGCACGCGCTGACCCGACTCGAGCGCCTCGACGAGGACGGGGGTGCGCGACGACTCGTTGCCCTCGAAGTAGGAGACGACCCGCCCCGTGATCGTCACGCCGAGGTCGCCGACGAGACGCTTGAGCCTCCGGGTGTCCTCCGCGGCGACGACGTCCGCGGAGGCGAGCTCGGTCGCCAGCCGGGGAGGGGCGTCCTCGACGCGGCCGATCGGTGTCGCGGCCAGGACGAGTACTCCGGAGGTGCTCACCGGCGCATCATTCCATCCGACTTGTCTTCGGGCTCGGTCTGCGTCCGTAGCATGGGCGCGTGACGACGACCCAGGAGCCGCCCTCGCGGGTGCGTCAGCGCACCATGAGGCTCTCCCGGACCGCCGACGGCCGGACGGTGCCCAGCGCGCGACGCCGGATGGTTCCGCTCGTCCGTGGCCTCGACCGCCGCGCCGGGTGGATCGCCACACTCGCCGTCACCGCTCTGGCCGGGTTCCTCAGGTTCTGGCGCCTCGGCCGGCCCGACCAGTTCCTTTTCGACGAGACCTACTACGCCAAGGACGCGTGGTCGCTGCTCAAGCACGGCTACACGACCGAGTACGTCGCGGGCGCCGACAACAAGATCCTGACCGGCAGGGTCGAGGGCATCTTCGAGCAAGAGCCGAGCATGATCGTCCACCCCGAGGTCGGCAAGTGGCTGATCGGGCTCGGCGAGGGGACGTTCGGGATGGACCCGTTCGGCTGGCGCGTGGCCGCGGCGGTGGTCGGGACGCTGTCGGTCCTCGTCATGATCCGGCTCGTGCGCCGCCTCACGGGGTCGACCCTCCTCGGCTGCACGGCCGGGCTGCTGCTCACCTTCGACGGCCTGCACTTCGTGATGTCGAGGGTCGCCCTGCTCGACATCTTCATGAGCTTCTTCCTGCTCGCGGCCGTCGCCGCCCTCGTCGTCGACCGCGACTGGACGCGGCTGCGCATGGCCCGCGGGGTGCCTTTCGACTGGACGGCCGGCCCCAAGGACTGGGGGCCGCTGCGAGGCCTGTGGTTCCGTCCCTGGCGTCTCCTGGCCGGGGTGATGTTCGGACTGGCGGTCGGGACGAAGTGGAACGCCCTCTTCCCGCTCGCCGCCTTCGGCCTCCTCGTCTGGGCGTGGGACACCGGCGCCCGCCGCGCCCTTGGAGTGCGTTGGGCCTTTCTTCGCTCGGCCCTCGTCGACGCGCTGCCTGCGTTCGTCCACCTGGTCGTGGTGGCCTTCGTCGTCTACGTCATCTCGTGGACCGGCTGGCTCGTGAACGCCGAGCAGTACGAGGAGACACTCTCCGACACCCAGTACGGCTCCTACTGGGGCTCCTACCTCGAGAAGGACGCCAGCGGGCTGGGTGAGGTGACCCAGTCGCTGCGCTCCTTGTGGAACTACCACCAGGACGTCTACACGTTCCACACCCACGGGCTGGTCAACTCCGAGCACGTCTACGCCTCCGACCCCAAGGGCTGGCTGGTCCTGAACCGCCCGGTGGGCATCGACGCCGACCTGGACATCAAGCCGGGCACGGACGGTTGCGACGCCGCCGAGGGCAGCACGTGCCTGCGGCAGATCATCCTGCTGGGCACGCCGGTGCTCTGGTGGGGCGGCTTGCTCGCCCTGGCCTACGGTCTCTTCGCGTGGGTGGCACGCCGCGACTGGCGGTTCGGCCTCGCCGTCGTCGGCGCACTCTCGACGTGGCTGCCGTGGCTGCGGTACGACGACCGGCCGATCTTCTCGTTCTACGCGGTCGCCACGATCCCCTTCACCGTCATCGCGACCACCCTGCTGGTCGGGCACCTGGTCGGCACACCACGGGCCTCGGCCCGCCGGCGGATGTTCGGCGCCGTGGCGGCGGGCACCTTCGTGGTACTCGTGGTCGTGAACTTCGCGTGGTTCTGGCCGATCTACACCGACCAGCTCATCACGACACGGGAGTGGCTCCAGAGGATCTGGTTCCGCGCCTGGATCTGACCGGGCCGCGGCCGCGGGTCAGCGTCCGTAGACGCGCTGCGCGACCGCCTTCTTCGCGTCCACGAGCCCGTCGAGGGACGTGCCGAAACCGGCGTCGCCGTGCGTCCCGGGCGCGGCCTCGCCGGGGGTGCCGATCACCCAGCGCGACCCCCGGTCGATGAGGTCCTGGTGGCCGACGTCGTCGTACCCGGGCTTCACGGGGAAGGCGACACCCCACGCACCGGCCGCCGCCGCGGCGAGGTGCAGGGACTCGCGGGTGGTGATCCATCGCTGGCCACGACGAGCGGGCAGGCCCTCGCGCCACACCTCGGTGAAGGGGTAGAAGCGCATGCCGGGCAGCTCGGCCTCGATCATGTCGAAGACGACCCGGTCCTGGCCGGGGATCGCCTCGATGTAGCCGACCTTCTCCGGACGCAGGCCCCAGGCCTTGGCGGTCTCGACCGCGCTCTTCGCCAGGTCCTCGACACTGCCCTCGACCAGGTCGGACTGGAGGCACATCATGGTGGAGACGCTGTCCCTTTGGTCGTAGGCCTCGTCGCCGAGTCCGAGCAGCGCGTCGTCACCGGTGGCGGTGGCCGCCTCTGCGGAGAGCAGCGCCCGCGACCGCTCGTCCCGGACGTCAACGACGGCGTAGCCGGTGGTCAGCTTGTCGAGCAGCTCGCCCTGGGCGGCGTTCGGGATCAGGCCGTTGCCGGTCATCGCCACGTGCTTGCCGTGCTCGGTTGCCAGAACCTTCCCGGCTGCGAGGAACGCGATGTGGCGGGGCCAGATCGCGTTGAGGTAGCCGCCGCCGATCACGTGGAAGACGTCCGCGGTGTGCAGGAGCTCGATGCCCGCCGCGCGGTGGGCGTAGCCGAAGCCGGGCTGTCGCGTGGCCTGGCCGGCGAACTCCGCGACCTCCTCCACGTCCTCCGACGGCGCCGCCCAGCTGACCCGGAACAGCGTGTCCACGAAACGCACGTTGGGGTGGAGGTGCGCGAGGAACAGCTGCGCACCGCCGGGGTTGGGGCAGTCGAGGTAGATCTCCGCGTCCGGCTCCGTCGCTGCGAGGTGACGCAGCCACGCCGCGGCGACAGCCTCGTCGCCGTAGTACGGATAACCCGACGAACCGACGAGATAGATCCGGCGACCAGCCATGCGATGACTCCTCCAGCTCATGAGGTGCGTCCTGTGACGGCCGTCTCGGTCCGCCGTACCGGCGAAGGCTAACGCACCGGGGAGGGGACGCCGACACCGAGCAGACCGCCTCAACTGGAATGGACCGGCTGTTTGCACTCGTGCGGCAGGTGGAACCTTGCTTCTTGGTTTTTTCAGGTGCGCCGCCCGGATGCGTCGCGTGATCGGTCTCGACCAGAGGAGCAACCAGTTGGGTTCTCGGCTCGACGGACGGCAGCGCGACCCGGTCTTCCTGAGCCAGCCGTCCCCCACGGTCCTGCTGAGCCCTGACCTCGTCATCAAGGCGGTGACGCCCACCTACCTGGGTGCGACCGGCCGGCAGGAGGAAGAGCTGGTCTCGGTGAACGTCTTCGACGCCTTTCCCGAGAACCCCGCGACGGCGGAGCTCCGGCCGGCACAGAGCCTCACGGACTCTCTGGAGAGGGTGCTGCGGACCCGTCGGCCACATCATCTGAGCCCGCTGCGCTACGACATCCCGGACGTTAGCCGTCCCGGCGAGTTCCTGGAGAAGCGGTGGGTCCTCGCCAGCTCGCCGGTGTTCGACGGCGACGACGTAGTCGGCGTGATGATCCGGGTCGAGGACGTGACGCTGGTCGACCAGAACCTGATCGCCGCGTTGGCCGTCTACCGCGACGTCCTCGCCGGCGGAGACCTGCGCACGGCGAGGGCGCGGGGGCGTGTCGACGCCGTCAGCTCCTTCCTCGCCGTCCTCGACGGCTACACGAAGCTGGGTGCCGAGGTGACCCAGCTGCGGCAGGCTCTCCGGACCCGGCCGACGATCGAGCAGGCCAAGGGCATCGTCATGGCCGACCGGCGTTGCACGCCCGACGAGGCGTTCGCGGTGCTGAAGAAGCTGTCGATGGACACCAACGTGCCACTGGCCGATGTGGCCGCCGCGATCGTCTACCAGGTGCACAGGCCGCCGAGCGCGTGACCAGCCGGCTCCTGAGCCGCAGGTGATCGACGAAACCCCGCCCGCCGGCCATGAACGTGCAGTTGGGGTGGCTCGGAGGTGAGCGAGGTATCCAGGGTTTCGCGAGGATAGGGTCGTGCGGGTCGTGCGGGTCTGTATGGAGGTATTGCGGGTGGAGCGCAACGTGTCGACCGTCGAGGATGTCCTGAAGTTGATGGACGCCCTTTTCGACCGCGAAGCCGACCGTTGGACCAGTCAGGGTGCTCGCTGGTGGGACGACTTCTACGGAGACCGTGAGCGCGGGGTCCCCTTCTTCCGCGAGGCACCGGACGAGTCGCTCGTCTCCTGGCACGCGGCTGACCAACTGCCCCGCGGTGGCAGGGCTCTCGACCTTGGATGTGGGCCCGGACGCAATGCGGTCTGGTTGGCACAGCAGGGGTTCGAAGTCGACGCGATCGATCTGTCGTCGGCGGCGCTCGACTGGGGGCGCGAACGCGCGGCATCGGCGGAAGTGCAGGTCAACTTCGTCCAAGGGAGCATCTTCGAACTCGACGCCGCTCTCACGGGATACGACCTGGTGTACGACTCGGGCTGCTTCCACCACTTGCCGCCGCACCGCCGGATCAGCTACCGCGCACTGCTCGAGCGGACCTTGAAGCCGGGCGGCGCATTCGGACTCGTGTGCTTCGCATGGGGCGCAATGGGCTCCGAGGCACCGGACGCGACCTTCTACGAGGAGGGCCGCTTGTCGGGCGGTGTGGCGTATCGGGCCGAACACCTCCGCCGGCTGTTCGACTGGATGGAGCTCGTCGAACTGCGCCACATGGAGAAGCAGGACCAAGACTCGTCGGTGTTCGGCGAGAGCTTTCTCTGGGCGGGGCTCTTCAGGCGCTGACCCAGCTGCGGGCTGGGGCGCCGTGCCTTTCCGGTGACATGGGCGCCCTTGCTGCCAGGACCCCGCGGATCAACTACTCGGTGAGGCGCGGGATCGGCCAGGCAGGATCGGGTCGGAAGGACTCCCAGCCGTCACAGAACGGCGGCCCCCAGTCGGCGACGAGCGCCTCCACAGCGGCCGCCTCCTCCTCGATCGCGGCGGCCGCGGGGCCGTCGAAGACACCTTGCGCGACAGCGAGAGCGAGTTCGTCCTCGTCCTTGCGCACCAGAGTGCGGTCCGGATCGACGACCAGATCGAGCACATGGTCACTCGTGTACACGCCGCGGGCGTCGCGGACGTGCGGCTCCTCGAGGTTCACGTACCAGCCCGCGAACTCACCAGAGCCCTCGGAGAACAAGAGCCATACCGACCAAGGGCGCCCAGTGGGCGCGATCCGGAGTTGGTCGAAGAGAGCATGTGTGCCCCGCTCCTGCACGAGATCAGCTGTGAACAGTGTTCTCGAGTCTTCCCGCTTGCCACGCCCATCAGCCCGGGCAGCCCGCAGCACTGAAGTGCCGCAAGGAAGCCACACCACCAGACCGTCAGCGTCGTCGCGCACCACCGTCACCGGCTGGGCGAAGTGCGGGACCGACGTGTCCACGACGATCGAGCCGGTACCAAGCGGTCCGTCGCCCTCTCGCCACATGACCTCGGTGCCGGCCAGCCAGTACGGCGAATCGCCAGACGGGCGACGGTAGTCCTCACTCACGGGCATGGAACATACGCGACGATGGGTGTCGAACGGCGCGGCACCGGCAGCCCCTGGCGCTCCATCCCCCGCAGGCGTGGCGCCGGGTCGACCCGCGCCACCCGCCGTACCCTCCGCACATGGACACCAGTGCCGAGGCCCGCGTCGTCGCCTCCTTCACCTTCATTGTTGCGCTGCTTCTCGGCGCGTGGGGTGCACTCGACAACCTGATCGCCAGGCTGCTGGACGAGCCGGAGCTCGGCGGCCTCGGCATCGCGCTGATGCCATTCGCGGCGACCGCGGTGGCGTTCCAGGCGGCGAGAGCAGCGGAGGCCGCGTGGGCCCGGGTGCTGGGCGGTGCTGCCGTGATGCTCGGTGTCCTCAGCAGCCTTGGCGGCGTGCTCTACTTCCTCGCGAGCTACTGATTCCGAGCCGGAGCCTGGACCCGAGGCGGGGGGGTTTCGGTGTGGTGGAGCTGAGGGGATTCGAACCCCTGACCTTCTCATTGCGAAGGCTTCGCCCGGCTCTGTGCCGATGTCTGGCCCCGTCCGGATGCGTGCATTCGATGGACTTCATGTCCAGTACGCAGGTTCGGGGGTGCGCGCGGGGTGCGCGGTTCTTGACGACCAGGAGAGAGCCGCCGGCTCGGAGGTGACCTACGCGACGGACCATGACGGATGGCATCACGCTTGTGGTAGGGCGCCCGTGTCCTCGTGACGTGGGCGCCCTTCTGCTCGCTCGGGTGGGTGCGCGAGGACGGCGCGCCAGCGCCGCCCGCAGCGCGCCCTCGCGCCGAAGGCGCGCTTGAGCCAGTAAGGAAAGTCGTAACCGACTCAACGCCGCGGGGGCGTCCCGTGGGACTCGCTGTCCTTCGCGGTCTTGCCGAAGCGCTGGAAGGCGGCCTGCCGAGTGGTGTCGAGCGCCGCGCCGATCACTGTCCATGAGTCGCCTGCGTCTCGTGCCGCCTGGACCGCGTCTCGGAGTTCCTGCTCTGCCTCGGCCACCTTCTTGCGGGCAGCGATGATCTTGCGGAAGTGGAGGGCGTCCCGGGACTGCACCTCGCTCGGCGCGAGCGCGTCGAGTCCGGTCGCGTCGGCGTTCTTTCGCTTCGTCTTCATCTGCATCACCTGAGGAACTCGTAGAACTTTGGCCGAAGGCGGTCCGCGTGAATGATCCGAGTTGGTGCGTCGGCGGGGACGGCAACCAACTCCAGCATCCGGCCGTGGCGGTCAGCTCCGATCACCAGGAGCCTCTCGTCACCGTCGTAGTCGTACTCCACGTACCGGATCGGTTCGCCCATGCGTGCACGATGTCCTCGTCGTCGACTCCGTGCTTGCGGGCCGACTCCGAGATGCGCACACGTAAAGACTACCTTTACATCCGTGGCCGTCAAGGTATCTTGACAGTTACGTGGCGTCGGTCCGCGTCCAAGTCCCGAGTGAGTGAAGCGCCGAGCGGACATGTTCGCGCTTCACTCTCCGCGGCATGACAGGACGTGCCTTCGAAGACTGGGGCCGGGGCGTAATGAGACGCGTCCTAACAAGGCAGGGCGAATCGTAGGATTCAGCGTCATGAACTGGAGTCCCGACGACATGCCGTCACTCGCAGGCCGGACCGCGGTTGTCACCGGGGCCAACTCAGGGATCGGCTGGTACACCGCCGTCGAACTCGGGAAGCACGGAGCCGCGGTCACGCTGGCCTGCCGCAACCTCGAGCTCGGCGAGCAGGCTGCGGCGAAGATGCGCGACGCCGGCGCGGGGGACGTACGCGTCGCGGAGCTGGACTTGTCCTCGCTGGCGTCTGTGGAGCTGTTCGCCGCCCGCTGGCGGGGCCCGCTGGACCTGCTCGTCAACAACGCCGGGGTGATGACGCCGCCCCGCTATCGTGAGACCGCCGACGGGTTCGAACTTCAGTTCGGCACGAACCACCTTGGGCACTATGCGCTTACCGGAAGGCTGCTGTCGGCGCTGCTGAAGTCGACCGAGCCGCGTGTTGTCACGGTCGCGTCGATCGCGCACTTCCGCGGCAAGGCGGACCTGCTCGACGGGAACCCCCAGGAGCGCTACCGACCGGAGCCGGCGTACGGCAACTCCAAGCTGGCCAACGTTCTGTTCGCCTTCGAACTGCAGCGTCGGGCGTTTGAGCACGGCGTGGCGCTCACCTCCACCGCGGCCCACCCGGGGGTGTCGGCGACGAATCTGGTCACCTCGACCCAGGGCATGGGCGCCATTCCCGGGGTCCGGCTGCTGGCCCCACCGGTCTTGAAGCTGCTGTTCCAGTCCCCGGCCGCCGGTGCCCTGCCGTCGTTGTACGCCGCTACCGAGGCTGGGCCTGGCTCCTACACCGGCCCGCAGTCGCTGCGTGAGACCCGCGGCCGGATCGGGCCCGCGAAGCTGAACCCGTTGGCCCGCGACGAGGGGCTCGCCGCGAAGCTGTGGGACCTGTCCGCCGAGCTCACCGGAGTGGTCTACCCCTGGGCCTGACCGAGGGGCAGCTTCTTGTCACCGGAATCGTGGAGCCTCGGCGCACGGCCGCCCACGCCCAGCCCCAGGACGCCGACCTTCTCACGCCCATGGTCGTGACGGGCGCCGGTGGATGGTCTACTGCTGGCGGCCCTTCGTCGCCTTTCGCCGCTTGTGCCAGTCGAGCAGTGCGAAGATGCCGCGGCCGATTCCGTAGTCGTTGCCGCGCCCGCCCGAGACCCAATCTGGGCTACCGACGGGTGCGTCGGGCTTCGGGTTCGGGTCGCCGGGAAGCCGCTTGGGTTCTGCCGGCACGGTCGTTCTCCTTCGGCAAGGCCAGGTCCTTTGTGCCCGGCGCTCGGCCATTCTGCCCTCGCCCTACCGAACAAGTCGGCTCATCGGAAGATGTCAACGCGCACGGTCGGCGATCCCGGAGAGGAACGCAGAATGACAAAGAGAGAACCCCGCCCCTGCGGTGGTGTTTCCGCTGGTGGGACGGGGTTTCGGTGTGGTGGAGCTGAGGGGATTCGAACCCCTGACCTTCTCATTGCGAACGAGACGCGCTACCAACTGCGCCACAGCCCCAAGGTGTCGGGCTAGCCCGTCACCGCGTCGGAAAAGATATCACCTGGGTCGCGTCGTTCCGAATCGACTCACGAACCGACGGCGCGCCACGGCTCGTGCTCGACCGACTCCTCGACCGGCTCCGCCGCCACCGACTCCTCCACGAGTGCGGAGTCCGCCTCGTCGCGACCCGAGGTCCAGGTTCCCGGCGCGCCGAGGTCGATGGTGCGGACGGTGCGGGCGGCCCGCGCCTTGTTCACGTAGGTCGGGAGCGTGACCGGCAGCGGGTCCCACAGCGAGCCGCCGTCGGCGGTCTCGACGGAGACCGCAACGGTCTCGAGCTCGGCGACCGGGATCTGCACGGTGTCCTCGTCGGGAGCGAACTGCGCGTCGCGGGCGGCGACCGTCTCCTGGACGGCGCCGTACGGCGCGTCGACCCGGACGGCCGGACGAGCCGGACCCGTGGCGGCGGTTGTGGGTGCCCACAGCATCTCGTTCTCGCGGGCGACCTGGCGCCGGCAGAGCACGAGGTAGAGGACGGTCAGCGCCGTGGGGATCGCGACGCCCCACCAGGGCACGACGGCGAAGGCGGCGAGAGCGACCACGACTGCGTCGAGACCGAGGAGGAGGAATGTGACGTGGCGACGACGGCGCGCCGCGGCGCGGGCAGCTGCCTGGCGAGCGGAGACACTGCGCTGCCGCGTGGCAGGAGCCACGGGGGCGGTCGTGTCCACGGCCGGACGCGACGGCACGAGCACCCGTTCGGTGGACCGGGGCGGCGTGACCACGAGACGGGCGTTTCGCCGGTCGACCGGCTCACGTCGGGCGAGCACGCGCATGGCGGTGGAGAAGCGGTCGACGGAACGGGTACGGGCGACTTCGTCGTGGTGCTTGAGGGCTTTGGGAATCAAATAGACAGCCCACGCCAGAGCGAGTACCACGAAAATGATTCCTGACAAGTCCACGAGACGACCATAAAAGCGGCGAAGGAAAAGCCGCTGCAGGTGTAGCGGTGTGTCGCAAGCAAACTCGTGTGACTGGTGTGATCAGGGGCTCGTTCGGGGCCCCTCGGTCTTGAAACGCCGCAGCAGCCCCCCGGAACACTCCTCCACGGTCATCGAGAAAAGGCGGTGGTCGCGCCACGCTCCGTCGATATGGAGATAACGAGGGGCGTAGCCGAACTCGCTGAAGCCGAGCTTCTGCACGACCCGCAGGCTGGCTGTGTTCTCGGGGCGGATCGCGATTTCGATCCGGTGCAGACCGACCTCGAAAAGGCAGTGGTCGACGGCCATCGCAACGGCGGTCGGAATCACCCCCTTGCCGGCGTGCTCGCGGTCGACCCAGTACCCGATCTGGCCCCACCTCGCCGAGCCGCCCACGATGTTGCTCACCGTGAGCTGGCCTGCGAACACGTCGTCGACGGTCACCGCGAACGGCATCGCCCGCCCGGCGCGGGCCTGGCGCCGAAGATCGCGCACCATGCCGTGGAAGGTAGCCGGTGAAGTCTCGTCCCCGGCCGGCACGGTCGCCTCCCAGGGGGTGAGCCAGTCCCGGTTGCGGGCGCGGACCTCACGCCAGGCCCGGGCGTCGTGCATGCCCAGCGGTCGCAGTCCCACGGACCCGGACCTGAGCTCGACGGGCCAGCCGCGGGTCAGTGGTCGCTCCCGACGATCTGCTCGACGGCATGCACGAGGAGGGGTACGACGACCGCGAGACCGTCCTTGACGCCTCCACGGGAGCCCGGGAGGTTCACCACGAGCGCATCGCCGGACACCCCGGCCAGCCCCCGCGACAGCGCCGCCGTGGGGATGCCCTTCGCGACGCCGTAGGCCCTGATCGCCTCTGCGATGCCCGGGACCTCCCGGTCGAGCAGCGGCCGGGTGACCTCGGGGGTCAGGTCGGTGGGGGTGAGACCCGTCCCGCCGGTGGTGATCACCGCACGCGCCCCCGACTCGACTGCGGCGCGGATCGCGTCGGCCACCGGCTGACCGTCGGGGACGACGAGAGGACCGGTGACCTCGAACCCGAGCTCGGACAGGGCGTCGACGATCAACGGACCGGTGGTGTCCTCGTAGACCCCCGCGGCGGCGCGGTTCGAAGCACTGACGACTGTCGCTTTCACGAACGTGACCAGTCGCCGCTCTTGCCACCGCTCTTGGCCTCGACGCGCACGTCGGTGATCACGGCGCCCTTGTCGACGGCCTTGACCATGTCGACCACCGTCAGCGCTGCGACGGACACTGCGGTGAGTGCCTCCATCTCCACGCCGGTGCGGTCGGTCGTCTTGACCGTCGCGGTGATCGCGACCGCGTCGTCCTCCACGTCGAGGTCCACGGTGACGCCGGAGATGGCGAGCGGGTGGCACAGCGGCACGAGGTCCGGCGTCCGCTTGGCGGCCATGATCCCGGCCACGCGCGCGACACCGAGCGCGTCGCCCTTCGGGACCCCGTCGCCGCGCAGGAGCCCGACGACCTCGGCGGACACGAGGACCCGGCCCGACGCGACCGCGACGCGCGAGGTCACGTCCTTTGCGGAGACGTCGACCATGCGGGCGGCGCCGGCCTCGTCGACGTGGGTCAGCCCCTGACTCCGCTCGCTCGCGCCCACCTCAGAACTCCCGGTCCAGGACCATGACCTGGACCATCGAGCCGGGGTCGACGCGCGTGACGTCCTCGGGGACGGCGATCAGCGCGTTGGCGTCGGAGAGGTCGCCGATCAGGTGGGAGCCGTGGCCACCCACCGGGACGACGTGCGCACCCTGCGCGTCGATCTCGAAGTGCGCCCGCACGAACTGCCGCTTTCCCGGAGCCGAGGAGAACCCCTGCTGGCACACCGCCCGGACGAGCGGGCGCCGGTAGGGCGTGCGGCCCATGAGCCGGCGGATCGCCGGGACCACGAACACCTCGAACGACACGTACGACGACACCGGGTTGCCCGGCAGCGTGAAGATCGGGGTGGCGTCCTCGCCGACCACGCCGAAGCCCTGCGGCTTCCCGGGCTGCATCGCGACCTCGCCGAACTCGACCGTGCCGAGCTCGCTCAGCACCTCCTTGACGACGTCGTACTGTCCCTTGCTCACCCCACCGCTGGTCACCACCAGGTCGGCGCGGACGAGCTGGTCGCTCAACGCGTCGGTGAACTCCTGCGGGTCGTCGGAGACGATGCCGACGCGGTACGCGATGGCGCCGGCGCTTCGGGCAGCGGCGGCGAGCATGTAGGAGTTCGCGTCGTAGATCGAGTCGTGGCCGAGCGCCATGCCGGGCTCACGGAGCTCCGAGCCGGTCGACATGACCACGACCCTCGGACGGGGCCGGGTGCTGACCTGGGCGACGCCGACCGACGCGAGCAGGCCGAGCTGGCGCGGGCCGAGCACGGTGCCCTCCTCCAGCAGCACGTCGCCTTCCAGCACGTCCTCGCCGCGGCGCCGGATGTGCTGGCCGAGGGTCGACGCCTGGTGGATGCGCACGGTGGCGACCCCGCCGTCGGTCGCCTCGACCGGGATGATCGTGTCCGCCCCCTGCGGGACGGGGGCGCCGGTCATGATGCGCACCGCCGTACCGGGCGACATCGCGAAGAGCTTGGTCTGCCCGGCGGCCGCCTCCCCCACCACGGGCAGGTGGACCGGGTGGTCCTCCGACGCGCTCGCGACGTCCTCGAAGACCGCGGCGTAGCCGTCCATCGCGGAGTTGTCGAAGCCCGGGAGGTCCACGGTGGAGACGATCTGCTCGCTGACCGGCAGGCCCAGGGCCTCGAGCAGCGGCTGGTCGTAGGCCTGGAGGGGCGTCAGGGACTCGAGGATCCGCTCGACGTGCTCGTCGACCGTGCTGGGCCGGGTGGTCGGGAAGCTCGTGGGAGCAGGCATGGCCAAACCCTAACGCGCACCCAACGTCGTTCCCGGCTCCACAACGCCGGTGCCGTCGGAGGGGGCCTCGAGCTCGACGTCACCGACCACGGTCACACCCTTGCCGAAGGTCCAGTCACCGTGCACCACCAAGGAGCCGGCCCTGCGCATCGACGGCATGCCGTCGGGGAACCTGCTGTCGAAGTCGGCGACGAGCTTGTAGTGCTTGGAGTCCAGGTCGACGAACGGGATCTTCTCCGGCTGCTGCTCGAGCACGTAGCCGTCACTGAGGTCGTAGCAGTCCGAGCGCAGCACGAGCAGGTCGTTGGTCGTCTTCACCGGCACGAAACGGTCGCGGCCCACCTCGATCGTGGTCGATCCGTCGAACACCTCGATCGCCGCGCCCATGGCGGTCTCGATCTGGATCACCTCGGGGCTGGCGGCATCGGCCGGGTCCACGGTCTTGGTGTTCTTGATCATCGCGAGGCCGAGGATCCCGTCGCGCCGGTCGAGCTCGTCGCGCATCGACTCGAGGTTGAACCACAGGTTGTTGGTGCTGGTGAACTTGTGGCGGGACAGGTCGGCGAGCGCCGGCTTGTCCTCCTCCAGGGTCTGCGCGCTCTCACGCAGCACGATCCGGCCGTCGTCCTTGCGGACGGCGAAGTGGCCGCCCTTGCGGTCGGAGGGAGTACGCCGGACGGCCTCGATCGCGAACGGGGCACCCGACCGGGCGAACCATCCGGCCACCCGTGCGTCCGGGACGGCACCGAGGTTGTCTGAGTTCGAGACGAACACCTGCGTGTACCCGGCGTCGATGAGCTGCTGGAGCAGGCCGGTGCCGCGCAGCGCGGTGTAGATGTCACCGTGTCCCGGCGGGCACCACTCGAGGTCGGGTTCCTGCTCCCAGGCCACCGGTGTCAGGTCGTCGGCCCGCAGCTTCGGCTCCTTGTTCTGGAGGAACTCCAGAGGCAGCCCGTCCACCTCGAGGTCGGCGTAGGGCGCGAGGGCCGCCATGGTGTCGGCCGAGGTACGGAAGCTGTCCATGAAGATCAGCGGCAGCCGCGCGTCGTACTCCTGGCGCAGGGAGAGCACCTGCCGGGCGATGATGTCGAGGAAGCTCAGCCCCTCACGGACCTCGAGCAGCGACTTCGCGCGGTCCATGCCCATCGAGGTGCCGAGCCCTCCGTTGAGCTTGATGACGACCGTCGTACCGATCGCCTCGCGGGCCGCTTCCTCGGGGACGTCGACGTCGGCGAGCGCCTCCATGTCGAGCGGGTCGATCGTGGACTCGGGAACCATCCCGGTCTCGCCGCTCTCCACGAGCCTGTAGTAGTGGGAGAAGACGTCGATCGCCACCGGGTCGACCCCGGCCGCCTCCATCTTCCTGCGTGCCTGCTCGAGTCCCTCGTCGCTCATGGGTCAGATGCTAGGGGGTCGCGCTAGCGTCAGGGGCATGGGCGAGGCGGTCGGATCGACGGAGGCGCAGAAGGTCGCGCTGCGCGACCAGCTGCTCACCGCTCGTCGCAGACACCCCCTGGCGGCCGCACGCGAGGACGCCGAGGCGATCGCCCGGCACCTGCTGCAGGCGCCGGAGGTACGACGTGCAGCGACTGTCGCGGTCTACATCTCCCTGACCAACGAGCCGGGCACCGGCCCCCTGGTCGAGGAGCTGCACGCGCTCGGTCGGCGCCTCGTCCTGCCGGTGCTCATGCCCGACAACGACCTCGACTGGGCCGTCTACCAGGGACCGCAGGCGCTCGTCCCCGCGAGTCGTGGCCTGCTCGAGCCGACCGGGCCGCGGCTCGGCCCGGACGCGGTCGCGACCGCCGACGTGGTGCTCTGCCCGGGCCTCGCGGTGGACCGGCGAGGCCATCGGCTCGGACGGGGCGGAGGGTCCTACGACCGGGCGCTGGCCCGCGTCCCGGTCGGCACGTTCGTGTGCACGCTGCTCTACGACGGCGAGGTGCTCGAGCGGGTCCCCGCCGAGGAGCACGACCGGCCGGTGACCGCCGTGGTCACGCCGAGCGGCCTCACTCGGCTCGGGCCGGCACGAGCTTGAGCGTGTCCTCGCCGGCCTCCTTCACGCGGTCACGGGAGAAGTACCAGGGCAGCGTGTCGCCGGCGACCCAGAGCTCTGTCTGGTCGACGTAGTGGCTGTTGAACGGGTGGCCCGAGACCCCGGTGAGGTTGATCCAGCGTGAGTCGTCGAGGTCGGCCATCGAGACCACCATCCGCATCGAGGGGGCCCAGTCCACGTCGTACCCGTTGGGGGCGGTCCACCCGGTCGCGTCGACCACCGACTCACCACCGCCGACCTCGTACCCGCCGCGGTTGAACAGCCAGCGGACGAGGCCGATGTCGGACTGCCCGAGCGACTGGTTCTCGAGGTTCATCTCGTGGAGGTGTCCCCAGGTCCAGTCCGAGGAGCGGCGTGCCTCTCGCCGCACCAGCTCGTCGCGGGAGGCGGCCATCGCCTTGTAGAGGATGTCGTCACGGGTCTCGACGACGGTCTCGGTCTCGACGTCGTCCCACCAGGGGTTGTCCGGGTCGGCGAGCAGGGTCCGCATGACCTCGAACCACCGGTCGCTGCCGTCGGGCCACACGGACTCCTGCATCTGGTCGTGGAACGTCATCGCCAAGGTGTTGCGCCACACCGCGTTGTAGTAGGCGGCCGCCGAGGACGACGGGCGGCTGCCGGTAGTTCCAGCTCTCGAGCAGCCGCTGGCCCGCGGCGAGGTACTGCGAGGGCATGAAGACGTCCAGCAGGTACGGCACGAACGTCGGCGCGAACCCGTTGCGGTTGTCGAGCTGGATCGCGGCCATGTCCTCGACGCTGAGCTTCTGCTTGCGCTTCAAGAGGTCGACGATGCGCTGGCTGCGGTAGCCGTAGGCCCACGAGTCGCCCAGGAAGTACGGGTAGTCCTCGTCGATCACGGCCTGGTTCGCGGTCGCGACCATGCCGTCGTCGGGGTCGAGCAGGCTCGGAAGGGCGTCGAACGGGACGTAGCTGCCGGTCCAGTCGTTGGCCGGCAGCCACCCCTCGGCCGGGTAGTCGCCGACGCGACCGGACTTCCGGATCGGGATCAGCCCGGGCGCCTGGTAGCCGATGTGGCCCTCCCGGTCGGCGTACACCATGTTCTGAGACGGCGCGGCGAACTCACGAGCGGCGCCGCGGAACTCGTCCCAGCTCCTCGCCCGGTCGATCATGAACAGCGCGTCCGCGGTGCGGCTCGGTGTGAGGGCGGTCCAGGACAGGGCGACCGCGTAGCCGTTCCCGCGCTCGGGAGATCCCTCCTCCACCGGCGCGTTGGCACCCACCGTGCTCAGCTGTGGTGAGACGTCGGAGAGCAGCGGCCCATGTCGCGTGGAGCGGACGGTGAACGTGAACGGCTCGTCCTCCCCTTGCACCTCGATGGTCTCGTCGCGCATCTGGAGCGGCCGCTTCTTGCCGTCGTACTCGTAGGTCTTCCCGTCGACCTTCTCGAGGTACAGGTCGGTGACGTCGGGGCCGAGGTTGGTGAAGCCCCAGGCGATGTCCTGGTTGTGGCCGATGACCACGCCCGGCATCCCGGAGAAGGTGAAGCCGGCGACGTCGAAGGGGCAGGCGTCGCTGACCTCGCGGCAGTGCAGGCCCATCTGGTGCCAGATGCCCGGCAACGCGATCCCCAGGTGCGGGTCGTTGGCCAGGATCGGCTTGCCGGTGGTGCTGTGCTCCCCGTCGACCACCCACCCGTTGCTGCCGATCCCCTGCCCCTTGCCCATCAGGTCGGGCATCGACTTCAACCCGTCGTTGATGTGCTCGAGTGCCTTGACCGTGCCGGCGGGCAGTGGCGGCCGGGTCGGCAGCCGTGTCTCGCCTGCGGCCGCGTCCTGCTCGAAGACCCGGTCCACGACCGCGCCCTGGTTGACGATCGGCTGGTGCCGGTCGAAGGGGTACGACGGGTAGAGGGTCGCGATCTCCCGCTTGCTGTGGCGCACGGACATGATCGCCCGCTGGATCTCCTCGTCCATGTTGCCGCGGAGGTCCCACGCCATCGCCTTGAGCCACGCCACCGAGTCCGCGGGCGTCCACTCCTCGGGGGTGTACTCGAGACCGTTGAGCGCGAGCACGGAGTACTCCAGCGCCATCTGACCCGGCTCGTGGGAGTCGATGTAGGCGTTCACACCGGCGCTGTACGCCTTGAGGTAGTCCAACGTCTCGGGGCTCAGCAGGGACAGCTCCTGCTCGGCGACCCGGCGCCATCCCATGGTGCGGATGTACATGTCGGTCTGCAGCGCGTCGCGGCCGAGCAGCTCGGAGAGCCGGCCGGAGGTCACGTGCCGGCGGAAGTCCATCTCGAAGAAGCGGTCCTGGGCGTGCACGAAGCCCTGTGCGTAGAAGAGGTCCTCGGCGGTGTCGGCGTAGACCTGCGGGATGCCGTGCCCGTCGCGGATCACCTCCGCCTCCGCACTCAGCCCCGGCACCTCGATCTCCCCGCTGACGGTGGGGAACGGCCGTCGTACGACCGTCACACCGGCGACGAGACCCGCCACGAGGAGAAGTACCAGCGCGACGACCACGTAGGTTGCCCAGCGGCCCCACCGGGGCCAGGACCGGAAGGCCACGAACGGGTTGGACGAGGCATCTCGCTGCACGGTCTGAGCGTCAGGGGAGGCGGACACGGCCGCAATTGTGCCCCACCCGATGCCCGGTTCCGCTTTCCGGGAAGCTGTGGGGAGGCTCCGGGAAGTTGGCGAATCGCCCCGGCGTTGTGATAATTGGCAGTCGCACCGCGCGAGTGCTAACGACGAGACTTCCGGAGGACGAGCGTGCCGACCTACCAGTACGCCTGCACTGAGTGTGACCATGCCTTCGAGCAGGTCCAGAGCTTCAACGAGGACTCGCTGACCACCTGCCCGGAGTGCACGGGCCGCCTGCGCAAGATCTTCAACGCGGTGGGTGTGGTCTTCAAGGGCTCGGGCTTCTACCGCACCGACAACCGGTCGGACGCCAAGTCGTCCTCCGCGGCGACGACCACGCCCACCACGTCGGACTCCTCCGCAGGCACCCCTTCGACCCCGGCGCCCGCGAAGAGCGAGGCCGGCGCGGCCTGAGCCTGTGGACGACGCGGCGCACCGCCGCGTGAACTTGCCTAGCCTCGGCTGGCATGGAACGTCCCCCGGGCCCCGTCAGCCGCTCCACGTCCCTCCGGCGCCGACGTCTGCGTCGTGCTTTCCTCGCACGCCGGCGTCCTCTCGCCGCGGCCACGGCTGCCTTCGCGGTGCTCGTCGGTCTCCAGGCGGCCGCACCTGCGGCACCTCCGATGCGCCAGGTGCTCACCGCTGCCCACGACCTCGACGGCGGCACGGTGGTCGGCCGCGGCGACCTGAGCCTCACCGCGTTCTCCCCTGACAGCGTCCCCGACGGCGCCGTCACCACCGCAGAGCTCGTGGTCGGGCGTACGACGACGGGCCCGGTGCGTGCCGGGGAGCCGATCACCGACGTGCGCCTCGTCGCGGGCTCACTGCTCGACGGCTACCCCGGCCGGGTGGCCGCCCCGGTCCGGATCGGCGACCCGGGCGCCGTGGCGCTGCTCCGGATCGGGGACCGGGTCGACGTGATCGCCGCGGACCCCCAGGGGCGTCGCGAGGCGGTCGTCGTGGCCGCCGGCGCGCCTGTGGTCGCCCTCCCCCGCGCGAGCGACACCGCGCTGGCCTCGGGAGGGCTCGTGGTCCTCGCAGTGGACGAGGAGACTGCGCGGGAGCTGGCGGCGGCCTCCGTCTCGGCCTATCTCTCCGTGGTCGTCACCCGCTAGCGTGCGCGGTGTCCACCCGGCACGGTGCCACGCGGGAACCGCCCGCTTTCACGGAGGAGAGCCCATGCTCAAGGGATTCAAAGAGTTCATCATGCGAGGCAACCTCGTCGAGCTCGCCGTCGCGTTCATCATGGCGACGGCGTTCGCCGTCCTGGTGACCGAGACCGTCAACCTGCTGATGTCGGTGATCGCGAAGATCAGCGGGGGCAAGGATCCCGACTTCAGCGCCTGGAAGCCAGGCGGCGTCCCGGTCGGCGCATGGCTGAACGCGGTGATCACGTTCGTCATCCTGGCCGCGGTCGTCTACTTCTTGATCGTGGTGCCCTACAACAGGCTCCAGGCGCGGCGCGCGAAGGGCGAGGAGCCCATGCCGCCCTCGGAGGAGGTCACCCTGCTGACCGAGATCCGCGACGAGCTGCGCGCGCGAAGCGGCGGCAGCACCGGGATCTGACCAGGCCGACGCGCACGAGGAGCGGCCCGCCACGCGGGGGGCCGCTCTTCTGTGTCAGGACTCAGCCGTGGTGCGGAGGGACCTGGTTGCGCAGCCACTCGTCGTCGCCCGCGCCACCGGTCGAGGACCCGCGCTCGCCCCAGCCGTCGGGGCGTTCGTCGGACGTGCTCTCGGGCAGCGCATCGCCGAACACCGCCGCCAGCCTGCGCCGTCGCGCGGCCTCCTGCTCCCGATCCTTGCGGTTCTCGCTCACCGACCCACCTTCGTCTCCACACCGGCACCCTGCAGCCAGGACGCGTCGAAGTGCGCCCTTCGTGGAGTCCAACCGGTGTGACTCCGGAAGTGTTCCGAGCTCACCCGCAGCGAGCGGGTCACCGGCTCGGCGCGACGTCCGCTCAGCCTCCGCATCAGCGGCCCCATGAAGCCGACCGACTCACGACCCACGGCGTCGGCGTACCCCTGGACGAGGTCGCGGCGGCGGACCGGCTCGGCGCCGACGTTGTAGACCCCGCTCGGTGCGGTCAGCGCCGCGACCACCGCAGGGCCGATGTCGTCGGTGTGCAGCGGATGCACCCAGCCCTCCGGCGACCCCATGCCGATGGGCCGGCCGCGCCGCGCTCCTCGCACGAGCCAGCGGGTCATCGCGTCGTCGCCGATGATCAGCCCGAAGCGCAGCACGACTCCTTGGCGCAGGTCGCTCTGGTAGTCCTGCACGTGCGACTCGGCGACCGCGGCCGGCTCGGTGGCCGAGTTGATCCCCAGCGAGCTCCGCTCGTCGATCCAGGAGTCGCCGTGGTCGGCGTACACGAGGGAGATGCTCTCCTGCACCAGCCGTCGGACATGGGCATCGCGCGCGGCCTTGGTCACACGGCGTACGCCGTCGGTGCGGAGCCGGTCGTTCTCGCGCCAGGCAGACGGCCGGGCTGCCCGGAGGCCGACCGGGATGCGGGTTGCGGCGTTGACCACGACGTCGCAACCCTCGAACATCGCGACGAGGCGACGATGCTCGAAGAGGTCCCCCAGCACTGTGTTCGCGCCCCGCGACTCGAGTGCGGCAGCGCCTTCGGGGGTACGCGCCAGCGCGGAGACGTCATGGCCCGCGGCAACCATCGCCCGGACCGCAGAGGTGCCGATAACCCCCGTGGCACCCACCACCGCGACCTTCATCGAGGCCTTCTTCCCCTCTAGACATTTCCCCGGTCCCCGTCTGCCGAATGGGACAAGGACGGCGGAACGATAACGGAATCATAACGCCGAAGTGCGGAGCGGACCTCGCGAAGAGGCGGAAACGGGGTCGGAGGCCGCGACGAGGTCCATCGAGGTCGCGATGTTGCGCAGGTTCAGGATCAGCCCGCCGTACTCCGGCCAGTGCCGCGCGGAGAGGTCCTCGTCGGAGTAGTCGGCCGCCAGCGCCCCGAGCTTCGTGCGGATCTCCCCCAGGCGCCGCGCGTCGGGGTGCTGGATCGCCCAGGCCACCTCCGCGAGGAGCCCGGTCCACCTCTCGCGGAACCCCTCCTCCCACTCATGGGTGGCGGTGATGCTGTGCCCCAGCGTGCGGGCCATGCTGCGGACCTCGGCCAGGGACTGCTCGGTGCGATCGAGGATCTCCCCGAACTCCCGCGACTCGCGGACCGCGCTGGAGTCCCTCCGCGGGTTGAGCATGCCGCTCTCGCGGGCCTGGCGGACCAGCGCCCAGGCCTCGTCGACCTCGTCGTCGAGCTCCTGGCTGCGCTCGATCCATGCAGTCACGTGCTCCTCCTCGCAGGCGTCGCCGCACTCCCCGGCGATCTGCGCGAGCAGGTCGCCCACTCGCCGGCCGACATGCTCGATGGCACGCGCAGCGGCGAGGTCGCGGAGCGGTGGCCACACGAGCACGTTCACGACGACGCCCACGGCGAGCCCGATGGCGGTGTCGTAGAGCCTGCCGAGCAGCACGTGGCCCTCGGTGCTGTAGCCGGTGGTGAGCACGATGAGGGCCGTCGCCGCGACCGTGGTCGTCTCGTCGCGCAGCCATCGCACCTGGCCGATCACGAGACCCGCGAGCACCATCGCCCCGAGGGCGACGGGGTCGAGACCGAGGGTGCTGCCGGTCGCCCAGGCGAGCAGGATGCCGACCACCGTCGCGGTGATCTGCTTGGCGCCCTTCGAGAAGGACCGGTACGCCGTGGCGTGGACGACCAGCATGGCCGACCATGGCGCCAGGAAGGGCATGGGCAGGTCGAACACACCTGCCGCGATCACCCAGGCCAGCACCGACGCGCCCACCGTCTTGAGGACCTGGATCACCTCGGTCCAGGCGACCGGATCGTGCAGGCCCGGCTCACCCGGTCCCGAACGCCCACCTTCGTCTCCATCTGAGCCCCTCCTCCCATCCCGGGACATTTCCCAGACACACGAACCGGAAACGCCCCGGGAACGCATGGGAACGTCTCGGACGGAGGTGAGGGTTTACGCGCGGCGAGGTCGGATAACACCCTGGAGTGCCAGGCACGACGACCCAGCAGGAGGAACCATGACCGAGACATCGAGCCGACTCAACGGCAAGCAGGTCGCCTTCCTCGTCGCAGCGGAGGGCATCGAGCAGGTCGAGCTCACCGAGCCCTGGAAGGCCGTGCAGGAGGCCGGCGGCACCCCGAGGCTCGTCTCCCCCGAGCCCGGCAAGGTCCAGGCCTTCAACCACCTCGACAAGGCCGACACCTTCGACGTCGACGTACCGGTGGCCGACGCGGACCCCGGCTCCTTCGACGCGCTGGTGCTTCCCGGCGGCGTCGCCAACCCCGACGCGCTGCGCCTGGACAAGGACGCGGTCGGCTTCGTCCGCACGTTCGTCGAGTCGGGCAAGCCGGTGGCGGCGATCTGCCACGCGGCCTGGTCCCTGGTGGAGGCGGGCGTGCTCGAGGGACGCACCGTCACCTCGTGGCCGAGCCTCCAGACCGACGTCCGGAACGCCGGCGCCACGTGGGTCGACGAGGAGGTCGTCGTGGACGGCAACCTCATCACCAGCCGGAAGCCCGACGACCTCAAGGCGTTCAACGCCAAGCTGCTCGAGGCCCTGGCCTGACGGCCGGTCTCGGGCTCAGCGCGGGCGGCCTGCCGTCTCCGGGATGAACGGAGGCCGCCCGCGCTCCCCCACAGCCACGTCGAGCACCGCGTGGTTCTCGCCGGTGCCCAGGAAGCTCTGGTTCGCGACGAGAACCCGTCGCCCGAGGAACGTGGCGCTCGACGGCGTGTCGAACGGGATCTCGCTGCCGTTGTCGCCGGTCCCGGGCGTCTCCGGGAAGCGCTCGAGCTCCGTGCCGTCCGCGGCGAGTACGACGACCTGGGCGGTGAGCCCGGCGTTCGCGAGGTAGATCCGCCCGGAGCGGGCGATCCCGAAGCCGTCCGGAAGCTCGCCGGGAAGGCTCTCCCACATCAGTCGCATCCCGGACGGGCGGCCGTCGCGGATCGCGATCCGGTAGAGCTTCCCGGTCGTCGGGTTGGTCTCACCGAGCCCTGCGGAGGTCTGCTGTGTCACGAGCAGCGCGCGCCGACCCGGTGCGAGCAGCAGCCCCGCCGTACCGAGCTCGACGCCGTCGAGACGGCGGTCGGCGAACCACACGCGCGCTCTCCCGCCGCCCGGCGGCACCCGCCAGATCACCGCCTGGCCGTAGTCGGTGACGTAGAGCTCACCACGAGGTCCCCAGGCCGCGTAGTTGGGAATGGCGGGCTTGTCGACCAGGTTGGGCGAGCAGCCTGACCCGCTGATCGGGGCGCAGGTCGGAAGGTCGGGAAAGGTCGCGTAGCGGGTGAACCGGCCGGTGCGCGGGTCGAGCATCAGCGCACGCGACGTGGACTTCTCGAGCAGCACCAGCCGCCCCCGCGCGTCGCTCGTGGCGACCTGCACCCCGTGCGCCTCGGAGAGATCCTGTCCGGGGACGGTCCAGGACCGCTGCAGTGTGCCGTCGGCGGTCCACTCGAGGACCCGTGAGCGGACCGTGTCGCCCAGGGGGTTGGTGTACGTCCCGGCGTACACACGGCCGTTGGGGTGGGCGTACACGAATGCCGGGTAGCCCGGGTTCGGCACGCGCGAGAAGACCTGGGTGTCCCAGCGCGGCCGCTCCGCGGCCGAGTCGGCGGGGGCGACGAGCGCGACCACCGGGCTCAGTGCGGCGATCACGCCTGCGACGACGGTGGCGATCCTGTTCCTCACAGCCGCTCCAGCACCTCTCGTGCGGCGCGGTCTCCGGCCCGGACCGCGCCGTCCATGTAGCCCGACCAGTACGTCGACGTCTCCGTGCCCGCCCAGTGCACGCGGCCGAAGGGCTTGCGGATCATGTGGCCGAAGGCCGTCGTCGTACCCGTGCCGAGCAGCGCGACCGGGCCGCCCTTCGTCCAGCGTTCATGGGTCCAGTCGTGCTCGACGTACTCGATCGGCTCGAGCGCCTTCGGGCCGACCACCCGCGCGAACCCCTGGAGGACGGCGGTACGGCGGGCGGCCCGGGACTTCACGCCGTACTCCTGCCATGAGGACCCGCCGATGAATGCCAGGAGGACCCCGACGCTCGCGTCGGCTGGGCTGTTGTCGAAGCAGACCCGGACCGCGCCGCTGTCGCACACACCCATGCCGGTCAGGCCGTCCTTGCGCCAGAACGGTGTCTTGTAGACCGCGTCGGCCTTCATGAGCTGGCCCATCGGCATCCGCTGGAGCAGCTGCATCTTCTTCGGCGGGAGGAACGGGAACCAGTCGATCGCCAGCGCGGTCGCCGGAGGTGCGGCGACGACGACCCGTCGGGCCTGGACGGTGCCGCGGTCACTGGTCACGACGACCCGGTCGGACCTCTGCTCGATGCGGCGCACAGCAGCGTCGAGAGCGACGATGTCCCCGAGCCGCCTGGCCAGCCGTTGCGGGATCAGGCCGGAGCCGCCGACGAACCTGGAGTCCTGGGCGCCACCGGCGGTGTCGGAGGACCGCGCAAAGCTGCCGGGGTTGTCCTCGTTTCCGGAGGCGGCGATGTACCAGAGCGTGAAGAGCAACGACATGTCGCGGCCGTCGGAGCCGAACGTCGGCTGCAGGTAGGAGAGCAGGAGGTTGCGGACGGCGGGGTTGACGCTGTTCTCCTCGACCCAGTCGTGGAACGAGGTGGCGTCCCACTCCATCGCCTTGGGCGCCGCCCACGGCGCGTCGACCGGGACCTGCTTCGACATCTCGTCGATCCGTGCGATCAGCTGCGCGGCATCGGGGAGGATCAGCGGGTCCGGCGGCACCGTGCCCTGGTAGCGGGTGGCCCGGCCTCCCGAGACGTAGACGTTGTCACCGGTGTAGTACTCCTTGAACGTCTTGACCTTCAGCTCCCTGGCGAGCGCGAGCAGGTGGTCCTGGGTGGGACCGACGAACGCCCCACCGGACTCGATCACGGCGCCGCCGCGCAGAGTGTGGTTGAGGATCCGGCCACCGACCCTGTCGCGGGCCTCGAGCACCAGCACCGAGTGACCCGCCCTGGCGACCCTTCGCGCTGCGACGAGGCCCGAGAGCCCACCGCCGACCACCACGACGTCGACGCGTCGCGGCAGGCCTCCCTGCCTGGTCGCTGCCTCCGCGGTGGAGGCGAGACCCCCGGCGGCGAGCACGCCCGCTCCGATGGTCATCCCGCCGATGAGCCCACGCCGGCTTACGGTGGTCGAACCTGTCCCTGTGGTGGTCGAGCCTGTCGAGCCCATGCCTCCCCAATCGCCCGTCGAGAGGAAGGCTCCTGCTGGGTCCTTCCGGGGAGTGCAACGAACGATCTGCCGGAAGGCGACGGCCTCATGCCGGGTGGGTCAGGCGCAGAGACCGTTCTCGGCCGCCATCTGCGCCTTCTCCTCGGGGCTCTGGCTCGGCGCGGTCGGGCTCTTCGGGCCGGAAGGGCTCGGCTTGGCGGCGGGCTTCTTCTTCGGCTTCGCCCCGGGAGTGTCGGCCGCGGTGGTGACGCCCTTGGCCAGGTCGCGGGTGAGCGGCTTGTCGTGCTTGAGCAGGTGCCAGAGCTGCTTGGACTCGGGGGCCCACGCGAGACGGTTCGGGTCGGGCTCGTAGCTCTCCCAGGGCACCGTGAGGAACTGGATGTTGTCCAGACCGATGTTCCGCACCTGGTTGGCGAGACCGGCGAGCGCCTTGAGGTTCGCGAGTTCCGGGTCGGTGATGAGGGACTTGGTCGCGGCGTCGAGGAAGTTGTAGAGCTTCACCGGATTGGCCAGCGTGCCGGCGGAGATCGCCTTGTTCGCCATCGAGGCCAGGAAGGTCTGCTGGCGCTTCATACGGCCGATGTCGCCGTTCTCGGAGAGGCCGTGGCGGAGACGGACGTAGTCGAGCGCCTGGTCCCCGTCGGCCTCGAAGGTCCCCGCGGGCAGGTAGATGTGGCCGATGTTGTCGTTGACCTCTTCGGGCACGCACACCTCCACGCCCCCCAGCGCGTCGACCATGTACTTGAAGCCGTCGAACTTCACCACGGCGAAGTGGTCGACCCGAATGCCGGTGAGCTGCTCGACCGTGCGCTGCGTGCACGCGGGGCCGCCGAGGGCGTAGGCGGTGTTGAACATCGCGAGCTCACTGGGGATCGTCGATCCGTCCTCGGCGACGCAGTTGGGTCGCTGAACCATCGAGTCACGCGGGATGCTGACGCCGTACGCCCGCTTCCGATCAGCGGAGATGTGCAGCAGGATCGTGGTGTCGGAGAGCCCCGGGGTCTCGCCGCCGATGTTGCCGCTCTGGCCCTCTCGCGTGTCGGAGCCGAGCAGGAGGACGTTCAAGGGGTCGTGCGTCTTGCCGTTGTCGACCTTGTCGGGACGGTCGTTGCCGAGCTTGCCCTCGGTGTCGAAGGCCGTGATGTTCCCCTCGAGGTGGCGGTAGGCGAACATGCCCGCGAACACGACGGCGAGCGTCACGACGATGGCCGTCAGCGACGCAGCTCTGATGGCGCGCTTGCGGGCTACCTCGTGATTGCGATGGCGGGCAGGGTGGGACACGGGGGCAGGGTCTCTTCTGTCGGGTCCGGCAGATCGGACGTTCGGCGAGTGAGGCCACGCCGGAAGCGTACGTAGGCCGCAGTCCATTGTGTGTCGTGAATCGGCGAAATGCCACTTGAGTGTGATCTACGCCAATCGTCGTGACTGGTGTGAATGATGGGATCGGACGCCGAATCGGGTCAAGCGCCCGCATCAGCACTCCGGCCAGGGAGCCGGCCGACGGGTCAGTCCTTCTCGTAGCCAGACCGGGTTTCCGCACACGTCGCCGACGAGGCGATAGCGCTCCTCGACGAGGTTCGCCAGGCGAGACGCCGCGTCGATGCCCCAGGAGTCCAGCCCGTTCAGCTGGACGATCCACGTCGGCGCGTCTGGCCCGGCGAGCGTCGCTCTCAGTCGTGCCAGATCGGGGTCCAGGGTGCGCATCGGCAGGCTCCACAGGTACGGGTACGGCGACTGCATGTCCGCGGCCTCGAGGATCGAGGGGTTGCCGTACGCGACGAAGGCCGTGTCGCCCGGCGCGCTCGAGTCGGCGAGCCACTCGCCGGTCCGCTGCTGGAACCACACCCAGGGAACCGACAGGTAGACCACCTCGACCAAAAGGGTCCCGAGGACCGCCGTGGCCACGACCATCCGCCCGGCGCCCCGCATCCAGCGGCCGGCACGGGTGACCTGCGAGGCCACAGCACCCACCGCCAGCACGACACCTGGTGCGAGCTGGATGAGGTAGTGCGGCCAGTAGCTCCCGCCCCCGCTGATCGAGACCAGCCCGAAGAGCAGGCAGCCCGTGACCGCCCACTGCTCAGGGCTTCCGCGCCTGCGCCAGGGATGTGTGGCTGCCACCCAGGTGACCACCACCAGGAGAACCCCGGTGACCACGGCGAGCAGGAAGAGCTGGACTCCCCTCTCGATGGATGCCTGCGGGCGGTGCGACCAGATGACGTCGAACGCCTGTCCGCGGAAGGTCACCAGGTCGTGCCAGATCGTGGCGGGCTCGATCCCCGTGGCCAAGGCCCAAAGCCCCACGACGACGTGAGGCAGCAGAGCTCCCGCCAGGGCACTGAGAGCGAAGGTGGCCTGGCCGCGCTCCACCCGCCGCAGCGAAAGGCACGACGCCGCAACGAGGACGGCGACGAAGAGCAGACCCTCGAGGAAGTTCTGCTTCACCAGAGGCGCCGCACCCGCGAAGATCCCCGCCGCGAGCGCGAGCCATGCCCTGCGACGAGCCGAGGCCGACCTCCGCGCTGTCAGTGCCAGGGCGGCGGCGGCCATGACCAGCGGAGCCGCGAACAGCTCACCGTCTGCCTGGTCGGCCGCGAGCGCCGGCGAGCACATCAGGGCGGCGGCGACCACACCCGACCATCTGGCCCCCGCCTCGCCCGCAAGCAGTCTGCCTGCGTGCCATGCGGCGACGACGAACAGGAGCGTGAAGGGGATCGCGACCACTCGGATCATCGGGTCCCAGTCGCTGAGCGCGGCCACCTTGAAGATCGCCATCAGCAGAGGCGGACGGTCGACGTGGTAGCCGCCGTACACGAACTCGCCACCCGCGTGCCACTGACGGGCGATGAGAAGGTAGCCGCCCTCGTCGGTGCGCAGGGGCTGGGAGACGTACACCAGGCGGACGAGCACCACGCCGAGGCACAGCACGAGGAGAGCCCGGCGCGTCGAGGACCGCTCCCCCGTGGCGACGACATCAACATCCCGAGACCTCAGCAAGGTCACAGCTACATTGAACGGCTTCCGATGCGGCTCACGCCTGACAACTCCTGACTTGTCGGCGATAGCCCGGCTATGCCATGTCGCACGGGACCTTGGTCTCATGCGCAGATGCGCGACCACGCCATACATTCCGATTGTGGCAGCCCTCATCGCCGCTGGAGCCGTTGTGGTGCTCCACCTGGCGTACCTCGTCTACGCCACCATCGGCGGGTTCCTCGGGCTGCGCAACCTGCGCTGGCTCTGGCCGCACTTCGCCTCGACGATCTGGTCGGTCGTGGTCACGCTCACCTCGATCGGCTGCCCGCTCACGGCGTTGGAGAAGTGGCTGCTCACGCTGTCCGGGCGGACGCCGTACGACGACAGCTTCACCGCGTACTACCTGCGGGACGCGATCTACCCGGCGAAGTACGAGGTCACCATCTGGGTCGCCATGATCGCAGTGGCGCTCCTGTCGTACGTCGTCGTGCTGGCTCCCTCAGGGCGAGCCGCTCGAGCCCGGGCCCGCGCCGCCGACTCCGGCGACGCGGACCAGAGGCCTCGCGCCGCTTCGCACTGAAACGCCGGCTCACATGTCGGCCGGCGCGGCTCGGCCGCCGCCGAAGACTCCTTGCCGCTTGAGGCGTTGACGCACCGAGACGGAGATGGGCACGCCATGTCTCAACCTGCGGTCAAGGCACTGCGGGATCTCGACTATCCTTCCTGCAGCAGGGCAGAGACTCGATCCGGTTGCAGCGAGGTTGCTGGAAGGGTTTCAGCCATGCGCCGCCCTCGTAGCTCAGGGGATAGAGCGTCGGTTTCCTAAACCGTGCGTCGCAGGTTCGAATCCTGCCGGGGGCACAAAGTAAAACCGCAGGTCAGACGGCCTTTTCACGGTCCGGCACCTCCTCGTCGAACAGCTCGACTTCAAGCACCTCGACGAACCGTGGGACGAATCGGGCCCACCGGTCGGAGATACACCACCGGCACGTCTTTCACCTCGAAGTCGATGAGGTGACACCCGAACGATGGGTAAGCAAGGAGGACGACCCGGACGACGGGTCCGGGCCCAAGCGATTCGAGTGCTGCTGGATCCCGTTGGCCCAGGGTCACGCCCTGTCAGGCGGTCAAGGTGCCCTTCCGGGTGGCCTCTGACCTCCGGAGCGAGTCGCGAGGCGAGCGGCTGCCGCCCGGCCCACCTCCGAGGTCATCCGAGCTCGGCATCGATCGCCCGCGCGAGCGCTGAGATCACCGGCCAGGCGCCCTCCGAGCTGTTCCCGAGCACACTCACTGTCGTCTGGGCGTGGATGATGTGCGTCGACCGGAACGACGCGCCGGCGTCATGCCCCTCCAGGATGAGCGCCGGGTGCGTCCGATGGATCCAGAACCCCATTCCGTATCGCATCTTCTCGTCCGGCACGTCGTGGCGCGGGCGGGTCATCTCGTCGACGGTCTCCCGCGAGACGATGCGACCGTCGAGCAGCGCTAGCCAGAACCGGTGCAGGTCGTCCGCGGTTGTGAACGCGCCGCCGTCGCCGTTGCCGAGCACCGGGAGGTGGAGCGTGTTCACGAGATCGCCCTCGTTGGAGATGTAGCCGGGTGCGGCGTCGGCTGGCAGGTCGTTGAGCGGGAGGAATCCGGTGCACTCCAGGGCAGCAGGCTCGAACACCAGGCGCCGCATGACGTCGTGGTAGGTGCTTCCCGTGGCCCGCTCGAGCAGGAGCGCGAGCACGATGTACCCGCCGTTGCAGTACGCGAACCGCTCGCCCGCAGCGAACTTCTGCGGGTGCCCTTGGAGCATCGGCAGGAACGCCTCGGTCGTGGTGAGCGTGTGCACCGGAAGGGAGAGGACGTAGTCGGATGCCTGCCCGTCGCTGTCCTCGTCCAGATAGTCGCCGATTCCCGAGGTGTGGGTGAGGAGGTGCTCGATCGTGACGCCGTTGTCGATGAGCGGCAGGTCGTCACCGAGCAGTCCGCGCACCGGCTGTTCGAGCCGCAGCTCGCCGTCCTCGATGAGCCGCATCACCGCCAGGGCGGTGAACGCCTTGCTGCCGCTGGCGATCGCGATCCGCGCCCTTGAGGTCATCGGCACCCGCAGGGCGCGGTGGATGAAGCCCTCGCAACGCTCGAGGATTCGGCGCTCGGCGACATCCACCGTCGCGACGCCGGTGAACGCCTCGGCGGCGACCGCGGCATCGAGCACTCGAGGATCTAGGTGCATGTCGGCCCCCTGGGAACCATCGCGCCTCCCGCACTCATCGTTCGCTTCGCAATCTGCCACCAGAAGACGGGACAGGAGAGCGACCACGATCCCATCCTCCTGGACCAAGTCTCCGGGTGGCAGCAGCAGTATGTCTGCAGGGCGGGCAAAGCCAGCCCTGCCGCTCCTGAGCGGATGCGCCGTACGCTTCGGGGTGTCGGCGTCAGCATCAGCCCGGAGGCGGATCGCATGGGCGTACTCGAGTTCTCGGTCTGGATCAACGCCGCACCGGAGCAGGTGTGGCGCACATACGTCGACCCCACGCGCATTCCGGATTGGCAGACCGGGAAGCCCGCGATCGGGGACGTCCAGGGTGCGCCCGGCGAACCCGGCTCCACGTACGTCTCGAGGCGCGGCCCGCTCGCCGCGCGTACGACGGTGCTGACTGCCGACGTCCCGCGCGAACTGGTGACGAGCACAGCCGCATACTTCGGTTTGCAGTTCGAGGTCACCTCACGGCTCAGCAGGCGATCGGGCGGCACCGACCTGCAGCTTCGCGCTGCGACGCACTGGCGCCGCGGCTTCGGCCCTGTCGCCAAGATCGTGGAACTGGCCATCCTCAGCCCTCGTGAGGCGCGGAAGGAGCTCGCGAGCTTGAAGACACTCGTCGAAGGGGAAGCCTCGGCATGATCGCTGCGCACACAAAGGCCATTTGGCGGTGACCGAACTCATCACCGTCGGAGTGATGACCGTAGGAGGCGCATCCGCACCTGCCGCCGACAGGTACGCGCAGCCAGCTACCGAGAACGGCACTCTCGGCCGTGACGCGGGCGACGCTCCCGTACCGTCGCCGATCGGGTGGAGTCTAGGAACGGCGGGGATCGCGTCGTGTGTACGATCACCGACTCTCTGACTGTGGCCCTTGCCCGAGCAAGTGACGAGGAACTCCGGCGGGTCGCACCGGCCAGCGCCTCTATTGCTGGGTCTGCGTTTAGCATCACGGCCCATCCGAACGCACGGAACTGCCGCGGACAGGGAGAGCTCCGGGGACTGCCGAGATCACCGCCGCGGAGACGGCACTCGCCGGGACTGGCGAAAGCCGTGTGCCGTGTGCGCCTGCTGCCGCACACTGGACCCCGCTGCTGTCTCCACATCCCGTGATGCCAGAGCGTGGTGATGTCGAGGGGGTCCTCCGGTGCGGCGTGCGGTCAACGTGTCCGCGGTGGTGGTCGGGCTGCTGCTGGCCGTCGGGCTGGTGTTCGCCGGCCGGTACGGCATCTACCGGCTGCGGGCGGCGTCCTACGACCCGCCGATGGCGTTCGGGCTCGCGCAGGTGCATCCCGAGTTCGGTGACGGCAGCCCGGTCGACGTGGTGGCCGGTCGGCTGCTGTACGACCGAAGCGAGCTGGAGGTGGTCGTCGCGATGGGCCGCTGCGACGCGCTGTCCGCGCTGAAGGTGACCGAGACGCCGCAGCGGGTGACCGTGGCCGCCCGCGCCGCCAGCCTGCCTGGTGACTGCAGCGCCGACGTCAAAGCCGTGTTCGCGTACGTGCCGCTGCGTCGGCACCTTGGGGACCGGGTGTTGGTCGACGCGCACACCGGCCGGCGGATAACGGTGGTGGTGTGCGGGAGCGGCGGCCGGTTCCTGCAGCGGGGCCTGTGCTATCCCGGTCGGTACGGCCTGTGACCGCCTCGAAGTCATCTTCGTGCCGGGGGCGAAACTAAGCCTGGCCGCGCTGGGTGAACAACTCCCCCGCATCACCCAACGAACGCATCTGCTTGTTATGCCGATGAGCGCGTCTTCAGATATGTCGCGGCTGCGAGGGTCGGCGATGGTTGTCCTGGAGAGGCCTGGGAATATGGCGCCATGGACGGCCACGAGAAGTTCCCGTCGCGGCCGTTCCTGCTGTACTGGCGGGCCCAGGCTGTGTCGGGCTTCGGCGACTACATCACCCTGCTCGCGCTGCAGACGCTGGTGGTACTGACTCTGCATGGCTCGGCAACCCAGGTTGGCTGGTTGAACGCGGCTCGCTGGTTGCCCTACCTGGTCGTTGGTGTCGTGGTTGGTGCGCTGGTCGACCGCCACGCTCGGCGCCCGATCATGATCACCACGGACCTGGTTCAAGCGGTCCTGCTAGCGACTATCCCGCTGCTGTGGTGGTGGAACCTACTGTCGTTTCCCACGCTGCTGGGGATCGTGATGGCGTACGGGACCGCATCGGTCATCAACGGTGCGGCCGCGATGTCCTTCCTACCTCGCCTGGTGGCGCCCCGGCACCTGCAGCGTGCTCATGCGCGCATCGATGGCGCCGACGCCGCAGCCATGACCGCCGGCCCGGCCCTCGGCGGGCTGCTGGTGAGCGCGCTGGGCGCCCCGCTCGCGGTCCTCGTGGACGCCCTGACCTACGTCTACTCCGCCGTCACGCTGAGCCGGATCGACGTGACCGAGCCTCGTCCGAAGTCTGGAGCCACAGCCAAGGACCTGGTGCTCGAGATCCGCGACGGCATCCGGTGGGCGTACCGCGGTTCCGGGCTGGCCACCCTGGCCGTCGCCACGCACGGCTGGTTCATCGGCAACGCGATCGTCGGTGTGGTCCTGGCCCCTTACGCACTCGACCAACTCAGCCTGACGCCCTTTCAGTTCGGCATCATCGGCGCCGTCGGCGGGATCGGCGCGCTCCTCGGAGCCGCGGTCACCACCGCGGTGGGCCTGCGACTAGGGACGGGTCGCACGATCATCGCCTGCCACATCGTCACGACCGGCGGTGTGCTCGTGATGGTCGCTGCCGGCCAGCACCTGAACGCCTGGACTTCGGTCGCGGTCCTTGCTGCCGGACAAGGGCTCTACGGCCTCGCCATGGGCATGAGCAACTCCCACGAGATGAGCTTTCGCCAGCTCGTCACCCCCGACGAACTGCAGGCCCGCACCAACACCACGCTGCGCTCCCTCAACCGGGCCGTCATGGTCATCGCCGCACCCTTGGCGGGCATCCTGGCCGACGCATGGGGGATCCGCCCCACCCTCCTTGTCGCAGCAGCAATCTTCGCGCTGGTGTCGTCTGGACTCGCGGCCTCGTCCTTCCGCACCGTGCGGGCTGCTGTGTGAGCTGCGGGCCATTACATCCCGGCAATCTCCGACACGCTGATTCTTGCGTTCGTCCTGTGGCTCGGGATGTCGCTGTTGTGAGGGGTTCGCCTGAGGCAGCCCGAAGGCCCGCAAACGTGACGTGGCCGTGATCCTCCTGACCTACATACCCCATGCCCTCGAGGCAACAGGCTCAGTACCGACCCCGCCCTCTCGGGCTGGCAGGTCAAGCAGTCGGCATGCCAGGGGAAGGGCTCATGGCCCGGGCGGCCCCGCCGCCGGGCCATGAGTATTTGTCGGACGGTCGACGAGCAGCCCGGCCTGCTGCAGCGCTGGCACGCTCTCACCGACCGGCTGACGCCTCAGTCGCGTGAGCTGGTCGTGACCGGCAACGCCGTCCGCCTCTGGTGGTCCGTGAAGATGTTCAGCTCGAGGACGAGTGCGCGCTTGTCCATCCCGACTCGCGCCTCGCTCTTCCGGGCTATTCCCGAGCCGGTGGCCGCGCGCGAATACTGGCCAGATGACGGGGACGGACGTGTTGATCCAGACCGAGCGCGGTCTCATGCCGGCGTACGCCGCGGAGCCGACGGATCCCCCACCCTGGCCCGGCGTCGTCGTGATCCACGACTTCACCGGCATGAGCAGCGATCTCCGCGCCCAGGCCGACTGGCTTGCGGCGGAAGGTTTCCTCGCCGTCGCCCCTGACCTGTACTACTGGGGCAACCGCTGGACCTGCCTCCGCACGATCATGCGGGACATCACCGCGCGGCGAGGCAGGTCGTTCGACGACATCGAGAGTGCGCGCCGCTGGCTCACCGAGTACGACGGATGCACGGGCCGCACCGGTGTCATCGGCTTCTGCATGGGCGGCGGGTACGCCTTGGCGCTCGCCCCTGAGCCGGGGTACTCGGCCTCGAGCGTCAACTACGGCGGTTGCCCGGACGACGCCGAGGACTGGCTCCCCGACGCCTGTCCGATCGTGGCCAGCTTCGGCACCGACGACAGAACGCCGCTGGGAGTGAACGCCGCCCGCAGACTCGGCGGGATCCTGACCAAGCACAAGGTGCCGCACGACGTGAAGATCTACCCCGGCGTCGGCCACGGCTTCATGAACGACCACGACCCCGCGGACCTCGGCCTGGTGCTACGGCTCCTCACGTTCGCCTCCCGGACGACGTACGACGCAGCCGCCACCCGTGATGCGCGACGCCGCACCGTCACGTTCTTCGACGAGTACCTCCGCACCCCCGACGACTAGCCCGAGTGCCGGCGGCGGCCAGCGGGTGTCGTTCGTGCCACAGGCGTTTCACCGGGGCTGATGTGGGCACCCACAGGGGCGCACGACAACACCCCAAGTGGGGCTTCTCGGACGAAAGGCCTTCGACGTGGCACCAGGTATTTCTCTCGTGATCATCGGCGCCATCCTCGCCTTCGCGGTGCGCACCGACTCCTCGGTGCTCGACCTCCAGATCGTCGGCCTGATCTTCATGCTGGCGGGAGGGGCGATCATCGCGCACTTCCGGCGGGAGAGGCGCCGGAAGCAGATCGTCACCCGCGTGGAGCACAGCGATCCGGGGACGGAGCAGGCGGAGACCGTGCAGGAGACAGTCACTCACGAGACCGTGTACGAGGGTGACGAGCCGGCACCCGCGCATCGGCCCCTCGCGCCTCCGCCGCCCAGCCCCAGGTCAGTCCAGGGGCATGACACTCTCTAGCCCACCATCACCGAGCGTGGAATGAACCGCATCAGGCGAGCCACCCCGGCGACCCCGAGCAGCACCTGGAACACACCGCCGAGGACCTCGGTCCTCAGTCGTTTCGGTGAGCGCAGCGCGGCGCGGCGCGCACCGATGTGCTGCTGTCGGCGTTGGACATCAGCTCAACGCTCTCCGGCCACGAGGCGTTCGAGCACGAGGTGCGGGTGCTGCCGCTCGACTGCCTCGGCGCGCCAACGGTCCGGGAACAGCGCCAGCAGCGCCCCGTCGCTCCGCTTCAGGACCTCGACGCCACGGAGGTCGTTGACCTCGACGGCGTGCTCGGGAGTCGTGCGCCGGGCGACCGAGTAGTCGAGCCTCGACATCCTGATCGGAGCGTTGAACTCGCTCTCCATCCGCGCCGACGCCACCTCGAACTGCATCGGACCGACGGCGGCGAGCACGGGCGCCTGGTCCCCGCGTACGTCGGAGCGCAGGACCTGGACGACGCCCTCCTGGTCGAGCTGCTCGATGCCGCGGCGGAACTGCTTGTACTTGCCCGAGTCGGCCGCGCGCACGGACATGAAGTGCTCCGGCGCGAAGCTCGCGATCGGCGGGAACGCCACCGGCTCGCCCTCGAAGATCGTGTCACCGACCCGCAGCGCCGAGGCGTTCACGAGGCCGATGATGTCGCCGGGGTAGGCGGTGTCGAGCACGGTGCGCTCACGACCGAACACGGCCTGGGCGTACTTCGTCGCGAACGGCCTCCCGCTGTCGGCGTGCGTGGCGACCATCCCCCGACGGAAGACGCCGGAGCACACCCTGGCGAAGGCGAGCCGGTCACGATGCGCGGTGTCCATCCCCGCCTGCACCTTGAACACGAACGCGCTGAACGGCTCGTCGACCTCACGGACGCCGCCCTCGCGGTCGGTCGTCCCGCCCGGTGCGGGTGCGAGCGCCAGCAGGATGTCGAGCAGCTGCGCCACGCCGAAGTTCAAGATCGCGGAGGCGAACATCAGGGGCGTGGTGTTGCCGGCGAGGAACTCGGCCGGGTCGTGATCGGCGCCGTCGGCCTCGAGGAGCTCGTGCTCCTCCACGGCCGTCTCCCACACCTCGCCGTGGGCGCTGTGCGCGGCCGAGGCGTCGAGCCGACGCTCCGGTGCCCGGGTCGCGCCGCCGGCAGTGCGTGTGTAGGCGATCATGTCGCCGCTGCTGCGCTCGAGGACTCCGCGGAAGTCGCCGGCGATGCCGACCGGCCAGGTCAACGGCGTGGGCCGCAGACCGATCTCCCGCTGGATCTCGTCGATCAGCTCGAGCGCGTCCTTGCCGGGCCGGTCCCACTTGTTGATCACCGTGATCACGGGGATCCGGCGGTGCCGGCAGACCTGGAACAGCTTCAGGGTCTGTGGCTCGAGGCCCTTCGCGGCGTCGACGAGCATCACGGCCGCGTCCACCGCGGCGAGAACGCGGTAGGTGTCCTCGGAGAAGTCGGCGTGGCCAGGTGTGTCGACCAGGTTGACGACGGCGTCGCCGTACTCGAACTGCAGCGCGGCCGAGGTGATCGAGATGCCGCGCGCCCGCTCCATCTCCATCCAGTCCGACACCGTGCCCTTGCGCCCGGCCTTGCCGTGCACGGCCCCGGCCTCGGAGATCACCCGCGCGTGCAGGGCGAGCGCCTCGGTCAGCGTGGACTTTCCGGCGTCGGGGTGGCTGATGACGGCGAAGGTACGACGACGGCCGGCCTCCCGTCGTACGACGGACGCGGGGACGTCGCTCGTGACGGTCTCGGACGTACTCATGATCCCTGCCTCGTCATTCTCTTCTGTCGGCCGATCTCCCTGCGGAGGTCGGCGGCGAAACCCTCGGCCACCTCGAGCTGCTCACGAAGCGCCGCCACCCGCGCGTCGGCGGCTTGGCGGTACCCGACCAGACGGTCCACCAGCTCGTCGTGCTCGGCGCTCGCCGGGTCGGCCGCCTCCAGCGAGTCGAGGACACCGAGGACGTTGCGCATCTCCTCGAGGCTGAACTCCAGCGGCTTCATGCGCCGGATCAGCCGCAGACGCGCGACGTCGGTGTCGGAGTAGAGCCGGAAGCCGCCGCTGGTCCTCGCCGACGGCGTGACCAGGCCCATCTCCTCGTAGTACCGGATGGTGCGCAGGCTCAGGTTCGTCTGCTCGGCGACCTCGCCGATCTGCATGTGGTGGAGGCCCATGGGCCGAGTAGGTCCTTGCTCGCGTGGGTGCGGAGCCGCCGACGTTACCGTCACGCCACGTCAGAGTCCCAATCGGGGACGGTACGCCGGAGGACGTCCCGGCTCAGGCTGTGGGCACCTTCACACCCTCACGCGACGGCAGGGTCGCCTCGCGTCACGGCCGGTGGTCGGGCAGCAGCGTCAGAGCCTCGTCGACGAGCCCGTCGGCAAGCCCTGCGGGAACCAGGCCGAAGCGCTCCTCGTACGTCGAGAGCACAGCCTCTTCGACCGTGTCCAGGGAAAGCCCGGGGGCCTCCTCCGACAGCGACCCGACGGACGAGTCGTCGAACGGGAGGTCGAGCGCGCCGTAGACCTCGCGCAGCAGCGGCCGCAGCACCGGGGCACCCTCGAACACCAGGACCGCACTGAACAGCCAGGCACCCCTCACCATCCGCTGGGCGGTGCCGACGAGCTTCACCACGCCCCGGGCGTTGACGCTGTGCGAGCCGGGGCAGTACTCCCCCGGCACCTCGCCCACCCGTGCGTCCACGCCGAGTCCGCGAAGCACACCGGACCACAGGTCGCCGAACTCCTCGAACCGCCCCTCCAGCCCCGAGGGCCACTCCGGGTCGGGGCTGACGTGGTCGACGACGAGGGCCTCGCGCGTGTACGCCACGGCCCGTCCCCCGGGTGCCCGCACGCACGGCGAGAACCCCGCCCGTCGTACGGCATCGACCGCGTCGGCGAACCCGGGCAGCCGGACGTCCCGGCGGCCGAAGGCCACAGCCGGCGCGACGGGTCGGTACGCCCGAAGCATCGCCTCCGACTCACCGCGGCTGACCCGCCGCACCATCGCCTGCGCCATCGCGACCTCGAGCGCCTGGTCGTCATCGGCGAGGGCCGACGGCAGGGGTCCACGCAGCAGCATCACGGATGAACCCTAGACGCGTTCGATCAGCGCCATCGCGTCGTGGGGCGCATAGCCCTTCGCGTCGTTGTCGAAGTAGACGTACACGTCCTGGCCGGCATCGGCCCAGCGCCGGACCTTGCCGGCCCACCGGTCGAGCGCCTCGGGCGTGTAGCCGCTTGTGTAGAGCTCCTTGTCGCCGTGCAGGCGGACGTACACGTGGTCGCTGGTCGTCTCCTCCACGAGAGGCCAGCGCCCCGCCGTGTCGGCCACGACGAAGGCGATGTCGTGTGCCCTGAGCAGCGCCACCGCCTCGGGGTTCGCGAAGCTGTGGTGCCGGACCTCCAAGGCGTGGCGCATCGGCCGGTCCTCCTCCGTGACGGTCAGCGCCCGGTCGTCGGGGACCTTGGCGTCGTGGTGCTTCGCGATCTCGGCGGCCTCCCCCGTCGTACGCGGCAGCTGGTCGAAGAACGCCGTGAGCCGCTCGGCGTCGTAGCCGAGGTTCGGCGGCAGCTGCCACAGCACCGGACCGAGCTTCGGCCCGAGGGCGAGGACACCCGAGGCGAAGAAGTTGGCCAGCGCCGTCTCCACTCCCGCCAGCTTCTTCATGTGGGTGATGAAGCGGCCGCCCTTCACCGCGAACACGAAGCCGTCCGGGGTCTGCTCCCGCCAGGCGGCATAGCTGCTCGGGCGCTGGAGCGAGTAGAACGAGCCGTTGATCTCGATCGAGGTCAACCTCTCGGCGGCGTACGCGAGCTCTTTGCGCTGCACGAGCCCCCTCGGGTAGAAGTCGCCGCGCCATCCGGCGTAGTTCCACCCGGAGATGCCGATCCGGACCTGGGCCACGGATCGCCTCTACCCGTGCGGCTGGGGCAGTCATGCTCCGAAGTCTGGCAGAGCTCAGCTTCGGGCGTCGGCCAGGAGGGCGCGGTGCTCCTCCACCAGCGCCTGCGCCTTCTCCAGGGCACGCCCTGCCCTCGCCACCTCGGCGGCGTCACCCTCCTCCATGCCGCGGAGCGCCATCTCCAGGCCGCTCTGCTGCAGCTCGAGGCTCTGGATCAGGGCCTCGTGCGCCTCCTCCAGCGCGCGACCCTCGACCTCGATGTCCCGCGTCTCCTCGAGCAGCTCGGCGTACTCCGGGATGATCTCGACGAGCACCTCCCGCACCTGCTCCGGGCCGGTGTAGTCCTCCCCCTGCGCCGCGGCGAAGCGCTCCTCGAGTACGTCGGACCGCTTCTTCAGCGGCGCGAGTGCGGACTCGTACGACGCGACCGCGTCCTGTGTGTCCTTGGCGTCCGCCGTCGAGCACCCGACGGCCAGGGTGAGTGCGGCGAGCACCGCAAGGACCCGGACCACGGCAGGCACCACCCCCGCCGGTGCACCGAGAAGAGGCTGTCGAGTCATGGTTCGTCGCCTTCGCACGCGAGGTTTCTTTACCTTGGTGCGTTCAACGACGGCGTACGGAATCGGTTACACAGCTGGCGAAATGCGACCGTTTCAGGAGAGGGAGACACCGTTGACGCTGTAGATGCCGAGCTTCCCGCTGTCGAGCGTCACGACCGTCATCGTCACCTTCTGGCCGACCATCCCGGCGAGCTCGCCCCCGTTCGTCTCGACGTTCCCGTCACCGTCGAAGTCGCCGACGGCCGGGTCGGCGAGCTGGCCGACGATGCCGAGGTCGAGCGGCTGGTCTCCGAGGTAGTACGTCGCCCTCCGCCAAGGTGAGCACGGCCTCCACCGTGACCGGCTGTGGCGGCTTCGGCGTCGGGCTCGGCTTGGGGCTCGGCTTGGGGCTCTGGCCCGGCTGCGGCTTCGAACCGTTGCCCGCGGGCTCGTCCGGCTTCGCCGCGCTTGCCGGGCTCCTTCTTCCCCGCGTGCTTCTCCGGATGCTTCTTCCCCGGCCGGTCCGACGTCACGCGCGTGGGCGCCGCGCTCCCGGTCTCTCCGCTTGTGGTGCCGCTTCGGCTGCTCCTCGTCCACCGGCGGCGAAGGCAGGACGAAGACGCCCGTGCGGTAGCCGACCTCGAAGGCCTGCACCAGCGCGACGTAGTACTCGTCCTGGTTGTAGCGGTAGATCGCCGCGGCCCGGGCACCGGGATCCAGGAGACTGCCCGGCCCGGAGCAGAGGTACGACGCTGCCGCTGCCGCGGCGTCGTCGAGGTCGTGAGGCGACCTGTGCCCGTCACCGTCCCCGTCCTGCGCCGCGGACGCCCACGTGGAGGGGATGAACTGCATCGGCCCGACCGCACGGTCCCAGACCCGGTCCCCGTCGAGCCTGCCGCGGTCGGTGTCGCGGATCGCGGCGACCGGGCCGGCGCCGTCGAGCGCGACCCCGATGATCCGGGGACGGCTCAGGCCGTCGCTGCCGAGCCGCGACCCGGCGTACCTGCCGTGGTCGGACTCGACCCGGCCGATGCCGGCGAGGAGGGTCCACGGCAGCTGACAGGCAGGGTCGCGCAACGCCTGCTGTGCGGCGGCGTGACGGTAGGCCCGCTCGGCGGCCCTCGGCAGACCGTGCTCGCTCAGCGCGCTCACCGTCCACACCCGGGTGCCCTTCGGCGAGGAGACCGCGACCTCGTCCTTCTGCCGGGCGGCGACCTCGTCCTCCATGAAGGTCTCGGGGTCCACCTGCTCGAGCATCGCCGCACGGACGCCGGAGCGGCTCGCCATCGCGAAGAACTGCGCCTCGGCGGCAGCGGGTCTCGCGCGCGGGCCGACGTGAACTGCCTGCTCCACCGGAGCGGACGTCCCCGCGACCAGCGTCATCAACGCGGCCGCCGCCCCCGCAAGGATCGTGGTACCGACCCGGCGAGTTCCTGCAGAGCCCCTCATTCGTCCCCCTCTGTCCCCGCTTCCCACCGTAGGAAGGGGGCGAGGGCGGCGCAGAGGAACGTCCGAAACCGGGCCAGACGGACTATGTGGTCTCTAGCACATCGAACCGGATACCGGCCTTCACGAGCCGGTCGACGAGGTTCTCGGCCATCGCCACGGCCGTCGTGACGTTGCCGGCCACGGGCGGGTTGTCGTCGAAGGCCAGGCACAGCGCCGACTCCGCGAGCATCTTGGCCGTCTCGCCGTAGCCCGGGTCACCACCGGAGACCTCCGTGACCACGCGCCGGCCACCCCCCTCACCGGCGAAGCGCATCCGGAACCACGACTTGGCTCGCCGCTCCTCGCTCGGCCCCTCGCCCTGTGGGACCTTCGAGATCAGGAACCGCCGCAGCGGAGGCACCTGCGCCGCGGCCATGAGGGCCCCCACGCCTGCGATGCCGCCCATGACGACAGGGAGCCGCTTCACGGCCGCGTAGTGGGCGTACTCGAAGTCCGGGCCGTACCGGTCGAGCGCCGCAGCCGACCGCTTCACGACCAGCGGGTCGATGGTGGGCAGCGGCACGAGCCACCAGCCGGTCTGTCCGTCGCGGTGCGGGCGCCGGGCCGTCGCACGCACCTTGCGGCCGGCGGGACGGGGCTCGGCCCTGCGTCGCTCGGCGGCCGCCTGCTGCATCTGCCGGGCGCGCGAGAAGGCGGTCAGGGCCGAGGCGAAGGTGCCACCGGAGAGCCTGCCGCCGGCGCGGAACATCCCGCGTACGCGCAGCGGGACGTCCTCGGGCAGCTGCTGAACGGTGAACCAGGCACCGAGGTCGTGCGGGATCGAGTCCAGGCCGCACGCGTGCACGATCCGCGCACCGGTCTCCTTCGCGCGCTCGTGGTGCGCGACGTACATCCGGTCGACGAACTCCGGCTCCCCGGTGAGGTCGACGTAGTCGGTGCCGGCCTCCGCGCAGGCGGCGACCAGCGGCTCGCCGTACTCGATGTAGGGCCCGACCGTCGTGATGACCACGCGCGCGGACTCCGCGACGGCCTTCAGCGACTCGGGCTCGGTGACGTCGGCGTGCAGCAGCGGGAGGTCCCCGAGCGAGGAGTCGATCGCCGCAAGCCGGTCGCGGACCGCCTCGAGCTTGGCCCGGTTGCGGCCGGCGAGCGCCCACCGGCAGTCCTTCGGCGCGTGCCGGGCGAGGTACTCCGCGGTGAGACCGCCGGTGAACCCGGTGGCGCCGAAGAGGACGAGGTCGTGGTCACGTGTGCCGCTCTGATCCTGGCTCATGGGGTCCCACTCTGAGGGGTGGAACCGCTCCGCGACAACGTGCGTCCCACCACATGACGGAAGGAGTCATCGTGCGACGACGTACCTGGGCAGGAATCGGCATCGGCGCGACCGCCACCATCACAGCCACCGCGCTGCTCACCGGGGCCGTGGGACCGACCGGAGGCCTGGTCGGCAGCGTGGTCATGCCTCCCGCGGCAGCGACCGAGCTGACACCGTTCACCGGCTGCGAGGAGCTCCGTCAGTGGTACGTCGAGGCGGCGCTCCCGCACGTCACCGCCTGGGGCCTCGGGAACCGTTGGGGTCCGGTGCTGGTCGAGGACCGCGCGATGGCCGCCACCGCCGAGGTCGCTTCCGCGCCGGACGACGCGGTCGCCAACGGGCCCACCGGCACCAACGTCCAGGAGGCCGGGGTCGACGAGCCGGACCTGGCCAAGACGGACGGATCCCTGGTGGCCGCGGTGCGGGGCAGGCAGCTGCTGCTGACCGACGCCGGCGGCGAGCAGCCGCGCGCGCTGTCGAGCCTGCGGCTGCCCCGCATGGGGAACGCCGAGCTGCTCTGGGTCGGCGACCGCCTCGTCGTGCTCGGGGCCACCGAAACGGGGTGGCACGGGCCGGTCCCGGTCGACGTCGCGGCCGGACCCAGCGGGTTCTGGGAGGCGACCACCCGCGCGCTCGTCGTCGACGTGAGCGACCCCTCCGCGCCCCGGATCGAGGAGGACACGACCTTCGACGGCAACCTCGTGTCCGCGCGCCAGTACGGCGACGTGGTCCGCCTCGTCGTCTCCACGTCCACACCGGCGATCGACTTCGTCCAACCGCGCCGGGGCCGGACTCCCCGCGAGGCCCGCGTCGAGAACCGCCGCCGCGTGCGCGAGAGCGACATCGAGGACTGGCTCCCGACGGTGAGCAGCGACGGCTCCTCGTCGCCGCTGGTCGACTGCCAGGACGTCGCACACCCCGAGGACAGCTCGGGCTACGGCACCGTCACGGTCGTGACCCTCGACCCGGCCGACCCTGCCGACCGTCGTACCACCGCGGTCACCACGAGCAGCGACCTCGTCTACTCCTCGGCAGACCGGCTCTACCTGACCTCCTCGCGCTGGGGCTGGTGGGGGGACGCCGACGAGGAGCCCCCGACCACGGACGTCCACGCGTTCGCGCTCGACGGGCCAGAGACCTCCTACGTCGGCACCGGCGAGGTGCCGGGACAGCTCCGAGACCGCTGGTCCCTGAGTGAGCACGACGGGCGGCTGCGCGTCGCGACGGCTCTCGGGCGAAACCCCTGGAACCCCAGGGAGAACGCGGTCGTCGTGCTCGAGGAGCGTGGCGGCGACCTGGTGGAGGTCGGTCGCGTCGGCCGGATGGGCATCCGCGAGCAGATCCAGTCCGTGCGCTGGTTCGGGGAGATCGCGGTGGTCGTCACCTTCCGTCAGGTGGACCCGCTCTACACGCTCGACCTTTCCGACCCGGCCGCGCCCCGGGTCCTGGGCGCGCTCAAGATCCCGGGCTTCTCCTCCTACCTGCACCCCCTCGGGAGCGACCTGCTCCTCGGGCTCGGCCAGGACGCGAGCCGTGACGGCCGCACCCGCGGAGCCCAGGCGGCGGTGTTCGACCTCGCCGACCTCGCGAACCCACGCCGGGTGGACACCGAGATGTTCAGGCGCCACACGGAGTTCACGGCGGCGTGGGACCCGCGCGCCTTCACCTACCTGCCCGACCGCCGTACCGCCTTCGCCACCGTGTCGCGACTGGGGTGGCCACACCCGCGTCGCCGAGCTCGTGATCGGCCCGGACGGACAGCTCTCGAGGCGCGCGACCCACCTGCTTCCCGGACGGGACGGCTACGCGGTACGCGTGCTTCCCCTCGAGGACGGGCGGGTGGCGCTGGTCGCGCGAGGGACTGTGCAGGTCGTCGACCCGTCGTAGGCTCGCAGCATGTGCCGAAACATCCGCACCCTGCACAACTTCGAGCCACCCGCCACGCCGGAGGAGGTGCAGTCCGCCGCCCTGCAGTACGTGCGCAAGGTCAGCGGCAGCACGAGACCCGTCGCAGGCCAACCAGGAGGCCTTCGACCGCGCCGTCCAGGAGGTCACCGAGACGACGCGGCGGCTCCTGGACAGCCTGACCACGTCCGCGCCGCCGAAGAACCGCGACGTCGAGGCGGCCAAGGCTCGCGAGCGCGCCGCCGCGCGGTACGCGTGACCAGTCCCGAGCGGCTCGACGCGGCGTTCGAACGGGTCCGTCGCGTCGACTTCCTGCCCCCGGGCCAGCACGGCTTCGCGGGCGAGGACGCGGCGCTGCCGATCGGGTACGGCCAGACGAACAGCCAGCCCAGCACCGTGCGGGCGATGCTCGACCTGCTCGAGGTGGGACCGGGCCTACGCGTCCTCGACGTGGGCTGCGGGTCGGGCTGGACGACGGCGCTGCTCGGCGACCTCGTCGGCCCCGAGGGGCAGGTCGTGGGCATGGAGATCGTGCCCGAGCTCGTGACGTGGGGGCGCGAGAACCTCGCGTCGTACTCCATGCCGTGGGCCTGCATCGAGCAGGCCCGCGAGGACGTGCTCGGGGCGCCGGAGCGGGCGCCGTACGACCGGGTGCTGGTCTCGGCCGAGGCGAGCCGGGTCCCGCTGGACCTCCTCGACCAGCTCGTGGTCGGCGGCCTCATGGTGGTGCCGGTGCGCGGCCGGATGACCGTCGTACGTCGGACGACAGGCGACCCGCAGGTCGCCCACGAGGGCTGGTACTCCTTCGTCCCCCTCGTCGAGCCGTGAGGGCGGCGCCTGCCGAACCTAGGCCAGCGTGTGCGTGAGCGGCGTGGTGGTCGTCCTGGGGTTGGTCGCGTTCGTGGCGATCCCGGTGAACCCGCCGGCGAGCAGGATCAGGCCGACCGCCGAGGCGATGCGCGCGTCGGTGCCCTCGCCGAGCATCGGGATCACGACCTGCATGGCGGTGAAGGCGAACAGCAGGCCCGGCACCCAGTTCGGCACCTGCTTGGCCCGCAACAGGCCGAGGGCGATCAGCAGGACGCCGGCGATGAAGCCGTAGACCCAGACGCTGAGGCTGACCTTCAGGCCCGGGTCGTCGAGCGACGCGGTGACCAGGTTGATCTCCCGGGCGTCGGGCGCTGCGGTGGCCAGGGTCTGGAGTGCCAGCGCCCGGAACATGAGCATCAGCGCGGAGAGGCCGCCCACGCCCACGCAGCCGACGGTGAACACCGCGACGCCCGTCATGCCGAGGCCGCGGCCGCGGCGCTCCTGGAAGAGCGTCATCACCGCCGGCATCCCGAGCACCATGGCGGCGGCGCCACCGAAGAAGAGGATGCTCATCGCCAACCAGCGCCCGGGGAACTCCGCGGCGACCAGCATCTGCCCGGCCGGCGAGGACTCGCTGCCCCCTGGGTTGAGCATCTGTCCCAGGATGAGCGCCATCACCCCGGTCACGAGGGCCGCGGCAGACACGGGTACCCACTCAGAGCGCATGCCCCCGAGGGTAAGGGGAGCAAGTCGTGCCGCGCGCGGGGTTCCTGCTGTTAGGTCCCGAAGATCCGGCATGTCTGTCTGAACCACCCCCGGGGCGGGCCCACGTACCCTGGACGGCGTGCATCCTGCGCTCGACCTGCTCGCCACCCGGCGCTTCACGACGCTGACCGGGGCCGGGGTCAGCACCGACTCGGGCATCCCGGACTACCGAGGCCCCGGGGCACCCGTCCGCACGCCGATGACCTACCAGGAGTTCGTCTCTGGGCCGGCCGCGCAGCAGCGTTACTGGGCACGCTCGTTCCTCGGCTGGTCGCGGATGCGGCACGCGGTGCCCAACCCCGCCCATCACGCGCTGGCGAGGCTTGGCGCCTCGGGCAGGACCGACCTCCTGATCACCCAGAACGTCGACGGGCTGCACGAACGAGCGGGCACTCCGACGGTGTGCGCACTGCACGGCAGGATCGCCGACGTGGTCTGCCTCGCCTGCCGGCACCGGAGCGGTCGGGTGGCGCTCCAGGAGCGGATGCGGCTGCTCAACCCGGGCTTCGCGGCAGCCCACCAGTCAGCGGCCTCACGCCCCGACGGCGACGTGGAGCTCGAGAGCACCGGGGGTTTCGAGGTCCCGGCGTGCGAGGTCTGCGGAGGCGTGCTCAAGCCCGACGTCGTGTTCTTCGGCGAGAACGTGCCGAAGGACCGGGTCCAGCGCGGTTATGACGCCGTGGAGTCCACCGACGCCCTGCTCGTCGCCGGCTCGTCGCTCACGGTGCTGTCGGGTCTGCGCTTCGTCAGACATGCCGCCAAGCTGGGGAGGCCGGTCGTCATCGTCAACCGCGGCGCCACCCGCGGCGACGACCTGGCGACCCACAAGCTCGACCTGGGCTGCGCGGACTTCCTGACTGCGCTGGCCGACGCCGGAGAGGCTCAGGAGACGTCGCGGCGGACCGAGAGCACCACGCCCAGCCCGGCCAGCACCAGCCCGTAGGCCAGCAGCACCAGCCCGCCGGCCCACCACTCGAGGTAGTCGAGCATCACGTTCCCCGGGGCCATCAGGGCCGACGAGGCGTTGGACGGCAGCCACTTGACCAGCCAGTCGAGGTCCGCCGCCGCGAGCGCGAAGGTGAGCAGCGGCTCGATCAGGAACGTGACCAGGATGGCGACCACGATCGCCGCGATCTGGCTGCGGATCAGGGTGCCGATGCCGATGCCGAGCACCGTCCAGATCGCGATCGCCGCCACCGCGAGGCCCATCGTGACCCAGAGCCGGTCGGCGTCGAGACCGAGGCCGTAACCACGGATCGCCATCGTGGTGCCACCCGCGACGAGCACCGCGAGCAGCGCGAGCACGCCGTACACCAGTCCCATCAGCGCGTGGGCCAGGATCTTCGCCACCACCACGCGGCTTCTGCGCGGCGAGACCAGGAAGGTCGAGGTGATCGTCTGGTAGCGGTACTCCCCGGTCATCCCGGTGATGCCGAGGACGAGCGCGAAGACGTAGGTGCCGCTGAACATCGCCATCGGGTAGACCGAGCGGACCGCCTCGGCGGTGCCCAGCTCGGGCATGGTCCCACCGCCGGTCCCGGTGTCCATCCCGGCCACCACTGCGTTGGCGACCGACTGGATCACGCTGAACAGCAGGGCGCCGAGGAGCAGTCCCCACCACAGCCGGGTCGAGACGATCTTCTTGAGCTCCGCACGCAGCAGCGCGTTCATGCCCGGCCTCCTTCGGTCAGCTCCAGGAAGACGCGCTCGAGCCGGCTCGCCTCCGCGGTCAGCTCGTGCAGCTCGACCCCGCCCTCGAAGGCGGCGTGGCCGACCTCCTGCATCGTCCCCCCGGTCACACGGAGCCGGCCGGACTCGTCCGTGCCGACCACGGTCATGTCCAACCCGGCGAGCACGTCGCGCAGCCTCTCGGGCTCGGGGGTGCGCAGGAGCACCTCCCGCGGCCCGCTGTCGAGGTCCGCGAGCCGGCCCTGCCGCACCAGGCGGCCCCGGGAGAGCACGACCACCTCGTCGACGGTCTGCTGCACCTCGCTCAGGACGTGGCTGGAGACCAGGACGGTGCGTCCCTCGGCGGCCAGGGCGCGCAGGAACTGCCGCAGCCACGCGATGCCGGCCGGGTCGAGCCCGTTGGCCGGCTCGTCGAGGAGGAGCACCTCGGGGTCACCGAGCAGCGCGGCCGCGAGAGCGAGGCGCTGACGCATGCCGAGACTGAACCCGCCGACCCGCTTGCCCGCGACCTCGGTGAGCCCTACCTGGGCGAGCATCTGCTGCGCTCGCGCGGTGTCGATGCCCGCACCCAGGGCCATCACCTCGAGGTGTGCCTGAGCCGAGCGGCCCGGGTGGAAGCTGGAGGCCTCCAGCGCGGCGCCCACCGTGCCGATCGGGTCGTCGAGCCCGCTGTAGGGCACGCCGCCGATCGTCGCGTGGCCCGAGGTCGGCCGGAGCAGGCCGAGCACGCAGCGGAGCGTCGTGGTCTTGCCCGAGCCGTTGGGGCCGAGGAAGCCGGTGACCACCCCCGGACGCACCGAGAAGGTCAGGTCGTCGACCGCCTTCAATCCACCGAACATCTTGGTCAGGCCGACGACGTCGACCTGTCTTCCCTCCCGCAACATGCGCCCCATCCAACCAGAGCGGCGCGGCTACGGGCGGATCAGCGACACGCGGGGGTCAGAGGCGCCGCACGAACACGTGGGAGGCCGCCTCGGCGTCGAGCTCCGCGGTCTCGCCGCCGCTGCCGACCAGCACGCCCTCGGCACCGGCGGTGACGGTCACGACCTTGTCCGGCAGGGCGCCCACCCGGCGCAGCGCGGCCATCATCGCCTCGTCGGTCTGGATCGGCTCGCTGATCCGGCGCACCAGCACCCGCACCCCGTCCGGGCCCGTGGCCACCCGGTCGAGGGGCTCCACGTCGTGCATGAACTCCTCGCCGTTGCCGGTCTCCCCCAGCTCGTCGAGCCCCGGGATCGGGTTCCCGTAGGGCGACTCGGTGGGGTGGTCGAGCAGCTCGACGAGGCGACGCTCGACGGTCTCGGACATGACGTGCTCCCACCGGCAGGCCTCGGCGTGCACGAGCTCCCAGTCGAGGCCGATGACGTCGGTGAGCAGACGCTCCGCCAGCCGGTGCTTGCGCATGACGCGGGTGGCCAGGCGCAGCCCCTCCTCGCTGAGCTGGAGGTGGCGGTCCCCCTCCACGGTGAGCAGCCCGTCGCGCTCCATGCGAGCCACCGTCTGGCTGACCGTCGGCCCGCTCTGGTGCAGCCGCTCCGCGATCCGCGCGCGCAGCGGGACGATGCCCTCCTCCTGCAGCTCGAAGATGGTGCGGAGGTACATCTCGGTGGTGTCGATCAGGTCGCTCACCCGGTCATTGTGTCCTATGGGTTGGGCGCGCTGGCACATTGGAACAATGAGCGAGCACGCCGCCCCCGCCGTGATGTGGTTCCGCCGCGACCTCCGGCTCGAGGACAACCCCGCGCTGCTCGAGGCGTGCGCCGCCTCCGGCGTACTCCTGCTGTTCGTGGTGGACCCCCGGCTCTGGGACCCGGCAGGCCCCTCCCGCCGTGCCTACCTGGCCGCGTCCCTCGCCGCTCTCGACGACTCGGTCGGCGGCCGTCTCGTCGTACGCCACGGCGACCCGGTCCGGGAGGTTGCACGCGCGGCGGAGGAGGTCGGCGCCTCCTCGGTCCACGTGGCCTCGGACTTCGGCCCCTACGGCTCGCAGCGTGACCTCGCGGTCGAGAAGGCCCTGGCCGAGCGAGGGGTCGAGCTTCGCCGCACCGGCTCGCCGTACGCCGTGGCACCCGGCCGGGTCGTCAACGGCAGCGGTGAGGGCTACAAGGTGTTCACGCCGTTCTCCCGCGCCTGGGCGGAGCACGGCTGGCGTGGTCCCGCCGACCGTCCCTCGCCCGGGCAGACCTGGGTGGAGGCGAGCTCCGACGGAGTCCCCGAGGTCGCGCTGCCGGACGGGCTCACGCTGCCCGCCGCCGGAGAGGAGGCAGCACGCAGGCGCTGGCGGGAGTTCCTCGAGGTCGTGGCCGAGTACGACGGGACGCGCGACCGCCCCGACCTGGACGGGACCTCGCGCATGTCGGTCCACCTCAAGTGGGGAGAGGTCCACCCGCGCACCCTGCTCTCCGACCTGGGACGCCTGCGGAGCAAGGGCGCGGCGACCTTCCGCAACGAGCTCGCCTGGCGCGAGTTCTACGCCGACGTGCTGAACCGCCGGCCCGACAGCGCGCGGGAGTACCTCCGCAAGGAGTTCGCCGGGATGGAGTACGACGAGCCCGGGGACGACCTCGTCGCCTGGCAGGAGGGCCGCACGGGCTTCCCCCTCGTCGACGCGGGCATGCGCCAGCTGCGCGCGACGGGCTGGATGCACAACCGCGTGCGGATGATCGTGGCGAGCTTCCTGGTCAAGGACCTGCACCTGGAGTGGCAGCACGGCGCGAGGCACTTCATGCGGTGGCTCGTCGACGGCGACCTGGCCTCCAACCAGCACGGGTGGCAGTGGGTGGCAGGATGCGGCACCGACGCGGCGCCGTACTTCCGGGTCTTCAACCCGACCTCGCAGGGCAGGAAGTTCGACCCGGACGGCACCTACCTGCGCCGGTGGGTCGCGGAGCTGCGCGATGTGGACAAGGCGTACATTCATGAGCCCTCGACGCAGCCGGGCGGGCTCCCCGACGGGTACCCGCCCCCGCTGCTCGACCATGCCGAGGAGCGCCGGGAGGCGCTGGCGCGACTGGAACGATTGAAGAGCTGATGCACGATGCCGGCCACTGACAGTGCCCTGCTGGTCCCTGCCCGCTTCTGCGGCCCCACGAGCTCGGGCAACGGCGGCTACACGGCCGGGCTGCTCGCCGGGCGGTTCGCCAACCACCCCCACCGCCGGGAGGACTGCCCGGTCGTCGAGGTGACCCTGCGCAAGCCGCCCCCGCTGGACACCCAGATGGCGGTCGAGCACCTCGACGAGGGCCCGACCACCCGGCTGCTCCAGGGGGAGACGCTGGTGGCCGAGGCCCGGTGCACCGACGAGGAGCTCGACGCCGTCGAGGACGTCTCCCCCGCCCGGGCCGCCGAGGCGATGACCGCCTACGCCGGCCTGAGGTCACACCCCTTCCCCCGTTGCTTCGTGTGCGGGCCCGAGCGGGCCGAGGGCGACGGGTTGCGGATCTTCGCCGGCCCCGTGGGCGACGGCCGGGTGGCCTCGACGTGGACGCCGCACGAGAGCCTCGCCGAGGCCTCGGACCTGCTCGACCCCGGCGTGCAGCGCGTGAGCATCGGCACGGCGTGGGCGTCGCTGGACTGCGCCGGCGGCTGGTCCACCGACCTCGAAGGACGGCCGTCCGTGCTCGGGCAGATCGCCGCACGCGTCGACGCCCTCCCGGTCGTGGGCGAGCCGCACGTCGTGGTGGGCGCCGAGATCGCGGTCGAGGGGCGCAAGACGTTCACCGCCAGCACGGTCTACGACTCCGACGGCCGGATCGTGGCACGCGCGCGTCACACCTGGATCGCGGTCGACCCCGCCGCCTTCAACTGACCCGCGTTTGACAGGTGCCCTGCCGCTCCTTTGGATTGGATCGTGCAAATCAGCTCTGAGACCCCCGCGACCAGCCCCTGGTGGAAGCACTCCGTCTGCTACCAGATCTACGTCCGCAGCTTCGCCGACTCCGACGGCGACGGCATCGGTGACATGACCGGCATCGAGCAGCGGCTGCCCTACCTCGCCGAGCTGGGGGTGGACTCGGTGTGGATCACGCCGTTCTACACCTCGCCCCAGAACGACCACGGGTACGACGTCGCCGACTACCGAGACGTAGACCGGCTCTTCGGCTCGCTCGCCGACTTCGACTCGATGCTCGCCAAGGCTCACGAGCTGGGCATCCGGGTCATCGTCGACCTGGTGCCCAACCACACCTCGATCGAGCACGAGTGGTTCCAGAAGGCGCTCGCCGCCGGCCCGGACGACCCTGAGCGAGACCTCTACGTCTTCCGCGACGGTCAGGGTCCCGACGGGTCGACGCCGCCGAACAACTGGCAGTCGGTCTTCGGCGGACCTGCCTGGACGCGGCTGGAGGACGGGCAGTGGTACCTCCACATGTTCGACTCCACCCAACCCGACCTGAACTGGTGGAACCCGGCGGTCGGTGACGAGTTCGAGTCGATCCTGCGCTTCTGGCTCGACCGTGGCGTCGACGGCTTCCGCATCGACGTGGCCCACGGCCTGTACACACCGGTCGAGATGGAGGACGTCAAGGAGGGCGAGACCTTCCCGATGTGGGACCAGCCGGAGGTGCACGACGTGTACCGCCGCTGGCGCAAGATCCTCGACGAGTACGACGGGGAGCGGATGGCCGTGGCCGAGGCGTGGACCGACACCCCCGAGTCGATGGCCCGCTACATCCGGCCCGACGAGCTCCAGCAGGCGTTCAACTTCCACTGGCTCCAGGCTCCCTGGTCGGCCGAGTCGTTCCGCCAGGTCGTCGACGACAGCCTCCACGCAGTGAGCCTCGCGGGCGCCGCGGCGACCTGGGTGCTGTCGAACCACGACGTCGTGCGCCACGTGACCAGGTACGGCGGAGGAGCCCAGGGGCTCGCCCGCGGCAGGGCCGCCCTGCTGACGATGCTCGCGCTGCCCGGCGGCGCCTACATCTACCAGGGCGAGGAGCTCGGCCTCGAGGAGATCGACGTCGCGCCCGAGGCACGGCAGGACCCGACCTGGCTGCGCGGAGGTGGGGTCGGCCGGGACGGCTGCCGTGTGCCGATCCCGTGGTCCGGCGACGAGCCGCCCTTCGGCTTCGGCCCCGGCCAGGGTCAGCCGTGGCTCCCCCAGCCGGCCGCCTGGGCTGACCTCACCGTCGCCGCGCAGGAGGGCGATCCCGACTCGACGCTGAGCTTCTACCGGCTCGCCCTCCGCACCCGCCGCGAGGCCACCGACGACCTCCCCGACCAGGTCACGGTGCTCGACAGCGCGCCGGAGACCCTCGCGTTCGTCCGGGGCGGCGGGCTGGTCTGCGTCCTCAACTGCGGCGCCTCCCCCGCCCCGGTGCCCGTCGAGGCCGGCGAGCTGGTCCTCTCGAGCGCGCCGCTCGAGGACGGCCGGCTGCCCCGCGACACGGCCGCCTGGTTCCGGACCGCCTAGGCCTCGAGCGAGTCGTTGTAGCGGCCGAGCTGGTCGGCGAGGGCGCCGAGCTCCTCGGCGCTCCAGTCGGCCAGCCGGCCGGCCATGTCGCGCCGACGTGCGGTCCTGACCGACCCGACCCGTTCGCGGGCCAGGCCGGTCGGGACCAGCGTCTGCGCGCGGCGGTCCTCCGGGTCACAGGAGCGGCTGAGCAGCCCGAGCGACTCCAGGTGCACGACGTGGCGGCTGACCGCCCCCTTGTCGATGCCGAAGTGCTCCACGACCTTCGAGGCGCGAACCCCCTCGTTGTCCACGACGAACACCAGCACCGGCAGGGCGGCAGGCTGGAGGTCGGGGTGCACGGCAGGGGCGTTCTGCGTCGTACGGCGTCGCACCCGGTGCAGGAGCACACCGAGCTCTCCCTCGATGCGCAGCAGCGACTCTGTCTTCGTGGTCACGGGCAAAGCGTCTCAGGCGCGGGCGGGCTCGGCCACCTGCGCGGCCGGCGTCTGCGGCTTCTCGAGCTCGTCGGCACGCTCGATGGTCGTGCGCAACGGCACCTCGCGGATCATGAGGACGGCGAGGAGAGCCAGGACCGCGAACGGGGTCGCGAGCCAGAAGATGTGACCCGTCGCCTCCGCGAAGGCGGTCTCGAACACCTCGCGCACCGGAGCCGGGAGGGTGGACATGTCCGGGATGGACGCGCTGCCTTCCTGGGCCTGCGGAGTGATGCCGAGCCGGGCGAGACCCTCGACGACGCCGGAGCTGACCTTGTGACCCAGGGCGGTGCCGAGTGCGGAGACCCCGATGGAGCCACCCATGGTGCGGAAGAACGCGGCGAGCGAGCTCGCGGCACCGATGTCCTTCTGAGCCGCGTTGTTCTGGACGACGAGGACGAGGTTCTGGTTCACCGATCCCACACCGATGCCGAGGACCGCCATGAAGGCGCCGACCCGGACCAGCCCGACCGAGGCGTCGATCGTGCTGAGCAGTCCGAGACCCACGACCATGAGGACCGCGCCGCCGACGATGTAGCGCTTCCACCGACCAGTGCGGGAGATGAGGCGGCCGCTCGCGATGCCGGAGACCAGCACGCCACCGACCATCGCCAGTGACATGAGGCCGGCCCTGGTGGGAGACATGCCGCGGGCGATCTGGAAGTACTGCGAGAGGAACACGGTCGCGCCGAACATCGCCACGCCCACCATCACCGAGGCGAACACTGCGAGGCTGGTGGTGCGGTCGCGGAACAGCCGCAGCGGGATGATCGGCTCCTCGACCACGCCCTCGACGTACACGAAGGCGAGCAGGAGCACGACGCCGAGCGTCACCATCCAGGCCGTCGTGAGGGACTTCCACTCGAAGCTGCTGCCGGCGAGCGAGACCCAGATGAGCAGGACGGAGACACCTGCGGAGATCAGCAGCGCACCGAGGTAGTCGATGGAGACGTTGCGCTTGACCGTGGGCAGGTGCAGCGTCTTCTGGAGCACGACGAAGGCGAGCACGGCGAAGGGCACTCCCACGAAGAACGTCCACCGCCAGCCGAGCCAGGGCGTGTCCACGATGAGACCGCCGATGAGCGGACCACTGACGGTGGCCACCGCGAAGGTGGCTCCGAGGTAGCCGAAGTAGCGGCCGCGCTCACGAGGCGCGACGATCGACGCGATCACGACCTGCACGAGCGCGGTGAGGCCACCGACGCCGACGCCCTGGATCGCGCGGGCACCGATCAGGAAGCCCATGCTCGGCGCGAGGCCGGCGAAGAGCGAGCCGGCGAGGTAGATCACGAGCGAGACCTGGACCAGGGCCTTCTTGCTGAAGAGGTCGGCCAGCTTGCCCCAGATCGGAGTGGTCGCGGTCATCGTGAGCAGCGTGGCCACGACGACCCAGGTGTAGCCCGACTCGGTGCCTTCGAGGTCGGTGACGATCCGAGGCAGCGCGTTGGAGACCACCGTCGAGGAGAGCATCGCCACGAACATGGCGAGCAGGAGTCCGGAGAGCGCCTCGAGCACCTCGCGGTGGGTCATCTGGTCGGCCGGCTTCACGGCCTCCTCGATCGAGGTGGTGTCTGGGGAAGATGTCACTGAAGTGGGTCCTTGATGTTTCGGGAGTGGTTCGGGGGGCTGGTTCAGTGCCGGCCGGTGAGGTCGGTGAGGTCCGCGAGCAGCTGGGTCGTGGCGGCGGCGTACTCCCCGAGCTCGGTGGGAGCCCAGTCGCCGAGGCGGTCCACGAGGAGGCAGACGAGCCGCTCGCGCCCGCTCCGCAGCACGTCGGCCCCCGCGGGTGCGATGCCGAGGCGGTGGGCCCGGCCGTCGTGGGGGTCAGGAGTGCGCTCGAGGAGGCCCGCCGCCACGAGATGGGCCGCCTGACGGCTCACCACGGAGGCGTCGACCCGGGCGGCCTCGGCGAGGTCGGTGACCCTGGACGGGCCACTGCGCTCGAGCAGTGCGAGCAGCATCAGCGAAGCGGCCGAGTGGCCGTCGTACACGCCCTGCTGGATCTCGCGGAACCACGCCTTGAGCCCGATCAGCGCACGCAGGAGCTCGCCGGCGGCGGCCTCGCGCGAGACGTCGGGGGCGATGGTCATCCGGTTCTCCGTCATGTCGATAGTTGCCGTGGACAACTATAGGCAGATTAGTTGCTTGCCGCAACCAACGCAGTGCGCCGGAAATGCGCTTGTGGGGTCCCCGTGGCCGTCGTACCTTTGATGGACACGAGGAAGGAGGTGGTCCAGTAGTGAATTCTTTACGGACTCGTGAGGTGGCTGCTCGCTAGCAGCGCACCGGCCAGCACGACTGTGCCCTCGGCACCAGACCGGTGGGCAGCTGGCAATACCAAGCAGTCACCCGACCCGCAGACGCTCCGGTACGTCCGACCGGAGAGCGACCGCCGTCCCTGACGGCGGACCCGCACACGTCTGCGGGTCGCTGCGTTTCCTGGCCAGGCAGGCAGTTCGGCAGCCTCGCCCTCAGGTCACGGCGGGGGCCGCGAACTGCGCCTCGTACAGGGCGGCGTAGGCCCCGCCCGTGGCGAGGAGCTCGTCGTGGGTGCCCTGCTCGACGATCCGGCCGTCCTCCATCACGAGGATCAGGTCGGCGTCCCGGATCGTGGAGAGCCGGTGCGCGATCACGAAGCTGGTCCGGTCACTTCGGAGTGCCGCCATCGCGTGCTGCACGAGGAGCTCGGTGCGGGTGTCGACCGAGCTCGTCGCCTCGTCGAGGATCAGCAGCGCCGGGTCGGACAGGAACGCCCTCGCGATCGTCACCAGCTGCCGCTCGCCGGCGCTGATGTTGCTGCCCTCCTCGTCGATGACGGTGTCGTAGCCGTCCGGGAGCGAGTGCACGAACCGGTCCACGAACGTCGCGCGGGCCGCAGCGAGGATGTCCTCCTCCGTGGCGTCGGGCCGCCCGTAGGCGATGTTGTCGCGGATGGTCCCGCCGAACAGCCAGGCGTCCTGGAGCACCATGCCGATCTGTGAGCGCAGCTCGGCCCGGGGCATCTTCGAGATGTCCACGCCGTCGAGCGTGATCCGGCCTGCGTCGACGTCGTAGAAGCGCATCACCAGGTTCACGAGCGTGGTCTTGCCCGCTCCCGTGGGCCCCACGATCGCGACGGTCTGGCCGGGCCTGGCGACGAGGGACAGGTCCTCGATGAGCGGCGTGTCCTCCTCGTAGCGGAAGGAGACGCCCTCGAAGACGACCTCGCCGCGCTGCCGGGGCGCGGCCTCGGCCCGGGCCACCTCCACGGGCTCCTCCTGCGCGTCGAGGAGCTCGAAGACCCGCTCCGCAGAGGCGACGCCGGACTGCAGCAGGTTCACCATCGACGCGACCTGGGTCAGGGGCTGGGTGAACTGGCGGGAGTACTGGATGAACGCCTGGACGTCACCGAGCGACATCGTCCCGCTCGCGACCCGCAGGCCGCCGAGCACCGCGATCACCACGTAGTTGAGGTTCCCGATGAACATCATGATCGGCATGATCAGGCCCGAGACGAACTGCGCGCCGAAGCTCGCCGCGAACAGCTCCTCGTTCTCCTCGTCGAAGACCCGCTCCACCTCGCGCTGACGGCCGAAGACCTTGACCAGTGCGTGCCCGGTGAACGCCTCCTCGACGTGCGCGTTGAGCCGGCCCGTGCGCCGCCACTGCGCGACGAACAGCCGCTGGCTGCGCTTCATGACCATGCTCGTGACCAGCACGCTCACAGGAATGGTGACCATGGCGACGAGGGCCAGCACCGGCGAGATCCAGAACATCATGGCGACGACGCCCACGACCGTCAGGAGCGAGGTCAGCAGCTGGCTCATCGTCTGCTGGAGGGTCTGGCTGACGTTGTCGATGTCGTTGGTGACGCGGCTGAGCAGCTCTCCACGCGGCTGCTTGTCGAAGTACCTCAGCGGGAGCCGGTTGATCTTCTCCTCGACGTCGCCCCGCATCCGCAGCACCGTGCCCTGCACGACGTCGTTGAGGAGGTAGCCCTGGAGCCACCCCAGGAGAGCCGAGGCCACGTAGACCCCGAGGGCGAGGAGGAGCACCTGACCGACGGCGGTGAAGTCGACGCCCTGGCCCGGCACGAGGTGGTCCATCTGGGCGAGCATGTCCGCGATCCGGGTCTCGCCCTGAGCCCGCGCTGCCTCGACCGCCTGTTGCTTCGTGATGCCCGACGGCATCCCCTTGCCGAACAGTCCGGCGAAGATCAGGTCGGTCGCGCGACCGAGGATCTTGGGGCCGACCACCGCGAGCCCGACGCTGAGAACTCCCAGGGCGATGACGGTGAGGACCCTCGCGCGCTCGGGGCGGAGCCGGTGGACGAGCCGCCTGGCCGACGGGCCGAAGCTCTCCGACCTCTGGCCGACCATGCCGCCGCCGAAGGGCCCACGACCGGGGCCCGGGCCGGCCTGGACCCGCTCGGTCTCCTTCATCCGCTCCGAGCTCATGCCGCGCCCTCCGCGGTCAGCTGGGACCCGACGATCTCCTGGTAGGTCTCACAGGTCTCGAGCAGCTCGTCGTGGGTGCCCCGGCCGACGACGACGCCGTCCTCGAGGACGAGGATCTGGTCGGCGTCGACGATGGTCGAGACCCGCTGCGCCACGATCAGCACCGTCGCGTCGGCGGTGAGCGGTGCCAGGGCCCGGCGCAGTCTCGCGTCCGTGGCCAGGTCAAGCGCCGAGAACGAGTCGTCGAACAGGTAGATCCGGGGCCGCTTGATCAGAGCTCGGGCGATGGCGAGCCGCTGGCGCTGGCCCCCCGAGACGTTGGTGCCGCCCTGCGCGATCGGGGCGTCGAGACCTTCGGGCATGGCCTCCACGAAGTCGCGGGCCTGCGCCACCTCGAGCGCCGCCCACATCTCCTCCTCCGTCGCGTCCGGCTTGCCGTAGCGCAGGTTGCTCGCGACCGTGCCCGAGAACAGGTATGCCCTCTGCGGCACGAGCCCGATCCGGCTCCACAGGTCCTCCGCGTCCAGGCGCCGCACGTCCACCCCGTCGACGTACACACCGCCGGCGGTGGTGTCGAACAGCCGGGGCACGAGGTTGACCAGCGTGGTCTTGCCGGCCCCCGTCGAGCCGATCACGGCGGTCGTCCGACCAGGTCGGGCTGTGAAGGACAGGCCTCGCAGCACGGGGCTGCTCGCGCCGGGGTAGCTGAACTCCACGTCCCTGAGCTCCAGGTCTCCCCGGAGACGGTCGGGCGTGACCGGCGCCGCGGGAGGTACGACGGAGGACTCGGTGTCGAGCACCTCGTGGATCCGGTCCGCGCACACGGCTGCCCGAGGGACCATCACGAGCATGAAGGTCGCCATCATCACCGACATGAGGATCTGCACGAGGTAGGCGAGGAAGGCCGTGAGGGAGCCGACCTGCATCAGACCGGCGTCGACGCGGTGGCCGCCGAACCAGAGCACCGCGACGCTGGAGACGTTGAGGATCAGCATCACCGCGGGGAACATCGTCGCCATCCAGCGACCGACGCTGATCGCGACCGCGGTGAGCTCGGTGTTGGCCTCCCCGAAGCGGCGGGTCTCGTAGGGCTCGCGGACGAAGGCCCGAACCACGCGGATGCCGGTGATCTGCTCGCGGAGGATCCGGTTCACGCTGTCGATCCGCTCCTGCATCACGCGGAAGCCGGGCAGCATCCGCGACGCGATGAACCCGACGGTGGCCACGAGCGCCGGCACGGCGACCGCGAGGAGCCAGGAGAGGCCCAGGTCCTGACGCATCGCCATGACCACGCCGCCGACCATCATGATCGGCGCCGCGACCATCATCGTGCAGCCGAGCAGGACGAGCATCTGCACCTGCTGCACGTCGTTGGTGTTGCGGGTGATCAGCGACGGGGCGCCGAAGTGGTCGACCTCGCGCCCCGAGTAGGACCCGACCTGGTGGAAGATGCCGCCGCGCACGTCGCGGCCGAACCCCATCGCCGTGCGCGCGCCGAAGTAGACGGCCGTCACCGTGCAGGCGATCTGGACGAGCGCGACCGCGAGCATGACCGCGCCGGTGCTGACGATGTAGCCGGTGTCCCCCTTGGCCACGCCGTTGTCGATGATGTCGGCGTTCAGCGTGGGGAGGTACAGCGCCGCCATGGTCCCCAGGAACTGGAGGAGCACGACCGCCATGAGCGCGCCGCGGTAGGGCTCGAGGTAGGTCTTGAGCAGGCGGACCAACATCGGCGAGTCCCTTTCCTTGGGATACCTCCCAGCGTATGACCCCGGCCTCAGGGGGCGAGCCGCTCCGTGACCCAGCCCGTCGCGGCGTTCGAGCCCGTCGAGACCCGGCGGTAGCGCAACCGGTCGTGCATGCGACCCAGCCGGCCCTGCCAGAACTCCACGACCTCCGGTGCCACGCAGTACCCGCCCCAGTGCGGGGGCCGCGGCACGTCGCCCTCGGCGTACCTCCCGGCCACCTCCGCGTAGCGGGCGTCGAGCGTGGCCCGGTCGGCCACCACCTCCGACTGGGGTGAGGCCCAGGCACCGATCTGCGAGGCCCGCGGCCGGGTGGCGAAGTAGCCGTCGTTCTCCGCGTCGCTCAGCGGGATCGCCGCACCTTCGACGCGGACCTGCCGCTCGAGCTGATGCCACGGGAAGAGCAGGGCACAGCGCGGGTTGGCCGAGATCTCGGCCCCCTTGCGGGAGGCGTAGTTGGTGAAGAAGACGAAGCCACGCTCGTCGATGCCCTTGAGGAGGACGATCCGCGAGGTCGGCGTACCGTCGGACCCCGCCGTGGCCAGCACGAACGCGTTCGGCTCGTGCAGTCCGGCGCGCACCACGTCGTGCATCCACCGGCGGAACATGCTCACCGGGTCCGGCTCGAGGTCCGTCTCGTTCAGGCCGCCGGCGGCGTACTCCCGGCGGAGGTCACTGAGCTCTCGCGCGTCCACGGGGACGAATGTAGTGCCCTCGGGAGACGCCCGACGTGACTATGCGACACCCGGCGGGGCAGAATGCCCTGTTGGCCACACGCGGACGAAGGAGAGACATGAGCGAGGTTCAGCACGGCCTTGAGGGCGTCGTTGCGTTCGAGACCGAGATTGCCGAGCCCGACAAGGAGGGCTCTGCTCTTCGTTACCGCGGTGTCGACATCGAGGAGCTCGTCGGCCGGGTGCCTTTCGAGAAGGTCTGGGGCCTGCTCATCGACGGTGCTTACGAGCCGGGCCTGCCCCCGGCCGAGCCGTACAACATCCCGATCCACTCCGGCGACATCAGGGTCGACGTCCAGGCAGCCGTCGCGATGCTCGCGCCGGCGTTCGGGATGCGGCAGACCTACGACATCTCCGACGAGCAGGCCCGTGAGGACCTCAGCCGCGTCGCGGTCATGGTGCTCTCGTACGCCGCACAGGCGGCCCGAGGGCTGGACAAGCCGGTCGTCTCCCAGCGTGAGGTGGACAAGGGCCAGACGCTGGCGGAGAGGTTCACCATCCGCTGGAAGGGCGAGGCGGACCCCAAGCACGTGAAGGCGATCGACGCCTACTGGAGCTCCGCCGCGGAGCACGGCATGAACGCCTCCACCTTCACCGCCCGCGTGATCACCTCCACCGGCGCGGACGTGGCCGCCGCGTTCTCCGGAGCCATCGGTGCGATGAGCGGCCCGCTGCACGGCGGCGCCCCCTCCCGTGTTCTCGGCATGATCGAGGAGGTCGAGCGGCGCGGGGACGCGCGCGCCTACGTCAAGGAGCTGCTCGACAACAAGGAGCGCCTGATGGGCTTCGGGCACCGGGTGTACCGCGCCGAGGACCCGCGCGCCCGGGTGCTGCGGCGCACCGCACAGGAGCTGTCCGCACCCCGCTACGAGGTGGCCGAGGAGCTGGAGAAGGCGGCACTCGCAGAGCTGCGTGAGCGCCGCCCCGATCGCGTCCTCGAGACCAACGTCGAGTTCTGGGCCGCGATCGTGCTCGACTTCGCCGAGGTGCCCCCGCACATGTTCACGTCGATGTTCACCTGCGCCCGCACGGGTGGCTGGTCGGCCCACATCCTCGAGCAGAAGCGGACCGGTCGCCTGATCCGCCCCTCGGCGGTGTACGTCGGTCCCGGCGAGCGCAAGGCGGAGGACATCGCAGGCTGGAACCCCGACTGGGCGTGAGCGACGGAACCACGGTCGTGCTGCGTGCGTCAGAGTGTTGACGCGGCGACGACGGTCAGGGGGCTGGGATGGTTCGGACGAACGGGATGTCGTCAGTGACCAACCAGGTGGCCTTGGCGGTCCTGGTCCTCACCGTTGCCCTGGCTGGAGGCTGCGCCGACACCGGCGATGCCCAAGGTTCCGAGGGCGGCTGCAACGGGCGTATCCGCTACCAAGGCGTCGTCTACAGGCCGCACAACGCTGTGAACCAGTCCGCGCCGCCGGGGAAGGCTCTCGGGGATGCGGATGTCATCGGGTGCGGCGGGATCTCCGCTGAAGCCGTCGACACGGTGAATTTGTACGCGGTGAAAGACGTGGACCCCGGTGTGGCAGTGACCACCGATGACGCCGAATGGGGCGCCGTCTACGTTGCGGAGGCGGTACCCCAGAAGTCCTGGCCATCCCAGCTGAGGCGGCACGGTGGCGGTGACAGCCGGCCCACCCAGGAACGGGAAGCCGCCTATTCCGAGACGCTCCCGCCGGAAGGCGAGCCGGTCACCTTCTCCGTCTACACCCACTGCGGCGTCGAAAGCGCTCGCATCGGTGGTCGATGGTGGAACGCCGCGAACCCGCTGTACGACGAATCTGGCGCGAGTGCGCCCCCAGGCTGGGGCGACCCGTACCAGGAGGGCCGGCTCACTGTTGAGTCGTCCGAACGGGCCGTCTTCGAGGCCGAGGGGGCGCAGATCGTGTTCGTGCCGTCCGCCGGCGACGAACCAACACACGTCTGCAGATGACTCTCCCCTGAGCTCGAATCTAAAGGTGGCCGTGGCGCGGGACTTCGCGCTCGGAGGCGGCTCCGAAGGCCTGATCGAGCTCGCGGTCCCAAGCGGCGGCCTTGCGGTGCCGATGCACCATCGAGGCGGCCAGAGACACGATCAGAAGCGCGGTGAACAGCAGTAGCAGTTCCATCTTTCGTCGAACCCCGTCTTGCGATGGCCGGGCAGGTCTTCAGGGCGCCCGGCGTTACCCCCCACGCCTTCGACGGTACGACGGCTGTGCCCGGTCGGCACGGTTATCAACAGATGTGACCTGTCTGTCAGGAAATGTCGGTGGCCGACGCTAGGTTTGTTCGAACAGATGTTCGAGTGCCCGGAGGTGTCGATGACCACGGACGCTCCGACGGAGCCGCCACCGACGGGGCCGCCGCCGACGGGCTGCAGCCACCGACGCCGGCCCTGGACGCCGAGGCGGCGGTGGACCGGCGGTTGTTGGACTCGATGGTCACCGCGCAGGTGGCTGCGAACCGGGCGCATGCGGCGCGGTTGGAGGCGCTGCTCGACTTCCACGACCGCAGGGTGGCCGAGCGGGCGGGTGTGCGACCGCAGCCGGGGACGGGCTGGTTCCAGATCACCCCGCTCCGCGAGACCCAGGCCGAGGTCGCACCCCTGCTCGGCATCGGCGAGCTCACCGTGCAGATCGACCTCGACACCACCGGGATCTCCGGCGCTGGCTGCCCCGGCTGTGGGACCGATGCCGGACGGGCCGACTCGACGTGCACCGGGCCACCACCTGCCTGGACCAGATGTGCCACCTCGCCAGCGACGAGGACCGTGCCACCTCGCGACCGCGGTCCAGGACTGGTTCGACAAGCACGACCCCCTTTGTCCTGACCCCGACGACCCCGACGGCGAGGACGAGGACCCCGACAGCGCGATGGCGGGCTGTGCCGGTTGACCAAGGCGAAGATCCTGCGCGCGGCCCGCTGGCAGCGGCTCAAGCTGCCCCGCCGCAAGGACGCCGAGACCTTCGCCCAGGCCTACAAGAAGCGCCGGGTCAGCCTGCGGCTCGACCCCGAGTCCGGGATGGGCTGCCTCGTCACCACACTGGCCGCGCATGTACGGGCTCACCGCCGACCAGGCTGACCATGATCGCCAAGAAGCGCGCCCAGGCCCCTCGGGGAGACCCGCACCCTGGCCCAGCTTCGCGTCGACAGCCTGCGCGACCTGATCCACGGCCGCTGGTCGTGCCCGCCACCACCGCGACCTCGAACACCACCAGGGCTGCGACAAGACCTGCCGCGCCACCAGCCCCGACCCCGACAGCGCGCACGTCGAACACCACGACCCCGACGGCACCGCTGGCTCCGGTGACCCCGGCGCGCCGCGGGTGTGCCCGTTGCACCCGCTGGTGCTCACCGCCGACAACGGTGGCCCGCTGGGTGGCTATGCCCGGCCGGTGGTCTCGGTGACCGTCCCTATCAGCACCCTGCTCGGCTTCTCAACGCCCCCGGCATCCTTTCCGGCGGGATCGCGGTGCCGGCCGACTACGCACGCCACGTCGCCACCCAGGAAGGTTCGACCTGGTACCGGATGCTCACCGACGACGTCGGCAACTTCCGCGAGCTGTCCACCACCAGCTACCAGCCCACCGAGCCGATCTGGCGCACGGTGACCGTCCGCGACCACACCTGCGTGTGGCCCGGCTGCACCCGCCCCGCGGTCCTGGTCCACTGCGACCACCGGATCCCCCACCCCCGCGGAACGACCTGCCCGGCCAACCTGCAACCCCTGTGCGAACGCCACCACCAGGTCAAGCACGCCGACGGCTACCACGTGGAACGCAACCCCGACGGCTCCTACACCTGGACCAGCCGCCACGGTTCCACCTTCACCACTCCTGCCAGCGAACAACCCGTCGACCCCTACCCCCACGACACGGGCACGACCTACCAAGAACGCGTCGACGCCCTCTTCACCGCGATCACGAGCCCCCTGGAGAAGACCTTCATCGACCTCCTCCTGGTCAATCCCCGGTGACGCCGGGTCAGAGGAGCTTGCCGTAGTACCGCGACTTCGCCGACCACTTGTAGTGGCCGAAGCCCTCGACGGGGCTGTACCCGGAGGAGAGGTAGAGCGCGATCGCCTCGGGCTGCTCGATGCCGGTCTCGAGCACCATGGCTGCTGCGCCGGCGTCCCGGGCGGTGGTCTCGAGGTGCCCGAGCACCCGCCGGGCGAGGCCGCTTCGACGTGCTCGCGGTGCGACGTACATCCGCTTGATCTCGGTGACCGCCGACTGGTCGAACGCCGAGACGTCCCCTCGGAAGCGCCAGCCACCCATGGCAACGGGACGGCCGTCCAGGTACCCGACGAAGAACGCACCCTGCGGCGGGTCGAACATCGAAGGGTCGAGCGGCGTCTCGTCCGGGCCGCCGTACCTCATCGTGTACTCCGCCTGCACCTCGTCCACGAGCACCGCGGCGTCGGGATGGGTGAAGGGAACGCGGCAGACCTTCACGATCCGACCTCAGGCACTCATGGACGAGCCACAGTTGTCGCAGAAGCGAGCGTGCGCGTCGTTCTGCGTGCCGCAGGAACGGCAGTACGGGCCCGTGCCCGGGATGCCCGCGGCGTCATCGCGCAGGCCCATGTCCCGGGCGACGCTCTGGATCGCCGGCGAGTACTCCCCCGCCATGTACGACGCAGTCGCGCCGGAGAAGCCGAGGTTGAGGAGGAAGCCACCGGCAGCGAAGAAGGGAAGCGCGAGGAAGAACATCCAGAACTTCGTCGGGCCGGCGTCCTCCTGGGACACCCAGGCCTCGAAGGCGGGGTCGTTGATGTCGGGAGCGCCGATGTCCGAGGTGCTCGAGACCAGGTCGGCGACGGCAAGGCCGATGAGGACGAAGGCTGCGCCCATGCAGACGACCCCGAGGAGACGGAACAGCGTGCGCTTCGTGGCGCGGCCCGACGAGGTCGTCGGGGCGTCGCTGCCCGGGCTGGGTGTGAGGTGGCTCATGCGTGTCCCCGTCTGCCGAGTGCTGTCTTTCGAGGTGACACAATATGCGAGCAGAACCCCTGCACCACACCAGGAAGCTCTGACAACGAAGTCAGGTCACCACCACTCGAGCACACGAGGTACTCCGTGACCGACGCGATCAACATCCCTGACTCCCTCAAGCCCGTCGACGGCCGCTTCGGCGCAGGTCCGTCGAAGGTCCGGACCGAGGCCGTCCAGGCCCTCGCCGCGACCGGCACCTCCCTCATCGGCACCTCCCACCGCCAGGCCCCGGTGAAGAACCTCGTCGGCCGTGTCCGCGAGGGCGTGCGTGACCTGTTCTCGCTCCCCGAGGGCTACGAGGTCGTCCTCGGCAACGGCGGCGCGACTGCGTTCTGGGACATCGCCACCTTCGGCCTGATCCGGGAGAAGAGCCAGCACCTGTCCTTCGGTGAGTTCTCCTCCAAGTTCGCCAAGGCCGCGAAGCAGGCGCCGTTCCTCGCCGACCCCACCGTGATCGAGTCGCCGACGGGCAGCCGTCCCGAGGCGCGGGCCGAGGCCGGTGTCGACGTCTACGCCTGGGCGCACAACGAGACCTCCACCGCGGTCATGGCGCCGGTCAAGCGCGTCGAGGGCGCCGACGACGACGCGCTCGTGCTCGTCGACGCGACCTCGGGTGCCGGCGGGCTTCCGGTCGACATCAACGAGGTCGACACCTACTACTTCGCGCCGCAGAAGTGCTTCGCCTCCGACGGTGGCCTGTGGGTGGCGGTCATGTCGCCTGCTGCCCTCGAGCGAGCAGCCCAGATCGCGGCCACCGACCGCTGGGTCCCCGCGTTCTTCGACCTGCCCACGGCGATCGACAACTCGCTGAAGAACCAGACCTACAACACGCCGGCCATCGCGACGCTCTTCCTCATGGCCGAGCAGCTCGACTGGTTCAACAGCCAGGGCGGCCTCGACTTCGCGGTGAGCCGTACGACCGACAGCTCCAACCGTCTCTACGGGTGGGCCGAGAAGACGAGCTACACGACGCCGTACGTCGAGAACCCCGACCACCGTTCCCTGGTGATCGGCACGGTCGACTTCGACGAGTCGATCGACGCCGCCGCGGTCGCCAAGGCCCTGCGCGCCAACGGCATCGTGGATGTCGAGCCCTACCGCAAGCTCGGCCGCAACCAGCTTCGCGTGGCGATGTACCCCGCCATCGACCCGGCCGACGTCGAGGCGCTCACGGCCTGCGTCGACTACGTCGTCGAGAAGCTCTGACCAGCAGGGCTGCGACAGCCGAGCCGACCACCGCCACCAGCACGTAGCCCGCTGGGCGGCCGAGGCCCGGCTGGTCCGGCTCGTCGGCCCCGTCCCTCCGCGTATCGTCGCCGGAGGAGGCGGGGCCGTTCTCGTCCCGCCCCGCCGTCACGGTGCCGAGGTCGCCCTGCATCGCCGCGGTGACCTTCGCGGGCACGTCCATCACGAGTACGTCGGAGGGCACCTCCTCCGAGGTCAGGTAGAGCCGCCCGTCCTTGCCGACGGCGACGCCCTCACCCTGCTCCTGCGCGGGCAGGTCGAACGCGCCGACCTGCTCGAAGTCCGGGTAGGTGTACACCGCGGCGTCCCCGTAGGTCCGCAGGACGACGTGCCGGCCGTCCGGGAAGAACGCGCCGTCGGTGATGAACCCGGGCACGTCGGCGACCTTCTCCAGCCGGTGCATCTTCCCCGGCTGGAGGTCCTTGGGCGCGCGGTACACGACCCCGCCGACGATCGGACGCTTCGTGACCACCAGGACCCTTCCCGTGCGCGGGTGCACGAGCAGCGCCTCCGCGTCGTGCGGTCCGTCGGGATAGTCGAGGTCGAAGGTCTCCGCGGCGACGACGCCCCCCGAGGGTGCCGGGACGAGCCGGTGCACCCGGACCGATCCGCGCACGCGCTGGTTGTCCCCGATGTCCCCCACCCACAGGCGAGCGGCCGGCGTCCGGGCGCGATCGCCTCCACGTCGAAGGGGTCCTCGTCGTCGTACTCCGTCACAGCGGCCACCTCACCGCTGCGGGCGTCGACGGCGTAGACGTTGGGACCGTCACCGGAGTCGTTGATCGTGTAGAGCCGGTTGCCGCGGATCACGAGCCCGCTGGACTCCTCGACCGCCTCGTCGACCATCGTCACCAGGACCTCGGCCTTCACGGCAGGGTTCCCGTCCGGCTCGAACCGTGCGATGGAGCCGGTTCCCCCGATGGACGCGAGAGTGAGGAGACCGACGACCAGCAAGGCGAGGGCCCTACCGAGTCGACGCATGCGTCTGCTGCCCCAGCCGCTGCTCGAGGAGGTCGGCGAGACGCGGGTGCACGTTCCAGGTGCGCACCAGGTCCTCGTACTCCTCGCGCACCGCAGCGGAGGGCGCAGCACCCGTGCGGGTGGCACGCAGCAGCGTGTTGCGCGGCGTGTGCTGGCTCTCCACGAACTCGATCACATCGACACGGTAGCCAAGCAGCCGCAGAACACCGGCGCGCAGCGCGTCGGTGAGCGTGTCGGCGAACCGCTCGCGGAGGATGCCGTGCCGGGTGAGCAGGGCGTACGGCGCCGGGGTGGGCGTCCTTCGCAGCTGGGCGGCGACGTCGTGGTGGCAGCACGGCGCCGCGAGGACCAGGGAGGCGTCCCACAGGACGGCCCTGGCCAGCGCGTCGTCGGTGGCGGTGTCGCAGGCGTGGAGAGCGAGTACGACGTCGGGCGCCTCGTCGAGGGTGACCGAGCCGATGTCGCCCTGCACGAACGTCATCGAGCCGGAGATGCCGAGCCGCTCGGCGACCTCTGTGTTGTGCCGGTAGGACTGCTCCTTGACGTCCACCCCGACCATGCGGACCGGCAGCTCGCGCACCCGGGTGAGGTAGCTGTGCGCGGCGAAGGTCAGGTAGGCGTTGCCACAGCCGAGGTCGACCACGCGCAGCGGGTCCTCCGGCGTCGGCGTGCGCACCCGCCCGGTGGAGATCGCGTCGTCCAGCGCCGGCCCGAGGCTGCGCAGGAACTCCTCGACCTGACGGAACTTGTTCTGCCGGGTCCGCTTCACGCGCCCCTTCTCGTCGGAGATCCCCACGGCCACGAGCGCGGGGTCGTCCTCCGAGAGCAGCCGGGGCTTGGGCCGGTCGTGCTGTCGCTGGGGTGCCGCCGGAGCACCCCCGGACTCCTCGCGACGCGCGCTGGTGTGGACCAAAGCCTCCAGCTTCTTGGTCACCCGCACCTGGTGGGTCTCGCCGAGGGTGTCGACGTGCCAGTTGCCGAAGGGCTCGTCGAGCAGGTCGTCCACGGCGGTCTTCGCGGCGTCGCCGACCGGATGGTTCGAGGTGTGCGCCTGCGTCTCGTCGTAGGCGGTGACCTGGAGGTGACGGCCGGCCTTGAGGTCGACGTACCGCATCTCGACCCGGCGCCAGCGCGGCGTCTGGCCCCGCTGACGGCCGGAGCCCACGGCACGCACCAGGTTCTCGTCGTCCAGGATCAGCGAGCGCATCCGGGTGAGGACGCGGAGGAGAGGCTCCGCCATGTCAGCGCCGCACCAGGGCGGTGACCACCACGAGGAGCATCAGCGCCACGAGGGCACCGGGGATCACCATGCGGCGGTAGCGGGGGTTCATGGAGCCGAGTTTATCCAAGCCCTCGCGTGGTCCCTTCGGGCTATGGAGACGGTCCCGGAGCAGGAATAGCGTCGCGAGTGGACACAGACAAGTCACGGGGGCCCACACGCGAGGAGGCCAGCAGTGTTCATCCAGATCATCCAGGCAAAGTGCACCCGTCCGGACGAGCTCCACGCTCTCACCGACAAGTGGCTTCGCGAGGTCGAGCCGGGGTCGACCGGCTGGCTCGGTGGCACCTACGGGATCACCGACGACGACATGTTCGTCGGCGTCGTCCGCTTCGAGTCGAAAGAGGCGGCGATGGCGAACTCACAGCGGCCGGAGCAGTCGGCCTGGTGGAGCGAGGTCGAGCAGTGCTTCGACGGCCCGGTCGAGTTCCACGACTGCGACAAGGTCATGCTGATGATGGGTGGCGGCTCCGACGACGCGGAGTTCGTCCAGGTGATCCAGGGCAAGGTCGACGACCCGGGCCGGCTCGAGGCGGACATGGATCGGATGACGGCCATCATCCGCGACGCCCGTCCCGACATCATCGGCGCGACGATGGCGATCGAGCCCGACGGCACCTTCACCGAGACGGTGGCGTTCACGAACGAGGCCGCCGCCCGTGAGGGAGAGGCGCGGGAGATGCCGTTCCAGGGTGAGGGCGCGGACATGATGCGTGAGTTCGACGAGCTCACCCACGACGTCAGGTACCTGGACCTGCACCACCCCTGGTTCGCATCGGCAGAAGCCGCGGGCGGTCGTTGATCTCGGGGTCGAGCAGACCCTGGGTCCGGCTGAAGACGGCGACGGCGAGGAGGGTGCCGAGGATCGTCACCGCGCCACCGCCGATGAGCGTCCAGCGCGCCCCGAAGACCTCCCCGACCCAGCCGACGATCGGGGAGCCGATGGGCGTGCCGCCCATGAAGATCATCAGGTAGAGCGCCATCACGCGCCCCCGCAGCTCCGGTGCGACGCTGAGCTGGATCGTGGTGTTCGCCGCGGTGATCATGGTCAGGGCGGTGATGCCGATGACCGGTGTCCACAGGGCGAAGGCGAAGTACGACGGGAGCGTCCCCGCGACGATCTCGGCCAGGCCGAAGGAGAGCGCGGCGAGGATCACCAGGCGGTGCCGCACGACGCCGCGGCGGGCGGCCAGGAGCGCTCCCGAGAGCGACCCCACCGCCATCGTGGTGCCGAGGATGCCGTACTCCGACGCCCCCTTGCCGAACACCTCGGTGGCCATCAGCGCGGACGTCATCTGGAAGTTGAGCCCGAAGGTGCCCGCGAAGAACACGATCGCCAGGACCATCATGATGTCGGGACGGCTGCGGATGTAGCGCAGGCCGTCGCGGATCATGCCCTTCTCCCGCCCCTGCCGGGCCGGGCTGTTGAGCTCCCACTCGCGCATCAGCTGGAGCACCACGACGACGGCGCTGTAGGACACCGCGTTGATCGCGATGACCCAGCCCGTGGCCTGCGCTCCCCCGCCGAGCCCGGCGATCATGAAGCCGGCGACGGCCGGGCCGACGATGCGGGCGGCGTTGAAGGACGCCGAGTTGAGTCCGACCGCGTTGGTCAGGTCCTCCTGGCTCACCATCTCGCTGACGAAGGACTGCCGGGCCGGTGCGTCGAAGGCGGTGCCGATGCCGAAGGCGAACGCGAGCGCGTAGACGTGCCAGGTCTCGACGACACCGGTGATCGCGAGCACTCCGAGCAGCAGGGCGGGCGCGGCCATCATCAGCTGCGTGACCTGCAGCAGCCGGCGCTTGGGGAACCGGTCGGCCACGAGGCCGGCGTACGGCGAGAGCAGGAGGATGGGGAGGAACTGGAGCCCGGTGGTGATGCCGATCGCCGTGCCGGAGTTGTCAGTGAGCTGGAGCACGAGCCAGTCCTGAGCCACCCGCTGCATCCACGTGCCGACGTTGGAGACGACACCACCGGCTGCGTACAGCCGGTAGTTGTGGTTCGACAGGGCACGGAAGGTGGGGCTCATGGCGTGTGCCAGCCTCTCCGGGATCGGGGCTGCCTGACGCAGCACGGAACGTTCTTCGGGGGTGAGCTCGCGCAGCCGCTGCGCGAGCCAGGCGTCACGGCGCCGCCGGTCGGTCTCGAGGGTGGCGGTGCCCTTGTCGGCGAGCTCGATCACGACCTGGCGGCGGTCGGTCTCGTGCGGACGCCGCACGACGTAGCCGGCCTCCTCGAGGCAGTTGACCGTCCGCGTCATCGACGGCGGCTGCACCCGCTCGTGCGCGGCGAGCTCGCCGATCGAGCAGGCGCCGTTGCGGTAGAGCGCACCGAGCACCGACAGCTGGCCGATGCTCAGCTCGTTGTCGCGGGTCCCGCTCGCTTCGCAGCCGGCGGGTCAGCCGCGCGACGGAGACCCGCAGCGCGGCCGCGAGCCCTGCGTCGGTGCGGGCCATCTTCTCGATCGTCGGAGCCATGTCCTTAGCATAAGTCATTACCCTTGCTAAGTATTCCGTTTTCAACCATTGCCCTGGTCACTGTTCCGGCTCAGTCAACCGATGTCGCGGCGGCGGAACCCGACCGCGCCGAGGGCGACGGTCACGGCGCGCGATCGCCAGGAGTACGACGAGCGGGGTGGCCGTGACGTCCGCGGCCGGGACCGCCGGGATGTGCGTGAACGGCGAGACAGGTCCTGCACCCACTGCGGGGAGTTCGAGCAGGCTGCCGAGCTACCCGACCACGAAGGAGAGCGCGACGCATCGCCCACACCGCTCCGGACGCACGCGGGAGCCAGCCGACCAGGAGCACGGCCACGAGCCGACGAGGAGCAGCACGGCGGGCAGGTAGGACGAGGGCGTAACCGGTCATCCGCCACACCTCGGCCGCCCTGCCAGTCGTCACGGCGTAGGAGACGCCATCCCCAGCCCTCCGACGGCCACGACGAGCGCGACGCCGACGAGCGTGACCAGCAGACGTGCCCGACGAGCCAGCGAGTCCGCGAGACCGCCGTCGCGAGCACCGGCTCGAGCCGGTCGGCGGTCTCCTCTGCCCGGGTGCGCAGGGCGGAGGACACCGCGAAGCCCGGCCGCGCGATCGCCAGGAGCAGCAGGCGGTCGCGAAGAACGCGTCGACGACGTCCAGGCCGCGCCGATCGGCTCAGGTACTCCTTCAAGGTCGGGTTGTCCTCGACCATGTTCTGGATCGACTCGCTGAAGGAGCCGAGCAGCACGCCCATCGACCAGACGCCTACCGCCCAGCCGAGCAACGCGGCCCGTTGCAGGCGCCAGTTCAGCCCGACCACGCCCGACAGCGACCGGCTCGCGGTGGCCCGCCCAGGGCGCGCCTGCACGATCCCGGCGCCGAGGTCACGCCGGCTCTCGAAGAACACCGTCGCTGCGACCAGCAGGGCGGTGAACCCGACCGAGAGTGCCAAGGGCCACCAGCGGTTGTCGTCGTAGACGCGCACCTGCTGCGACCAGCCCATGGGCGAGACCCACGACCAGGCGTTCTCACCGATGTCGCCGATAGCGCGCAGGCCGAACGCCACGCCCAGGAAGGCGAGCGAGACTCCGACCGCGCCCCGGCCGTGGCTCATCAGCTGTGCGGCGCACGAAGCAACCCCCGTGAACACCACGCCGAGCGCGGCGACCGCCGCTCCGAACAGCAGCGACTCGCGGACGGCTGGTTCTCCGCGAGGAAGGACAGCGTGACCCCGGCCCCGACGAGCAGCGACGCCCCGGCCGCCACCAGCACCGCGGCCGTGATGACCGCGTGCGGAGACACCACCGTCGACCCGAGGAGCTCGACCCGGCCCGCGTCCTCCTCCTTCCGCGTATGCCGGACCACGGTGAAGATCGCCATGAGAGCAACGCCGAGGAGCGCGGTCAGGCCGGTCTCGTAGATCAGGATCCCGCCGATCTCGTAGAGCGCCACGGGCGGCCCACCCATGGCCACCGAGGCCGGTGACCCGCCCACGTTGACCGCGTACGACGCGATCTCGACCGGGGTGTCGTAGGTACGCCGGACCGCGGCGGCCGAGAGGTAGGTGAGCCCGATGAGCGCCAGGATCCACACCGGGAGGTAGATCCGGTCCCGTCGGAGCACGAACCGGATCAGCGGCCCCACTCCGGTGAAGGCGGTCATCAGCCGGCTCCCTCCACCGGCACCTTCTCCGCCTCCGCCTCGGCCTCGGGCTCCGGCTTCGTGTCGCCGAACTGGCGCAGGAAGAGCTCCTCCAGGGTCGGCGGATGGCTGACCAGCGACGTGATCTTCAACGGCGCGAGGTAGTCCATGGCGTCGTCGAGGTGGTCGGTGTCGACGTCGAAGGAGACGCGGCCGTCCTCGCGGACCACGTGCGGCCACCCCCGGCACGTCCTGGATGCGGTCCGAGGGGCGCTCGGTCTTGACGATCACCGTGGTCCGGGTCAGGTGGCGCAGCTCCTGCAGGGTCCCGCTCTGCACGACCCGGCCGGCCCGGATGATGCTCACGCGGTCGGAGAGCGCCTCCGCCTCGGCGAGGATGTGGCTGGACAGCAGCACCGTGCGACCCCGTGCACGCACCTCGCCGATGCAGTCGCGGAACGTCGCCTCCATGATCGGGTCGAGGCCGGAGGTCGGCTCGTCGAGCAGCAGCAGCTCGACGTCGGAGGCCAGGGCCGCGACGAGGGCGACCTTCTGCCGGTTGCCCTTGGAGTAGCTGCGGGTCTTCTTCGTCGGGTCGAGGTCGAAGCGCTCGAGGAGGCTCGCGCGGCGCTTCGGGTCGATGCCGCCGCGCAGCCGCGCGAGGAGGTCGATGACCTCTCCGCCGGTGAGGTTCGGCCACAGCGCCACCTCGCCGGGCACGTAGGCGAGACGCCGGTGCAAGGTCGCGGCCTCCCGCCACGGGTCGCCGCCGAGGAGGAGCACCTGCCCCCGGTCGGCGCGCAGCAGACCGAGCAGGACCCGGATGGTCGTCGACTTGCCCGACCCGTTGGGCCCGAGGAAGCCGTGGACCTCACCCGTCCTCACCTCGAGGTCGAGACCGTCGAGGGCGACCGTCGTACCGAAGGTCTTGACCAGACCCGAGACAGAGATCGCGGTGCTCATGCCCCCACTGTGGCACCGGCGGGGGCGTCTCGGGAGGGACTTACGCCCCGACCACCTGCTTGATCGGGTCGATAGCGAAATAGATGACGAACAGGACGCCGACGCCCCACATCAACGGGTGGACCTGGCGGGCCTTCCCACGGACGGCCTTGACCAGGACGTAGGCGACGAAGCCCGCGCCGATGCCGGCCGAGATCGAGTAGGTGAACGGCATCAGCGCGATGGTGAGGAACGCCGGGATCGCGATCTCGATGTCGTCCCAGTCGATGTTCTTGACCTGCTGCATCATCAGGAAGCCGACCAGCACCAGCGCGGGGACGGCCGCCTCGTTGGGGATGATCTCGACGAGCGGCGCGAAGACCGTGGCGAGCAGGAACAGCACGCCGGTCACGACGCTGGCCAGGCCCGTGCGCGCGCCCTCGGCGACACCGGAGGCGGACTCGATGTAGGAGGTGTTGCTGGAGATACCGGCCGCACCACCGGCGGCCGCGGCGACCGAGTCGACGACCAGGATCCGCTTGGTGTTCGGCGGCGCCCCCTCCTTGTCGAGAAGGCCGGCCTCGGCGCCGATCGCGGTCATCGTGCCCATCGTGTCGAAGAAGTCGGCGAGCAGCAGCGTGAAGACGAACAGCGCCGCGGTGACGAAACCGACCTGCTCGAAGGAGCCGAGGAGCGAGAACTCACCGAGCACCGGGAAGCTCGGCAGGTCGACGATGTTGTCGGGGATCGCCGGGACGTTGAGGTTCCAGCCCTTGGGGTTGTACTTGTCCCCGTCGACCGAGGGCCCGATCTTCGCGATGGACTCGACGACCACCGCGATGACCGTGGTCGCGGCGATCGAGATCAAGATGGCGCCCTTCACGTTCCGGACGTAGAGCGTGACCATCAGGACGAAGCCGAGGACGAAGACCAGCACCGGCCAGCCCACGAGCGTCCCGCCGACGCCGAGCTCGACCGGGACGGGCCCGGATCCGGTACGGCGGACGAAGCCGGCGTCGACCAGGCCGATCAGGGCGATGAACAGGCCGATGCCCACGCTGATCGCGACCTTGAGCTGGCCGGGAACCGCGTGGAAGACGGCGGTCCGGAACCCGGTGAGGACGAGGACCAGGATGATCAGGCCCTCCAGCACCACGAGCCCCATCGCGTCGGCCCACGTCATCCCCGAGGCGATCGAGTAGGCCACGAAGGCGTTCAGGCCGAGCCCCGTCGCGAGCGCCAGCGGGAAGTTCGCGACCACACCCATGAGGATCGTGAGGAGACCTGCGACGAGCGCGGTGGTCGCGGCGATGCCGGCGAAGTCGCCTCCGGCGAGCAGCTGCCCGTCGGCGTCCTTCGCGCCGAGCAGGATGATCGGGTTCAGCACGATGATGTAGGCCATCGTGAAGAACGTGACGAGGCCGCCGCGGACCTCCTGGCCGACCGTCGACCCCCGCTCGGAGATCTTGAAGAACTTGTCGAGGAACGCGGCCTGCGTGGTGCCGCGCTCGGTGGTGTTGGTGAACTTGTCCACGGGTGTCCCTTGACGTTGCTGTGACCTTGGGCGGGGGAAGCGCCGGACGCCCACGAGGAGCAGTCCGTCCATATCCTCCCAGAACGACCGGGAGCACGCCCAGCAGGTCCACGCCGTCGGCTAGGTTGGTCCCGTGGAGCAGGAGCCGAAGGGGATGCGCGAGACCGAGAACGTGCAGGTGCACGAGATCGGCAAGCGGACGTACATCGTCGCCGACGTGGAGCCTCTCGACGTCGACGGCGTGCGCACGGTCGCGGTCGGCACGGCGCTGTGGGCGCTCGCGTTCGTCCTGCTGCTGCCCTTCTACGACCGGCTCCAGGAGAGCGGCCGGGTGTGGTGGCTGTGGACCTGCGTGGCAGGGTTCGGCCTCGGCATCATCGGCTGGGACTACTGCCGCCGCCGGCGCCGGCGAGGGCAGGCCGGCTAGAACTGCTCGAGGTCGTCCCAGGTCAAGGTGTCCAGCGCGGGCTCGGGCAGCGGCGCCGGAAGGTTCCGCTTGTGGAGCTGGGCCTCGCTGTGGGCGCCGCAGCCGTGGTCGAGGGAGACCACCCGGCCGTCGTCGTTGGCGTAGGCGTTCGCGCACGCGCCGAACACCTGGGACAGCGGGCCGGCGAGGCGCACGAGGAACCCGCATGAACCGCACTGGCCCGGAGCCGACTGCGCGATCGGGGCGTCGGGGCCGTGGCTCCCGTCGTACCACCGCTGGGCGGCGAGGTCGCGACCCTCGAGCGAGAGCACGCGGGGCCGGCCGAGACCGACCTCGTCCGAGACCTCCCGGACCGTGTCGGCGTCGACCACCTCGTCGTCGGCGAGGTAGCCCGGCACCAGACGCGGGTCGTCCTCCTCGGTCGGGAGCAGGTCGCCGGGGCCGAGGTCACCGGGCTGGATGCGCTCACGCCACGGCAGCCAGGCCGGTGCCACCAGCGCGCCGTCGCCGGGGAGCAGCACGATCTCGTCGACCGTGACCTGCTTCTGGCGTGCGGCACGCGCGACGGTCACGGACCACCGCCAGCCGCGGTACCCGGCACGGGTGCAGGCGAAGTAGTGGGTGGTGACCCGCTCGTCCTCGCTGGCGTAGCCGAGGTGCTCCCCCACGTCGCCGGCACCGGCGAGCTCGAGGAGGGCGTCGCGGGCAAGGTCGACCGCCCCGACACCCACGGTGTCCGGCTTGTAGGTCCGAGCGGCAGCCATCACCCGCCGATTCTCTCCCATGGACATCCGCCGTGTCTCGCCGGGTGCCACATTCGCGGGCGCCGGAAGGCAGGATGGAGCCATGGCGCACGAGGAGGCGACGCGGACCGGTCGACGACGTGCCCGCGCCGTCACCCACGCCGCCCGACGCGCGGGCGCCGCCACGGGCCGGGCGGCCGGGTACACCTACCGCCAGGCGCGCCGTGCGACGCGGGCGGAGGGCGCCGGTGACACCGGGCTCTACCGGCTGATCGAGCTGCACGCCTTCAACGCCGCCGGCGACGCGGCCGTCGCGATCTCGCTGGCCGGCACGCTCTTCTTCCAGGTGCCCACGGGCGAGGCCCGGCTCCAGGTCGCGCAGTTCCTCGCGCTGACGATGCTGCCCTTCGCGATCGTCGCGCCGCTCATCGGTCCCTTCCTCGACCGGTTCGGCAACGGCCGCCGCTGGGCGATCGGCGCCACGATGGCGCTCCGGGCCTTCCTGTGCTGGGTGCTGGCCGACGCGGTGAGCTCCGGGTCCGCGGCCCTCTTCCCCGCGGCACTCGGCGTGCTGGTCGCGTCCAAGGCGTACGGCGTCACGCGGGCAGCCGCGGTGCCCCGGCTGCTGCCCGACCGCCTCACCCTGGTGAAGGCGAACTCACGGATCTCGCTCGCCGGCGTGGCGGGGGCGGCGGTCTCGGCGCCACTGGCCGTGCTGGCCGCGAGCTTCGGCGCCCAGTGGTCCCTGCGCTACGCCTTCGCGGTGTTCATCGGCGCGACGATCCTTGCGATCCTGCTACCGGCGCGGGTGGACTCCTCACACGGCGAGGAGCAGCTCGCCGTGGGCAGGGACCGCGGCCGACGCACCCTGCTCGGCGGCCCGGTGCCCCACGTGGTGGTCGTCGGCCTGCGCAGCAACGCCGGTCTTCGCCTGCTCTCGGGGTTCTTGACGATGTTCATGGCGTTCCTCCTGCGCGACGAGCCGTTCCCCGGCTGGGAGGACCGCCCGGAGCTGCTCCTCGGGCTCGTGATCGGAGCGGCCGGCGTCGGCAGCACCGTCGGCATCGCGCTCGGCTCCCTGCTCCGCACGGTCCGGCCGGAGGTCACGGTCGTCGCCACGCTGCTCGCGGACACGGCGATGGCGGTCGTCGTCGCCGTCTTCTGGGGCCTGCCCGCGGCGGTGCTCATGGGTCTCACGGCCGGGCTCGCCCAGTCGCTGGGAAAGCTGTCGCTCGACGCGTTGATCCAGCGGGAGGTCCCCGAGCGCACCCGTACGAGCGCGTTCGCCCGGGCCGAGACCCTCCTGCAGCTCTCCTGGGTGGTGGGCGGACTCATCGGCATCGCGCTGCCCCTCAACCCTCAGCTCGGGCTCGGGGTCGCCGCCTCGCTCCTGGTGGCATGCAGCGGCCTGGTGCTCTACACCAGGCACCAGGGGTGACGTTTCAGAGCTCGAGCTCGTCGGCGAGGGCCCGCAGCAGCATCGCGGTCGGCTTCGCGGTCTTCGGGTCGGGGTGGCGCCCGTTGCGGTAGCCCTTCTCGATGTTCTCGAGCAGCCGGTAGAGGTCCTCGATGATGTTGACCATCTCCGCGGGCTTCTTGCGCATGGCCTTCGACACCGACTGCGCGGGCTCGAGCACCCGCACCTGGAGGGCCTGGTCGCCCTTGCGCCCCTGGACGATGCCGAACTCGACGCGCTGGCCGGCCTTGAGCGTCGTGACGCCCGTGGGCAGGGCAGCGGCCCGGACGTAGACGTCGCCGCCCTCGTCCTTGGACAGGAAGCCGAAGCCCTTCTCGGCGTCGTACCACTTGACCTTGCCAGTAGGCACCGGCTGACCTCTTCTTCTCGTCGTATGCGCGGACCGTGGATGGCCCGGTCTCCAGGATATGGCGGCAGCGGCCGTCTGCACGAACCGGTTAGCGGTACCGATCGGGCTCGGGGAGCCGCTCGTTCATCGCCCCGGAGCGGAACCCCTTCTCGTCGAGCCTGGCACTCGGGAAGCCCGCAGCCACGGCAGCCGCGACGACCGCGGGCAGCCGAAGCGCCCGGTCGAGCAGGTCGGCATCGAGCTCGATGCTGGCCACGTCGTCGAGGTCGCGGACCCGAAGGTTCCGGACCGGGAGACCGCCCTCCTCGAGTGCCGCGCGGACGGCCACCTCGGCACGCTCGATGCGCGAGAGGCGGAACGGGCTGACCTCGATGCCGTAGGCCACCCGCGAGGAGAGGCAGGCCGCAGCGGGCTTGTCCCACGTCGGCAGGCCCCAGTCGCGGGAGGCCGCACGAATCTGATCCTTCGTCAGGCCTGCGTCCCTCAACGGGGTGATGGCGCCGCGCTCGGCGGCGGCGCGGATGCCCGGCCGGAAGCCCGCGACCGCGTCGTCGGCGTTCGTGCCGGTCGCGACATGCGCGAAGCCGTGCTCCCGCGCAAGCGGCCCGAGCACGTCGAGCAGCTCTGCCTTGCAGAAGTAGCAGCGGTCCCCGGCGTTGGCGCGGTAGCCCTCGCGCTCCATCTCGTGGGTGCGCGGGGTGAAGACACGCACGCCGAGGCTCTCGGCGAGCTCGCGGGCCGGGGAGCGCTCGTGCTGCGGAAGGGAGTCGGAGTAGGCCGTGGCGGCCGCGACCTTGTCGGGGCCGAGCGCACGTGCCGCGGCCGCGACCAGGAACGCGCTGTCCGCGCCACCGCTGAACGCGACCATCACCGAGCCGCGCGCGCGCAGGTCGGCCTCGAGCGAGGCGAGTCGCTCGGAGAGAAGGTCGGTGCCGGTCATCGCGCTACCTTATGTACGCATTCCGATTGAAACCAGCCGAGCACCCTGGAAACATGGTGAAGCCTGGCCCGCGCAGGGCTGGCCGGGCACAGCGCGTAGAAAGGGTGTCCGTTGAGCACGTTACCGCGCGTTCGACGGGTCTCCGGTGCCCTGCTCGCCGCGTGCCTCGGCATCGGCGGTACGGCGGGGGTGGCCGCTGCCGCTCCCCCGCCCACCGAGGTCGCCGGGCCCGGTGTCTACATCGTCAGCCTGGCCGACGCTCCGCGCGTGGACGCGCCCCACCGGCAGGCCCGCCTCCGCGAGGCGCAGGATGCCCTGCTGCAGGAGCTCGGCCGGCCCACCGTGCTCTACCGCTACACAGCGGCCGTGAACGGCTTCGCCGCCGAGCTGACCCGTGACCAGGTCAAGCAGCTTCGCGCCGACCCCGAGGTCGCCCTCGTGGAGCGCAGCACCAAGCAGCGCCTGGACTCGGTGGACTCCGCCCGCTTCCTGGGGGCCGAGGACGCCTGGACGGCCGCGGGCGGCCCCGACGGCGCGGGCCGCGGCACGGTGGTGGGCGTCATCGACAGCGGCATCTGGCCCGAGAACCCCAGCTTCGCGGCGCTGCCCGGTGCAGACAGCCGCGGCCCCGCGGGCTTCCGCGGCCACTGCGCGACCGGTGAGCAGTGGAACGAGGCCGACTGCAACAGCAAGGTGGTCTCGGCGCGCTACTTCGTGAAGGGCTTCGGCAAGGAGAACCTCGCCGCCTCGGAGTACCTCTCCCCCCGTGACGGCAGCGGTCACGGCTCGCACACCGCAGCCATCGCCGCGGGGAACGACCGGGTCCGGGCCCGGGTCGAGGGCCACGACTTCGGGCGCATCTCGGGGATGGCCCCCGGCGCCCGCATCGCCGTCTACAAGGCGTGCTGGACCGCCCCGGCCCCCACCGACGACGGGTGCACCACGGCCGACGCCGTCGCGGCGATCGACCAGGCGGTGGCCGATGGCGTGGACGTGATCAGCTACGCCCTCTCCGGCCCCTCCGGCGTCGACTCCGACTCCGTGGAGCGCGCCTTCCTCAACGCCACGGCGGCAGGAGTCTTCGTCGCCACCTCCGCGGGCAACAGCGGACCGGGTGAGGGCACCGTTGCGCATGCGAGCCCGTGGGTGACGACCGTCGGCGCGAGCACCCACCACACGTTCCAGGGGGCAGTCGTCCTCGGCGACAGGCAGCGCCACGTCGGCGCGATGGTCTCCGACGTGGCGGTCCCCCGCACCCGCATCGTCCTCGCCGAGGACGCCGCAGCCCCCAGGAGCAGTCTCGAGGACGCGCGCCTGTGCCGGCCCGGCGCGCTCGACGCCTCGGACGTCGAGGGCAACATCGTGCTGTGCGAGCGCGGCACCATCGCCACGGGTCGACAAGTCGACGGCGGTCGCACGCGCCGGCGGGGTGGGCATGGTGCTCGCCAACGACCGCCCCGAGGGCGTCTACTCGGACTTCCACGCGGTGCCCACCGTCCACCTCGACGTCGCTGCGGCGGAGGCGGTCGAGGACTACATCGCGCACGCCAAGAAGCCCGAGGCCTCGATCGACCCGACGGCGTCCGAGCGGACCGACCAGCCGCAGCTGGCGCCCTTCTCCTCGCGCGGACCCGCGCTTCGCGACGCCGGGAGTCTGCTCAAGCCGGACCTCACTGCGCCGGGCGTGGGGGTCATCTCCGCCGTGGCACCGGCCTCGGACGACGGCCGCCTGTGGGACCAGCACTCCGGCACGTCGATGAGCGCGGCACACGTCGCGGGTCTGGCCGCGCTCGTGATGGGCGAGCGCCGGAGCTGGACGCCGGCCATGGTGAAGTCCGCGATGTCGACGACGGCGGACGCGCTCGAGGGCGTGAGCCAGCCTCTCGGCTCCGGGGCCGGCCAGCTCGACGCGGCCGAGGTCCTCGACCCGGGACTCGTCTTCGACGCTCCGCCGCGCAGGTTCCGCAGCTGGCTCGACGGCCGGGTCAGGACGGCCAACCTGAACCTCCCCTCCGTGGCGGTGGGCGACCTCACCGGCCGCACCCGGGTGGTCCGCCGGGTCACCAACGTCTCCGGCAGCACCGAGACCTACAGCGCGCGGGTGCTCGGCCTCGCCGGGCTCGACGTCCAGGTCCGCCCGCAGACCCTCCAGCTCGGCCCTGGTGAGTCCGCGCGGTTCTCCGTCGTCGTCGACCGCGGCACAGCCGAGCTCGAGGCGCCCGCGCGCGGTCAGCTCGTGTGGACGGGTCTGAGCCACCAGGCCCGGATGCCGGTCGTGGTCACGCCCAGGACGGTCTCCGCTCCGCAGGAGGCCACCGCGTCCGGGGCAGCGGGCACCCTCTCCTTCCAGGCGCTCTCCGGCACCAGCGACCAGCTCGAGCTCGCGGTCTCCGGGCTGGCCTCGGCGAAGCCGGTGGGGCTGACACTCGAGCCCGGCGGCTTCGACCCGACCCGTCCTGTCGTCGACGCGGACACCGCGCGGTTCCCCATCGAGGTGCCCGCCGACGCCGAGGCGCTCCGGGTCGAGCTCGAGGGCCGCAACAGCGACGACGTCGACCTCCACCTCTACCGCGAGGGCGAGCTGGTGGCCTCCGCCACCGGAAGCACTGCCGACGAGCTGCTCACGAGGGTCGACCCCGAGCCCGGCGACTACGACCTCTACGTCTCCTCCGTCGTGGCGGCCAACGGGTCCACCACGACCGCGCAGCTCTACACCTGGGTGCTCGGCCCCTCCGACGCCCGGAACCTCTCCACGGCGGACACCGTCCCGGTGGTCGAAGGCGAGCCGTTCGGTGTCGAGCTGACGTGGGAGGACCTCGACGCGACGGCTCGGTGGTTCGGCCAGCTGCGCTACGGCGACTCCGACACCCGGACGTTCGTCACCGTCAACTGACGCCTCGCAGGACGGTCTCGAGGAAGCCCCTTATCTGGTCGCTGGAGTGAGCAGAGCTGAGGGAGTCCGGATCTACGAGGTCCGGGTCCGGCTTCAGCAGGTCGGTGCTCTGGACCAGGTCCGCGAGACGCTCCGCGTCGAGGTCCGGAGCAAGCTTGACGCCCGGGACGTCGCGGACGCCCTTGACGTCGTAGGCCACCATGTGACGCCCCACCGCCGCTGCCTCCAGCAGGGCGCGAGGCAGCCCCTCCCACGCGGCGGTGTGGATGACGCAGTGCATGGTCGGCAGCGCCTCGGCGGCAGGCACCTGCCCACGGATGACGACGTGCGGCTCGAGACCCAGGCGGCGCACCTCCGACCTCACCTCGGGCATCAACGCGCCGTCGCCCATCAGGTGCAGCCGGAAGTCGAACCCGCGCCGGCGCAGGATCTCCGCGACCCGGACAGCCTCGAGAGGTCGCTTCCGTTGCGTGTACTCGCCGACCCAGGCCAGCTGAGGGACGTCCCCGCCGGGGGGCTCGGTGCGCGGGAAGACACTGAGGTCCAGCCCGACTCCCGCGGTCGGACGCGTGCGCGGGATCGCCGGCGCCTTCCGCGCGAACCACGCCTCGTCGTCGGAGTTGATGGTCACCACGCCCGCGGTCCTCTTGAGCAGGAGGCTCTCGGCCGTCCGCCAGAAGACCGACTCGAGTCCCGCCTCGTCGTTCCAGTGCAGCCCGTGGCAGAAGTAGACGACCGGACAACCCACCCGCGCGACCCTGGCGACCGCCGAGGCCGTGGCGGTGTTGGTCAGGACGACGTCGATGTCCCTGCGCGCGACCCAGTCCCTGATCTGACGCGGCGCGAGGACGTTCCTGGGGTGCGGCTTCCTCGTCAGCGCCGGCAGGACCTCGCTCCCGCTCAGCGAGCTCTCGGTCCCCGCGGCCGGGTGGACGGCCAGACCCGCCTCGCGCCATCGGGCGACGATCTCCGGGAAGAACCCGTCGAGGGTCCATCCCAGGCCGGCCAGCAGTCCCACGGACATGGAAGACATTCGGGCCCCTCTCGCTGTGTCCCTTCGCTAAAGCACTACAGCAGATGCGGAGCGACGTGAGCGCGTTTCCCGCAAGACCCCCCAAGCGCGGGAGGCGTCAGCCGAGCCCGAGCCGGCGGGCGGCCTCCTCGCGCATCTGCACCTTGCGGATCTTGCCGGTCACGGTCATGGGGAACTCGTCGACCAGCATCACGTAGCGCGGGATCTTGTAGTGCGCCAGCTTGCCGGTGCCGAACTCGCGCACCTTCTCCGCGTCGAGCGGCTCGGTGCCCTCGCGCATCTTCACCCACGCGCACAGCTCCTCGCCGTACTTCTCGTCGGGGACCCCGATCACCTGGACGTCCTCGATGTCGGGGTGGGTGTAGAGGAACTCCTCGATCTCACGCGGATAGATGTTCTCCCCGCCCCGGATGACCATGTCCTTGATGCGTCCGACGATGTTGCAGTACCCGTCCTCCCGCATCACCGCGAGGTCGCCGGTGTGCATCCAGCCGTCCTCGTCGACCGCCTCCGCGGTCTTCTCCGGGTTGTCCCAGTAGCCGAGCATCACCGAGTAGCCACGGGTGCAGAGCTCACCCGGCGCGCCCCGCTCGAGGGTGTCGCCGCTGGCCGGGTCGACGATCTTGATCTCCACGTGCGGATGCACGCGGCCGATGGTGGCGGTACGGCGCTCGAGGTCGTCGTCGCTGCGGGTCTGGGTGGACACCGGCGAGGTCTCGGTCATGCCGTAGCAGATCGACACGCCCTCCATGTGCATGTCGCCGATGCAGCGCTTCATCACCTCGACCGGGCAGATCGAGCCGGCCATCACACCGGTGCGCAGGGTGGAGAGGTCGTACGACGAGAAGTCGGGATGGTTCTGCATCGCGATGAACATCGTGGGCACGCCGTAGAGACCGGTGCACCGCTCGTCCTGCACCGCCTTGAGCGTCACGCCGGGGTCGAACCCGGGCGCCGGGATGACCATCGCCGCGCCGTGCGTGGTGCAGCCGAGGTTGCCCATGACCATGCCGAAGCAGTGGTAGAAGGGCACCGGGATGCACAGCCGGTCCTCGTGGGTGAACTCGATCGTGTCGGTCGTGAAGAACCCGTTGTTCAAGATGTTGCGGTGCGACAGCGTCGCGCCCTTCGGGAAGCCGGTGGTCCCCGAGGTGTACTGGATGTTGATCGGGTCGTTGTGGTCCAGCGTCGCCATGCGCGAGGCCACCGCGTCCTCGGGGAGGTCCTCCCCCTCGGCGAGCAGCTCCGCCCAGTCCGACGTACCGATGAAGACCACGCGGTCCAGGGCGCGGCAGTCGTGGCGGACCTCGTCCACCATCGCGCGGTAGTCGCTGGTCTTGAAGTCCGTGGCGGAGATCAGCATCCGCAGCCCGGACTGGTTGAGGGCGTAGGCGAGCTCGTGCGTGCGGTAGGACGGGTTGACGTTGACCAGGATCGCCCCGACCTTCGCGGTGGCGTACTGCACCAGCGTCCACTCGGCGCAGTTGGGAGCCCAGATGCCGACGCGGTCGCCCTTGGCGATCCCCGCGCCGATCAGACCACGGGCCAGCGCGTCGACGTCCCGGTCGAGCTCGGCGTAGGTCCAGCGGCGGCCGGAGGCCACCTCCACCAGCGCCTCCCGGTCGGCGTGCTCGCGCGCGATCCGCTCGAAGTTCCCGCCGATCGTCTCCTCGATGAGCGGCGGGGTGGTCTCACCGGCTGCGTAGGACTCCATACGTTCGACCCTAGTGACTCGGGCCACGCCGAGGATAGTTTTGCGCGATGGATCTCCGAGGACGCACGGCAGTGGTGACAGGGGCGTCGAGCGGCATCGGCGCCTCGACCGCGCGCGAGATGGCTGCGCGTGGCGCCCGGGTGACGCTGGTCGCCCGCAGCCGCGAGCCGCTCGAGGCGCTGGCCCGGCAGATCCGCGGAGAGGGCGGGCAGGCCAGGGTGGAGACCGCCGACCTGTCGAGCGTGGCGGAGGTCGAGGACCTCGCCGCCCGCGTGCTCGCCGAAGGTCCGCCCGACATCCTGGTCAACAACGCCGGTGCCGGTCGCTGGCTCGCGGTCGACGAGACGCCTCCGGGCGAGGCCGGCCAGATGATCACCTTGCCCTACCTCGCGGCTTTCGAGCTCACCCGCGCGTTCCTGCCCGCGATGATCGAGCGCGGCAGCGGCCAGGTCGTCTGCATGACCTCGGTGGCCGCCTACATCCACGTCCCCGGAGCGAGCGGCTACGGCGTGGCCAGGTGGGCGATGCGTGCGTTCGCCGGGCAGCTGCGCGCGGACCTGCAGGGCACCGGTGTCGGCGTGACCCTCGTGGCACCTGCCGAGGTGGACTCGCCCTACTGGGGGCACAACCCCGGAGCGCGCGAGCGCGTCCCCAAGGCGTCGATCCTGCTCGGCGGTGCGCTCACCCCGGAGGCGGCGGCCCGCGGCGTCGTCCGGGCGATCGAGCGCGACGCGAAGGAGGAGATCATCCCTCGACAGGCAGCCGTCATCATCAAGCTGACCCCGCAGCCGCTGCTCGAGTGGCTGGTCCGGCGTACCGGCTGGAGGCGGGCCGCTCAGACCCGGCGGGTCAGCCGACCGAAGTAGCGGCCGACCTCGGCGGTGTCCCAGCCGTGTGCCTCCTGGAGGCCGGTCGCGAGCATGGCGAGGTACTCGGGGCTGGGGTCGGTGTGCTCGATGTGGTCGATGCCGTGCGGGGCGGTGAAGGTCAGCATCGGGGCACCGGCGATGCGGCCGATCTCCACGAGGGTCTCGTAGTGGCCGGGGCCGACGTGGTGCCGGCCGTCGTACTGCGGGTCCAGACCACCCAGCACGATCTCCTCGATCGGGTCCTCGGGATCCGGTACCCGGTACATCTCCTGCGCCGCGATGTCGGCGAACTGCTGAGCGGTCACCAGGTAGGCGCGCCCGTAGGCCGGGCCGGGCGCCTCGTGGTCGTAGAACGCCACGCCTCCGCCCCACTGCGGTGAGTGGCCGGCGAAGTAGACGGCCCCGGGCAGCTCGACGCCGATGCTGTGCCTCGGCGGGCGTGGGTCGCGGGCACCGGGGTTTGCCCGGGTGCCGCCGACGGGGACACCGCCCTCGATGTAGCAGGCGAGGCGGTCCGCGGCCATGTTGGACCCATAGCTGACGTACCAGACCTCGCCATCGTGCGGAAGCGGGCTTACGTGCTCAACTGATACAGACATGACTGGGAGGCAACGTACCCAGGACGGGCGGGCACCGAAACGTGCTCGGCCGCAAACGTGACAAGGGCCCCACGGGGTCTCGGTGGGGCCCTTGTGACTCGTCAGCCGGTCAGACGTGCGCGTCCCGGACGACCCGGTCGTGGCGCAGGGACGTCGCCCTGGTCTCCTTCGCGAAGAGCACCGCGACGATCGTGATGGCGGACGCGGCGCAGACGTAGAACGCGACCGCGGTCGTGTTGCTCTCCTCGACCGACCCGAGCAGCTTCACCGCGATGATGGGGGCCAGCGCACCGGCGAAGATCGAGGCGAGCTGGTAGCCGACCGAGGCGCCGGTGTAGCGGACCGAGGTGCCGAACAGCTCGGAGAAGAACGCCGCCTGCGGCGAGTACATCAGCGCGTGAAGCATGAGGCCCACGACCACCGCGAGGGTGAGGTTCCCGGCGCCGCCCTTGTTCACCAGGCTGAAGAACGGGAACGCCCAGACCGCGACGCCGATCGCGCCGACGAAGTAGAGCGGCCGACGGCCGATCCGGTCGGAGATCGCGCCGACGATCGGGATCCACACGAAGTGGACGGCCGAGCCGATCAGCAGCGCCTGCAGGATCGGGCCCTTGTCCTGCCCGGCGTAGGTGGTGACGTAGGTGATCACGACGACGGTGAAGATGTAGTAGGAGATGTTCTCCGCCATCCGCATGCCCATCGCGATGAACACCTCGCGCGGGTAGTTCTTGATCACCTCGAGCAGCGGCATGTGCGAGTCCTGCTGCTTCTTCTCGGCGATCTCGTCACGTGCCTCCTTGAACACCGGGGACTCCTCGATGCTCAGCCGGACCCACAGACCCACGATCACCAGCACCGCGCTCAGGATGAACGGGATGCGCCAGCCCCAGGCGTTGAAGGCGTCCTCGGACTGCACCGCAGCGAGCAGCCACAGCACGCCGGTGGCGAGCAGGTTGCCCATCGCCACACCGGCCTGCGGCCACGAGGACCAGAAGCCGCGCTGGTCGTCGCGGCCGTGCTCGGCGGCCATCAGCACCGCGCCGCCCCACTCGCCGCCGACCGCGAAGCCCTGCAGCAGCCGACAGGCCAGCAGCAGCAGCGGCGCGGCAACACCGATGGTCGCGTACGTCGGCAGCAGGCCGATGGCGATGGTGGCGGCACCCATCAGCATCAGCGAGACGACGAGCATCTTCTTGCGGCCGACCCGGTCACCGAAGTGGCCGAAGACGATGCCGCCGAGCGGACGTGCGACGAACCCGACCGCGTACGTGCCGAACGCCAGCAGCGTGGCGTTCACCGGGTCCGCCTCGGGGAAGAACAGCGCGCCGAAGACCAGTGCAGCGGCGGAGCCGTAGAGGAAGAAGTCGTACCACTCGACGGCGGTGCCGATCAGGCTGGCGAAGACGACCTTCACGATCGACGACTGCTGCGTGCCGCCGGGTGTCCCCGGCGATCCTGCCGCATGGGTTTGCGTTGACATTGCTGTGTTTCCTTTCACGCGGCGGTCCAGCCGCCATCCATCGAGAACGAGCTACCGGTGATCGAGTCGGTCCCGGGCCCGCAGAGGAACGCCACCAGGTCGGCGACCTCCTCGGGCTCGACGAGACGCTTGACGGGCGTCCTGGCGAGCAGGACCTCGTCGAGCACCTCGGACTCGTCCACGTCGTGGGTGCGTGCCTGGTCGGAGATCTGCCCCTCGACCAGGGGGGTGCGGACGTAGCCCGGGCACACCGTGTTGCTGGTGACGCCCCTGCCCGCAGCCTCCAAGGCGATGACCTTGGAGAGTCCTTCGAGGCCGTGCTTGGCGCTGACGTAGGCGGCCTTGAACGGCGAGGCCCGGTGTCCGTGCACCGAGGAGATGTTCACGATGCGGCCCCAGCCGCGGTCGTACATCCCCGGGAGCACGGCCCGGGCGAAACGGAAGGGTGCCTCGAGAAGCACCCGCTGGATGAGCGCGAACCGGTCGGGGTCGAAGTCCTCGACCGGCGCGACGTGCTGCAGCCCGGCGTTGTTCACCACGATGTCGATGCCGGCCTCCGCGAGGCCGAGCGTGTCGACGACGCCCGGGTCGGACAGGTCCGCGACGAGGTGCTCGCCACCGATGTCCGTGGCGACCTGCTTGGCGCCGGCCTCGTCCCTGTCGAGCACGACGGTGCGGGCACCCGCCTCGGCGAGACGGACCGCGACCGCGCGTCCGATGCCGCCGGCGGCACCGGTGACCAGAGCGGTCCGACCCTGGAGGGACGTGATGTGCGTCTCGTTCGTGTCTGTCACGGGCTGTGACGCTACGTGTGCTCCACGCATGGGCGGTATGTGCCCAGGAGACACAAAGCCACACATGTTGTGTGGCGACGCGTCCCCCGTTCGCGGACGCCGCCGGAGCTCAGCGGCGTCTCAGCCGGTGCAGCCGCAGGGCCATCTGCAGGTCCAGGGCGCCGGCCGGATCCCGCCATCCGTCGCCCAGCAGGCTGCTCACCCGGTCCAGTCGCTGCGCCACTGTGTTGGGGTGGATGAGCAGCGCCTTCGCCGTCTCCGCGGGACGTGACCCGGCGGCGAACCAGGCCTCCATGGTGTCCACGAGGTTGGTTCCGCGCTGCTCGTCGTAGGCGAGGACGGGCCCGATCGCCGACTGCACGAACGCGTCGAGCGCGTCCGGCCCGCAGTCGCCCGAGCACGAGACGGGCCAGGCCGAGCCGCACCGGGTCGCTGACCTCACCCGTGCGGCCGAGCGTGAGCAGCGTCGTCAGGCAGCCCAGTGCCTCGAGGTGGGAGTCGGCGATCGCCCGCGGGCCCGGTGCCGATGCCACGACGCCGACCGTGGCGGCGCCACCCGCTGCCACCAGCCGGTCCCGAAGGGCGGTGCCCACCGCGTGGGCGTCGTCACCCGGGACCACCACGACGACGTGCCCGTCGTGGTCGCCGCCCAGGCCGCGCAGCTCGTCCGCGTGACGTGCGGCGACCTGCGCGACGCGATGCCGCTCGAGCCCCTCGACGGCGGCCACCGCGACCACCATGGGCTGCTCGAGCTCGGCGCGCTGCCGTCGGGCCCGCTCCACCAGACGGACCGGGTCGGAGTCCCGTCCCGCCAGCAGGTCGGCGAGGAGCTCTCCACGGACCCGGCCCTCGGCCTCGGCGACGGATCTGTTGAACAGCAGGACCAGAGCGGTCACCAGGGCGCCGCGCTCGACGGTGCGCCGGTCCGCGAGGCCGAGGGCGGTGCCTTCGCGGTGCAGGACCAGGGTGCCCAGGTGCTCCGCCCCGGCGAGGGCCGCCGCGACGTAGACGCGCTCGGTCCTGCCGGTGGCCAGCTCCACGCTGCGCCCGGACCCGCGAGAGTCGGCGATCGCCCTGTCGAGGTCGTCCGGGACGGCGAAGGTCGCTCCGACCGTGGCGAGCAGGCGCCCCTCCGCGTCGTACACCTGGAGGGAGACCCCGAGGACGTCCGCGAGCACCGCCGCGACGTCGGCGAGCCCGCCACCTCGGACGAGCGCGTCGGTGAGCCGGTCGTGCGCGCTCGCGGCGACCTCGACCGCCGCGCTGTGCGCACGGATCTGCCGGTTGGCCTCGTCGGCCTCGGCCATCGCCGCCTCGGTCCGCTCGAAGAGGCGGGCGTTCTCGAGCGCCACGGCGGCGTGCGCGGCGAAGGAGGTCAGCAGGCTGATCTCCTCCGGCGGGAACTGCCGCACGGTGCGGTGCACGGCGAGCAGTGCGCCGATCACCGTCCCCTCCACCACGAGCGGCACCCCGAGGATCGCCCGGATCTTCTCCCCCGCGACCGCCGTGTCGATGTAGTCGCGGTGCAGGAACCGGTCGTCGGCCTGGTAGTCGTCGGTGTAGTACGGCGCACCGGCCTGCGCGACCAGGCCGAGGAGGCCCGTGCCGAGCGGCAGCCTCAGGTCGCGGAACTCCGCCGTCAGCGCCCCGTCGGTGACCCGCATGTACGACGCGCCCTCCTCCTCGTCGTTGAGGGAGAGGTAGGTCATGTCCGCGTGCAGGAGCTGGCGGGCACGGCGCACGATCGCGGCGAGGATCTCGTCCACGTCGCGGATCGCGGTGAGGTCCATGGCGGTCTCGTACGAGCGCCGTCATCTCGGCCTCGCGCTGCCGCTGCCGGACGAACTGCTCGCGCAGCCGCAGGGCCACTCTGCGCTGCTCGCGGAGCTCCTCGAGAACGTGCCCGGGCACTCCGCTGCGCTCGGCCTCGGCCACCACCTCGTCGTACACCTCGCGAGGGGCGCCGGTGTAGAGGAGGTCGAGGAAGGGGGACGACCGCGACATGCAGGCAACATAGCCGCCGGTGGTGAGGCGCGGTCCTAGTACCGTTGTGCGGATGGCCGAAAGCAGTGCCCCACGCACCCTCGCCGACCAGTTCCGCGGCTGGTCCGACGACGCTCTGGCACGCCTGCTGGAGGCCCGGCCAGACCTCTCCGTCCCCGCGCCGCAGGACTCGACCCAGCTGGCCTCGCGGGCGAGCACCCGCGCCTCGGTGCTGCGGGCGGTCGACCAGCTCGACCTGCTCGGCCTCGCCGTGCTCGACGCGGTCGTCGCGCTCGGCGGGCGGGTGTCCCTGTCCGACCTCCACCGTCACGTCAACGCAGCCGACGAGTCGGTCGACTCGACCGTTGAGCTGCTCCGGTCCCGCGCGCTGCTGTGGGGCACGCCGGCCGAGCTGCGGGTCGTCAGCGCTCTCACCGACATCATCGGCACGACGGTCAGCGGACTCGGCCCGAGCGTGGAGCTGCTCCTGTCGGGCTACGGCCCGGGACGCGTCTCGTCCCTCGCGCGCGACCTCGGGCTCGACGTGACCGGCGACCGGCACAGCGACGTCCTGGCCATCGCCGACCACCTCTCCCAGCAGAAGGTCGTGGACGAGCTGGTCGGAGAGGTCGACGAGCGTGCGCGCGCCGTCCTCGACCGACTCGAGCGGGACAACACCGCGGGCACCGCGGAGGACGCCGAGCGCCCGGTCGGCCGGACGGAGGCGCAGAGCCCTGCTGCCCAGCTGCTCGCGCGCGGCCTGGTGATCGCCAAGGACAGCAAGCACGTCGTGGTGCCCCGCGAGGTGGGGATCTGCCTGCGCGGCGGGCGCACCACGCGGCACCGGGTGGACGAGCCCCCGGCACTGGCCACCTCGGCCCGCGACCAGCAGATCGTCGACCGGGCCGCGGCCGGCGCCGCGTTCGACCTCGTCCGGCACGTCGAGCTGCTGCTCGAGCACTGGGGCACGCATCCCCCGGCCGCCCTGCGCAGCGGTGGGCTCGGGGTGCGCGACCTCCGCGCCGCCGCCGAGCTCCTCCACGTCGACGAGAGCACCGCAGCCCTGCATGTCGAGGTGGCGGCGGCCGCGGGCCTCGTGGCCGTCGGCGACACAGAGGACCTGGATGCCGCGTGGCTGCCGACCGACACCTTCGACGTGTGGAGCAGCGGCACGGCCGCGGAGCGGTGGGCCGGGCTGGCCCTGGCCTGGCTCGGCAGCGACCGCCTGATGAGCCTCGTCGGCACGCGTGACCAGAGCCGCAAGTCGCTGAACGCGCTCGTGTCCGACCTCGAACGCTCCTGGGCCGCCGAGGCACGTCGGGGCGCGCTCGAGGTGCTCGCCCAGCTCCCCGAGGGAGAGGTGCTCGCAGCGGGCACAGGCGTCCCCTCGCTCGTGGACCGGGTCCGCTGGGTGCGACCACGCCGGCCGATGCAGCGCGCGCAGGCGGTGGCCTGGACCGTCGAGGAGTCGGCGGTGCTCGGCGTGACTGCGCTGGGCGGTCTGTCCGCCCACGGTCGCGCGCTGCTCGGGGCAGCGGATCCGCGTCGCGAGGCCGCGGAGGTCCTCGAGCCGCTGCTCCCCTCGCCGGTGGACCACGTGCTGCTCCAGGCCGACCTCACCGCGGTGGCGCCGGGGCCGCTCGAGCACGAGCTCGCCCACAACCTGGCGATGCTGGCCGACATCGAGTCCCGCGGCGGCGCCACCGTCTACCGGTTCACCGCGTCGTCGGTACGACGGGGGTTCGACTCGGGCTGGTCCACCGCGGAGGTGCACGCGTTCATCGCGTCCTCGTCGCGCACCCCGGTCCCCCAGCCGCTGGTGTACCTCGTCGACGACGTGGCCCGTCGTTTCGGCACCGTGCGGGTCGGCGCGGCCGGGTCCTTCCTGCGCAGCGACGACGAGTCGGCCCTCACCGAGCTGGTGCACAACCCCCAGGCGTCGGGCCTGCGCCTTCGTCGGATCGCCCCGACCGTGGTGGTGAGCGACGTGCCCGTCGACGTACTCCTGCCGCGGCTGCGCGAGCTCGGAGTCGCGCCGGTGGTCGAGGCGCCGGACGGCACGGTGCGGCTGGCCCGCAAGGACAGCCACCGGGCCCGGCCTTCGCGGCGGCGTCCGCCGAGCCCCGACCTGGGCGCGGCACGTCAGGCCGCGCGGGTGGCCTCGACCGTCGGGGCGATCCGGGCCGGCGACCGTGCCGCGGAGCACCGACCGCGCAGGGCCGAGGCCGCGACCACGACCCGGGGCGGGCCCATGGCGACCATGGCCGCACTGCGCGAGGCGGTGGAGACCCGGTCCACGATGTGGATCGCCTACCTCGACAACCACGGCTCGACCATGGAGCGAGTGGTCGACCCCGTGAAGGTCGAGGCCGGCTGGCTCACCGCGTTCGACCACCGCGCCGACGAGGTGCGGTCCTTCGCGGTGCACCGCATCACCAGCGTGCACGCGGTGAGCTAGTCCACGTCGCGAGCCTGCCCCTTACCCGGGTACTGGTTTGCCGCTGCTGGGTAATGTGCACCCATGGATTTCGTCCGTTACGCCGAGCGGTCTGCGGACCTCGTGAACGCCGACATCGATGACGCCGACTCCCTGGTGCGCTTCCTCGGTGAGCGGGCCTGGCTGCAGGACAAGGTCGTCGAGCGCGACGCCGCTGCACTCCGCAGGTTCCAGCGCGAGCTCCGGCCGGTCTTCGAGGCCTCGAACGAACGAGACGAGCAGGCGGTCGTCGAGCAGCTCAACACCCTCCTGGGCAAGCACCCGGTGACCCCGTACATCGCCGGGCACGAGCCCGGCAAGTGGCACATGCACGTGGCAGACCGCACCTCCTCGGTGGCCGAGCTGCTCGTCGCGGAGTCACTGATGGGCCTGTCGACCCTGGTGTGCGACCTCGGGGCCACGCGGCTCGGTGTCTGCGACGCCAGCCCGTGCACGGACGTCTTCGTCGACACCTCGCCGAACCAGTCGCGCCGCTACTGCTCCGACAGGTGCTCGTCGCGGGCGAACGTCGCCGCCTACCGGGCGCGGCAGAAGGCGGCCGCCTCGTGACCGACGGGCCGCTCATCGTCCAGTCGGACAAGACACTGCTGCTCGAGGTCGAGCACGAGAGCAGCGGCGAGTGCCGCAAGGCGATCGCGCCGTTCGCGGAGCTCGAGCGCTCCCCCGAGCACGTGCACACCTACCGGCTCACGCCGCTCGGCCTGTGGAACGCCCGCGCCGCCGGCCACGACGCCGAGCAGGTCGTCGACACCCTGCTGAAGTACTCCCGCTACTCGGTGCCGCACGCGCTCCTCGTCGACATCGCCGAGACCATGGCCCGCTTCGGCAGGCTGCGGCTGGAGAAGCACCCGGTGCACGGGCTCGTGCTCGCCTCCATCGACCGTCCTGTCCTCGAGGAGGTGCTGCGCGCCAAGAAGGTCAAGCCGATGCTCGGCGAGCGGATCGACGACGAGACCGTCGCCGTGCACCCGTCTGAGCGCGGCAACCTCAAGCAGGCTCTGCTCAAGCTCGGGTGGCCGGCCGAGGACTTCGCCGGGTACGTCGACGGGGAGGCCCACCAGATCGACCTGCGCGAGGACGGGTGGCAGCTGCGCTCCTACCAGCGTGACGCGGCCGAGTCGTTCTGGCACGGCGGCTCCGGCGTCGTCGTACTCCCGTGCGGCGCGGGAAAGACCCTGGTCGGCGCCGCCGCGATGGCGCACGCCAAGGCCACCACGCTGATCCTGGTGACCAACACGGTCTCCGCCCGGCAGTGGAAGGAGGAGCTCGTCCGGCGTACCTCCCTCACCGAGGACGAGATCGGCGAGTACTCCGGCACCAAGAAGGAGATCCGGCCGGTCACCATCGCGACCTACCAGGTGATGACCACCCGTCGGAAGGGCGCCTACGCCCACCTCGAGCTCTTCGACGCCCGCGACTGGGGCCTGGTCGTGTACGACGAGGTGCACCTCCTGCCGGCACCGATCTTCCGGATGACCGCGGACCTCCAGGCACGGCGGCGGATCGGGCTGACCGCGACGCTGGTGCGCGAGGACGGCCGCGAGGGCGACGTGTTCTCGCTGATCGGCCCCAAGCGGTACGACGCGCCGTGGAAGGACATCGAGGCGCAGGGCTGGATCGCGCCGGCCGACTGTGTCGAGGTGCGCGTGACGCTCCCCGAGAGCCACCGGTTCGCCTACGCCACCGCCGAGCCCGAGGAGCGCTACCGGATGGCCTCGTGCACACCCGTGAAGCTCGACGTCGTCCAGCAGCTCGTCGAGAAGCACAAGGGTGAGCCGACCCTGGTGATCGGCCAGTACATCGACCAGCTCGACGAGATCGCCGAGCGGCTCGACGCCCCGGTGATCAAGGGTGAGACGCCGGTGAAGGAGCGGGAGCGGCTGTTCAACGCCTTCCGCGCCGGCGAGCTCGACCTGCTCGTCGTGTCGAAGGTCGCGAACTTCTCCATCGACCTGCCCTCGGCGGCGGTTGCCATCCAGGTGTCCGGCTCCTTCGGGTCCCGCCAGGAGGAGGCCCAGCGCCTGGGCCGGCTGCTGCGCCCGAAGGAGGACGGCCGGTCGGCGCGGTTCTACGCGATCGTCGCCCGCGACACCGTCGACGCCGACTTCGCCCAGCACCGGCAGCGGTTCCTCGCAGAGCAGGGCTACGCCTACCGGATCATGGACGCGGACGACATCGCCGCCGAGTCCTAGGCAGCCCCGCCGGGAGTGACCCGGCGAACCACCGTGGAGACCACGACCAGCGTGGCCGCGAGCAGCATCGCGCCGACGGTGAAGGCGGCGTCGGCACCCGCGACGAAGAGCTCGTGCGCCTGCTCGACCGGGTTCGTCGCGGTCACCTCGGCGGTGCGCATGGCGCTGCCGAACACCGTGACGAGCGCGGCAAGGCCCAGCGCGGCACCGATCTGCTGCGCGACGTTCGTCAGCCCGGCGGCCGCGCCGGCCTCGTCCGGCTGCACCGCGTGCAGGCCCGCCGCCGTGAGCGGCACGAACGTCAGGCCGTTGCCGATGCCGATAAGCAGCAGCGGTCCGAGCACCGCGAGGTAGCCGCTGGAGGTCGACAGCTGCGTCAGCACCACCAGGGACAGCGTGCTGAGCGTGGCCCCGACCATCATCACCCGCCTGCCGCCGTATCGGGCGACGAGCACCCTGGCGCTCAGCTGCGAGGCGAGGAACAGGGCGGCCGTCGTCGGGAGGAAGCCGAGGCCGGTCTTGATCGGGCTGTAGCCGAGCACGTCCTGGAGGAAGAGCGTGAGGAAGAAGAACATCCCCGTCATGCCGGCGAACATCAGCATCCGGGCGACGTAGGCGCCGCTGCGGGTCCGGTCGGCGAAGAGCGACAGGGGCGTGATCGGCTCCGCGGCCCGTCGTTCGACGACCACGAAGGCGGCGAGCAGCGCGGCCCCGGCGACGAACGACATGACCGTGCCCGTCGTACGCCAGCCGTCGCTCGCGGCGTGGACGAACCCGTACACGAGCGCTGCCACCCCGGCGGTCGAGGTGACCGCGCCGGCGAGGTCGAACCGTCCGTGACGACGGGGGGTGTGGGGCACAACGGCCCACGCGGCGAGCGCCACGCCCAGGCCGATGGGCACGTTGACGAGCATGACCCAACGCCACGAGGCCAGCTCGGTGAGCAGCCCACCGGCGACCAGGCCCAGCGAACCGCCACCGATCGAGACCGCGGTGTACAGACCGAGAGCGCGGGTCCGTTCACGCCCCTCGGGGAACATCGTCGTCAGCAGCGACAGCGTGGCCGGTGCCGCGAAGGCTGCGCCCGCACCCTGCACCGCCCGGGCGGCGACCATGGCGCCGCCGCTCGTGGCCAGGCCACCCGCGAGCGAGGCCACCGCGAAGACCAGGATCCCGGCGATGAGTGTGGGCCTGCGGCCGAGCAGGTCGCCGGTGCGGGCACCGAGGAGGAGCAGCCCGCCGAAGGCGAGGCTGTACCCGTTGAGCACCCAGGAGAGGCCGCTGTCGGAGAACGCGAGCGCGTCCTTCATGTGCGGGAGCGCCACGTTCACGATGGTCATGTCGAGGATGACCATCAGCTGGGCGGTGAGGATCGTTGCGAGGACGAGACCACGGCGGTGGGTCTCCCCCGACACCGCAGGCGGTGGCGACGCAGTGGTGACTTGATCGGACATGCGTTCTGCTCCATCCTGGGAGAAGAAGAATCGGAGGGCGCCTCCAGTTACGATACGGAGGATGCCTCCGGTTACGCAAGACCCTTTTCTGCACGAGGTGATGACGTGACTTCCGGTACCGAGGCCACGGCCCCGCGCATGCGTGCTGACGCCGCGCGGAACAGGGCCCGCCTGGTCTCGGCCGCGCGCGAGGCCTTCGGCGAGTCCGACGACCCCGCCACCGTGACGATGGAGGCGGTGGCCAAGCGTGCCTGCGTCGGGATCGGCACGCTGTACCGCCACTTCCCCACGCGCCTGGAGCTCATGGAGGCGGTCTACCGCGAGGACGTCGACGCCCTCGGGGCGCGGGCCCACACCCTCGTCGAGACCGAGTCGGCGTGGGACGCCCTCGAGGGCTGGCTCGGGATCTTCCTCGAGTTCGCGGCAGCCCACCGCGCCGTCTTCACCGAGCTGGTCGACGCGATCGGGCGCGACTCGGCGCTGATCACGCACTCCCGAGGAGTGCTCAACGAGACCGTCACCGACCTGCTGGGGAGGGCGCAGGAGTCTGGCGAGGCCCGCAACGACGTCACGGCTGCCGACGTGCTGAGCATCGTGAGCGGCTGCTCGATGATGCGCCTCGCCGACGACCAGGCCCCGCGGGTCCTCCGCGTCATCCTCGACGGCCTGCGCACCGAGGCGACGTCGGGCAGCGGAAAAACCGGCTGACGCGACCGGCCGGCGCTGGTAACGTCACACGGCCCCCATAACCGAGCCGCGCCCAGCGGAGGTGCTTGCGTGCCCACGTCCACCGACTCCGACACCCGATCCAACGCCTCCCCCGACCCCGCTATCGCGAGCGAACGCGAGCACCTCGACCGGTCACGAGCCGCGCTCGCCCGGATGCGCGCCCGCACGGCGTCCCTCGACACCTCCGCGGCCGGCGACTGGGTGAGCCAGCAGATCCTCGAGTCGGCCATCTACCAGCGCATGAAGGCGCTCGAGGACGACCCGACGGTGCCGCTGTTCTTCGGCCGGCTCGACTACGACGAGGAGCACGAGGACGCGCGTGGCGAGCGCTTCTACATCGGCCGTCGCCACGTGACCGACGAGTCCGGCGACCCGATGGTGGTGGACTGGCGAGCCCGCATCAGCGGCGCCTTCTACCGCGCGAGCCGCGCCGAGCCCATGGGCGTGCGACTGCGGCGCAGGTTCGGCTTCCAGCAGGGCCAGATGACCGCCTTCGAGGACGAACGTCTCCTCGAAGGCGTCGAGGAACGCCACTCCGAGATCCTCGAGTCCGAGATCGAACGCCCTCGTGTGGGGCCGATGCGCGACATCGTGGCGACGATCCAGCCCGAGCAGGACGTGATCGTGCGCTCCGAGCTCGACCGGTCGGTGTGTGTGCAAGGCGCTCCCGGCACCGGCAAGACCGCGGTCGGGCTGCACCGTGCGGCGTACCTGCTCTACACCCACCGCGACCAGCTCTCCCGCCAAGGCGTGATGGTGGTGGGGCCCAACGCGTCGTTCCTCCGCTACATCGGCGACGTGCTGCCGGCCCTAGGTGAGATCGACGCGCAGCAGACGACCATCGAGGACCTCGTCGCCAAGACGCTCGCCACCCTCAACGCGCGCTACACGATCCGCGGCGAGGACCCGGCCGACGTCGCGACCCTCAAGGGGGACGCACGCATGGCGACGGTTCTCCGCCAGGCGTTGTGGTCGCACCTGAAGCCTCCGGCCGAGGGTCTCGTCGTGCCGCGCGGCGCCCGCCGGTGGCGGGTCGCGACCTACGAGGCGGAGGAGATGGTCGCGGCGCTCCGCGAGCGCGGCGTCCGCTACGGAGCCGCGCGCGCGATGCTCCCCCAGCGGCTCGCGCACGCGATCCTGGTCAAGATGGAGCTCGCCGGAGACTCCCCCGACGACCGGGTGCAGGACGCGGTGGCCCGCAGCCGGCCGGTCAAGCAGTACGCCGACGCGCTCTGGCCGGCCGTCGACCCGGCCCGCCTCGTGATGAGGCTGCTGAGCGAGCCGGACTTCCTCTCCGAGGCAGCCGCCGGCGTGCTCACCGAGGAGGAGCAGTCGCTGCTGCTGTGGTCGAAGCCGGCGAAGGGACCCGGCTCGGTGCGCTGGTCGGTCGCCGACGCGGTCCTCGTCGACGAGGCCGCGGACCTGGTCTCGCGGACCCCGAGCCTGGGTCACGTCGTCGCCGACGAGGCCCAGGACCTCTCCCCGATGATGCTGCGCGCGGTGGGCCGCCGATGCACGACCGGCTCGACGACGGTGCTCGGCGACCTCGCCCAGGCCACCACGCCGTGGGGCAGCCGCTCGTGGGAGGAGGCGCTCGGACACCTCGGCAAGCCGCAGGCCCACATCGAGCAGCTCACCCGGGGCTTCCGTGTGCCGGGTGAGGTGATCGAGTACGCCGCCCGCCTGCTGCCCTCGATCGCACCGGACCTCGAGCCGCCGACCTCGGTACGTCGGACGCGCGGCGAGCTCGAGGTGGTCCGGGTCGACGATCTCGTGGCCTCCGCCGTGGAGGCTGCCCGGTCCGCGGCGGAGCGGATCGGCTCGGTCGGGCTGATCGCCCCGGACGCCGTACTGCCCGAGGTCTCCGCGGCCCTCGGCGACGCGGGAGTGGACCATGCCGTGCTGGGTGAGGAGCCGGACGCCGTCGAGGCCAAGCTCGACCTCGTCCCCGCGTCACTGGCCAAGGGCCTCGAGTTCGACCACGTGGTGATGCTCGAGCCCGCGGCCCTGGTCGCGGGTGAGGCGGACCGGGTCACCGGCCTGCGCCGGCTCTACGTGTGCCTCACCCGCGCCGTGACTTCGCTCGTCGTGCTTCACGCCGAGGACCTGCCCGAGGAGCTCAGCTGAGGGTCTCGCAGACGTTCTCGGCGTTGCCGTCGCCCGGAGTCAGCGTGCGGTGGCCCGCGGTGTCCTGGGTCAGCTCGTAGCCGGCTCCGGAGATCACGTAGTAGCCCTTCCCGGGGTCGTCGCCGGCGTGCAGCCCGACCCCGATGTGACCACCTACGTTGACCAGGCTCCACGAGCCGTCCTCGTGGTAGACGAAGTCGCCGCGACCGGTGAGGTTGCGCCGCACGGACGCGCCGCTCTCGACGTTGACGAAGCGGAAGACCAGCTGCCCCGTCCACTCCTCCACCCGCGTCGAACCGTCGGGGTAGGTCTCGGCGACCCGGTAGCGCTCCTTGTCGCTGATGAGCTCGCCGCGCAACGTGAAGTCGCAGACCTCACCGGCGGCCACCTCGAAGCCCGAGCCCTGGTACGGCGTCCAGGGCGAAGGCCCGGTCCCGCTCGCTTCCTCCTGCGCGATCGCTGCGGGAACCACCCCCGCGACTGCCATGACGAGCGCCGAACCTGCGACGGCCGCGTTCGAACGAAAACCCATGAATGCACTCCTAACCGGTTAAATTGCTAATACCGGTTAGGACACAACCACGCCGTGTTGGCGCCTGACAAGGCCCCGAGACAGAATCGAGACCATGCACTGGGTGGAGATCGAGGGCGTGCGCCTGCCGCGGCGCATCGGTGGCGACCCTGCCCTGGACCTCTGCAACACGTGGGCAGGCTGGGGAGAGACCCCCGACCCACGCCGGGAGTGGCTGGCCGACTACGACCGGCTCGCCCTGTGGGCCGGCTACGCCGAGCTCGTCGACGCCGAGACGGCGGCGCGGCTACGGCGCTCGGCCCGCCGCCGTACCGATGAGGCCGCCGAGGTGCTCACGGCGGCGCGGTCGCTGCGAACCAGCCTTTACACCGCCGTGCTCGACCCCGGGGACCGCCGCGCCTTGGCCGGTGTCTCGGCGTTCGTGCGGGATGCCGGGCGTCAGTCGGTGCTCCGCCCCGGACCCGACGGTGCGCCACGGTGGGAGTTCCAGCGGGAGGCGGGCCTGGCCGTCCCCGTACTCGCCGCCGCACGTGCCGCCGCGGACTTCCTCACCGGCCCCGACCTCCCTCACGTGAAGGCGTGCCCCGGCAGCGACTGCGGTTGGCTGTTCGTCGACCGTCGCGGCCGCAGACGCTGGTGCAGCATGAGCGCGTGCGGGAACCGTGCCAAGGTCCGCGCACACGCTGAGCGCAACCGGTGACCTTCAGGCGCCTCCGCGCACAGCCTGGTCCACGAGGTCTGCCTGCGGGTACACCTGGCGCAGCTCGCTCCGCTCGTGCAACAGCGCGACGAGTGGCGCCGTCACGCCGGACCTCACCGGGCCGGTGCGGCCGCGGCTCGGGGTGCCGGCGAGCCTGCCGACAGGGATGCGGTACTCCGTCACCCCGTCGGCGGCGCTGACCAGCGTCCGCAACCGGGCGCGGTGGATGGTCCGCAGCACCGCCTCGTTGGCGGGCTGCACCATGCAGGTCACCGTGTCCACACCGCGGTCGGCTGCCTCGACCGCGAGGGCACGTAGCAGCTTCGTCCCGAAGCCCTGCCGCTGCCAGCCGTCCTCGACCATGATGCCGAGCTCCACCCCAGCCGGGTCGACGGCGAGCATGCCGATCGCGACGACGTCGTCCCCGGCCGTCATCACCAGGCTGAGCCCGCCCTCGGGCTCGAGGAGGCCACGGGCCCGTCCTGGGCTGAGGCGTGGGACCGGCGAGTGGTACCGGCGGTACACGGTCTCCGCCGAGCACCGTGCGTGCATCGCGATGACAGCGCTGGCGTCATCCACCGTCCCGGGACGAAGCGTCACACCGCCGTGCACGACCGCGGGCGCCGGAGCCGGACGGCCCGGGTCGGTGTGAAGAGCCGCTGCCGCGAGCCGGCGCAGCTCGCCGGCCCGGGCGATCTCGGTGTCGGTGAACGGCACGCGGCGCGTCAGGCTGACCGACGGCCCCGTCTCGTCGTCGAGAACGAGCCGCTCGAGCCCGGGCAGCCCGTCGGCCGGGAACGCGTCGAGGAGCCTGCACAGCTGTTCCTCGAGCAGGTCCGGCTCCTGCATCACGACCTGGGCGGCGCGGACGTAGCGCACCGGCTGGTCCTCGAGCGCACGCGGGGAGCACTCGACGACCTCAGGGTGGTCGACGCCCGCGAGCCCGCACAGCTGCTCGACGTCCATGGCCCCCCAGCCGCCCGGGGTGTGCAGGACGAGCTCGTCCACGACACGACCGTCGGCTGCGGGGAAGATCTGCAGTCCCAGGATGTTGACCGACTGTTCCCCGCAGCCGACTGCCAGCGCAGCCAGGGCGCCAGGACGGTCCTCGATCAGTGCGCGTACTTGCCACAACATGGCGACTCCTTCTCGTCGGGTGCACCAGGAGTCTTGTGCGGGCGCCTTGCCGGACGGCTACGGCGTTGTTTCCGCGCCGTAAAAGATGTCGGGGCACCTCAGCGACGGGAGACGACCATGCGCTCGACGCCGATGAGCAGCCCCGGGACGAGGCTCAGGCCGAGCAGCATCAAGAAGACCTGGCCGGTCACCGGCTCGGTCCCGAGCAGCTCGCGCAGCCACGGGAGCACCACTCCGGCGACCTGGAGCAGAGCCGCTCCGGCCACGGCGAGCTCTAGGCCGCGTGCACGCCACCCGGCGTCCCCTCGTGGCGCTCGGAGGGCCAGGGCGACGCCGAGCTGGGCGAGGCCGAGAGTGAGGAAGACCCAGGTCTGCACGTGCTCTCCCCAGGCCTGCGCGAGGAGACCCGCGACGAGGGAGACGGCGCCGATCACGATGCCCGTGCGGACGATCTGGCGCCCGAGCCCCTCTCCGAGCACGGACTTCGACGGCGAGAGCGAGGGCCGCTTCATGACCGCCATGTCGATCGGCTCCCCGCCGAAGGCGACGCCTGGGAGGCCGTGGGTCAGCATGTTGACCCAGAGGATCTGCGCGGCGTTGAGCGGCAGAGGCAGGCCGAGGAAGGGACCGGCGAGGATGACCGCGACCTCCGCGAACCCGCCGGAGAGCCCGTAGCGCAGGAACGTGCGGATGTTCGAGAAGATCCGCCGCCCCTCGGCCACCGCGACGACGAGGGTGCGCAGGTCGTCGTCGGCGAGCACGAGGTCGGCTGCCTGGCGTGCGACCTCGGTGCCTCGCTTTCCCATGGCGACGCCGATGTCGGCCCTGCGCAGTGCGGGTGCGTCGTTCACGCCGTCGCCGGTCATCGCGACGACGTGCCCGTGGTCCTGCCAGGCCTTGACGATGTCGACCTTCTGCTCGGGCTTCGTCCGGGCGTACACACCGATCTCCTCGACCCGGTCGACGTGGTCCCCGCGCGCGACGGACTCACCCAGCGCGACCTCTGGAGCCGCCGCGGTGATGCCGAGGTCGTCGGCCACCGCACGGGCGGTGGCCGCGTGGTCGCCCGTGATGAGCACCAGGTGCACACCTGCCGCCTGACAGTCCGCGACCACCTGCGCGGCGCTCTCGCGAGCAGGGTCGGCGATGGCCGTCGAGCCCGACGAGCTCCAGGCCCTCCTCGAGTACGTCGGAGGCCGGGCGGTGCGCATGCGTTGCCTCGGCGACCGCGATGACGCGGAAGCCGTCGGCGGCGAGCTCGTCGGCCGTGCGTCGCGCCTGAGCCACCGAGTCCGCGGCCCCCGTGTCGGAGCGGTCGTCGTCGGAACGGTCGTCGTCGGAGCGGCCGAGGAGGTCGAGCAGGACCTCCGGCGCCCCCTTGCAGACGACGAGCCACTCGCCGGAGGCGGAGCGGTCCACGGTGGTCATCCGCTGCCGCTCGCTGTCGAAGGGGACCTCCTCGACGCGCTCCCACTCCCGCCGGAGCCCTGTCGCGTCGACGCCGCCCTTGGCCGCGGCCACGAGGAGCGCGGCCTCCATCGGGTCGCCGACGATCGCCCACTCCCCGTCCTCCGGGCCCGCGAGGTGCGCGTCGTTGCAGAGCACGAGGTCGCGGAGCAGGTGGTCACGCGTGCTCGGCGAGATGTCACCGGCGGGCCCCGTAGCCGCGACCGCTGACCAGGCTCTCCCCCTCGGGCGTCCACAGGCGCTGGACGACCATGCGCCCCTCGGTCAGGGTGCCGGTCTTGTCCGAGGCGAGCACGGTCACCGAGCCGAGGGTCTCGACGGCGGGCAGCCAGCGGACCACCGCCGCGCGCTGGGCCATCCGGTACGCGCCGAGCGCGAGCGAGATCGAGACCACCGCCGGCAGCGACTCGGGGATCGCAGCGACCGACAGGCTCACGGCCAGGATCAGCATCTCCGTCACCGGCTCGCCGCGCAGGAGGCCGAGCACGAACACGACCAGGCACAGGGCGAGGACGACGGCGACGAGGACGTGCGAGAGGCGCTTGAGTCGCTGCTGGAGCGGTGTCGGGCGGATCCCCGCACCCGCGATCAGCGCCGCGATCCTGCCCAGGCCGCTCTCGGCGCCGGTCCTGGTCACCGTGGCGACCGCACGCCCCTTCGTCAGGACGGTGCCGGCAAGGATCTCCTCGCCGACGGTCCGGCCGACGGGGACGGACTCCCCGGTCATGGCGGACTCGTCGATCTGGAGCGCGAAGGCCTCCTCGAGCTCGGCGTCCGCGGGCACGACGTCGCCCGCCTCCAGCCGGAGCAGGTCGCCGGGCACGACCTCCGCGGCGGAGATCGACACCACCTCGCCGTCACGGAACACGTGCGCGTGAGGCGCGGCCATCCGGCCCAGCGCGGCGATCGCCTGCTCGGCGCGGACCTCCTGGAACACCCCGATCGAGGTGTTGAGCACCACCACCGCCGCGATGATCGCCGCGTCGGTCCAGTCGCCGATGAAGCAGGTGACCGTGAACGCAGCGATGAGCAGCAGGATCATCGGGTCGCGGAGCTGGTCGAGGACCCGCCGTGCCCAGCCCCGCGGAGGCGCCTCCGGCGGCCGGTTGGGACCGTGCTCCTCCAGCCTCCGCGCGGCCTCCGCCGCGCTCAGGCCGCCACGGTCGAGTCGTCGTGCCAGAGGCCGTGTCCACGTTTCCATCTTCCGGGTCCGGGTCGCGGCGCCCGAGGGTCTTTAGGCCCGAGATGTCACACTCGCCGGGTGACCGATCTCGATCACCGCTGGCCTCCAGGCCTGTCCGCGCACACGGCGCTGCGCGACCGGCTGTTCGCGTGCTACGCCGCTGCCCATCGGGGGTACCACGACACGCGCCACCTCGGCGAGGTCCTCGAGCGCCTCGAGCAGCTGCTTGCCGAGCCCGAGGCGGCCGGTGTCGACCGCGACGCGGTGGTGCTCGCCGCCTGGTTCCACGACGCGGTGTACGACGGCCGTCCCGACGACGAGGAGAGGTCGGCCGCGCTCGCCGAGGTCACGCTGGGCGCCTCCGACGTACCCCGGCCACGCGTGCTCGAGGTCGCCCGCCTCGTCAGGCTCACCCACGGTCACCGCCCGGACGACTCGGATGTCGCGGGCCAGCTGCTCTGCGACGCCGACCTGGCGATCCTCGCCGCCGACCGGGAGCGGTACGACGAGTACGTGCGCGACGTGAGGCGGGAGTATGCCCACCTCGACGACGCGACGTTCCGCTCCGGACGCGCGGCCGTGCTCCGGGACCTGATGGCCAAGCCGACCCTCTTCCACACCCGTCTGGCAAGGGAGACCTGGGAGGACGCGGCCCGCGCCAACCTCGAGCGCGAGATCGGCGCTCTCACGGCCTAGCTCCAGAGGTCCCACTGCCGCCAAGTGGTCGAATACGACGAGTTCGGCGCCCTCAGATCTGCCTTCTTCGCCCACTTGCCGCCGGATCCTAGAGCAGAGCGGCCTCGCGCAGCACGAGCGTCCCGGCGTCGGCGTCGAGCACAGCCGGTACGCCGAAGGGCAGGGCGAGGTTGCGGTCGACGTGCCCGACCGGCACCCCGAACAGCGTCGGTACGCCGAGGGGCGCGATCCGGTCCTCGACCAGACGGCGCAGCGACTCCTCCGTGCCGCAGCCGCTGAGCTGTCCCACGGCGACCCCTCGCACGCCGTCGAACCAGCCGGAGCGGAGCAGGTGGGTGAGCATCCGGTCGAGGCGGTAGAGGTCCTCGTCGACGTCCTCGAGCACGGCGATGCACTCAGCCGCCGGCATCCCCGTCGACGTACCCGCCTCGGCAGCGAGCAGCGCCACGTTGCCTCCCACGAGCACCCCTTCCGCTCGCCCGGACACGAGAGCGGGGACGGGTTCGGGGGTGAGCGACAGGACCGACTCCGGCTCGAACAGCAGGTCATGCAGGTGCGCGCGCGACTCGTCGTCACCCGCGCCGAGGCTGGTCAGGACGGGTCCGTGGATCGTGGAGACACCCAGCCGCGTCGCGAACGCCTGGTGCAGTGCGGTGATGTCGGAGAACCCTACGAGCGCCTTCGGGCCCGCCGTCGCGAGCGACTCCCAGTCCAGCAGGTCCACCATCCGGTGCACGCCGTAGCCGCCACGGGCGCAGAGCACCGCGGCGGTCCCGGGATCGCACCAGGCGGCCATGAGGTCCGCGGCGCGCGACGCGTCGGGGGCGGCGAGGTAGTCGAGGTCCTCGAGCCGTCCCCGCACGTGCGGCATCTCGCGCACGACGAGTCCCCAGGAGCGGAGCACCTCCAACCCGGCCTCGAGACGGTCTTCCGGGACGGGACCGGCCGGCGCCACGACCGCCACGGTGTCGCCGGGCACGAGTCGTCGTGCGCGCACCAGCGACTGGCCCGGCCTGCGCGGTCGCAGCACCTCGGCCTTGCGGCGCCGGAGACCTGCGGCTCGCAGACGGCGCGTCAGCTCGCGGCTCGAGACCGGGAGCGCGCCCGCGGCGACGACCTGGTCGTAGCGCTCGGCGGGGATGTCGTAGTGGTCGCGGTCGAAGCCCCGCTGCGGGATCCCGAGCGTGGCCGCGAAGCGGTGCAGCTCGTCGAAGGACTCGTCGCTGGCCAGGTGCGACCACATCCGCCCGTGCCCGGGTGAGTTGGGTGGGTCGATGATCAGGGTCACGCGCCCGGCCCACCGGCGTCCTGCCGCGCCGCCTCGGCACGCTCGACCGCGTCGTCGAGGAGCATCCGCCACGAACGCACGTGAGCGGCGTCGACGTACGACTTCGTCCAGGAGCCGCCCGGTCGCACGGTGGAGCCGACGTGGAACTGCCTCACCCCCGCCCGCGCGAGCCACGGGACGTGCTCGCCACGCAGCCCGCCACCGGCCATGAGCAGCCGTGCGACCTCGGGCTCCGCCCTGGCTCGTTCGACGAGCTCGTCGCAGCCCGCGTCCAGGCCCCGGACCGAGCCGGCCGAGAGCACGGCGTCGAGACCGGGCAGGCCCGCGAGCCGGCGCCACGCGCGATCGGTGCTGAGCGCGGAGTCCACCGCGCGGTGGAAGGTCCAGGGCACCTGGGGAAGGCGGTCGGCGAGGTAGGAGCAGACCTCCACGTCGATCTCGAGGTCCGCGGTGAGGAACCCGAAGGCGACTCCCTCGGCACCGACCGAGAGGTAGTCCTCGCCGAGTCCCACCAGGCGGCTGAGCTCGCCCCCGGTCGTGCTGAGGCCGTCGTTGAGGCGCAGCATGACCCGCACCGGCACCTCGGTCTCCTTGCAGACCGCGGAGACGGTCCCGGGCTCGGGCGAGAGACCGCCTGCCTCGACGTCCGCGATGACGAAGAGACGGTCGGCCCCGCCCTCGTCGGCGCCGGGCACGTCGCGCGGGTGCTGCACGACCACCTCGAGGAGGCATTCTCCTCCGCGGGTTTCACCCTCTGTGTTCACAATGGACATCGTGACATCCGACGACGCACTCATGACGGCGCGCGCCCTCGTGTTGCACGACCTCGAGGCGACGCGAGCCGTGGACCCCGAGACCGTCTCCGCCCTCGAGGAGGCGGTGACGACCCGCCGGTGGTGGGCCTCGCAGTGGGAGGAGGGCAAGCAGTACGTCGCCGGACTGATCGCGCAGGACGTGCAGGACGCCCTCCTCGAGCGCATCGGGCGCTGGCCGCTGTGCCACGCGTGCGACCACCTCGACCCGCACGCGCTGTACATCCACCCCGAGCTCGGGGGGCCCGAACCGACCTGGGTCTGCGAGACTTCGGGGATCGCGGTAGCACGTTTGGGCTGCCTGCCCACGTGGCATTCTTGAGAGTCGTAGCCCCGAAATTCGTCGGGGCGAGGACTTTCACACCCCTGAAGGCTCTCCTGTGACCCCCCTGAACGACATGCAGACCATGTACGACGAGGACGCCGATCCCGCCTCCGTCTTCCGTCACCTCGCCCGGCTCGTCTACGACGGCGACGACTACGGCGAGATGTACCAGGCCATCTGCGACGCCGCAGTCCGCCTCGTGGACGGCTGCAACCACGCGAGCATCATGATCGAGCAGAAGGGCCGCATCCAGACCGCCGCGGCGACCGACGACACGGCGCGCTACGTGGACCGGCTCGAGCGCGAGATCGGCGAGGGGCCGTGCCTGGACGCGATCCACGAGGAGACCGCCCAGCTCGACGACGACCTCTCCCGGACCTCGACCTGGGCGAGACTGCGAGAGCGGGTCGTCGACGAGACACCCGTCCGCGCCATGGCAGGCTTCCGGCTCGTCGTCGACGACCGCAAGGTGGGCGCCCTCAACCTGTTCAGCGACACCCCCCACGGGCTCACGGAGACCTCCGTGGACCAGGCCGTCGTGCTGGCCGCGTTCGCCACCGTCGTCCTCGTCGCCGCCGCTCACGAGGAGCAGGCCCGGACCCTGCGCGACGGGCTGGCGAGCAACCGCGAGATCGGCAAGGCGATCGGCCTGATGATGGCCTTCCACCGGGTCGACGACGAGCAGGCCTTCGACATCTTGCGCAAGGCGTCGCAGGACATGAACCTCAAGCTCAGCGAGGTCGCCGGTCAGATCGTCGACCACCACAACCAGCGGCCGACGACCTGACGGCGTCCTCACTGCGTCCCCCCGCGACCTCCCCGGGGCCCTGAGGTGGCTCACCGCCGCCGACGGCGCAGCAGCCTCCACAGGACGAGCACGACGACGAACCCGGCAGCGAGCTGCCGCCAGTAGGTCTTGAGCAGGATCGGCAGCACCGTCGCGCCGAGGTCGAGCGCCTCGGCCTCGCGGCGGACCTCCGCGGAAGCGGGCGGGAACTCCCGTGGCGCCGCGACGGGTGGGGCCTCGCCGGCCGGCACCTCTGCAGGAGCCGGAGCGGCCGGCGCCTCCGGGGCCTCCTCCTTGCCGCTCAGCTTGGACTCGAGGCAGTCGACGAACTGGCCGAGGATCTTGTCCGACACGTCCTGGATCACCCCGCGGCCGAACTGCGCCGGCTTGCCGGTGATCGTCAGGTCGGTGACGACCTCCGCGGTCGTCGAGTCGGGGCCGACGGCGGAGAGCACGGCGGTGACCGTGGCCCCCGCCGTGCCGTTGCCCCGCTTGTCCTTGCCCTTGGCCTCGAGGACGAACCGCTTCGCTGCGTCGTCGCGCTCGAGGAAGGCACCCGACCCGGCGTACTGCAGCGCGACGGGCCCGAGCTTCACCTTGCAGGTGCCTTGGAACTCGTCACCCTCCACGGACGTGAGCGCCGCGCCGGGGAAGCACCCGGCCACCATCTCCAGGTCGGTGAAGGCCGTCCAGGTGTCCTCGATCGAGGCCGGGACCGTGAACGAGTGGGTCAGCTCCATGGCTCACACCCCCGCAGCCGCGAGCACTGCGCGCCGGGTCAGCACCGTGGCGAGGTGCCTGCGGTAGTCCGCGTCGCCGTTGAGGTCCGAGGGCGGCTCGGTCCCCTCCGCCGCCGAGGCGGCGGCGGCGCGCACCGCCTCGTCGGTCGCCGGCTGACCGGCCAGCGCCGCCTCGACGGCGCGGGCCCGCAAGGGCGTCGACCCCATGTTCGTCAGACCCACCCGGGCCTCGCTGATCGTGCCGTTGTCGACCCGCACGGCGGCGGCGACCGCCACGATCGGCCACTGGTGGGCGACCCTGACGAACTTCTCGTAGTGCCCGCCCCAGCCGGTGAACTTCGGGATCCGGATCTCGGTGAGCAGCTCACCGTCGCGGATGGCGGTGGTGAAGATGTCCTCGAAGAAGTCGTCGGCCTCGACCGTGCGGCTGCCGCCCTGGCCGGTGATCGTGAACCTCGCCCCGAGCGCCAGGGAGGGTGCACCGAGGTCACCGGCGGGGTCGGCGTGGGCGAGCGCCCCTCCGAAGGTCCCCCGGTGCCGCACCTGCGGGTCGGCGAGCTGCTCGATGGCGTCGCAGAGCACCTTGGCGTGCTCGCGGACCAGCGGGTCGTGGTAGACGTCGGAGTGCGTGGTCATCGCCCCGATCACGATCGCGTCGCCGTCGTCGCGGACGCCTCGAAGCGAGTCGATCCTGCCGAGGTCGACCACCACGGACGGCACGTTGAGCCGCATCCGCAGCACCGGCAACAGGCTCTGGCCGCCGGCCATCACCTTCGCGTCCTCCCCTCCCTCGGCCAGGGCGGTGAGCGCCTCCTCGATGGTCGCCGGCGCGACGTACTCGAACTGTGCGGGGATCATGCGCCTGCTCCATCCGTGCGGTCGGCCACGTCGCTCTCGTCGAAGTGCGGGGCGGCGCCCGCCTCGGTGGGTTCGTGGCCACCCGCACCACGGTCGTGGATCGCCTTCCAGATCCGCTCCGGCGTGCACGGCATGCGTACGTCGGACACCCCGAACGGCCTGAGCGCATCCACCACCGCGTTGACGACGGCGGGTGTCGACGCGATTGCTCCGGCCTCACCGACGCCCTTGGTCCCGAGCTCGGTGATCGTCGACGGGGTGATCGTGTGGTCCACGTCGAAGTTGATCGTGTCGGCCGCCGTCGGGACGAGGTAGTCGACGAACGAGGCCGAGACCAGAGTCCCGAGCTCGTCGTAGACCGCCTCCTCCCACAGCGCCTGGGCGATGCCCTGGGCGACGCCGCCGTGGACCTGCCCCTCGACGATCAGCGGGTTGACCATGTTGCCGACGTCGTCGCACGCGACGTACTTGCGCAGCTTCACGCCCCCCGTCTCGGTGTCGATCTCGACGGCGCACAGGTGCGTGCCGTGCGGATAGGAGAAGTTCGAGGCGTCGAACGTCGCGTCGGCGTCCAGGTTCGGCTCGACCCCCTCGGGGAGGTCATGCGCGGCGAAGGCCGCCATCACCACCTCGGACATCGACACGCCCTTGTCGGTGCCCGTGACCGAGAACCTCCCGCCCTTGAACTCGATGTCGTCCACGGACGCCTCGAGCACGTGCGCGGCGACGGGCCGGGCCTTCTCGATCACCTTGTCCGCGGCCCGCACCACGGCCTCGCCGCCCACGACAAGCGACCGGGAGCCGTAGGTGTCGAGCCCCTTGGGCGCGACCTGGGTGTCACCGTGGAGGACCTCGACGTCCTCGAAGGCCACCCCGAGCCGGTCGGCGGCGATCTGCGACCACGCCGTCTCGTGCCCCTGCCCGTGCGGGCTGGTCCCGGTCACCACCTCGACCTTGCCGGTCGGCAGCATCCGGATCGCGGCGTGCTCCCAGCCGCCGGCGCCGTAGTTGAGCTGGCCGAGGATCCGGGACGGCGCGAGCCCACACATCTCGGTGAAGGTGGAGACGCCGATGCCGAGCTGGACCGGGTCGCCCGCCTCACGGCGCCGCTTCTGCTCGGCCCGCAGCGCGTCGTAGCCGAACATCTCCTTGGCCTTCGCGGTGGCCGCCTCGTAGTTGCCCGTGTCGTACTCCAGGCCAGCGACCGTGGTGAAGGGGAACTCCTCGTGCTTGATCCAGTTCTTCTCCCGGACCTCCAGCGGGTCGACGCCGAGCTCGGTGGCCAGCTCGTCCATCACACGCTCGATCGCGAACGTCGCCTCCGGCCGCCCCGCGCCGCGGTAGGCGTCGATCCAGGTCTTGTTCGTGTAGTAGTTCGTGCAGTTGAACTGGTAGGCGGGGAACTTGTAGATCGCGTTGTACATGAACGCGCCGAGGAGCGGTACGCCGCCGCCCACGATCCCGGCGTAGGAGCCCAGGTCGGACATCAGGTCCACCTTGAGCCCGGTGACCGTCCCGTCCGTTGTCGCGGCGAGGGTCATCTTCTGCCACTGGTCGCGGCCGTGGTGGCCGGCCATGAGCGACTCCGAGCGGGTCTCGGTGTACTTGCACGGCTTGCCGAGCCTGCGGGCCGCGAGCACCAGGATGAACTCCTCGGGGGTGACCTGGAGCTTGCCGCCGAAGCCGCCGCCCACGTCGGGGGCGATCACGCGGATCTTGCTCTCCGGGAGACCCAGGATGGCGGCCAGGAAGAACCGGACGATGTGCGGGATCTGCGTGGAGGTCCACAGCACGAGCTGCTCGCCCGTGGGATCGCACACGAACGACCTCGGCTCCATGAACGCCGGGATCAAGCGCTGTTGGCGGTACTCGCGCTCGATGAGGATGCCGCTCTCGCGGGCCTCGCTGATGGCGTCCTCGACGCTGCTGCCCGTGCCGGCCGCGGCCGAGTCGAACTGCCAGAACGCCGACTTGTTGGTGCCGAGGTCCGGGTGGGCGAGCGCCGCGTCGGTGGCCGCCTCCTTCAGGTCGAGTGCCGCGGGGAGCTCCTCGTAGTCGACATCGACGAGCTCCGCTGCGTCGCGCGCCTCGGCGGCCGAGCGGGCGACGACGACCGCGACGATCTCACCGGCGAAGGTGACCCGGTCCACCGCGATCGAAGGGTGCGTCGGGGTCTTCTGGTCAGTGGTGATCGGCCACACTGTGGGCAGCCCGCCCTGCGCCTCCGCCACGTCCGCACCGGTGATCACGTCGACGACGTTCGGGGCCCGCTTGGCGGCCGAGGTGTCGATGCCGGTGATCCTGGCGTGCGCGAACGGGCTGCGCACCATGGCGATGTGCAGCATCCCGGTGAGCTGGATGTTGTCGGTCCAGCGGGTCCGGCCGGTGATGAGGCGCTGGTCCTCCTTGCGCTTGCGCGCGTTGCCGATCTCGCGGGTGGAGGCTTCCTCGGTGATCGTCACTGGGCACCTCCCGCCGACGCCGCGGACTGCACGGCCTTGACGATGTTGTGGTAGCCGGTGCAGCGGCACAGGTTGCCCTCGAGGCCGAGCCGGATCTCCTCCTCGGAGGGGTTCGGGTTCTCGTTGAGCAGGTCGACCGCCTGCATGATCATCCCCGGCGTGCAGTAGCCGCACTGGAGGGCGTGGCACTCGTGGAAGGCCTGCTGCATGGGGTGGAGCTGCCCGTCCTGGGCGAGACCCTCGATGGTGGTGACCTCGTGGCCGTCGGCCTGCACGGCCAGCATGTTGCAGGACTTCACGCTCTTGCCGTCGAGATGGACGGTGCACGCGCCGCAGTTGCTGGTGTCGCAGCCGATGACGGTGCCGGTCTTGCCGAGTCGTTCGCGCAGGTAGTGCACGAGGAGCGTGCGTGGTTCGACGTCGTCGGAGTAGGCGAGGCCGTCGACTTCTACGTTGATACGGGTCATGGACAGACTCCCGGGGAGGCGTGGGTGCTCGAGAGTCGATCGTTGCGGCTTCATCGACCTGTGACAAGGGTCACGTCGGGCTAAAAGTGTGAACTCCCGGAATCAGCGGGTCACGCCGTGGTGGATGCGTCCCGTTTCCTCCCCGAGCCTGCGCCCCTGTCCGCCCCACTGGAGCGCGATGATCTCGGCGGCGATGCTGACCGCCGTCTCCTCGGGAGTGCGGGCGCCGAGGTCCAGTCCGATGGGCGAGGAGAGCCGCGTGAGCTCGTCGTCGGTCAGGCCGGCCTCCTTGAGCCGCGCGAGCCGGTCCTCGTGGGTCCGGCGCGACCCCATCGCGCCGACGTAGCCGACCCCGGGCAGCCGCAGAGCGACCTGGAGCAGCGGCACGTCGAACTTGGGGTCGTGCGTGAGCACGCACAGCACGGTCCGCTGGTCGATGCGGCCGGCGTCGGCCTCGGCCTGGAGGTAGCGGTGCGGCCAGTCGACGACCACCTCGTCCGCCGAGGGGAACCGCGAGGCGGTGGCGAAGACCGGCCGGGCGTCGCAGACGGTGACCCGGTAGCCGAGGAAGCTGCCGATCCGGGCCACGGCGGCCGCGAAGTCGATGGCGCCGAACACGAGCATCCGCGGCGGCGGGGCGAACGACCAGACGAAGACCCGCATGCCCTCACCGCGCCGCTCGCCGTCCGGCCCGTAGGTCAGCGTGGCGTTGTGCCCGGACGCGAGCAGGCCCAGCACGTCGTCGGCCACCGCGTCGTCCGCCCGGGCACTCCCCAGGCCGCCGGAGCGGGTGACCTCGGCGCCTTCGGGGCGTACGACGACCCGGCGGCCCAGCCAGGCGGGGTCGGGGTGCTCGACCACGGTGGCGACCGCGACCGGCCGCCCGCGCTCGATGTCGTCGGCGATGCTCCCGAGCTCGGGGAAGGTGGTCTTGTCGACCTTCTCGACGTAGACGTCGAGGATCCCGCCGCAGGTGAGCCCGACCTCGAAGGCGGTGTCGTCGCTCACGCCGTACCTCTGCAGCACGGGTACCCCGGACTCGACGACCTCCTGCGCCAGCTCGTAGACCGCGCCCTCGACGCAGCCCCCGGACACCGACCCCACGGCCTCGCCGGCCGGCCCGACGAGCATCGAGGCGCCCGCCGGCCGGGGTGCGGAGCGGAACGTGGCCACGACCGTGCCCACCCCGACCGTCTCACCGGCCTCCCACCAGCGCAGCAGATCCTTCAGCACCTCACGCATGGGCGACCACCTCGATCAGCTCCTCGAACGTGGCCATCGAGTGTCCGGCCACAAAGTCGTCAACGTACGGCAGCGCCGCAACGATTCCCTGCTGCACCGGCAGGTAGCCCGCCTTGCCGCGGTGGGGGTTCACCCAGACCACGCGGTGCGCGAGCCGCTGGAGACGCATCGTCTGCTCACCGAGCAGTCCGGCGTCGCCGCGCTCCCAGCCGTCGCTGAACACCACCACCACCGCACCCCTCGCCATGCCGCGCTGGCCCCAGCGGTCCAGGAACACCTTCAGCGTCTCCCCCAGGCGCGTGCCCCCCGACCAGTCCGGGACCGTCTCCGAGGCGACGACGATGGCCCGCTCGGGGTCACGCTGCCGCATCGCCCGGGTGATGTGGGTCAGCCGGGTGCCGACGGTGAAGACCTCGACGCCCTCCGACGTACCGGCCGGCACCGAGGCGGACACGAACGTGTGCGCGAGCCGCAGCAGCGCGTCGGCGTAGGGGCTCATCGACCCCGAGACGTCCACGAGGAGGACGACCCGTCGCGCCCGCACGCCCCGTCGCCGCCAGGCGATCTCGGCCGGCTCACCCAGGCGGGCGCGCATGCGCCGGTGCGTCCTGGCCATGTCGACATCACCTCGACGCCACGGGGATCGCCGCGTCGCGGTGCGCCGGGGTGAGCGCGGGCGAAGGGACGAGAACATCGCCGCGAGCCGGGCCTTCTCGTCCGGGCTCAGGACCGCGATGTCGCGGTGGCGGAGGATCTCGGTGGCGCTGGCCAGTGCGTGCATGTCGTCCTCGTCGCCCCCCTCGCCCGGAGACGCTCCACTCTCCTCGAGGGCGGCCTGCACCATCGGGCGCTCCTGTGCCTCCCGGCGTCTCGTGGGCATCTCCTGCCCGAGGAACCAGGCGGTGAAGACCTCGTCGTACCTGCCGAGGTCCTCGGGTCCCGAGCACAGCGTCGTGCGCCCTGCCCAGTAGGTGGCGCGCTGGTCACCCACGCCGACGATCGAGGCGGCCTCGAGGAAGCTCTGCGCACGGTCCGGCGAGACCTGGACCCCGGCCGAGCGCAAGGCGCGGGTGAAGCCGAGCAGCAGCACGTCCGGCTCCTGCCGGAACGTCGTCGCCCCCGCCGCGGCCATGGGTCAGCCCGCCAGCATCCGGTCCAGCGCCGACCGCACCCGCTCGGCGTCCTCGCGGTACTTCACGACAGTGCCCAGCGTGGTGGCTGCGGTCTCGACGTCGAGCTTCTCGGTGCCGAGCCGCTCCAGCGCACGAGCCCAGTCGAGGGTCTCGGCGACCCCGGGCGGCTTCACCAGGTCCGACCGCGTGCGGAGCTGTTGCACGAGCGTCACCACCTGGCGGGTGAGCGCCTCGGACACCTCAGGGGCCCGGGACCGGACGATCGCCACCTCCCGCTCGAGCCCGGGGTGCTCGATCCAGTGGTAGAGGCAGCGCCGCTTCAAGGCGTCGTGGACCTCCCGGGTGCGGTTGGAGGTGAGCACCACGATCGGCGGCGTCAGCGCGCTGACCGTGCCGAGCTCGGGGATCGTCACCTGGTACGTCGAGAGCACCTCGAGCAGGAACGCCTCGAACTCGTCGTCGGCCCGGTCCACCTCGTCCACGAGCAGCACGGCCGGGCTCTCGCGGAGCGCCCGCAGGATCGGCCGGGCGAGGAGGAACCGCTCGTCGAACAGCGACTGCTCGGCCTTCTCGGGGTCGACGACGGAGCCTCCGCCGGCCGCCTCGAGCGCACGAAGGTGCAGGATCTGCCGGGGGAAGTCCCAGTCGTAGAGCGCCTGGGTCGCGTCGATGCCCTCGTAGCACTGGAGGCGGATCAGCGGCAGCCCGAGCGCCTCGGCGATCCCCTCCGCGAGCGCGGTCTTGCCGGTTCCCGGCTCCCCCTCGAGCAGGAGCGGCCGCTGCATCGAGATCGCGAGGAACCCGATCGTGGCCAGCGCCTCGTCGCACAGGTAGCCGGTCGCGCCGAGCCGTTCGGCCAGGTCGGCCGATGAGGTGATCGTCGCGGGGTCCATGCACCAAGCATCACCTATCGCGCAACCCCGGGCGCAGCTCTTCGAGGGTGTCGACGTCGCGTCCGGTCGCCAGGTCACCGCACTCGACCAGGACCGGAGGGTGCTCGCGCAGGTAGTCGCGCGCACCCCGGTCGCCTCGCGCCGAGGCGACCACCCCGTCCCAGTGCTCGCGTCCGATCAGCACCGGGTGACCCGGGACGCCGTCGTACGACGCGCGCGCCAGCACCGCCCTCCCCGGAGGCGCCTGCTCCAGGACGCGGGCGACGACCGTCGCGCCGACGTCGGGCAGGTCGACCAGCGACACGAGGGCGCAGTCGGCCACCGTGTCCGCGGCTGCGCGTAGCCCCGCCCGCAACGACGCCCCCATCCCCTCGGCCCAGTCAGGAGCCAGGACCACGTTCGCCGCGGGACGGCTGCCCGCCCCCTCGATGATCGCGGCCGCCTCGTCGGCGCCGGCGCCGAGGACGACGCACAGCGAGTCACATCCGCCCTCCCCGAGCACGCCGAGGGACCGCTCGAGGAACGAGCGGCCCTGGTCGTCGTACAGCAGTGCTTTCGGGGTGCCCATCCGCCGGCCTGCTCCTGCCGCGAGCAGCAGGCCGAGGACGGATGACACGCGCCCGCTCGTCAGCGGTGACGAACCGGCTGGTTCGGGCGGCAGACCGGCACCCAGAGGGTGTAACGGTCGGCCCGGTAGGTCGACCGGGACACCTCGACGGCGATGTTGCCCGCGAACGCCCGGCGGGCGATCCGCAGCACCGGCGCGCCCGGCTCGATGCCCAGCAGCTCGGCCTCGTCCGGCCGCGAGAGGTCCGCGTCCACCGAGTCCTCACCCCAGGTCGGCAGCAGGTCACGCCGCTTGAACTCGGCGTACAGGCTCTCCGGCAGCGGCTGGTCCAGGAACTCCGGGACGATGCTGTCAGCCATGTACGCGTTCTCGATGCACATCGGCGTGCCGTCAGCGAACCGGATCCGCTGCCAGTGCACGACCTTGTCGCCCTCGCTGATCTCGAGCGCCCGGGCGACCCCCGGCCCGGCGGACTCCATGCGCGCGAGGAGCGTCTGCGACGAGGCGGTCATGCCGCGACGCGCCATCTCCTCGGTGTAGCTCGAAAGCCTGATCTGTACGTCGATCTTCGACCGGGCCACGAACGTGCCTCTGCCTGGCACTCGCTCGAGCAACCCCTCGGTGACCAAGGCGTCGAGTGCCTGGCGCACAGTCATCCGCGCAACACCGAAACGCTGGACGAGCTCGCGTTCCGACGGTGCCGGACTGCCAGGCTCAGCGTCCTCGATCAGGCCTCGGACGTACTCCCGGACCTGCACGTGCTTGAGCACAGGTTGGCGGGAACGGTCAGGCGTGATCACTTCTCCCATTTCGCCGACTCCCCATCTCCCCCGGGCCTCCACCTTAGCCAAACAGGGAAGCCCTTGGTCTACCGCGAGGGCAATACTGCGGAATCCGTGGCCCGAGCGATCGAGGCCAGGACCGCCCCAGGACGACGGCGAGCAGCGACTCGGAGATGGCCGACCTCTAGAACACGTGTTCGAACCGTCGTAGGCTGTCGAGCATGACCGTGGACTTCCAGGCATCGCTGTTCGACGACCTGTCGGCCGCGCCCTCGGAGTCTCCCGTCCTCGGCGAGCTCGGGTCGACCGTGCGCCGGACCACGCTGAACGAGGGCGCCTGGGTCGACGTACGCCCCGGCTGGGTCTCCGGCGCCGACGAGCTGTTCGTGCGCCTGGTCCACGACGTGCCGTGGTACGCCGAACGCCGGCAGATGTACGACCGGGTGGTGGACGTCCCGCGCCTTCTGAAGTTCTACGGCACCGACGAGACCCTCCCCGACCCGCTGCTCGACGAGGCGCGCGACCGGCTCAGCGACCACTACCGCACCGAGCTCGGGGAGCCCTTCACGACCGCCGGCTTCTGCTACTACCGCGACGGGCGCGACAGCGTCGCCTGGCACGGGGACACCATCGGTCGCAGCCGCACCGAGGACACCATGGTCGCGATCGTCTCCTTCGGCGAGGCCCGGCGCCTCCTGCTCCGGCCACGTGGTGGGGGCGGCGCGATCTCGTTCGCGCTCGGCCATGGCGACCTGCTCGTCATGGGCGGCTCGTGCCAGCGCACGTGGGAGCACGCCGTACCCAAGACCTCGAAGCCGGTCGGGCCACGGATCAGCGTGCAGTTCCGGCCCCGCGGCGTCCGCTGAGCCGACCCGGGCGGCCGCTGGCCAGCTGACGACGTCCGTTCGCGTCCACGTGGACGCGAACGACACGAGATCAGCCGCCGACGGCGTCATTGGCATCCACGTGGACGGGAACGACAGAGCGAACCGACCCCAGACATGCGGAAGGGCCCCGGGAGATCCCGGGGCCCTTCGCAGGTGATGCTGTGCTGGCGGACCAGCGACGGACTCAGAAGTCCATGCCGCCCATGCCGCCCATGTCGCCGCCGCCCGGCATGGCCGGAGCCTTCTCAGGCTTGTCGGCGATGACGGCCTCGGTGGTGAGGAACAGCGCGGCGATCGACGCGGCGTTCTGCAGCGCCGAGCGCGTGACCTTGGCCGGGTCGATGATGCCCGCGGCGACCATGTCGACGTACTCGCCGGTGGCAGCGTTGAGACCGAAGCCGGCCTCGAGGTTGCGCACCTTCTCCGCAACGACGCCGCCCTCGAGACCCGCGTTGATCGCGATCTGCTTGAGCGGTGCCTCGCTGGCGAACTTGACGATGTTCGCGCCGGTGGCCTCGTCGCCCTCGAGCTCGAGCTTCTCGAAGGCACGGTCGCTGGCCTGGACGAGCGCCACGCCACCGCCGGCGACGATGCCCTCCTCGACGGCAGCCTTCGCGTTGCGAACGGCGTCCTCGATGCGGTGCTTGCGCTCCTTCAGCTCGACCTCGGTGGCCGCGCCGACCTTGATCACCGCAACACCGCCGGCCAGCTTGGCCAGGCGCTCCTGCAGCTTCTCGCGGTCGTAGTCGGAGTCGCTCTTCTCGATCTCGGCGCGGATCTGGTTCACGCGACCAGCGATCTGGTCGGCGTCCCCGGCACCCTCGACGATCGTGGTCTCGTCCTTGGTGACGACGACCTTGCGGGCCTGGCCGAGCAGCTCGATGCCGGTGGTCTCGAGCTTGAGGCCGACCTCCTCGGAGATGACCTGGCCGCCGGTCAGGATCGCGATGTCCTGCAGCATGGCCTTGCGACGGTCACCGAAGCCCGGAGCCTTGACGGCCACGGACTTGAAGGTGCCGCGGATCTTGTTGACGACCAGCGTGGACAGGGCCTCGCCGTCGACGTCCTCAGCCAGGATCAGCAGCGGCTTGCCGGACTGCATGACCTTCTCGAGCAGCGGCAGCATGTCCTTGACGTTGGAGACCTTCTGGTTCGCGATGAGGATGTAGGGGTCCTCGAGAACGGTCTCCATGCGCTCGGCGTCGGTGACGAAGTAGGCCGAGATGTAGCCCTTGTCGAAGCGCATACCCTCGGTGAGCTCGAGGTCGAGCCCGAAGGTGTTGCTCTCCTCGACGGTGATGACGCCTTCCTTGCCGACCTTGTCCATGGCCTCGGCGATGATCTCGCCGACCTGGGTGTCAGCAGCGGAGATCGAGGCGGTCGAAGCGATCTGCTCCTTGGTCTCGATGTCCTTGGCCATGCCGAGCAGCTGCTCGGAGATGGCCTCGACGGCCTGCTCGATGCCGCGCTTGAGCGCCATCGGGTTCGCACCGGCGGCGACGTTGCGCAGACCCTCGCGCACCATGGCCTGGGCCAGGACGGTGGCGGTGGTCGTGCCGTCTCCGGCTACGTCGTCGGTCTTCTTGGCAACTTCCTTGACGAGCTCGGCGCCGATCTTCTCGTACGGCTCCTCGAGCTCGATCTCCTTGGCGATGGACACACCGTCGTTGGTGATCGTGGGGGCGCCCCACTTCTTCTCCAGGACGACGTTGCGGCCCTTCGGCCCGAGCGTGACCTTGACGGCGTCAGCGAGCGTGTTCATGCCACGCTCGAGACCGCGCCGGGCCTCCTCGTTGAACGCAATAAGCTTCGACATAACTCCTGCGATTCCTCACGCGTAGAGTTGTGAATGGGCCGGGACGATGCCCGCGACGGACGATCCCTGCGGCCCGGCAGTCCCTTCCCGCCGGCGCTCGAGACCTCATCTTCCCGGTCCTTGAACTGTCACTCTCACCTGGAGAGTGCTAACCAATGTTTAGCACTCGACCCGGGCGAGTGCAAGGCGAAGCGACGAGCCCTGGGGCAGGCCGTTGCCGGCCTCGAGCCGGGCTGTGTCTAGACCGCGCGGCCCACTTGGGGCCGACGGGCTGCCGAACCATTGACCGGCGCGGAAGCCCAGACCTAGCCTGAATGAACCTCGTGGGTGCGACGGGGTTTGGCCGGAGTAGCGGAGTCTCGGACACCGCTCTCCGGCCTCTTACGTTCTCAGCCCGCCGTCTTGAGCATCCCTGCCACCACGTCGGCGAAGACGGGGGCGTTCCCCGGCACGAGGTCGAGGTACAGCCCCGGCTCGACCACCTCCAGCTCGCTGAGAACGAGCGTCCCGTCCGGCATCCGCATCATGTCCACCCGGGCGTACGGCAGCGCGACGCCGAGGACCTCCTCCGCCACGGCCACGGTGCGCAGCGCCAGAGCGCGGGTCTCCTGCGTGACCTCGACGGCCTCGGAGCACCCGCCGTACTGCTCGTGGACGCGGATCTCCTCGCCCGCCGGGCGCTTCTGCACCTGAGAGACCACCTCTCCGCCGAGCACGAACACCGAGGCCTCCCCCTCCGTGCGCACCGACTCCACCAGCGGCTGCACGATCCACGGCCCCATCTGCAGCTGCGACTCGTCGAGCCCGTCGGGCCCACCCGGCAGTCCGTCGAAGACGACGACACCGCGACCGCCGGCTCCCACCCGAGGCTTGACCACCGCGGTCTCGAACGAGGCGATCGCCGCAGGCAGCTCCCCTTCGTCCTCCGCGGAGAGGGTCGGTACGACGGGCAGGCCGGCGTCCAGGAGCGCGAGGAGGTAGATCTTGTCGGTGTTCCACTCGAGGACGCGGGAGGGGTTCACGAGCCGCGTCTGCTGCTCGACCTCACGCGCCCACGCCAGGAACTGCTCGCGCCGCCGCTCGTAGTCCCACGTCGCCCGCACGACGACGAGGCGAGCCTCGGCCCAGTCGACGTCGGCGTCGTCCCAGGCCACCCAGGACGCACTCAGCCCTCGCGCGGCGAGCTCCTCGACGACCAGGTGACCGTCCGGCTCACCCGTCGGCCACTCCGCACAGGTGACGAGGAGGACGTCGCTCATGCGCGGTTCGCCGGGAAGCCGCCGGTCGCCACCGGGCCCCAGCGGTCGATCGTGATCCGGATCAGCGACTTGTCCTGCGCGCGCATGGCGTCGCGGTACTCGTCCCAGTCGGGGTGCTCGCCGGCGATGCAGCGGAAGTACTCGACGAGAGGCTCGAGGGCGTCCGGCATGTCGAGCACCTCGGCGGTGCCGTCGACCTGGACGTAGGGGTCGTTCCAGTCGTCGGAGTGCACCAGGATCGAGACCCTCGGGTCGCGGCGCAGGTTCACCGCCTTCGCCCGCTCGGGGTAGGTCGAGACGACGATGCGCCCCTCCTCGTCGACACCGCAGCTCACCGGCGACATCTGCGGTCGGCCGTCCTGGCGCAGGGTGACGAGCGTGCCCTTGTGGCGGGGTCGGACGAAGTCGAGGAGCCTGTCCCGGTCGACCTTCTCGGCGGTAGCGATCTTTCGAGCCATGTCGCGACTCTAGCGACGGGTGGTTGACTCACGCCCATGGAGCGGTGGCGGGTGAAGGCGGTGGTGAACGCGGTCAACGGGTCGACCGCGCTCGGCCTCGCCGTGGCCGCCGTGGGCAGGGCCCGACCGGTCCGGGGGCCGCGCGGCCTGATCCTGGCGACGGGCTACGCGTACCGGTTCCCGGTGGCGGGTGCGTTCACGGTCGGCAACGTCGTGCTCACCCGCCACGACGAGGACTGGCTGGCGCACCACGATCGGACCCTCCTCCACGAGGAGCGGCACAGCTGGCAGTACGCCGCGACGCTGGGCCTGCCGATGCTGCCGCTGTACGCCGTGGCCGCCGCCTGGTCCTACCTGCGCGGCGGGGACTGGTCGACGTACAACGTGTTCGAGACCCGCGCCGGGCTGGCCGACGGCGGCTACCCGCTGGTCAGCCGGCGGCAGCGGCGGCGTCGCGGGCGAACTGCCTGAGCAGGGAGAGCACCCCTGCCGGGCCGTCGACGACGATGTCGGAGAGCTCGACGAGCGCCTTCTGCTCCTCCGAGCCCGAGCAGATGAGCAGGCCCGGACGGCCCTGTTCGCGCAGCTGCGTGACCGCCCGGAAGGCCTCGATGTCGCCGAGGTCGTCGCCGGCGAAGATCACGCCATGGCCGTCGAGCTCGCCGTAGACGGTGCGCAGGGCCTCGCCCTTGTGCATGCCCGGGGCGCGGACCTCGATCACCATCCGCCCCGGCTCGACGCCGAGGCCGTACTTCCTCGACGCCTCGGTGAGCACCGGCAGCAGCCGCTCGAACGTGCCCGCCGGGTCGGGCAGCCGCCGGGTGTGGACCGCCACGGCGAGTCCCTTCTCCTCGACGAACGCGTCGGCCGCGCCGTGGCGGCGCAGCAGGTCGGGCAGCTCGGACATGAAGGTGCTCAGCCCCTTGGGAGGCCGGGGGGACACGACGCGCCCGTCCGCGGACGACCAGCGCTCGTTGCCGTACTGCCCGAGGAGGTGGAGCGTGCGCTGGTGCTCGGCGAGCGCCTTGCCCACGTCGTCGAGGTCACCGAGCGCGATCGCCTGCCGCGCGGGCCGACCGGTGATCACCGCGATCCCGCGCACCTGCTGCCCGAGCTCGACGAGTGTCCTGGGACCGTCGGGGTGGATGACCGCGCTCGCCGGGTCGTCGACGATGGGTGAGAGGACCCCGTCGAAGTCGAGCCCGACCACGACCCGCCCGGCGTCCGCCACGAGGTCGTCGTACCGCTGCTGCCCCTCTGGGGTCCGGAACTCCATGGTCCTACTCAACCAGAGCGGGCGGGCGCGCTCGCGGCTCAGGCGGCGTCGGCGGTGAGGATGACCGTGAGCCGGTCGAAGCGCATCGGGGAGATCGCGGGCCTCATGCGCTCGATGCCGAGGTCGCGGGCGAGCAGCTTCGCCGCCGCGGCCAGGCGCTCGGGGTAGTACACGGTGCTCGCGGGGATCGTGCCGTACCAGTTGTCGGAGCCCACGACCTGCCAGCCGGCGCCGGAGATCTGGCTCGCCTTCGAGCCGGCCAGGCCGGAGATCCCGGAGTTGTTGTAGACCTCGACGTACACGTCGCCGCGGCGGACCTCCGGCTTCTGCTTCTTCTTGGCCGGCTTCTTGTCCTCGAGGACAGGCGCGGTGGCGGTCTTGGTCGGCTTCGGCGTCGCTCGCCGTGACCCGATGGGTCGCCTCGGCGGGCTGCTCGGCTCCGCCGGAGGTGGTCACGAAGGCGATGCCGGCGAGCACGACGGCTCCCAGGCTCAGCGCCGCCACCGGCGAAGGAAGGGCTATCCCACGCTCGTCACGCCCCCGGACCCGCACGTCAGACCTCGAAGCCGAGGCGCCGCGCGGAGCGGGCACGCTGGCGGGTGGCGCGCAGTCGGCGCAGCCGGCGGACGAGCAGCGGGTCGAACGCCAGGGCCTCGGGACGGTCGATCAGGGCGTTGAGGACCTGGTAGTAGCGCGTCGAGGACATGTCGAACTGCTCGCGGACGGCCTGCTCCTTGGCCCCGGCGTACTTCCACCACTGGCGCTCGAAGTTGAGGATCTCGCGGTCCCGCTCCGAGAGGTCGTGCGCCGAGGGAGCGTCCTGGCCCGAGTTGAGGGCGGCGTTCGCGGCATCCATCTGTGACTCCTGCGGATGGTTCGGGACTGGGCGTTCGTGGTCCATGGTAGGCGTGAACGACATCGATGTCATTTGCATCGCGCGTTTGCGCTGGGCGTTTCGCGCACGGTGTCATGGTGGCATGTCGACGCCGTTCGGGTCCCTCCCACCCCTGTCCCTGATACCCGGTCCCACGGTGGCCGAACCGCTCCCGGCGGACCGGCCGGTGCGCTGGGGGATCCTCGCCACGGGGCGGATCGCGCGTGACTTCGCGCAGGCGTTGAGGCTGCTCCCCGACGCGGAGCTGGCCGCGGTCGCGTCGCGCCGGATCGAGAGCGCCGAGGCGTTCGCCGCCGAGCACGGCATCGCCGACTACACGCGCGCCTACGGCTCCTACGCCGAGCTCGTGGAGGACCCCGACGTCGACGTGGTCTACGTCGCCACCCCCCACGCTCTGCATCACGAGAACACGCTGATGGCCTTCGACGCCGGCAAGCCTGTGCTGTGCGAGAAGGCGCTCACGCTCGCGGCGTGGCAGGCCGAGGACCTCGTACGCGTCGCACGTGAGCGCCGGCTGTTCTTCATGGAGGCCATGTGGATGCGCTGCAACCCGGTGATCCGCCGGGTCAAGCAGCTCGCGGACCACGGCGACCTGGGCCGCATCCAGCAGGTGCGGGCAGACCTCGGCTTCCTCGTCGAGCGGCCCGAGACGCACCGGCTGCTCGCGCCCGAGCTCGGTGGCGGAGCGCTGCTGGACATGGGTGTGTACGCGCTGACCTTCGCCCACCTCTTCCTCGGCGACCCGGACAAGGTCGAGGCGGTCGCGGAGATGTCCTCGAGCGGCATCGACGTCAACATCGCAGTGAGCCTCGGCTGGCAGGGCGGTGCGGTCGCCGCCCTGTCCTCGACGATGACCGCCTGGTCGCCCCGGACCGCCTCGATCGCCACCGAGCGCGGCAGGATCGACCTCGGCGATGCCTTCCACCACCCCACGGAGGCGCTCTGGGCGGAGAACGGCGACGTGCACGTGCTGCGCGAGGAGGTCCTCGGCACGGGGCTCGCCCACGAGGCGGCCGAGGTCATGCGCTGCCTGCGCAACGGCGAGATCGAGAGCCCGCTGGTGCCCCTCGACGACAGCCTCGCGATCATGCGGCTGATGGACCTGATCCGCGAGAAGATCGGGCTCGCCTACGACGCCGACCGGAGGTAGGCGAGCAGTGCCAGGGCCGTCACCCGCAGATGCGCCGCATGAACCGGGGTCATTTCTTCACCCGACCAACTAGGGTCGAAACCGTGAGCCGAACCGACGCACCGAAGCACGCCGCCGATCTGGTCATCGTCGCCAACCGGCTGCCGGTGGACCGGGTCGACAACCCGGACGGCAGCAGCTCCTGGCGGCGCTCCCCCGGGGGTCTGGTCACAGCGCTCGAACCGGTGATGCGCGCCAACGACGGCGCCTGGATCGGCTGGCCGGGCGGCACGGACACCGAGCTCGAGCCGTTCGTCGAGGACGGCCTCTACCTGGTGCCGATCGGGCTGAGCGCCTCGGAGATCGAGGAGTTCTACGAAGGGTTCTCCAACGCCACCCTCTGGCCGCTCTACCACGACGTGGTCGCGAAGCCGGAGTTCCACCGCGAGTGGTTCGACTCCTACGTCGCCGTCAACAAGCGGTTCGCGGCGAAGGCCGCCGAGGTCGCCGCCGAGAACGCCACGGTGTGGGTCCACGACTACCAGCTCCAGCTCGTGCCGGCGATGCTGCGCGAGCTGCGACCGGACCTGCGGATCGGCTTCTTCCTCCACATCCCCTTCCCTCCCGCGGAGCTGTTCCAGCAGCTGCCCTGGCGGCGCCAGCTCCTCGAAGGCCTGCTCGGCGCGGACCTCGTCGGCTTCCAGCGCCCGGGCGCGGCCCAGAACTTCGTGCGCCTCGTGCGGCAGCGGGTGGGCCACAAGACCCACCGCGACTCGGTCTACCTGCCCGAAGGCCGCACCGTGCAGGCAGGGGCGTTCCCCATCTCCATCGACTGCGCGGAGTTCGAGAAGATGGCCCGCAGCGAGACCGTCCAGCAGCGCGCGAAGGAGATTCGCGACCAGCTCGGCAACCCCAAGCACATCCTGCTCGGCGTGGACCGGCTCGACTACACCAAGGGCATCTACGCGCGACTGCGTGCGTTCAGCGAGCTCCTCGCCGAAGGGCACATCGACGTCGAGGACGCGGTCTTCGTCCAGGTCGCGACGCCCTCACGTGAGCGGGTCGAGCAGTACCGCCGGCTCCGCGACGACATCGACCGCCTCGTCGGCCGCATCAACGGCGACCTCGGGCGGATCGGGCGGCCGGCGATCTCGTACCTGCACTCGTCCTACCCCCGCGAGGAGATGGCCGCGCTCTACCAGGCGGCCGACATCATGGTCGTCACCCCGCTTCGCGACGGCATGAACCTCGTGGCCAAGGAGTACGTCGCCTGCCGGTTCAACGACGACGGCGCCCTCGTGCTCTCGGAGTTCGCCGGGGCCGCCGACGAGCTGCGCCAGGCCTTCCTGATCAACCCCTACGACATCAACGGCATGAAGTCGACGATGCTCGAGGCGATCAACGCCGACGCCAAGGACCTCCACAGGCGGATGCGGGCGATGCGCAAGACCGTCTCGGAGCACAGCGTGTCCGACTGGGCCTCGAGCTTCCTCCACGCGCTGTCGAAGGAGCTGCCCACCCACGACAAGCAGCTCCGCCCGGCCCGGCGCAGCTGACCGTCGTACCCCTCGGCGGGGCTAACCGACCGCGGTGGGCGACGGCGGTGCGGAGCCGCCCTGCGGAGTGCCGGCCATGATCGCGCGGATCGCCGCCGCGTCCGGCTCGGACACGGTCCCCCACCCGGGCTCGTAGTCGTAGACCTCCCAGAGCAGCTTGGCGTTCTGGTCGCCGTAGAGCACCTCGACGTCGTCGGTGCTGATCAGCGCCGGATGGGCCACGCCGCAGGACTCGGCGACCTTGAGGAGGTCGCGGCGGAGGGTCTTGACGTAGTTGGCGGCCCGCACCGACTTCAACGCCGGGTCGAGGCCGTGGGAGAGCCACGGGTCCTGGGTCGCGACCCCGGTGGGACAGCGGTCGGTGTGGCACTTCTGCGCCTGGATGCAGCCGATGGAGAGCATCGGCTCGCGGGCGATGTTGAGCATGTCGCAGCCGAGTGCCATCGCCACGACCGCGTTGTCGGGCAGGCCGAGCTTGCCGCTGCCGACGAACGTCACGTCGTCGGTCAGGCCGGCCTCGGCGAAGGTCCGGTAGACCCGGCTGAAGGCCACGCGGAACGGCAGCGACACCGAGTCGCTGAACACCAGCGGCGCGGCGCCCGTGCCGCCCTCGCCTCCGTCGACGGTCACGAAGTCGACCCCGCGGTCGCCCCTCGCCATGTGGCGGGCCAGGTCGCGCCAGAAGACCAGGTCCCCGACCGCGGACTTGATGCCGACGGGCAGGCCGGTCTCGTCGGCGAGCAGCTCGACCCAGTCGAGGAGGCTGTCGACGTCGCTGAACTCGGCATGCCGGGACGGGCTGATGCAGTCCACCCCCGGCCGGATGCCGCGGATCTCGGCGATCTCCCGGGTCACCTTCGCTCCGGGCAGCAGTCCGCCGAGGCCCGGCTTCGCGCCCTGGCTGAGCTTGATCTCGAGAGCGCGCACCGGCGCGGAGTCGACGAGGTCCTTGAGCCGCTGCAGGTCGAAGCGGCCCTCCTCGTCGCGGCACCCGAAGTAGGCGGTGCCGATCTGGAAGACGAGGTCACCACCCTTGCGGTGGTAGCCGGAGATCCCGCCCTCGCCGGTGTTGTGCATGCACCCCGCGAGCGCGGCGCCGCGGTTGAGCGCCTCGACGGCCGGTCCGGAGAGCGAGCCGTAGCTCATCGCGGAGATGTTCACCAGGGAGGCCGGCCGGAACGCGTGCCTCCTGCCGCGTGGTCCGCCGAGCACCTTCGCCGACGGCAGGTCGCTGTGCTCTCCCGCGTTGGGGTGGGACGGCGGGGCGACCTCGGAGAAGGTGCGGTGCTTGATGATCGGGTAGCCCTCGGTGTGCTCGGTGTCGTTGTCGGTGCCGAACCCGAAGTAGTTGTTCTCCAGCTTCGACGAGGCGTAGATCCACCGCCGCTGGTCCCGGCTGAACGGCCGCTCGGAGTTGTTGTCGGTGACGATGTACTGCCGTAGCTCCGGCCCGACCGACTCGAGGAGGTAGCGGCCGTGCCCGAGCACCGGGAAGTTGCGGAGCAGCGCGTGCTTGCGCTGCAGGAGGTCGTAGGTGGCGAGACCTGCGAGGGCCGCGACCGGGGCTGACTTCAGGGCACGAGACATCCTCATACCGCCGTTGTACCCCGCGAGTCCTGTTCGACGCGACGGTATCCTTCGCCCCATGGATCTGATCCCGAAGCCGGACCAGGTCGTCTCGGCGGCCAGCAACGTCGCCCACAAGATGTTGTACGGCGGCGTGGCGGACCTGCGCCCGATGCCCCGCACCCTCATCGACGACGGCATGCTGCGTGAGGTCTACCACTACCGCCCCCAAGGCCGGGTGCGGGAGTCGGGCGACCCCGTCCTCCTGGTGACCCCTCTCGCCGCGCCGGCCCTGTGCTTCGACCTGCGCCGCGGCTGCTCGGTCGTCGAGCACCTGGTGACGCAGGGACGGCCCACCTATCTCGTGGAGTACGGCGAGGTCTCCTTCGCCAACCGGACCCTCGGCATGGAGCACTGGGTCGACGAGGTCATCCCGGCCGCCGTCAAGGAGGTCAGCGAGCACGCGGGCGGACGCCCGGTGCACGTCGTGGGCTGGAGCCTCGGCGGGATCTTCTCCCTGCTCGTCGCAGCCGACCGCCCCGACCTCCCCATCGCCTCCCTCACCGTCGTGGGCTCCCCCGTGGACGTCACCCGGGTGCCGCTGGTCGCGCCGATCCGGCCCCTGCTCAACATCACCGGCGGCGGCGGGCTGGTCACCCAGCTCTACCGCGTGATGGGCGGCGCCCCCAAGCCGCTGGTACGCCGGGCCTTCCAGCTGTCGAGCTTCAACAAGCTGGTCACGAAGCCCCTCGCGATCGCCGCGAACCTCGACGACGCCGACTTCCTCGCGCAGATCGAGGCGGTGGACCGCTTCACCGCGAACATGATCGCCTACCCGGGTCGCACCTTCGGCCAGCTCTACCACCGGATCCTCAAGGGCAACCAGCTCGCCACCGGCGTGGTGAGGATGGACGACGACCACGAGATCGCGCTCGAGAACATCCGCGTCCCGATGCTCGTCTTCGCCGGCGACACCGACGGCATCGCGCCGGTGAAGTCGATCCGCCCCATGGTCGACCTGGTCCCGAACGCTCCCTCGGTCCGCTTCGAGGTCGTCCCCGGAGGCCACCTCGGGATGCTGACCGGGCGGGCCGCGCGGCGCACGACGTGGCGGATCATCGACGAGTTCCTCGACGAGCACGCGTCGTCCCCCGTCGTACCCCCGGAGAAGCCGACCACGAGGAAGGCTCCGGCGAAGAAGTCCGCGGCCAAGAAGGCTCCCGCGAAGAAGGCGCCTGTGAAGAAGACGGCGGCGAAGAAGGCGGCCGGGAAGAGCGCTCCGAGCGCCGACCGGATCGGCTCGAACCCCGCCCGCCGCTACGGGTCGGGCGGCTCGCGGTCGCTGGCTGCTCGCTCGTGACCTCTGCCGCAACGACGATCGCACCCACGCCCGACTGGCGGCTCGGCGTCGTCCTGGTCGCGCTGGTGACCGTGGCGGTCACCGCGTCCTACCTGGGGCACCTGGGAGTCGAGCGCCAGCACCTGACCGCGGCGGTGCGGGCGGTCGTGCAGCTGGCGGTGGTGTCCCTCGTCATCGCCGCGGTGCTCGGCTCGATCTGGTGGTCGCTGGCCTTCGCCCTGCTGATGTTCGCGGTGGCCACGTGGACCTCCTCCGGCCGGATCGACGTACCCCGTCACCAGATTCCCTGGGTGGGGCTGGCCATCGCTGCCGGCGCCGTGCCGGTGCTGGCCCTGATCCTCGGCTCCGGGCTGGTGCCGTTCAACGGGGCGGGCGTCGTGCCCACCGCCGGAATCGTCATCGGGGGCGCGATGACCGCGGCGACGCTGGCAGGCAGACGTGCCTACGACGAGATCACGGGCAACTTCGGTTCGTACGAGGCGGGGCTCGCGCTCGGCATGCAGAGCCCAGAGGCCGCGCTTCGAGGTGATCCAGCCCAGCGCCAAGGAGGCGCTGGCTCCCGGGCTCGACCAGACGCGCACCGTCGGCCTGGTCACGCTGCCCGGCGCGTTCGTGGGCGTCCTGCTGGGTGGCGGCACCCCGCTCGAGGCCGGAGCCGCGCAGATCATGGTGCTCATCGGGCTGATGGCGGCCCAGGCGATCACCACGGCAGTGCTGCTCAGGTTGATCGCAGGCGCCTACGTGGTCCGCGACGACATGCGACCGAGGTACCCCCGATGAGGCGCCGGGCCCGCCTCCTCGCAGCGGGGCTCGTCGCGACGGCGCTGCTCAGCTCGTGCTCGTCCGCCGACGACCCCGGCGACCTCGAACGGCAGGTCGACGACGTCACCGACGCCTCGTCGTCGCCGTTCGAGAGGTACGTCGCGCTGGGCGACTCGTTCACCGCCGGACCGCTGGTGCCCACGACCGACATCGCGGGCGGGTGCTTCCGCTCCGACCACAACTATCCGGCGCTGGTGGCCGAGCAGCTCGACGTCGACAAGCTCGTGGACGTGAGCTGCAGCGGCGCGGACACGGCGGACCTGACCGGGCGGCAGCAGACGGTGCGGGACGCCAGCGTGCCTCCGCAGCTCCGGGTCGTGACCCCGAAGACCGACCTGGTGACCCTCGGCATCGGCGGCAACGACTTCGGTCTCTTCCACACCCTCGTCGCGACCTGCTCGCAGCTGCGGTCCCGAGACCCCGGCGGCTCCCCCTGCGCCGACGACCTCTCGCGCCGGGGCGTCGACCTGGTGGCCGAGACCGACCGGATCAGCAAGCGGGTCGAGGATGCCGTCCGTCAGGTCGAGCGGCGTGCCCCTGACGCCGAGGTGCTGCTCGTCGGGTACCTGCGGTTCACCTCGTCGGACGGCAGGTGTCCCGAGCTCCCCTTCGCCCGGGGCGACTACGCGTTCGGGCAGCGGGTCGCCCGCGCCCTCAACGACGCGCTTGCGCGAGCGGCCCGTCGTACCGACGTCGGGTTCGTCGACATGCACGCCGCGTCGAAGGGGCACGACGTGTGCTCCGACGAGCCGTGGGTGAACGGTGCCCGGACGAAGGAGGGCGAGGCGCTCGCGTTCCACCCGTTCGCCGAGGGCATGGAGGCCGTTGCGGAGCAGGTCCTCGACGCGCTGCCCTAGGGTTCGGTCCATGACCACCAGTCGAGCCCTCGACGTCAACGTGCCGACCGATACCGCATGAGCGCGCTGGCGGGACTCGTGGAGCGCGGCCTGGTGGCGCCCGACTGGGCCGAGGCGCTGGCCCCGGTCGACGACATGATCGGCAAGATGGGGGCCTTCCTGCGCGAGGAGCTCGCGGCCGGGCGGACCTACCTGCCGGCCGGTGAGCGGATCCTGCGTGCGTTCGAGCGGCCGATGTCCGACGTACGCGTGCTGGTCGTCGGGCAGGACCCGTACCCCACCCCCGGGCATGCGGTGGGCCTGTCGTTCTCGGTGGCGCCCGACGTACGCCCGCTGCCGCGCAGCCTGGTGAACATCTTCCGGGAGCTGTACGACGACCTGGGGGTCGGGCCACCGAGCAACGGCGACCTCACGCCGTGGGCGGAGCAGGGGGTGCTGCTGCTCAACAGGGTGCTCACCGTCGCCCCCGGCGTCGCGGGAGCACACCGCGGTCGCGGCTGGGAGGCGGTGACCGAGTGCGCGATCACCGCCCTCGCCGAACGCGGCGGCCCGCTCGCGGCGATCCTGTGGGGCCGGGACGCGCAGGGGCTCAAGCCGGTGCTCGGCCCCGTCCCCTGGGTCGAGTCGCCGCACCCGAGCCCGCTGTCGGCGTCACGAGGGTTCTTCGGGTCACGGCCGTTCAGCCGCGTGAACGACCTGCTCGTGCGCCAGGGCGGATCGCCGGTGGACTGGCGCCTGCCCGGGTGACTGCCCGCTGCCCGCTCAGGTGGTGGTGCGCAGGCCGGCCTTCTCGATCCGGTCCACGATGTGGCCGGTGATCCGCTCCAGGGCTGCGACGTCCTCCGCCTCCAGGCCGTCGAAGACCAGCGAACGCACCGTCTCGACATGGCCGGGAGCGGCAGCGACGAGCACGTCCCACCCCGCAGGCGTGAGCCTCGCCATGGTCACGCGCCGGCTGTCCGGGCACGGGAACCGCTCGACCCAGCCGCGCTGCTCGAGCTTCTTGACCACGTGGGAGAGGCGGGAGAGCGAGGCGTTCACCTGTCCGGCGAGCTCGCTCATCCGCAGCGTCCGGTCGTCGGCCTCGGACAGCATGGCGAGGCACAGGTAGTCGAAGTGCGTCATGTCCGAGTCGTGCTGCAGCTGGGAGTCCAGGGCGGGCGCGAGCTTGAGCATGACGCCGGCCAGCCGTAGCCAGGCCCGGAGCTCGTCCTCGTCGAGCCAGCGTGTCTCGTCGCTCATGGCCCCATCCTAGCAAACACTTGATGCTTCAACCTTCTTCGGCTACCGTGGACAACGAACGTCCCACACGTAGGAGAACGACGATGACCATTCAGGAAAGCCGGATGCCCTCCCTCTACATCGGGCACGGGGCGCCCCCGCTTCTCGACGACCCGGTCTGGAGCGGTCAGCTCCAGAGCTGGGCAGCAGAGCTCCCCCGGCCCAAGGGGATCCTGATCGTCTCCGCGCACTGGGAGTCGGCCCCGGTCAGCCTCAGCGCGACGGCCTCGGGCACTCCGCTGGTCTACGACTTCGGGGGCTTCGCCCAGAAGTACTACCAGATGACCTACGTGACCCCCGACGCCTCGGCGCTCGCCGCCCGGGTCGCGGCGATGATGCCCGACACCGAGCCGGTGCACCAGCACGCCAGCCGCGGCCTCGACCACGGCGCGTGGGTTCCGATGAGGATCATGTACCCCGCCGGCGACGTCCCGGTGCTCCAGATGTCGCTGCCCACCCAGGACCCGTACAAGCTCCTCGAGCTCGGCCGGCGGCTCCAGCCGCTGCGCGACGAGGGCGTCCTCGTCATCGGCTCAGGCTTCCTCACCCACGGCCTGCCCTTCCTGCGCGACTGGCGCATCGAGGCGACGGCACCCGGATGGTCGACCGAGTTCGACGCCTGGGCGGCCGAGGCGCTCGCGCGCGGCGACGTCGACGAGCTCGCGGCCTACCGTTCGAAGGCTCCGGGCATGCCCTACGCCCACCCGACCGTCGAGCACTTCACGCCGCTGTTCATCACCCTGGGCGCCGCGACGACCCCCGACGCCCCCGGCGACCAGCGCATCGACGGGTACTGGATGGGCCTGTCCAAGCGCTCCCTCCAGGTCGCCTAGGCGGCTGCGGCTGCGCGGCACCAGCTGCGGCTGCGGCGGCGGCTGCGCGGCGGCATCAAGTGGGCAGAAACGACGGCTCCAGCCGCCTTGGGTTCAAGGGGTCCCCGCAACACCTCTAGTCGTCGAGGTGGCGTGTCGGTGCGCATGTGCGTCGTTCGGAAGGCATCGAGCCAGGGAGTTGAGCCGTCGCGGGTTTGCGCTCGAGGAGGCTGCCTCGGCCTCCGGCGGCGCACGGCTGGCTCCGGTGGTTCGAGCAGGCCCCCGACGTGAAGCCCTCGCCTCGTCCAGCCGTTGTCGGCGTCCGCGCTCGGACGTGAGGATCCTTGACGTGGGTACGACGGTCGCGGTGCACGGCCCCGTCGTACCTCGTGAGCGTCTTGGTCCCCCGCACCCACAGGTCGCCCCGGGCAACGAAGAGCCCGCGATCGTCGTACACCTCGAGCTGCGGCTCGACCGGCACATCACACAGGACGTGGAACATCCGCAGGAGGCTACTCCCACGGCGACTCGGGCGCGTGCGTCGGCGAACGGCAGAGCCGCACGCAGAGCCGGCCCGCCGCGACCGCGTTCGGCGGGGTGCAGCGACCTCGGCGATCAGTCCTCGAGCGACGCCGAGCGGCCAGAGACTTCGCACGACCGAGATGTGGTGTCGCAAGACGTCACCAGGCGTCGACGTCCAGGGCCGGGGCGCGCTCAGAGCACGACCTGCCAAGCACCTGCTGCACCGGTCGCCACGCGCAACGCCTTCGCCGAGCACCGGCGTCATCGCGGCCGATTCCGGCATGGTCACCATCCGAACGTCCCGTCGGGGTCGAGGACCGCGCGGTCCCCGGCCACTGGGAAGGCGACGCTGACGCGGCAAGGACTTCGGTCCGCGATCGGGACCCTGGTCGACGCAGCCCGGGTTCGTGATGTTGGTGCACTGCCCACGCCCACCGGCCCTGGAGGTTCCGCCGCCAGGCGCGCAGATCCGCCAGCTTCGCCCAGCTACTGCGTCAGACCCTGACCTGGGACCAGGGCGTGGAGATGAGCAACCACATCCAGATCGCCGCAGCCACCGACTGGACGTCTACTTCTGCGACCCGCACTCGCCCTGGCAGCGTGGTAGCAACGAGAACACCAACGGCCTGCTGCGTCAGTACTTCCCCAAGGGCACCGACCTGTCGGTCCACGGCGCCGGCTGCCTCGATTACGTAGCAGCCGAGCTGAACGACCGCCCCCGCAAGACACCAGTGGAAAGACCCGGGCGGAGACTGACCAGTTACTGTCACAGCCAGGAACAGCAAGTGGGCGGAGACGGCTGAATCCGGCGCAGCCGGACTGGTCGTCTCTGCCCACTTGCGAGGCCGGCGGGCGCGCGCCCTAGCGGATGCCGGTCCTGCGCATGATCGCGAGGGACTTGAGCGTCGTGGCGGCGTACTTCTCGTAGGTCTGGCCGGGCTGGACACCCATGACCTGCTTCTTGACCACCGCGAGGTTCTGCACGTCGGTGTACTTCAGCAGCCCGTTGTCGCCGTGACGCGCACCGACGCCCGACTGCTTCACACCGCCGGACGGCGTGCCCTTGGAGGCGTACGCGGCGGCGAAACCCTCGTTGACGTTGACGTTGCCGGCCTGGAGCTGCAGGGCCACCTCGGCGGCGCGCTTGAGGTCGCTCCCCCACACGCTGGCGTTCAGGCCGTAGTCGGTGTCGTTCGCGAGCGCGATCGCCTCGGACAGCGTCCGGTAGGGGTGCAGGGCGACGACCGGGCCGAAGGTCTCGCAGGACCCCGCGAGCATCTCCTTGGTGACACCGGTGAGCACGGTCGGCTCGTAGAAGGCCGGCCCGAGGTCCGGCCGCGCCCGGCCGCCGGTCAGCACGGTGGCGCCCTGGGCCCGGGCGTCCTCCACGTGGGAGGCCACCCGGTTCTTGTGGTCGACCGAGATCAGCGAGCCCATCTCCGGCCCGAAGTCGTACGTCGCCCCCACCTTGATCGACCGGGCCGCCTCGACGAACCGGCGGGTGTACTCCTCGAACATCCGCTCGTGCACGTAGATCCGCTCGATGTGCATGCAGACCTGGCCGGTGTTGCGGAACACGCCCTCGATCGCGCCGGGGATCGCCTCGTCGAGGTCGGCGTCGTCCATCACGATCATGGGGTTCTTGCCGCCGAGCTCGAGCGTGCAGCCGATCAGGTTCTCGCCGGCCCGCTGGCCGATGAACCGGCCGGTTGCCGTGGAGCCGGTGAACATCACGAAGTTCGCGTGGTCGATCACCGGCGGACCGGCGGCGGGCCCTTCGCCGCACACGACCTGGAACAGGCCGCGCGGGAGGCCTGCTTCGTAGAGCAGCGAGACGCCGTACAACGGCGAGAGGGCGGTCTTGTTGTCCGGCTTGAGCACCACGCCGTTGCCCGCCATCAGAGCGGGTACGGCGTCCGACAGACCGGTCGCGAACGGGAAGTTCCACGGCGCGATGATGCCGACGACCCCCTTGGGCTGACGGATCTCGGTCGAGGTGGTCACCACCGGCACGGGCCCGCCCCGGCGGACCGGCTTGAGCAGCTTGGGCGCGCGCTTGAGGTAGTGGCTGATCACCATCGGGACGTCGCAGGTCTCCTCGAAGGCCATCCGACGTGCCTTGCCGCTCTCGGCCTGGATCAGGTCGACGATCGTCTCGTTGTGCTCGAGCAGGAGCGCGTGGAACCTCTTGAAGACCTTCAGCCGCTTCGCGACCGGCCACGAGGCCCACTCGGCCTGCGCCCGTCGAGCCTCGGCGAACGCGCCCGCGATGTCGGCCGGGCTCGACTGCGGGAGCGCGGTGATGACCTCGCCGGTGTAGACCTCGGTCATCTTGTAGGCATCACCTCCGGAGGAGGCGACGAGGCCGGTCAGCCGCGTGAGCAGCTCGTCGTCGATGCTGGCGGGCAGGCTCATGCGATGCGCTCCTTCTCGGCGCCGGGCGCGCTGTTCGCGACGCGGTTCTCGTAGTCCTGACGGTCCGGCGACGCGATGGCGTCGAGGGCGGCACGCTCGCCACCGAGCACCTTGTTGAGCCACTCCCCGAACCGCTGCGGCACCAGGGCGCCGGTCTTGGTCGCCGTGCCGAGGCTCTTGGGGACGTACACGTTGGGCTTGGGGTGCTTCAGCGCGTCGACGACCGCGGCCGCGACCTGCTCCGGCGTGACCGGCGAGACGCCCTTGTTGTCCTTCAGGCCCTTCGACAGCTCGGTGCGGACGATCGCGGGGTGCACCGCGGTGATGGCGATCGGCGTCTTGTCGGCCTTGAACTCGATGTGCAGGGCGTTCGAGAACCCGGAGACGGCGTGCTTGGTGCCGGTGTACGTCGCACCGCCGGCGACGGGCACCCGGCCCGCGGCCGAGGAGATGTTGACGATGTGACCGCCGCCGCGGGGCTTCATCCGGCGTACCGCCTCCTTGGTGCCGTGGATGACCGCGAGGACGTTCACCGCGACCTGGGCGTACGTCGAGGCCTCCGACTCGTCCTCGATCCGGCTGAGCGGCATGATCCCCGCGTTGTTGACGAGCACGTCGATCGGCCCGAGCTCGCGTTCCACCTGGTCCAGGAAGGCCGTGAACCCCGCATGGTCGGTGACGTCGAGCGCCAGGCCCATCGCCTTGTCACCGAGGCCGGCAGCGGTCTCCTTGGCGAGGGTCCCGTCGAGGTCGCCGATCGCGACGACGGCTCCTTCCCGGACGAGATGGGCGGCAGTGGCGGCGCCGATGCCCCGGCCTCCGCCGGTGATGACGACGACCTTGCCGGCAAGGCTTCGTGGTTGGCGGGCCATGGGAACTCCTCGGGTCCTGATCTGTGTCGCGGGTCACCCCGGACCTGAATGTAACGCGTTCTAGTTTCTCGGGCCAGACCCGAGCTCACACGGTGGTCGTGAGCCGGTCACGACCCGGTCATCAGCTCCGCGCAACGCTCGCCGATCATCATGCACGGCGCGTTCGTGTTGCCGCCGGTGACGGTCGGCATGATCGAGGCGTCGGCGACGCGCAGGCCCTCGATGCCGCGCACGCGCAGCTGCGGGTCGACGACCGCGCCGTTGTCGATGCCCATGCGGCACGTCCCCACCGGGTGGTAGACGGTGAACGCACGGTTCGTCACCTCGCGGGCGAGCGAGGCGTCGTCCGGGAAGTTTCGGCCCGGGGCGAGCTCGTCCTGCACCGGCCGAGACGCGGTGGCCATCATCTCGCGCACCATTCATGCCCTCGAGGAGCAGTCCCGTCGTCCTGCTCGAGGTAGTGCGGGTCGATGAGCGGCGCCGCTGCGGATCGGTCGAGACCAGCGTAGGGTGCCGCGGCTCTTCGGATAGATGAGCGTCGGCATGATCGTCAGCGCAGGCGCGGGATCGACCTTGTGCCGGACCGGGGCGTCCTGGTTCGGAACGGGTAGGACCACGGCAGCGAGTGGAACTGGATGTCGGGAACCTCGACGCCGCGCGAGGCGTTGACGAAGCCGACCGACTCGAAGACCGTGCGCCCGAACCAGGTGTCGCCGGGGATCGCCTCCTTCACGATGCCGCGCGAAGAAGTGCGGCGGCGAGCCGCGATGCGCGAGCCCTTCGCGCAAGGTGATCGGCACGAACAGGTGGTCGTGGAAGTTCTGGCCGACCGGGAGGTCGAGCACCGACTTCACGCCCGTGTTCTCGAGCTGCGCGGCGGGCCGATGCCCGAGAGCATGAGCAGGTGCGGCGAGCCGATCGCACCGGCGGCGAGGATGACCTCCCGCGCGCGCGAAGGACTCTCTTGCCGTCCTTCGTGCGCCACGCCGACGCAGCGACCGTTCTCGATCACGACGCGCTGCACCGTGACGCCGATCTCGACGTGGATGTTCGGCGGGCGCACGCGTGGATGTAGGCTTCCGACGTGCTGTAGCGCGGCCCGCCGCGCGCTCTGCCGGAAGACCGGAGCCCTCCTGGGACTGCCGTTGTAGTCGTCGAGCATCGGGACGCCCGTGAGTGTCGCTGAGCGCCTCCATGAAGGCCTGCGACGCCGGAGCTGGTCCTTCTGGCGCGTGACCTCCATCGGTCCGCCGCGTCGCCGCGGAGCGTCGTCCTCGTCGCCTCCCAGTCTCCCGACGCTTGAAGCCGGAAGCACGTCGTCGTAGCTCCAGCCGTCGCAGCCTTCGGCGGCCCAGTCGTCGTAGTTCGCTCGGTTGCCGCGGACGTAGAGCATGCCGTTGACCGTGCTGCGAGCCGCCGAGCACCTTGCCGCGCGTCGTACGGGATGCCGCGGTCGTTCGCGTGCTTCTGCGGCGTGGTGTTGTAGCCCCAGTCGAACTTCTTCTTGAGCTGCGGCGACGCTGGTGGATGACCGCGATCATCCCGGGCTTGCGCACGAAGCCGTGTCTGTCGACCGCCCGCCTCGAGCAGCACGCACGCTGGCCCCGGTCTCGGCGAGCCGTGCGGGCGACGATGCACCCCGCGCTGCCGGCCCCGACACGACGTAGTCGGCGGAGTCTCCAGCACCCATGTCACAACCTCGATCATCCGGGAGGTCCGGGCGGGCGTGGTCCCACCCGGATCGGAAGAACTGTAACGCGTTCTATTTCCGGCGTACAGGGTTCCGCGTGCCCGGCTGTGGTGCGCTGTCGAGCGGCGAGGGTGGCAGGATGCCGCACGTGAACATCCTGTCGATCCAGTCCCTCGTCTCCTACGGCCACGCCGGCAACAGCGCCGCGATGTTCCCGCTCCAGCGTCTGGGCTACGACGTCTGGCCGGTGGTGACGGTGCACTTCTCCAACCACACCGGGTACGGCGCCGCGCGCGGTCCTCTGCTGCGCGCCGAGGACATCGCCGAGGTGATCCGTGGCGTGGAGGACCGTGGCGCGCTCGACCGCTGCGACGCCGTGCTCTCCGGCTACCAGGGTGCCGAGGACGTCGGGGCGGTCATCCTCGACGCGGTCGCGAACGTCAAGAAGCGCAACCCGGAGGCGATCTACTTCTGCGACCCGGTCATGGGCGACGTCGGCCGCGGGTTCTTCGTGCGGCCGGGGATCCCTGAGTTCATGCGCGACCAGGTCGTCCCGGCTGCCGACGTGATCACGCCGAACCAGTTCGAGCTCGGCTTCCTCGCAGGCACCGAGCCGCGCACGCTCGAGGAGGTCGTGGACGCCGCCGAGGCGGTGCGTGCGACCGGGCCCGGGACCGTGCTCGTCACGAGCGTGATCACCGAGGAGACGCCCGACGAGAGCCTCGACATGGTGGCGGTCTCAGCCGACGGCGCCTGGAGCGTGCGCACGCCCCGGCTGCCGATCAACCCGCCCGGCGCGGGCGACCTGACCTCCGCGGTGTTCCTGGCGAACGTGCTCGACGGTCACGACCTCCCCACCGCGCTGGCGCGGACGACCTCGTCGGTCTTCGCGGTCATGGAGGCGACCCTCGAGGCCGGCACACGGGAGATGCGGATCATCGCGAGCCAGTCCGCACTCGCCGCGCCGGCCATGCAGTTCGAGGTCAGGCCGTTGCGCACTTCCTCGTCTTCCGATAGCTGACCCTGTCGCCGCTGAGGTAGAACGCTCGCAGCGAGGTGTTGTCGTCCTCCACCGTCTCGGCGAGCTGGTCCTTGGGGTCGACCGCGATCTTCAGGCAGTACAGCCCGTCGCCCATCCGTGCGGGCAGGGTGAGCGCCTGTCCTGCGAGGTAGGACTGGTACACGTCGACCCAGCCGACCGAGATGCCCTGAGGGGAGTAACGAGAGCAGGCGCCGTAGTGCTGCGCGTAGTTGTAGGTGCCGTACGACGTCGGCACGCGCCTGCTGTCACGGAGGCAGAAGCTCATCTTGCGCTGTGCGACCAGCTTCTTGTCGGGCCGGTCGGCCCTGTAGAGGGTGTAGCGCGAGGCCGCCTCGAAGTGCCAGTGGTCGTGCTGGGGGTGGAAGACCATGCAGCCGGCCGACCGGCGCGCGACCTGCGTGTCGACCTTGAGCGAGTAACGCCCGTTGCCGTCCACGTCGCGGTACATGATCTGGCTGGCGTGGTGCTTGCCCTCGGGGCACACCGGGCGACGGTTGGGTCGCACCTCGATCGGCCCGTCACCGATGTTCGCGAGTCCGGACTCGAAGCGCAGCTTGCGCTGGGAGCCGCTGCGCGCGATGTGGAGGTCCGCGGCAGGAAGGACAGCCAGGTTGGGCTTGAGCCGGGGTGCCTTCGAAGCCGCCGCCTGGCGCGCCGCCGGGTCGACCGCGGTCGCACCGGCAGGTGTCAGGATCTGGGCGCCGACCAGGAGCAACGCTCCCGCCAGCAGCATCTTCATGGACCTTGCCGTGCGGTGCGCCACTGGTGTCCCCGTTCTGCCGACCTCGTCGTCGTGAGAGCACCTTATGCGTCATTTGTGGCATTGGGAATGAAGTTGCCTGTGGGGCCGCCCCGCTGGGAGGAACAGGACGACCCCACAGGAAAGGACGGAGCCGCCCCCCGGAACTCCCTGGTCCGATAATGCCCGGACCTGTCCGGCGCCATGCTGAAGTCGTCGCAGTTCGGCCGGTTTCCGGTCGGCGTCATCACCCCTGCGGGGGACACCCGCCCCCTTCGGCCATCGAAAAAAGCGAATGGAGCCGGCCAGGGGACTCGAACCCCTAACCCCCTAATTACAAGTTAGGTGCGCTGCCAGTTGCGCCAGGCCGGCCAGCGACCGCACGCCTGTCCCGGTCGAGCGGTCGCGAGAGCCATCGTAGACGGGCGCATGCCTGCGGCGACGCGGGGTACGACACCGCACCAAGCCAAGGAGGTTCACTCATGGGTATGGACGACAAGCTGAAGCACACGGCCGAGAGCGGCCTGGGCAAGGCCAAGGAGAAGCTCGGCGACGCCACGGACGACCGCACGCTCGAGGCGGAGGGCAAGAAGGACCAGAGCAAGTCCGACCTCAAGCAGGCCGGCGAGAAGGTCAAGGACGCCTTCCGCAAGTAGGGCTCACACACAGCGACGGGGCGGTTCTCACGGGACGGACCGCCCCGTCGTTCTGTGCCCGGGCAGGGGCCGCTCAGGCGGCGAGGAAGCCCTCCACCGACCGCCTGATGCCAAGGGCGTCCAGGCCGTGCGCGGCCGCGTGGTCGGCGGGGGTTCCGTACCTCCGGAGCTCGCCGCGCGCCACTCCGAGAGACAGCAGCCGATGCGGTACGTCGACCAGCGCGTCGTTCACGCAGCGCGTGGAGGTCCCTGTCAGGTAGGGCTCCACCAGCACCACCTCGGGCGTGCCGAGCACAGCGCGAAGGCTCCGCTCGTCGAAGGGCCGCACGGTGTTCGCGTAGAGCACGCTGACGTCCATCCCGGCCACGGCATCCAGCACGGGGTCGAGCATGGGGCCGACCGCGACCACCGTCGCGCCCTCGCCCCGCCTGACCAGGTGGAACCGCCCGGGCGTCACCGGGAACGACTCGCGGTTCTGCTGTGCCGTGACGCGGAGGTAGTCGCGGCCGGAGCCCGCCACGGCGAGCCGGACTGCCGCCTCCACCTCGTCCGCGTGCCCCGGCACGTGGATCGTCCAGTCCGGGAGGCTGTCGATCAGCGCGACGTCGCCGGGCGCCTGGTGCGTGCGACCGCCGCCGGTGTTGTCGTAGGAGCCGCCGGAGCCGACCAGCACTCCCCCGACGCCTTGGTGGTTGAAGCCGAGCTTGACCTGCTCGAACGCCCGCTCCACCAGGAACGACGCGAACGTGTGCACGACCGGGCGCATGCCGGTCAGCGCGAGCCCGGCGCCGACGTTGACGAGCAGCTGCTCGCGGATCCCGACGTTGATCACCCGGTCGGGGTGGCGCTCCTCCACCTCGTGGAGGTACTGCCCGGAGATCTCGGCGTAGACGAGGGCGACCGAGAGGTCCTCCTCGACGAGCGATGCCGCGGTCGCGGCGAAGGTAGCCCTCGGGTCGCGCCTCATGACTTCTCCTCCACGTGAGCGACGACCACCGACGGGCGTCCGGCTTCACCAGGCGCCCGCCGCCGGCGGCTCAGTGCATGACGTAGCTCCGCATGATCTCTGCCGTCGACTCCCACCGCGTGCCACCCGTTCGCGGCGAACCGGTCCTCGATCCGTCCCGGGACGGCGTAGCTCGACGACCGGTTGTCGACGACGACGACCGTGAGCGCCTCCAGCTCCAGCGCCGCTGCGAGCTCGACTGCCTCATGGTTGCTCCCTTCGTCGAGCTCCGCGTCACCGACCAGCACGACCACCCTCGAGTCGAGGCCCTGCGCCCTGAGCCCGAGCGCCGTGCCCACCGCGAGGGGCAGGCCATGCCCGAGCGACCCGCTCGAGATCTCCACGCCCGGCACGAGGTTGCGGTCGGGGTGGTGGCCGAGCGGAGAGTCGTACGACGCCCAGTCCGCCAGCCACTCCGCGGGGAGGAACCCCTTCGCGGCGAGGATCGCGTAGTAGGCCATCGGGCCGTGTCCCTTGGACAGCAGGAACCTGTCCCGGGCGGGGTCCGCGATGGTCTCCGGCGAGACGTCGAGGACCGTGTCGTAGAGCACCCACAGCACGTCGAGGGTGGAGGTCGCCGCGGCCGAGTGCTTCTCGTCCCCGGTCATCAGCGACATCAGACCCCGGACGTCTGCGTAGGCGTACTCGGGGCCTGTGCCGGGGGCCGCGAGAGCATTCGTCGTTGTCATGCCGAGAAGCATGCAAGTTCAAGTCGACTTCAAGTCAACGACGATATCCTCGCCACGTGTCGAGACATGAGGCCCACCTGACGATCGGCCAGCTCGCGGAGCGGTCCGGGGTCGCCACGTCGGCCCTGCGCTACTACGAGTCGCGAGGGCTGATCAGCTCCGAGCGCACCGTCGGCAACCAGCGCAGGTACCGCCAGGCGATGCTGCGCCGCGTCGCGTTCATCCGCTCCGCCCAGCGCGTCGGGCTCGCCCTCGAGGAGGTCGAGGCGGCGTTGTCCACCCTGCCCGAGGGACGGAACCCGACCAAGGCGGACTGGGCGCGCCTCTCGCGCAGCTGGCGGCCCCGCATCGAGGAGCAGATCGAGAGGCTCGAGCGGCTGCGCGACAAGCTCGACGGCTGCATCGGCTGCGGGTGCCTCAGCCTCAAGACCTGCAGCCTGAACAACCCCGACGACGAGGTCGCCCCCCGGGGCCCCGGCGCGGTCTTCCTCGAACCGGGCGGATCCGGGCACCGCTAGGGTGGGGGCCATGCCTCTGCGCATCGTGGCCACCCAGCCGAACCCGGGGCTGGTGACCCTGCCCTGGCACCTCCCGCTCGAGGAGTGGACAGACGAGTACGTCGTCCCGTTGCCACGCGGCATCTCGCGGCACGTCGTACGCATCGTCCGCCTCGGCACCGATGTCTACGCGGTCAAGGAGACCCGGGAGCCGATCGCCTTCCGGGAGTACCGCATGCTCCGCGACCTGAGGCGCCTCGACCTGCCGACGGTCGAGCCGGTGGCCGTGGTCGCCGGCCGCGAGTCACCCGACGGCGAGGAGATCGAGCCGGCCCTGGTCACCCGGCACCTCACCTACTCCCTGCCGTACCGCTCGCTGTTCTCGCACGGGCTGCGAGCCGACAGCCTCCCCCGGCTCATCGACGCCCTCGCGGTGCTGCTCGTGCGGCTGCACCTCACCGGCTTCTTCTGGGGCGACGTCTCGCTGTCGAACGTGCTGTTCCGTCGCAGCGCCGGCGATTTCACCGCCTACCTCGTGGACGCCGAGACCGGTGAGCTGCACAGCGAGCTGTCGCGCGGACAGCGCGCCCACGACCTCGAGGTCGCCTACGGCAACCTGTTCGGCGAGCTGCTCGACCTCCAGGCCGGCGGCTTCCTCGACGAGGAGGTCGACCCCCACGCGATCGTCGAGCGCGTCGAGAGCCGCTACACCGCGCTGTGGGAGGAGCTGACCGGCATCGAGGAGTTCGATGTCAACGAGATGTGGCGCATCGAGCAGCGGGTGGAGCGGCTCAACCAGCTCGGCTTCGACGTCGACGAGCTCGACATCGTCACGGACTGGTCCGGCTCGACGGTGCGGCTGCAGCCGAAGGTCGTGGAGGCGGGGCACCACAGCCGCGAGCTGCAGAGCCTCACCGGCCTCGACGTCGAGGAGAACCAGGCGAGGCGGCTCCTCAACGACCTCGCCGCGTTCACGGCGTACTACGACCTCGGCGGCGAGGACCGCGCCGTGGTGGCACACCGGTGGCTGACCACCGTCTACGAGCCGATCATGGCCCTGGTGCCTCGCGAGATGAGGGGCAAGCTCGAGCCCGCTGAGATCTTCCACGAGATCCTCGAGCACCGGTGGTTCCTCTCCGAGGAGGCCGGACACGAGGTCGACCTCATGGTGACCGCCCGGTCCTACATCGACAACGTGCTCTCGAAGCGCCCGTACGAGGTCGTCACCGCCAGCGACGACCCGGACGTGCTGATGCCCCCGGCCGAGAAGGCGTGGCCGGGGACCAGCTGACCGAGGAGCTCAGACCTGGTCGGGCTTGCAGAGGCGGCAGGCCGTGAGGCCGGGCGCGTCGGGCCCGGCCGGACGCAGGTCGTCGCGGTGCGAGACCAGCGAGCAGTCGGCGCGGTGCACCGTGGTCCCCTCGCCTGCCACGACGAGCACGGCTCCCGGGTCCTTCCGGGCCGCGGGCACCGCCGCCGGGGCGCCGTTCGCCGGCACCGCGCTGCGCGAGACCACGTCGGCGAGCACCAGCAACGTGTCCGACAGCCGCTTGGCGGAGTCCCGCTGGTCGGAGGCGATCCGCGCCAGCCAGGCACCGAAGTACAGGAAGCCGCCGCAGAAGGTCAGGCCGAGGCCGAACAGGCCGCCGGAGACCAGGTAGGACAGCTGGTCGTAGGCGTACGGCGTGTGGGCGGCGCCGTACCACCCGAGGATGATCACGACGAGGCCGAGCGGCAGCAGGACGGCACCCGCCACGAAGAGCACGACCTGGAGGATCCGGTAGCCGTTGTTCCTCAACGGCGCCGCGCCACCGGAGGACTGCGTCCGGGACTGGGCGCGCGGCATCACGTGGCCGGTGGACGCGGTGGTGGACTGTGCGGTCACTTCTCTAGGCCCTTCTCAGGTCGGGGACGCCGGTCTCGAGTCCGTGCGAGCAGCTGCCCGCACCGCCGAGCACGAGACCGCCGATCTTCTGCAGCCACCAGCCGATGCCGGAGGCCATGACGAGGCCGCCCACCATCAGCGCGCCGGGGATGCTGGCGAGCGGTGGGAGACCCGCGGACGTCGGTTCGGCGGCGAGGGCACCCACGTCGCCGGAGTCGCCTCCCGCTGCGGTGGCCTCACCGCCCAGCGGCGGGGCGGAGGCGGCGCCGCCGGAGGTCGCTCCCCCGCTCGCCCCGCCGGCGGTGCCGCTCGTCGGCGGAGCGGCGGCCCCGTTGAGGTCGCCAGGGTCGACGCTCGGCAGGTCGAAGTCCATCTTCGGCACGGTCTGGGCCTCCGCGGCGGCGTTGCCGGCGGTGATCACGATCATCGGCGCCAGCTGGGTCGCCGCACCGATCAGGCCCTTGAGGTCATCGTCGGGAATCTGCTTGGTGATCTCGTCGAACGGGATGCCGTCGAGGTTCGACCTGAGCGGACGGGTGTCGATCACGATCTGGAGTCCCTCGAACGCCGCGGAGCTGCTGTCTCCCCGGGCACTGCGCTCCGGCTTCGGGAGGACGAGCGAGATGCCGAGCTGCGCGAGCGCCTTCTCCGGGTCCTGGGGCATGTCGGGCAGCTTCTGCTTCTTGTCGGCGAGCTGTACCCCGTCGCGGCCGATCGTGATCGGGGTGCCCGCGAGCTCGAGCCCGCTCACCTTCGACACCCCAGCGGCGGTGGGCCTCTTCCCGTTCGCCGTGGTCTTCGAGGTGACCGTGATGGAGTCGACGGTGATGAGACCGCCGATCAGGGAGAGGTTGCTCAGCTTGCTGGTCGCCACCGCGTTGACGGTCTTGCCGACGGTCTCGGTGTGGGAGTCGCTCACCATGCCGTCGACGTCGACGAGCGCGGCCAGCTCGGCCGGGAAGCAGCCGCCGGCCGGCTGGTCCTCGGCCGCGGCCGCCCGGTCCTTGCCGGTGATCGCGGCACCCAGGGAGCTGAGGGGGTCGGCCGGGAGCTCGGGAGGCTCCGGCTGCCCTGGCTTGGAGCCGCTCTTGTTCTCCGAGACGTCGCAGTTGCTCGACCAGCCCACCGTCGACGAGACACCCTTGGGGCTCGAGCTGGTGCGCATCAGCGCCCCGGGGACCGGCTCGTCGGACTCCTTGCTCGGCTCGCCGGGAGTCTCGGAGTTGACCTGGACCGGGTAGCCGTCCTTGCCCAGCTCGGGGGGCAGACCGAGCATCTCCACGAAGGTCTTGAACCCCTGACCGACGGGGTCTCCGGGCCACAGCCAGCTGGCCACGCCCTTGCCGGTGGGCCCGCTGGCCGCCTCGACCTTGGTGTAGGCGAACTCGGCCTCGGCCTGCGGGGTCGCCGGGATGGGGATCGTCGGCTCGTAGATCTCGATCTTGACCGGGGTCGCCGTCGCCTCGGTCGAGTAGCCGCCGAAGGCGGGCTCGGCGTAGGCCGGGATGGGCGCAGCGGTGCCTGCCAGCCCTGCGGCCAGACCGGCCAGGACGATCCTTCTCATGCTGCTCCTCCAAGGATGACGTCGGACATCTTCGCGTTGATCTCGTCGGGCTCGCCGGTGGCGACGATGCGTCCGCCGGTCATCACGGCCGCGTAGTCGGAGACCCGCAGTGCGGTGCGGGCGAACTGCTCGACCACGAGGATCGAGACACCCGTCTCGGCGATCCGCGCCACCGTGTCGTAGAGCTCCTCCACGATCAGCGGGGCGAGACCCATGGACAGCTCGTCGAGCATCAGCAGCGCCGGGTCGGAGGCCAGCGCCCGCGACAGGGCGAGCATCTGCTGCTCACCGCCCGACATCGTGCCGGCGAGCTGGTGGCGCCGCTGGTCGAGCCGTGGGAAGTAGGTGTAGGCAGTCTCGAGGACCTTGTCCGCGGGCACACCGGCGTAGGAGACGAGCTTGAGGTTCTCCTCCACCGTGAGGTTCGGGAAGACGCTGCGACCCTCGGGGATCGTGCACAGCCCGTTGCGGGCGAGCTCCTCGGTGCTCGCTCCCTCGACGTTGACCCCGGCCATGTGGATGTCGCCGCTGGTGGCCTTCATCTGGCCGCTGACCACCTTGAGCAGCGTGCTCTTGCCGGCGCCGTTCGGGCCGAGCAGCGCGACGACCGCTCCGCGCGGGAGGACCAGGTCGACCCCCCTCAGCACCTCGATCCGGCCGTACGCCGCGTGGAGGTCCATGACCTCGAGGATGGGAATGCTCATGCTCACCTCACCGCCGGGATCTCGGTCGTGACCGGGTCGATGACCGAGGTCTGCTCGGCGGGATCCTCGTCGGCCTGGCCGAGGTAGGCCTCCTGGACGCGGCGGTCGGCGCGGATCTCCGACGGCGTGCCGGAGGCGATGATGTGGCCGAAGTCGAGGACGTGGATCTCGTCGCAGACGCTCATCACCAGGTCCATGTCGTGCTCCACCATGAGCACCCCTCGCCCCTCGCCGGCCAGCTCGCGCAGCAGGTCGCCGAAGTCGTCGGTCTCGCTCTCGTCGAGACCGGAGGAGGGCTCGTCGAGCAGGAGCAGCTTCGGCTCACCGGCCAGCGCCCGGGCGAGCTCGAGCAGGCGAGCCGTCCCGGTCGGGATCGAGTCGGCGCGCTCCTCGGCGTACTCGCTGATCCCCACCCGGTCGAGCAGGGCGTCCACCCGGTGCGCCGGCGTCCTCTGGAGCAGCCCCCGCAGACCGAGGTGGATGTCGAGGGCGACGCGGACGTTGTCACGCACGGTGAGCGAACCGAACGCCTCGAGCCTTTGGAAGGTGCGCGCCATCCCCCGCTTCGCACGGCGGTGAGGCTGCATGGAGGTGATGTCCCTGCCCTCGTAGCGCACGTGGCCGCTGGTCGGCTTCTGCAGGCCCGTGATCACGTTGAAACAGGTGGTCTTGCCCGCACCGTTCGGGCCGATCAGACCGGTGACGCGGCCGCCGTCGAGCGAGAACTGCGCCTCGTTGACCGCCGTGACCCCGCCGAACTGCACGACGACGTCGTCAACCTCGAGAAGCGCCATGAGCGGCCACCTCCTCCCTCGCGACGACCTGCGTGTCGTCGTCCATGTCGTCGACTCCCGGCCAGGCCGGGTCGTCGCCGTGACGGTGCTTCCCCGCCGACTCCTCCTCGCCGCGGCTGCGGAGCCCGCCCACGGGCAGGGAGCGCAGGCCCGGCATCCGGTCGGCGACCGCGGGCCACAGCTTCAGCTCGAGCCTGCGGCCGAGACCGAAGAGCAGGTTCGCCAGGCCGTTCGGGTCGCGGCCAAGAGCGACCGCACCGAAGCCGATGACGGCGAAGGCCAGGCCGGCGAGGCCCGGGTAGTTGCTCTGGAGGACCGGGAGGAGCATGAAGCCGATCCCGCCGATCGCGGCGCCGGTCACCGACGTCACCCCGCACACCACCGCGAGCAGCAGCAGCGGGAGGCTGGACAGCAGCTGGAAGTCGGTCGCCGAGATCGTCTGGCGAAGCCCCGCGAACAACGCACCGGCGAGCCCGGCCATGCCGGCCGAGAGGCCGAACAGACCGACCCGGAACCAGCGCATGTTGAGGCCGAGGGTGCCGCACGCCGCCGGGCTGTCGCGCATCGCGATCAGGATCCGGCCGAGCCGTCCGCGGCGAAGCTGCAGCAGGGCGATGCCCATCGCCACGAAGGTGATCGTCATCAGGAGGACGTACGTGCCGCCGTCGCTGATCGTGATGCCGAGCAGGGACAGCCGCTCGGCGGGCAGGCTTCCGTTGAACCCGAAGGCGAACGAGGCCTGGAAGACCAGCTTGTCCATCAGCACACCGAAGGCGAGCGTGCTCAGGGCGAGGTAGAGGCCGGTGAGCCGCAGCACCGGAAGGGCGACGAGCGCGCCGACGGCGGCCGCGATCACGGCGGCCAGGACCAGGCCCAGGAGGTTCGGGGAGTCGAGCTTGGCCCAGGCCAGCGCGCCGATCCCGGCGAAGGTGAACTGCGCCAGCGACACGTGGCCGCCGTAGCCGGTGAGCAGCACGAGCGAGAGCATCACCATGGCGTAGGTCGCGGCGGTGCCCGCGAGGAGGACGGTCGAGGACGACATCGACAAGGTCATCAACGCGACCAGCACGACCACGCCCCCGCCGGAGACGAGTGCCCGCCGGAGCGAGGGCAGCGGTGCGGACACGATGCCCTTGACCTGGCCCACGCGAAGCTGCGCCTGGGGCATCAAGATGATGACGCCGAAGAGGAACAGCGTCGGGATCACCGCGCGGAGGCCGGACAGGTCGCCGCTGCTCGGCAGGTAGGCGACGGCGTACGACTGGAGGATGCCCAGCGTCATCGCTCCCGCGAACGTGAGCGGGAGGCTCTTGAGCCGGCCGAGCATCGCCGCCGCGTAGGCGTTGATCACCAGCAGCGTGAGGTCGTAGTAGTCGAGGCCGATCACCGGCGTGAGCAGGATGCCGGCGAGTGCCGCGAGCGACGTGCCGATCGCCCAGGCGAGGGCGGCCACGAGGCCGGGCTTCCCGCCGTACAGCTTCAGCAGCTCGGGGTTGTCGACCGAGGCGCGCATCGCGGTGCCGACCCGGGTCCGGTTGAGCAGCAGGAACAGCCCCGCGGCCACGGCCGCCGACAGCATGATCGTCACCAGCTGGTGGTAGGTGATGAACACGTCGCCGATCGCGAAGCCGGCCTGGTTGAAGAACTGCGGGACGCTCCGCGCGGCGGGGGGCCAGATCTGCTGGGCCGCGCCGATCAGGCCGACGAAGAGCCCGACGGTGACCACGAGCGAGACGCTGACGGGCGAGTCGCCGAGGCCGCGGGTCAGGAAGCGCTGCACGAACAGGCCGAACAACGGCGCCACGATCACCAGGACCAGGACCAGCGACACCCACGCGGGGATGTGCTGGCGCTGGCTGAAGTCCCAGTAGACGAACGCCATGACCATGCCGAAGGCGCCGTGCGCGACGTTGAAGACCCGGGTCGTGCTGTAGGTGAGCACGAGGCCGCTCGCCGCGATGGCGTAGGCCGCCCCGGTGAAGATCCCGAGGACCGTGAACGACAGGAGGCTACTCATGGTCAGCTCGCGTTCGTGACGCCGCTGCAGGTGTACTTCGTGGAGCCTTCCGGCACCCACTTGCCGCCCTGGAGCCTGATCCAGCGCCAGCAGTCACCGGTGTCCTTGGACCCGACGTGCTGCGGGCTGTGCAGCCCGTTGCTGGTCCAGTTGTCGACCTTGGTGACCGACTGCACGAGGCTCTCGCGGTTCAGCCGGCCGCCCAGGGCGATCGACTGCTCGACGAAGAGCCGCGCGGCGGACCATGAGAAGAGGCCGAAGAACGTGGGGGTCGCACCGGGCTTCACCTGCTGCAGCCAGCCTTGGTACAGCGCCATCTCCTTGTTGGAGCCGGCCTCCTCGAACATCGCGATGTTGATGAAGATCTTGGTGCCCTCCACGGCGTCGCCGCCGGACTCGACGTAGCGCGGGTCGTAGCCGGTGGGGTCGAGGACGAACGCATCGGGCTTGAACCCCTGCTGCTGCATCGCCTGCGCGAGGCGGACCGCCTGCTGGTACGCGCCGAGGAACTGGACGTACTTCACGCCCTTGTCCTTCATCTGCTGGACGTACGGCGCGTAGTTGAACTCCGAGACGTCGATGCCCTGCTTGTAGACGAAGTGCATCCCGCGCCGCTCCATGGCCCTCGCCTGGTTCTGGGCGTTCAGCGGGCCCACACCGGCGTTGATCCAGACGTAGGCGGCGCTCTTGGCCGCCGCGGGGTAGTTCTTCTTGATGTGGTCGGGCACGGCGTTCTGGAAGGTGTTCGGGTTCGCCGACTGGACGCCGAAGCAGTTGTCGCAGCTCTGCCTCTCCGACGAGACGTTCGCCGAGCGCAGGTCGGGGATGCCGCACTTGTCGGCGACGGCGGCGCCGCCGCTGTCGAACGCCGACATCGAGCCGACCGCCGCGAAGGCCTGGTCACACGCCTTGGTGTAGGCCTGCTGGTCGGCACCGGCGTCGGTGCGGCTGTCGAGCGCGAGCAGCTCGAGCTTGCGACCGCAGATGTCGGAGGTCGCGTTGAAGTAGGCGATGTAGGCCTTGACCGCCTCCTGGGCGGACTCGAAGAGGCCCGGCACGGGGCCGCTGACGTCGGCGGCGTTGGCGATCACGATCTTCTTGTCGGTCACGCCGGGCTGGTTCTTGAATCCGGCACACTCACCGGCCTTCACGGTGCCGGTGGCTGCGTTGGCGCCGCCCGCCTGGGGCGCACTGCCACCGCCGCCAGACCCCGACGACCCCCCGGTCGAGCCGGTGCCACCCGTGGTCGAGCCGGCCGCGCCGCCCGTCGTGCCGGCACCGGCGCTGCCCGCGTCGCCCGCGAGGGTGCCGCCACCGCCGCCGGCGGCCATGCCCTGGTCGAGGCCTCCGCCCGCCGTGCCGGCCCCGGCAGCCTGGACGTCCTGCGGACTGAGCTGGGACCCGCAGGCGGCCAGCAGGACGCTGAGGGCAGCCGCGGCCGTCGTGAGGGCGAGGTTGTGTCCGCGAGATGGCACGAGAGGGCTCCTTCGTCGGCCCGGGTCCGTGGCGCTCCCTTGCGGACCCGTGACTCAGGTTGGTCGTACGCGTTTCTGACCGGTAAACGACCCGCCGCTGCAAAAGTGATGGCCTTCACGGTTTGGCCGGGCGGATCTTTACCTGCTCCCTCTCCGCGGCCGATGTTAGAACGCGTTCTATTTCTGCGCAACCACCTCACCCACCGATACCGCTGTCGGTGAGCCCGTTGCAGGTGTACCTGCCAGGTGACTTGCGGACCCAGCGTTCGTTCTCGAGGCGGATGATCGCGAAGCACTCCGAGGTGCGCTTGGGGCCGATCGGCTGGGGCGCGTGGATACCGTTCCCGGTCCAGTCGTCGACCGCCTTCACCCGCGCGACGACACGCTCACGGGTGAGGTCGCCGCCGAGAGCGAGCGCCTGCTCCACGAAGAGCCGGGCCGCGGACCAGGCGTAGACGCCGAAGAAGTCGGGGGTGGCGCCGGGCTTCACCTGCTGGAGCCAGGCCTGGTAGAGCTGCAGCTCCTTGCTGCGCTGCGACTCCTCGAACGGGACGATGTTCATGAACACGTAGGTGCCGTCGACGGAGTCTCCCCCGGACTCGACGTACCGCGGGTCGTACACGGTGGAGTCCTGGAGGAAGACGTCGGGCTCGAACCCCTGCTGCTGCATCGCCTGGGCGAGGCGCACCGCGCCCGTGTAGGGGCCGAGGAAGCGCACCCATCGAACGCCTCGGTCCTTCATCTCCTGCACGTAGGGCGCGTAGTTGAACTCCGAGACGTCGATCGTGTCCTGGTAGACGAACTCGAAGCCCCGCTTGGTGTACGCCGCCGCCGCGCTGTCGGCGTTGACCTTGGTCGCCTGGACGTTGAGCGCGAGCATCGCGGCCTTCTTCACGGCATCGGGGAACCGCTTCACGAAGTAGTCGGGGACCGAGCTGGGCAGCAGGTTCACCGCCACCGACTGGGTGCCGAAGCAGGTCGAGCAGGCGATGCGCTCGGGAGTCACCGAGGTCGAGCGGATGTCGGGCAGGCCGCAGTCCTCCGCGGCCGCGGCACCTCCGGAGTCGAAGGCGGACATCGAGCCGACGGCCGCGAAGGCGTTGTCGCAGGCCTTCGCGTAGGCCTGCTGGTCGGCGCCGGCGTCGGTGCGGCTGTCGAGTGCGAGCACCTCGAGCTTGCGTCCGCAGATGTCCGAGGTGGCGTTGAAGTAGGCGACGAACGCGCGGGTGGCCTCACGGGTCGACTCGAAGAGTCCGGGGACGGGTCCGCTGATGTCGGAGACGTTGGCGATGGTGATCTTCTTGTCCGTGACACCCGTCTGGTTCTCGAACCCTGCGCACCTGCCGGCCTTGACCCGTGCACCTGGGGCGTCGTCACCCGCGGCCTGCGGCGCGGCCGCGCCCCCCGTCGTACCCGCTCCGCCTGCCGACGGGGCGGAGCCGGACGTGCCACCGGCGCCGCTCGTGCCGGCCGCGGCACCTCCGGAGTCCGCCGCCCCGGCACCCGGGTCCGCGACTCCTCCCGGCAGGCCCTGGTCGAGCCCGCCGGCGTTCGCGGACCCCGCCGCCGCGCGGACGTCGCTCGGGTCGAGCTGTGACCCGCACGCCGCGAGCACCAGGCTGAGCGTCGCGGCGACCGCCGCCCCGACGAGACCGCGCTGTCTGGTCGTCATGCCTCTCCTCACCCGTGCAGGCACGGCGTCAGGCGCCGTGCCCTCCGTCGCCGTCGTCACGACGGGCCGTGTGTCTTCCGATGAGCTCCTCGACCTGGGTGTTCATCGCGGCGCCGGTCGGCCAGCCCGCGTAGTGGCTGAGGAAGACGACGACCTCTCGCAGCGCCTCGGCGTCGAGCTCGCCGGAGCGGAGGGCGGCGTCGAGCTGGATGCCGAGCACGTCGTGACGGCCCTGCCCCGCGAGCATCCCGATCAGCAGCAGCCTGCGCTGCGCCACGTCGAGACCCTCGCGCGACCAGATGCCGGCGAAGAGGTGGTCGGCGGTGAGGGCGAAGAAGTCGCCCGGGCCGTCCTGGAACTCCCAGCCGTAGACCTCGCTCATCTTGGCCAGCCCTCTGGCCCGCCGCTCCTCGGCCGTCTCCGTCTCCCGGGCCCCGCTCACTGCGCGCCCCCTTCGGCGCTCTCGTCGGTGACCAGGCCGAGCCCCGGCCCGAGCCGTTCGAGGGCGAGCCGCGCCAACGGGGCGTCGACCCCGACCTGACCCGCGAGCTCCAGGGCGAAGGTCAGGTCCTTCTCCGCGAGGCCCCGGACGTTGTCCAGGATCGGGTACCAGTCGTCGCCGGGTGACAGCGGAGCGGCGGTGTCGCGCAGCATGATTGCGCCCGGGCCGCCGGTCACCGAGTCGGTGTGCCGGACCACCTCGCCGAGCGCCAGCAGGTCGATCCCGGCCGCCTCGGCGACGCGCTGCGCCTCGGTGACCGCGGCGAAGGCGACGAAGTGGATGAGGTTGCGCGCCAGCTTCGCGCGAGTGCCTGCGCCTGCGGGCCCGAGGTGTACGACGACCGCGCCCATCCGCTCGAGCACCTCCCGGCAGGCGGCGAAGGCCTCGTCGGTGCCGCCGACCATGATCGCGAGCCGCCCGTCGCCGGCGCCCATGAACCCGCCGCTGACCGGCGCGTCGACAAGGTGCACCCCCTGACCCGCCGCTGCCTCGGCGAGCTGGTGGGCGGTGTCGGGCCGGATCGTCGAGTGGACCACCACGCAGGTGCCCGCTGCCGCTCCGGCGAGCACGCCGTCTGGACCCTCGAGCACCTGCCGGACCTGGTCGTCGTCGCGCACCATCACCGACACGACACGGGCACGCTCGGCAAGCTCCCGCGGTGTGCTCGCGACCTTCGCGCCGACCCGCTCGAGCGCCGCGACGGCGTCCTCGTCGACGTCGTAGACCCACAGGCCCCCGGGCCAGTCGGCCAGCCGGCGCGCCATCGGACGCCCCATCTGGCCGAGCCCGACGAACCCGACCGCCTGCCCGATCTCCACGGCCGTCATGACCGGAACACCTGCCCGCCGTCGACGTTGACGATCTGGCCGGTGACCCACGACGCCTCGTCCGAGAGCAGGAACAGGCAGGCACCGACCAGGTCCTGCGGCTGACCCAGCCGTTTGAGGGCGAGCCCGTCGACCAGGTCGCCGACCATCTCCTGCGGCACGACCGAGCGGGTCGCCTCCGTGTCGGTCGGCCCCGGGGCGATCGCGTTCACCCGGATGCCCATGCCGCCCACCTCGTGCGCGAGCTGCTGGGTGAGCCCGTTGACCGCGACCTTGGCGAGCCCGTAGAAGCCCGAGTAGAGCCACGCGGCGGTCGACGACTGGTTGACGATGCGCCCCTCCGCCGCGCTGCTGCATGTGGGGGTAGACGGCGCGGGTGCAGACGAGGGCGCCGTCCATGTTCACGCTCATGAACTTCTTGTAGTAGTCCCAGTCGACGGTGACGAGCAGGTCGAGCTTCATGCCGCCGTAGATCGCCGCGTTGTTGACGAGGAGGTCGATGCCTCCGAACTGCTCGACGGTGGCCGTGGCCATCTCCTCCGCCGAGCCGGGCGAGGACACGTCGGTGTGCACGAACAGCGCGCGGCCGCCGTCCTCGACGATCCGCTTGGCGACCGTCGTACCGGCCTCGTCGTCGACGTCCGCGACGACCACCGCGGCGCCCTCGGCGGCGAGCGCCCTCGCATAGGCCTCGCCGATGCCCCGGGCCGCGCCCGTGACGATCGCGACCTTGCCGTCGAACCTTGCGCTGCTCATCTGGTCTTCCTTGTCTCTGGTCGGGCTGAGGCGGGCTCAGGCGGGCTCGGCGAGGAGCTTGGTCTCGAGGTACTCCTCGAAGCCGGCGACGCCCATCTCGCGGCCGAGGCCGGACTGCTTGTAGCCGCCGAAGGGAGCGTCCGGGGCGAACCACACGCCGCCGTTGACGGCGAGGGTGCCGGTGCGGACCCTCGCTGCGACCCGGCGGGCGCGTTCGACGTCGCCGCTGTCCACGGACCCGGAGAGTCCGTAGGGCGAGTCGTTGGCGAGGCGTACGGCGTCGTCGTCGCCGTCGTGCGGGATCACCACGAGGACGGGCCCGAAGATCTCCTCGCGGGCGACGCGGGAGTCGTTGGACAGCCCCGCGACCACCGTCGGCTCGATCCAGAAGCCGCGGTCGCGGCCCTCCGGCGTACCGCCTCCGGTCACGATCGTGCCGCCCTCGGTGCGGGCGAGGTCGAGGTAGGCCCGCACACGGTCGCGCTGGGCCGCCGAGACGACCGGACCGCACACCGTGCCGGGGTCGGTCGGGTCGCCGGTGCCGATCGAGCGCATCGTGTCGGCGGCGATCCGGACCGCCTCGTCGTAGCGGTCGCGCGGGACGAGCAGGCGGGTGGTGAGCGCGCAGCCCTGACCCGCGTGGATCGAGACGCTGAACGCCGCCGTGCTCACCGCCGCCACGAGGTCCGCGTCGTCGAGGACGATCGCCGCGGACTTCCCGCCGAGCTCGAGGAGGACCCGCTTCAGCGTCGGTGCCGCGGCCGCCATGATCGCCCGTCCGGTGGCGGTGGAGCCGGTGAAGGACACGAGGTCCACGCGCTCGTCGGTGGTCAGGCGCGCCGCCACCTCGTTGTCGCCGGTCGTGACCACGTTGAGGACGCCGGCCGGGAGGTCGGTGTGCTCGGCGGCGAGGCGGCCGAGCTCCGCGGCCACCCACGGCGTGTCCGGCGCCGGCTTGAGCACCACGGTGTTGCCCGCGGCGAGCGCCGGGCCGACCTTGGCGAGGTTGATCTGGTTCGGGAAGTTCCAGGGCGTGATGGCGGCGACCACGCCGACCGCCTCGCGGCGGATCGTCCTGCGCGTCGGGATGCCCATCGGCTCCGCGACCCCGAGGTCGGTCTCCCACTCGTAGGTCTCGGCGAGCCCGATCGTCCAGCCCAGGGCGTCCACCGGTACGTCGTACTGCGGGCCCGTCGTGAGGAAGGCGGGGGCTCCGGCCTCGGTGGTGGTGAGCGCGCGCATGGCCGCGCCGTGGTCGAGCAGCGCCTTGTGCAGCTGGCGCAGGCAGCGGACGCGGAGCCCGACGTCGGTCGACCACTCCGTCTCGTCGAAGGCCCTCCGGGCCGCGGCGATCGCGGCGTCCATGTCGGCCGCCGTCCCGTCCGGGGCATGGCCGATCACCTCGGCGGTCGCCGGGTTCAGGATCGGGAACGTGCCGCCGTCCGAGGCGCCGGCGAGCTTGCCGTCGACCAGCAGCTGCGGGGCCGGGACGTCGGGTGTCATGGCCGACCGCCCGCGCCGGCGTGGGCGACGACCGGCGGCCACACGGTCGACGGCAGGTCGGCCGGCTTGTAGTGGCCGGGCTGGCGGGAGCCGTCCACGCTCATCCGCTTGACCAGGGTCTCGGGCGCCTTGCCGGCCTGGAGGATGTCGAGGAAGGTCTTGCCGGTGCTGTTGAGGTCGAACCAGTCCCGCTGCCAGGCGAACCGGCCGCCGGCGTAGCCGAACCAGCTGCCTCCGATGCCGGCGATCTCGTACTCGTGGCCGTCCTCGTCGAGGATCCCCGAGCGCTGCTTCCAGAACCCGACGATCATGCCCTGCCGGTCGTCGATGACGGTGGCGACGTACTCGTAGGTCCAGCCGTCCATGCCGGCCATCTCGGTGCCGAGGGCGTAGTCCCGGATCTCGTCCCGGCCGACCGCCATGAAGTGCTCGTCGGGGTGGTACATCCAGCCGTAGGTCGCGTCCTCGGCGTAGAAGTCCGCCAGCGGCTTCCAGTCCCTGGTCTCCTCGGCCTGGCGGTTGGCGTCGAGCCAGCGCTGCCAGAACTCCTCGATCTCCGCGCGGTCGAACTCGGGCATGGGCTTCCTCGTCTCGAAGGGTGGGGTCAGTCGTGGACGGCCAGGGCCGTCGCGGGGCAGTAGCGGACAGCCGCGTGCACGGCCTCGCGGCGGGACTCGTCGGGCGCGGGCCGAAGGACCCGGACCTGGTCGTCCCCCTTGTCGAGGGCGAAGACGTCGGGTGCCTCGAGGGCGCACATGCCGTGTCCCTGGCACAGGTCGAGGTCGGCGTCGACTCTCATGCGCGCTCCCGGCGCCGGTAGCGGACGGTGCACGGCTGCTGGAGCTGGATCACCATCTTCGAGGTGTCGTCGCGGTAGCTCTCCGAGGGCTGGGCCAGCTCGAACTCGTAGTCGCGAAGGATCACCGAGAAGATCGCCTTGAGCTGCATCATCGCGAAGGCGGAGCCCACGCACCGGTGCCTCCCTGCTCCGAACGGGATCCACGTCCAGCGGTTGAGCAGGTCCTCCTGACGCGGCTCGGCGTACCGTCCCGGGTCGAACCGGTCGGGGTCGGGGAAGTCCTCGGGGATCCGGTTGGAGATCGCCGGGCTCGCGCCGACCATCGCCCCGACCGGGATCGTGTGCCCGCCGACCTCGACCTCCTGCTTGACCACCCGGAGCAGGAGCACGAGCGGCGGATGCAGCCGAAGGGTCTCCTTCAGCGCCGCCTCGAGACGGGGGATCTCCCGCAGGGCCTGGAAGGAGACACTCGAGCCGTCGGCGTACAGGTCGTCGAGCTCCTCGACGACGGTGCCCATCACGTCGGGGTTGCGGAGCAGCTCGATGAGCGTCCACGCCGCCGTACCGGAGGAGGTGTGGTGGCCCGCGAACATCATCGAGATGAACATCCCGGTGATCTCGTCGGCGCTGAAGTGGGGGGAGCCGTCGTCCTTCTTCAGCGAGATCAGGACGTCGAGCATGTCGCGGTCCTCGCGGCTCGGCGGCGGGGCGGCCTGCCGGCGGTCGATGATGTCCTGCACGAGCGCCACCAGGCCGAGGCGGGCCTCGTCGCGACGGCGGAAGCTCTCGATCGGCAGGTGCGGGTCCACGAACGCGAGCGCGTCGGTCCCGCGCTCGAGGTCGTGGTAGAGCCGGGCGAACGTCGAGTCGAGCTCCTCGCGGAAACGCGGGCCGATGAGGCAGGCCGAGGTGGTGTAGATGGTGAGCTCGGCGAACCAGTCGAGCAGGTCGATCTCGCCCTCGTCGCCCCAGCCGGCCACCATCCGCTCGATCTCGCGGGCGATGGTCTCGGCGTGGCCCCTCATCTGCTCGCCGCGCAGCGCCTGGTTGCGCAGCATCTCCTTGCGCCGTTCGGGTGAGGCGTCGAAGACCACGCCCTTGCCGAAGATCGGCGTCATGAACGGGTAGGCCTCGCCCTGGTCGAGAACCTCGTCAGGCGCGCGGAAGAAGACCTCGTTGGCCTCCGCGCCGGTGACGAGCACGACGTCGCGGTCGACCAGCCGGAAGGTCCCGATGTCGCCGCACTCCTCCCGGACCCGGCGCATGAGACCGATCGGGTCGGAGCGGAGCTCCTCGAGGTGGCCGTTCTCGTCCTCGGTGGTGACGAACGAGACCTGAGGCACGGCGGGCACCGTGGCGGTGGTCATGCCCTCTCCTTCCGCTGGTGGTCGAGGGGCGCTTCCGGCTGCACCTCGACGAGTGCGAGGTGGGTGCCGCGCGGCGCGGAGACGACGGCCATCACCGCGGCCGCGATGTCGTCGGCGTCCAGGAACCCGCCGTGGCGGGCGAGGCCCCAGTGGATCCAGTCGTTGAGCGCCGCCGTGGTCTCGCCCTCGTCCCAGGTGCTGCCGAGCTCGGTCACGGTCGGCCCGGGACGCACCACCGAGGCACGCACACCGGTGCCCTCCAGCTCCATCTGCATGGCCAGCGCCATCCCCTCGAGCCCGTGCTTCGCGGGCACGTAGCCCGCCATCCGGGTCCGCGGCGCGCGCACCACGTCGGAGGACACGAAGACGACGTCGCCTCGCTGCCGCTCGACCATCCCGGTGACGATGGCGGTGACGAGCCGATGGGGGCCGAGCACGTTGACGTCGAGGTCGCGGGCCACCGTGTCGGTGCTGACCTCGAGCATGAGCCCGGGCTCGAACGTGCCGGCGTTGGAGACCAGCACCTCGACGTCGCCGAGCTCGTCGGCGACGGTCTTGGCGAAGCGTGTGACGGACTCGGGGTCGGTGACGTCGAGAGGTACGGCGAGCGCCTCACCGCCCGCCTCGCGGACACTCCGGGCGATCTCCTCGCAGCGGTCGACCCGGCGAGCGCCGAGTGCCACCGGGTGTCCCGCGGCGGCGAGCATCCGGGCCGTCGCGGCACCGATGCCGGAGGACGCACCGGTCACGACGGCGGGCCTGCGCTCCGGGTGGTTCGGGCGTCCCATGTCAGCGAACCTCCATCGACACCGGCAGGGCCGCGAAGCCTCGGACGTTGACCGAGTGGACGCGGGTCGCAGCGTGGTGGTCGACCTCGATCGCCCGCACCCGGCGTACCAGCTCCGTCAGGGCGACCCGCGCCTCCAGACGCGCGAGGTTCGCGCCGAGGCAGAAGTGCCGGCCGCCGCCGAAGCTGACCAGCTGCGACAGCTCGGCAGGGTCGCGGTCGAGGTCGTAGACGTCGGGGTCGCGGAAGACCCGCTCGTCGCGGTTCGCCGACCCCAGCAGGAGCAGCAGCTTCGATCCCGCGGGAGCGACCCGTCCGTGGAGCTCGACGTCGCGCAGCAGGCTGCGCGCGACGATCTGGCTGGAGGTGTCGTAACGCAGCGTCTCCTCGATCCACGGCAGCACCCGTGCCTCGTCGGCGAGGATGCTCGCCAGCCGGCCAGGGTGCCTGCTCGCCCAGTAGAGCGCGTTGCCCAGGAGCTTGGTGGTCGTCTCGTTGCCTGCCACCACCATCAGGAAGAGGAAGGCGATGATCTCCTCGTCCCTGAGACGGTCGCCGTCGATCTCGGCCTCGAGCAGCGCCGAGGTCAGGTCCTCGGCGGGACGGCGGCGACGCTCCGCGAGCAGGTCGGCGTAGTAGCCGATCAGGTGCAGCGCCGCCTCCATGCCCTCCTGCGGCACGTCGCGCACGCCGTCCTCGCGGTGCACCACCAGGTCGGCGAGGCGGCGGAGCTCGTCGCGGTCGGTCTCCGGGACGCCCATCAGCTCGCAGATCACGTCCATCGGCAGCCGGCCTGCGAACGCACCGATCCAGTCGAAGGACCCCTCCTCGAGCGCCTGGTCGAGGTGGGTCCGCGTGATCCGCAGGATCTGCGGCTCGAGCTGGGCGACCCGCCGAGGGGTGAACCCCTTCGAGACCAGGCTCCGCAGCCGGGTCTGGCGAGGCGGGTCCATCGCGAGGAACGACATCGTCTTGTGGGCGTGCGGCCCCCAGGCGGACGGGTCGAGCGAGACGCCCATCGCGTTGGAGTACGTGGACTCGTCGCGCAGCGCGGCCACCACGTCGGCGTGACGCGAGAGAGCCCAGAAGTCGTGCTCGACGTTGTGGTGCAGCGGAGCGTGGGCGCGCAGGGCGGCGTACGTCGGGTAGGGGTCCTCCTGGAACGCGTAGTCGTACGGGTCGAACGCCACGCTCTCCTTCGGCCCGGCCTGCTCGGGCGCCAGTGTCATCGGGCGCCGTCCATGATCAGCCGCACCGCCGCGGACATCCGCGCGCCCATCTCCTCGTACGTCGCGTAGCCCATCCCGCCCTGGAGCAGGCCGCCGGACCAGAGCATCAGCAGGGTGTCCAGGACGTGGGGGGCGGCGTCCGCACCGAGGGCGTCGGCGAGCCGTTGCTGGACCTCGAGGCCGAACTTCACCCGGAGGTGTCGCACCTCGGGGTCGCCGCCGAGGAGCGCGGGGTTGGAGGCCGCGGCGAGCTCCGGCTCCTCCCCCAGGAACGTCACCAGGTCGTCGAGCACGGCGATCACCCGGTCGGCCGCCGACCCACCCGGGCTCTCCGGCCGGGGACGTGCGCTCAGTCGCCGCCAGAACACCTCCGCCACCAGGTGGTTCTTGGAGGAGAAGTAGTTGTACGCCGTGGCCGGGGCGACCTGGGCCCTACCCGCGACGGAACGGACCGTGAGCCCGTCGTACCCGACCTCCCGGAGCTCCTCCCGCGCGGCCTGCGCGAGCTTCTCCACGGTCTCCGCCTGCCGCGGGTTGAGCTCACGACGGGTGGCCTCGGTCGAGATCGACCGGGCGGCCTCAACCGCGGTGGACGCGTAACTGGACATGTGTCCAGAAAGTAGTCCAGTCGGGTGCGCGTGGCAATACCCGTCTCGCCCGGTCGCCTCAACGACAAGGCGCTGTTGCCGTCCACGTGGACGGCAACAGCGCAGGAAGCGGACTCGGCGACGTCATCCCCGTCCACCTGGACGGGAACGACCAGCGCCTACGACGGTCAGCGGGCGAGCGTGCCCCGGCGATCCGCGACGGCGTAGAGGGTCACCGATGCCGCGACCCCGGCGTTGAGGGACTCCAGGGAGTTCACCATCGGGATCGACACCAGCTGGTCGCAGGTCTCCGCGACCAGGCGGGAGAGCCCCTTCCCCTCCGAGCCGACCACGATGACCAGCGGCCCGTCGGCGAGGTCGAGGTCGGGCAGGGCGACGTCGCCGTCCGCGGCGAGGCCGACCACCATGCAGCCGGCTTCCTGGTACGCCTTGAGCTGGCGCGTGAGGTTCGTGGCCTGGGCGACGGGAACCCGCGCTGCGGCGCCGGCCGAGGTCTTCCACGCCGAGGCGGTCATGCCGGCGGCGCGACGCTCGGGGATCAGCACCCCGTGGGCGCCGAAGCCGGCAGCGGAGCGCACGACCGCGCCCAGGTTGCGGGGGTCGGTGACCGAGTCGAGCGCCACGATCAGCGGCGGCTCCTTGACCTCGGCGGCGCGGTCGAGAAGGTCGTCGGGGTGGGCGTACTCGTACGCCGGGACCTTGGCGGCCAGGCCCTGGTGGACCGCGCCCTGGGTGAGCCGGTCGAGCTCGCCGCGCGGGACCTCGAGCAGTGAGATGCCCGCGTCGGCCGCCGTGCGGAAGACCTCGCGCAGCCGGCCGTCGCGCTCAGCGCCCTCGGCGACGTACACCGCGGTCACCGGCATCTGCGCGCGGAGCGCCTCGACCACCGAGTTGCGCCCCGCGATCCACTCGCTGTCTCCGGGCTTGGCGGCACGCTTGGGCCGGGAGGCCTTGGACCTCTCGACCTTCTGACGCGCCTTGTAGACCTTGTGCCCCTCGCGGTCCTTCGCCTTCGGGGTCGGGCCCTTGCCCTCGAGCCCGCGGCGGACGCGGCCGCCCGACCCTGCGGTCGGGTTGCCCTTGCCGGTCTTCTTGACCGCGCCTCGACGCGCGGAGTTGCCTGCCATCAGTTCGCCTTCATCTTGGGGTCTGGGGTCTCGCCGAGCTCGACCACCGGGTGGGTCACAGCGACCACTTGGGTCCTTGCGGGGTGTCCTCGAGCTCGATGCCGGCGGCCTTGAGCTGGTCGCGGATCGCGTCGGCTGCGGCGAAGTCCTTCGCGGCGCGTGCGGTGGAGCGCTGCTCGAGGAGGGCGCCGACCAGCGCGTCCACGGCGGCGGTCAGCTTCTCGTCGCGCCCCGAGTCGCCCTGCGACCAGTGCGGGTCGAACGGGTCGAGGCCGAGCACGTCGAGCATCGCCCGGACCGAGGCCGCGTTGCCGCGCAGCGCAGGCGAGTCGCCGCCCGCCAGCAGCTTGTTGCCCTCGCGCACCACGTCGTACACCGCAGCCGTCGCGGCCGGGGTGCCGAGGTCGTCGTCCATCGCCTCGATGAACTCCGCGCACAGCACGCCGTCCGACGGCACCTCGCCGAGCAGCTCGGCGGCGCGGGTCAGGAAGTGCTCGATGCGCCGGAAGCCCGACGCCGCCTCCTCGAGCGCCTCGTAGGAGAACTCGACGTGGGAGCGGTAGTGGGCCGCGACGATGTAGAAGCGCAGCTCGATCGGCCGCACCCTCTCGAGCACGACGGGGATGATCAGCGAGTTGCCGAGCGACTTGCTCATCTTCTCGCCCGCCGTGGTGATCCAGGCGTTGTGCATCCAGAAGCTCGCGAAGCCGTGGCCGGCCGCGCGGGACTGGGCCTGCTCGTTCTCGTGGTGCGGGAACCGCAGGTCGATGCCGCCGCCGTGGATGTCGAAGGCCGAGCCGAGGTACTTCAGTGCCATCGCCGAGCACTCGATGTGCCAGCCCGGGCGGCCGGGTCCCCACGGGGACGGCCAGGCCGCGGTGGCCGGCTCGGAGTCCTTCTTGTGGCCCTTCCAGAGCGCGAAGTCTCGCGGGTCGCGCTTGCCGCGCGGGTCGGCGTCCTCGGCCGCCTCCATCTCGGCGACCTTCTGCCCGGAGAGCTCGCCGTACGCCGGCCACGACATCACGTCGAAGTACACGTCGCCGGAGCCGTCCTCCGCGGGGTAGGCGTGGCCCCGCACGATGAGCTGCGAGATCAGCTCGATCATCTCGGGGACGTGGCCGGTGGCCAGCGGCTCGTACGTCGGAGGCAGGACGTTCAGGGCGTCGTAGGCGCGGTCGAGCTCGCGCTTCATCTCGTACGCGAGGTTGTACCAGGGTCGCCCCTGCTCGGCGGACTTCATGAGGATCTTGTCCTCGATGTCCGTGACGTTGCGGATGAAGCTCACGGCGTACCCGCGGGTGGTCATCCAGCGCCGCAGCACGTCGAAGTTCACGGCGGACCGGACGTGGCCCACGTGCGGCTCGGACTGCACGGTGAGCCCACACACGTAGATCCCCGCCTTGCCTTCCTCGAGGGGCGCGAAGTCACGGACCTCGCGGGAGGCGGAGTCGTAGAGCCGTAGAGTCACCCGCCAATCCTAACGAGCGCGGGACAGACCTCCGACCACGCCGCATCAACGGCGGCTCGTGTGACTCATGAGGAAACTGCGTACCAGAGGGGCTGGTTGTCCTATCGTCTAACGGTGCGCAACCTGTCTCGGGCCACCCGCCGCCTGGTCGTCGCCACGACGGCCGCCGCCCTCGTCGCCCCGCTCTCCACCACCGCACCCGCCGCCGGCACCGCCGGCGCACCCGCCTCCGGCGTCGCCGCACGGGCCAGCATCCCGCCGCCGAGCCGGCAGATCAGCTACCGCGAGTGGGACACCCAGCAGCAGCTCCGAGGAGGCCGCTTCGCCGGCACCCGCTCGGTGCGCGGGGTGCTCGAGCTCACCGAGCCGATCGGCACGGTCCGCCACACCGACCCGTACGGCTACCGCCCGAAGTCCTACGAGCTCGGCCGCTGGTCCTCGCCCTGGGCCGCCCCGGGGTTCGCCTTCGACGAGCTGATCCCGTCCTGGGACGCGACCACCCCGCGTGACTCCTGGGTGCAGGTCCAGGTGCGCGGCCGGAGCGAGTCGGGCCGGGTCAGCAAGTGGTACACGATGGCCGACTGGGCGGCCGGCGACGGCAAGTTCCACCGCCGGAGCCTCGGCGCGCAGTCCGACGACCTCGCCCGGGTCGACGTCGACACGCTGAAGACCCGCTACTCGATGGGCTTCACCGCCTGGCAGCTGCGCATCACCCTCCTGCGCAGGGCCGGCACGACGGCTGCCCCCACCGTCGACACGGTCGGCGCGATGACGTCGCGGCTGCCCGCGGTGGACCGCGTGAGGACCTCCCGCCCCGGCGTGGCGAGCGGGACCAGGCTCAGGCTCCCCCGCTACTCGCAGATGATCCACGAGGGCGACTACCCGCAGTACGACGGCGGCGGGGAGGCCTGGTGCTCCCCCACCTCCGTGTCCATGGTGCTCGGCTCGCTGGGCCGGCTCCCCTCGGAGCGGGAGTACTCCTGGGTGCCGGCCACCCATCGGGACCGGTGGGTCGACCACGCCGCGCGCAGCCACTACGACTACGCCTACGAGGGCGCGGGCAACTGGTCCTTCAGCGCCGCCTACGCCGCGACGCACGCGGACTCGGCGTTCGTGACCCGGCTGCGGAGCCTTCGCGAGGCCGAGCACTTCATCAAGGCGGGCATCCCGCTCGTGGCGTCGGTGAAGTTCCGTCCCGGCGAGCTGACCGGGGCCCCGATCAGCTCGACCAACGGCCACCTGCTCGTGATCGTGGGCTTCACCAAGGCCGGTGACGTCGTGGTCAACGACCCGGCCGGCAAGGACGCGCGTAACGTCGTGCACGTGTACAAGCGCGGCCAGTTCGAGAACGCCTGGATCCCGGAGTCGGGCGGACTCGTGTACGTGATCCGCAACGACGACACCCCGCTGCCCACGACGCGGACCGACAACTGGTGAACCCCCGGATCCGCTTCCGCAGGTGGAGCGGCGCCGCCGACCTCGGGACCGGCGCCCACGACGGGACAGCCGTGCGCGAGGGCATGCTGGTCCTCGCCGAGCCGCGAGGCGCCCGGGAGTACGACGACCCGCACCGCGACGGCGCCGCCGTGGCCTACGAGCACGCGACGTGGACCTCCCCCGAGGTCTCGTCGGGGTTCGCGTTCACCGAGCTCGTCCCGTCCTGGAACGCCGGCACGCCCGAGGGCACCTGGCTCGAGGTCTCGCTGCGTGTGACCACCGAGCAGGGCACCACCACGCCCTGGTACGTCCTGGCGCGGTGGGCCGAGACCGACCACGACATCGCGCCGACCTCCCTGCCGGGTCAGAGCGACGAGCACGCGACCGTCGACGTGGACCGGGTCGGCCTGCCCCCGACGGCCGCGGGGTCGTCGTACCGGCTCCGCGTCACCCTGCTCCGTCGCGCCGGCTCCTCCGCGACACCGACCGTGTCGCTCCTCGGCTGCGTCGCCTCCGACGTACGCGTCGGCGAGCCCCAGGCTCTGTCCGGGCCCAACGGTGTGGCGGGCAGGCAGCTCGACGTGCCGGCCTACTCGCAGCGGCTGCACATCGGGAGCTACCCGCAGTGGGCCGACGGCGGCGAGTCGTGGTGCTCTCCGACGTCGACGTCGATGGTGCTGTCCTACTGGGGGCTGGGGCCGTCGAAGGCCGACTACGCCTGGGTCGAGGCGGGCCTTCCGGACCGGTTCGTGCCCTACGCCGCGCGGCACACCTACGACCACGCGTACGGCGGGCCCGGCAACTGGTCCTTCAACGCCGCCTACGCGGCCCGGTTCGGGGTGACGGCCTTCGTGACGAGGCTGCGCTCGCTCGCGGAGGCGGAGCGTTTCGTCGCGGCGGGCATCCCCCTGGTCGTCGGGCTCTCGTTCACCCGCGACCAGCTCCCCCACGCCGGCTACGGGACCGAGGGGCACCTTGTCGTCGTGGTCGGCTTCGACGAGCGGGGCGACGTGGTCTGCAACGACCCTGCCTCGCACGAGGTGGCCAGCAACGACGAGGTGCGCACGACCTTCGACCGGGAGCAGTTCGAGCGTGCCTGGATGCGCTCCGCCGGCGGCATCACCTACGTCATCTGCCCGCCGGACGCACCCCTCCCTCAGGCACCGGCCGAGGCCAACTGGTGAAGCACCGCGGACGCGGCGTCCTCACCGGAGCGCACCGCGCCCTCCATGTAGCCGTTCCACACCGGTGAGCACTCCGCGCCTGCCCAGTGGACCCGGCCGACCGGCTCGCGCAGCGCGTGGCCGTAGTGGGTCCACACGCCCGGCGTGAAGTGCGCGCCGTAGCAGCCCGCGGCTGAACTCCTCGGCCATCCAGTCGCGCTCGAGGTACTCCCGCGGAGCCCCGGCGCGCAGGTCCGAAGTAGCGGGCGAAGCAGGCCAGCACCGCCTCGCGGCGCTCGTCAGGAGTACGGCGGGCGAGACGACGCCCGTCCCCTGCCTCGACGAACCCCATGAGCACGCCGGGCGTCCCCGACGGCGGGGAGTTGTCGAAGGTGACCTTGACCGGACCGCTGTCGGAGGCCGCCTGCCCGTTGAGGCCGTCGCGCTCGCCAGAAGGGCTCGTCGTAGATCGCGTAGACCTTCATCACCGACCCGGCCGGGAGCCGCTGGGTGAGCTGGTCGCGCCACGACGGCAGCGGCGGGTCGTACTCGAGGCGGCCGGCCAGCGTCGGCGGCAGCGTGACGACGACGTGGCGGCCCTTGAAGCTCTCGCCCGCCCGGGTCGTCGACCCGGACGCCGGCGGCGTCCTGCGCGATCTGGCGCACCGGGCTGCCGAGGCGCACCCGGTCGCCGAGCTGCGCGGCCATCGTCTCGGCGATCCGGATCGAGCCGCCGACGATCCGGTCCTGCTGCGCGCCGCGGTCGACGGAGAGCAGCGTCTCGAGGTCGGTGCCGGAGTGGCTGTAGAACAGCGCGTGCAGCAGCGACAGGTCGGTCGACTCGGCGGAGAAGACCGCCTCGCAGGCGACCCGGAAGTACGCCCGGCCGATGGGCGTGCGCAGGTTGCGGCGGATCCAGGTCTCGAAGGTCTGCCCGTCGAGGACCTCGGCGCGCGGGCTGCTTCCACGGCTCGGTGAGGCTCACCCGACCGGCGAGGCGGCTCGAAGCGCGCGAGCCCCTGCGCGAGGTCGGCGAGCGCGAACGGCCCGAGCCTCGGGACCGCCCCACGTGCGGCTTCATCCGGGACTGCCGGCCGCCCAGGTCGACCAGCAGCTCGCCCTCGTCGTTGTAGGTGCGGAAGTGCTCCAGGCCGAGCTCCTCGACCAGCTCGTACATCCGGTTCTGGGTCGGCCCGATCCACTGCCCGCCGAGCTCGACCGGCGTGCCGTCGGCGAGCACGTGCCCCTCGGTGCGGCCGCCGACGCGGTCGCGTGCCTCGAGCACCACGACCTCGTCGCCCGCGGCCGACCAGCCGCCGCGCGGCGGCGAGCCCGGAGAGCCCGGCGCCCACCACGACCACGGTCATGCGGCGACCTCGGCGGCGAGGCCGGCCGCGCGGTCGGTCGCGCCGCCACTGCCGGCGCAGCCACGCCGGCCTGCGGTCGGGCAGGTCCGCGCCGACCAGGTCGGCGAGCCACCGCTCCTCGGCCGCGTCGGCGTCCGCGAACGCCGTCGCCCCGGCGGCGGGTCGGCGAGCCACTCCGGTCTCGACCCGGTCGCGCTCGGCGCCGAACCGGGCCAGCGACGCCGGGTGGTCGCGCAGCGCGAGCCGGTGCAGGCGCTCGTGGCGCCACCAGCGGTACGCCGGGTCGTAGGTGTTGCGGGGCATCGGCGCCGGGTCGACGTCGAGCGGCTCCGTGACCCGCACCGGCTTGAAGACCGAGGTGCACGGCGCCGACGTGCCGGTGACCCAGTGCGCGCGGCGGCCCGTCCGCAGGTCGGCGACCCACGAGGCGGTCGACTGCGTCGTGGTGACGAGCCCGCCGGCGTGCGCGCAGGGCGCGGACAGCGCGCCGTTGACCGGCGACCACCGGGCCCGGCGCCGCTGCCGTGGTCGCGCAGCGCGGCCATCAGGTCGGCGGGGGTCGTGGCCGCTCGCGCGGCCGCCTCGGTGCGCGCACGCCTCGTCGGCGCAGGCGGCGACCCGGCCCCGCACCGGGTCGGCGTAGCTCGTCCGCGAACCCGGCGATGGTCAGCCCGTTGCTGATCGAGCGCCCGGGGCCGGTGACCTGCTCGGTGGCCCACCGGCGACCGGCGGTCTCGAGCACGACCGCGCCGTCGGGGTCGGCGACGAGGAAGGAGTTGTCGTAGGTGAAGCGCGGGTGCTCGTGGCTGCACGACCCGCCCTGCCCGTGCCGCTCGAGCAGGTCGACGATCACGCCGACCGCCTCGTCGGCGGTGGCGGCGCGCTCGAGGGCGAGCCGCAGGAGGTCCATGCCGAGCAGCGGCGCGGGCGCCTCCTTGTCGCGCCGGTCCCGCGCGCCGCGGGTGAACACCGCCTCGTTGCCGATCACGACGCCGTGCTCGTTGGCGCCCATCTCGGCGCCCCACATCCACCACGGCTGGCTGAGCAGCACGGCGTGGGTGCGCGCGACCTGCGCGATCTCGCTCCACGTGCACCGCAGCGTCGCTGCCCGGCGTCGTGCTCGCGCGCCGGCGTACCACCGGAGCACCTGCGCCTCGTTGGGGTCGCGGTCGCTGTTCTTGGCGAACAGCACGCCGTCGTCGTGAGGCTGACCATCGTGTCGCACATGGCCGCGACGCTACTGCCGCTGACGACAATCCCGTTGCGAGAGAGGCGGTCCGCAGCGGAATGCTCACCGCATGCCGATCCACATCCACAACATCACCTTCGACTGCGCCGACGCCCGCGCGCTCGCCGACCTTCTGGTCGACGCTGACCGGCTGGAACGTCTACTACGACGACGACCCGGAGGTGCTGCTCGCGCCCGAGCTACCCGAACCACGGCACGGGGATGCTGTTCATCCCGGTGCCCGAGGGCAAGACCGCCAAGAACCGCGTCCACCTCGACGTCGAGCCCACCGAGGGCACGCCGCGACGAGCTCGTCGAGCGTCGCGTCGCGGCGGGCGCCAGGGTCATCGGCGACTTCCGCAAGGACGACGGCACCGGCTGGGTGACCTGGCCGACCCGGAGGGCAACGAGTTCTGCATCGAGCGCGGTGCGGCGGAGCGGCCCGCGGCGCCGCGGACGTTCAGGCTCGGCGTCTGAGCGCGCGGCCGCGCTCAGCGGTTGCGGCGCCAGATGGAGGCGTTGAGGGCGGTCGCGAACCCGGTCCACAACGCGTAGGGCGTCAGCGAGGCGCCGGCTCGCCTGTCGCGCGCGGCCGCCTCCCGCACGAGCGCGACGTTGAGCGCGTCGAGCAGCGCGATCGCGGCCAGGCCGCTCGACGGGGACTGCTTCTTGAAGAAGGCCCAGCACCACCCGGCGTTGACGGCCAGGTCGGCCGCGGTCAGCGCGAGCAGCCGGGCCCGGTCCTCCTCGGCCGCCTCGTCGACCATCCGCCCGGTCCCCCAGGCGATGAGGCCGTAGAGCGGCGTCCAGACCAGCGGGAACGCATACCCCGGCGGCTGCCAAGGCGGCTTGTCCAGCCCGGCGTACCACGTGGTGCCCGGCGTGGTGCCCAGGCTGCCCGCGACCGCTGCCGCCGCCGTCATCGCTGTGGTGACCACCGTTGCGCGCATCCCCTGCTCCCTCCTCTTCGGGCCGGCCTTCTACCCGGCGTCGAACTCCACGGTGTGCCAGCCGGTCGCCCCGTTGGGCATCTGCACGGTCCGCACCCCGGTCTGGGTGTACCCACTGCGGTCGGTCGCCCGCACCGCGAGCTTGTGGGAGCCGGGCGACGACGTCGACCGTCGCGCTCCACTGCGCCCACGTGTCGACGTTCGGCACGCGGCCGAGCTGCGCCTGCGTCCACGCCCCTCCGTCGAGGCGGTACTCCACGCGCTCGATCCCCGTGTGCTGCGCCCAGGCGGAGCCGCCGATCCGGAGCGCCCCTGCCTTCACGTCGGAGCCGGGACGAGGTACGTCGATGCGGGACTGGGTCTTGACCGGCGCCTGCGCCGCCCACCCCCGTGACGTCCAGTAGGCGGTGAAGTCGTCGAACCGCGAGACCTTCAGGTCCACCAGCCACTTCGTGGCCGAGACGTAGCCGTAGAGGCCGGGCACCACCATCCGCACCGGGAACCCGTGCTCCACCGGGAGCGGCTCGCCGTTCATGGCGATCGCCAGCAGCGCGTTGCGGTCGTCGGTGAGCGCCTCGACGGGCGTGCCGCAGGTCCAGCCGTCGCGGGAGGTCTGGAGCACGGCGTTCGCCTCAGGACGGACGCCCGCCTCGGCCAGCACGTCGGCCACGCGGACTCCGCTCCAGAACGCGTTGCCGACGAGGTCACCGCCCACCTCGTTCGACACGCAGCACAAGGTGACCCAGTCCTCGGTCAGCTCCCGCGCGAGGAGGTCCTTGTAGGTGAGCACCAGCTCCCGCTCGACCATCCCGTGGACACGCAGCCGCCACTCGGTCGGGTCGACGGTCGGCACGACGATGGCGGTGTCGATCCGGTAGAACTCCACGTTCGGCGTACGCCAGGGGGCGACCCCGTCGAGCCCGACGTCCGCTCCGTCGGGGACCGGGCCGCTGTGCACGGGAAGTCGGAGCAGCTTGCGCGCGGTGTCGACCCCGCGACGAGAGGCGCCCGCCACCTGCCCGGCGACGCCGACCACCAGGGAGACGCCCGCGAAGACCCCGGCGGTGACGAGGAAGCGTCTGCGCGCCTCGTCCGGCTCGTGCTCGCCCGTGCTGCTTGGCGAGGTGGTCGAGGAGCAGGGGGAGTACGACGACCCAGGTGACCGTTCCCGCGAGGACGGGCACGACGTCGTACCCGGTCGCGCGCGGGCGGGTCCACACCGCCACCGATCGCGAGGGCGCCCATCACGAGGAAGATCGCGACGGCGAGCCCCTGACTGCGCCGGGTGAGCACACCCGCCCACGCCGACAGCGCGAGCAGGACGACGGTCACGCCGACGATGAGGATGGGCTTGTCGTACCTGCCGACCACCCGGATCAGCCCCTCCGCGACCGGTCCCGGCGTGATCTCGATGATCGCCTCGGCCACCGCCAGCAACGGGGTCGCGCGGATCGTGAGCAGCATCGTGACCGCATGGCTGACCGCGATCCCGGCCAGGCCCGTCACGAGGCCCGCGACGGCGTACAGCGATCGGGGAGCGGCAGTCACACCCCCATGTTCGCCCATCTGCGCCTTCCGGACGGGTGGTGGATGGCTTGCGGCATGATCGGAGCCGTGAACGCGACCCCTCGCATCGGCATCGGCACGGACGTCCATCGACTCGCCACCGGGGTGCCGATGCACCTCGCCGGCCTGGCCTGGCCCGACGAGCCGCATGGGTCTCGAGGGCCACTCCGACGCCGACGTCGCCGCGCACGCTGCCTGCGACGCGCTGCTCTCCGCTGCGGGGCTCGGCGACCTCGGCAGCAACTTCGGGACCGGCGAGCCGGAGTGGGCCGGTGCCGCGGGGTGCACGCTGCTCGCCGAGACCGCGCGGCGGGTGCGTGCCGCGGGCCTCGAGATCGGCAACGTCGCGGTCCAGGTGATCGGCAACCGTCCCAAGCTGGGGCCGCGACGGGCCGAGGCGGAGGCCGCGCTCAGCGAGGCGTGCGGCGCGCCGGTGACGGTCTCGGCGACCACGACGGACGGGCTGGGTCTCACCGGTCGCGGCGAGGGCGTCGCCGCGATCGCGACCGCGCTGCTCCTCGCCTAGGCTCCTGCGGGAGGCGAGGGGGTACGGCGGAGGGCGGGTCAGCCTTCGGCGAGGCGGCCGAGCTCCTCGCCCAGCGCCTCCTCGATCACCTCGTTCAGCTCGTCGCGGAAGACCGCGAGCACCGCCTGGGAGGCCACCGGGAGCAGCGTCCGGATGCTCTCGAGCATCGCGGGCCACCTCTCCTCCGGCAGCCCGGCGTCCGCGAACGGCTTCCACATCTGGGCACGGAACTCGTCGACGAACCGCTGCGCGATCACGTGGAGGTGCTCGCCGAGCAGCGGGAGCAGGTCGAGCACCGAGCCCCGGTCGAGCCCGAGCGCCATCGCCTTGGCGCCGGCGCGCACGACGAAGGGCCGCATCAGGCGCACGCGCTCCTCGTCCACGCGCTCCACGAGGCCGATCTCCTCGAGGCGGTCGAGGAAGCCGGTCGCGTGCTCGACCCTCGCGAGGCGGAGCAGCGCCTCGACGGTCATCTCCTCGGGCTCCTCGCTCTGGCCGAGGGGGTCCTCCAGCGTGTTGAGCAGGTCCAGCGCGTGGCCGGCCGTCGCCGTGGAGTGCCGCAGGAGGACGTTCTCGACGGCCGCGAGGGTGTAGCCGCGGTCGAGGAGGTCCCGGATCAGCATCAGCCGGCTCACGTGCTCGTGGCCGTAGTAGCCGGTGCGGCCGACCAGCCGGGGCGGGGGGATCAGCCCGCGTCCGGCGTAGGCGCGGACGTTGCGCACCGTCATGTTCACCGACGCGGCGAGCTGGTCGATGGTCATCTGGGGGCTCAAGTCCGAGGGTGCGCTCACCCGATCATTCTCCCAACAGGTGGGTCAGGTCTTGACATGCGTTGCGCGACATGTGCCATTCTTCATGTTACATCGCAAGTGTCACATAACGACCACTCCGCAGATCTCGGGAGTTCTCATGCAGCCCCTCGTGCAACGGATCGCCTCCGAAGCCCCCTCCGCAGGCGGCGCGCCGACCGACCAGATCGTCGTGGTGGCGGCCTTCACCGCGGCGGTCTACGCCCTGATCCTGTGGGTGATGGTCCGGGAGCGCACCGGCCACGCCACCCTCGTGGGCAGGGCCGCGGACGCCGTCGCCCGCTACGACGGGAGCCCGCGCTGGTTCGCCCTCCCGCTGGCGGTCAGCGTCGCGGGCGCGCTCTCGGGCGCGGTCGGGCTGTACTGGGACGTCAGCTTCCACATCGCCGTGGGCCGTGACGAGGGGCCGCTGGCCAACCCCGCCCACTACTTCATCTTCATCGGGCTGATCGCGATCTTCGCCGGGGGCGCGCTCGCCCTCGCGCTCGCGAAGGACCGGCTCCCCCGGCGCACGCTCCGGATCAGCCGTGCCTGGCGCGTCCCCATGGGTCCCGCGATCGGCACCGCCGTGGCGCTGTTCGCACTGCTCGGCTTCCCGCTCGACGACCTGTGGCACCGGCTCTTCGGCCAGGACGTCACCGAGTGGGGCCCCACCCACGTCCTGATGATCGGCGGCGTCCTGATGCTGCCCTACACCATGCTGCTCACCTGCGCGGAGTCCCGGCAGGTCGGCGCCTCCCGCTCGCGCGCCCTCCTCGAGTGGGTGGCGATCCTGATCCTGGCCGCCGGCCCCGTCGCGTTCCTCCTCGAGTTCGCCTTCGGCGTACCCCAGTTCCCTCTGGTCAACGATCCCGTCGTGCTCACCGTCGCCACGGTCAGCACGTTCACGCTCGCGATGTACCGCGGCCTGCGCTGGGTCGTCTCCATCTGGGCTGCCCAGGCGGCGCTGCAGCTGATCCTGGTCGCGCTCAACGTCTGGGCCTTCGACGCGCTGACGCCATGGCCGCCGATCCTGCTCGGCGGGGCGGCGGTCGCGGCCGCGCTCGTCCGGCGCGCGCGGCCCACCATGGCGTACGGCGCCGCGGCCGGTGTCGCGATGACGATGGGCATGCTGCTCGTGGAGTACTTCTGGACCCAGGCGACCCGCCCCATGCCTTGGCCGGTGGAGATGATGCCCTGGGCGGTGCTCTTCGCCGGGGTCACCGGGGCCGGCATCGGCATGGTCGCCACCTGGATGCACCAACAGCTGACCGAGGTCGCGGCGACGACGCGGCGGAGGCCGCCCCTGCGCGGGGCGCCACCCACGCCGGGCGCTGGGCCCTCGCCGCCGCTCTCGCGGTGCTGGCCGTGTTCGTGGTCAACGTGCCCCCGGGCGAGCCGGAGGGCGGTACGGCGGACGTGGCGGTCGGCCAGGTGCGCGACGGTCGCGCCGTCCTGACCGTGCGCGTCGACCCCGACCTCGTGAAGGACGCGTACTGGTTCGAGGCGCTCTCGTGGCAGGGCGGCGGCTCCGTGCGCGGCAAGCTCGAACCCGTCCGCGAAGGGGTGTGGCGCACGGACAGGCCGATGCCCGTGTCCGGCAGCTGGAAGACGCTCATCAGGCTGCACACGCCGCTGCACGACCTCGCGGCCGCACCGGTCTACCTCCCGGCGGACCCCGCCATCCCGGCCGAGGCGTACCCCGCCGCCAGCGGCCCGCGTGACCTGGTCGAGGAGAAGCTGGTCCTGCGCCGCGAGGAGAAGCAGGACGTCCCCGGCTGGCTGTGGAGCACCGGGTACGCCGTGGTCGGCGGCCTGTTCCTCGGCCTGTTCGCCACTGTCGCCGCCGGCTACTCCACGGCCGGCCGGCGCACACCCCGAGGGCCTGGCGCACCCGGGACGAACGGTCGCGCCCCTCGTGTCGTGCGCCGCCTCGCGGGGGTGCGGGCATGAGCAGCTCTCTCCGTCCGAGTGCGACGCGGCTCCGCACCCACGACGGCCTCGACCTGCACGTGCACGTCGAGGGTCCCGAGGACGCCGGACTGACCGTCGTGCTCGCGCACTGCTGGACCTCCGACCACGACTCGTGGCGCTACCAGGTGCGCGACCTGCGGCACCGGTTCGGCGACTCGCTGCGGGTCGTCTCCTACGACCACCGGGGCCACGGCGCCTCGGACGCGACCCCGCGTCACGCCGCGACGATCGAGAACCTCGGCCGGGACCTGTCCGACCTCATCGACGCCCACGCCGCCACGGGCGACCTCGTGCTCGCCGGGCACTCGATCGGCGGGATGACGCTGATGGCGCTCGCCGAGCACCGGCCCGAGCTCTACGCCGAGCGGGTCCGCGGAGTGCTGTTCGTGGCGACCTCCGGCGGCTCGCTCCACGAGGTCACCCTCGGCCTCCCCCGCGTCGGAGAGCGCGTCCGGGAGCAGATCCCGGCGATGCTGGCGCTGCGCTCGAAGACGCTGAGCCGTCGCAAGCGCCGGCGGACGCCGTTCATCGAGGCGATGGTGGCGCGACGGTTCCTCTTCGGCGACGACATGCGGCTGCGCGACCACGCCCTGGCGGTGGAGGGCATCATCAACACCCCGGCGTCGTCGATGCGCGGCTTCTTCGAGGACGTGATGCGCCACGACCGCATCGAGGGGCTCTCCGCGCTCACGGGTGTCCCCGTGCACGTGATGGTCGGCGACGCGGACCGGCTCACGCCGCCCTCGCACGCCGAGCTCCTCGCCGAGAAGGTCCCCGGCGCGAGGCTGACCGTCGCGCCCGGAGCCGGTCACATGCTGCCGCTCGAGCGCGACGCGCTCGTCACCGAGGCGCTCGTCGAGCTCGTCGAGCAGGCCCAGGCGCGATCGGGCGTGTCCGTCACGACCCACAGCCGAGCCTGAACCGGCGGACCACGAGCTCGGCGAGCGTGGGGTGCTGCTGCAACAGCACGTCGGCGAAGGTCGCGCCATGGGCCGTCGCGAGATCCGCGGCCTTCGAGGCGAAGTAGCCGGGTGCGAGCAGGTACGGCGAGGCCGCGATGCGCGAATGTCCTTCGGACCGCAGCTGCTCCACGACCTCCGGCACGCCCGGGCCGCCACCGCTGAGGAAAGCCACGCGGACCGGCGCGTTCCATCGCGCCTGGAGCAGTCGCCCGGCGACCCTCGCGTCCACCGCCGCCCGCGGGTCCTTCGAGCCGGCGGCAACCAGCACGACCGCATCGCCACGCTCCGCGCCTGCGGCCCGCAGCTGCATCGCAGCGGCCTCGGCGAGCAGCGGGTGCGGGCCGAGCGGCGGCGCGACTGCGACCGGGAAGCGGCTGCGTCGCGCGGACTCCGGCACGTCGTGCTCGACGTGGTAGCCGATGGACAGGAGCAGGGGTACGACGACCGAGGGGCCCTCCGCCTCCGCCATGACCGAGGCGAACGACGGTTCGTTGAGCTCGACGAAGGACTCCACGACCTCGACGTGCGGGAGCCTCCGCGCGACGCGGCGCACCAGCGACCTGACCGCCGGCGGTCCGTCCGCGTGCCGTGTGCCGTGTGCGACCAGGACCAGGCGTGGCCTCATCGAGAGCTCCCCTCGTCGCTGTGCCTCAGGTGACCGGGAGTCGGTAGCCGCGCTTGACCACGGTCTGCACGAGGGTCGAGCCGACCGCCGAGCGCAGCCGCGCGACCGCGACCTCCACCGCGTGCTCGCTGCCCGCCAGGCCGCTGGGGAGGTGGTCCATGAGCTCCCGCCGCGAGACGACGTGTCCGGGCTGGTCGGCCAGTGCACGGAGCACCGCGAGAGGCGCGGGCGAGAGCCGCACCTGGGAGCCGTCGACGCAGACCTGGTCACCGTGGAGCAGCAGCCGGTGGCCGCGCACCACGATCTCGGTGCCGCGCCGACGGCTCGGCAGCTCGAGCTCCAGCGTCCTCACCATCGCGGCGAGCCGGGACCTCTCCGGCTGGACCACCGGGACGCCCCACAGCTCGAACGGCGCCGCGGTCACGGGTCCGACGCAGGTGGCGAGGACGTCCTCGCGGAAGGCGTCGAGCAGCTCGGTCCGGCGGCCGCTCGCGACCGCCACGTCCATCAGGATCTCGGCGGCCGGCGCGCTCGTGAACGTCACGGCGTCGACCCGGCGTTCGGCGACGAGGTCGACCATCCGGAACATCGCGGCCTGGTCGTCGGCGGGCGCGCAGCGGTACACCGACACCACCCGGACCTCGGCCCCCTGCACCCGGAGCGCGTTGGCGACCACCGACAGCGACCGGCCGTGCTCCTGTACGACGATCCGCCTGCCGGCGAGGCTGGTCCGGCGCAGGTAGGCAAGCACGTCCTCGAAGCACTCCGACGGCGGCGACCAGACCTCCCGCAGCCCGTGTGCGCGCAGGGCTCCGACCGACTTCGGGCCGCGCGCGACGATCGCCGCCCGGCCGAGGGCCGCCACCAGCTCGTCGAGGAGGCCCCATGCCGCGGCGGCGTCGAACCAGCGACGCAGGCCCATGCCCGTGGTCGCCACGAACAGCTCGGGCGGGTTGTCGAGCACGTCCCGGGTCGCGGCGCGCAGCTCGCCGTCGTCGAGCGACTCGATCGCCATCGCCGGGGCCGACTCCACCTCGGCGCCGCGCCGCTCGAGCAGGCTGGTCAGCTCCTCCACCTTGCGAGCCGAGGTGATCCCGACCCGGAAGCCGCTGAGCGGCCCCCGGACGCCGGGCCCGGGAACCCCGGGGCCGGCAGGGATCGTCGCGACGGTCATGGCGACTGTCTCCGCGGACCGACCAGGATGATGCCCTCGGCCACCCGGACGTCGTAGCTGGCCACGCTGACCTGCTCCTCGTCGAGGCAGCGCCCGGTGCGGAGGTCGAACGCGTGCTTGAGCATCGGCGAGGCCACGAACGGCACGTCCTCACCGTCCACGCTCCGAGTGCCGACGATGCCGCGGGCGAGCACGCTGGCCCTGCTGAACGGGTCCTGGTTGCCGAGCGCGTACACGCGCTCGTCGTGGGTCCGGAAGATCGCGACCGCCTGGCCGTGCACGAGGGCGGCCACACCACGCTCGACCTCGAGGTCAGCCAGGGCGCACACCGGCGTCCAGGTCTCGGTGGCGGTCATCGGGCCGTCCCCGCGCCCGCGGCGACCGTCCCCGCAGCCGCGGGAGCGCCCACCGGGATCGCGCTTCCGGCGATCACCGGGCGGATCTGGTCCCGCTCGTTCGTGAACTCGATGCTCGGGTCCGGGACACCCGGGGCGTTCACGAACGACACGAAGCGCCGTAGCTTCTCCGGATCCTCGAGGGTCGCCCGCCACTCGTCGAAGTAGGAGTCGACGTGCCGGGCCATGTCCGCCTCGAGCTCCGCGCCGAGACCCAGTGCGTCGTCCACGACCACCTCGCGCACCCGGTCGAGGCCGCCGTCGAGAGAGGCGATCCAGGTGCTCGTGCGCTGGAGGCGGTCCGCGGTGCGGATGTAGTACATGAGGAATCGGTCGACGTACCGCACCAGCGTCTCGGTGTCGAGGTCGGCGGCGAGGAGCTGTGCGTGCGCGGGGGTCGCGCCGCCGTTGCCTCCGACGTACAGGTTCCAGCCCTTCTCGGTGGCGATGACGCCGAAGTCCTTGCCGCGCGCTTCGGCGCACTCGCGGGCGCAGCCGCTCACGCCGGCCTTGATCTTGTGCGGGGAGCGCAGGCCGCGGTAGCGGTTCTCGAGGTCGATCGCCAGCTTCACCGAGTCCTGCACGCCGTAGCGGCACCACGTCGAGCCGACACAGGACTTCACCGTGCGCAGCGACTTGCCGTAGGCGTGGCCGGACTCGAAGCCCGCGTCCACGAGCCGTCGCCAGATCTCCGGGAGCTGCTCGAGGCGGGCGCCGAGGAGGTCGATCCGCTGGCCGCCGGTGATCTTCGTGTAGAGGCCGAAGTCGCGGGCCACCTCGCCGACCACGATCAGCTTCTCCGGGGTGATCTCACCGCCGGGGACTCGCGGCACGACGGAGTACGTGCCGTTGCGCTGGATGTTCGCGAGGTAGGCGTCGTTGGTGTCCTGCAGCGCCACCGTGCTGCTGTCGAGCACGTGGCCGTTGAGCTGGCTCGCGAGGATCGAGGCCACCGCGGGCTTGCACACGTCGCAGCCGCGACCTCGGCCGTGGGCGGTCACGATGTCGTCGAAGGTGCGGTACCCGTGCACGGCGATCACGTCGAAGAGCTCCTGTCGCGACAGGTCGAAGTGCTCGCAGATGCCGGCGGCGACGGAGACGCCGGACGCCGCGAGCCGCTCGTCGAGGAGGCTCTTGACCACCGGCACGCAGGAGCCGCAGGTGGAGCCGGCGCGCGTGCACTTCTTCAGGCACGCGACCGTGTCGCACGAGCCCTTGTCGACCGAGCCGCAGATCGTGGCCTTGGTGACGTTGTTGCAGCTGCAGACCACGGCCTCGTCCGGCATCCCCACGCCGCTCGAGCCCGCCGAGACGGCGGTCCGGGCCGGCAGGATCAGCTCCTCGGGGTTCTCCGGGAGGGCGATGCCGGAGGCGACCATGGGGCGCAGGACGCCGTAGGCCGAGGCGTCGCCGACGAGGATGCCGCCGAGGAGCCTGGTGCCGTCCTCGCTGACGACGAGCTTCTTGTAGACCCCCGCGACCGCGTCGGCGAGGACCAGCTCGAGCGCGCCCGGCGTGGTCGCGAACGCGTCGCCGAAGCTCGCGACGTCCACGCCCAGGAGCTTGAGCTTGGTGGACATGTCCGCGCCCGTGAACGTCCCCTCGCCGTCGAGGAGCGTGTCCACGACGACCTCCGCCATCGAGTAGCCGGGTGCGACCAGGCCGTACATCCTCCCGTCCGGCGCTGCGCACTCGCCGACCGCGAACACGTGCGGGTCCTCGGTGCGGCAGTGCTCGTCGACCAGGATCCCGCCGCGCTCGGCGACGGGGAGGCCGCAGTCGCGGGCGAGCTGGTCGCGGGGGCGGATGCCCGCCGAGAACACCACGACCTCGGCGTCGACCGTCTCCTCGCCCAGGTCGAGCCCGGCGGCCCGGTGGTCCGGACCCTCGACGACCCTCTTCGTCCCCGCTCCCGTGTGCACGTGCACGCCGAGCTTCTCGATGTGCCGCACGAGGGTCGTGCCACCGGCCTCGTCGAGCTGCACCGGCATCAGCCGAGGCGCCATCTCGACGACGTGGGTCTCGAGCCCGAGCTGGTGCAGCGCGTTGGCCGCCTCGAGCCCGAGCAGGCCGCCGCCGATGACGGCACCACGCGTGGCGGTCGCGGCGGCCTCGCGGATCGCCTCGAGGTCCTCGATCGTCCGGTAGACGAAGCAGCCCTCGAGGTCGTGGCCCGGGACGGGCGGCACGAAGGGAGCAGCCCCGGTGGCCAGGACGAGTACGTCGTAGGCGAGCGTGTCGCCCGTGTCGAGGCCGACCCTGCGCCCGGCTCGGTCCACGTGCGTGACAGTGGTGCCGAGCACGAGCCGGACCCGCGGGTCGTCGTACTCCCCCTCCGGCAGCAGCGACAGCTCGTCGGCACCGGCTGCGCTGAAGAACGAGGTGAGGGCCACCCGGTCGTACGCCGGGCGTGGCTCCTCGCCCACGACCACGATGTCGAACCTCTCGGTCAGCCCGCGCTCGATCGCGGCCTGGACGAACCGGTGTCCGACCATGCCGTGACCGGCCACCACGAGGGTCTGTCGCAGATGCGTCATGGGTTGCGTCCTTTCGGGTTGTGACGAAGGTAGGTGGCTCACGTAAGCCGTGCGTTTTGCGGATGTTTCGGGCAGGAAAACCAGTTCTCACAGAGCGACGGGATGCGCCCCGACGAGCTCCTCGACGGCCTGCGCACAGCCGCCGCAGCCGGTGGTGGCCCTGGTGTCGGAGATCGCGGTGGCGAGGTCGGGGCAGCCGCGGAGGCGCCCCGCGGTCACCCCGGCGCACGCGCACACCTCCGCGTCGTCGGGCAGCGGGCCGGCGACGGCAGCGGCGTCGGCCATCAGCAGCCGGCCGGGTTCCTCGGGAGCGAGGACGGTACGGCGGTCGAACAGCTGCGTCAGGAGACCGACCCGGGAGAGGTCGCCGACCATCACCGCGGCCTCGACCACCCCGCCACGGACGACGAGCTTGCGGTAGGTCCCGCTGATCGGGTTCGCCACCTCCACCACCTCACCGGCGGCGTGCTCCGGGTCGCCCATCACGGCGACGTCGAGGCCGGTCGCCCGCAGGCGTGCGACGACACGCGACCCGTCGTACCGCGCGTCCTCCCCGGCCAGCACCGCCGCGAGGACGGTCGCCTGCTCCCAGGCGGGAGGCACGAAGCCCGCGGTGCGCCCGCCGTACTCGGCGCAGTCGCCGATCGCGTGCACGTGCTCGTCGGTCACCGAGCGCAGCTGCGCGTCCACCACGATGCCGCGACGCACGAACAGCCCTGCCCGCTTGGCGAGGGCGGTGGCGGGGCGACCTCCGGCGGTGAGCACGACCAGGTCCGCCGGCAGCGTGAAGCCGCTGTCGAGCCGCACGCCCTCGTCGGTCATGCGCACCGCGCGCGTGTGCGTGTAGACCTCCGCGCCGAGCCGCCGCAGGCTGCGGGCGATGACCGCACCTGCCTGCTCGCCGACCTGCGAGGAGAGCAGGTGCGAGCTGCCCTCGACCACGTCGACCTCGAGCCCGCGGGCGCCGAGTGCTCGCGCGACCTGCAGGCCGAGCAGCCCGCCGCCGACGACGACGGCCCTCCGCGCCCCGCCGACGGCAGCGTCGAGCCTGCGGCAGTCGGCGAGGGAGCGGAACGCGTGCACCTTCGGGTGCAGCCGGCCCTCCGGCGTGACGAGGCCCCGGATCGGCGGCAGAGTCGGGATGGAGCCCGTGGCCAGGACGAGCCGGTCGTACCCCAGTCGCCGGCCGCCCTCCAGCACGACCTCGTTTGCCGTCCGGTCGAGCTGGGCGACGCGCGTGCCGGTGAGCAGGGTGATGCCGTGACGTGCGTGGAAGTCGTCTTCCTGCAACGCGATCTCGCCCTCGGGATGTGTCCCCTCGAGCACCGCCGAGAGCAGGATCCGGTTGTACGACGGCCCCGGCTCGTCGCCGACGACCGTGATGTCGAGGCCCGCCTCCCGGGCGACGAGCTCCTCCACCAACCGCGTGGCAGCCATCCCGTTCCCCACGACGACGACCCTCATCCGGCGGTCACCGCCGCCGCGCAGACCTTGAACTCCGGCATCCGGGAGGCGGGGTCGAGCGCGTCGTTGGTCAGCTGGTTCGCGCCGACCCAGTGGAACGGCACGAACACCGTGTCGGGCCGGATCGTCGCCACCACGCGCGCGGGAGCGCGCATCGTCCCGCGCCGCGTGCTCACCCGGACCTGCTCCCCGTCGGCCACCCCGGCCCGGGCCGCGACGAGCGGGTGCAGCTCGACGAACGGGCCGGTGTCGTCGAGGTCGCGGATGCGACGGGTCTGGGCCCCGGACTGGTACTGCGCGAGCACGCGCCCGGTGGTGAGGTGCAGCGGGTAGTCCGCGCAGACCTGCTCCGCCGGACCGCGGTGCGCCACGACGTGGAAACGAGCGCTGCCGTCAGGGGTCGCGAACCGGTCGAGGAACATCCGCTCGGTCCCCGGATGCTCCGGGTCGGGGCAGGGCCAGAACACCCCCTGCTCCTCGGTGATCCGGTGGTAGTCGATCCCGGCGTAGTCGGCGGGTCCTCCCGCCGAGGCACGGGCGAGCTCGGCGAAGACCTCCTCCGGCTCGGTCTCGAGGGCGACCGGCGAGCCGATCCGCCTCGCGAGGTCGGCCAGCACGTCGAGGTCGCTGCGCACGCCCTTCGGCGGGTCGACCGCCTTCCGCCGCAGGATCACCCGGCCCTCGAGGTTCGTCATCGTCCCGGTCTCCTCGGCCCACTGCGTGACCGGGAGGACCACGTCGGCTCGTGCCGCGGTCTCCGACATCACCACGTCGGCCACGACCAGGAGGTCCAGGGCGTCGAGCCGCTGCGTGACGTGGTTCGCGTTCGGTGCCGAGACCACGATGTTCGAGGCGTGCACGAGGAGCGCCTTCGGACCGTCCGGCGCACCGAGCGAGTCGAGCAGCTCGTAGGCCGACCTCCCCTTGCCGGGAAGAGCATCCGGGGCGACTCCCCACACGCCCGCGACGTGCTCGCGCGCGGCCGGGTCCTCGATGGAGCGGTACCCCGGGAGCTGGTCGGCCTTCTGCCCGTGCTCCCGGCCGCCCTGGCCGTTGCCCTGTCCGGTGAGGCAGCCGTACCCGGAGAAGGGCTTGCCGCACTGACCCAGGGCGAGCGCGAGGTTGATCCACGCCAGCACCGTGTCCGCACCCTGCGCGTGCTGCTCCGCGCCACGAGCGGTCAGGATCACGACGTTCTCCGCCTCACCGAGGAGCCGTGCCAGGTCACGCACCTCGCTCGCGGGGACACCCGTCACCCGCTCGGTGAGCTCGGGCCACCACGACATCACCGAGCGGCGCACCGCGTCGAAGCCGACGGTCCGCCCTTCGACGTACTCCTGGTCCACCCAGCCGCCCGCGACCACCGCGTGCAGGACGCCCTGCGCCAGGGCCAGGTCCGTGCCCGGTGAAGGCTGGACGTGGACGTCGGCGCGGTCGGCGGTGGCGGTACGCCGGGGGTCCACGACAACGACCCGTCCGCCACGCTCGCGCAGCCGGTCGAGGTGTCGCGCGGCGGGCGGCATGGTCTCGGCGAGGTTCGAGCCGACGAGGACGAGCACGTCGGTCTGCTCGATGTCCGCGAGCGGGAACGGCAGTCCTCGGTCGACACCGAACGCGCGGGTGCTCGCCGAGGCCGCCGACGACATGCACCACCGGCCGTTGTAGTCGACCATGCTCGTGCCGAGGCAGGCCCGCGCGAACTTGCCGAGCGTGTAGGCCTTCTCGTTCGTGAGGCCGCCGCCGCCGAACACCGCGACCGCGTCCTTGCCGTGCTCGCGCTGGATCGCGGTGAGCCGCTCGGCGACCAGCCCGAGCGCCTCCTCCCAGCTCGCTGCCCGGAAGGTGCCCGTCGCCGGGTCGCGCACCAGCGGGGTGGTCAGCCGCTCGCGGTCGCGCAGGAGTGCGGCGCTCGTCCACCCCTTGCGGCACATCGCGCCCTCGTTGGCCGGGAACTCGTCCCAGGGCTCCACGACTGTCTCCCGCCCGCGGCGGGTGAGCCTCATGCCGCACTGGAGCGAGCAGTAGGGGCAGTGCGTGTTCGTGCTCACGAGGCTCACACCTGGGCGTGGGCGAGGCTCGGCACCCGTGTGACGAGCACCCGGCTCCGCAGGTAGCACCACCACGTCAGCCCCGCGCAGGCCACGTAGAACACGATGAACCCGTAGAGCGCAGCCTCGATGCCGCCGGTGTTCGCGATGGAGATGCCGAACGAGCGCGGGATCAGGAAGCCGCCGTACGCCCCGATCGCCGAGATCACACCGAGGGCCGCCGCACTCTGGGTCCGTGCGCGCTTGCGCTCCTCCTCGGCGTCACCCGCGCGGGCCCGGAAGATCGCGGGGATCATCCGGTACGTCGTGCCGTTGCCGATCCCGGCCAGCGTGAACAGGAGCATGAACGCCACGAGGAACGCCCCGAACGCGTGCTGACCGACCGACCACACGACACCCAGGACGCCGAGACCCATCGCCAGGAACACCACCGTCGTGATCCGGGCACCTCCCCAGCGGTCCGCGAGGAGACCGCCGACAGGTCGGACGAGCGACCCGACGAGAGCGCCGAGGAAGGCGTACTTCCCCGAGACCTCCGGGAACTGCGTCGACATCAGCAGCGGCATCGCGGCGCCGTACCCGATGAACGAGCCGAACGTGCCGATGTAGAGGAACGACATCACCCACGTCTGGCGGTCCTTCGCGACCCGCACCTGCTCCCGCATCGGCGACCTGGCCTGGCTGAGGTTGTCCATGAACAGCCACGCGCCGAGCGCCGCGAGGAGCGCGAGCGGCGCCCAGACGAGGGCGACGTTCTCGATGTTCACTGCGCTCGCTGCGCCGACGACGGAGATGCCCACGATCATCGGGGTGACGAGCTGCACCGTGCTCACGCCGATGTTGCCGCCGGCGGCGTTCAGCCCGAGCGCCCAGCCCTTCTTCGCGTCCGGGTAGAAGTAGGAGATGTTGGCCATGCTGGAGGCGAAGTTCCCGCCGCCGAGGCCTGCGGTGACTGCGGCGACGACGAACATCCAGTACGGCGTCGCGGGGTTGCCGACGCACACCACCAGCAACGTGCACGGGACGAGCAGGAGCAGCGCGCTGACCACTGTCCAGTTGCGGCCCCCGAACCTGGCGACCGCGAACGTGTAGGGGAAGCGCATCGTCGCGCCCACCAGGCTGGGCACCGCGGCCAGCCAGAACAGCTGGTCCACCGTGAAGTCGAAGCCGGCCTGCGCGAGGTAGACGGCGCTCGCGCTCCACAGCATCCAGACCGAGAACCCGACGTGCTCGGCCAGGATCGACCACACCAGGTTGCGGCGTGCGACCTTGCTGCCGCCGCCGTCCCAGAAGGCCGGGTCCTCGGGCTCCCACCGGTCGATCCACCTGCCCGTCCGGCGGCCCTTCGGCGTCTCGGGGCCCGAAGGCGGGGTCTGCGTCGCGGTGTCCGTGGCGGTCATGGGGGCTCCTGAGAGGTTCGGCAGGAGCAGGCCCGGAGCCGCACCTCCTTGTGCGGCTGCCGGGCCTGCGGCGTCGATGAGGCAAGACGCTAGGTCCGCCGTGTTTCGCCGGCGCTGTGCCGATGTGCCCGCGAGGTCAACTTCTCCTCACTGCCTCACAGCCCGCCTGCGGCGGCTGCCCGCGCTCCGTCAGGACCGCACATCCGGGCCATTGCGACACCCGACAAGTCGGCGGAGCGTTGAACGATGGGCAACCACGTACACGCAGGCGACCTGGACATCTGGGTGGAGCAGGTCGGTCAGGGACCGGACGTGCTGCTGATCGGAGGACTCGGCGACACCGTCGAGTCCTGGCAGTTCCAGCTCGACGGGCTCGCCGACCGGTACCGGATGACCGCCATCGACAACCGAGGCGCCGGGCGCACGGCCATGCCGGGTGGAACGGTCACGGTGGAGCAAATGGCCGACGACGCGGCAGCCGTGCTCGCGGCCGTCGGGCTCTCGTCGGCCCACGTGGCCGGTTTCTCCGGTGGCAGCATCATCGCCCAGGAGCTGGCGCTCCGGCACCCGGAGCAGGTCCGCAGCCTGGTCCTGCAGAGCACGTGGACGACGCCGGATCCCTACCTCCGCACGTGGGGTCGTTTCGTCCGCTGGCTCGCGGAGGCGGCCCCCGACGAGCGCTCCATGCTCGAGGCCTTCTTCCTTTGGGTCTACACGCCCCGCGCGCACAACGACGGGACCGTCGACCAGCTCATCGAGGAGGTCCTCGCCTTCCCGCACAAGCAGAGCGTCGAGGACCTGCAGCGCTTCCTCGACGCCTTCTTCCGGCACGAGGGCACGACCGACCGCCTTCCGCAGATCACCGTTCCGACACTGGTGCTGGCAGGTGGTCGTGACCTGATGATGCGACCCGAGGTCTGTCAGGCGGTCGCCGATGCGATCCCCGGGGCGACCTTCGAGGTGATGGAGGAGGAGGCCCACCAGCCGTTCCAGGAGGTGCCGGAGCAGTGGAACTCCCGCGTCGACTCCTTCTGGCGGGAGGTCGAGGCCACCGGTTGAGCCGCTACGGTGTGCGGCGTGACTCACCCTGCCGTCGATGCACTCTCCGCCGAGGGCACTCCGCGTACGGCGGTCGTGCTGCTCGCCGCGGGTGAGGGCCGCCGGGTGGGTGCCGGCACGAACAAGGTGCTGCTCCCCCTTCTCGGCGCCCCTGTGTTCACGTGGTCCCTTCGGCGGGCCCTCGCACTCCCGGGCGTGACCCACGTCGTGCTCGTGGTCCGTCCCGAGGACCGCGCCGAGGTCGACCGGGGACTCGAGCTCGTCGCCGCCGAGCACCCCGGCGCACACGTGTGGATCGTCCCGGGCGGCACCACCCGTCACGGGTCGGAGTGGAACGCCCTCCAGGCAGTGGCCGCAGCCGTCGACGACGGCGAGGTGGACGTGGTCGCGATCCACGACACCGCGCGGCCCCTGGCCGACGAGACCCTCTTTGCCGCGGTGATCCGGGCGGCCCACCAGCACGGCGGGGCGCTGCCGGTCCGGGCGCACCGGGCGCTCGTCCCACGACAGGCGGGGCTCCCCCTCGACGACGAGCTGGTCGGCGTACAGACTCCGCAGGCGTTCCGGGCCGCACCGCTGCTCGACGCCTACCGGCAGGCCGACCGCGACGGGTTCACCGGCACCGACACCGCCTCGTGCGTGGAGAGGTACACCGACCTCGCGATCCACTGCGTGCCGAGCCCCGCGACGAACATCAAGATCACCTTCCCCGAGGACGTCTCGCTCGCCGAGCGGCTGCTCCGCCGGGGGTAACCCGCCCCGCGGTGCGTCGTTGGGAAGGGCATGCGCCCCACGACCACCGCCGGCACCCTGGTCACCGCCTTCCTCGTGACCCTCGTCGCTGCTCTGCTCTCGCTGCCGACGGTCTGGGTCAACGCGGCCGCCGGGGCGGAGGGCGACCCGGTGAGCCCGACGGAGGAGTCCGCGAACTTCGCCAAGCAGGGTGAGCGGGCGCCCGACTACCTCACCCCCGAGGGGCTCGCCGACCAGGCGACCCAGGGCGCCGAGTCGTTCACGGGCGGCCTCGCCGAGCAGGTCACCGACCCGGGGCGGCTCTTCGTCACCGACGTGTGCTGGTCCAAGTCTCTGGCCTGTGGCGGCGACACCCGTCTCGAGCACTGGGAGGAGCGCGGCTACGGCATCGTCGAGCCGGTCTGGTTCGTGGCGCGCAACGGCTCCACGATGGCCGGACACGTGTGGGCCACGAAGGCAGGGCCCGCCAAGCGGCCGCTGGTCGTGATCACCAACGGCTCGGTGCAGGCGAGCGAGGAGCTGTACTGGTGGGCCGCGCAGACGCTCGCGAAGGCGGGCTACGTCGTGCTCACCCGCGACCCCCAGATGCAGGGCCGCTCCGACACCTTCGGCGAGGGCCAGGACGCGGGCGAGGGCTTCCCGTCGCAGAGCACCGGAGTCACGTTCTTCGACCACACCCAGGACTCGATCGACTTCGCGCTGTCCCGGCCCGGCAAGCCCTACTGCCCCCGCCCGAGCCGCTCGGGCACGAGCCACTGCGACAAGCAGAGGGCCCGCGTCGCCGAGGGCAGGGCCACGCACCACAACCCGTTCTGGCGCCTCGTCGACCGCACCCGTATCGGCCTCGCCGGACACTCGTACGGCGCCGCCGGGGTCAGCTGGGTCGGCCAGCAGGACAAGCGGGTCGACGCCGTCGTGGCCTGGGACAACCTCTGCGACCCGTCCGCGCCGTCCAGGCCCATCGACCCCACCGTGGCGATCCAGCCGGGCGGCCTCCCCACGAGCTGCATGGAGGGAGGGCTCGGCAAGCCCCGGCTGCGCGTGCCCTCGCTGGGTCTGTCGGCCGACTACGGCCTCACCCCCTCGGCGTACACCACCGCGCCCGACCCGCGCGCGAAGGCGGGCGCTTCCTACGCGTTCTCGAAGGCCGGCGTCGACACCGGCGAGATCGTGATCCGCGGCGGAACCCACTACGAGTGGTCGTACCTGCCCATGCCGACCTTCGGCGCCACGCTGCGCGGCATCGACGCCTCGTCCTGGTACACCACGGCCTGGTTCGACCGCTACGTCAAGGGCGACCGGAGCGCGCAGCGTCGGCTCCTCACGGACCGGTGGCGCCGGGACCGCATCGGGGCCTCGGTCGACGCGGGAGGTGACGGGAACCTGTTCAGCTTCTACTACCGGTCGCGGCTCGACCTCGGGCACGACGGCGGCCGGAGGGTGCGCTGCGAGAACCTCCGCAACGGCTGCCGTGCGCTCAGCCCACGCGATGGGCGCGGGCCGTCGTACTCCTATCTCGCGGTCGCGACCCGCAAGGACCGCTAGCCCTCAGACCCGCTCGGCCTGCTCGGCTCCGGCGGCAAGCGCCTCGAGCAGCACCACCGCCGACTCGTCCTCGACGCGGCGTCCCAGCAGCCGGCGCCTCGAGGAAGCGCACCTCGAACCGTTCGCGCAGCCGCTCCACGAGCCGGGGGAAGTCGTCCGCGTCGGGCCAGTCGTCGAGCTCGGCGACGACGTCGGCCGGGAGTACGACGGGCGAGGTGACCGCCCAGAGCCCCTCCCTGTCGACGGTCTCGCCGACGACCCCGGCGTGCACGGACTTGATCGTGTCGGTGACCGGCTGCACCCCGACCACGACCACGTCGTCGGTCACGGCGGTGGCGACCGCCTCACGGAGGAACTCGACGGGGGTCAGCGGGCACAGCGGGTCGTGCAGCACGAGCGGGCGGTGCTGGTCGCGGACGTCGGCGAGCTCGACGTTGAAGTCGACCAGCTCGGCGCCGGCGTCCTCGAGCGCGAACGAGGCGAGGGCGACGAGGGGCTCACCGTCGAGCATCGCGAACGGCATCGACCCGCGTCCGGTGGTGGGGACCTGGCCCATCGGCGTCGGGAGCTCGTCGTCCTCGTAGATCGTGGTCACAGGCACCATGAGACCACGAAGGCCCCCGGGACGAATGCGTCCCAGGGGCCTTGCGGTGTGTCTCGAGCTAGGAGGCGAGAACCTCGTCGAGAAGGGCCTCGGCCTTGTCCTCGTTGGTGTGCTCGGCAAGCGCGAGCTCGGAGACGAGGATCTGGCGAGCCTTGGCGAGCATCCGCTTCTCACCTGCGGAGAGGCCGCGGTCACGCTCGCGGCGCCACAGGTCGCGGACGACCTCGGCGACCTTCATGACGTCACCGGAGTGAAGCTTCTCCAGGTTCGCCTTGTAACGACGCGACCAGTTCGTCGGCTCCTCGGTGTGCGCCGCACGCAGCACCTCGAAGACTCGGTCAAGACCCTCCTTGTCGACCACGTCTCGTACGCCTACGAGATCGAGGTTGCAGGCCGGGACGCGGACGACCAGATCCTGCTGGGCGACGATGCGCAGTACGAGATACTGCTTGTCCTCACCCTTGATCTTGCGAGTCTCGATGTCCTCGATTACTGCGGCCCCGTGATTGGGATAAACAACCGTTTCGCCGACGGTAAATGTCATGTGCCAAGTACCCCTTCCTAGGTCTCTAGGATAACACGCTCTACCGAGACCCCTTTCGGCGTTTGCGCAGGTCAGAGGGCAAATCGGGGGTTGACATTTGGCAGATTCGGTGCCTTGTGAGGACGAGCCGACGGGTCGGACCAGACCGGTCCGGAGGACGGATCCCCTTGCAGTCCTGGGAAAACGCGAGGTGGTCCGAGCGTCACGGGACCGCGTGGTCAATACTGCGGAGCATGAAGTACAGGAAGCCGCGCGGGGTGGCCCTGTCACTCGTCCTGGCCGGCCATCCCCTTCCCGCCGCGGTCACCACGATCGTCCTCGCAGCAGCCGCCGCCCTGACCGGGCGCTCGACCCTCGAGGTCGGCCTGGTCGCGCTCACCGTCCTCACCGGGCAGCTCACGATCGGCTGGCTCGACGACGTCGTCGACCGCCACCGTGACCAGCAGGTCGGCCGCCTGGACAAGCCGGTGGCGCTGGGCTGGGTGGACCCCGGCACGGTGACCTTCGCGATCGCCGTGGCCGTGCTCGCCGTGATCCCGCTCTCGGTCGCCAACGGCACCTACGCCGGCATCGCCCACCTCGCCTCGGTCGCCGCGGCCTGGCTGTACAACGTGTGGTTCAAGAAGTCGGTCCTGTCCTGGCTGCCGTACGCGGTCTCGTTCGGCCTGCTCCCCGCCTTCCTCTCGTACGGCGGCCTGGGTGGCGGGATGCACGGGGCGCCGCCCACCGTGGCGATGACCGTCCTCGCGGCACTCCTCGGCATCGGCGTCCACTTCCTCAACACGCTCCCGGACCTCGTCCAGGACAACCAGACCGGCATGCGCCACCTGCCGCTGCGCATCGCGCTCAGGATCGGGGCGCCCAAGCTGCTGTGGATCTCCGTCACCTGGACCGCCCTCGTCGTGGCCGGGATCGTGGTGGCAGGGCTCACGGTGGGCCTGCGGCAGTAAACGCTAGACTTCGGGCTGTTTTGCAGCAGGTCGAGCCGTCGCCGTAGCCGCCTCGTCCAACAGTCGCGCATCGCGCCGTCGAGGCGTGCACTCCGAGAGGATCCGTGGAGAGAAGTGAACCTCACCCTTCGTCGCAGCATCGCAGCCGGAGCCGTGCTCCTTGCACCCCTGATGACCTCCTGCGGCTTCGACAGGCCCACCGACAAGGTGTACAACCCCGGCGTCGGCGTGAACGAGCGCTCCGGCCAGGTCGACGTGCTCCACGCACTGATCGTCTCCGACAGCGACGGCAGCGGCACCGTCGTTGCCAGCCTTGCGAACAACAACCCGAACGAAGGCGACTCGCTGACCGGCATCACCGGCGCCGGCGAGGACTCCTCGCTGTCGGTGAGCCTCGGCGGGCCGGTCGACATCCCCGCCGGCGGATCGGCCCAGCTGCTTGACGAGCCGGTCTCCGCCGAGGGCGACACCGTGAAGTCCGGCACCTTCGTCGAGCTGACCTTCAGCTTCGAGCGCGGCGAGAGCGTCACCCTGGAGGTGCCCGTGGTCGCGCGCCGGGGCGACTTCGCGGACGTGCCCGTCCCCGGGTCCGAGTCGGCCTCCCCCTCGAAGAAGGCCAAGGCCTCCGAGGAGCCCACGCCCTCGGAAGAGGCCTCCCCGTCGGAGTAGTCCCCGCTCTCCAGCCTGTGACGGGCGTCGGCGTGAACACGCGCCGGCGCCCGTCGTACGTCTCAGGGCCTCTGTCCAGCGGTTCGGGGCCCCGCTGCCTCCGCGCAGGCCGACGCTAGGGTGTGGCCCATGAGTGCTCAGGCCCCGTACACGCTGGTGCTGCTCCGCCACGGCGAGAGCGACTGGAACGCCAAGAACCTCTTCACCGGCTGGGTCGACGTGGCCCTGACCGAGAAGGGACGCACCGAGGCGACCCGCGGTGGCTCGCTGATGACCGAGGCGGGCGTGCTCCCCGACGTCCTGCACACCTCCGTGCTGCGCCGCGCGATCACCACCGCGCAGCTCGCGCTCGACGCGTGCGAGCGGCACTGGATCCCGGTCAAGCGGTCCTGGCGCCTCAACGAGCGGCACTACGGCGCGCTCCAGGGCAAGGACAAGAAGGCCACGCTCGAGCAGTACGGCGAGGAGCAGTTCATGCTCTGGCGCCGCTCCTACGACACCCCGCCGCCGCGGATCGACGACGACGACGAGTGGTCGCAGATCGGTGAGGCCCGCTACGCCGACCTTCCCGACGAGATCGTCCCGCGCACCGAGTGCCTCGCCGACGTGGTCGAGCGGATGCTCCCCTACTGGTACGACGCGATCGTCCCCGACCTCCGCGCCGGGCAGACCGTCTGCGTCGCCGCCCACGGCAACTCCCTGCGCGCCCTCGTCAAGCACCTCGACGACATCAGCGAGGAGGCCGTCGTGGGCCTCAACATCCCGACCGGCATCCCGCTCGTGTACCGCCTCGACGAGAACATGCGCCCGCTCGAGCGCGGCGGTCAGTACCTCGACCCCGAGGCCGCCGCCGACGCGATCAAGGCCGTCGCCGCCCAGGGCCGCTGACCCTCGCTGGGCTTGCCGTTCCCGTCCACGATGGACGAGAACGAGCGCGTTGTGACAGCCGATCCGCACGTCGTTCCGGCATCACACGTGCACGTGCGAACGGCGGTGACAGGGTCGACTCCGGCAGTCGTTCGCCCCTGTGGACAACGTCTGCGGCGATCAGCTGACACCGGCCGAAGTGCCGGGCGCCACGCGTCCGAGGTCCTCTCGGCAGCCCGCGCCATCTCGACCCTCCGCAGCGCCTCGTGCACGCGTGCGACGGTCGCGGCGCGGCATGCTTGAGATCCCGCCGCTCGTCACCCAGGATGTGCCAGCTCGGTCGTCGAGCGTCCTCGCGCGCCTGCACGTGTCTGAGGCTCCAGTGATCCTCTACCCCGACGTGCTGGCGGCCGTCGTACTCCACGTCAGCCGCCGCCTGGGTGCTCACGTCGAACCGTCGGCTCACTCCGGCCGTACTCGTCGCGGATCTTCGTGGTTGAGCCGTCCGGCGTCTGGCAGTCCGGCGAGCACGATCAGCGTGCGCAGCCGCGTCATCCACGGCGACGTCGACCTCCCCGCTGACATAACGCGCTGCGCGGAGGGCGGCCGAGGCGTCCGACGTGCGTCGAGCCTGCTCGCAGGCGTCGACGAGCGATGCCGTCGTGACCTTCGTCGAGCCTGGCGACGCGCGTCGTCCGACCACGACAGGTCCACCAGCGAGAGCAGCGACGCCAGCTCGAGGAACATGCGAGGGGACCGGACCGCACGCACGCCGCTGACCGCCGCGACGTCGTCCGGGCGCGGTGACTGACCGATGGAGACCCGGCTGCGATGCTCATCGTCCCCGGCGTGCTGGAGCCCGAGGTCGACTTCCGGGTCCGCGACTCGTTACGGCTCCGTCGTGCGTCGCTTCGATCTGTGCTACCCGTCGCTTGAAGCTCATCGTGGAGTACGACGGCCGCCAGCATCGCGGAGGACCCCGAGCAGTACGAGCTCCGACATCTACCGCCGGCGAGGAGCTCGACACCCGGAAGTGGCGCATCGTCGTCGTCACCGCGAAGGGCATCTGCCAACGACCGGAGGAGACGCTGCGCCGTGTACGCGCCGCGCTGGGGGAGCGAGGCGTCACCGGACTGCCGAGGCTGTCGATGGATGCAGTGGCGAGCGCACTTCCCGTGCTCAGCAGCCGTCATCCGCCGCGCGTCGTGTGCCGCACGACCGCGCAGCGGATCATTCCGACCACGTGGAATGACAACTGTGCACGGCACGATCCGACGTCCGTTCCCGTCCAGATCGAGGTCGATTTCTGTCGCACGCTGCACGAGTGGTCGGCCGGGCCGCGGGCCGGGCGGGGCGGGTCGCGCGGGCCGGGGGCGCCGGGGTCAGGGGGTGAGCGGGGAGCGGAGGAAGTCGAGGAGGCGGGTGCGGTCGCCGTCGAGGGTCACGGCGTGGTCGTCGGGGTCCATCCGCTTCCACAGCAGCAGCATCAGGTCGGCCGCCGTACCCGAGACGGTGTCGAGGCCCACGTCGGCGACGGCGTCCCACGCCACGGTCCCCGCGAGGGGCACCCCGTCACCGTCGTCGAGCGGCGGGGTGACCAGCCACGTCTCGACGGTGTCGGTCGCGCGGAGCACGACGGGATGGGAGATCGTCGCGCGGCGGCCCCGGGCATGCATTCGCGGGATGAACACGTCGAGCACCTCGGAGATGCCGTCCGCGGCGAGCGACGTCGGGATGACCGTCGTACGCCCGCTCGTCTGCTGCAGGTCGGCGAGGTGCACGAGCGTCTCGTGGGTCTGCCGTCGCGGCCAGAACGCCGCGGTGTGGTGGAGGGCGGAGAAGGTCCAGCACTCGTCCTCGGGACGGGCGACGCGGAGCACCTGGAGGAGGTCGTCTGCCTTCGCGGCGTACCAGCGCGCGACCGCCTTGGCACGGCGGTTGCGGGGACGGTCGTTCTGCTCGGGTGCGCTGCGGCCGGTCTCGACGATCGACGCCGCCCAGGCATGGACGTTGCCCAGGTGGCTGATCAGGTCGTACGCCGTCCAGCCCGGACAGGCACGCACGCCTTGCTCCATGTCGCAGGACGGGATGGCCGCGACGACCTCTGCCGCCGCAGCGGCGTACGCCGACACGAAGTCGACTGCCGTAGCGGCGGTGTGCCCCTTGGCATCGGCCATGCCCTCATCATCGCAAAGGGCAGCCCCGCTGCAACGTCACGACGCGTCCGACCGCCCTCGAGGAGTCGGTCGACGGTCCCTCAGGACTCGATGACCGCGGGGTGCTGTCCCGTCACGAGGAACACGACGCGGCGGGCAAGGGACACGGCGTGGTCGGCGATCCGCTCGTAGTAGCGCCCGAGCAGCGCGATGTCGACGGCCGGCTCGACGCCGTGCGCCCACTCGTCGCTGAGCATCTGGCGGAAGGACGAGCTGCGGAGCTGGTCCATCTCCTCGTCACAGCGCTCGAGGGCACGAGCCGCTTCGACGTCGCGGTCGGCGATGACGTTCTCCACCTGGCGGACCATCTCCTCGGCGACCTCGGCCATGCGCTTGATGGTCGGCAGCATCTCGTTGGGGATGGCCACGTCCGGGACGCGAAGGCGGGCGATCTTGGCGACGTGCACGGACAGGTCGCCCATCCGCTCGAGGTCGGAGACCATGCGCAGCGCGGCCACCAGCATGCGGAGGTCCCCGGCAACGGGCTGCTGGAGGGCGAGCAGCTCGAAGCTGAGCTCCTCGATGCGGTCGCGCTCGGAGTCGATGTGGGCGTCGTGCGAGATGACCTGCTCGGCGATCTCCGCGTCGGCCTCGAGGAGTGCTCTGGTGGCTTGGCCGACGGCGGTCCCCACCTCGTGGGTCATGGTCACGAGCTCGTCGATGACGGCGTCCAGCTGGTCGTAGTAGGCGTCACGCATGGGCCCCACCGTAGTCAGGAGTGGTGACCAAAGGGGTTCGGGGCGTGAACGCGAGGTGAACAGTCGCGGAAGCCCCGGCTGCACCGGCGTCCGGGCGAGGCACTCCTGGGGCACGGCTGCGTACGATCGAGGCGTGGACCAGACGACGCAGGCCCTCCTGTTCGCGCTGCTCGGAGCAGTGCTGGGCGCCGGCGTCGTCCTCGCGTGGAGGATCAGCGAGCACCAGCAGCAACGGGTCGCCCCTCACGAGGAGCCGACCGTCCCCGCGGGTGTGGCGACGGTCCTGAGCGTCCTGCGCAGCAGCGCGCTGGTCGTGGACGAGAAGGACGAGGTCCTCAAGGCCTCCGCTCCCGCCCATGCGCTGGGCCTCGTGCGGGGCAACGAGGTCGCGGTCGAGGAGCTGGCCGACCTCGTGCGGCAGGTACGCCGCGACGGCCAGATCCGGGAGACCGAGATCACGCTCGCCCGGGACCGCTCCGCGCGGCCGATCCACGTCATGGCCCGGGTCGCGCCCCTGAGCTCGCGGCTCGTGCTCGCGCTCGTGGAGGACCGCACCCGCGAGCGGCGGGTCGAGACGCTCCGGCGGGACTTCGTCGCGAACGTCTCCCACGAGCTCAAGACCCCGGTCGGCGCGATCAACCTCCTCGCCGAGGCGGTGCGCGAGGCCTCCGACGACCCGGAGGCCGTCGAGCGCTTCGCCAGCCGGATGCAGAAGGAGGGTGAGCGGCTCGGCCGGCTGGTCCAGCAGATCATCGAGCTCTCGCGGCTCCAGGGCGACGAGCCGCTCGAGGCGCCGGCACCGGTCAAGGTCGACGAGATCGTGACCCGCGCCATCGACGCCTCGGCCATCGACGCGTCCGCCAAGGAGATCCGGGTGGTCCACAACGGCGAGCGCCGGCTCGAGGTGCTCGGCAGCGCGGACCAGATCGCGCTCGCCGTGGGCAACCTCGTCGCGAACGCCGTGGCGTACTCCTCCGACGGCTCGCAGGGTCGTCGTCGCCGCGCGTCCGGCCGACGACATGGTCGAGATCACCGTGACCGACCAGGGCATCGGCATCCCCGCCTCCGAGCTCGAGCGGATCTTCGAGCGCTTCTACCGGGTCGACCCGGCACGCCACCGCTCCACGGGCGGCACCGGCCTCGGCCTCTCGATCGTCAAGCACGTCGCCGCGTCCCACGGCGGGGAGGTGCGGGTCTGGTCCGCCCCCGGTCAGGGCTCGTCGTTCACGCTCACCCTGCCGCGCCGTCCGGTCCGCAAGGAGGCGGAGGTACGGCGGACGGCGCCGCCCGCCGAAGGCACAGCCGGCCGGTCGTCGTACCCCCAGTCGAACCACCCAAGCCAACAGGAGGCACGCCCGTGACCCGGGTACTCGTCGTCGAGGATGAAGAGAGCTACAGCGACGCGCTCGCGTACATGCTCCGCAAGGAGGGCTTCGAGGTCGGCATCGCCGCCACCGGCCCGGACGCCATCGCGGAGTTCGACCGAGCCGGCGCCGACATCGTGCTTCTCGACCTCATGCTGCCCGGGATGCCCGGGACCGAGGTGTGCCGGGTGATCCGGCAGAGCTCGAACGTCCCGGTGATCATGGTCAGCGCCAAGGACAGCGAGGTGGACAAGGTGGTCGGGCTCGAGCTCGGGGCCGACGACTACGTCACCAAGCCGTACTCCCCCCGCGAGCTCGTCGCGCGCATCCGCGCCGTGCTGCGCCGCGGCGTCGAGCCGGAGCTGGCGCCCCCGACCCTCGAGGCGGGGCCCGTGCGCATGGACGTCGAGCGCCACGTGGTCACGGTGAAGGGCGAGGACACGAAGCTCCCGCTGAAGGAGTTCGAGCTGCTCGAGATGTTCCTGCGCAACCCCGGCCGGGTGCTCACGCGCGGGCAGCTGATCGACCGGGTCTGGGGCTCGGACTACGTCGGCGACACCAAGACCCTCGACGTGCACGTCAAGCGGCTGCGGGCGAAGATCGAGCCGGACCCCGCGTCGCCGACGTACCTGGTCACCGTGCGCGGTCTCGGCTACAAGCTCGAGGTCTGAAAAGCGCTAGGCGACCACCTGGCGCGGACCTAGGCTCGACGTCGTGCCCCGTCATCGTCTGCTGCCGTTGCTGGCCGTCGCCGTCACCCTGTTCTTCTGGGCATCGGCCTTCGTGGCGATCCGGCACCTCGGCCCCGACTTCTCGCCGGGAGCGCTCTCCCTCGGGCGGCTCCTCGTCGGCAGCGTCTGTCTCGGCGTGCTCCTGGCTGCCCGCCGGCCGCCGTGGCCGTCCCGCGCGGACTGGCCGCGGCTGGTCGCGATCGGCCTGCTCTGGTACGCCCTCTACAACGTCGCGCTCAACGCGGCCGAGACCCGGATCGACGCCGGCACCGCCAGCATCCTGATCCAGTTCGCACCGATCCTGATGACCGTCCTCGCGGTGGTGTTCCTCCACGAGCGACCTTCGGTGTACGCCGGACCGGGGCTCGCGATCGCGTTCGCGGGCGTGGTGGTCATCGCGCTCGCCACGTCCGGCGACGGCGCGGACCGCGACTGGGTGGGGGTCGCGCTGGCCCTGCTCGCCGCGCTGGCGTACAGCATCAGCATGATCGTCCAGAAGCCCGTCATGGGCAGGCTGCCCGCGATCCAGGTGACCTGGGTCGCCTGCACGGTCGGTGCCGTGGCGTGCCTGCCGTTCGCCGGCCAGCTCGTCGAGTGCGGCGGGGACCGCCCCCGCGGCGTCGCTGTGGTGGGTGGTCTACCTCGGCGTGTTCCCGACGGCGATCGCGTTCACCACCTGGGCCTACGCCCTCACGCACATGAACGCCTCGAGCCTCGGTGTGACGACCTACCTCGTGCCGCCCATCACGGTGCTCCTCGGCTGGCTGTTCCTCGGCGAGGTGCCGCCGGCGCTGGCCTTCGTCGGTGGCGCGCTGTGCCTGGCCGGTGTGGCCCTGACCCGGAAGAAGGGGCGGGTACGTCGTACCGCCGAGGACGCGCCCGCGGCAGCCGGACCGGCCCCGGCCGTGCCCGCGGACGTCGCGGACCGCCGCTGACGAGCGGTCTCAGTCCGAGGACGGTGCAGGGGGCTCCTCGCCGCGCTCGAGCCAGCCGCGGAAGGCCTCGAGGTTGCGCGTGGACTCCCCGCGCGACTTGCGCCAGTCCCACTCCCGCCGGATCGACGTGGCGAAGCCGAGCTCGAGGATCGTGTTGAAGGACTCGTCGGCGTAGGTCAGCACCGCACCCAGCAGCCGGTCGGTCTCCTCCGGCGTCACCGACGACAGCGGCAGCCGTCCGTCGAGGTAGATGTCGCCCATGTGGTCGACGGCGAAGGCGACGCCGTACAGCTTGAGGTTGCGCTCGAGCAGCCAGCGGTAGACCCGCTCGTGGTTCTCGTCGGGACGCCGGGCGACGAACGCGTGGACGCCGAGCGCGTGCTCGCCGACGTCGAAGCGGCACGGCGTCTGGAGCTTCTTCTCGCCGGGGAGCACCACCGTGAAGACCCCGGGCGAGATCTCCTTCCACTCCAGCTCGTGGGCGTCGAAGACCTCGCGCAGCGTCGACGAGGCGGCGCTCTGGATGTCGGTCATGGTGCGCTCGGTCATCCGGCCATGCCTTTCAGCTCGCTTTGCATGGCCGCGCTGGCCTGCCGGTACACCTCGACGGTGCGCTCGGCGGTCGCCTCCCACGCGAAGTGGCCGGCCTGGCGTACGGCGCCCGCGGAGAGCTCCTCGCGCAGGGCCGGGTGGTGGAGCACCCGCTCGAACGCGCGGGCGTAGTCGGCCGGGTCGTGCCCCTCGACGAGGAGGCCGGAGCGGCCGTGGTCGACGGCGGTCGTGAGACCACCCACGGCAGCGGCCACCACCGGCGTACCGGCTGCCTGTGCCTCGACCGCGACCAGACCGAAGGACTCGTTGTACGACGGGACGCAGACGAGGGTCGCCGGCGGCGTACCAGTCGACGAGGGTGGCCTGCGCGACGGGCGGCACGAACCGCACCACGTCGTCGAGGCCGAGGGACGTGGCGAGCTGGGCCAGCGACTCGGGGTGCTCGAGCCCGGTGCCCGACGGGCCGCCGACGACGGGGACGACGAGGCGCTCCCGGATGCTCGGGTCACGCTCGAGCAGCACGGCCACCGCGCGCAGGAGCACGTCGGGGGCCTTCAGCGGCTGGATCCGGCCGGCGAACATCAGCACGTGCGCGTCGGCGGGCAGGCCGAGCCGCTGCCGGGCGAGCGCCTGGCCGACCGGCCGGAAGACGCTCAGGTCGACACCGGGGTGCACCACCTCGACGCGGCCCGGGTGGGCGTCGTAGAGGTTGATCAGCTGCTTCGCCTCGATGTCGGTGTTCGCGATGAGCATGTCGGCGGCCTCGACCACCTGCTCCTCCCCGATCACGCGTGCCATCGGCTCGGGGGTGTCGCCGTCGGCGAGCATCTCGTTCTTGACCTTGGCCATGGTGTGCATGGAGTGCGCGAGCGGCACGCCCCACCGGTCGCGCACCAGCGCGCCGACCTGGCCGGAGAGCCAGTAGTGGCTGTGCACGAGGTCGTACCAGCCCTGCTCGTGACCCGCCTCGGCACGCAGCACCTCACGGGCGAACGTGCACAGCTGCGGCGGCAGCTCCTCCTTGCGCAGCCCCTCGAAAGGCCCCGCGTGGACGTGGTGCACGTGGACCCCGGGGACGGCCTCGACCACCGGCGGCAGCGCCGAGGAGGTCGCCCGCGTGAAGATCTCCACCGCGATGTTGCGCTCGGCGAGCCGCTTGGACAGCTCGAGGACGTAGACGTTCATCCCGCCCGCGTCACCCGTGCCGGGCTGGTCGAGGGGGGACGTGTGCAGGCTGATCATCGCCACGCGGCCGTGGACCGGCCTGCGGGGCGGGAATGGCACAGAGCTCACAAAGGGGTTCACGAAAGGGCATACCTCCGGTGGGTCAACCACCGGTCAGTGTTCCCCATTCCCGCAGGCCCACTCGGGCTGGGCCGCTTCCACGTCGCGGACGGGCGCTCGCGGCGCGCTGCGTCAGGCGTACGACGGCCGGGGCGACCCGCTCGACGACCTGCCACACCGCGATGCCGGCGACCAGCGACAGGACCGTCGCGAGCCACGGGACCTCGTCCTCGAGGTAGGGGTAGACCTGCCAGTGGACGAGGTAGACGTACAGCGAGGCGCTCGCGAGGACGCCGAGGGCGCGTGCGACGGGCGCCGGCACCCGGACCGCCCGGACCCAGACCAGCGCGAGCATCCCGCCGACGACCAGGGCCTCCCGCGCGAGGTCGTCGAAGAAGCCCGGGACCGTGGCGACCAGGAGCGCCGAGACCAGCAGGCGCTGCCGGCTCGAGGTGGCCTTCACCGTCGCCCAGCCGAGCGCGAACAGCCAGAAGACGACGTTGGCCCGGTGGATCACGTCGCCGCCCATGACCTCGACGACGTCGTACCGCGTGAGCAGCCCGAGTCCGGCGAGCGCCATGGGCAGCCAGAACGGCCAGCGCCGCTCCGCCTTGTCCACGACCGGAAGCGCCAGGACGACGGTCAGCGCGAGCAGCGTGTAGACCAGCGCCTCGATGAACCAGTAGTGCCAGGCCGGCTCGGTCCAGTCGCGTGTGCCGAGGACGCCGTTGAGCAGCAGCGCGTTGCGCCAGTCCAGCCCCCGGGTGAACGTGGCCACCAGGCCGATGAGGAGCGCCGAGGGCACCGCGACGCGCGCGACGCTGGAGACCATGTGACGCAGCCGGTCCGCGCGTGACGCCCCGGCCAGGTGGAAGCGGCCGAAGTTGAAGCCGGCCACGCCCAGCAGCACGTGGGCCCCGCCGAGGACGGCGAAGAGGTTCGCGTGCGTCCCGACGATGGCCACGATCGCCAGCGCGCGCAGGACGACGTTCATCTCCAGCGACCTGCCGCGCCGGGGCCGCCCGGGCCGGGGAGCGAGCTCGCCGATCGGGGTCACGTGCCAGCTCGGCGGGAGGTGGCCGAGCACCTCCTCGACCCGGATCGACATCTCGACGTAGGAGAGCGAGTCCCCCTCGAGCGACACGAACGTGTCCTCGTCGCGCACGACGTCCCGGCGGAGCACCTCGGCGTAGACCTCGCGCAGCCGCGCGGCCGTCGTACGGGGGTCTGGTGAATTACCAGGGTATGCAGGAGAACTGTCACTCCTCCCATGGCAAGTTCACCGTGGGAAGAGGCAATTGCTCGACATACCTTGGTAATTCCCCCGGCGCCCGCCAGCGCAGCGACCGCGCGGTAGTCGGGCTTGCCGTTGGGCAGTCGCGGGACCTCGCGGACCGGGCAGACCGCGACGGCGCCGGGCGGAAGGCCGGCGTGCTCCTTCGCGACGGCGGCGACCCGGGCGACGTCGACGGGGGCGGCCTCGTCGGCGACCGCGACGACCAGCCGCTCGCCGGTAGGCCCCTCCCCCGCCGCGCACGCGACGAGCATCCCCTCCGCGGCGTAGACCCGCTCGACCTGGTCGAGGTCGATGCGCAGCCCGAACACCTTCGCGAACCGGTTGCGGCGTCCGACGATCTCGAACAGCCCTTCGGGGGTACGACGGGCGACGTCACCGGTCCGCAACGACGAGGTGACCCGGCCCAGGGCGAGGTCGGCCGGTGTCTCGGCGTACCCGAGCATCACGTTCGGGCCGTCGTAGACGAGCTCGCCGACGTCGAGCGCCCCGTCGTGCGGCGAGCGGCAGCTCCGGCAGCGGCTCGAGCCGGAACGACCCGCCGGGCACGGGCACGCCGATCGCGCCGGGCGAGGTCAGCGCGAGGTCGGGAGGGAGGTACGCCATCCGCGCGGTGGCCTCGGTCTGGCCGTACATGACGAACAGGTCCCACCCGCGGCTCCGGCCGAGCTCGGCGTACCGGCGCACCCGCTCGGGCGCGAGCCGGCCCCCCGCCTGGGTGACGTAGCGCAGCGACGGGAGGTCCATGGACGAGAAGCCGACCCGGTCGAGCAGGTCGAACGTGTAGGGGACGGCGGCGAGCGTCGTGGCGCCGGCGGCGCGGAACTGCTCCCAGAAGCAGGAGTCGACGACCGAGAGGTCGGTGAGCATGATCGCCGCGCCGCGCGAGCAGGTGGCTGTTGATGACCGAGAGGCCGTAGCAGTAGTGCATCGGCAGCGTGGTCGCCGCGACGTCGCCGGGCCGGATCGAGAGGTAGGCCGCGATCGACTCGGCGTTGGCCTGCACGTTCTCCGCCGAGAGCCGGACCAGCTTCGGGGAGCCGGTCGAGCCGGACGTCGAGAGCAGCAGCGCGAGGTCGGGGTGCAGGTCGTGCGCGGTGCCCGGTCGTCGCTCGACGAGCCCGCCGCCGGGGGTCGCGACCACGTCGGGGTCGTAGGCGGAGACGACCGCCTCGAGGTTGCCGGGGTTGTCGCCGGGCACCAGGATCACGGGGTGGCCCGCGGAGAGCGCGGCGAGGTACGTCACGAGCGGCTCGAGGTGGTTCGCGCCGGCGAGGAGCACCAGGCGCCGCGTCGAGCCGAGGGCAAGCGCTCGCTCCGCGACGAGACCTGCGAGGTCGGCGTAGGAGATCGTGCGCTCCGGCGTACGCACCGCCACCTGGTCGCCGAACGCCGCGAGCCGGGCGGCGAACGGGACCGCGAACGGGACCACCGCGGGGCTGTTGAGGACGGGAGGCACCGCCAGAGGTTATTAGGCAAGCCTTACCTGATGCAAAGTGGCGTCCCACACGTCCAGACCCCTCGCCGGGCGGGCGACTGGTCCACGCGGGCGGGCTATTGTCCCGCGGCTCGGCGCGGGCGGACGATGGCCGGAGTGCCTAGCCACTTCCGGGAGGGATCATGCCCAAGGCATCGAAGACCAGCGCCTCCGAGACGATCGAGCTCGAGGGCTACGAGGGACACATCGAGCGGATGACGGGCGGCTACACCGTCGTGTTCGAGAAGTACACCGAGGACGCGGACCTGACACCGTTCTTCAAAGGCCTGCCCGACGACCAGTGCCAGTGCGTCCACTGGGGGTACGTCGTCTCCGGCAAGGTCACGTTCAAGTCGGCAGCCGGCGAGGAGACGTTCGAGGCCGGCGACGCCTACTACGTGGGGCCGGGTCACACCCCGGTGCTCTACGCGGGCACCGAGGTCGTCGAGTTCAGCCCGACCGACGAGCTCCAGCGGACCTTCGAGACGGTCGAGAAGAACATGCAGGCCGCCACCTGAGATCAGCAGGTCGTCAGCGGGCAGCGCGGCGGCCGCGCACGGGAGGCGGCGGCGAGGTCTCCTCGACCCGCCGGTGCCGGGTGAAGCCCCACAGCCCCATCACGAGCGCCAGGAGCCCGGCGACCACCACGCTGAGCTCGTCACGAAGCCACGAGCTGCCCGGGTAGACCGCCTTGATGGCCTGGTCCATCAGCTGCCAGACCATGAGCACGAGCAGCGGCGTGGCTACTGCGACGACCCCCCGCAACCAGACAGGTGCCCTCTCGACCAGTGTGTAACCGGCCGCGCCAAGGGCCACGGCCAGCGCCACCCAACCGACGAAGTACAGGTAGGCCACCGGCCCGGAGTCGGTGTTCTCCCCGCCGTTCCCCCAGATCAGAAAGACCTTCAGCAGCCAGCCGACGCCTCCCACGACGGCAGCGGTTGATGCGATTCTCCTCGGATCCATGCGCACAGTTTGCCCCGAGACGTGACCTGACGCACCTCGTGTCCAGTCGGATGGGAGAATCGCGCTCGTGTCCGAAGACCTCAGCACCCGACCCAGGACCGCCGTCGTGACCGGAGCGAGCAGCGGCATCGGAGCGGCCACAGCGCGCCGGCTCGCCGCCGAGGGCTACCACGTCGTCTGTGCCGCCCGCCGCGACGAGCGCGTCCGGTCGCTGGCCGAGGAGATCGGGGGTACGGCGGTCCGCTGCGACGTGACCTCGACCGAGGAGGTGCAGGCGCTCGCGGCCCAGGTGGGCCCCACCCTCGACGTACTCGTGAACAACGCGGGCGGCGCCTTCGGGTCCGACCCGGTCGCCGAGGCCGACCCCGACGACTGGCGGGCGATGTACGAGGTGAACGTGATCGGCCTGCTCAACGTCACCAAGGCCCTCCTGCCCGCGCTCATCGCGAGCGGGGACGGCGTGGTCGTGAACGTCGGCTCGACAGCGGGGCGGATCGCCTACGAAGGCGGCGCGGGCTACACCGCCGCCAAGCACGGCACCCAGGTCGTCACCGAGACCCTGCGGCTCGAGCTGTGCGGGGAGCCGGTGCGGGTCACCGAGATCGCCCCGGGCATGGTGAGGACCGACGAGTTCGCGCTGGTCCGGTTCGAGGGCGACCGAGAGAAGGCCGAGCAGGTGTACGCCGGGGTCGCGGAGCCGCTGGTCGCCGACGACATCGCCGACGCGATCGCCTGGGTTGTCACCCGACCGGCCCACGTGAACATCGACGAGCTGGTGATCCGGCCGCGTGCGCAGGCGGCGCAGCACAAGGTCCACCGCGTCTTCGAATGAGGCCCGCTCGGGGGGCCGGGCAGCCGAACCTTGCGTGACAGACTCAGGGGGTGCGGGGCGCGTCCCTGCTGCTAGAGATAAGCGCGCCCCGCACCCGGAGGGAACCCCAGAAGCAGCTCTAGAAGCGGCTCTGAGGAGAATCCGCGGGCCAGGCCTGGGTCGCGCCCGGGTCGTGGCCGAGGCTCGGGTCCGGGGCGTACCCGTTGTCGTAGGTGCCTGTGGAGTAGCCGTTCCCGTAGTCGTGGATCTCATGCTCTGCACGCGCGCGTCCGGTCTCCAGGTCCCGCCTGGCCCGGTCCCGGTGCTCCCGGCCCGTGCGGTAGGCGTCCTCGAGCATCCGGCCCGCGAGGTCACGGCCACCGAGCCCGAACGCCAGGGCGAGGCCGAGCGCGAGAGCGAACATGGTGGCGGCGAAGGCGATCCGGACGATCTCCTCGGCGATCTGCAGCTGCTCGAGGATCATGAACATCGCGATGATCATGACCAGCGCGGGCACGACCGAGGCGACGATCTTGCCGGTGGGGGTGTCGCCCAGGACGCGTGTGACGCCAGCGGCCACGGCACCTGCCACGACGGAGGCCGCCACGAAGATCACGATCGCGACGATGACGTTGGGCAGGTAGGCCAGCACCTCGTTCATGAACGTCGTGAGCGCCGGGACCTTCAGCGCGCCGATCCCCGCGAACAGGAAGAACGCGAAGACCAGCCAGAAGACCAGCCGGGTGATCCCGCGCGACGGTCGCGCACCCGACAGGACCTTCTCGACGTACTTGTTCGCCTCGGACTCACGCAGCTTGCGGTCCAGGCCGATCTTCTCGAGTGCCTTGAGCGTCACCGTCGCCACGAGCCGGGCGACGACGAAGCCGACGATCAGGATGACGATGAAGCCGAGCAGGTTCGGGAGGAAGCCGAAGAAGCCTTCCCAGGCCCTGTTGAAGCTCTCGCCGATGTTCAATGCGTCTCTCCTAGCCGTTGCTGCGGGAACAACGGGGCGTACCCGTGGGTACACGGGACAAACGGAGAAAAACGACAGGCGCCGACCCGCCTCAGTCGAGAATCTCGACCGCCGCAGGGAGCACCTCGCCGGCCCGGCCGCGGACGACGAGCGTGGCGAGGCCGTCGAGAGGCGTCGGCTCGTCGTTGACGATCACCAGGGGAACTCCGGCGCGCACGGCGTCCACCGGGAGCTCCGCGGCGGGCCACACCTGCAGCGACGAGCCCACGGCGAGCATCAGGTCGCCGGTGGCCGCCAGCTCCGTGGCCCGCTCCACGACGCCGGGGAACAGCATCTGGCCGAACGACACCGTGGCGGACTTCACAAGGCCGCCGCAGCCCGGGCAGGACGGATCGGTGTCGCCCGCGTCGAGCCGCTCGAACGCCCAGGTGTGCGGGGCCGTGAAGCCGCAGCCGTCCGGCATCCCCTGCCGAGGGGCGTGCCCGATGCACATCACCTCGCGAGCGGTGCCGTGGATCTCCACGACGTCCGTGGACCCGGCGAGCTGGTGCAGGCCGTCGATGTTCTGGGTGATCACCCCGTGTCCGCGCCCGGACCGCTCGATGCGGGCGATCGCGCGGTGGCCGTCGTTCGGCTGCACCTCCTGCGCGAAGAACTCCCGCCGCATGGCCCAGGAGCCCGCACGCACCTCCGCACTTTCGACGTACCGCTCGAAGGTGAAGTCCCGCGGGTCGTAGCGCGTCCACACGCCGCCCGGCGAGCGGAAGTCGGGAATGCCGGACTCGGTCGAGACGCCGGCGCCCGTGAACACGGTGACGCGCCGGCTGCGCGCGAGGAGGTCGCCGAGCGCTGCGGTCGGGTCGGTCGAGGTCACGCGCCGAGAGTACGTCGGAGCACCGACTCGTCTCACGCCTCGCCGAAGCGCGGCTTCTCCTTGGCCAGGAACGCCCTGACGCCCTCGCGGAAGTCCGGTGCGCCGTAGACCGCCTCGAGCCGCTCCACGTCGTCGGCGGGCGAGACCTCGAGTACGTCGGAGCGCCGGAGCAGCTGCTCCTTGGTCGCGGTGATCGTGTTCCTCGACGCCTTGGCGACGCCTTGGACCAGGTCCCGGATCTCCTCGTCGATCCGGTCCGGGGCCACGACCGACATGACCGCGCCCACGGCGTGCGCACGCTCGGCGTCCACGAGTCGTGAGGCGAGCAGCATCTCGCGGGTCAAGGACTCACCGAAGACGGTCGCGCAGCGGTAGACGATGAACGCGGAGAGCGCGTTGCCGAGGGTGCGCGCGATCGGGTACCCGAAACGTGACCCCGCGGTGGCGACCCTCAGGTCGCAGTGCGTCGCGACCGCGAGCCCGCCTCCCACGCAGATGCCCTCGACGGCCGCGACGGTGACCTGCGGCAGCTCCGCGATCCCCCGGAGCACGCGGCCGACCTTCGCCTCGTACGCCACACCGTCCCCGCCGCCGGAGAGTGTCGTGAACTCCGAGATCTCGTTCCCGGCGGCGAAGGCGCGACCGCCCGCGCCCCGGAAGACGACCACCCGCGTGTCACGGTCGTGGCGGAGCTCGGCGCAGACCTCGAGCAGTCCGTCGTACGTGCCGCTGGTGAACGCGTTGTGCCGCTCGGGACGGTTGAACACGACCTCGACGGTGTGGTCGCTGCGCCGGACCAGGAGGGCCCCGTCGGCCAGCTGCCGCTCGCCACCCCCGTCGTACCGCTGCTCGACCCGGTCGCCCTGCCCGTCGTACTCAGTCACGGGCGACAGCGTAGGAGCCCCGTGCGTCACGCGATTCGGCGGGACGTCCCGCCGCCGGTAGAATGGAGTGTCTTTCCGCCCGTCACGCGTGCCGGTCGCCTCAGCGGTGCCTCGCATGACGTCCCGCCGGTGTCTACGACTCCGCGAGAACCTCAACCCGAAGGCCGAGTCTTCTGCATGTCCGAGAACACGATCAGCAAGAACCGTAACGACCTGCGCAACGTCGCGATCGTCGCGCACGTCGACCACGGCAAGACCACCCTCGTGGACGCCATGCTCTGGCAGGGCGGCGCCTTCGGCGAGCACCAGCACGTCGACGAGCGGGCGATGGACTCCGGCGACCTCGAGCGCGAGAAGGGCATCACGATCCTCGCGAAGAACACCGCGATCCGCTACACCGGCGCGGCCGCGAAGGAGGGCCCGATGGTGATCAACATCATCGACACCCCCGGCCACGCGGACTTCGGCGGCGAGGTCGAGCGCGGCCTGTCCATGGTCGACGGCATCGTCCTCCTGGTGGACGCCTCGGAGGGCCCGCTCCCCCAGACCCGGTTCGTGCTGCGCAAGGCTCTCAACGCCGACATGCCCGTCGTGCTCGTGGTGAACAAGGTCGACCGCTCCGACGCGCGGATCAGCGAGGTCGTCGACGAGACCTACGAGCTGTTCATGGACCTGCTCGACGACAGCCACAGCGCCGAAGCGCTCGACTTCCCGGTCGTCTACGCCAGCGCCAAGGCCGGTCGCGCTTCGCTGACGATGCCGGAGAACGGCGGCCTCCCCGACAGCGAGAACCTCGAGCCGCTGTTCCAGACGATCGTCGACACCATTCCGGCGCCGGTGTACCACGAGGACGCCCCGCTGCAGGCGCACGTGACCAACCTCGACTCCTCGCCCTTCCTCGGCCGGCTCGCCCTCGTGCGCGTCAAGGAGGGCACGCTCAAGAAGGGCCAGCAGGTCGCCTGGATGAAGCGCGACGGCTCGGTCTCCAACGTCAAGATCACCGAGCTCCTCGTCACCGAGGGCCTCGAGCGCAAGCCGGGTGAGGAGGCCGGCCCCGGCGACATCGTCGCGATCGCCGGTATCCCCGAGATCATGATCGGCGAGACGCTCGCCGACCCGAACGACCCGCGCGCGCTGCCCCTCATCACGGTCGACGAGCCCGCCATCTCGATGACCATCGGCACCAACACCTCCCCGCTCGCGGGCCGGGTCAAGGGCTCGAAGGTCACCGCCCGCCTGGTCAAGGACCGCCTCGACGCCGAGCTCATCGGCAACGTGTCGATCAACGTGCTGCCGACCGAGCGTCCCGACGCGTGGGAGGTCCAGGGCCGTGGCGAGCTCGCGCTCGCGATCCTCGTCGAGCAGATGCGCCGCGAGGGCTACGAGCTCACCGTGGGCAAGCCCCAGGTCGTCACCCGCGAGATCAACGGCAAGGTCCACGAGCCCGTCGAGCGGCTGACCATCGACGCGCCCGAGGAGTACCTCGGCACGATCACCCAGCTCCTCGCCGTCCGCAAGGGCCGCATGGAGCAGATGACCAACCACGGCACCGGCTGGGTCCGGATGGAGTTCCTCGTCCCCGCCCGTGGCCTCATCGGCTTCCGCACCGAGTTCCTCACCGACACCCGCGGCACCGGCATCGCGCACCACGTGTTCGAGGGCTACGAGCCGTGGGCCGGCGAGATCCGCTCCCGCGCCTCCGGCTCCCTGGTGGCCGACCGCGCCGGCGCCGCCACGGCGTACGCGATGACCAACCTCCAGGAGCGCGGCACGATGTTCGTCGAGCCGACCACCGAGGTGTACGAGGGCATGATCGTCGGCGAGAACTCTCGCGAGGACGACATGGACGTCAACATCACCAAGGAGAAGAAGCAGACCAACGTCCGCTCCTCCACCTCCGACAACTTCGAGAAGCTGATCCCGCCGAAGAAGCTCTCGCTCGAGCAGTGCCTCGAGTTCTGCCGCGAGGACGAGTGCGTCGAGGTCACGCCGGAGACGGCCCGGATCCGCAAGCTCGTGCTCGACCAGAACGAGCGCTCCCGCACCGCAGCCCGCGCCCGCCGCCAGGGCTGAGGCTGCCGGGCCTGTGCCCGGTCCGGCCCGCAGAACATGCAGTCACCCGGGGCGCCGTACGGCGTCAGGCGGGGATGTCCCTCCGGGGACGGCTGACTGCACGTTCTACGGCTCGCGCCGGGAGGCCATGAGCAGACATCGCCGCACGTAGTCGGGCTGGAACATCACGTCCTCCCAGCTGAACCGCAGCACGAGCCAGCCATCGAGGGCGAGCGCGTTGTAGCGGTGGCAGTCCGCGTGGAGCGCCTTCCGCTTGCCGTGCCACTCGAACGAGTCAGCCTCCGCAGCGATCCTCCGCCTCACGTCGACGAGGTCCGGGCGGACTGAGTACCTCTCGCCCGAGATCACGACCTGCGGCACCAGGTCGAGCTCCGGGATGTCGAGCCCGATCGCCCGGAGCACGGACTCGAAAGGGTTGGCCGCACGCCGGTCGGCAGCGAGGGCAACGCGAAGGCATCGTCGGCGGTGGCGGTCAGGCATCCGGCCGGCCAGCTCGACGAGCCATGACTTCGTCACGTTGCCGTGCCTCAGCGCCGAGTCCGCGATGGCGAGCGCCTCGTCGAACGGCAGGTCCTTGGCGCAGTCCATGACCGTCCGGGCGTACGAGGTGACACGCCCGCTCAGAACCTCCTGTGGAGCCAGCTGCGCCCACTTGACGGCCACCCCCTCTCGCCGTTCAGGTGCGACCCGGCGGTTGCGAGGCACGGTCACCGTGGGAAGTGCCGGTGGGTGCTTGACCTCCCAGCCGTGGACCTGGGCAGCGCTCACGTGAGACACCACGGCACTCAGCCGGCTGGCGGCTCTCAGCGCCGCCGAAGCCGAGGCGAGCGAGTAACGTCCGGGGGCGTCCCGGATGATCGCGCCGCGCGCCACGGCGTTCCGGATCTGCCGTCGTGACGCGAGGCGCCGGAGCCTCTTCGTGTCTGCGACGCCGCCCAGCCTGACGAGCGCCTCCTCCGGTCTCACCCGGGAGAGGATGCCGCGCCGCGGTCACCGCCGCATCCCGCCGTCCACAGGTCCCCGGCACCGGGTCGGCGGTCCTGCCCGGGCCCGCAGAACATGCAGTCGCCCCGGGCGGAGTACGGCGCCAGGCGGGGATGTCGCTTCGGGAGCGACCCAGTGCATGTTCCACGGGCCCGGGTACCTCAGCCGGGTACCTCAGCCGCGCCCGGGTCAGCCGGCGAGGTGCGGGTCGTCGACGCCGGCGAGGAGCGTGGTGAGCCGACGCCAGAGGTCCGTGGCCGTGGTCGGCTCGAGCCGTGGCGCGGCCTCGTCACCCGCGACCAGCCACAGCCCGCTCTTGCCGTCCAGGCCGCTCATCCATCGGTCGCCGCCGGGCCACGACAGGCCGAGGTTCCAGGCCAGGTCCACGTCCAGCGCCTCGAAGGCGGAGCGCCGGAGGAGTCTCGGTCTCCGAGAACAGGTCAGCCAGCGCGGAGCCGTCGACCGTGCACCGGGACCGCTCGGCGACCCGGCGCGGGCCCAGCCGCAGGAGGCGGGCGAGCCCGGACGCGAGCAGCGCCGGCGGCAGGGCCATGAGCTGACGCTCGCCCTCGCGTACGTCGAGCAGCAGGGCCACCGTGTCAGGGGTGACCCAGGCCTGGTGGCTCATGAGACGGCTGCGGCCGGTGACGGCGACGTTCAGCACGGCCAACGGGGAGCGCACGGCCTCCAGCGCCTCGGGCACTCCCGGCACAGCGAGCGCGTCCGCGAGCGCGTCCGGCACTGCGAGCGCGTCCCGGCGCGAGGGAGTGGCCTCCCCGAGGACGAGGTCCTGGAAGTCGGTGTCCGTGAGGCGGAGCACCCGCCCGTCCACGCGGATGCTCATCGGGCCGCCCCTGCGGCGATCTCGAGGCCCGCTGCCGCCTGCGCGAGAAGCTCCGCCTGCTCGTCGTACCGGAAGGAGTCCACCGTCGCGGTCAGCGTCCAGCCCACGCCGTCGACCGCGGTGAACCACTGCTCCATCGTCACCGCGACGCCGTCGGGCGTGAGGTGGTGGGCGAGCCTCCGGCCGCCAGGGCGCCCGGCGACCAGGCACCGCTCGAGGTCGAGCAGCAGGTAGTCGGTGAGCATCCGGGGCAGCAGCTGGTCGGTGGTCACCTGCCAGTCGCGGAAGGAGAGGTCGGCGTTGTCGGCGCTGGACAGCACGAGGTTGCTGCCGAAGCCGCCTGCGGATGCCTCGGCAGGCTCGACGGCGACCGCGGTCCCGGGCGCCGCGTCGCCGAGCTCCCGCCATCCGTGGGGCAGGCGCACCAGGGCGCGCGCGGTGGCGGTGCTGAGCTCGAGGTTCATCAGGCCTTCCGACCCTTCGCGCCGGCCTTCGCACGGGCGCGTACGCGTCCCCGCTGCTCCCGCGCCCATGAGGGGTAGAGGGCCAGCGGCACCGGTAGACGCAGCCCGGCCCAGAGCACGGGCACCACGCCGACGAGGGCGCAGAGTGCGACGAGCGGAGCGACCGCGTCCGTGACCCGGGTCAGACCCAGGAAGCCGGCCGCGGCGAGCATCGCCGCACCGCCCGGCAGCATCAGGATCGTGTTCCGCGCGGACTCCTCGCTGCCGAAAGCCCACTCGCGCCGTTCGGGCGTGCGGCCCCGGCGGCACACGACCGCGTAGCCGCCCAGGCCGACGGCGGCGAGGACGGCCAGGACGGAGAGGGCGAGGAGGAGTACGGAGGTCATGTCAGTCCCAGAATGTCAGAGCGTCGCCGGCGTCCGAGAGGCCCTCGCCGACAGCATCGCCGGCGTCCGAGAGCCCCTCTCCGACGGCGCCGGCCGCGTCGCCGACCGCGTGCACGGCACCGTCCCACTGCTCGTTGACGAAGTCGCCGACCGCACCTCCGGCCATCGCACCTCCGACGCCGCCGACCAGGCCACCGACCGCGCCGCCGACGACCGTCCCGACGCCCGGGGCGATCGCGGTGCCGATCGCGCCGCCCAGCATCGCGCCGCCCTTGGCTCCGGCAATGGCTCCGGCCGTGGTCGCGGCGGCCTTGGTGGCGGTGCGGTCCACCCGCTCGCCGGTGTCGAGCGAGGGGTCGTCGGCGTCGGCCTGCCACTGGTCCCAGCCGGAGGTCGCCGCCGTGATCGGGACACCGATCCGCCCGGCCCACTTGCCCGCGGTGGACCACCGGCCACGTGCAGCCGACTGGAAGGGGTTGGCGCGCCAGTCCCGCGCAGCCGTCTCGCCGGTGCGCAGCCCGAGCTTGAAGCGCTCCCATGCGGAGTGGCCGTACGGCGACCCGATCCGCCATCCGTTCGGGCCCTTGAACCACGGCTGCCAGCGACCCAGGACGGCGCGCGCCATCGCCTCGGCCTGTACGCCGAAGGCGGTGAGGCCGAGACCCGCGAGCCATCCGGGGCCGGTGACACCGTCCACGTTGTCGGGCGGCAGGATGCCGAGCTTCTCCAGGAGGTTCTCGAGCCAACCGTCGCCGTCGACCTTCTGCAGGGCCGAGGTCAGCTGCTCGTGCGCTCCGGCCTCCTTGGACCGCGCGGCGTCGGCCATCTCGACGGCGGTGTTCCAGTGGCGCACCTTCTCGTTGTGCGCGTCGACGGTGGCCTGGTCGGCGTCGCCCGGCGGAGTGGCGGGCGACGTCACCGTTTCCCCGCTCACGGCGAGGCCGTGCGAAGCGGCGAAGTCCCGGACGTCGGCCATCTTGCTGCGCACCGAGACCAGCTCGTCGGTGAACGTGCGAAGCGCCCGGGTCGCGTCGCCGAGCCTTCCTTGGAGGTCGGACAGGTCCGCCCGGACCTCGTCGAGGTCGCCCCGGAACGCGTCGGCCGCGACGCCGGTCCAGTCGCGGCTGTCGTCGGCTGCCTTGCGCAGGTCGGACACGGCTGCGTCCACGGCCCCGGACGCCAGGTCTCCGCGGCGTACGGCCTCTGTGCAGGCACCCACGTCACCGTGCACCTGCAGGTCGATCACGCCGCTCAAGGCTGCAGGCCGTCCGCCCGGAAGGAGCCGGCGACGCGCTCCTCTGCCTCGCGGTAGCGCGCGACGTTGTCGGCCAGCGTCGACGAGATGACACCGACCCTCTCGGCCAGGGCCCCACCCGCGGTCGAGAGCGCGCCGAAGGCCCTCGCGACCTCGTCCGTGCTGCGGCCCGCGTCAGGGGACACCGACAGCGAGCGCACGTCGTCCGTCAGCTCGGAGCGGGCGTCGCCGAGGAAGCCCACGATCGCGTCCAGCTCGGCCGGCTCCAGCGCATATCCTCCGCTCACGTCCGAAAAGGTACCCTCCGGATGGGTCGACATGCCCGACCCGTCCCGTTCTGCCCCGAGCACCCGGACAGGAGCTGCACCATGGCCGACCACCGCTGGGACCGATGGCGCGAACGCCTCGCCTCGGAGCTGGCGACCCTCTCCGAGGTCGAGTTCCTGGTCTTCGACCACGAGGTCCCGCCCGAGCAGCAGCGCTGGTCCGAGCCCCGCCGCGGGCTCCTCCGCACCAAGCCGCCCGTCCGGCTCCCCTCGGGCTTCGTCGCACAGTTCACCGGACAGGGGCAGGGGGTCGTCATCGGCGTCCTCGGCGGCGCCACGCTCGTCGGCGGTCATGTGGACCTCACCGAGGAGCAGGACCGACGCATCCGGGACCTCGGCTGGAAGGCCCCCGGCGACCCCGGCCACTACGAGCCGTACGCGCCCGACTACACCGTCGTGGAGTGGCCGCAGTCCGACGCCGAAGGCCTCGCGAGGATCACCGTCGAGGCCTTGGAGATCCAGGGCGCCGACCCCGACCTCACGTGGACCCTGCGCCGGGACTCGTGAGGCGCTGAGCACAGCGGTCCGGCGCCGAGCTGGTCGCCCGCGACGAGCACCTCGGCCCCTGAGCCCACGACGTTGCGGGCCTTGTCGGCGCCCATCGCGACGGAGGTGTCGGAGTTCTTGACCGCGAACGTGCCGCCGAAGCCGCAGCACGCCTCCGCGTCCGGCAGCTCGACGAGTCTGATGCCGTCCACCGCGCGCAGCAGCGACAGCGGCCGGTCCCCCACTCCCAGCAGGCGAAGGGAGTGGCAGGTCGGGTGGTACGCCACCGTGTGCGGGAACGAGGCGCCGACGTCGGTGACACCGAGTACGTCGACCAGGAACTCGGTCAGCTCCAGGACGCGCGGCGCGACCTGCGCCACGGCATCGGCGAGGGCAGGGTCTCCGCCGCGGCGGGCGACCAGTCCGTGCTGGTGGCGTACGGAGCCTGCGCACGACCCCGAAGGCGTGACGACGTAGTCGTAACCGCCGAAGGCCGACACGAAGTTCTGGACCACGGGCACGGCCTCGTCGAGGTAGCCGGTGTTCACCATCGGCTGGCCGCAGCAGGTCTGGGCGCCGAGTAGGAGTACTCAGGCGAAGTCAGGTACTGCGCCGGATCCCACGCGCTCGGCGAACCGGGATCGTCGAGGGCATGAGCACTCCTACCATCTCCAAGACCACGTCGGCCTTCTACATCCAGGCCGGCCTCTCCTTCGTCGTCGCGGTCGGATCGATGATCCTCGGCGTCATCTACCTGCCGGTGGACCCGTGGATGCGGGCCTTCCTGGCGATGGGCAGCCTGTTCCTCGTCACCTCGACGTTCACGCTCGCGAAGTGCGTCCGCGACGCCCAGGAGAGCACCAGCTGGCGCCCTCGACCCGTTCCAGCTGCAGCGCTGACCTCAGCCGAGGTGGCCGCGGATCGAGGCGTGTCCCTTGAGCAGGTTGCGGGCGATGGTCCGGCGCTGGATCTCGTCGGTCCCCTCGTAGATCCGGAGCAGCCGGAGCTCGCGGTACCACCGCTCCACCGGCAGCTCGCGCGTGTAGCCCATGCCGCCGTGCATCTGCAGGACCCGGTCGACGATCTCGTTGGCCCGGACGCCGCCGTAGAGCTTGGCCATGGACTGGGCCTGCCGTGAGTCGAGGCCGGCGTCGACCTGCCACGCGGCGGAGAGGACGAGCCAGCGCAGCGCCTCGATCTCGACGGCCGAGTCCGCGATCATCCACTGGATCGCCTGGCGCTCGGCGATGGGCTGGCCGAAGGTCACGCGGTTGCGCGCGTGCTCCATGCCCATCTCGACCAGCCGCTCGCAGGCGCCGAGCGCACGCGCCGGGAGGAGGTACCGGCCCTTGCCGATCCACTGCATGGCGAGCGCGAAGCCCTTGCCCTCCTCGCCGAGGATCGCCGAGTGCGGCACGCGGACGTCGTCGAAGACCAGCGACGCCGGGCCCCACTCGCCCATCGTGTCGATGTACTCGGACTTCCAGCCCTGGTCACGGTCGACCAGGAAGCAGGTGACCGACTCACCGGTCAGGCCCTGCTTGTGCTTCTCCGGGTCGGTGACCGCGAAGACCATCGTGAAGTCGGCCTCGTTGCCGCCGGTGATGAACGTCTTCTCGCCGTTGATCACCCACTCGTCGCCGTCGCGTACGGCGGAGGTGCGGATCGCCCGAGCGTCCGAACCGGCGCCCGGCTCGGTGATCGCGAAGCAGCTCCTGCGGTCGCCGTTGATGGTCGGCACGAGGTAGCGCTGCTTCTGCTCCTCGTTGGCGAAGTACAAGATGTTGTCGGCGTCCCCGGCGAACTTGAACTGCACGAACGACCGGCCGAGCTCCACCTCGACGAGGGCGTTCATGACCGCGCCGAGCCCCATGCCGCCGTACTCCTCCGGCGTGTGCACCCCGAAGAAGCCGGACTGCTTCGCCTTGTCCTGGAGGGCTCGGAGCTCCTCGTCCTTCAGGCCGTGCTCGTTGCGCCGCTCCCGGGCGAGCACCTCGGGCTCGAGCGGCAGGATCTCCTTCCGCACGAACGTGCGCACCCACTCGCGGATCTCGCGCTCTTCGTCGCTGAGGTTCAGGTCCATCGGGTCACCTTCGTCTGGTCGGTCTCACGGACGGGCGGGGGCTGCGGCGCGGGCGGCGAACTGCGCCCGCAGCTCACGCTTGAGCACCTTGTGGGTCGGGCCGAGCGGGAGCTCCTCGACGACCTCGACCAGGCGCGGGTACTTGTGGCGGCCGAGCTGTTCCCGGGACCACTCCACGAGGGCGTCGGCGTCCACTGCGCCGGCCGGCGAAGGTACGACGACCGCGCACACCTCCTCGCCCTTCTCGGGGTCGGGCACGCCGATCACGGCCACCTGCGCGACCCCCGGGTAGCGCATCAGCACCTCCTCGACCTCGCGCGGGTAGACGTTGAAGCCGCCGCGGATGATCAGGTCCTTCTTGCGGTCGACGATGGAGATGAACCCGTCCTGGTCCTTGCGGCCGATGTCACCGGTGCGGAACCAGCCCTCCACGACAGCCTGCGCCGTGGCCTCGGGGTTGTCGAGGTACCCGGCGAAGACGTTGTGGCCGCGGATCACGATCTCGCCGAGCTCACCCGTGGCGAGCAGCTCGATCCGGTCGTCGACGGCCTCGTCGGCGATCTCGACCTCCACGCCCCAGATCGGGTGGCCGACCGTGCCGGGCCGGGTGCCGAACCAGGGCTGGTTCACGGTGGCGGTCGGCGAGGTCTCGGACAGCCCGTACCCCTCGAACACGGTGGTGTCGTAGACCGACTCGAACTTCTCCAGGACCGCCACCGGAAGGGAGGCCCCGCCCGAGATGCAGTCCCGCAGCACGGGCAGCGCGGCGGCCGAGCCTGCCGCCTCGAGCAGCTGGACGAACATCGTGGGCACCCCGAAGAACAGCGTCGCGCCCTCACGGTGCATCAGCTCGATCGCCGAGGGTGCGTCGAAACGCGGCTGCAGCAGGAGGGTCGCGCCCACCCGGAACGTCGAGTTCATCGAGACCGACTGGCCGAACGTGTGGAACAGCGGGAGGCAGCCCATCACGATGTCGTCGCGCAGGAACGGGTTGGCGTCGAACGCGTTCGCGGTGGCGTTCATGACGAGGTTCAGGTGCGTCAGAACCGCGCCCTTCGGGCGGCCCGTCGTACCGCTCGTGTAGAAGACGACCGCCGGGTCCTCCGCCTCACGCGTGAGGTACGTCGGCACCGGCTCGACACCGTCCGCGAAGCCCTCCACCGGCCACGCCTCCACGCCGGCAGCCGAGGCGGCGTGCGACGCGACGGAGGCGTACCCCTCCTCGTAGAGCAGGGTCTGCGCTCCCGAGTGGGACAGGATGTACGCCGCCTCGTCGCCGTTGAGCAGGGTCGGCACGGGCACGACCACCCCGCCTGCCGCGAGGATGCCGTAGTAGCCGCGGACGAAGTCCACGACGTTCGGCGCGAGCAGTCCGACCCGGCCGCCCGGCGCGACGCCACGCGCGGCGAGGGCTGCGGCGTAGCGTCGCGCGTCGCGCCACAGCTCCGCGTAGCCGAGCCGCAGGTCTCCCTCCACGACGGCGAGCTTGTCCGGCGTACGCCGGGCCGGTTCGGCCAGGACGGCGGCGAGCGAGAGCGAGGTCATCAGCCGGCCGGCTCCAGGTCGGGGAGTCCGTCCTCCGCCGGGGCGTCGTCCGCCTGACCGGAGGAGTCCTCCTCGATCGGGGCGTCGCCGACATCGGTCACCTGCACCGGCGTGAGCTCCTCGGTCGCGTTCCCCTTGATCTCGACCAGCTGGACGCCGGAGATGCCCATGTGGCTGTCCGCGGTGTAGCGGAACGGCGCGAGCTGCGGGCCCTCCAGCTCGGTGCCGACCTTCTCGACCGCCTCGACGATCCCGTCGCGTGTCGGGTTCTCACCGGCGGCCTGCAGCGCCTGCACGAAGGCGTACGCGTGCGACATCCCGTAGATCCGGTAGTTGGTCAGCTCGCCCTCCTTGCCGTGCTCGTCCCAGACCTTCTGCCACAGCTGGGTCCACGGGTTGTCGGGGGTGTCGACGCCGGGGATGTACTCCGAGGTCATCACGCCGTCGAGGGCACCGCCGCCCTTGACCGCTCCCTCGGAGAACCGCGACAGCAGCGAGCCGACGAGCTCGGGGTCGGAGCCGATCGAGCTGTAGAACCACTTCGGCTTGTAGTTGAGCTTCATCGCGACGAGCTGGCTCAGCGCCGTGTAGGACGGGGTGTTGAAGCCGAGCACGAGGTCGGCGCCCTTGGCCTGGAGGCCGGCGATCTGCGGCGCGACGTCGGTGTTGCCGGAGGTGTAGCGCTCCACCGCGACGATCTGCTTGTCGAGGTACCGGCGCACCCCCTTCTCGCTGTCCACGCCGAGGTCGTCGTCCTGGACGAACAGGCCGACCTTGGCGTCGGGCATGTTCTCGGCGACGTACTTGCCGATGATCTTGCCCTCGATCTCGTAGTCGGGCTGCCAGCCGAAGGTGTAGGGCTTCTCCTCGGGTGCGTCGCCCCACTGGAGCGAGCCCGAGGAGACGAACAGGTCCGGAACGCCCTCGCTGTTGAGGAAGTCCACGACCGCGCTGTGCGTCGGCGTGCCGAGGCCGCCGACCATCGCGAAGATCTCGTCCTTGAGCACCAGCTCGTTCGTCACCTGGCTGGTGTTGGTCGGGTTGTAGCCGTCGTCGCGCACGACGTACTCGATCTTGCGTCCGTTGACGCCGCCGTGCGCGTTCACGTAGTCGAAGTACGCCTGTGCGCCCGTGGGGATCTCGCTGTAGCCGGGGGCGGCCACGCCGGTCAGCGGGAAGTGCGCGCCGATCGTGATCGTGTCGTCGGTGATCCCGACCTCCGACGTACCACCGTCGGCTCCGCCGCTCTCCTCACGGCTGCTGCCGGCGCCACAGGCGGCGACCAGCGCCCCCACCGTGACGACGCTCGTGGCCAGCGTCAGCTTCCTGGTCCGATCTGCTCATGGTGTCCTGCCTCCTGTTGGTTCGCATCACCTGGTGTCGGACGCCGTACGACGGCACCGACCAGCCCTTCGCGCTCATGCCGTCTCCCCTCGCCGGCGCCACCACCCCCGCAGGCTGCCGACGATCCCGGCCGGGGCCAGGAGGATCACCAGCACCATCGTCAGGCCGTAGACCAGCGGCGCCAGCTCGGCGGACCGGAGTGCGCCGAGGCCCCAGGTCCTGGCCGACGCCGGTGACCACCTGGGGCAGGAAGGTCAGCAGCGCCGCGCCGATCAACGCCCCGAGCAGGCTGCCGAGGCCGCCGAGCACCACCGCGGTCACCAGGGTCAGCGAGAGCGTGAGCGTGAAGCCGCTCGGCGCGGTGATCCGGACCGCCATCGCCATCAGCGCCCCCGCGAGGCCGGCGCAGCCCGCGCTCACCACGAACGCCAGCACGCGGGCGCGACCCAGGTCGATGCCCGGCGATCTCCGCCGCGACGTCGTCGTCGCGCACCGCCCGCCACGTGCGGCCGACCCGGCCTCGCGAGAGGTTCGCGAGCAGCACGAAGGTGACGATCAGCGAGAGCCAGCCGATGTAGGCGACGTACTTGCTGCGCGTGACGTCGTGGGCGGTGATGAAGAAGACGACGTCGGCGAACCAGTCGGGGATGTCGGGGACGAGCACGTTGAGGCCCTGCTCCCCGCCGAGGGTGTCCTTGAAGAACAGCGCGATCCCGGGCACCGCGATCGCGAGCGCCAGGGTGGCACCGGCGAGGTAGGGGCCGTGCAGCCGCGCGGCTGCGACGCCGACCGCGGCACCGACGACCAGCGCGACGAGCGTCGCCGCCGCGAGGACACCGACCACGGGCAGCAGCGGCTCGCGGTCCTGGAGAGCAGCGCGGCCGTGTAGGCACCGATGGCCATGAACGCGCCGTGGCCCAGCGAGAGCTGGCCGTTGAGCCCGGTCAGCACGGTGAGCCCGCCGGCGGCGATGCCGAGGTAGGCCATCGCGGCGAGCTGGGCGTTGCGGAAGTCGCTGGTGCTCTCGACGCACGAGGATCACCACGACCAGGCCGAGCAGCGCGACGCCGAGGTGACGCAGCAGGGTCGAGGCCCGGAACCGGGACTGCACCTTCGCGAGGGGTCCCTTCGAGGTGAGGGTCGCCGTGGACATGTCAGACCCTCCGCTCTTGCGGCGTGGGAGAAGAGGCCGCCGGGTTTGAGGAGCAGCACCAGCATCAGGATCACGAGCGACGCGAGGGCGACGAGCTCGGACCCGACGTACCCGCTGACGAAGCTCAGCGAGACCCCGAGCAGGAGCCCGCCGACCACCGCGCCGGCGGGGCTGTCGAGGCCGCCGAGCACCGCGGCGACGAAGCCGTAGACGACGACGGAGTCCATGTACGACGGGTGCACGAGGCCGCCACCCGCGATGAGGAGGCCCGAGAGCGAGCCGACCAGCGCGGCGAGCGCCCACCCGAGCGTCAGCATCCGGCCCACCTTCACGCCGAGCAGCCGGGCGACCTCGGCGTTGAACGCGGACGCGCGCATCCTCAGGCCCAGGTCGGTGAAGCGGAAGAGCGCCACGAGCAGGCCCATCACCACCAGCACCGCCACGATCGTGAAGATGCCGAAGCCCGTGAGGGCGATGTTGAGGTCGCCCGCCTGGAACCCTCGCAGTCCGAACGGGGCCGGGAAGGAGCGGTAGCGCGAGCCGAAGACGACCGCGGCCGAGGCGTGGATGACGATGAAGAGTCCCAGGGTGAGGATCACGGCGTTGATCTCGGACTTGCCCTCCACCGGGCGCACGAAGACCCGCTCGACCACCGCCCCCAGGACCAGCCCGGAGACGAGGGCGGCGACGAACCCGAGCCAGTACGAGAACCCCGCGTCGATCAGCACCAGCGCGACGTAGGTGGTGATCATCGCCATCGGCGCCTGCGCGAAGTTCACGATCCGGGTCGAGCGCCAGATCAGCACGAGCGCGAGCGCGAACGCGGCGTACACGAAGCCGAGCGTCAGCCCGGTCAACGCTGTGGTGAGGAGCTGCTGCACGAGATCTCCCGGCGGCGGTAGGGGTGCGGTCTGGTCAGAATCCGAGGTAGGCGTGGCGGAGCTTCTCGTCCGCGGCGAGCACGTCGGCCTCCTCGTGGACGACGAGCCGGCCGAGGTTGAGCACCACGCCGTAGTCGGCGATGGACAGTGCGCTGCGGGCGTTCTGCTCCACGAGCAGGACGGTGAGCCCGTCGGAGTCCACCAGCGTCTTCAGCAGGTCGAAGATCTGCGCGACGATGCGCGGCGCGAGGCCGAGCGACGGCTCGTCGAGCAGCAGGATCTTCGGCGTGGCCATCAGCGCACGGCCGATGACGAGCATCTGCCTCTCGCCGCCGGAGAGCGTGTCCGCGGTGGCGCTGCGCCGGTCGCCGAGCACCGGGAACAGCTCGAACACCCGCCCCAGGTCGGCAGGCTTCGACCGTTCCGCCCGCCCGAGACCCCCGAGGCGGAGGTTCTCCTCGACGGTGAGCTCGGTGATCACGCCGCGGCCCTCCGGCACGTGGGCCAGCCCGAGCGCGGACATCCTCTCCGTCGGTGTGCGCACGAGGTCGGTGCCCTCGAGCCTCGCCTCGCCGTGGCTCGGCCGGATCAGCCCGGACAGCGTCCGGAGCAGGGTCGTCTTGCCCGCGCCGTTCGCGCCGAGCACCGCGGTGATCTTCCCCTTGGGCGCGGAGAACGAGACGCGGTCGAGGGCCTTGACGGGGCCGTAGCCGGTGGTCAGCTCGTGTACGTCGAGCATGGTCAGCGCCCTTCCCCGGTGACGACCTCGGTCGGGTGGTGCGAGACCTCGTCGCCGAGGTAGGCCGCGAGCACGGCGGGGTCGTTGCGGACCTCGTCCGGGCCGCCGTGGGCGATGACCTTGCCGAAGTCGAGGACGACGATGTCGTCGCACACGCGCATCACCAGGTCCATGTGGTGCTCCACGAGCATCACCGACATCCGCTCCGTGAGGCCTCGGATCAGGTCGCCGAGCTCGCTCATCTCCTCGTTGGACAGCCCGCTGGCCGGCTCGTCGAGGAGGAGCAGCTCGGGCTCGCCCACCAGGGCCCGTGCGAGAGCGACCCGCTTGCGGATCGGGTAGGGAAGGCTCGTGGGGAGGCGTCCGGCGTACTCCTCGATGCCGAGCTCGGCGAGGACGCCAGGCGCGCGCTCACGCAGCGCCCGCTCGTCCCGGGTGCTGCGCGGGAGGGCGAGGAGCCCGGAGAAGAACCCGGCGCGAGCGTGACGGTCGGCGCCGACCATGACGTTCTCGAGGACGTCCATCCGGTCGAAGAGCCCGAGCCCCTGGAGGGTGCGCCCGATGCCGAGGCCGGCGAGCTGGTGGGGGCGGAGCCGGCTCAGCTCGCGGCCCTGCCAGGTCAGCGTGCCCGAGTCGGGCTGGACGAAGCCGCAGGCGACGTTGAACAGGGTGGTCTTCCCGGCGCCGTTGGGCCCGATCACCCCGAGCACACGGTTCGGCCGCACCTCGAGGCTGACCCCGCTGAGCGCCACGATCCCGCCGAAGCTCACGCCGACGTCGGACATCGTGAAGGCGGCGTGGCTCACTGGGCGCTCCCTCGTGCGACGGACGGGACGGGTGTGACGGCCACCACTTTGGTCGCCGCGCACAGGAAGCGATATGGGCGGACCGCCCAAAATCGGTCGTGCTAACCGCCCCAAGATGGGCATTCGGGGTGGCTTTACTGTGCGCGGAGTGCGAACGTGGCCCGCATGGACCAGCCGCGGGTGCCGAGGGGCTCAGCACTCACGCGCTCCCCGAGCCGTTGGACGACGTGCTCGAGCAGCAGATCCGGCACGCCTGGGGTTCCCTGGTCGACCGGGCGGACGCGATCGCGGACGACATCTCGCTGACGCTGTTCGAGAAGGACCGCGAGTGGTACGACAAGGCCGGGCACGACCTGCGCGCCGACGTCCGCACCAGCACCCGCGAGCACGTCCGCCGCGGCATCCTGACCATGGCCGGGCAGACGGAGCCGGGCAAGAAGGCCACCGACGTCTGGCGCGAGACCGGCCGTCGCAGGGCCCGACAGGGCGTCCCGATGGAGCTCGTGCTCAACGCCTACAGCCTCGGCACCCGCGTGCTCTGGGAGGCGCTGCTCGAACAGGGCACCCGGGAGGACCTCGGGGTCGACGACCACGTGCTGCTGATGGCCGGGCAGCGGATCTGGAACGCGCTGGACGTCCAGAACGCCGTGCTCGTCGAGTCCTACCGCCGGGAGTCCGCCCGGCTCCAACGACGCGACCTGCAACGCCAGCAGAGCTTCCTCGACGGGCTCGTCGAGGGCCGCGGGGCGGACCCGGAGTTCGCGCACGAGGCTGCCGGGACCCTCGGGGTCAGCGCCGACGAGCCGGTCGCCTGTGTGGTGGCGCCGTTCGACGAGTCGCTCGACGAGCCGCTCCGGGCAGCGGAGGACCGGCTGGAACGCGCCGGCCGTGTCTCGCACTGGCACATCCGCGGGGGCGCCTACTTCGGCCTGGTGCCGCTCGGCGACACCGACGCGGCCGGTCTCGTCGAGCTGCTGTCGCCGAGCGCCGCCGGCCGGGTCGGAGTCGCCACCTCGGCGGACGGCATCGCCGGTTTCGCCTCCGCCTACCTTCTCGCGACCCGGGCCGCCCAGACGGTCCCGCGGGGCCAGGTCCAGGTGGTCTCGGTCAGCGACCGGCTGCCCGAGGTGCTGCTCACGGGGAGCCCCGAGGTCGCCTCCCTCCTGGTCGAGGAGTCGATCGGCTCGCTGCTCGCACAGCCGCAGCAGCAGGCCGACGTGCTCGTCCAGACCCTGCTGGCGCTGCTGGAGCACAACGGGTCGCCCACGCACGCCGCCGAGGCGCTCTACTGCCACCGCAACACGGTGATCTACCGGATGAAGCAGATCGAGCAGCTCACCGGTCGCAGCCTCCAGGTGCCGCGCGACCGCCTGCTCCTCGTGCTCGGCCTCATGGCGACGGGCCGCTCCAGCCGCGGCGCCGCCGCGATCGCCACCTGAGCCGGTGGGCCGCGGCCACCGTCGTGGCTAGCCTCGCGCACTTCGCGGCTACTGCCCGAGCACCTTGGCGAACATCGCGCACGACTCGTCGACGGCCGCCTGTGCCCCCGGCGAGTAGAGCCCCATGTCGAAGAAGCCGTGGATCATCCCGTCGAACCGTCGTACCTCCACCTGCACGCCGGCCTCCGACAGCCGCGCCGCGTAGGCCTCGCCCTCGTCACGCAGCGGGTCGTACTCGGCGGTGACGATGACCGCCGGCGGAAGGTCGGCGAGGTTCGGGTGGCGCAGCGGCGAGATCCGCGGGTCCCCGTGGGCCACTGCGTCGGCCGCGTAGTGCTCCATGAACCACGCCATGGTGGGCAGGTCGAGGAAGTACCCTTCGGCGTTCTCCGTCCGCGACGCGTAGTCGCCGCTCACGTCCGTGGCCGGGTACACCAGGAGCTGCGCCGCGAGGGCCGGGCCGCCCGAGTCACGGAGCTGCTGCGCGACGACGGCCGAGAGGTTGCCGCCCGCGCTGTCGCCCGCGACGGCCAGCCGCTGGTCGCCGCCGAAGTCGGCCAGCCTCTCGCCCACCCAGCGCGTCGCGGCCACCGCGTCCTCGACCGCGGCCGGGAACGGTGCCTCGGGCGCGAGGCGGTAGTCGAGGGAGACGACGACGGCCGAGCAGTCCCGGCAGATGCTGCGCGCCATGTTGTCGTGGGTGTCGAGGTCGCCGATCACCCATCCGCCGCCGTGGAAGAGCATGACGGTCGGGACCGGCTCCTCCGCCTCGGGGCGGTACACCCGCGCGCTCAGGTCACCCCCGGGCCCGGGGACGACCAGGTCCTCGACCGATCGGACGGGGACCACCTGCTCGGCCTGGCGCCCTGCGACGGTGAGCTGCCGGAACGCCTCGCGGGCGGCCTCGGGCGAGCCCTCGCTCATAGGCGGGACGGTCTCGAGCAGCTCCAGCAGCGGTGCGATGTGCGGGTCGACGGGCAAGGCGAGCCTCCTTCGGCGCGAATGCTCCCGAGCGTACGACGGGGGCGCGAAAGGCTCACCGGCCGGTCCCTCCGGGCCTTTCGCCCCATCCCGACACGGCTTGCCCTGCTCATGCTGAAGGTACGGGGCTACCTCTGGAGGGGCCATGGCCACGGACAGGCTTCAAGAGCTGACTGTCGAGGAGTGCGTCGAGCTCCTGGGTGCGAACAGGGTCGGGAGAGCCGCCATCTGCACCCCCTCCGGCCCCCACGTCGTACCCGTCAACTACGCGGTCCACGAGACGTCGATCGTCTTCCGCACGACCCCCTACAGCGTGCTCGGCACCTACGGCTGGGCCGGCGACATCGCCTTCGAGGTCGACCACATCGACGGCGAGAGGCATCTCGGGTGGAGCGTCGTCGCGCTCGGACCCGGCGAGATGGTCGAGGACGCCGAGGACATCGAGGAGATCCGCTGGGCGCACCACCTCGAGCCGTGGGCCGAGGGCGTCCGGCCGATGTTCATCCGGCTGCGCTGGCGCCAGCTCACGGGCCGGCGCATCGTGTGAGGCCCTGTCATCGGGGGTGGCGGGCACTACCGTGAAACGCATGAGCTCTTCGGTCGGCCGAGGCGAGGTGCTGGGCTTCCGGCTGCGCGCACAGCAGCTCGACCGCACGGCGGGGGACCTTGCGGACACCGCGGTGCTCGACATCGGGGTGCAGGACACAGGTCCGGACGGCGGCCTGTGGGCGCTGGCGCTCCGCGGCGTGGACGTGTCGGCGCTGCCACCGGAGGACCTGGCGACGCTGTGGACCATCCGGGGCGCGCCGCACCTCTACCGCCGGGCGGACCTCCCCGCCGTGGCCGCCGCGGTCGCGCCGTTCTCCGACGCCGACGCGGGCAAGAGGATCTACAACGCCGACAAACCCCTGAAGGCGGCCGGCATCACGAGCTTCGAGGCGCTCGACTCCGTGGCCGCGACCATGCGCGAGGTCGTCACGGAGCCGATGGTCAAGGGTGAGGTGTCGCGGTCGGTCGCGGATCGCATGGACGAGCCCTACCTTCGCTTCTGCCGCTCCTGCGACGCGACCCACCTCTACGAGATGCCGTTCCGCCTCGCCGCGGTCCGGGCCGGGCTCGAGCTCCAGCCGGGCACCTCACCTCCCGTGCTGCAGCCGATCCCTGGCTTCGAGCCGGCTCACGACGTGCCGGCCCGCTTCGACGTGGTCCGGGCCTATCTGAGGCTGCTCGGGCCGGCCACGCCGAAGCACGTCGCGGACTACCTCGACGCCCCGGCGAAGGACGTGAAGGCCCGGTGGCCCGAGGACGCGGTCGAGGTGTCGGTCGACGGCGAGACCCGCTGGATCCTCGCCGAGGACGAGGACCGGCTCGGCGCCGGCCCGGTGAGCACGACCCGGCTGCTCGGCCCGTTCGACCTGTTCCTCCAGGCCAAGGACCGATCCCTGCTCGTCGACGACCCCGCTCGCGTCAAGGCGTTGTGGCCCGTGCTCGGTCGCCCCGGCGCCGTACTCGTCGACGGCGAGGTCCTCGGCACCTGGCGACCGCGCAAGTCCGGGTCCAGGCTGAGCCTGAAGGTCGAGCTGTGGGGTACGCCGTCCCGTCCGGCTGTCGAGGAGCAGGCCGAGCGGCTCGCGGCGTACCGCGGCCTACGCCTGGCCTCCGTCGACTTCGGCTGACCCCGACGGTACGACGGCCACCGGCTCGTGACGGGCCTGCCACTCGTCCGCGAGCAGGCCATAGCCCATCCCGTCGAGCCACTGACCGGACCGGTGCAGCGACTCACGCACCGTGTAGAGCTCGCGGCGCATGCCCACGCGCTCCATCAGCCTCCACGACGCCACGTTGTCCGCGAAGCAGTTGGCGACGACACGACGCAGCGCGAGGTCCTCGAAGCAGATCCGGATCAGCTCCTCGACCGCCTCCCGGGCGTACCCGTGTCCCTGGTAGCCGGTCCCGATGCACCACCCGAGCTCGGCCTGGACACCTCGCGCCTGCTCGGCCACCTCGGCCTGCGCCCATGCGTCCTCGATGGCCAGCATGAGGTCGCCGATGACCACGCCGTCGAGCTCGACCACGAGAATCTTCTCGAGCCGCTCGGGCTTCAGGAAGTGCGCGCGGTAGTCCTCCAGGGTCTGCGGCGCCGTGGTGATCCAGCGACTGACCTCCGGGTCCTTCCGGATCGGCCACGTGGTCTCCGCGTCCGCCGCAACGGCGGGGCGCAGCGACAGGCGCCGGGTGCGCAGCGGCCAAGAGATCTCATCGAGCCTGGATGCCATGCCAGCATGATGCCGCTGCATCCGGCGTACGTCAGGCGGTTATCGGCCACGAGCAGAACAGCTCGACATCCCAGGCTGCCCGGCCCGCCGGGTGGGGCACTGGAACATGCACTCGGCCGCTACCGGCGTCCGTCGAGCGCGAGCCGGTTCGGACTGCGCCGTGAGTGCATGTTCCGCGGACCCGCCGGGCAGGCCCCTCAGGCGACGGGGAGGTCGACGAGCTCGCCGAGGCGGGCGCGATGTGCCTCCGGCGTGCCGAACGCGATCTGGTCGGCCTTGGCGCGCTTGAGGTACAGGTGCGCGGGGTGCTCCCAGGTCATGCCGATCCCGCCGTGGAGCTGCACGCACTCCTCCGCGGCGCGCACGGCGACGTCGGAGCAGTACGCCTGCGCCACCGAGGCCGCGACCTCCTGGTCCGGGTCGCCCTCGGCCACGGTGGCCGCGGCGTACCGGGCGGCCGCGCGCGCCTGCTCGACGAGCGTGTAGAGGTCCGCGAGCCGGTGCTTCAACGCCTGGAAGCCGCCCACGACGCGGCCGAACTGGCGCCGCTCCTTGAGGTACGCGACCGTCGTGTCGAGGCACCACTGCGCGATGCCGACCTGCTCGGAGGCCAGCAGCGCGGCGCCGAGCTGCAGAGCACCTCGCACGGCGGCCTCACCCGAGTCGGCGGGCACCACGACGCGCGACGAGGCACCCTCGAACGAGACGTCGGCGAGCTGCCGTGACATGTCGAGCGAGGTCACCGGGCTCACCGAGACGCCGGCAGCCGTGACCTCCACCGCGCGCACCTCGACCCCGCCCGGAGCCACGCCGGCGCCGGCTGTTCCTGCGACGTCGCCGTCGGGGACAGCCACCGGGACCAGCAGGAGGTCCGCGTCGAGCACACCGGCCACCGAGGTCATCCGACCGGTCACCGCGCCGTCGCCGTCGACCACGGCGGTGGGAGCGAAGGACCAGGGGCTCGCCGAGAACGGCACCACCAGCGCCGCCGTACGCTCCCCTGCGGCCATCGCACCGAGCAGCTCCGCCCGACCGCCGGCGAGCACCCCGGTCGCGACCACGGAGCTGGTCAGGAAGGGCACGGGGGCCGCGAACCTGCCGAGCTCCTCGAGCACGACCGCCGCCTCACGGGCAGAAGCCCCGGCACCCCCGAAGGACTCGGGCACGAGCAGGCCCGCGAGCCCGAGGTCGGCAGCGAGCGACCGCCACAGCGGCGCGACCAGCGAGCGGTCGCCGTCGTACATCGCGACGACCGCGTCCGAGGGGCAGCGCGAGGTCAGGAGGTCCCGCACCGTCGAGCGCAGCGAGTCCTCGACGTCGGTGTAGAGCAGGTTCAGGTCCGAGCTCATCGCGGGATGTCCTTCCAGGGGATGTCCTTGTCGACGCGCGGCTCGGAGGGCAGGCCGAGGACCCGTTCGGCGACGATGTTGCGCAGGATCTCCGAGGTGCCGCCCTCGATGGAGTTGCCCTTCGCGCGGAGGTACCGGTAGCCCGCGTCCCGGCCGGTGAAGTCGACCGCGTCAGGCCGGGTCATCGTCCAGTCGCCGTAGCGCAGGCCGTCCTCGCCGAGCAGCTCGACCTCGAGGCCGCTGAGCTCCTGGGCCAGCCGGGCGAAGGTCAGCTTCATCGCGGAGCCCTCGGGGCCCGGCGCGCCGACCGCGAGCTTCTGCCGCAGGCGCATGCCGGTGAGCCGGAAGACCTCCGACTCGACCCAGCCGGACATGAGGCGGTCGTGCATCCCGGGCGAGCGAAGCTCGGGTCGCGCAGCGCCAGGTCGAGGCGACCGGGCCGATCATCCCGCTCTCGCGCGGCGCGGCATGCCCGCCGATCGCGACCCGCTCGTTCATCAGCGTCGCGTTGGCGACCTTCCACCCGTCACCGACCTCGCCGAGGCGGTGGGCGTCGGGGATGCGTACGTCGGTCAGGAAGACCTCGTTGAACTCCGCCTCGCCGGTGAGCTGGCGCAGCGGGCGTACCTCGACGCCGGGGTCGGTCATGTCGGCCAGGAAGTAGGTGAGCCCGGCGTGCTTCGGGAGCGTCCGGGTCGGTGCGCGCCACGAGGATCGCCCGCTGCGCCTTGTGCGCGCTCGAGGTCCACACCTTCTGCCCGTTGACGACCCAGCCGTCGCCGTCCCGCACCGCCCGGGTCGCGAGCGCGGCGAGGTCCGAGCCGGCCCCGGGCTCGCTGAACAGCTGGCACCAGACCTCCTCCCCCGTCCACAGCGGGCGGAGGAACTGCTGCTTCTGCTCCTCGGTGCCGAAGGCCAGGATCGTCGGGGCCGCCATGCCCAGGCCGATCCCGATCTTGCGGGGCTCGTTGTCGGGCGCCCCGGCCTCGGCGAGCAGCTGGTCGACGTACTGCTGGAAGCCGCGCGCGAGCCCGAGCCCGCCGAGCCCCTCGGGGAAGTGCACCCACGCGAGGCCGGCGTCGAAGCGGGCGCGCAGGAAGTCCGGTCGCCGCGTCGAGGAGGGCGGGTACGACGAGAGCAGCTTGTCGACGCGTTCCGCGAGGTCGCGGCGGACGTCCTCGAGGTCACAGACCCACCTGACGCTTGATCTCGCGCCGGGCGAGGGACATCTTGTGGACCTCGTCGGGGCCGTCGGCGAAGCGGAGCGTGCGGATGCCGGCGAACATCTGGGCCAGCGGGAAGTCCTGCGACAGCCCACCGCCGCCGTGGACCTGGATCGCCTTGTCGAGGATCCACTGCACGGCCTCGGGGGTGGCGATCTTGATCGCCTGGATCTCGGTGTGGGCGCCCTTGTTGCCGACGGTGTCCATCAGCCAGGCGGTCTTGAGGACGAGCAGCCGCAGCTGCTCCACGCGGACCCGCGACTCCGCGATCCACTCCCGGACCACGCCCTGCCGGGCCAGCGGCTTGCCGAACGCCTCGCGCTCCACCGACCGCTTGCACATCATCTCGATCGCGCGCTCGGCGACGCCGATGGCACGCATGCAGTGGTGGATCCGGCCCGGGCCGAGACGGGCCTGCGCGATCGCGAACCCGCTGCCCTCCTCGCCGATCAGGTTCGACGCGGGCACCCGCACGTCGTCGAACTCCAGCTCGGCGTGGCCGCCGTGCTCGTGGTCGTCGTACCCGAAGACCTCCATGCCGCGCTTGACGACCGAGGCCCGGGGTGTCGCGGGGCACGAGGATCATCGACTGCTGGCGGTGCCGGTCGGCCAGCGGGTCGGTCTTGCCCATCACGATGAAGATCTTCGCCGCCGGGTTCCATCGCGCCGGTGATCCACCACTTGCGGCCGTTGATGACGTAGTCGTCGCCGTCGCGGGTGATCGTGGTGCTGATGTTGGTCGCGTCGGAGGAGGCGACGTCGGGCTCGGTCATCGCGAACGCCGACCGGATCTCGCCGTCGAGCAGCGGCGTGAGCCACTGCTTCTTCTGCTCCTCGTTGCCGAACGTCGCGAGCACCTCCATGTTGCCGGTGTCCGGCGCGGCGCAGTTCAGGGCCGCGGGCGCGAGGTGGCCGGAGCGGCCGGTGATCTCGGCGAGCGGGGCGTACTGGAGGTTGGTGAGGCCGGCGCCGTGCTCGCCGGGGAGGAAGAGGTTCCACAGCCCCTGCTTCTTGGCCTCGGCACGCAGCTCCTGCATGACCGGGACGGAGGTCCAGTCCCACCGGTCCTCGAGCTCGCCGAGCTGCTCGTGGAAGAGCGCCTCGTTCGGGTAGACGTGCTCGTCCATGAACGCGAGCAGCTGCTCGCGCAGCTCCTCGGTGCGGGCGTCGTACGCGAACTCCATGTCAGTGCTCCTTCAGCGAGGTGATGCCTGCGGCGATGAGCGGCTCGACGGCGGCGCCGACGGAGTCGAACCCCTCGCCCACGGTCTGGCCCTGGGTGTAGCGGAAGTGGATGCCCTCCAAGATCACGGCGAGCTTGAAGGAGGCGAGGCCGAGGTAGAACCCCATCGCGGAGAGGTCCCGCCCGCTGCGCTCGGCGTACAGCTCGATCGTCTCGGCGTTGCTGAGGTAGTCCGGGCGCGGTCGAGGCGTCGGCGACCGAGTCGGAGAGGCGCGCGAGGTCGCCGTAGACCAGCATCAGCGCGACGTCGGTGAGCGGGTCGCCGAGCGTGGCCATCTCCCAGTCGAGGACCGCGGCGATCTGGTCGTGCTCGTCGATCAGGAGGTTGTCGAGGCGGTAGTCGCCGTGCACGATCGCCGGCGCCTGCTCGGCCGGCAGGTTCGCGGCGAGCAGGGCGTGCAGCTCGTCGGCGCCGGCCAGGTCGCGCGACCGCGAGGCGTCGAGCTGCTTCTTCCAGCGGCGTACCTGCCGCTCGAGGAAGCCCTCGGGCCGGCCGAAGTCCGCGAGCCCCACCGAGGCCGGGTCGACGGAGTGCAGGGTGGCGAGGGTCTCGACCGTCCGCTGCGAGATGGCGCGGGTGCGTTCGGGTCCGAGCACCGACAGCTCCGCGGCGGTGCGGTACGGCGTCCCGTGGACCCGCTCCATCACGTAGAACGTCGCGCCGATCACCTCCTCGTCCTCGCACAGCGCGTAGGTGCGCGGCACCGGCACGGCGGTGTCACGCAGCGCGGTCATCACGCGGTACTCCCGCGTCATGTCGTGGGCGGTGGCCAGGACGTGACCGAGCGGCGGCCGGCGTACCACCCACTCGCGCTGCCCGTCGCCGACGATGTAGGTCAGGTTCGACTTGCCGCCGGCGACGAGGCTGCCGGTCAGCGGCCCGGCGACCTCACCCGGGCAGGCCTTCTCGAAGAACGCCCGGAACGCGTCGAGGTCGAGGCCGGGGAGCTCTTCGGTCATGAGGCCGCGACGCCCGTCGCCTCGTCGAGCTTCGCCTGCAGCTTCCGCATGCCCGCGAGCCAGCGGTCGGTGTCGGTGGCCCGGAGCGCGTAGTACTGGGCGACCTCCTCGTGCGGGAGGATCAGGAACCGGTCGTCCTGCAGGGCGTGGAAGACCGTGTCGGCGACCTGCTCGGGCTCGAGCGCGGTGTCGTGGGAGAGCAGCTCCTGGAGCGGGCCCGCCTCCTCGAGCATCCGGGTCCTCACGCCCTGCGGGCAGATCGCCTGCACGACGACCCCGCGGTGGCCGTAGGTGGCCGAGAGCCACTCGGCGAAGCCGACCGCGGCGTGCTTGGTGACGGAGTACGGCGCGCTGCCGAGCATCGTGAGCAGCCCGGCCGCGGACGCCGTGACGACGAACCGGCCTCCGCCGGTCTCGAGCCAGGTGGGCACCAGCTGCTGTGCGGCGCGCACGTGCCCCATGACGTTGACCTCGATCGCCCTGGCCCAGTCCTCGGCGGGCGCGTCGAGGCCCTGGCCGACGTCGATGCCGGCGTTGGCGAAGTAGATGTCGATCTTGCCGAGGTGGTCCCGGGCCGCGCTCACGAGCTGGGCGACGCCCTCCTCGCTCGCCGCGTCACCGGGGACCGCGATGCCGCCGCCGATCGCCCTGGCGACCTCCTCGGCCGCGTCGGCGTCGATGTCGTTGACGACCACGTTGGCGCCCTGGGCGGCCATCCGCTCGGCGATCGCGCGGCCGATGCCGTGCCCGGCGCCGGTGACGACCACCCCGGCCCCGTCCACGATCCCGACCCGATCGGCGTCCCGCTGCGTCCATGTCAGACCCCGCCGGTCAGCGTGAGGCCGCCGTCGATCACGACGATCTGGCCGGTCAGCCAGGCGGCGTCCTCGGACAGCAGGAAGGCCACGACGCTGCCGATGTCCTCGGGCACGCCGAGCCGCTTGAGCGGGTACGTCGAGGCGACCTGCTCCTCCTTGCCCTCGTAGAGAGCGGTGGCGAACTTCGTCTTCACCACGGCAGGGGCCACCGCGTTGACCCGGATCTTCGGGCCGAGCTCGACGGCGAGCTCCTGGGTGATGTGGTTCAGCATCGCCTTGCTGGCGCCGTAGAAGCCGATGCCCGGGGCCGGCTTGAGCCCGCCGACCGAGGACACGTTGACGATCGAGCCGCCGTGCTCGCCCATCCACGCCTTGTGCACCTGCTGGGTCCACGACAGCGCGGAGAGGCAGTTGACCTCGAAGATCTTGCGGGCCGCGCCGAGGTCGAGCTCGACCATCGGCCCGTAGGCCGGGTTGATGCCCGTGTTGTTCACCAGCAGGTCGAGGCTGCCGAAGGTGTCGATGGTCTGCCGGATCGCGTCGGCCTGGTGCTCGGGGTCGTCGCCCTTGCCCGCGACGGCGAGCGCGACGTCGGGCCCGCCGAGGCTCTTGGCGGCCTCCTCGAGCGCGTCCGGCTTGCGCGCGGTGATCGTCACCTTCGCGCCCTCGGCGACGAGCCGCTCGGCGATCCCGAGCCCGATCCCCCGGCTGGCGCCCGTGACGACCGCGACCTTGCCCTCGAACCTCTTCACTGCGATGCCCTTCATGAGAATCCGGCTGGACTTCGTGCCGCTAAGCGCTTGCTTAGCAGGTAAGCGTTCGCTTAGCGTTCCTCACGTGCAGCAGGTCAGTCAAGACGCCCGCCAGCGGCTGGTCGCGGCGGCGGTGGAGTCGTTCGCGGCCAAGGGCTTCCACGGTACGACGACCAGGGACATCGCCTCGGCCGCCGGGATGAGCCCTGCCGCGCTGTACGTGCACCACCGCTCCAAGGAGGACCTGCTCCACCAGATCAGCCGCGCCGGCCACGACCTGACGCTCGCGCTGGTGCGCGAGGCCGTGGCCACGTCGCGCGACCCCCGCGAGCAGCTGCTGAGCGTCGTACGCGCCTTCGTCGTCCACCACGCCGAGAACCACACCAGCGCGCGGGTCGTGAACTACGAGCTGGCCGCGCTGTCGCCGGAGCACCTCGAGGAGATCGCCGCCACCCGGCACGAGATCGAGCAGGAGATGCGCGACGTCGTGGAGCGGGGCGTCGAGGCAGGCGCGTTCACGACGCCTGACCCGCACATGACCGCGCTGGCCCTGCTGTCGTTGGGCATCGACGTCGCGCGGTGGTACCGCGACGAGGGCGCGTGGACGCCCGCCCAGATCGCCGACCACTACTGCGACCTCGCCCTGCGCATCGTCGGCGCCGACTGACTGCCCGATAACCTGAGGAGCCCCCGCCTCGAGGAAGTGACGATGCCGCCTGTGCCACCGAACGGACCGACGACACCGCCCTCGGAGGAGGCGCCGCAGACCCTCGCCAAGAGCTGGCGGGAGACGGACCGCTTCGTGCCCAGGCGGGTGGTCCGCCCGATCCAGAGCCTGATGCAGGCCGAGACGAGCAGCGCGGTCGTCGTACTCCTGGCCACCATCGCGGCACTCGTCGTGGCGAACACCCCGCTCGTGGACGGCTACCACCACTTCTGGGAGAGCACGGTCGCACTCGACATCGGCGACCGCACCTTCCTCGACCTCACCGCTCCACGACGTCGTCAACGACGGGCTGATGACCCTCTTCTTCCTGCTGGTCTCGCTCGAGATCAAGCGGGAGATCGTCTTCGGCGAGCTGCGCGACCCGCGGGCGGCGGCGCTGCCGATCATCGCGGCGGTCGGCGGGATGATCGTGCCCGCGCTGATCTACGTGGCGTTCAACCTCGGCGGCCCCTACGTCCACGGCTGGGGAATCCCCATGGCGACCGACATCGCCTTCGCCGTCGCGGTGCTGACCTCGCTCGGGCAGCCGCGTGCCGCTCGGGGCGAGGCTGTTCCTGCTGACCCTGGCCATCGTCGACGACCTGGGCGCGATCCTGGTCATCGCGGTCTTCTACACCGGCGGCCTGAACTTCGGCTGGCTCCTCGCGTCGGCGGCGACGATCCTGGTCGCGGTGGGCCTGCAGCGGGCGCGGGTCCGGGCGCTGTGGCCCTACCTGGCTCTCGGCATCCTCGGCTGGTACGCGCTCCACGAGTCGGGCGTGCACTCCACCTTGATCGGGGTGGCGTTCGGCCTGATCACGCCGGCGTTCGCGCTCCTTCCCGCGCAGTACTACCCCGACGTCGCGCACCGGCTCATCGACGACGTCGTGCAGCGCAACAAGGACGGGGTCGTGACCGCCGACGAGGCCGAGCTCAACGAGTACACCCTGCACGAGATCCGGCGCCTGTCGCTGGAGACCCAGTCGCCGCTGCACCGGGTCGAGTCGCAGCTGACGCCGTACGTCGCGTTCGGGATCGTCCCGATCTTCGCCTTCGCCAACGCCGGGCTGACCTTCCCCGACGTACCTCTGTCGAACCTGCTCACCGACCCGGTCGTGCTCGGCATCATGGTCGGCCTCGTCGTGGGCAAGACCATCGGCGTCTTCGGTGCCGCGTGGCTGACCGAGCGTCTCGGCATCGGCAAGTACCCCGCGGGGATGACGCCGACCCACCTGCTCGGCGTCGCGATCACCGCCGGCATCGGGTTCACGGTCGCGATCTTCGTGGCGACCCTCGCCTTCGAGGACGGCGAGATCGTCGAGACGGCCAAGCTCGGCATCATGCTGGCCAGCGTCATCGCCGCGGTCGCGGGCTACGTCCTGCTCCGCCTCACCGGCCGGCCCAGCCCGGAGGAGACCCCGGCCTCGGCCTCGTAGGTTCAAAAGCTCGCACATGCGAAGTTTTGACGGTGATTCGGGGCGGATCCGGGTCAGAACTTCGCACATGTCCGATCTTTGCGGCCCGGGTCGCGTTCGACGGTCCGGTACGGCCCTTAACTCCGCCGGAGTTCAGCCATGCACTGAACTAGAGCAGCAGAAGCGCAAGGCCGCCGAGGGCGAAGGCGACCGTCGGAACTGATCCACAGCAGGGCAAATTCGTCTAAACGGACATAAACAATCCGCCTCTTTTTCAGCAGTTCGGTAAAAGAGTCGTAAATTCCGACAGACACGCCATTCCCAGCCTTAGCGTTCGAACAGACAGCGACTCGTTTGTGGTATTGCACGATTCGCTGCCTCATCACAAACCGGCCAGAAATGGTCGCGGTCGCGCCACGGCCGTCCGGGACACCCGACGGTTGCCGGGCGTGGTCGACACACGCTGGGGGGGTCCAGGGGATGACGAGTATCGATGAGGTTGCTTTCGCGACCATGCCCGTCGCCTGCGATGTGCAGCACGTCGCGGTGGTCGGGCTGGGTTATGTCGGTCTGCCGACAGCCTTGGCTCTGTTCCGAGCCAAGCTGCCGGTGGTCGGGCTCGACATCTCGGCCCGCCGGCTGGCGGAGGTCAGCCACGGGCGGCCCGACCTGCTGCCTGACGACCTGGCTCTTCTCGAGGCAGCACGCGAGGCGCCCGACCGGTTCAGGGTCACACCGGACATCGCGGCCCTCGCTGATGCGGACACCGTGATCGTCTGCGTCCCGACTCCGGTGGACGAGTCGCTCGCTCCCGACCTGACCATGCTCCGGTCTGCGTGTGCCGCCGTCGTCGCCTACGCCCGCGCGGGCCAGACCATCATCTTGACCTCCACGAGCTACGTCGGCTGTGCCCGCGAGCTGCTGGCAGAGCCACTGCGCCAGCGAGGGTTCACGCCTGGCGTGGACGTCTACGTGGCCTTCTCGCCCGAGCGCATCAACCCGGGGAGCGACGCCGTCGAGCACTACGAGGTGCCGCGCGTGGTCGGCGGAGCCACGCCGGAGTGCGTGACGCGCGCATCCGCGGTCCTGTCGCGGATCGTCCGCCGGGTGCACCGGGTCTCGTCGATGGAGGCCGCCGAGATGGCCAAGCTGCTCGAGAACACCTTCCGCGCGGTCAACATCGCGCTGGCGAACGAGTTCTCGGACGTCGCCCACCACCTCAACCTCGACCCGATCGAGGTCATCCAGGCAGCCGCGACCAAGCCGTACGGCTTCATGCCGTTCTACCCCGGCCCCGGCGTCGGCGGGCACTGCATCCCGTGCGACCCGCACTACCTGCTGTGGCAGCTGCGACGCGACCACATCCACCCGCCGGTCATCTCCTCTGCCATGCAGAGCATCTCCACCCGGCCGGCCCGGATCGTCGAACGGGCCGCCGAGGTCCTGGACTCCTCGGGCAAGACGCTCCGCAACGCCCGCATCCTGGTTGCCGGAGTCGCCTACAAGCCCGATGTCGCGGACACGCGCGAGTCGCCTGCACTCCAGGTGATCGAAGGCCTGCAGAGGCGCGGCGTCCAGGTCTCGGTGTACGACCCGGTCGTCCGAAGCGTCCGGGTCGGGGAGACCACCTTCGCCTCCATGGGTGACGAGGTCACGGACCACGAGTTCGACCTCGTCGTCGTGTGCTGCCGCCACTCGAGCATGAAGAGCGAGTTCCGCGCCGGCACACCCGTCCTCGATGCGACGTACCGCCTGCCCGTCGCGGCCAACACGTACGTGCCCTGACGGCGCGCCCGCTCGCGTCCTTTGACCATTCGACCTTCGACCGAAGGAACCACCGTGACCACCCTCATCACCGGAGGCGCCGGCTTCATCGGCTCCCATCTCGCGGACCACCTCATCGCCGACGGCGAGGACGTCATCGTCCTCGACGACCTCAGCACCGGCCGGCTCGACAACATCGCCCACCACGGACCCGACGCACTGCGGTTCGTGCAGGGCAGCATCGTCGACGAGGAGCTGGTGGACCGCCTCACCGCGCAGGCCGACCGGGTCTACCACCTGGCCGCCGCGGTGGGCGTCTTCACGATCCAGCAGCGCACGCTCGACAGCATGCGCGTCAACCTCCGCGGCACCGAGGTGGTCGTCGAGGCGGCCGCCCGCCACGGCGCGTCACTCCTGCTCGCCTCCACCAGCGAGGTCTACGGCAAGAACACCAAGGTCGGGCTTCGCGAGGACGACGACCGCATCATCGGCTCGCCGTTGCTGAGCCGGTGGTCGTACGCCGAGGCCAAGGCGATCGACGAGGCCCTGGCCCACCAGCACTTCCTGCACCACGGCCTGCGTGCCGTGATCGTGCGGCTGTTCAACACGGTCGGCCCTCGACAGTCCGGCCGTTACGGCATGGTGATGCCCCGCTTCGTCTCGCAGGCGCTTCAGCAGGAGCCCCTGACCGTCTTCGGGTCGGGCGAGCAGGTGCGGTGCTTCTGCCACGTGCTGGACGCCGTACCCGCCCTGGTGGCGCTGATGGAGAGCGACGAGGCCGTGGGCCAGGTGTTCAACATCGGCAACCCGGAGCAGGTCGCCATCCGCGACCTCGCCGAGCGGGTGATCGCGCGAACCAGGTCGAGCAGTCCGGTCACGCACCTGGAGTACGACGAGGTGTACGGCGCCGGCTACGAGGACATGGAGCGACGCGTCCCGAACTGTGACCGCGCCCGCGAGCTCATCGGGTTCCGCCCGGCGTACTGTCTCGACGACATCATCGACTCCGTCGCCGACTCCACCCGCTCACTCACCACGACAGCCGCGGCTGCCGCCGAACCCGTCGCGGTCTGATGCGGGACTTCCTGGAAGGGAGCTGAGCAGTCGTGTGGTTCACCTTCGCGATTCTCACCACAGTAGGTATCTACCCGGTGCTCTGCGCGGTGCTCGGGTTGGCGCGGCTCGCCGACGAGCGGTGGGGTGCCGCGGGTCGGCGTCGTCCGTCGCCCCGGCACGCCTCGGGAACGCCGTCGCCCGTCGGCAATTCCTCCGAAAGCCAAGGCCCCGGCACCAGCGTCGCCATCCTGATCGCCGCGCACAACGAGGCGCTCGTCATCGAGCGGACCATCGCCGCGGCGCGCGTCCAGGTGCCGGCCGCGGACATCTACGTGGTCTCCGACGGGTCCTCCGACGCCACCGCGGCGAAGGCGACGACGGCCGGTGTGAACGTGCTCGAGCTCGACCCCAACCGGGGAAAGGCAGGAGCCCTGGCCGCGGGGCTCGAGCACTTCGACCTCTACGACCGGTACGACGCGGTGCTCCTCCTGGACGCGGACACCGAGCTCAGTGCTGACTACCTCGCGACGGGTCGGCCGCTGTTCGACGACCCCGAGGTGGCGGTCGTCTGCGGGACGGCACGGACGATGTGGCAGCAGCAGGGGGTCACGACGTTCGGGCGGTTCCTGCTCGCCTACCGCGACCGGGTCTACTACTGGTGCCAGGTCTTCTTGAAGTACGGCCAGGCCTGGTCGCGGGCGAACGCGGTGCTCGTGGTCCCGGGCTTCGCCAGCATGTACCGGACGTCGGCGCTCAGGCGGATCGACATCACGGCCCCGGGACTCGTGGTCGAGGACCTGAACATGACCTTCGAGATCCACCGGCACCGCCTGGGCAAGATCGCCTACCACCCACAGGTCGCCGTGGCCTACACCCAGGACCCGGTCACGCTCCCCGACTACGTCCGCCAGGTGAGGCGCTGGGCGCTCGCGCTCTGGCAGACGGTGCGCAAGCAGGGGCTCTTCCACAAGGGCTTCTTCTGGGTCACCCTGTGCCTCATCGTGTTCGAGCTGGTCGCCCAGAGCGTGGTGCTGTCGCTCTGCGCGCTCCTGCTCGTGATGACCGCGTTCTCGGCGCTCACCGGGCTCGACCTGGGGCTGCCGCCTTGAGCTCCCACCCCTTGCTCTTCGACTGGTACAGCCCGCTGGTCTTGGTCGCCGTGCTCGTCGTCGAGGAGCTGCTCCTCGGCACGCTCGTGGCGATCCGCCTCAGGCGGCCGCAGTACATCCTGTTCGCCCTGGCGTTCCCGGCGCTCCGGCTCGTCGACGCAGCCCTCGTCCTGTACACGTTGCCGTTGGCGTGGACCGAGCGCTCGAACGGCGCCTGGCGCAGCCCGACGAGACGAGCGGTCCCCCAGCCGGAGGCCGTGAGCTGAGCCCGGACTCTGGTCGAGCCCGTCAGGCCGACAGGGCGTGTACGACGAGGGAGGCCAGCTCGGCATAGGCCTCCGCGTCGGTCATCTCGAGGCGCGCGAACATCTCGCCGCGCTGGATCTCGAACATCGCGACCGCGGCGATCTCCCCGACGAACGCCGCGTGCACGGGGCGGAACGCACCGCTCTCGACCCCCTCGGCGATGAGCTCGCGGATCCGCTCGGCGGCGGCCGCCGTGTTCTGCCGGTACGCCTCGGCCGCCGGCGCGAACGCCGACAGGTCGTCCATGAACGCGCGCGAGAGCGGCTTCAGGTAGTCCGCCACCGCGTCGAGGTAGGCCACCACCTTCGCCGACGGACCTGCCGCCGAAGCCACCCGCGCCTCGACGATCTCGACGGCGGAGCGGAAGTACTGCTTCACCACCTCCACCACGAGCTGCTGCTTGGTGGGCGCGAGCGCGTAGAGCGTGGTCTTCGAGCAGCGCAGCCGCTCAGCGAGGTCGTCGAGGGTGAACTGCGAGAACCCCTCGGCCGCCATCAGCTCCACGAGCCGGTCGAGCAGGTCGACCTGGCGGGCGGTACGACGGCCAGTGCTCATGCCCCGCGTCCGCGCAGCACGAACCGCTGGATCTTGCCGCTCGGGGTCTTGGGCAGCTCGTCGACGAAGTGGACCGTCCGCGGGTAGGCGTGGGCGGCGAGCTTCGTCTTCACCCGCTGCTGGAGCGAGGCCGCGAGCTCGTCGGAGCCCGAGGCACCTGGCGCCAGCACGACGAACGCCTCGATGACCTCGCCACGGAGCTCGTCGGGCATGCCCACGACAGCGGCCTCGGCGACGGAGGGGTCGGTGACGAGCACGGACTCGACCTCGAAGGGGCCGATCCGGTAGCCGGCCATGATGATCACGTCGTCGTCGCGGGCCGAGAAGAAGATGTAGCCGTCCTCGTCCATGGTCCCGGCGTCGCCGGTGAGGTACCAGCGGCCGTCGCGGCTGAACCGCTCGGCGGTCTTCTCGGGAGCGTCGACGTAGCCGGTGAACCACATCCCGGGGCTGTGCTTCAGGTCGACGGCGACCCGGCCGAGCTCACCGGGCGCGGCCGGCTCGTCGGAGAGGTTCTGCAGCACCGCCATGGACCAGCCCGGCATCGGCCGGCCCATCGAGCCCTCCTTGACCGGCGCGGCGATGTCGGGGTGCCAGCCGTTGACGACGCACATGCCGAGCTCGGTCTGGCCGTAGGTGTCGTGGATCGCGACGCCCAGGGTGTCGGTCGCCCACGACACCATCTCCGGGTTCAGCGGCTCGCCGGCCGACGACATCCGACGTACCCGCAGGTCGTCGGGGAGCTCACCGCCGGCGCTGCGCAGCGACCGGAAGACCGTCGGCGCGGCCGCGAGGTTGGTGACGCCGAACGTCGAGAGGACCTGCCAGGTGAGCTCGGTCGAGAAGCCGGCCTGGAGCAGGAGCGAGCGCCGTCCCGCGGCCATCGGCGCGATGATCGCGTAGTAGAGGCCGTAGGCCCAGCCGGGGTCGGCGGCGTTCCAGAAGACGTCGTCCTCGGTGACGTGGAGGCCGTACTCCAGGTAGGTCACGAACGACGCGACCGCGCGGACCGGGATCGGCACGCCCTTCGGCGTACCGGTGGTGCCCGAGGTGAACAGCCGCACGAACTCCGTGTCGCCGGATGCCGGTACGACGGGGGCGGCGGCATCACCAGGCGGCATCTCGTCGACGGTCACGACCCGCCACGGAGCATCAGCGGGGATGTCCTCGCCGGGATCGAGCTTCGCGCGCTGGCCGGCGTCGCACACCACGACCTTCGCGTCGCGCGCCGTCGAGCCGCAGCGCGATGGCGGGCGGCGCGAACGCCGTGAACAGCGGGACGTGCACGGCGCCCGCCCGCCACAGGCCGAGCACCGTCACGACGTAGTCGAGCGACTTGCCCATCAACGTGGCGACCCGGTCGCCGGGCTGGACGCCGAGCTCGACGAGCGCCGCCGCGAACCGCGAGGACCGCTCCTTCAGCTCGCCGTAGGTCAGGTCGACCGAGGAGAGGTCGGACTGGATGATCGTGAACGCCACCGCGTCGGCCGGATGCCGGTCGCACAGGAGCTCGGCGAGGTTCAGCTCGGGACGGTCGAAGGTGTCGAGCAGCTCGGCGACGCGGGCGTCCGGGGTCATGGGGGTCCCTCCCGTGGTGGATCGGCGGTTGGCGTGATCGTACTCACAACAGTACGCTCGGACCAGTTTCCGTATCGTTTCGAGGAGCCCCATGCCTGCCACCCGTGTCATGCCGACCGACGAGGCCGCGGACCTGATCGCGCTCACCCGCGACCTGGTCACCAAGGAGCTCGCTCCCCCGGTCGCGGAGGCCGAGGCGACCGAGACCTTCCCGCGCGAGGTCTTCCGGACGCTGGGCCGGGCGGGGCTGCTGAGCCTCCCCTACCCCGAGGAGTACGGCGGGGGCGGCCAGCCCTACGAGGTGTACCTCCAGGTGCTCGAGGAGATCGGCGCGGTGTGGTCCTCGGTCGGGGTGGGCGTCTCCGTGCACGCCCTCTCGTGCTTCGGCCTGTTCACCCGCGGCACCGAGGAGCAGAAGCAGAAGTGGCTCCCGGACATGCTCAGCGGCGAGCAGCTCGGGGCGTACTGCCTGTCCGAGGCGCACGCCGGGTCCGACCCCGCGGCGATGCGCACGACCGCCAGGCGCGACGGCGACGAGTACGTCCTCAACGGCGCGAAGGCCTGGACCACCCACGGCGGCCACGCCGACTTCTACAAGGTGATGGCCCGCACCAGCGACGACCGCAACGGCATCTCCTGCTTCCTCGTCCCCGCCGACACCCCGGGCCTCGTCGCCGACCCGCCGGAGCGGAAGATGGGCCTCACCGGCTCGACCACCGCCACGATGCGCTTCGAGGGCGTGCGCATCCCCGTCGAGCGCCGGCTCGGCGAGGAGGGCGACGGTCTGAAGATCGCGCTCGAGGGCCTCGACTCCGGTCGCCTCGGCATCGCCGCGGTCGCGACCGGGCTCGCGCAGGGCGCGCTCGACACGGCGATCGTCTACGCCAAGGACCGTGAGACCTTCGGCAAGCCGATCATCGAGCACCAGGGCCTGGCCTTCGTGCTCGCCGACATGGCCGCGGCCGTGGAGTCCGCCCGCGCGACCGTGCTGGCCGCGGCCCGACGCAAGGACCAGGGGCTGCCGTTCAGCAAGGAGGCGAGCATCGCGAAGATGGTGGCGACCGACAACGCCATGAAGGTCACCACCGACGCCGTCCAGGTGCTCGGCGGGTACGGCTACACCCGCGACTTCCCCGTCGAGCGCTACATGCGTGAGGCCAAGGTGATGCAGATCTTCGAGGGCACGAACCAGATCCAGCGCATGGTGATCGGCCGCCACCTCGACCGCGAGAACAGGGGCACGGTGACCGTGGCCCGCCCGGCGAACTGACCCCACCGAACTGACCCCACCGAACTGACCAGGAGAGACAGCAAGATGAAGCTCGACAACACCGCCGCGATCGTCACCGGCGGAGCCTCCGGCCTCGGCGCCGCAACAGCCGAGGCGCTCGCCAAGCAGGGCGCGAAGGTCTTCGCGTTCGACCTCCCCCAGTCCATCGAGTCCGCGCCTGCGGTCGACGGGATCGAGTACGTCGCCGTCGACGTCACCGACGAGGAGCAGGTCCGTGCCGGCGTCGCGCAGGCGGCAGCCTCCGGCGTACCGCTTCGGACGGTCGTGAACTGCGCCGGCATCGGCCCGTCGATGCGGATCCTCGGCAAGAAGGGCGTCCACGACCTCGCGTTCTACGCCAAGGTCGTCCAGGTCAACCTCGTCGGCACGTTCAACGTGCTCGCGCTCGCCTCCGAGGAGATCGCGAAGACCGAGGGCGACGAGTTCAACCAGCGCGGCGTCATCGTCAACACCGCGAGCATCGCGGCGTACGACGGTCAGGTCGGCCAGGCTGCGTACTCCTCGTCGAAGGGCGGCATCATCGGCCTCACCCTGCCTGCCGCGCGTGACCTCGCCCAGTACGGCATCCGGGTCTGCACGATCGCACCCGGCATCGTGGAGACCCCGATGCTCGCGACGGTCAACGAGGAGATCCGCGCTGCCCTCGCCGAGGGCGTGCCGTTCCCGCAGCGCCTCGGCCGCCCCGACGAGTACGCCCAGCTCGCGCTGGCGATCATCGACCACGACTACCTCAACGGCGAGGTCATCCGGATGGACGGCGCTCTCCGCATGGCCCCCCGCTGACCCCCCGCTGACCCCGACGCTGACACAAAGAACGGGCGGCAGTCCTCGTGTGAGGACTGCCGCCCGTTCTCCTTTGGGGGTCAGTTCGTCCTGCGTCGCCGGATCGCGACAAGGTACAAACCGCTGAGCAGCGTCGCCGCTCCACCCACTGCCAGCACCGTGTCCAGCGTGTCCGCGCCGGTCGGCGGCAGGAACTGCTGCGTCGGGGCAACGGCTGCGGGCTGAGTCACGAACGCCGGTGGGCGAGCTGCCTCGGCCGGTGCCACCGCAGGCGGTGCCGGCTGCGGGGCCGCCGCCGGAGGCTGCGGTGCTGCCGGGGGCTGCTGAGGCTGCTCGGGCACTACCGGCGGCTGCTCGGGCTGCTCCGGCGGGGCCGGAGGCTGCACGGGCGGGTACGTCGGCTTCTCACCCTTGCACCACGACTTGTGGTGATGACGATCGCGGTCGCCGTGGTCGTCCCAACGTCCGTGGTCGTCCCAGCGGCCGTGGTCGTCCCAGCGTCCGTGGTCGTCCCAGCGTCCGTGTCCGTCACTGTCGGACCAGTCACGGTCGTTCCAGTCACGGTCGCGGCCATCGCGGTCGTTCCAGTCACGGTCTCTGTTACCCCACTCGTGGTGCGGGTCGCAGTAGTCGCGCCACTCGTGGTCACGGTCGCACCGGTCGTCCCAGCGGCCGCGGTCTCCACGGTCGCCGCGCCACCAGTCGCCGCGGTCACTTCGGTCTCCTCGGTCGCCGCGCCAGTCGCCGCGGTCCCCTCGGTTACCCCACTCGTGGTCCCAGTTGCACTGGTTGCCCCAGTCGTGGTCCGGGTCGCAACGGTCGTCCCAGCGGCCGCGGTCTCCACGGTCGCCACGGTCGCCGCGCCAGTCGCCGCGGTCCCCTCGGTCGCCGCGCCAGTCGCCGCGGTCTCCACGGTCACCCCACTCGCGGTCCCAGTCGCACTGGTTGCCCCAGTCGTCATCCGGGTCGCCGTGGTCGGAGTCGCAACGGTCGTTCCAGCGTCCGCGGCCGTTGTCGCCACCGCGGCTGTTCTCGCCACCACGGTCCGAACGGTCGCCCTGCCAGTCGCCGCGGTCTCCACGGTCACCCCACTCGCGGTCCGTGTCGCAGTGGTCGCCCCACTCGCCACCCGGGTCGCCGTGGTCGGAGTCGCAACGGTCGTTCCAGCGTCCGCGGCCGTTGTCGCCACCGCGGCTGTTCTCGCCACCACGGTCTGCCCATCAGGTTGTCCGTGTCGCAGTGGTCGCCCCACTCGCCACCCGGGTCGCCGTGGTCGGAGTCGCAACGGTCGTTCCAGCGTCCGCGGCCGTTGTCACCGCGGTCATTGAGGTCGGCAGGCGCACCCAGAAGGACGGGCGGGCCACAGTGATCGCCCCACTCGCCATCGGGCCAGTCGTTCTCGTCGCCACCAGGACCACGAGGACCACGGGGACCGTCGCTCTCGTCGCCACCAGGGCCACGCGGACCACGGGGACCGTCAGTCTCGTCCCCGCCAGGACCGCCCTGCCAGCCGCCATCGCTGTGCTCGTCGCCACGGCCGCGAGACTCTTCGGACTCGTTGCCGCCGTCCGAGTTGTTCTCGGCGTTGCTGGACTGCGGGCACGGCCGTGTCGTTCGTACCGCCGGCCGAGCTGTCCGTCCCGGTCGGCTCGTCGACTCAGTGGATCCCGTCGACTCGGTCGACCCGTCGACTCGGTGGACTCCAGTCGACTTCGGTCGACTCGGTGGATCCAGTCGATTCGGTCGGCTCAGTCGATCTCGGTGGACTCGGTGGACTCTGTCGTCTCGGTCGACTCGATGGTCGACGTCACGACTACTTCTTCGGACGAGCCGTCAGCCTCGCCCGTGTCGGTGCCCGTGCCATTGCCTCCCGCGTTGCTGTGCGCGGGGGCGCTGCTGTTCTCGCTTCCGTTGCCGTTTCCGCCGGGGTCGGCGTACGTCGGAGCCGTCACTCCGAAGATGAAGGCGGCCAGGAAGATCGAGGCTGCAATCTTGTGGTGGCGTTGGCGCGCCCGACTGTGTTTGGAATGCCGCATGACGCTTTTCTCCCCACTCCCGATCCCGATGCCGGAGTTGATGTCGCTGACTACTGCCTTGGTGTGGTCAGCCCCCCACGTCCTTTTTGACACTAGGGACGGGAGGTGGAGCGGGACACCCTCAACTTGGGGATGGCCAGACCATCCCCAAGGGCGCTGAAGCGGTGCGATCTACGACAGAATCCCAGTGCGCATTGTCTTGTGAAGCACGCGAAACGACTCCTCCTTGTGGCGGGAGAGCGAGGGTGCCGCCGGTTGAGCCGGCCGCGGATGCCTCAGTCGGTCAGGGCGCGCGTTCGGGGGCGACGACCACCCGGACATCGCGGTCCTCGAAGGCGGCGATCGTGGATGCCTCCACCCCCGGGTCGGTGAGCAGGGTCCAGGTCGGCGCGAGTGGCAGCCAGGCCGGCAGAGTTGGCCGGCGCCAGCTTCGAGGAGTCGGCGAGCACGACGACGTGCTCGCCCGGGAGGCCGCGACCTGCCCTTGACGTAGATCTCCTCCGGCGTCGGCTCCCCGAGCCCCGACCGGGGTCGACGGCGTCGGCGCCGAGGAAGGCGACGTCGAAGGCTAGCCGGTCGAACGAGAGCGCCGAGAGCGGCGCCGACCACGCCATGGCTGAGCGGGCGGACCTGGCCGCCGACCACGACGACGCGCGACGTCGTCGGAGTCGCGCGAGCAGCAGAGCCGTCTCCAGGCCACGGGTGACCACGGTCAGGGGTCCACGCCCGTCCAGCCGCCGGGCCAGCGCCAGGCAGGTCGTGCCGGCGTCGAGGAACACCGTGCCACCCCGGGCGACGAGCTGGCACCGCCGCCGCGGCGATCGCTCGCCTTGGCCTGCCTGGTGGATCTGCGCGCTCTCCCCGAACGACCGCTCGTGGAAGGTGTCGCGGCCAGGCGCCGCCGTAGGTCCGCGCGATCCGGCCCTCCCGCTGCAGCTGTGCCAGGTCGCGACGCACCGTCGACGGCGAGACACCGATCCGCTCCGGCGAGCGTCTCGACCCTGTCGACCCCGTCGCGGACCAGCGCGACGAGCGCGTCATGGCGCGCCGGGTGGCGCGTCGGCTGGTCACCACCTCAGTCATGGACGTGCTCGTCCTCTCGCTCAGGACGCGTAGGTGGCGCGGATGTCGTCGACGTACGGCGCGTAGTCGACCGCCGCCAGGTAGGCCGAGAGCATCGTGCCATGGCCGGCCTTGCCCGACCCGGCGATGTCGAAGGCCGTGCCGTGGTCGACCGAGGTGCGCAGGATCGGCAGGCCCACGGTCACCGAGATGGTGCCGTCGAAGTCGAAGGTCTTGGCCGGGATGTGGCCCTGGTCGTGGAAGTGCGAGAGCACGCCGTCGAAGCGGCCGACCAGGCCCTGGTGGAAGACCGAGTCGGCCGGGACCGGGCCGGTAGACGTCGAGGCCCGTCTCGCGCGCCCGCATCGCAGGCCGGCGCGATGTGCACGATCTCCTCGTCGCCGAAGGCGCCGTTCTCGCCGCCGTGCGGGTTGAGCGCGGCCACCGCCAGCCTGGGCTTCTCGACGCCGAACACCGTCGAGGGCGGTGTGCGCCTTGCTGGATCGACTCGCGCACCTGCGTCCTCGGTCATCTGGTCGATCGCCTTGCGCAGGGACACGTGCCGGGTCGTGAAGAAGATCCGCAGGTGGTGGCCCTCGGCCGCGTCGTCGTTGCGGACGACGAACATCGTGTCCTGCTTGGTCACGCCGGTGAGCTCACCGAGCATCTCGGTGTGGCCGAGGTGCTCGGACCCGGCGGCCCAGATCGCCTCCTTGTTGATCGGGCCGGTGACGATGCCGGCGACCTTGCGGTCGATGGCGGCCTGCGTGGCGACCTCGATCGAGGTCGATGGCCGCGCTGACCGGCGCGCTTGTCGACCTTGCCCCACTCCGGCAGGTCGTCGCCGAGGACTCCGGTGTCGAAGACGTCGATGACAGCCCTGTCCGGCGGGCTCGACGTCGAAGGAGTCCACCTGACGCGCACCTCGACGTCGAGGCCCATCGCCTCGACGCCCTCGGCGCAGCGCGATCGGCGTCGCCGACGGCGACGCCGTGGTGGTCGGCCGCGCCGGCCTGCTCGGCGAGGGTCTCGGCGGTGATCTCGGGCCCGATGCCGACGGGGTCGCCGAGGGTGAGGGCGAGCACGTGTCGGGTCATGTGGTTCCTCCGTTCTCCGGGGTGCGAATGCCTCGAGGTGCAGTGGTTCGGTGAGGTCAGAAGGGTGCGCGGGACTCCGCCGAGGAGACCTGCCTGCCGGCGCGGCCTCGGCGTTCCTGCGCAGATGGTCGACGCAGGCGACCGTGGTGTCGACGTCGCCGACGAGGCCGCCCTTGGTGACGACCGGCAGGCCGTCCCAGGGCCCGCCGACGACGTGACCGGCGACGGCCAGCGGCACCACCTCGTCGGAGATCTCGAGGCCGTGCGAGCCGAGCTCGGCCAGCAGGGCCGCGGTCACGTCGCCGCCGGTGCTGAAGACCCCGTCGACGGTGAGCTCCTCGAGGTTGCGGCGCACCGCTCGCGCCAGCGCCAGCGGGACCTGCTCGGCGTCCTCGGCGGTCGACCGGCCGCAGGTCGGACTCGTCGAGCACCGTGGCCAGCACGACCAGTCCTCGGCGCCGGCGTCGGCGGAGGGCCTTGTCGAGCAGGGCCTGTCGTCGCGTCGACGTCGGGCACGGCGAGTCGCCGACGGTCGGCGCGGGTGGACGCTCACCTGCGGGTCGGCCGGCGAGCCGGCGCAGCTGGTCGCGGGTGAGCTCGGTCGGCGGAGCCGGACACCACGAGCAGCGGCGCGACCGGGCTCTTCCGCTCGCATGCCCAGCGCCTGCGCCATGGCCAGCGACGCCGGGCCCGGGTCGCTGGTGACCCAGAGCAGGTCGAGCTCGCTCGGTCGACCTCCACCGCCGCGGTGGCGATCCGCTCCAGGTGGTCGCTCGGTGGCATCGCGTCGACGACCACCTCCGCGCCGTCGGCGACCGCGGCCGGAGCGCGACGACCAGGGCGTCGCGGTCGCCCGTGACCGTGGCCATGGGTACGACGACGGCCTGCGCAGGTCGCGCCCGAGGATGGCCACCTCGACGATGCCGGACGTCTGACGGGGTCCGCGGGTCGCGCGCCACCTCGGTCTCCTCGAGGCGACGACCGTCGAGCAGCTGGGTGCCGCCGATGGTGTGCCGGTTGGCCGCGGGGTGGGCGGGCGCGCAGAGCACGACGACGCGGCGACCGGTGAGCGCGGCGACCTCGTCGAGCACGGCCGCGGTCGTGGCGCCGACGTTGCCGCGCAGGGTGGTGTCGATGCGGTTGCAGACCAGCCGGACCGGCCACCCGGCACGCAGCACGTCGGCGACCCGTCCCGCGGCCACGTCGGCCGGCGCGTGCCGGCTGTCGGTGGTGGCGACCACGACGTCGAAGCGCGGCGACCATCTCGGCCACGACGTCGGCGTGGTGGGCGGCGCTCGCCGTGACGGCACGGAAGCCCGACCGGGCGAACCCGGCCGCCGCCGCGTTCGCGCCGGTGAGGTCGTCGGCGACGACGAGGACGTCCGCCACGTCAGAGCACCGGCTCGCGAGCAGCAGCAGGGGCAGCGAGCCGGCCCACACGGCGGTGGTGATGCCGGACCAGCCACGGATCGCGGCCGATCCCGTCGAGGCCGGTGAACCGGGTGACGACCCAGAAGTAGGAGTCGTTGAAGTAGCTGAACACCATCGAGCCGGCGCAGCAGGCCAGCGCGGCGAGCAGCGGCGACAGGCCGATGCCGGCGACCAGCGGAGCGGTGACGGAGGCGGCGGTGATCATCGCGACCGTGCCGGAGCCCTGGGCGAGCCGCACCAGCGATGGCGACCAGGAACGGCACCAGCACGCCCGGGCAGGCTGAGCGTCGGCGATGGCCTCGGCGAGGGCGTCGCCGACCCCGAGTCGCGGAGCACCTCTCCGAGCGCACCGCCGGCGCCGGTGATCAGGATGATCAGGCCGGCGGATGCCGGCCGCCTCGGCGAGCCAGCCGTGGACCTTGCCGACGCGGGGTCCAGCGCGGCAGCAGCACGTAGACCGCCAGGATGATGCCGATGAGTCAGCGCGACCACCGGGTGGCCGATGAACGACAGGAGCTTGGCGACGCCCGCCGGGCGTGTACTCCGCGTTCGGGTCGAGGACGCCCTGGCGGCTGCGGTCGATGGCGATCGCCACGGTGTTGAGCACGATCAGCAGCGAGCGGCACCAGCAGAGGCACCGAGGCCAGAGGACCAGGCCGACCCGATGCGGCTTCTCGCCCTCGGGCGTGTCGCCGAGCTCCGGCGGGGCTGGCGGTCCTCGGACTCGTCGTCGGACTCGTCGGCTCATGGTCGCCGTGCCGGCCCGCCCGTGCCGCCGCCTCCGCCGGAGGCGCCGAGCCGCCCGACCCGACGGTCACGCCCTGCCGTAGACCTCCGCCGCGTGCGCTCGGGTGACCTCGCTCTCGAGCTTCGGCCCCATCCAGGCCGCGTAGATCGACCACGACAGGCAGCAGCAGCAGCGCGAAGACGAGGCCGGCGAGGACCAGCGCCCCGATGTCGGCCCCGAGGATGCCGGCGACGCCCAGCGGGCCCGGAGTCGGAGGGACGAGGTGGTGGGTGAGCGTCATGCCGCAGCCGAGGGCCAGGGCCAAGGTGACGTACCGGCCGTTGATGCGCCGGGCGATCGAGCGCGCCAGCGGGTTCATGATCACGTAGCCGGAGTCGCAGAACACCGGGATCGACACCATGGCGCCGGTGCCCGCCATGGCCCAGTGCTCGCGGCCCTTGCCCATGAGCCGGACGAAGGCGCGGGCCAGGGCGTCGGCCGCACCGGAGACCTCGAGGATCTTGCCGATGCCGACGCCGAGACCGATGACGATGCCGATCGACGGCGAGCGTGTTGCCGAAGCCGGTCGTGATCGCCGTCGGTGATGTCCGTGGCAGGCATACCGGCCACGAAGCCCGTGACGAGCGCGGCCAGCAGCAGCGCGACGAAGGCGTCCAGCCGGGTGCGCAGCACGATGACGACGATGGTGCTGATGCCGAGCACCAGCGCGAGTAACAGTTGCGGGTCCACGGGACCTCCCCATGAGAAGACCCCCGAGAGGGGCTGTCGCCGTCATCATTCGGGATTCGAGTTGCGCAAAGCAAGCGTTACGTACAAGTAACTTGCGCAGTTCGCGCAACTTAGCGCAGGGACGTCAGGAGCCTGCCCGCGCTCTGGCCGCCTCTGAGCGGGGAGTTCCCCAGTCAGACCGCGTCAAGCACCGCCTCGTACGTCGACCGCCCGAACGCCACGATCCGGGCCTCGTCGACCGACGTGCGTGTCCCCCGGATGGTGTCCACTGCCGCCCGGATCGCATCGTCGAGCGGCCAACCGTAGATGCCGGCGGAGATCAGTGGAAAGGCGACGGACCGCGCGCCGAGCTCGTCGGCCACCCGCAGCGCGTTGGCGTAGCAGGAGACCAGCTGCTCGCGGCTGCCGCGGCCGTAGACCGGCCCGACGACGTGGATCACCCACCGGGCTGGGAGGTCGCCGGCCGTGGTCCATCCAGCCTGCCCCGTCGGCAGTCCGTCGGGGAACCGCGCGATGCAGTCCTCGAGAACCGCGCGACCGCCTTTCCGATGGACCGCTCCGTCCACACCGCCGCCGCCGCGCATGGCCTCGTTCGCCGCGTTGACGATCGCGTCCACCTGCTGCTCGGTGATGTCACCCTCGACGACAGTCAGCTCCATGGGTCGCACGTTACGACGCTGCGCGAAGGTTCGTCCTCGTGACGAGGCTGGCGACATCGACTCGGATCACCGCAGCCAGCTCTCGATCAGCGCGCTGAGCTCTCGCTCCATGATCGAGGCGAACTCGCCCTCGACATCGAGAACCTGGACGCTCTGCCTCGGCGGGGTCGTCCTCCTGCTGCCGGCGGCGAGTCCTCGTCGGCCACGGGCCAGACCGCCAGGGGGTACTCGGGCGCCGGAGTCCGGAAGACGCTCCCGAAGCGGCTCGTCCAGGTGTACGAACCGTCCGCCTCCAGCACGACCTTGAACCCCTCCGAGTGCTTCACCAGGTGGTGCTTTCGGCACAGGGGCTGCAGGTTCAGGGTCGAGGTCCGCCCGTGGGGCCAGGCGATCCTGTGGTCGAGGTCGACCACCGAGGCCGGCTGACAACACCCTGGCCAGATGCACTTCATGTTCTGGGCCACGACCCAACGCCAGATCGCCGCAGTCGGGGGGTAGCCGTCGGTGGACAGCTCGAGGAATCCTCCCGCGGGGTCCGTCAGCATGCGGTACCACGTCGCGTCCGGGTGCATGGCGAGCTGACACATCAGGTCGGCCGGGAGCAAGGTGCGACCCGCCATGACACCGGGCTCGTCACTGAGACCGAGCAGCGTGGTGATGGGAACGGTCACGTTGATGATCGGCCGCGCGAAGGCGCCCACCGACTCGCTCCTCGTGAACGTCTCCGCCGGGTCACGGCCGTCCCTCATCGAGTCTTCCTCGAGCTCGCTGTCCGCGGCGCCCACCGTCAGACGGCCGTGGATCAGGTCGATCAGGGCGTCGACGCGGAGCTGCTCGATCGTGCGCGTCTCGCCTTCGGACTGGCGGAGCTTCTTCGCGATCAGGGTCAGCCGGTAGTCGGCCACCAGTGCATCCGGGGATGACGTGACCGCTGTCAGCGTGGCCATGCCGTTGTCATCGGCCCGCATGGTCACCCTGCGCTTCTTGTACGCCTCGGCGTAGCTGTCCTGCTCGCTCTTCTGCGGGAACTTGAGGCACCGACGGCGCACAGCCTGCTGGAAGCTGGAGTACCTGACCGGGCAGATCGGCGCCCGAGGGTCGTCGACCTTGTCGAGGTACTCGGCGATCAGCTCGGCGAAGGCTCTCTTGTCCGCGTCGTTGGTGAGGTTGCCGAGCTGGTCGTACGCCAGGCGGGCGCGCCCGACATCCGAGCCGACCCGTCGAGGCAGCGGCTCCAAAGAGTGGGGAACCACTTCTTCATGCCGTCCACCACGTCGAGGTCGACCTGGATGGCGAGCTCACCCACGGCGAGCAGCGGCGCGAACTCCGCCTTCGTCGCCTGGAGCGGAGTGAGCCCGAAGAAGCCCTGAGGCCGAGCCCCGGCCTCGATCTCCGCCACCCGGTTGGCGTGGAAGCGGCTCATCGCATCGAGCCTCATGGCGTGGCCGCGGTTCTGAGCGAGCGTCGACTCCACGGCGAGGTCGATCAGCGCGCGGTCGTCGCGCAGCCACTCCTCCGCCTCGGGGTCGAAGCCCGTCGTGCGGCCACCCGGTCGGGCCGCCTCGGGTCATTGTGTCGGTTGGATCCATGCCGCCTCTCCCTTGCCTATTCGAACATCTGTTCGACCACAAGTTATCGATGCAGACCGACACCCACCACCCCCGCTTTCACTTCTGTGGACAAAGCCGAGAGCCGCACGACCGACCTACGCGCTTCAGCTGGCGGATCTGGGTGAGTCCTTCGACACCGTGGTGGAATGCGGACTGTTCCACGTCTTCGACGATGTCGACCGGCCGAAACGCAGCACGAGCCCCGCCGCTTCCAACCAACGCACGGACGTCGTGGCGGCGGTCAGCCCATCATCGTCTCGCCGGAGGGGACGGTCACGCCCGGCAGCGCATCGGGTGCGACCAGCAGGAATACGCCAAGGCCGAACAGCAGCGCTGCAACCGCGTAGGTGACGCGGCGCTGCTGCGGGAGTGTCTTCTCCACCGCGATGATGCCGGCCACGAACGCCATCCAGGAGATGCTCATCACCCCCAAGGCGAAGAGCGAGGCCATGAGTGCCCAGCAGCAGCCGACGCACCAGAATCCGTTGCGCGTCCCCATCCTCACAGCCCCCGTGCGCCCACCTCGCCAGGAGCCCAGGAGTGACCCGAGGGGGCTGCGGCACTTGGCGAGGCACACGTTCTTGAGCGGGGTGACCTCGTAGGCGGCGGCGACCACCAGGGTCGCGGCGGCGAGGCCCCGGCCCGCGTGGTCCCACGCGAGCACGTCCCCGAAGACCGCGGCGGCAACGGCGCCGATCAGGTAGGCGAGAAGGCCGGCAACGGCCCACGTCACCAGGTAGCCCCCGGCGAACAGCCAGGGTGCGAGCGGGGAGTTGTCCTTCGTGACGCGCGTGTAAAGCGCAATCGTGGGCGCGACGGAAGGGAGCATCATCGCCGCCATCATCAGCACCCAGATGCCAAGGAACCAGCCAAGGCTGCCGAGACTCGTCCAGGGCCCGGCGTCCATGCCACGCATCGCGTGCGCGCTCCACACCCAACCGGCGGCAGCGACGGCACACAGGGCCACGACAAGGCCGAGCCGAGCGCGCACCGCGGCAGCCCTGGGGGCCAGGCCTGCGCTTCCCGGGCTCATGGCCGAGCCCATGGGTCAGGCGGCCCAGGAGAACTCGGACGTGGACAGACCCGTCACGCCCTCGTAGGAGATACCGAAGGCGTTGATGCGGGTGCGCGTTGCCTTGGCCATGGTGAGGTCCGACGCGACGGGGTGGAACATGCCGTTGAAGCGCACCGGTTCGCCGGTCTCCACCCCGAACGGGACGATGTCTTCGATCTCGAAGTCGATCGTGTCCCCGACCCGCGCACTGTGGCGCAGTCCGTCTTCGGTGACGTCGATCGCGGCGCGCTCCACGCCGACCACCTCGCCGACCAGAGGCGCGAGGGCCCCCATCGGGCCTCCTAGCTGACCGCCGAACACCTGAACCAGCTTGTCGAACTGTTCGTCGCTCGCCTGGTCATCGACGTACACCCCGAGCCGCCAGTTCCCGTCGGTCATCACTTTGGGAGTGTCCGCGATCAGCACGACCCGGCGCCCCGCGATGTCTGTGCCCTCGATCTCACCCCCGCGGATGTTGAAGACAAAGGTCACCCGGCAGAAGTCGTAGGTGGCGCCATGGTCCAGTGAGAGGTTGCACGGACACATCAGCTCGCAGGAGCATGTCTCCACGTAGCTGCCGGTCAGATTCCAGGCCATGACCCGCTCCTTCCCCGTTGACACTCCAGTCTTCCGACGGCCTCCGGACCCGTCAATGGACCGGCCGAGCCATCTGACTCAGGCGGCCTTGCGACGGGCCGCCCGCTCGGCGGAGGAGGCGTCCTCACGCAGCATCCGCAGCACCGCCCGCTCGAGGGCCAGCTGCCGCTCGTCAGGCGAGTCGTACTCCCGTCGTACGGCGGAGGCGATCGTCGTACCGTCCTCGTAGAGGTCTATGACGCGGGGGTCGACGTAGGAGCTGCGGGCGATCGTCGGGGTGTTGCCGAGGTACTCCGACACCTCGACCATGGCGTTGCGGATCGCCCGCTTGCGCGACGCCTTGGACTCCCCCGGCTCCTCCGACGCGGCGAGCGAGGCGGCCGCGAGCACCGTCGCGTGCCAGGTGCGGAAGTCCTTGGCGGTGATCTCGGCGCCCGTGGTCTCGCGGAGGTACTCGTTGACCATCACCGCGTCCAGCGGGTTCCACCGCCGGCGCTCCTGGTACGCGAGCAGGCGGTCCCCGCCCCCACGACGCCGGCGCATCGTCTCCACGGCGGACACCGCCAGCGGGTCGTCGATCTCGATGCAGTGCTCGATCCCGGACTTGCCGACGAAGCAGAAGACGAGCCGGTCGCGGGAGCGGCGTACGTGCCGCTTCTCCAGCGTGGTCAGGCCGAAGCTGCCGTTGGTGTCGGTGTAGGAGTCGGAGCCGATGCGGAAGTAGCCGAGGTCGAGGAGGCGTACGGCGGTCGCTGCCGCTCGCTCCATCGGCATGCCGTCGAGGGCGATGTGCTCGAGGATCGCGGCCCGTGCCTTGGGCAGCTGGGCTGCGACCTCGGTGACCCGGTCGAACTTCAGCTTGTCGCGCTTGACCCGCCACTCGGGGTGGTAGAGGTACTGCCGCCGTCCCGCCGCGTCCACCCCGACCGCCTGGATGTGGCCGTTGGCCTGGGGGCAGATCCACACCTCCTGCCATGCGGGAGGGATCACCAGGGCCTTGCAGCGCTCCGAGTCCTCCGCACACAGCCGCTCACCGGTGTGGTCGAAGTAGACGAAGCCACTGCCGGCGCGGCGTCGTGTCCAGCCCCTGCTGTTGGGCGAGACGGTGCGGAGTCGAGCCATGCCCGGAAGTAGCCCGAACCGGCGAAGGTCAAACCGTCAACGATCCCACTGGGACCGGAGGGTCAGTAAGCGCCTTCGCGGCCGACGACGGCCTTGACCGTCTTGGCGATGATCGCCAGGTCGCTGACCATCGACCAGTTGTCGACGTAGTAGAGGTCGAGCCGGACGGCCTCGCTCCAGCTGAGCGACGAGCGCCCGGAGACCTGCCACAGCCCGGTCATGCCGGGCCGGACGAGCAGCCGGCGACGCACGTCCCTGCTCGTACTCCGCCGACCTCGGACGGGAGCGGCGGCCGGGGACCGACCAGGCTCATGTCGCCCTTCAGGACGTTGAACAGCTGGGGCAGCTCGTCGAGGGAGTACCGGCGCAGGTACTTGCCCACCTTCGTCACGCGCGGGTCGTCGCGGATCTTGAACAGCACGGAGTCGGCCTCGTTGAGGTGCTCGATCTCGTGTCGACGCTGGTCGGCGTCGGGAGCCATCGAGCGGAACTTCAGCATGCCGAACTCGGCACCGTCCCGGCCGATCCTGGGCTGGCGGAAGAAGACCGGCCCACCGTCCTGGAGTCTCACGAGGATCGCGACGACGATGAGGAGCGGGCTGATCAGCAGGATCCCGAAGAGGGCGCCCAGCACGTCGAAGACTCGCTTGCTGTAGCCCGCCGCCTCGTCGACCTGCGGGTCCTCGACGTGCACGCAGCGGGAGGCCGGCGACAGGTCGCATGTGGATCCGTGGACCTGCCACGTCGGTGAGGGACGGTACGACGACCAGGTCGATGTCCGAGCCCTCGAGGTCCCAGGCGATCCGCCGCAGGTCGGCCGACGAGGAGTAGCCGCCGCGGGCCACCAGCACCGGTGTCGGCTCCCACCTCGTCGCACACTCGCCGCGGTGTCGCCGACCGAGCCGAGGTGCGGGACGGTCATCTCGTCCTCGTCGGCCGGGATGCCCCGCGGCACGCACGCGCCGACGATCTCGTAGCCGGCGTGGCGCTCGCGTCGCATCACGACCGCCAGCTCCTTGACCGCGCTGGGGCCACCCACTGCGACGACCCGGTGCAGGAGACGCCCGCGCACCCGCAGCCGGTGGAGAGCCTTGCGGGCGAGGTAGCGCTCGAGGATCAGCATCGGGATGCCCAGGAAGAACGTGAGCAGGACGAAGCCACGGGAGAGCTCGAGCTGGAGCAGGAACGACGCCATGCCCACCGTGCCGGCCGTGACGACCGAACCCAGGTAGACGGTCTTGAACTCGTCGTTGCCGGCCCCGAAGAGGCGTGGGGAGTAGGCGCCGTGGGCGGCGAGGGCGAGCATCCAGACCAGCACGATCCAGGGCCCCACGCTGGCCGACAGGGGACGGTCGGGGTCGAGGTCGGAGGTCCAGACGTCCAGGTTCAGCCGCAGGTCCCACGCGAGCAGGACGGAGGCGGTGATCGCGAGCAGGTCGAGCACGGCGACGAGCCACATCAGCCTGCCGATGAGGCGGCGGGTCCGGTTGCGACCCTTCACGCTGCTCTCCTGCGACGCCCCCGAGGACGGCTACCACTGGTCCCCCTTAAGTTGAAATATCGCTACGAACTCCCCAGCTCGTAGCGACTGCCCAGGATACCGGCTCAGCGGCGGGTGAGGGAGCGAAGCGCAGGCCGTACGTCGACCAGGTACACGATCGAGGCGACCGCGCCGACCATGTTGAGGATGTGGATCGGGTGCCAGATCAGCATGTGCGCGGCGAGCGCGACGCCGAGGATCACCAGCCACATCGTCTTGTTCTGCTTGTCGGCGGCGTGGAAGGCGTCGGGGCGGTGCGACACCGCGTCGACGAAGGCGAACGCCTCGAGCGCGAAGAGCAGGATCGCGCCGGCGAGGACGATGTAGTTCTGGAGGTCGAGGACGAAAAGCACGGTCCCATCGTACGCGGACAGCACGATGCCCCCGCCGTACGACGGGGGCATCGTGGATGTTGCTCAGCCGGCTGGTGCCGGGACTGTTCAGTCGCCGACCTTCTCGGTGGCGTCGCCGGCGGCCTTGGCGGAAGCCGAGGCAGCCTTCTTCGCCGACGTGGACGTCGACTTGGCGGTGCGCTTCGCGGTGCCGGCGGTCTTCTTGGCCGAGTCGGAGGTCGCCTTGGAGGCGGCCTTCGCGGTGCCGGCCGTGCTCTTGGCCGACTTCTTGGTCTGCGTCTTCGCGGTCTTGGCCTTCGCGACCGTGGTCTTGGTCGCGGCCTTCGCGTCCTGGGTCGCCTGCTGGCGACGGATCCGGGCGACGAGGTCACGGCCACGGGCGGCGAGGTCGCCGTAGGTCTCGGTGACCTCGGCAACGGCCTCGTTCACGTAGGTCTCGAGCTGCGTGCGGGCGTCCTTGGCGCGCTTCTCGGCCTGCGTGCGAGCGTCCTTCGCGCGCTTCTCGGCCTGCGCACGGGCCTCCTTGGCGCGGGACTCGACGGTGCTGCGAGCCCCCTTGGCGTCCTCGGTGAGCTCGTCGATGCGAGCGGTCACGACGGTGCGGGCCTGGTCGCGCAGCGCCTTGGGCTCGAGGTCGATCTTGGCGACACGAGCCTGCACGTCGGCGGTGGCGTTGCGGGCGTACTCGACCGCGAGGTCACCGGCGCCGACGACGGCGTAGAGCGGACGGGTGGCGTCAATCTTGCGGGCCATTTGCTACCTCCTGGGTGTCCCCGGTGAGCGCTGTTCCCTCACCGGGAGTGGGTGTTCCGGCCGGACCCGGTGCCGGGTCGGCCGATGTGCCATTGGCTGCGCGGAAGGACTGGTACACGTCCAGCAGCGCCTGCTTCTGCCGTTCGGTCAGCCCCGCATCAGCGAGGACCGCCAGCTCCACGGAGCGGGCGCCCTGCTCGTCCGGGTCGAGGATCCCGGCCCGGACGTACAGGGTCTCGGCAGAGATGCGGAGCGCCTTGGCGAGCTGCTGAAGCACTTCCGCGGACGGCCGGCGCAGACCACGCTCGATCTGGCTGAGGTACGGGTTCGACACGCCGGTCTGCTCGGCGAGCTGCCTCAGCGAGAGCTGGGCGCTGACGCGCTGCTCCCGGAGGTAGTCCCCGAGGTTCTCGACGGTCTTGCCGACCTTCGTCTTGGCCATGTCTCCATGGTGCTAACTGTTGCAAGCAGATGCAAGGCATCCAGGGGTGAGACAGCACACACTCGCGTCCGATCACCCTTACAAACAAGGCGAATCGCGACTTCCGAGGTTGCTAGCAGCCAGCACCGCCGCACACAGCAGCTCCGGCGAGCCCTGAGGGTCCGCCGGAGCGCTTGAGGTGCTGACTATGTGAGCTGGTCAGTGCTTACCGATGCTCAGTCCGCGTAGTGGTACGTGGGCTTCGGGTACTCACACTCCTCGTCGTCCTTGACCTTGCTGTAGGTCCGGTTCGTGCTGGAGTGCTTGTTCTCGTAGTCGCACTTGTCGTGAGCGCTTCTTCGGGTCGTCCGAGTGGTAGCGCTTGTCAGGGTCGTAGCTGTGCCGGTCCCTGTGCTTGTAGCGCTTGTGCCCGTCGTCGTTCTTCTTGCTGTCGTCGTCGTTCTTGTAGCCGTCGTGGTCGTCGTGCTTGTAGCCGTGCCGGTCATGGTCGTACTTGTTGTGGTCGTGGTCGTAGTACTTCTTCACGGTGAAGTACTCGCTGTCCCAGCTCGGCAGCCACGGGTACTGGCCGTTGTACCTGGCGGCGACCCGGTAGGTCTTGCCGGACACGAGACTGCTCGGCAGCGTCGCGCAGGCCTTGCCGTAGGACAGGTACTTGGTGGCGCTCGAGTATCCCGAGAGGTAGAAGGTCACCGACCCGCGCGGGGTGCCTGAATGGCTCGAGACCGTGGCGCAGACGGTTCGGCTGGAGTACACGGAGACATCGGTCCAGGTCTCTACCTTCGACGACTTGCGATACCCGTCGTGCCGGTCCCCATCATGGCTGTGGTGATAACCGTCGTCGCCCGAGGGCGAAGCAGCCACGGATCCGGCGCCACTCACTTGGCCGACGGCCAGCAAAGCTCCTACAGCGAGGGCGGAAACAATTCTTGTGATCGCGCTCCGACGCATGGTGACCCCCTCAGGATCGTCGGCATGGCTGTTTGGCCGAACGTAGACCCGCAGTCGGAGCGGCTACTACTGCCCGTTGACGGCGGGGGGACACGCCCTCTGCCCGCCTCGAAGGGCCGCCTCATCATGCCGGGCTGCCCCGCTTGTGCTCGGGGGATCCGGGCGGCGCGCACCTGCCCGGTGAACATCACCGAACAACTTCCCTCATCACTTGAAAGCCCATCGGGCAGATGCCCTATGGGCTAGACGCAGGCGCGCGGCGGGTCAGCCCCGAAGACCTAGTCATCGGCCCTGAACGCGGGCGGCGGCGAAAACAGCCCGGATGGGGGACGTGGCGCGACGAGAATGGGGGACAGCCCCCAGACCTCTCACAAGGCCCGGGAGCTACCCGTCGAGGCAGGCAGACTGCCCGACCATGCCCACCCCGGAGCTGCGAACTCCCGGCGTCACACGAAGGTTGACCTTGCCCGGCTGGTCGAGCCCCGACATGACGGTGTAGGTCAGCGTGCGGGTCTGGCCGGGCGCGATCTCCACGGTCCGTGAGCCCACCGCGTGGCCGTCGTGCTCGAGCTCGTTCAGCGGGATCTCCTCGCCGTCGACGGCGGAGGCGTCGATCCACCCGCCGATCGGCGCGTAGAGGTAGGTGTTGACCCGCATGCTGCCCGGCCGGATGTCCAGCTGCTTCGCCATGCCGACGACGTACGACGGCAGCTCCGCGGCGTTCGCGGGCGCACGGGACGACAGCGTGACCGTGACCTCGAGCTTCTGGCGTGCCCGCGCCGTTGCAGGATGACCGGCTTCACGTCGACGCGGTGGTCGAGGAAGTACTGCATCTTCGCGCCGGTGCCGTCGTTGAGGAACACGCCCACGAACGGCTGGGCCGCCCGGCACGTCGCGGGACCGCCCACCCAGGGCGGTCTCGTCGAGCAGCGCTGCTCGTCACGCTTGGAGGACCACGCGTAGAGCCGCCCCTCACGTCCCGCCCGCGACAGCGCCTCCACGACCGTGACGGCTCACCCTGCCCGGACGTCACTGCGCTCGAAGACCGCCTTCGCGGCCCGGGCGAAGAACGCGTCCTGGGCGGCCGGGTCGGGCTGGGTCTGGTAGACGTCGCTGAGCAGCAGGTCGCACGGCGTTGCCGCGGTGAGTGCTCCCCACCGGGCACCGGCACCGGGCCGGTCCCCTCGAGCAGGTACGACAGGGCGACGGGGTCGACGGAGAGCGACACCGTCG
>CAVUBO010000001.1:0-4214 GCA_963739785.1 uncultured Actinomycetota bacterium | reverse complement strand
AGGCCGCGATCAGCACCGTCCCGAGGACGAGCAGGGCCAGCACCCGGTTCTCGGGTGGGGCGCTCCGGCGCACCACGGTGCGCACCGAACGGCGCACCGCGACGGGCCGGGCGCGCAGGGCCGGCTCACGCAGAGCGGTCATCGTCGTCCGTCCTTGGTCTCGCAGTGACTTCACTGTATTGCTCGGGACATCGCTCGGGAGCGGAAACGGCGCTGGCACGTGGGACACCAGAACAGGTTCCTGCCTTGCAGCACCTCGGTGCGGACCGTCGATCCGCACACGTGGCAGGGCTGCCCGGTCCGACGGTAGACGTAGACCTCGCCGCCGTGGTCGTCCACACGCGGGGGGCGCCCCATTGCTTCCGGGGTGTGCTCGGGCCGCACCGTGTCGATCCGGCCGGTCCGCACACCTTCCGACATCAGCTCGACGAGGTCGTCCCACATCGCGCTCCACTGCCCGACCCGCAGCGTGTGGCCGGGGCGCAGCGGGTGCATCCGGTGCCGGAACAGGACCTCGGCGCGGTAGACGTTGCCCACGCCCGCCAGGACCGTCTGGTCCATCAGCAGCCCGCCGATCGGGGCGCGGCTGCGCCGGATCCGCTCCCAGGCCCGCATCGGGTCCGCATCGGCGGCGGGTTTCCCGGGCTGACCGGGGAAACCCGCCGCCCGGATCGGGTCGGGACCGGACCGGTCGACGACGGCGTCGCGCTGCGCGCGGGTGACCAGGTCGCAGGTGGTGGCCCCGCGGAGGTCGGCGTACGACAGCTCTCCGGGCGCCGCGTCGGCGACCAGGCGGAGCCGGACCTGGCCGACAGGTGCGGGCAGCTCGGGCACGGAGGCCCGGACGTCGAGCTTGCCGTAGAGACCGAGGTGCACGTGCACGTACCGGTCCTGGGCGAAGCCGATGAACAGGTGCTTGCCCCACGCCTCGGCGCCCTCGAGCACCGTGCCGTCGAGGAGCCGGGCGGAGTCCGCGAACCGGCCCTGCGGGCTGCCGACCCGGACGACCCGTCCCCCGAAGGTGGCGCCGAGCTCACCGGCGAGCCGGTGCAGGGTGTGTCCCTCAGGCACCGGACCCCTGGGCGGACTCCGGCAGCGGCGGGAGCTCGCGGGTGGTCTCGTACGACGCGAGCTGGCCGATGCGGCGCACGTGCCGCTCGTCGCCGGTGAACGGCGTGGCCAAGAAGACCTCCACGAAGCGGGTCATGTCCTCCAGGGAGTGCATGCGGCCACCGACCGAGACGACGTTGGCGTCGTTGTGCTCGCGGGCCAGGACCGCGGTCTCCTCCGACCAGACCAGCGCCGCGCGGATGCCGAGGACCTTGTTGGCGGCCATCTGCTCCCCGTTGCCGGAGCCGCCGATCACGACCCCGAGACTGTCGAGGCCACGACCGCGGTCGGTCGCCACACCCTCGGCCGCCCGGAGGCAGAAGACCGGGTAGTCGTCGAGGGCGTCGTAGACGAACGGCCCGTGGTCGACGGGCTCGTAGCCGTTCGTGGTGAGCCAGGATCCGAGGTGGTCCTTCAGATCGAGGCCGGCATGGTCGGAACCGAGGTGCACGCGCATGGGCGGGATCCTCTCAGAGCGGAGGCTCAGACCTGAACTCGGAGGAAGGCTGCGGCCCTACTGACCCACAATGTGTCGGTGACGGTCTTCGGATGGTGCGTGCTCGGCCTCGTCTTCCTCGACGAGCTGCTCGCCATGGCGGCCTTCGGCGTGTGGGGGTGGCAGTCCTCCCCCGCGTGGCTGCTGGTCTGGCTGCTGCCGCTGCTGGCGATGACGGTCTGGTTCCTCCTGGCGTCGCCGAAGGCGAGGTACGGCGGTCCGGTCGGCCGCCCGGTCGCCAAGGTCCTGGTCTTCGGGCTCGCCTCGCTCGCGCTCTGGGACGCGGGGCACACCGGCTGGGCGCTGGCGCTGCTGGTGTTCTCCGTCGTGGTGAACGCGGTCGCGCAGCTCCCGTCGATCCAGGCGCTGGTTTCGGACGCCGAGTCCCCCGGCTGACGTCTCAGGAGGGTTCGCCGAGCCCACGTTCGATGGCGGCGAGCATCCCGTCCAGAGCGACCTCGCGCTCGGCTTCCGGCAGGTCGCGCAGCGGTCCGTCAAGGTGCAGGACCGCGAAGCCGTGCACGGCCGACCAGCACACCGTCTCCGCCCCGGGCCGCCGCTCGGGGAGCATCGCGCCGGCCTCGACCATCTCGTCGAGGGCGCGCCCGAGCAACGCGTAGGGATCGGCCTCCGGGTTCTCCCCCGCGTCCTCGGGCACGTGTGCCGCGAACGCCACCCCGAAGAGCCCCGGCTCCCGGAGCGCGAAGTGCACATAGGCCCGGCCGATCTCCCGCAGCCGCCGGCGTGCCCGCTCGGCGGCCGAGCCGCCCCCCGCGTCGTCCGACCGCTCGGCCATCGCCGCGGCGAGATCCGCCAGGCCCGCCCGGGCCACCTCGGTGAGCAGCTCGTCCCGGTCGGCGAAGTGCCGGTACGCCGCGTTGTGCGAGACCCGCGTCCGCCGGGCGACCTCGCGCAGGACGACGCCGGCCTCGCCCTTCTCGCGGGCCAGACCCACGGCGGCGCGGACGAGCTCCTCGCGGAGGTTTCCGTGGTGGTAGCTGGTCACGCGGCGATCCTACGGCAATGTTGACAGTGCCCACATCCGGTGCTTCACTGTTGATGTTGACACTGTCCACATTCCCTTCGGAGCGCATCATGAGCCGCAAGTTCGGGATCCTGCTGGCGGTCTACACCGCCGCCCTGGCCATCAACCTCGACGTCACGATCGTCAACGTCGCCCTCCCGAGCATCGCCCGGGAGCTGGACGCCGGCACGCGTGGGCTCCAGTGGGTGGTCGACGGCTACAACCTCGCCTTCGCCGCGCTGGTGCTGGCCGCCGGCAGCCTCTCGGACCGCTACGGCCGGCGCCCCGCGCTCGTCGTCGGCCTCCTCGGCTTCGCCGCGACCAGCGTCGTCGGGGCGCTCGTCAGCAGCACCGACGCGCTCATCGCCTCGCGGGTCGGCATGGGTGTCTTCGCCGCCCTGATCTTCCCCACCACGCTGTCGGTCATCGCCAACACGTTCCCCGACCGCAGGCAGCGGGCGGCCGCCCTCGGCGGCTGGGGCGCGGTGGTCGGCGCGGGCGTGGCCCTCGGCCCGGTGACCGGTGGCTTCCTGCTCGACCACTACTACTGGGGCAGCGTGTTCCTCGCCCTCGCGCCGGTCGCCGTCTTCGCCGCCCTGCTCACGGCGTTCGCTGGTCCCGGAGTCCCGCGACCCGGGCGTGCCCCGCCTCGACGTCCCCGGTCTCGGGGTCTCCGTGGCGATGCTCAGCCTGCTCACCTGGACGATCATCGAGGCACCGAGCCGCGGCTGGTCCTCGACCACCACGCTGGGTGGCTTCGCGCGTGACCGCGGTGCTCGCCGCCGTGTTCGTGGCCGTGGAACGGCGCGCCGCGCACCCGATGCTCGACGTCGACCTCTTCAGCGACCGCCGCTTCAGCGCGGCCAGCGGAGCGGTCATGATCACGTTCTTCGCCCTGGCCGGCTTCATCTTCCTGATCACGCAGTACTTCCAGCTGGTCCGCGGCTACGGTCCGCTCTCCACCGGCGCCCGCATCCTGCCGGTCGCGATCAGCATCGCGGTCGCCTCCGTCACCGGAGGCATCCTGGCGCCGCGGGTCGGCACGAAGGCGGTGGTGACCACCGGGCTGGTGATGTTCGGGAGCGCGATGGCCTGGGTGTCCACGGCGACCGTCGACACGCCCTACTCGTCGACGATCGTCCCGCAGATGGTCCTCATGGGCCTGGGCATGGGCCTGATCTCGACGCCCGCGACCGAGTCGATCATGCTCGTCCTGCCGCCGGCCCGCGCCGGCGTCGGCTCGGGCGTCAACGACGCCACCCGCGAGCTGGGCGCCACGCTGGGTGTCGCGATCGTCGGCTCGCTGTTCTCCTCCGTGTACGCCGCACGCCTGGCCGACGGCGCCTTCTCGACCGTGGGCGGGAGCCGCGTCGAGCAGGCGAAGGACTCGGTCGCCGTGGCGATGGGGATGGCGCAGAGCAACCCGTCACTGGTGACCGCCGCCCAGGACTCGTTCCTGGCGGGGCTGCACGCCGCGTGCCTGCTGGTGGCGGGGATCTGCTTCGCCGGCGCCGTCGTGGCGTCGGTGGCGTTGCCGGGCCGGAACTTCGTGCCGCGGGAAGCGCAGGACGTCATGCGGAGGGA